>NZ_JADNOP010000010.1 GCF_015557635.1 Fusicatenibacter saccharivorans
GCCGCTTCGCTCGACTTGCATGTGTTAAGCACGCCGCCAGCGTTCATCCTGAGCCAGGATCAAACTCTCTGATAAAATGTTTGTTCCAAGTTCAAAATCAACATACTAGCTAATTTATCCCTTTTACTGTTTTAAAGGATCTTTCGATCGTTTTGAATTACTTATTCAGAACTTTCGAGGATGTGTTTCATTGTTTAATTATCAAGGATCTTTGCCGCTCCGACTCGGATCAGCTCGTTTATTTTACCACAGAGCTTTTCGTTTGTCAAGAACTTTTTTTGAAGTTTTTTTAATTTCTTCGCCGTTCTTTCGATCAGCAACTCGTTTATTTTATCAAACTCATTCGCTTTTGTCAAGAACTTTTTAATTTATTTTTTGGATTAGTTTTTTCAAACCTATCACCAACTCTGCTATCTTATCAGATGTGAAGCTGTTTGTCAAGAACTTTTTCCACAAAAAATATCATTTTGTTTTTGGCTTTCAAACGGAGAAGGAGGGATTTGAACCCTCGCGCCGGTTACCCGACCTACACCCTTAGCAGGGGCGCCTCTTCAGCCACTTGAGTACTTCTCCAAATGCCTAAATATAAAATGATATGTGCGGTCACTCATTCGTGACGCATGGTTTATTATACAAAAACCTTACGTTCTTGTCAACCCGTTTTTTCGAATTTTTTGTTTTTTTCTTACTATTATAAAAAATATGCCTTACAGAACCCAAATCAGCCCCCAGAATAGCAGAAAAGAGCGCATATCACGCTCTTTTCTGAAACCGCTACGCGGTTACGACGGCTTCAATTCTCTTCTTTACCATCTCGGCAATCTCTGTTGTCTTCATTCCCTGGTATTCCTCGTATGGGATCGGGTCGAGAAAATGGACTTCTACCGTTACGGGACGGACGGTATTGGAGTCAAACGGAACAAAACAGTTTTTTAACGCAACCGGCACGATCGGGCATTTTGCTTTTACTGCGATCTTGAAGCTGCCGCTTTTAAACTCCAGCAGCTGGTTTCCCTTTCTGCTCCTCGTTCCTTCCGGAAACAGAATGACGTTTTTGCCTTCTTTTACGACATCGGCCGCCTCATTGATAACCTGCATTGACTGCCGCAGATTCTCCCGGTCCATAAACAGCGCGTGGATGCACGCAAAGACCTGTTTTAAAAACGGAATATGCTCTACCTCTTTTTTGGCAACAACTGTAAAGGTACGCGAGCACGCTCCTGCGATCGCCAGCACATCGTACAGTCCCTGGTGATTCGGATACATCACAAAACCGTCCTGCTCCGGAAGATTTTCTGCTCCATAGGATTCCACAATGACGTTTCCGCCTTTGTTCGCCCGCTGTACAATAAAGCGCAGCATTTTAAAGTGCTCTTCCAGACTGTACTTGTCCGGACGCGCTGCATGGTAACAGAGCCGGCACCACATCCACGGAACCAGAAACAGATTCCGCAGCACCATCAGTAAAATTCGTTTCATATTTTTCTCCCCTTCCCCAAACGAGAAAAACGTGCCTGAGCTTTTTTCTCTCAGACACGTTTTGCGACGCTGTATTATTCCTTCGTTTCCTCAGAAGCACTTTCGGTCTCTTCCACCGAAACCGGAGTCTCCTCGGATGCCTCTTTGTCTCTTACCTTTGCAATGCTGGCAACCTTGATTTCACCGTCCACATCCATCAGCTTGACACCGGACGTGATCCGTCCCATAACAGAAATGCCGGAGCATGGTGTACGGATAATGATTCCCTCTGTGGTAATCATCATAATCTCATTATCCTCATTGACTGCCTTGGAACCGATCAGGTTTCCGGTCTTTTCGGTAATCTTATAGCATTTGACACCCTTGCCGCCGCGGAGCTGTACGGTAAACTCTGCCATCGGCGTCCGTTTGCCCATGCCGTTTTCGGATACGACAAGGAGATAGTCTCCCTGCGTGCAGATCTGCATGCCGACTACTTCATCGCCGTCCAGAAGGTTGATGCCGCGTACACCCATGGAAACACGGCCTGTCGTACGCACATCGTTTTCCTTGAAGCGGATACACTGGCCGAATTTCGTTACCAGAATAATCTCTTTCTCGTTATCAGTTGTCTTAACTTCAATCAGTTCATCATCATCGCGGAGCGCAATGGCAGCAAGACCCGTTTTTCTGACGTTCTCGTACTCTTCGAGCGGCGTCTTCTTCACCAGTCCCTTTTTCGTTGCCATAAACAGATAATGGCCCTTCTCATATTTGCGCATTGGAATAACAGCGGTAATCTTCTCTCCCGGCTGCAGCTGGAGAAGGTTGACAATCGCCGTTCCTCTTGCGGTTCTGGACGCCTCCGGAATCTCGTATGCTTTCAGACGGTAGACTCTTCCCGTATTCGTAAAGAACATGAGGTAATGATGGGTCGTCGTCATCAGAAGCTCCTCGATGTAGTCGTCCTCGATGGTCTGCATGCCCTTGATTCCCTTGCCGCCACGGTTCTGGCTGCGGAAGTTGTCAACGGTCATACGTTTGATATAGCCCAGTTTCGTCATGGTGATGACGGTATTCTCGCGCGGAATCAGATCCTCCATGGAGAGATCGTACTCATCAAAGCCGATGGAAGTTCTTCTGTCATCGCCGTATTTTTCGGATACGGTCAGAATCTCCCTGCGGATAACGCCAAGAAGCACCTTGCGGTCTGCGAGGATGGCTTTTAACTGCTCGATGCGCGCCATCAGCTCTTTGTACTCGTTCTCGAGCTTCTCCCGTTCCAGACCGGTCAGAGCGCGCAGACGCATATCTACGATTGCCTGGGCCTGGGCATCACTCAGATCGAAGCGTTCCATCAGGTTCTTCTTTGCCTCTGCCGCATTCGCGGATGCACGGATGATATGGATCACTTCGTCAATATGGTCAAGCGCTTTTAAGAGTCCTTCCAGAATATGGCTTCTCTCCTGCGCTTTGTTCAGGTCGTATTTCGTTCTTCTCGTCACAACCTCTTCCTGGTGCTGCAGATAATACGTCAGCATCTCCAGAAGGTTCATGACTTTCGGCTGATTGTTTACCAGTGCAAGCATGATCACACCAAAGGTATCCTGCATCTGGGTATGTTTGTACAGCTGGTTTAAGATGACGTTTGCATTGGCGTCGCGGCGCAGTTCGATACAGATGCGCATACCCTCACGGTTGGAGTGGTCCGCAATGCCGGTGATGCCGTCGATCTTTTTATCTCTTACCAGCGCGGCGATGTTCTCGATCAGGCGCGCCTTGTTTACCATGTACGGGATCTCGGTTACGATGATCTCGCTCTTTCCGTTCGGCAGTGTCTCGATGTTTGATACCGCACGAACACGGATTTTACCGCGGCCGGTACGGTAGGCCTCGTCGATGCCGCGGGTGCCGAGGATTTCTGCTCCGGTCGGGAAGTCAGGGCCTTTTACAATGCCGAGAATCTCCTCGAGATCTGTCGTACGGTCCTCCTCGATGATATTATCAATAATTTTTACAATGGCACTTACCACCTCGCGCAGATTGTGCGGCGGGATGTTCGTTGCCATACCGACTGCGATACCGGAAGTACCGTTTACCAGAAGGTTCGGGTAGCGGGCCGGCATAACAACAGTCTCTTTTTCGGTTTCATCAAAGTTCGGGGCGAAGTCTACGGTGTCTTTGTTGATATCCGCCAGCATCTCCATCGAGATTTTGCTTAAACGTGCCTCGGTGTATCGCATAGCCGCAGCGCCGTCGCCGTCGACGGAACCGAAGTTTCCATGGCCGTCCACCATCGGATAACGGGTTGCCCAGTCCTGTGCCATGTTGACGAGTGCTCCGTAGATAGAGCTGTCGCCGTGCGGGTGATATTTACCCATCGTATCACCGACGATACGCGCGCACTTACGGTGCGGCTTATCCGGCGTATTGTTCAGTTCACTCATGGAGTACAGAATACGTCTCTGTACCGGCTTTAAGCCATCGCGGACGTCTGGAAGTGCACGGGATGCAATTACGCTCATCGCATAGTTGATGTAGGATTCCTCCATCGTGTCTTTCAGATCGACCTCGTGAATTTTATCAAAAACATTATCTTCCATCTTTTCCTCCACTTCAGTTCACAGGACTTTTTAGATATCCAGGTTGTTTGCGTATTTTGCTCTCTCTTCGATAAAGTCACGGCGCGGTTCTACCTTGTCGCCCATGAGCGTATTGAAGGTAAGATCAATTTCAGAAGAATACTCTTCATCGAACACAACGCGGCGCAGAACACGGCGTTCTGGGTCCATGGTGGTCTCCCAGAGCTGCTCCGCATCCATCTCTCCCAGTCCTTTGTAACGCTGGATCTTATTATCTCCGCGTCCGATCTCATTGAGGATCTGATTCATCTGATCGTCATCGTATGCGTACCATACTTTTTTGTTTTTCTCAATCTTGAACAGCGGCGGCTGTGCCAGGTAAACGTGGCCCTGTTTGATCAGCTCCGGCATGAAGCGGTACAGGAACGTCAGCATCAGTGTGTCGATGTGCGCGCCGTCGACATCGGCATCGGTCATGATGATGATCTTGTCGTAGCGCAGTTTGGTGATATCGAAATCGTCGTGGATTCCGGTTCCGAATGCCGTAATCATCGCTTTGATCTCGGCATTGGCATAAATTTTATCGAGACGTGCTTTCTCTACATTCAGGATTTTTCCACGCAGAGGCAGGATCGCCTGCGTTGCACGGCTTCTCGCGGATTTTGCGGAACCGCCCGCGGAATCTCCCTCGACCAGGAAGATCTCACAGTTTTTCGGATCCTTGTCGGTACAGTCTGCCAGTTTTCCAGGCAGGGACATACCGTCCAGTGCGGATTTTCTTCTCGTCAGGTCACGCGCTTTTCTTGCAGCCTCTCTCGCACGCTGGGAAAGCAGGGACTTTTCAACGATCGTTTTTGCAACAGCCGGGTTCTGCTCCAGGAACAGCTCGAGCTGAGTGCTCACGATATTGTCGACTGCTCCTCTCGCCTCGCTGTTTCCAAGTTTCTGCTTTGTCTGGCCCTCGAACTGCGGCTCCTCGATTTTGATGCTGACAATCGCCGTCATACCCTCGCGGATATCCTCTCCGGTCAGGTTCGGTTCGCTGTCTTTTAACAGTTTATTTGCTCTTGCATATTCATTAAAGGTTTTCGTCAGCGCATTCCGGAAGCCCACGATATGGGTACCGCCCTCCGGCGTCGTAATGTTGTTGACGAAACCGTACGTATTTTCCTGATAGGAATCGTTGTGCTGCATCGCAACCTCAACGAGAACGCCGTCTCTTTCTCCCTCGCAGTAGATGATGTCCGGGTAGAGCGCCGTTTTGCTCTTGTTCAGGTAGCTGACAAACTCTTTGATACCGCCCTCGTAGTGGAATGCTTTTTCCACTACCGGATCCGTGCGCAGATCGCGCAGAACAATGCGCAGTCCCTTGGTCAGAAATGCGGTCTCGCGGAGTCTTGTTTTTAAAACGTCGTAATCATAAACCGTCTCCTCGAACATCGTGTCATCCGGCAGGAAACGGACCTCGGTACCTGTTTTTTCGATCGGACAGGTATCGATGACCTCCAGCTTATTCATGGTTTTTCCGCGCTCATACCGCTGGAAGTAAACCTTTCCATCGTGATAAACGCGCACCTCAAGCCAGTTAGACAGCGCATTTACAACGGATGCACCAACGCCGTGCAGACCGCCGGATACCTTGTACCCTCCGCCGCCGAACTTTCCGCCTGCGTGCAGCACCGTAAAGACAACCTCAACGGCCGGAAGGCCCGACTTATGATTGATGCCGACCGGAATACCACGGCCGTCGTCGATGACGGTGATGGAGTTGTCCGGGTTAATCGTAACGTCAATATTTTTGCAGTATCCTGCCAGTGCCTCGTCTACCGAGTTGTCGACAATCTCATAGACCAGATGGTGAAGTCCCCGTGCGGAGGTACTGCCGATATACATACCTGGGCGCTTCCGTACGGCTTCCAGACCCTCCAGAATCTGAATCTGGTCTGCACCATACTCTGTCTTTTCCATGTTCTCTGTACTCATTTAGATTCCTCCTGTTTCTTTGTGAAACACAGATCCCTCGACCACCTGGAATACGCTGTTTGCCTCAAAATGATTTTCGACAAACTCGTCCAGTCCGGTACAGGTAATCAGTGTCTGTATGCTGTGAATGCTCTGCAGAAGATAATTCTGCCGGCTGCCGTCCAGCTCCGACAAAACATCATCCAGCAGTAAAACCGGTGTATCGTGAATTTCCTCCTCGACCAGACGGATCTCCGCCAGTTTCAGCGAAAGCGCCGCCGTCCTCTGCTGCCCCTGGGAACCGTATTTACGGATATCAATGTCGTTGACCCGCACACAGAAATCGTCCCGGTGCGGCCCGGTGTAGGACTGTCCGAAACGCAGATCACGCTCTCTTCCGGCTTTTAACTCTTCGGAAAACCCTTCCTCGGACACATTCGGTTCATAGGTAATCAGAATCTGCTCCTTTCCTCCGGTCAGATTCTGATGGATCTCGGATAAAATATCATTCAGGCGGCTGATAAATTTTTTCCGCTCGGAAATAATGCTTGTTCCATAGCGGACCATCTGCTCATCCCAAATCTCGAGCGTATCCGCCATTCTGCCGGAAAACGAAATCTCTTTAAGCAGCTTGTTTCTCTGCGCCACCACTTTATTATAATTGGCAAGCTCGATCATGTATAGTCTTGACAATTGACAAATTTCGCTATCGAGGAAACGCCGCCGCTCCGCAGGACCGTTTTTGATGATATTCAGGTCCTCCGGAGAGAAAAACACAATATTTACAATGCCAAAAAGTTCCGACGCTTTGCGGATCGGAACTCCATCGATGGCGATTCCCTTGGATTTATTTTTTTTCAGATGCATATCGATTTTATGCGTGCTGCCGTTCCGTTCCACCATCATCCGGATATGGGCTTCTTCCCGGTCAAACTGGATGATTTCGCGGTCCTTGCTGCCGCGGTGCGATTTCGTCGTACCCGCCAGATATAAAGCCTCGAGAATATTCGTCTTTCCCTGGGCATTGTCGCCGTAGAGAATATTCGTTCCGGGGCTGATATTTATGCATAAGTTTTCATAATTCCGATAGTTCTTCAGTTCTAAAGATTTGATATACATGAGCACTCGTCCGTGAAAAATCAGCTTAAGTTTTTAAGCCTTATTTTTTAATTTGTATCTCATTTCCATTGTAGCAGACAACATCTCCGTCATAGAGCTTGCGGCCGCGGCGGGTATCTACTTCACCGTTTACGGTCACTTCGCCGTCCTTGATGACGAGCTTTGCTTCCACGCCGTCTTCTACCAGAGCCGCAGCTTTTAATGCCTGGCCCAGTTTGATGTAATCTTCACGCAGCGTAATAATTTCCATTTTTTCCTCCTGCACTGCCGTACCTTTTCTTCACGTAAGTTCGCAGTTTTCAACCTGTGTGGCTGTAAAACCGCTGAAAGTTCTTTCAGAAAAGGTTCCGGCAGATTTCAAACTTATGTGACTTATCTCACGGAATTGAAGTTTACCGGCAGAATCAGATAGATATAGCTCTCTTCTTCGTTCCGGATAAAACATGGAGCCTTCGGGTTGACCAAATAAATCGAAATTTCCTCGTCGTCAATAACACGAAGTGCATCGATCAGGAATTTCGGGTTAAAACCGATCATAATATCCTTGCCTTCTTTGGTGATATCGATCTCTTCCTTCATGGAACCCATTGCAGAATTGATCTGCAGCTCCATCGCTCCATCCTGGATGTCGATGATGATCGGTTTTTTGTCGCCTTCTTTGACAAGAAGCGTCGCACGGTCGATACAGCTTAAGAATTCTTTTTTGTTGATCGTCACTTTTGTCTCGTAATCACTCGAAAGCATCTGGTCGATGCGGAAATATTCACCGTCGATCAGTCTGGAAACGACCGTTGTATCATCGAACTTGAACATAATGTGGTTTTCCGAGAAGTAAATATCAATCTGATCATCCATCTCGCCGGACAGAATTTTGCTGATTTCGTTCAGAGTTTTTCCCGGAACAACGACTTTTCGGTCCAGATACGAATTTTTCAGCTCAATTTTGCGGATCGCAATACGGTGTCCGTCCAGAGATACGACGCGAAGTGTGTTATCTTTGATTTCAAACAGCTCACCGGTCATCAGTTTGTTGTTCTCATTGGCTGCAATAGAGAAAATGGTCTGACGGATCAGTTCTTTTAAGGTGAACTGGGAAATGGAAACACAATCGGAAGTTTCGAGAATCGGCAGATAGGAAAAATCTTCTCCTGACTGTCCCGGAATGTTGAATTTTGCTTTTTCACACGTAATCGTGGTTACCAGATTTTCATCTGTTTCTATTGTAACCTGATTATCCGGAAGTTTTCTTACGATCTCAGAAAAAATCTTTGCATCCAGAGCAACAATACCGCGTTCCAGAATCATACCTGTGACAAGGGTCTCAATTCCGAGTTCCATATCGTTGGAGGTGAACTTGATCTGGCTGGAAGATGCATCAATCAGGATACACTGCAGAATTGGCATCGTAGTTTTACCGGAAACAGCTTTCATCGCAATGGCAACGCTTTTTACAAGGTCTGCTTTGTCAAACACTAATTTCATAATTGTGGATAACTCTCCTTTCCTCACAGCTGGGTGAGTATGCTTATAAAGAAAAAATATAGTAAAAATCCGTAGTCTTAGTCGTAGGGGCTGTGAATATGTGGATAACCCCTTCGAGAATGCGGAAATACTGGAAAAATGGATCTGTATAACTCTGTGAATAATCGAACGTGAACCTGTGTATGAAATGTTGATAACTTCAGGCTCCAAATTTGTCCACAATTCATCCACAGGCTTTCCACATCGGTTTGTGCATAAATAAGGGCCTGTAAACCGATGCGTTTCTTCTTATATAAATGTAGATCGGTTCGAACTGTTTTGACAGAGTTACAGCTCTGCCGCTTATTTAGACGGGTTAATCTTCTTCTTTAAGATATCTACCGTGTTGCGGACACTGTCTTTGGCACTCATTTCCTTTTCGATCTTTTCAATGCCGTGCATGACAGTGGTATGATCGCGGTCGCCCATCATTTTTCCGATTCCGGTCAGCGGGGCATCGAGCATTTCGCGGCACAGATACATTGCGATCTGGCGCGGGAATACGATTTTGCTGCTCCGCTTGCTGCCGACAATGTCGGACGGCGTAATATCGAAGTGATCTGCAACGGTGTCGATGATAAATTCCGGCGTGATCACCTTCTTCTCGTTCGGGGAGATGATGTCGCGCAGCACCTGCTCTGCAAGATCAATGTTGATTTCACGTTTTTCAAGGTTTGCGTATGCAATGATTTTGTTGAGAGCGCCTTCCAACTCACGGATGTTCGATTTAATATTGGAAGCGATGTATTCGATCACATCGTCGCTGACGGAATAGCCGTCTAATTCCTGTTTCTTTCGGAGAATGGCGATTCGCGTCTCATAATCCGGGCTCTGGATATCGGCAAGGAGTCCCCATTCGAAACGGGAACGGATGCGGTCTTCCAGGATATCCATGTCTTTCGGGGGACGATCCGAAGAAAGGATGATCTGTTTGTTGGCGCCGTGCAGCGTATTGAAGGTATGGAAAAACTCTTCCTGCGTGGATTCCTTTCCTATAATAAACTGCACATCATCGATGAGAAGTACGTCGATATTGCGGTATTTCTCACGGAATTTGGTCATTGCGGTGTTGTTGCTGTTTCGGATGGCCTCGATGACTTCATTGGTAAATTCTTCACTCGTTACGTAGAGAATCCGCGAAGACGGGTTTTTCTGAAGAATAAAATGTGCGATCGAGTGCATCAGATGGGTTTTGCCCAGTCCAACACCACCGTATAAAAACAGCGGATTGTAGATTTCTCCCGGGGATTCGGCCACGGCGAGAGAAGCTGCATGGGCAAATTTGTTATTGCTGCCGACCACGAAGGTATCAAAGGTATACTTTGGATTCAGGTTCGGCACATAGAGATTTTTCTGGACGGGAGCAGGCGCTTTTTCCTGTTTCACTTCTTCCGGAAGAATAAAGCGGATCTCATAGTTGACACCTGTGATTTCCGCGATTGCCACTTTAATAGGAAGAGTATATTTTTTGCTCACGTAATCGAGACCCATTTTTTCGGATGGAACCAGGATTGTGATCAGATTGTCCTCAACCGAATGGATCGTAAGTGGTTCAATCCATGTAGTAAAGGAGATCTCAGATAATTCGTGCTCGTCCCGCACTCTCTGCAGTATTTCTTTCCATTTATCTTGTACGATTTCCATGCTTTTTCTGTCGCTCCGCTTCTATAATCATTGCTTTTTGGGGATAACTTCTGTCTGGAAAACGAAATTTTCCCCGAATAGTCGCATTTTTACTTCTATATGATATAATAAAATGCCGTTTTATTCAACCCAAAAATGTGGATAATTATTTTTTTATCCACAGAATGTGTAAAAAATTTTCCTGTTGATGAAATGGAGGATAGTTTGTGGATAACAGGGAATCTTATGTTGATAAAATTGTGGATAGAGGGCTGGAAAAACCGAAATGTGTAAAGTCTGGAAAACTTATATACACATTATACATGGCGTAAATACTGGAAAAATTGGAAATGCCCACAGGTTGTACACAGCAAAACCGAAAGTTATCCACAAGGTTATCCACAGATTGTGGATAATGTTGATTACGGTTACAAGATATCGTGTGGAAAGCGCAAAAATCGAACTGGTATTTGTACGCGTGTGGCGGACAGTGTGGATAAGTTGTGGATAAACCGAAAATCAGCACACGGAAGGCACGGGCAGCGGCAGACCGGAAAACCGCGTTAGAGCGGCATTTTTCCCGAAAAAAACTGCGAAAATTATTGATTTTAGGGTTGACGAAATGGGGGTTTATGAATATAATTGAAATGATGTTTTCTGTCATACATGTAGTGAAATACTGCCTTGCAGGCAGTTATTGATTAGAATTTAAAGGAGGTGCCTTATCTTATGAAAATGACATTTCAGCCGAAAAAAAGATCCAGAGCTAAAGTTCACGGATTCAGAGCAAGAATGAGCACAAAAGGTGGAAGAAAAGTTTTAGCTGCAAGAAGATTAAAAGGAAGAAAAAAATTATCAGCATAAAACCAAAGGCCGCATAAAATTTATGTGGTCTTTTCTTCTATCTAAAGCTATTCAAGGAAAAGAAAATTTAGACAAATCATGAAGGAAAGAATGGATTCATGAAATATTCGGAAAGCCTGAAAAAAAACAGAGATTTTCAGCTGGTTTATAAGCAGGGAACATCGTTTGCAAACCGATTTCTGGTCATGTATGTGAAGAAAAATCAGCTGGGACGGAACCGGATTGGAATTTCAGTAAGCAAAAAGGTGGGAAACAGCGTTGTGCGCCACCATCTGGCGAGACTGATCCGGGAGAGTTATCGTCTGCATGAAGAGGAATTTCAGTGTGGAATGGATGTAGTTGTGATCGCAAGAGTTAATGCAAAAAACTGTACGTATTTCGAGATAGAGGGAGCACTTTTGCATCTGGGAAAACTGCATCATATATTAAAGGAAACAGAAGAATGAAGACGGTATTGATAAAAGGTATCCGGTTTTATCAGAAGTACCTGTCTCCTCTGAAGAGGGTGCACTGCCCTTATACGCCGACCTGCTCGCAGTACGGGCTGGAAGCGATTCAGAAATATGGTGCTTTCAAAGGAAGTCTGCTGGCATTATGGAGAATACTGAGATGTAACCCGTTTTCACACGGAGGTTACGACCCTGTGCCGTAGATAAATAAGGAGGAAAAGACGTTTTGGATATCGTACTGAGTAAGTCAACGTGGCCGATTATCGGGTGGGTATGCCAGATCCTCGGCTGGCTGATCAATGGAATTTATTTTTGTCTGGAAAAAATTGGAATTCCGAACATCGGTATTGCGATTATTCTGTATACGATTATCATTTATCTCGTTCTGACGCCGCTTCAGATCAAGCAGCAGAAGATGTCGAAGATGATGAGCGTAATGCAGCCGGATCTGCAGAGAATTGAAAAGAAATATCAGAACAAAAAAGACCAGGCTTCTCAGATGAAAAAATCTGAAGAGACCATGGCAGTTTATCAGAAATACGGTGTCTCCCCGACAGGAAGCTGCAGTACACTGCTGGTTCAGATGCCGATTCTGCTTGCGCTGTACCAGGTTATCTATCATATTCCGGGATATATCGGAAGTGTCCGCAATGTATTCCAGGGACTGACAACACAGATGATGGGTGTATCAGGATATTCTGGAATTCTGACACAGTTTATCACAGATAACCGTGTTACCATGTACAGTAAAGTAAGTGAAACATTAACCGAAAATAACCTTCTGGACATGTTTTATGTGCTGAAACCGTCCCAGTGGACGAAGCTGGCCGACATCAGCGAGTTCTCCGGTATTGCGGATACCATTACAAAAACCGCCGCGGAGTCCAAGCATATCAACATGTTCCTTGGATTTAATATCACACAGTCTCCGATGGATGTCATCCGCGAGGGTATGGCAAACGGATCTGCGCTTCTGATTGCAGGAGCAATTCTGGTGCCGGTTCTGGCATGGTTTACCCAGTGGCTGAATTACAAGCTGATGCCGCAGGCACCATCTTCCAACAACGGAAATAAGACAGCAAACTCCATGGAAAATTCTATGAAGACCATGAACACGGTAATGCCTGTTTTCTCCGCATTTATGTGTTTATCGTTCTCCATCGGTATTGGTATTTACTGGATTGCAGGTGCGCTTGTTCGAAGCGTACAGCAGATTGTGATCAACCGTCATATGTCTTCCATTGACATGGATGAGGTGATCCGCAAAAACCAGGAAAAAGCTGCAAAGAAGAGAGAAAAAGCCGGCCTTCCGCCGCAGAAAATCACACAGGCTGCAACGCAGAGTGTGCGTAATATTCAGGTACAGGAGAACGAAGAGCCGTCTGCTGAGGAAAAAGAGGCAGCAAGAAAAGCTTCGACTGAGTATTACAACAGTAATCAGGAATACCGCGCCGGAAGCATCGCTGCGAAAGCAAACATGGTAAAACAGTTTGATGAAAAGAACAGCAAAAAGAAAAAATAGGGGGTAAATCTTTATGGAGTTTATCGAAGTATCCGCAAAAACCGTGGACGACGCTATTACAAAAGCCTGCATTGAGCTTCAGGCTGCCAGCGATAAACTGGAGATCCAGGTCATCAGCGAAGGCAGTTCCGGATTCTTTGGAATCGGAAGTAAACCGGCTGTGATCCGTGCCGCTGTAAAAGCCGCACCGGAAAAAGAACCGGAAGCACCCCAGAAACCAGAGAAAAAAGAGGCAGCTCCTGCACCGGTAAAGGAAGCGCCGAAAAAAGAAGCTGTAAAGAAAGAAACGGAAAGAAAATCTGCTCCGCGTCAGGCAGAAACTGCAAGACGCTCCGAGCCAAGAGAAGAGCGTGAAGTAGTTCAGAGAACAGACGAGGAAATCGCCCAGATCAAGGCAACGGCACTTGAGTTCTTAAGCGGTGTATTCAAAGCCATGGAGCTCCCGGTTGAGATCCAGATGGAGTATAATGCCGAGAACGGTTCTCTTGAAGTTGATTTTGCCGGTGAGGATATGGGCATCCTGATCGGCAAAAGAGGACAGACGCTGGATTCCCTTCAGTATCTGACCAGCCTTGTAGTCAATAAAGAGCAGAAGGATTACGTTCGTGTCAAACTTGATACGGAAAATTACCGCAAGCGCAGAAAAGAAACACTGGAAAACCTGGCAAGAAACATCGCTTACAAAGTGAAAAAGACCAGAAGACCGGTTTCCTTAGAGCCGATGAATCCTTACGAGAGAAGAATCATCCACTCTGCACTGCAGGGAAATAAATTTGTGGAGACCTACAGCGAGGGCAGCGAGCCATATCGCCACGTTGTTGTAGCGCCGAAACGATAAGAAAGCGTAAAAAATATGCAAAAAGACGGTACCTGTGTAAAATACGGGGTACCGTCTTTTCTGGTTTTCTGCTAAAATGGAACTATTCAGAGCCATGCGAAAGGAAAGAAAAGATGTGGATCTGAATACTGGGGTCCCCCAAAAGAGAGGTTTTAGAAAGGACTGGAAACAATGGCAGGATTTCATTTGGATGATACAATTGCCGCAGTGTCCACAGCGATGGCGCCGGCGGGAATTGGTATTGTAAGAATCAGCGGAAACGATGCATTCGAAGTGGCGGATCGCGTATTCCGTGCAAAAAAAGAAGGAAAAAAGCTTTCTGCGGTCAAATCCCATACGATTCATTATGGATGGATTACCGAAGGGGAGGAAGTGATTGATGAGGTCCTTGTCATGGTGATGAAAGGGCCGAAAACATATACGGGCGAGAATACCGTCGAGATCGACTGTCACGGCGGGGTGCTGGCGGTGAAAAAAGTGCTCGAGGCAGTCTTAAATGCCGGTGCGCGGGCGGCAGATCCGGGTGAGTTTACGAAACGGGCGTTTCTGAACGGAAGAATGGATCTGACGCAGGCCGAGGCGGTTATGGATGTCATCTCGGCAAAGAGTGCGTATGCCTTAAAAAGCTCCGAGAGCCAGCTGCGCGGAACGGTGAAAAAGGCGATCCGGGCAATTCGCGAGAAGCTGATTTATGAGATCGCGTTTATCGAGTCGGCGCTTGATGACCCGGAGCACATCAGTCTGGACGGATACCCGGAGCGGCTGGCCGTGGTTGTTGCGGAGCAGAAAAAACAGGTTGAAAAGCTCCTGGCATCTGCGGATGAGGGTAAGATGATCCAGGAGGGCATCAAGACGGTTATTCTTGGAAAGCCGAATGCCGGAAAATCGTCGCTTTTGAATCTGCTGGCCGGAGAGGAAAAGGCGATTGTAACGGATATCGCCGGAACGACGCGCGACGTGCTCGAGGAAAATCTGGTCTTAAAGGGCATTTCCCTTCGGATTCTGGATACGGCGGGTATTCGAAAAACGGCGGATACGGTCGAGAAAATCGGTGTGGACCGTGCTTTGGAGCATGCAAAGGACGCAGATCTGATTCTCTACGTGGTGGATGCATCCGTACCGCTCGATGAGAATGATGCAAAAATCATGGAAATCCTGAAAGGGCGCAAGGCGATTGTGCTGCTGAATAAGTCGGATCTGACTGCGGTGATCGAAAAAGAGGAGATGGAGCAAAAGACAGGCGCTCCGGTCATCAGCATTTCCGCGCGGGAAGAGACGGGTATGGAAGAGCTGGAGGAACAGATGAAAAAGATGTTTTTCCAGGGCGAAATTTCGTTCAACGATGAGGTTTACATCACGAATGCGCGCCACAAGCAGGCGCTCCTTGCGGCAAAAAAGAGTCTGGAGCTGACGGCAGAAAGCATCGAAATGGGTATGCCGGAGGATTTCTTTTCCATTGATCTTATGAATGCGTATGAGGAGCTGGGTTCGATCATCGGTGAAGCGGTGGGAGAAGACCTTGTGAATGAGATTTTCAGCAAATTCTGTACAGGTAAATAAAGGCAGCAAATGCAGATTACGAAGATCTGCCGGAATAGAGTTACAAGGAACGACAGCCGGATTTTGACAGAGTAAAAAGCTTAAGACAGAATCTGAAGCTGTAGATAGAGAAAGAGGATAAAAGAAAAATGGCAGTTTTAGAAGAAACAATTGATATTGCCGTCATCGGCGCAGGCCATGCGGGATGCGAGGCAGCACTTGCGGCAGCGCGGATGGGGCTGGAAACGGTTGTATTTACGGTAAGTGTCGACAGCATCGCCATGATGCCGTGCAACCCGAACATCGGAGGCACGTCGAAGGGACACCTCGTAAAAGAGATCGATGCGCTCGGCGGCGAGATGGGTAAAAATATTGACAAAACGTTTATTCAGTCGAAAATGCTGAATCAATCGAAGGGACCGGCGGTGCATTCGCTGCGTGCGCAGGCGGATAAGCGGGCGTACAGCCAGTCGATGCGCGAGGTTCTTGAAAATACCGATCATCTGACGATCCGCCAGATGGAGATTGCGGAGCTGATCGTGGAAGACGGTGTTCTGACGGGTGTAAAGGCCGTTTCCGGCGCGGTTTACCACTGTAAGGCTGCCGTCCTCTGTACCGGCGTTTATCTGAATGCACGGTGCATTTACGGCGATGTGAGCACGTATACCGGCCCGAACGGCCTGCAGGCGGCGACGCATCTGACGGATTCCCTGAAAGCGAACGGCGTGGAGATGGTGCGTTTTAAAACAGGAACACCGGCGCGTATTGACAAGCGGAGCATTGACTTTTCGAAAATGGAAGAGCAGTTTGGCGATGAGCGCGTTGTGCCGTTCTCATTCTCGACCGATCCGGAGAGCGTACAGATCGATCAGGAATCCTGCTGGCTGACGTATACGAATGAAGAAACGCACAAAATTATCCGCGAAAACCTCGACCGGTCGCCGCTGTATTCCGGCATGATCGAGGGAACAGGCCCGCGGTACTGTCCATCCATTGAAGATAAAGTTGTAAAATTTGCCGATAAAAACCGCCATCAGGTGTTCCTGGAGCCGGAGGGACGATACACGAACGAGATGTACGTCGGCGGCATGTCAAGCTCGCTGCCGGAGGATGTGCAGATTGCGATGTATCACACCGTGCCGGGTCTGGAGCATGCAAAAATCGTGCGGAATGCGTATGCGATCGAGTACGACTGCATCAACCCGAGACAGCTTCTGCCGTCCCTCGAGTTCAAGGCGATCAAGAATCTGTTTTCCGGCGGCCAGTTCAACGGCAGTTCCGGATACGAGGAGGCTGCGGCGCAGGGCCTGATCGCGGGCATCAATGCAGCGCTCCGCGTGCAGGGAAAAGAAGAGCTGGTGCTCGACCGTTCGGAGTCGTATATCGGCGTTCTGATCGACGACCTTGTGACGAAAGAGAACCATGAGCCGTACCGTATGATGACGAGCCGCGCGGAATACCGTCTGCTGCTCCGTCAGGACAACGCGGATCTGCGTCTGCGCAAATACGGCTACCGCGTGGGTCTGATCAGCGAGGAGCAGTATGAGGCACTGAAAGTAAAAGAACAGCGGATTCAGGAAGAGATTGAGCGCGTGGAGAATACGTATGTGGGAACGAGCTCGAACATCAATGAGCTTCTGGAAGAGTATGGATCAACGCTGCTTTCCGGCGGAAGTTCGCTCGCAGAGCTGATCCGCCGGCCGGAGCTGAATTATAAGATGCTGGCGGAAGTAGATCCGAAAAGACCCAAGCTGCC
The DNA here is from genome assembly GCF_015557635.1 of Fusicatenibacter saccharivorans. GTDB lineage: Bacteria > Bacillota > Clostridia > Lachnospirales > Lachnospiraceae > Fusicatenibacter > Fusicatenibacter saccharivorans. Next base: position 17,234 of record NZ_JADNOP010000010.1, read on the forward strand.
GGAGGATGTGCAGGAGCAGGTCAACATCAACATCAAGTACGACGGCTACATTAAGCGCCAGATGAAGCAGGTGGAGCAGTTTAAAAAGATGGAAGAGAAGAAGATCCCGGAGAACATCAATTACGACGAGATCCAGAGCCTGCGCATCGAGGCGAAACAGAAGCTGAACCTGTACCGTCCGATCAACATCGGCCAGGCGTCACGTATTTCGGGCGTTTCCCCGGCGGATATTTCGGTTCTGCTGGTGTATCTGGGACATAAATAAAGGACAGATATGCATGCCTGAATTACGTTCTTATGCAGCGAAGCAGCAAGTGCTTTCACGCTGTGTGAATCGTAACAAAAAGTGCAGCGGACACTTGGAAGAATAGAGTAGAACGGAGAACAACATGAAAGAATACAATCTTGAAGGATTTGAGCGCGGCCTTTTTGAGCTTGGAATCAAACTTTCCGAGGAGCAGAAAACGCAGTTTCTGCAGTATTACGAGCTGCTGGTGGAGTGGAATTCGTTTATGAATCTGACGGCGATTACGGAGTTCGATCAGGTTATCACGAAACATTTCCTCGATAGCCTGTCGCTGGTGAAGGTCTGTGATGTGGCACAGGCAGGACGCATTCTTGATGTGGGAACGGGAGCCGGTTTCCCGGGAATCCCGCTGAAAATTGCGTTTCCGGAGGTGGAAGTCGTGCTGCTGGATTCGCTGAATAAGAGGGTGAAATTCCTGAATGAAGTGATCGGACAGCTTGGACTTTCCAAAATTACGGCCATTCATGGAAGAGCTGAGGATTTCGCACGCCAGAAGGAGTACCGGGAGCAGTTTGATCTCGTGGTATCGCGCGCGGTGGCGAATTTGAGTTCGCTTTCGGAGTATTGTCTGCCGTATGTGAAGGTGGGCGGACGGTTTGTTTCGTATAAATCGGGCAAATTAAGCGAGGAGCTTACTGCGGCCCAAAAAGCGATCCATGTACTCGGCGGCGAGGCAAAAGAGCCGGTTTATTTCCAGCTTACGGGAACAGAGGATGAGAGATCGTTTGTCTGTATCGAGAAGGGGAAGGCAACGCCGAAAAAGTACCCGAGAAAAGCGGGAACACCGGCGAAGGAGCCGATTCAGTAAAGAATAGATTTTTTGAGAAAGCTAAAAAAGAAACAAAAGTGTAAAAGGTGAAATCAGAAGAGGTTGTTATGCCGAGTAAGTTGGCATAATAACCTCTTCTGTTTTTTTATTTCTCCTATTTGCAGCATTTTGCGCTGAATATTTTGTGAAAATATGATAATTGTTAAAAAAATTATATCAGTGTATGATAAGATAAATAGATCAATCGTGAAACGTAAAAGAAAATACGACAGGGGAGGGAATCGTATGAAGAAAATATTAAAAATATTTGTTTGCTTCATTGGAATTATAATATCAGCATCTACTGTATCAGCATCTAAACTTGAAATATTATCGGAATCTGAAGATTATGAAAAAATCGTTGCACTTGCTGATGAAATTGTTTCTATTACAAATGGAGGACCTGTTGAGGATCCGTTTGAAGAGGGAATCAGTGTATCAGATATTGATTTTGATAATGCATTAAAAGAGTATATTGATACACCACTTTTAACCTCAGAACTTCTTTCTGTGTCCGAAGTAGAAAACGCGTTAGAACAAAGCGATTATATTTGGATTATCCCGATTAGAGCATATGGACATTTGTATGAAGCATGTGCGGTAAGGGCAAATGGCGAAGATGGACAACCGATCGATCAATGGCACATAAGTGGAGCCAGAGGGTATGAATTAGATGATACGCCGACATATATAGAACAATTAAATATTTCACTTGCTGCAAATTCAGATATTGTATGGGACAATTATAAATTTCGACTTGTTGGAGGAGTAGATCCTATTCGTTTTCCAGTCTGGATTGCATTGAATGAAACACAAGTGGGGTATCTGATACCAGGACGTGAAGATGCTGCAGCGTGTCTTACAGACAGTTCAGAAATAGCGGAATATGGACTTAGTGGTGAAGAAGAGTTTCATGCATATAATTATGCAGCGGTTGTTGCAGCAGTTGCTGATTCGTCATATATAGAAACTGACGATACACAAGGAGGAACAAATATTGTCCTTGATGTTGCAAATCAGCCGACGAAATATCAAAATAAGATGTTGGTAATTATTTTAGGAATTGGGATTTTGGCGATTGCTATTATAACTATTTTGACAATTAAAAGAAAAAAAGACAGTGAAATGTAAGACCAGATTAAACATATCTAAAAACTAAAAGTTTATAACTAAGAAACAGGTGTTATCGCAACAGCAAAATAGATAACACCTGTTTTTATGGTTTAATTTATACACAACAGCCCGGAATCAAAAATCCGATGTGGCTGATGAGAAACAGTACAAGCCAGACTGCTCCCGGCAGGAGTGTCAGATGGCAGGAGGCGCGTTTCCACTTGGCGGGAATTTTTGCAGTGAGTGAAGAATAGCCGTCATCAATCCAGACCATCAGCGGGACGAGCGCCGGCATCAGGTAGCGGCCCTGCGACTGATAGTCACTGAAATACGTATTGTACATGTCCATAAGCAGCGTGATCAGGCACGCGAGGAGCAGCATCACAAAGAGGAGACGCTGCGGCTTTTTGCGGAACCAGTGCGGGATCATGCCGAGGAACAAAAACACTAGGAATCCGAATGCCATCAGGGCGCCGTACAGCAGATAAAGCACCATCGGGAGATGGACGGTCATGTAGGAGAACGAGCCGATGAAGCTGCTGACGGTCGAGAACAGCCAGTTGGAGGTGCGGCCCTCCGGGGTCTGTAAATACGTCTGCTTAAAGCTCCAGCCTTCGGATGCCGGTGTCTGCCGGTTTTCCGGTTTGTACTCCTCAGTGGCATACAGCGATGCGGATTCCTTTGTGGTGCGCATGCCGAGCAGGTCTCCGTCGTGGATGACGGCATTGCGGATGAAGAACCAGCCGCCGATCAGGAAGGCAATGGCAAAAACCAGAAACGCTTTGGCGAAGATCTCCTTTGCCGGTTTTCTGAAATGTATCATTAGCGCGAAGAACAGAAGAATGCTGCAGAGCAGGTACGCGTAGGCGTTGTAGTACGACAGCGCGCAGAGTCCGCAGCCTGCTCCAAGGCCGATGCAGTCTTTCTTGCAGAATGCGCTTTTCATGCCGCGGATCCAGAAGTAGATGATCAGTGCGACCGTGAAAACAGCAAAAGAATCGTTGTTTACATAGCAGGAGAGGAACACGAACTGCGGCAGGAAACCGACGAAAATACCGCCAAGCAGTGCCGATTCGCGGCGTTCAAAGAGCTCTTCTCCGATCAGAAAGACAACGATCAGTGTGCCGGTGCCGGAAAGGACGCTGGTGAGGCGGGCGGCAGTTAAAAGAGCCGCTGCACTTTTCGTAAACAGCGATGTAATGGCCATAAACACGGAGCTGATGATCGCGGTCAGATACGGATACAGCGCATAGGAGAATCCCCACAGCGGATGGCGCACCGATTCTTCCATGCCGTTCGGCAGTGTGTGGTGTGAGACGATGTATTCCGGAATCAGCATCCGCATCGCCTCATCGGGGGCGTGTTCGGTTTTCAGGAAAATCGAGGTGCCAAAAGAGATGCAGAAAAAGCCGAAAATCAGCATATACTTGGCCCAGTAGTAGTCTTTTTTATTCATAGAGTCTCCTAAAATCTCCAGTCCCGGACGGGAAAAAGTCCGGCGTAATGTTTCGCGGCGGAACAAAAATGGAAAAGCGTCCGTCCGCGGATACGTTATAGTATACATGATTCTTATGGTAAAAGAAATTGATTTTTCGTCGAAAAACAAACAAATTGCTCCATGGCTTCACCGTTTTTTCACAAATTTTCCAGCAAATTATCACATTTTCAGAATAAGATAAAGTGTCTTTAGAGAATGAGAGCATCTCCGGCTCTTTTGCCAGAAAGGCCAGGCCGGAACTGCTTTAAGAAACAAGGAGGAAGGAACATTGATAGAGGTTAAAAATCTGGTGAAACGCTATGGCGACCACGTAGCTGTCAACAACCTGAGTTTTACCGTAGAAGAAGGCCAGATCTATGGTTTCCTTGGCCCAAACGGCGCCGGAAAATCAACGACCATGAACATCATCACCGGCTATCTGGCATCTACGGAGGGCGAAGTGCTGATCAACGGGCACAACATCCTGGAGGAGCCGGAGGAGGCAAAGAAATGCATCGGCTATCTGCCGGAGCTGCCGCCGGTCTACACGGACATGACCGTTCTGGAATATCTGAAATTCGTGGCGGAATTAAAGAAAATTCCAAAGGATCAGAGAAAGAAACAGATTCTTGAGGTCATGAATCTGGTGAAGATCACCGATATGCAGAACCGTCTGATCAAGAACCTGTCGAAAGGATACCGACAGAGGGTCGGACTGGCACAGGCAGTGCTCGGTTATCCGCCGATCATCATCCTCGATGAGCCGACGGTAGGCCTGGACCCGAAGCAGATCATTGAGATCCGCGATCTGATTAAATCACTGGGCAAAAAACATACCGTTATCTTAAGTTCCCATATCCTTTCCGAGGTCAGCGCCGTCTGCGATTACGTCATGATTATCGCAAAGGGACAGCTCGTTGCGAGTGATACCCCGGAAAACTTAAGTAAACTGATGCTTGGATCAAACACGGTTACATGTACCGTTCACGGAACGAGAAAGCAGCTGGTTCCGGCGCTTAATGCGCTCGATGCAAAAGAGATCCAATATGAAAATACGCCGAATGAGGAGCAGATTAAGGTAAAAATTACCACGGAAAAGGATAAGGATATCCGCGAGGAGCTGTTCTATGCACTGGCAAAGGCCAACTGCCCGATCCTCGAGCTGACTTCCTCCTCGATGTCTCTGGAAGACGTCTTCCTGGAGCTGACCGATGATTCCGGAAAGGCTGCAAGAAAGCTGAAAAAAGCAGAGAAAGAACAGCTGAAGCAAAAAGAACGTGAAAAAGAATGTGAACCGGAAGCAGACAAAACGGCTGTCGGGGAAGTGTCGGAAGAAAAAAGCACAGATGCAGCGGAATCAGCCGCTGAAACAAAACAGGAGGAGGGAGACGCACAATGACGGCGATTTATAAAAAAGAGTTAAAAAGCTATCTGACAAGCATGGTCGGATATCTGTTTATGGCGTTTACTCTGGCGCTGTTCGGCCTGTATTTTACGGCCATCAACCTGCAGCAGGGTTACCCGGAGATCGGATATGCGCTGCAGAATTCCGCATTTATTCTGCTGATCGCAGTACCGGTTCTGACAATGCGTGTCCTGTCGGAGGAGCAGAAAAATAAAACGGATCAGCTGCTCCTTACCGCACCGGTAAAAATTTCCGATATTATCCTTGGAAAATATCTGGCGCTTCTCACCATTTATGTGATTCCGGTGCTGATTATGTGCCTGTATCCGCTGCTTCTTGGAACCCACGGAACGGTTTCCTACGCCGTATCCTACACTTCGATCCTTGGTTATTTCCTGCTGGGGGCAGCCTATATTTCGGTCGGCGTGTTTGTTTCCTCCATCACCGAGAGTCAGGTCATCGCAGCCGTTGTCGGCTTTGTGATCCTGTTCCTGTGCTATGTGGAGAGCGGTATTGCAAATTTCTTCCCGGAGGGAGCCGGAAGCTCCTTCTTTGCTTTCTTTATCATCATCGCGCTGGTATGCCTCTGGATCGGCAGTATGATTAAAAACCCGATCATTACCGGTGTGATTGCCGTGATCGGCGAGGGTGCGCTGACGGCAGTTTACTTCACAAAATCCACCTTTCTCGAGGGTAAAATCCAGGATCTGCTCGGTATATTCAACATGGCGGGCCATATGGATAACTTTGTGAACGGTATTCTGGACATTGGCGGTGTTGTTTACTACCTGTCCGTCATTGCAATCTGCACTTTCCTTGCAATGCAGTCCCTGCAGAAGAAACGCTGGAATTAGGAGGTGGAGACGATGAGCAGCGAAAAGAAGGAAAAGAAACAGCATAAAATGAATTTTAATATTAAAGAAAAGCTGAAAAAGACGTTCTCCAAAGAACATCTGAAGGAAGTGTTTACCGGAGAGGAGCAGAAAAAGCACCTGAAACAGGGCTCTTATTCTTCAATTATGACGGTGATTGTTCTGGCTGTGATTGTGGTTATTAACCTGATTGTGGCGCAGATTCCGACCAGTAAAACACAGATTGACCTGAGTACGCAGAAAATGTATTCCATTACAGATGAGACGAAAACGGCATTAAAGGATCTCGATCAAGACGTTACCCTGTATTATATTGTGCAGAAGGGCAGTGAGGATGACACCATCGAGAAGCTGCTGGAGCACTACGATGAGCTTTCTGACCATATCAAAGTAGAGACAAAAGACCCGGATCTGTATCCGAAATTTACGAGTCAGTATACCGATCAGACGGTAGCTGCAAACAGTGTAATTGTCGTATGCGGCGATAAGAGCAAGGTGGTCAGCAACAGTGATATGTGGGAGACTTCCACAAACTATCAGACCTATCAGACACAGACAACCGGCTTTGACGGCGAGGGTCAGATTACCAGCGCCATCACGTATGTGACGAGTGAAAACAACCCGAAGGTTTACTGGGTAACCGGCCACGGCGAGGCTTCCGAGAGTGATCTCTCTACGAACTTCAGTGATGCAGTTAATAAAAACAATGTGGAAATCAGTGATCTTGCCCTGATGACAGACGATATCCCGGAGGATGCCGAGGAGCTTGTGATCATGTCCCCGACCACCGATTTCTCCGAGAATGAGGCAAATAAAGTCATTACCTACCTGGAAAACGGCGGAAAACTTCTGATGTTCACCAGCTATACCGGAACGGATATGCCGAATCTGGATTCCATACTGGAGAATTACGGCGTGAAACGCTCCAGCGGAATTGTTGTGGAGACCGATTCCCAGCATTATTATCCGCAGATGCCGTATTATCTGCTGCCGAACATTCAGAGTGATGACATTACAACCGAAGTAAAGAGTAATTACATTCTGATGCCGGTTGCACAGGCAATTCAGAAGCTCGATTCTTATCGTGATACCATTACGATCAAGAGCCTTCTGACGACCACCGAGGACGCTTATATTGAAAATGACCCGGAGAACAGCACCTGGTCGAAGAGTGCGGACAGTGAGACGGGCGCATTTGACCTTGGCGTTTCCATTACAGAAACTGTAGATGATAAAGAGACACAGATCATTTATTTCTCGAGTGCATCGATGCTGAGCAGCCAGATTGACCAGGCAATCAGCGGTGCGAACTCGAAGCTGGCAGCGACTGCACTGACCTCCATGTGTGATGTGGAGCAGACCGTTGTTATTCCAAGCAAGAGCACAAGCTATACAAACCTGGTATTTACACAGGGAGCAGTTAACACCTGGTCTATTATTACCATTGCGGGAATTCCGCTGGTACTTGTTGTGATTGGCGTGATGATCTGGATGAAGAGGAGAAAACAGTGATGAAGAAAAAAGGAAAGATGGCGGCCTGCCTGATCCTTTTGGTACTGCTTCTTGCCGTACTGGCGGTGCTGACGAAAAAAAACAGCACCGCCGATGCGGACAGCGGCAGTTCGGATTCTGGTGCAGACGCCGAAAAAGTGGTTGATTTTTCAAAAGATGATGTAACAGCGCTTTCGTTCCAGATCGATGGAGAGACGGTGTCCTTTACGAAAACAGCAGGAGACGATGATACCGATATCTGGACATATGACCAGGAGGATGGATTCCCATTGGATGAGGGCAAGATAACGAGCGTTTTAAGCTCTCTTAGCAGCATGACAGCAGAAAGAGTCATTGAAGGCGATGAAATCGATTCTATGGCCGATTTTGGACTCGAGACGCCGTCTCAGGAGGTTGTAGTGACTGCGGGAGACGAGAAAACGACGATTCATGTCGGAGATAAGAACAGCTCGAGCAGATACTATATTTATCTGAACGATGATACGAGTAAGGTTTATCTGGTAAGCACATCGCTTGGAACGATGTTCCCGTCCGATATGATGGAGTGGGCGACAACGGAATCCATGCCATCTGTGACGGCGGAAAACATTACGAAGCTGCAGGTGGAGGGTGAGAACGGATATACGCTGACAAAAGAAGTAAGCGCTGCTGATTCGGCACTTCAGACGGATGAATGGCAGGTTGTGGACGCAGATGGAGCGGCACATGGCGGTGATGCGGATTCGATCGGCACCATGACAAGTGCAGTGGCATCTCTTAGCTTTGGAGATCTTGTTACGTACAACGCATCGGATCTTTCCCAGTACGGACTGGATCAGCCAAAGACGACGATCCGCGTGCATTACACGGAAGAGCAGGAGGTTGAGGCTGACGATACAACAACGGCAGATACTTCTTCGGATTCCACAACAGATTCTGCATCAAGCGACAGCACTGCAACGAGCTCTTCTTCCGAAACGACAACCGTTACGGTGGAGAAAGATCTGGTATTGTATGTCGGCAATGCAAATGAGGACGGCGGTTCTTATTACGTGAAGCTGGACGGCTCGAATGAAGTTCATCTGATGACGGCTTCGAATGTTGAAACCTTCACCGGAAAGAAGGCATCTGATTTCTGGAACATGTATATCGGCATGGAAAATGTATCGGATCTGACGAGCCTTGATATTACGTATAACGGCGAGACGAAGACGTATGTACGCCATGTGGAAGAGAAAAAGGATGACGACAGCGATTCCACAACACAGGAAATCAGTTACATCTGCGGCGATGAAACGATTGATAAATCAACGTTTACCACATTCTATTCTTCACTCATTGGCCAGAAGGCGCAGACGAAGGATGAGAGCCTCGTACAGGCCAAGGATGCCGAGTTTACCGCAGTCTTCCATATGACAGACGGCGACCTGACATTTGCTTACAGCCCGTATGATTCGAGCTTCTATTACACGGTAGATGAGGACGGAGTGCCGTCTCTTGTGAATAAAAATAACGTGAAGACCATGCTGGAAAATTACGGGAAACTGCTTGCGGCAAAGACGGAAGATGACAGTTCTTCAGACAGCACGTCAGAATCAGCGGAATAAAGAGTCATTAAAATCTGGTTAAAATTGAAAACGGAGGATTTACTGAGAGTGAAAAAATCAGTAAGTCTTCCGCTTTTTTATGGGAAAATGAAAGCGGAAGAAGTATAATGGGAGTATAACAAAGACGGTGGATGGGGGGTGAAAGGATGAAAAAGGTTTGTTTGACAGTATTGTGTATTCTGCTGGTGGGCTGCGGTAATGCAGAAACGGCGGAAACAGAGGAGAAAATGCGGTTTGAAAATCTGGATCCGGCAAAGGTAAATATGCAGTACGGAGGGTTGAAGGAGTGGGATCGGTTTTATAATAGCTTTTATGAGCAGAAAGAGGGAAGCGATCTCATTGTTCTGGGAACGGTAGAGGATTATAGCTGTTTTGCCGGGGGAATTGAGATTGCAACCAATATTTCACTGCGGGTGGATGACGTTTTGAAAGGTGATATGGAAGCCGGAGAACATATTACGGTTCGAAAGCCGGGCGGAGCAGTTACGGTGGAAGAGTATCTGCAGTCCATGGAGGATGCGGGAATTACGTACTGGAACGCAGAGGAGCTGAAAGCGGAGTATTCGGAGGAGGAACGGCGGGAGAACTATATACAGATCAGCTTCTGCGACCTTGATCCGGTGATCGGGCAGAAATCCTTGTATTTTCTGGAGAAAGATGCGGAAAAGGAGCTTTATTACCGGCTTTGCGACGGGTTTGGACAGTATGTAGAGACTGCGTCGGGTGAATATGTAAACGCGTATGAGATTGCAGATGAGAAAAGAAATGCGGATGAGCCAATGATGCTTGCACTGGGAGAAACGGTGGAATTTGACCCGGATGCAGCGCCGGAGGAGAGAATTAATATTTATACGATGGATGAAATAAAAGAGGGAATGGAAACGTATACAGCGCCGCCAACGGATTATCCGGGCGCAGAGGAAGATGCGTTGGAAATGGACTGTGAGCCGGGTTAAAAATGGAAAAACGGAGGATTTACTGACATGGAAATATCAGTAAATTCTCCGTTTTTTTGTCTCATTTTTTTCGCTCGAGGCCGGGAGCAGAAGGGGGTATTACTGTACCGGTGCGAAGAAGATCTGGATCTGGTCTAAGAGGGCCTGCGGGGCCTCCATCTGCGGCATGTGCTTTGTTTTCGGCAGGATCTGGGTTTCGATGGAGGTGTTGAGCGCTGTGTACAGCGCAAAGGTTTCGGCGATGCCTGGCTCCTCCTCGCCGCCGATGAGGAAGATGCTGTTGTCAATGTGCTTTAAGGCGTGGCCGATGTTGAGGTTCACGTAATTGCCCGCAAGGCTTGCAAAAAGGTACTTTCCGGCACTGCTCTGGAGGTGGGCTGACTCATAGAATGCGTCTACGTCCTCCGGCGAGCGGTGGAACGGGTTGTGGTAGTAGCTCTCGGTGAATAAAAGCTCGATGTTGGAGCGGCCGGTGAGCGTGTGGTACAGCAGCGTGCCGACAAGCGGGAGCTCAATCATGCGTTTCAGGAAGCGGCTGCGTTTATCCGGAATTTTGTTGAGCTTGGCAAGGTCGGTCGGGTTGATCATCATGATTCGGCCGAAGCATTTCGGGGCTGTATTGCAGGCGGTTACGACGAAAGAACCGGATAAACCGGATGCAATTACGTCGGTTGGACATCCGATGACCTGCTTGATGAAGGTGACGATGAGCTGTACGTATAAAAAGTTTGTGTACGTGATCGCCGGCTTGTCGGAACGGCCGCAGCCGAGAAGATCGAGTGTGTAGACGGTGTGATCCTGGGCGAGAGTATCCTCAATATACTGCCATTCGCGGCCGCTGGAGGCACAATGTAAGTCATGAAGTAAGAGCATCGGGGTTCCGGTGCCTTTTTTTGTGTAAAAAATATCGCCGAACTGCCAGGAGAAGATCTCTTTTTCGGTCGCTGCGAGCAGGTTTTTCCGTATGGCAGCGGTATCGAGTGTCTTATTTAAAAAGTAAATCGCTGCACCGGACATCGTGGTTAATACACTGAGCGTAACCAGTTTTTTGCTGTGTTTCATATCTAAAACTCCTTTCAGGGTTCTCCCAAAGGGGATGGATTCGGGGAAAATGTGGTGCTTTTTACCCATTATAAGCGAAAAAGGAGAAAGATACAATGCAAAAATGAAGGGAAAGATGGGAAAAAGAGAAAAAACAGAGGATAATTGAGCAAATTGTAGCGGCAATTGTGGACAACAATGATTATGTAAACCAAAGATAAAACGCGTTACTAAATAGTTTACATAACTATGAAAAATGAGAAAAAAAGCAAACCTGATGACTACAAAAACCTGAAAATACGAGAACGAAATAAAATCCTGACAAACGGGTGAAAAAACCGAAAAAAGAGGGCCAAGATCGGGTTTAGTAAATGGTTCGGAAAATACGAAAAAACGAATTAAAAAGTTCAATTTATATAAAAATACAAAAACATAATTAAATAATTTAATAAAACGAAGAAATGGAAAGTATAAAACGGTGTGAAACATGCGAAAATATGGGAAAAACAAGAGAAAAGAATAAAAACATAAAAATGGAAGAAAAAATACGAATGTTTTAAAAGTTTGAAAGACGAAAAACAGCTGGGGAACGAAGGAAGAGGATAAGAAAACTGCTTCTCCATGAAGAATGAGAACTGGAAAATGTGAAAAATGATGTTTCACGTGAAACATTGGGAGAGGTGTGAAACATGAAAAAGAGGGAGTGAGAGAGTTACATAAGTAAAAAGTGAAAAAGATGAAAAAAGGCAAAAAAGGAGAAAAAAGAGGAAAAAGAGGAAAAAGGATAAGAAAGGCAAATGAAGCAAAATATGAGTAAAAAAAGAGAAAAAGAGTAGAAGAAGGGTAGAAGAAAGGAAAGGACAGCACGACGGACAAAAAGAGAAAAAACGTAGAAAGTAAAGATGGAGCAGCAACAGCGGAAGAAGAAATAGAGACGTTGGCTGAAAAGAACAATAGACATAGGCGAAGAGGGGGATTGGGATGTAGCGTGAAATGGAAGAGAAATGGTAAAAAAACAGAAAAATGTGCTACTGGTAATAAAAAGGGGAACAGAAAGAGAAAAAACAGTAAAAAAGGGAGAAAAAAATGTTGCACGGCTCGCGCTTCTTACTGATGGAACTTAAAAACAGAAAAATAGTAAAATCTCATAGAAAAAGCACTAAAATGTAAAAAATGGGATCTGAATCACGCTCAAAAGCTTTTTCTTTGCTAAAAAAAGAGATGTTTACGATCCTGGAAGGCCTGTAAACATCTCTTTTTGCTGATTTTTTGTAGAAATAATGGTTTAGAGCACGTTTGAAAAATTATTTCTGAGTCTATGCGCTGCCATACATCCGAAGGGATCTGTTACGGAAAGTTCCCCTCGGATGTATGGCAGCTTTGCAATATATTTTGCTCTTATTAGTCGACATGACGCGTAATGTCTCTTTTTTTACCCTACAGAAAAAATATTAGTACTGAAAAACGGATTGTCGGCTGGATAAAGCATGAATTCCTGGATGTAAAAAGTATTTTGAAACATAATCCAAAATTTTCTAAAAAAGAGCACTCATACTATCTAAATGATACCTGTTCAACACATCTTTCACCCCGGAAACGATTTCTTCCCTGCTGTAGTTGTGGTCTTCCAGAAAGTCATTGTCCAGCTGATTCAAATGTGAATAGAAGAGAAGTGCAGTCTTTAACGATTCCATATTTTCTGGATTCTGTGTGAAATCATATAACTGATTTTCTGCATCGTTAATAAATCCCTGATCAGCGAGGTGAATCAGCGAATATAACGTTTTTTCTGCATCCTCTGACTCAAAAACAACAGATACAGGATCCTCCTCTTTGAAATCAATATGAAAAAGCAGTTTTAAAACCGTTCGAACCATTTCTTTGATCAAACGCAGCAGATAATCATCTTCAAACATGGCGAAAACCTCCTTTCTTCGGTTGTGAGCAAGTTCGGTCAAAAAATAATGGCCGGAATAGATATAGTATAACATGAAAAAGCCTTGAAAAACGTTAAAAAAAGAAAAATCCCTTTGTGAAACAGCATCTTTTTAAAAATGTTTCACGTGAAACATCGCCAAAAATCTCCAAAATTCACCGGTTTGGTGTCCCGCGATCATGTAAAAATGCAGAAAATGTTTCACGTGAAACATTTCCAGTAGTAAAATCCGGCGTAGTATGATAGAATATTCTTGTCCCAAATTGGGGCAATTTTAGATAGAAATCTGAAGAAATCCTCAGATATACTGGCGCATGAAGAGAAAAATTATTTCCTTGAACACGCCGAAATACCTGCCGCATAGTTTCCTGTTTCCCGAAAAAATGCCGGCAGGTCATTTCCTGTAAAAGGGAAAAACAGTAAAAAAAGGAAAACAAAAAGATGAAAGGAGGCAATACATATTTTGGGAAGAACAATTGCAATTGCCAACCAGAAAGGCGGCGTAGGGAAATCTACCACCGCAATCAACCTTTCTTCCTGTTTAGGGGAAATGGGACAAAAAGTTCTGACCATTGATATGGATCCGCAGGGAAATACAACCAGCGGAATGGGAGTGGAGAAAAACGAAGTAGAAAATACAATCTATGAACTGCTTCTGGGAGAGTCGAAACTGGAGGATTGTATTATTCCGCTGAAATTCGACAATCTTTCCCTCGTTCCTTCCAATGTCAATCTGGCCGGAGCGGAAATTGAGCTGATCGGGGTGGATGATAAAGAATTCATTCTGAAAAAAGCAATCGATCAGGTCCGCGATCAGTATGACTTCATCATCATCGACTGCCCGCCGTCCTTAAATATGCTGACGATCAACGCGATGACCACCGCGGACACCGTTCTGGTGCCGATTCAGTGTGAATATTACGCACTGGAGGGATTATCACAGCTGATGCATACGATTGAGCTGGTGCAGGAGCGTCTGAATCCGGATCTGGAGATGGAGGGCGTTGTCTTTACCATGTATGATGCGAGAACCAATCTTTCTCTGCAGGTAGTGGAAAATGTAAAGGATATCCTGAAACAGAATATCTATAAGACCATTATTCCGAGAAATGTCCGTCTTGCAGAGGCACCGAGCTATGGCATGCCGATCAACTATTATGATAAGCGTTCCACCGGTGCAGAGAGCTACCGTCTCCTGGCAGACGAAGTGATTCACAGGGGGGATGAAGAGTAATGGCGGCAAGAAGAGGAGGATTAGGGAAAGGCCTGGATTCACTGATTTCACCAGGACTCCCATCTAAAGCAGAAGCAAAAGAGAAAAAGGCAAAACCGGAAATTAAGGTTGTCGAGAAGGTTGTTGAAAAAGTTGTTGAAAAACCGATCGAGATGAAACTGAAAATCTCTGATATCGAGCCGAACCGGGAACAGCCGAGAAAGTCTTTTGACGAGGATGGCCTCATCGAGCTCTCGGAATCCATCAAACAGTTCGGTATCCTGCAGCCGATTCTGGTACAGAAAAAGGATGACTACTACGAGATCATCGCCGGAGAGAGAAGATGGAGAGCGGCAAAACTTGCCGGTGTCAAAGAAGTTCCGGTGATTATCAAGGACTTTACCGAGCAGGAAGTCGTAGAGATTTCTTTGATTGAAAATATTCAGAGAGAATCCCTGAATCCAATTGAGGAGGCACACGCATACAAACGCCTGATGGAAGAGTTCCATCTTCGCCAGGACGAAATCGCAGAGCGGGTTTCCAAGAGCAGAACGGCGGTTACGAACTCGATGCGTCTCTTAAAGCTGGATGACAGAGTACAGCAGATGGTTGTCGATGAAATGCTGACAACGGGTCATGTACGGACACTGCTGGCACTGGAGGACAAGGAACTCCAGTACAATACGGCCATGAAAATCTTCGATGAAAAGCTCAGCGTCCGTGAAACGGAGCGCCTGGTCAAAGAGATCTTAAATCCAAAGGTGAAGAAAGAAAAGAAAGTCAACCTGGAAGAGGAAGCCATCTACGAGGGACTGGAAGAGAAAATCAAGAGTATCATCGGTACCAAGGTTTCCATTCACCGCGGGGCAAAGCACAAAGGAAAGATCGAGATCGAGTATTATTCCCAGGAAGAGCTCGAGAGAATCATGGATCTGTTTGAATCAATACAGTAAGAGGTAGAATAATGAGCGATTTATTTAGTAAGGTAGGAATTGACCTTGGCGTTGTTGTACTTCTTCTGATTGTACTGATTATCGTGATGATGATTATGACGGTCAGCATGTCGCTGCGTCTGAGCAGACTGAACCAGAAGTACAGAAGCTTTATGAAGGGAAAAGACGCCCAGTCACTCGAAAAGCTGTTTCATCAGCGGTTCAAGGAAATTGACAAACTGAACAAGCAGAATGAGCTGACGAAAAAGAATCTTGCGGATCTGAAAAAGATCCAGGGCATGACGCTGAACAAATACGGAATCGTAAAATATGATGCGTTTGACGATGTGGGCGGAAAGATGAGTTTTGCGCTGGCAATGCTCGACAAAGAAAACACAGGTTTTATCCTGAATGCAATCCACAGCCGTGACAACTGCTTTTTATATCTGAAAGAGATCGTAAAAGGCGAGTCCTATATCATGCTGAGCACCGAGGAAATCGACGCGCTGCGCCAGGCAATTACGATGAATTCGATCGATCTGATGTAAAAGCGGACCGCAGAAAAACAGCATGAAAGAACGCTTGAAAAAATGTATATACTGTTATATGATGGTACTGGAACGCGCCAAACCCGCATAAATGCTGGAAAAACGGCAGTGGTTCCGGGCTGGAAAGAACAAAAAGAATCCCGCCAAAATGAGGGGATAAGATCTACTAGGAGGAAATTATGTTAGACATTAAGTTTTTAAGAGAAAACCCGGAAGTTGTAAAACAGAATATCCGAAATAAATTCCAGGATCAGAAACTGGAGCTGGTTGATAAAGTCATCGAGCTGGACAAAGAAAACCGTGACATCAAACAGGAAGTAGAAGCACTTCGTGCAAAAAGAAACAAAATCTCCAAACAGATCGGCGCACTGATGGGCCAGGGCAAGAGAGAAGAGGCTGAGGAAGTAAAGAAACAGGTAGCTGTTGACGGTTCCCGCATCGAGGCTCTTTCTGCAAGAGAAAAAGAAGTAGAAGAAGAAATCAAGAAGATCATGATGGTGATCCCGAACATCATCGATCCTTCCGTACCGATCGGAAAAGATGACAGCGAGAACGTAGAAGCAGAGCGCTTCGGCGAGCCGGTTGTACCGGATTTTGAAATCCCGTATCACACCGACATTATGGAGTCCTTCGACGGAATCGATCTGGATGCAGCAAGAGAAGTTGCAGGAAACGGATTCTATTATCTGATGGGCGACATTGCACGCCTCCACTCTGCCATCCTTTCTTATGCAAGAGATTTCATGATCGACCGCGGATTTACCTACTGCGTACCGCCTTTCATGATCCACGGCAACGTCGTAAACGGTGTTATGAGCTTCGCTGAGATGGAGTCCATGATGTACAAAATCGAGGGCGAGGATCTGTACCTGATCGGAACCAGCGAGCACTCCATGATCGGTAAATTCATCGACAGCATCATCCCGGAGGAGAAACTGCCTCTGACCCTGACCAGCTACTCTCCGTGCTTCCGTAAAGAAAAAGGAGCACACGGCATCGAGGAGCGTGGTGTTTATCGTATCCATCAGTTCGAAAAACAGGAGATGGTTGTTGTCTGCAAACCGGAAGACAGCATGATGTGGTATGACAAACTGTGGAAGAACACCGTAGACCTGTTCCGTTCCATGGATATCCCGGTTCGTACTCTGGAGTGCTGCTCCGGTGACCTGGCTGACCTGAAAGTAAAATCTGTCGATGTTGAGGCATGGTCTCCGCGTCAGAAGAAATACTTCGAGGTAGGAAGCTGCTCCAACCTTGGTGATGCACAGGCAAGACGTCTGAAAATCCGTGTCAACGGCGAGGACGGAAAGAAATACCTGGCACATACCCTGAACAACACCGTAGTTGCTCCGCCGCGTATGCTGATCGCATTCCTGGAGAACAACCTGAATGCAGACGGAACCGTAAGCATTCCGGAAGTTCTTCGTATGTACATGGGCGGAAAAGAGAAACTGGTTCCGAAACACTAATCGCATAAGAAATACAAAGGAATGAGAGGAGGTGTTCTTATGCACGCTTACCTGAAAACCATTGGATTTTCAAAGATCAAGACGACGAAGGAACTCCAGGAGATTCTTCGTGATGTAGTAGAAAACTACGACCGTAAAAAGATTGTGGAAACAGAAGAACACCACCTTTTTGCTGAATTTTCGAAAGAATATGCATATGACTGTGGTATCACGGTCTGTGGGGAAATTGATGAGAACAACCGTTTCCAGATGGAATATTATTATCCCTATTTCGAGGGCGGGCAGATCAGCTCCTACGAGGAGGTATCGGTGGAGCGCCACGTCGATAAGGAATCGTTTGCAGGCGCCTGCGACGATATGCGGCTTGGCATCACGATGATCTTTTATCTGACGCATGCAGCGGAATATCTTGAGATGAAACAGAAAAATGCGCTGCAGCCGCTTCCGCTCCCGCTTTCTGTCTCCGGTCTTGCAGCGGAAGGAACAATTCTGCTTCCGATCCAGAAAGACCCGGAACAGGTCGAGAAGGAGCGCCGCAGCACGCAGCAGAAGAATTCACTGATCTCGGCTGCCAGAAACGGGGATGAGGATGCGATGGAAAGTCTCACCATGGATGATATTGACACATATGCCATGATTTCCCAGCGTCTGACGAAGGAAGATGTCTTTTCTATTGTAGATAGCTTTTTCATGCCGAGCGGTCTCGAATGTGACCAGTACAGCGTGATGGGTGAAATTACGGAGATGAATACAACGAAGAACGCGGTAACGGGCGAGCAGGTGTATGAGCTCGGCCTCGTCTGCAACGATGTGCCGATAGACATCTGTATCAACGAAAAGGATTTATTTGGAGTACCGGAAGTGGGAAGACGTTTCAAAGGCCAGATCTGGCTGCAGGGAATGCTGGAACATCTGTAAGGGAAAAATAAAAAGAGCGAGGGCTGAAAAGAGAAAATTCAGTCCTCGCTCTTTTTTGCAGATTTTTATAACGATAAACGGATGTTTACTGGTTCTGCACCAGATTCAGATGCTTACGCACCCGCTCGATCAGCATTTCAAGCGCAACGGTGTTCTGTCCGCCCTCCGGGATGATCACGTCGGCACGGCGCTTGCTCGGCTCTACGAACTGCTCGTGCATCGGTTTTACGGTCGTCAGGTACTGCGTCACAACGCTGTCCAGGGAACGGCCGCGCTCTTTTACATCGCGCAGGATCCGGCGGAGAATCCGCACGTCCGCATCGGTATCGACAAAGACTTTGATGTCCATCAGATCGCAGAGATCCTTCTCAACGAAGAGGAGAATGCCCTCGAGCACGATAACCGGGGCAGGATGGACCAGAATCGTTTTATCCGAGCGGTTATGCATGGCATAATCGTAAACCGGCATCTCGATGGATTTTCCGGCTTTCAGCTCGAGAATGTGCTGGCATAACAGGTCGGTATCAAAGGCATCGGGATGATCGTAATTTAATTTGGCACGCTCCTCAAAAGGAATATCGTCATGGCGTTTGTAATAGTTGTCATGGCGCAGAATGCTCACTTCATCGCGTCCAAAACTTTCTACCAGCTTATCTGCCAGTGTCGTTTTTCCACTGCCGGTTCCTCCGGCAATTCCTATCAGTATCGTATCCATAAGAAACTCCTTTTTATCCGATGATAGCCAGTGTTGCGCTTGTTCCGAGACGGCTTGCGCCGGCATCTACCATAGCCTGTGCCTCGTCTGCGTTGTGGATTCCGCCGGAAGCTTTTACGCCCATATCCGGGCCTACGGTCTTTCTCATCAGGGCAACATCAGCCGCTTTTGCACCGCCGGTAGAAAATCCGGTGGAGGTTTTTACGAAGTCAGCGCCGGCTTCTTTTGCGAGCTCGCACGCTTTTACTTTCTCTTCATCGGTTAAAAGGCAGGTCTCGATGATGACTTTCAGAACGATGTCCTTGCCGCATACTTCTTTTAAGGTCTGGATATCGGAGCGTACGAAGTCGTATTTGCCGTCTTTGAGGGCTCCGACGTTGATGACCATATCAACCTCCTGTGCACCGTCTTCGATGGCCGCACGGGTCTCAAACGCTTTTACACGGGTATCGGACATGCCCAGAGGGAAGCCGACAACGGTGCAGACTTTGACGTCAGATCCTTTGAGCTTTTCAGCAACGAATTTGGTGTAGTACTGGTTGACGCAGACAGAAGCAAAATCATGTGCAAGTGCCTCGTCGCAGATCTTTGCAACCTGTGCTTCGGTTGCGTCTGCTTTTAAGATAGTGTGGTCAAATAATTTGGTGTTCAGCATAATTTTTTCCTTTCTTTGATGAAAAATAAATCAGAATGATAGAGAAAAGGCAGAGCCGAAAAAACACAGTTCGGATTTAACGGCTCTGCCTTTAAAAATTGTAACTATTCAGAGCCACATCTCGATTCCGCTGCGCTGCATCTCGATGTGGCTGCTCGCCATATGAAATTCCAGAAAAAACCGCTCATTCATGCAAGCATGATTCGCAATTTTTTCTTCCATTTCACATGGCTCTGAATAGTTACATATTATCTTGCGCCCTTATCGTATGGAATACCTTCGGCTTTCGGAGCCTGGGAATTCTTGGATGTGAAGGCGAGAATAATCATGGATGCGATAAACGGCATCATGTTGTAAATGTTCTTGGACAGTCCCAGATGGGAGAGGACGGTGGAGTCCGCAATGTTTGCCAGGGAACGGAATACCGCAAAGAATACGGCTGCTCCGGCAATGTGGAACGGTTTCCACTGACCGAAGATCATAACAGCGAGGGCAAGGAATCCGGCACCGGCTACGCCGACTTCGAAGTTCCAGGTGGTAACGGACGGAACGATGTAGGCAAATCCGCCGATACCGCCGAGTGCACCGGAGATGATAACACCGGTGTATCTCCACTGGTATACGTTGATACCAACAGAGTCGGCTGCCTGTGGATGCTCACCGCAGGCACGCAGGCGCAGTCCCCATTTCGTTTTGAAGAGGAACACGTAGCTGCAGATCAGAAGGATGATGCCGATGAACAGGAAGATGTTCACGGTAAATGGTCCGATCTTGTAAATGAAAGCGGCGTTGGTGTAGTTCAGCTTTGCGGAAGCTGCACCGTTTCCGGCATCCGAGCCGTTGTTGAATGCTTTTACCAGGACGATGGCAATGGCAGTAGCCAGCATGTTCAGCGCGGTTCCGCCGATCGTCTGGTCTGCTTTCAGTGTGATGGCGGAGAAGCCAAGCAGCAGAGAGTAGATCATACCGGATACGGCGCTCGCCAGAATGGAAAGTGCCACAAGTGCAGGAGCCGGGAGGTCCGGGAACAGAACCAGGACGAAGACACCGGCAAGGCCGCCGATCGCCATGATTCCTTCCAGCGCGATGTTGATGACACCGCTTCGCTCGGAGAACATACCGCCCATCGCAACGAGCATCAGAACAACGGCGTACAGTAAGGTAAATTTAATTAAAAGGAACATTATTTCTTCTCCTCCTTTCCGTTGTCTGCATTGGCATTTGCTTTCTGCTCTTTTTTGCTCTTGAACAGGTTTGCAACGATGCCCTTGAACAGGGTAACGAATGCGCAAAGGTAAATGATAACGGCAACGATCAGGTCCGCGATCTCCGGCTGATAATATTTCGTAGGCAGGTAAGCACCGCCGACCGAAATATGAGCAACGAAGAGAGCAGCGAAGATAACGCCGATCGGGTTGCTAAGTGCAAGAAGCGCAACCGGGATACCATTAAATCCGATGGCCGGGAGTGCTGTCGATACCTGCGGGTTCCACTCGGATGCACCGGAGAGGAAGTAGAGGCCTGCACCGATTCCGGCAAGCGCACCTGCGATGGTCATGGAGAGAACAACGTTTCTCTTCTCGTTGATGCCGGCGTATTTGGCAGCATCCTTATTGAATCCGCAGGCTTTCAGCTCATAGCCGAAGGTTGTTTTGTTCAGAACGATGTAGATGATGACCGCAATGGCAATCGCAATGAAAATCGCAATCGTTGTGGAACTGGTACGGAAAATGGAGTTCATGCCGCAGTCCGGAATCAGGGATTTCGGAGAAGCGGAGCTTAATTTGTAAGTACGTGTGGTCTTCTGATCATACATGCCCGGGATGGTGTTGTACATCAGCTCATTGACAAGATAAAGACCAATCCAGTTGAACATGATGGAAGTAATAACTTCATTTACGTTGAAGTATGCTTTGAAGATACCAGGAACTGCTCCCCAGATGGCTCCGCAGACCATAGCAGCCAGAAGGCATACATACCATGGCATGTGGAGGATGATGGCAAAATACAGGGCGCCGAAGACACCGACGGTGTACTGTCCGGCAGCACCGATGTTGAACAGACCTGTTTTAAAAGCAAATGCAACCGAAAGTCCGGTCATAATCAGGGGAGCGGACTGAGCGATTTCACTTCCGATTCCTTTCGGCTTTAAGTAAAAGCCGCCTTTGATGATTCGTGTAAATCCATCCACTGCGTTCTCCGCGTTGATGCAGTATAAAATGATAAATCCCACAAGAAGACCGATCACAATACATACAAGAGAAGCGACAATGGACAGAAGAGCGTTTTTCGTTTTTTCGTTCATGCTTTTCTTACCTCTCTTTTATACTTCTTCGGGAACCGGATCCCGTTTTGCACCTGCCATGTAGAGACCGAGTTCTTCGACAGAAACGGTTTTCGGATCCAGCTGGCCGACCAGCTCTCCTTCGTACATAACAAGAATACGGTCGGAAACATCCATAACCTCATCCAGTTCCAGAGAAACCAGAAGAACGGCTTTTCCCTTGTCGCGCTGTGCAACGAGCTGGCTGTGAATGTATTCGATGGCTCCGACATCAAGACCACGGGTAGGCTGTACCGCAACGAGAAGATCAGGATCTTTGTCGATCTCACGCGCGATGATCGCTTTCTGCTGGTTTCCGCCGGACATGCTGCGGGTGATGGTCACAGGACCCTGGCCGCTGCGGACATCGTACTGCTCGATCAGGCGCTCGGCATATTCGCGCACGGCTTTTGATTTGATAAAGCCGAAGGATTCAAATTCCGGCTGCCAGTAACGCTGCAGCACCATGTTCTGCTCGATGGAGTAATCCAGTACGAGGCCGTGTTTATGGCGGTCCTCCGGGATGTGGCTCATGCCCATCTTGGAGCGGTCGCGGATGGAAGCTTTCGTGATGTCCTGTCCGTTGAACAGAATTTTACCGCCGGATACTTTTTCCAGTCCCGTGAGGCCCTGAACGAACTCGGACTGGCCGTTTCCATCGATACCTGCGATGCAGACAATCTCGCCTTTTCTTACATTAAAGGAAACATCTTTGACGGCGTTGTTTCCGTGCACCTTGCTCGGTACGGTCATGTGCTCTACTTTCAGAACGGTGTCGCCCGGTTTTGACGGCTTTTTGTTGACGGAGAAGCTGACGTTTCTTCCGACCATCATGCGGGAGAGCTCTTCTTTGGAAGTTTCGCTGATGTTGACGGTTCCGATGTATTTTCCTTTGCGGAGAATCGTACAGCGGTCGGCAACTTCCATGATCTCGTTGAGTTTATGGGTGATGAAGAGGATGGATTTTCCTTCTTTTGCGAGGTTCTTCATGATCTTCATCAGCTCGTCGATTTCCTGCGGCGTCAGAACCGCGGTCGGCTCGTCGAAGATCAGGACTTCGTTGTCACGGTAGAGCATTTTCAGAATTTCGGTACGCTGCTGCATGCCGACGGTGATATCCGAGATCAGAGCGTCCGGATCGACCATCAGACCGTATTTCTCGCTCAGTTCCATGACTTTTGCACGGGCATTCTTTTTCTCGAGGAAAAGGCCTTTGGTCGGCTCTACGCCGAGGATGATGTTGTCGAGAACCGAGAAACATTCGACCAGCTTAAAGTGCTGGTGCACCATACCGATGTTGAGATCATTGGCGTCGTTCGGCGTGTTGATATGGACTTCCTGCCCATTCTTCTTGATGATTCCGGAGGTAGGCTGATACAGACCAAAAAGAATACTCATCAGGGTTGATTTTCCTGCACCGTTTTCTCCAAGCAGAGCATGGATTTCTCCTTTTTTGAGCTGTAACGTAATGTTGTCGTTCGCCTTGATACCCGGGAATTCTTTGGTGATGTTCAACATCTCAATAATGTACTCATTTTCCATATACATATTCCCTTTCAAGCGTGGTTTTGCAGGACTGCCGAAGGCATGGAAAACAGGGCAGAACTGCGGGTTTTCATTATGTCTAGTATAGCATTTTGTGTGACAGAAAAAAAGGGGAAGAGAAATAATATTCTCTTCCCCAAAAGGCATATTGTTACAGAAACAGTATGCACATTAGCTGATGTAATCAACGGTTACGTGAGAACCTACTTCCGGCTGATTTTCTGTATCGCTGGAGATTTCGATGGAACCATCGCGGATACCAGCCAGTACAGTTTCATACTGATCCTGTGTGAAGGTTGTGAATCCCCAGGATTCGGAATCGGTAGGAAGGCCGATGTAATCTCCGTCTTTCAGTCCAAGCTGCTGAGCAGTTCCGCCAAGTTCAGAGAAGTTTCCGCTGAAGTAGGAATCCAGAGCGTTGTTGATGGCGCTTGGAAGACCTTTCATAGCGGAAGTCAGGCAGCGCTCGCCGATTTTGGAACGCTGGTCAACGTCTACACCAATAACTTTTCCGTCGTGTGTCTCAGCTGCATCCAGAGCAGATGTCCAGATACCGCCGCCGCAGGCGAATACAACCTGTGTTCCGTCTGCATACCAGCCCTCCATACGGGCGGTGATGGAGTCATCGCCGTAGAACTGGCCGCCATAGTAATATTTTACGTTTACATCTACGCCGTCTTCTTCAGCAGCAGCGTTGATACCCTGTACATAACCGTAACCGAAACGGATAACGGCCGGAACAGCGATACCGCCGAGAAAACCAAGACTTGTGTAGCCGTCTTTTACTGCAGCGTATCCAGCCAGGTAGCCGGCCTGCTCTTCTTCGAAGGAGCAGATGTACACGTTCTTTCCGAGATCAACAGCTTTGCCGTTTTTTACAATATCACCTTCGGTAACATCGACTGCGATGAAGGTTACATCCGGATAGGTGTCCTGCTCTTCAGCGATGGCAGGTCCGAACAGGTAACCTGGCATTACAACAACGGTAGCACCCTCGGAAACAGCAAGATCGATGGAGTTGATACGCTCTTCATCGGTATCCTCTGCCGGTTTGTAGTACTCGTACTCTACGCCGTTTGCATCGCCGTAGGCGCATACAGTTTCCCAGGTGATCTGGTTGAAGGATTCGTCGGTGATATCTCCGGAGTCTGTGATCATGGCAATTTTCTCACCTGCGGCGTCTTTTTTTTCTCCATCTGTGGAAGCAGAAGCGGAAGTTGCGCTGGTGGAATCGGCGCCTGTGGATGCGTCGGAGGAAGAGGAGCCGTTGGAGGAACCGCATCCTGCGAGTGCAGCAGTTGTCATGGCGGCTGCAAGCAGTAAGCTAACTACTTTCTTTTTCATAATAGTATTCTCCTTTCAAGAGGTACAGCGTTTCTGCGTGTATGGCTACATTATAATATAAAAGAAAAAAGTATGTCAAGCAAAGGAAAAACTGCGTGAAATCCACTAATTATCTGCATGCGAGCCGGAAATTCTTCGGATAATGGCGTTGGATCTTGCATAAATTTCTTCCGGGTCAAAGCCGATATGGAATTCGCCGTTTTCGTAGAGGATTTGACCGTTTACCATGGTAAGCTTTACGTTCTGTTTGCTGCCGCTGTAAACGAGGTTTTTGATCAGATTATTCTCCGGCTGCATGTTCGGCTGATGGAGGTCAATCATGACGAGATCGGCCTTTTTGCCGGCAGCGAGACGGTCGCAGTCAGTAAGCTGCATCGCGTGTGCGCCGCCTGCGGTTGCCATGTAGAGTATCGCATCAGCCGGGATTCCTGCGGCGTCCATCTCACGGACTTTGGAAAGACCGGTGGTCAGGAACATTTCGCGGAACATGTCGAGGCAGTTGTTGCTGGCTGGCCCGTCAGTGCCGATGGCGAGGTTGATGCCGTTATCGTAAAAACGCTTCAGCGGGCAGATGCCGGAGGCGAGCTTCAGGTTTGAGGAGGGATTGGTAACGGCCGTCAGTTTCCGGTCACGGAAGATCTCAAAATCGCGGTCCTCCATCCAGATGCAGTGGTAGCCGCCGCCTCCGTACTGGAACATGCCTAAGCGTTCCATCAGCTGTGTCGGGGTGAGTCCCCAGCGCTCTTTACAGCCCTCGACTTCGCTTTTTGTTTCGGCGTTGTGTGTCCAGACAGGGGAATGGTATTTTTCGGCGAGTTTGGCAACGGATTCAAGAAGCGGGCCGCCGGTCGTATATTCGGCGTGGAAACCGAGCAGATACGAGGTGCGGTCGGAGAGTTTGTTGACATAGTTATACATCTCTTCGAGAATTTCCGGGCTGTCGACGAAGTTGTTGAGACCGCTGGTAAGAACGGTGCGGAATCCGGTGTCGACCGTGGCAGCGATGCTGTTTTTCTGCTGGATGTACATGTCGAAATTGGAGGTGATGCCGCTCGTCAGATATTCCATGATGCCGAGGATATTGAGCCAGTAAACGTCGTCCCCGGCGAGCTTTGCCTCGTTCGGGAAGACCTGGCGCTCGAGCCATTCGTGGAGCGGGAGATCGTCCGCGTAGGAGCGGAGGAAGGTCATCGGGGTGTGCGTGTGTGCGTTTTTAAAGCCCGGGATCAGAAGATTGCCGCGGGCGTCAATTTCGCGGTCGAAGACAGTGGTCTCTGCGGCATCTGGATCTGCTTTTCTACCAGGTCCGATATAGGTGATGGTGTCGCCGGTGACATGAAGTTCGTCTTCGGCGATGGAAAAATGGTTTTCAGCGTCGAGTACGAGAATTTTGGCGTTGTAAAAACGTGTATTCAAAAAAGATCTCTCCTTTATTTTACGTGCTGTTTACAGTGTCTTTGCGATGCCCTGAATCGTTGCGGCAACGAGTTTTTTGAACTGCGGTGCAACCATGTCAGCTGCCTCCTGAACTTCCGCATGGCACAGAGGCTGCGGGGAGATGCCGGCGGCAAGATTGGTAATGCAGGAAATACCGATGACGCGCATGCCCATATGGCGTGCAGCGATGGCTTCACAGGCGGTGCTCATGCCGACCGCGTCTGCGCCGAGGGTGCGGCACATGGCGATTTCCTGCGGGGACTCGTACTGCGGGCCGGTGAGCTGCAGATAAACGCCTTCCATCAGGTCGATATCAAGGCTGGCTGCAGCTTTCCGTGCGATTTTCTGGAATTCAAGGTCGTAGATCTGGCTCATATCCGGGAAACGGGTGCCGAGCTCGTCGATGTTCGGTCCGATAAGCGGAGATGGAACGAAGCAGGCGATCTGGCCGTTTAACAGCATCAGAGAGCCTGGCTTTGTGCCCTGTTTGATGCCGCCGGCGGCGTTGGTTAAGAACAGTGCTTTTGCGCCCATCAGCTTCATGAGGCGGGGCGGGAGAACGACGTCGGTCATCGGATAGCCTTCATAATAATGAACGCGGCCCTGCATGCAGACAACCGGCACATCGCCGACGTAGCCGAAGATAAAACGGCCCGCGTGGCCCGGAACAGTGGAAACCGGGAAGCCTTCGATATCGTGGTAATCGAGGGTTGCGGTAACGCGGATATCATTCGCAAAATCACCGAGGCCGGAACCGAGAATCAGTGCGACTTCCGGCTGGAAATCGATCTGGGAGCGGAAGCTCTCGTAGCATTTCATCAGTTTTTCGTAAACAGGGTTTGGGGTGTTGCTCATAGGAAAAACCTCCTTAATATAAATGATTTTCTGCTTTTTGAGTCTTTTTTCGGCTATTTTTAGGGAAGAAAAGCCTGCCACAGAGATGTGAGTCCCGGAGGCAGGCTTTTCTTTTAGAAAAAAGATCATCTGGTAGTTCTATTGTAGTATAGAAAGCGCGGAAAAGCAATGATTTCAGTCATCAAAAATATTCAGATGCTGTTTCATGATATTTCCCAGCCATTCAATGACCGGACCGAGGGTAATAACCATCAGCACGGTGACAATGCCGAGTTTTCCGCCGAGCAGAACGGCGATCGCGGTGACAACGAAGTCGTAGACGATGCGGATCACACGGAACGAAACGTTCGGCA
Source organism: Fusicatenibacter saccharivorans (assembly GCF_015557635.1). Taxonomy (GTDB): domain Bacteria; phylum Bacillota; class Clostridia; order Lachnospirales; family Lachnospiraceae; genus Fusicatenibacter; species Fusicatenibacter saccharivorans. Next base: position 44,554 of record NZ_JADNOP010000010.1, read on the forward strand.
GGTGGGTGGAGATAATGAAGGATACTGCGTCGTACGGTGCAGTTCCCATATCAACATCCATATAGAAGGATGCGGCAAGGATAAACAGGACCAGCGCCGGGATCAGCACGGCGATTCGCACACCCATCGAGGTGAAGAGGTCTGCCGGAAGGACTTTCGCCCAGATCCAGGAGAAAAAGTCGATGGAATATCCCACGAGAAACATGTTTGCGAGGGTTCCGAAGCCTAAGTTTCTGCCGCCGAAAATGATAACGAAGATGAGCAGGACGGTATTGAAGAGCGCCTGCCAGTTTCCGATGCTGATGCCGAGGCGGGTGGAGATGGTCTGGTTTAACAAGGTACACGGATCGGTGCCGAGATCGACGAGAAGCAGCCATGAGAGCGCAAAGCCCATCAGGATGACGGCAGCGATGACCAGAATCAGGCGGGTCCAGAAATATTTTTTCTGAAAAAAGCCCTGGATGATTTCTTTCATAGTATGAAGTTCCTCCCTGTGATTTATGCTTGGTTTTTCACCTTTTCGGGCGGATTTTCTACGCATTTCCTTCGAAATTTTTCGATCGTCTTTCCAACACGTTTTTCGCCCTTCTTTCCAGAAAAATCTCCGCCGTTTTTTTCGGCGGAGATTTGACCGTTTCTGTTATTTTAGTATATTTTTCCCAAAATGTAAACTATTTTCTTTTAATGATGTCAACTTGGCGTTCACAAAATGATGAACGATAAATGAACATAAATTAACATAAAACATAAAATTAAAAAAACACGTTCATTAATAAATTAACAAAATAAACATGTGAGCTGAATGAAATTTGTGCATTCTACAATGTGTCCACGCGAGACGGACAGAACCTTGAAAAGAACTACAATATACGGATATACGAATTAATGTCATAAACAGAAACCAAAGTTATAGAACCAGCTCCACGTTTTTACCGAAGACTTCGCGGTATAACTGTTCGCGTTCCGCGGTGATCAGCCGCCCGACGGAATCGGTTGCCGCACCGAGACAATCGGCGCAGGTGAGGATCTGGTAGAGAATGGCGTTGTCGTTGCCTTTATGGGTATACTCGCGCGGATAGCCGCCTTTTTCGTCGTACCAGAGATGGTGGTAGAGCGCCGCCTCGGCGTATGGTCTTGTGGAATCCCATTTGCTGAGGAGCTCATAGCCCATCTGTGGGTGGAGACGGATCAGATCAAAGAGAAAAAGTACATTGCATCATTGGAACCGTATATTGGAGATATTCTACTGGTTGGAATTAATTATGATAAAAAGACCAAAAAGAATGAATGCCTGATAGAAAAGGCGTAAATGAATAAAAAGGCAAGGCAGCATATCACAGGAAATCCTGAGGCATGCTGCCTTATTTTGTCAGGCATATCAATAATTGGTTCAAAAAGGATACGTTAGAATACCACTACCAGAAGCATCTTATACTGCTCTTTGCCATACACTGCATGCGGATGTTTTGCCGGCATGACGATGGATTCGCCTTCGTGGAGTTCGTATTTTACGCCGTCGATGGTGATTTCACCGGTTCCGTCGAGGCAGGTGACGAAGGCATCGCCGCCGGACTCGTGGGTGCTGATTTCTTCGCCTTTGTCGAAGGCAAATAAGGTGATGCTGACGGATTCATTCTGTACCAGTGTTTTGCTGACGATCTGGCCTTCCTGGTAGGAAACCTGATCTTTTAAGACCATAACCTTGGCTTTATTGATATTTTTCATGATGCTCATAGTTCATAAATCTCCGTGATAGAATGAGAACGTGTCTGAAAAAATTCCCAGGCACGTTCTAAAAATGTGTGATTAAGATGAGATGACTCATCAGTGTCGGGCGTGTATAGAAATGGAATCTGAGGTCCGTTTTCTGATATGCCCAAATTCAAAGATATTTTTGTCTGAACATATACAGTATACGTGGAAAAATGAAAGAAAGCAAGGGGTTTTCTTTATTTCCCGAAAAACAATTCCATATCGTTTTCAACGGTATCGATTCCGGCGATGCCGAAGTTTTCAACGAGAAGAGCTGCAACATTTGGGCTTAAAAATGCCGGAAGTGTCGGGCCGAGGTGGATGTTCTTGACACCGAGCGACAGCAGTGCCAGAAGAACAATCACAGCTTTCTGCTCGTACCAGGAAATATTGTAGATGATCGGCAGATCGTTGATATCGTCGAGGCCGAAGACCTCCTTTAATTTCAGTGCAATCACGGCAAGAGAGTAGGAATCATTGCACTGGCCGGCATCGAGGACGCGCGGAATGCCGTTGATGTCGCCGAGGTTCAGCTTGTTGTATTTGTATTTTGCACAGCCGGCGGTCAGAATCACGGTGTCTTTCGGCAGTGCCTGTGCAAAATCAGAGTAATAGCTGCGGCTCTTTGCACGGCCGTCACATCCAGCCATGACAACGAATTTTTTGATTGCGCCGGATTTCACGGCATCGACGATCTGGTCTGCCAGGGCGAGTACCTGTGCATGGGCGAAGCCTCCGACAATGGTTCCCTGCTCGAGTTCCGTCGGCGGTGCGCAGTGCTTTGCCTGTTCGATGAGCAGAGAGAAATCTTTTGTCTCACCGATGACGCCGTCGATGTGCGGGCATCCCGGATAACGAACCGCTCCGGTTGTGTAAATACGGTTTTTGTAGCTGTCCTTCGGCGGCACGATACAGTTCGTCGTCATCAGAATCGGGCCGTTGAAGGCTTCAAATTCTTCTTTCTGTTTCCACCAGGCGTTACCATAATTTCCCTTAAAATGTTCATATTTTTTGAACGCCGGATAGTAGTGTGCAGGCAGCATTTCGGAGTGGGTGTAAACATCGATGCCGGTGTTCACGGTCTGCTCGAGCAGCATCTCGAGGTCGCGCAGATCATGGCCGGAGACGAGAATACCCGGGCGGGTGCCGACACTGAGATCGACGGTGGTGATCTCCGGATTGCCGTAAGCGGAAGTATTGGCCTCATCGAGCAGTGCCATTCCCTGCACGCCGTAGGAGCCGGTCTCGAGTGCGAGAGCCGTCAGTTCCTCTGCGGAGAGGGAATCGTCGAGCGTTGCGGCGAGAGCACGCTGCAGGAAGGCATCGATTTCCTCGTTTTCTTTTAAGAGAACATTGGCATGGCTGGTGTACGCGGCAAGTCCTTTCAGACCGTAGGTGATGAGCTCGCGTAAAGAGCGGATGTCCTCATTTTCCGTGGAAAGTACGCCGACGGTTACTGCTTTTGCGGCAAACTCATCGGTTGTGCCGTTCCAGAGGGCGGCTTCCGGCAGAGCGGAGCAGTCGGCAAGCTGAGCGAGAAGCGCTTTGGTCTCAAGCGTTGCCTCAATTCGTGCGCGGATCGTATCATCATCAAAGTTCACGTTTGTGATGGTCGTAAACAGGTTTTCGGTGATGAGATGATTGACGCTGGCATCGACGGTTTTTCCTTCGCGGCGGAGCTGTGTCGTCACGGCGGAAAGTCCTTTCGTCGTCCAGATCAGCAGATCCTGCAGCGCCGCTGTCTCCGGGCGCTTTCCACAGACACCGGATTTTGTACAGCCGGAGCAGCCGGCAGTTTCCTGACACTGGTAGCAAAACATATTCTGTTCCATAAAAATAGTTCCTCCTGTAGGGTATTTCCGAGGGGTTAAGCGCAGAGGGAAAAACAGATCTGCGCGGAGTTTCATAATTTACACGTACAGAATATCGGATATAACAGGAAAAGTATGTGGTTATAACCACGGAAAATACTTTTTGTGTATATTCGTTTATGAAAAATAAGCGTTTGAAACGATGAAACGGTAAAAAATTTACGCTGCGGTACCGCCTAGAGAGACGGATGACGCAGCGTAAATTTGTTTTTATGAAATTCGAGGATTCCCTCTTTCTGCATTTTTCCGAGTTCTTTGGAGAGGGCGCTCCGGTCGAGGTTCAGGTAGTCGGCGAGGCCCTGGCGGTCGAAGGGGATCGTAAAGGTGTCGGCGCCGGTTTTGGCAGACTGCGCGGCGAGGTAGACCAGCACGCGCTCGCGGATCGTCTTTGGTGTAGTGCAGAAAATGCGGTTGGAGAGGGTAAGATTTTTCTGCATGGAGATGCGGAGCATGTTACTGCGAAGCTGGGACAGCCATGCATCATCACCATCGGCGGTCTGGTCGAGGTTTCGAAGATTGAAAAAGAGAACCGTCGAGGCTTCGGCTGCCGTGACATTCACCATCATCGGCTCCCGACAGAAGGCATACGTTTCGGCAAATACCTGGCCGGGGGTGATCTTGCTTAAGATACTGCGGTTGCCCCAGAGATCCGTATTCTCCACGAAAACGCTGCCGGACAGCACAATCCCCAGTTCGGACACGCGGTCACCCATGTGATAAATGGTCTGGTTTTTCTCAAACGAACACGTCCGCAGCCACCCGCTCGAAACAAGAGCCGTCCGCCCGGTTTCCGAGATGCCATGAAAGAGCGGGAGAGAAAACACCTCGGCCGGAAAAACAGCATCAGCCAATGATTTCATACTGCAGCATCTCGTATTTCAAAATACTGCCCTCCATAATTTCCGGCGGCAGCAGTGCGCGGGCAACCAGTTTCATTTCATTGTCCTCCGGTTCGATGTCATTGCGGCGTAAATGCGCGTAATCACCATCGATGGCGACTACTTCGTAGGTGCAGGATAACATAAGAAAACAACCTCCTTTTTCTTTACATGATACCTATTATACCGTGTGCAGAAACGGATGTCGATGGAATTTTTAATGTCGGAAACAAAAGTCTATGCTATACTTACAGCAGGGTATGACAGAAAAGAAAGGATGGAAGGTAGGATCCTGGGGGAAGAACTTGGACTGGAAGTCTGCTCGGTGCTGAGAAAAATCCGGGAAGATATGTAGCTCATTATCATCAGCGGCTATGCGGAATTTTCTTATATAATAGGAAAGTTCGACATCTGCTCAGAGAAATCCCTAAACATGTGGAGGATAAAAAAACTGATTTTCTAACAGAGCTTCTGCCATGGTCCAAGTCTTTACCAGAACATATCGGGAAGCCCAGACAGCAATAAGATTTCACCAGCTAACAGAGGATTTTTCTTTACACAATAACTCCATATAATTACCGGAATCAGACAAAGCCGAAAAAAAGAAAGAAGATTAGGAACCGTAATAATTCTATTCAAATTTTCTTCCTGATTTACTTCACTCTGCATGTACGGTCACCTTACTTTCCTTTTTTTTTAGACATAAACCAATAAAATATAACACAAAATGCTAAAGCAAACACAACACCAAAAACATTTTGAATCACTCTAAGACTAACCGCTCCTTGTAGTCCATAAGTCTCTGTAGCAATGGCTAAAGCACCAAATGTGTTAAATACTGCCTGCCAGCCATATTGTGCTGAAAATCCTACACCGATTCCACCAAGAATTCCTATATATGCATAGATTGACGAAGGAAGCAGAAAATATAATACTGTAAAACATATAACACCTGCAATATTTCCAACAATCCTTTTACGGACTCTGTAGTGCATATCTTCCATAAACGGCAAAATCGTGGACATGGCCGCAATACCAGCCCACATTGCACGTGGCATATTACAAAGTTCTGCAATGCAAAGGACAATCGGTACGCATAAAATCTGACATATCTGCCATTTTGTTCTGGAAGAAGTGATATCAAATTCTTGTATCAGATCTTTCAGATTTCTTTTATAGGTTCTGTTTTTATGATTTCGATAAAATACGAAGCAGGTAAGTGCTGCACCTAAAGCCATTCCGACTAATCGCATCTGATAGCTTTTTCCCGTAACATCATAACCATATAGCAGTAGATACCCAAGAACCAATGTAGATTGATTAAACATGAATGGATTATGGCATCCGAACAGAATCAACACAGCCAGTGCCGCAATATTTAACAGCATTCCCAATACCGGTGAAAACTGATTTGCTAAATGCGGACATACAGTCATAATTACAAAGAACAAAGCCAAAAGCATCGTAGATTGTCCGGTGTGGATCCCCAGATCCGCATTTCTAAACACCATGAGACATAATAAGACTACTACACCTACAATGCTGTTCTCATTTCCAAATAGGATACTGAAAATACTAACAAAGCAAAAACAAAATGCCATTGTAGCAGCTATCTTCACCAGATATACCCACATATGATATGATTTTTCTTTTAGTGTTTCACTCTTTTTCAACAGGTTTTTAGAACCTGCCTGATTTAACTGCAACTCCTGATAAAATGTCATGTAATTCCTCCTATATCTGTTTTTCTTAAACTTATATGGCCTTATCTTTCTGTATTGGAAGCTCTACAACAAATCTGCATCCACCATATTCACGGTTTTCTGCTTTGATTGTTCCTCCGGCACTATCTACAATCCGTTTTACAAGTGCAAGACCTAGGCCATTTCCTTCTGCTTTATGAGATCCATCTACCTGATAGAACTTGTCAAATATTCTGGATTTTACATCATCCTCTATTCCTGGTCCTTCATCTTCCAGAATGAACTTAACAGAATCCTGTTCTTGTTTCAGAAACATCGTAATTGTCCCCTTTGAAGGGCTGAACTTAATCGCATTATCCAAAAGATTTATCCAGATATGCATAAAAAGTCCTTCATTCCCAGTATATTTAACTTCCTCCAATTCTACCTGAAAACCAATTTCTTTTTCTGTCCATTTTGTTTCCAATGAAAGAAATGCCTGGCGGATCTGTTCATCCAGACGATATTCTGTTTTTTTCATTGGTATATTCTGATTCTCTAACTTGGATAACAGCAAAATATTACCAACCAATCCGGAAAGTCTTTGGGTGTTAAATAAGATTTTTTCTACATATTCCTCTTGATCCGGAGACAGTTCTTCTCCCTGAAGCAGCATTGTATATCCTTCAATGGCATTAATCGGGGTCTTAAACTCATGAGAAACATCAGATACAAAATCCATCTGCAGCACCTCTGTTGCACGAAGTTCTTTTGTCATAACGTTAAAACTTTGATAAGATTCTCCAACTTCTGCTATACGGCTGTTCGTTTCCAAATGCTGTTCAAAATCTCCCTGAGAAACTTCCTTCATTGCTTTACTAAGTCTGGTAATTGGTTCCAGTAACTTTGCATTAATAAAGGAAGTGATCAGCCCGGCAATCAATGTATTGAAAATCAAAAGCCAGCCAAGCACAGATATGCTGCCCGGCAGATTAAAAAAATGATTCAAAAAAGCAAATAATAAAGCAGATATGACTGTTGAAAATACAAGTGCCAGCCAGATTGCACCAGTCAGACAGGATCGGATCCGCAATCCTTTTTCTTTCTTTTGTTCCATTATTTTTTCACCACCTTGTATCCAATTCCACGCATTGTTACGATTTCAAAATCAGGGTTATCTTTAAAACGCTCTCTGATTCTTCCTATATGTACCTCTATCGTATGTGGGTCTGCCTCCGTCTCGTATCCCCATACTTCATCCATCAACTGTTGTTTTGTAAATGTTCTGCCTGGCGAAGCTGCAAGCTTATATAAAAGCAGGAATTCTTTTTTAGGCAAAACAAGACTTTCCTTATCAGTTGTAACCGTCATTGCATCATAATCAAACTCTGTTGAACCGATCACAATTTTGTGTTCATTCAGTATCTGTGCACGGCGAAGCAGTGCTCCAACTCTTAAAACCATTTCATTCACATTTACCGGTTTTACCATATAATCGTCACTTCCCGAAAGAAATCCCTGGCGCATATCATCAAAGGAACCTTTCGCAGTGATCATAAGTACCGGTATCTGATATCCTGCTGAACGGAGTTCCGACACCAGTTCATAACCATCCATAACCGGCATCATAATATCGGAAATGATCAGATCAATATACTCTTTATCCAATATTTCTAATGCCAGTGCTCCATCCGATGCACTTTTGACCTGATATCCATTCTTCTCAAGCACTTTTTGGAATAGCTGGCTTAATTCTTTATCATCTTCTACAATCAATATTTGAAACACGTTTTCCTTCCTCCTTATTAAAACAGATACCTTGCCCATCCAAGCAGATGCTGTACCAAAAATATTTTTCTCTGACGTTTCTTTGTTAATTCGATTGGCTCTACATGATATGGATCACGATAGGTTCCATCTTCCAATACCTGTCGGGACACTCTTTCATATTCCATCATGCCTTCTTCCAACTGTTTATTAATCTCTTTGCTACGTATTACAAGCATCAGTTCCGTATCCAGATACGTGCTTCTCATATCCATGTTAAAGGAACCGATTACGGATAGATCATCATCAATCAGGATGCTTTTTCCGTGGTAAGAATAGCCGCCTTCATACTCCCAGATATCAATTCCTGTATTTAAAATTCTGTTTCTGTTTCTCGCATAATCAGCAGAACCAAACGGATTTCCATTGTTGGCAACCGAATTGGTCATGATAGAAAAATCCGGAACTCTCTCCGCAATCTCTTTCCATGTATTATACATCATATCATTGCAAATAATATATGGTGTATGAATTTTCACGCGCTCTTTTGCATTTTTCATTAGTTCTCCCAGTTGATACCAGACTACTGGTTCCTTGGAACCTGTGTGGATAGGATTTGACACTAATGCAATCTTTTCTGTCTCAAAAGTTTCGTCCGTGTAATCGGTATCGCAGATTCTTTCCTTATTCTCTTCAAAATATTTCTGATAGCCGTTCTGCAGTTCTAAAACTGCGTTCTTTACAGATTTTCTATTTGCCAGTTTTTTATTGTCATGAAAATAACCACTGTCTTCTTGTTCCCATATCGTTTCAAAATACTCTAACAACTGGTTAACTGAATTTTCTTTCTCAGGTTCATCGCAAACCACTAACACGTCTCTGTCATAGTTCTTATGTCCCGGAAAATCACCCAGGAAATAATTGTATGTATTTCTTCCCCCAAGAATATATCTCTTTCCATCTGCAATCAAATATTTATCATGCATTCTACCCATCATTTTCCACGGTTTCAACGGATTGGCCTTATTATATAGTTTAATTTCAACATTCTCATGGGAAGATAATCCATAGAAATACGGATTTCCTTCCATATCAATCCAGCTCTCCATTCCATCTACTAACAGACGAATATGTACACCCCTGTCTGCCGCATCATGCAGTGCTCCTAAAATCAATTTTCCACTTTCATCGGATTGAAATGCAAAAGTAGAAAGAATAATTTCCTTTTTTGCATTTTTGATCAAACGCACTCTTTGTAAAAGCGCTTCTGGATTCTTTTCTATGATTACTGCCCGTTCTGTATTTTCACTGCATTCGTTCCATGACCCATTTTTTGTTTCTTTTTTGGTTGTATTGGACACTTCCGGCTGCTTTTTATATGCAACGTGGATTCCGAGCAATTCATAAAAAGCCACACATAAAAAAACTGCCAGTATAACAAGAAGGATTTTACATATTTTATACTTTTTCATTGTACATCACCTGATTCCTTTTTATTTCATACTTATACAATACAAAGTCAATCTCAATTTAACCTCAACAAGGTTTGTTTTTTCATCAATGCAAAATCTTCTTTGTACAACAGACTGTTAGATATAGCAAAAACGGCCTTTCAAAAACAGTTAACTTCTAAATCAACTGTTTTTTGAAAGGTCGTTTCATCAGATTCTTATAGCAATCCAGCAAATAATCTCATAAATAATTGTCCCAGTCGCAAATATGCACTTCGTCCGGTTTGATATTGGTCTGTCACATCACGACATTCTCCCATCGTTCTTATCAGATCATTTTTTATTTCCACAACTGCCTGACAATCTGCCATAAAACAGCCGTTTTCAAAATGGTGATATAAACTTCGATAATCCAGATTAATTGTTCCACAAGTTGCCATACAGTCATCTGCCACACTCATTTTTGCATGACAGAAACCAGGAGTCCACTCATAAACACGAACACCATGTTTAACCAATCCATGATAAAAAGAACGAGTTATATTATAAATGAATTTTTTATCAGGGATACCAGGTGTGATAATTCTTACGTCTACCCCTCGCTTAGCAGCCAGACATAACGCATGCGTCATTTCATCTGTTATGATTAGATATGGAGTCATAAACCAACAATATTTTTCAGCTTTATTTATCATACTGATATAAACTTCTTCTCCTACTTGCTCATTATCCATAGGGCTGTCTGCATAAGGTTGAACAAACCCAGTTTGCTGTGCCGCATAATCATAGTGGAAAAGGTATTTACTAAAATCAGAATCATTAGCATCCTTATCACTTACTGCATTCCACATTTCCAAAAATGTCACCGTAAGCGACTGAACAGCATCTCCTTCTAAACGAATACCTGTATCTTTCCACTGTCCATACGGGTGTGTGTAATTAAAATATTCGTTTGCTAGATTATATCCACCTGTAAATCCGACTTTTCCATCAATAACTGTTATTTTTCTATGATCACGATTGTTCAAAAACAGATTTAAACCTGGCATAAACGGATTGAATACACGGCAATGAATTCCTATTGCCTCCATCTTTTTCACAAAATCTGTGTTAATAAAGCCTATAGAACCCATATCATCGTAGAATACTCTAACTTTCACACCTGCTTTTACTCGCTCTTCCAGAACATCTTGAATCTTATGCCATGCTTCAGCGTCTTCTATCGCATGATATTCCATAAAGATAAACTTCTGTGCTTTCCCCAAATCCTTAAGCTGTGCCTCTAATCCTTTCACTGCTTCATCAAAATACACAATATCCGTATTCTGATAGATTGGATACTGCGAATTTCTTTGTATGTAACTTGCTATATTTCCTGCTTTCGGAATTGTTTCTTTTATTCTGCTCAAACACTCCTGACTGTCCGGGAGCATTGGTAACAATTTGCTATCAATTTCTGCATATCGCTCACGCATTTTATGTGTGCCGCCATTCAAACCAATCAACAAATACAGGCCTACACCCATAATTGGGAAAATTAGAATTAAGATGACCCAAGGCATTTTCATAGAGGATGTCTTATTTGATGCGTACAATCCCAAAACCAAGATCCCACTCAAAATCCTTGTAAATAAATTTATGATTTCTGCATATTCATTCAAGCGTGTTACGATAGTAATAATAAAAATCACTTCCAGAAGAATGCAGATTATGGAAAAGCACAGCCGTTTTACCCCATTTTTTGTTTTTGCTTTGCCCTCTAAAGTATCTTGTTTCATATATATTCCACCTTCCTACTTGCTCAGTTTTCTCCCTAAATTTCGTGTAACATACCAATTTTGTCTTTTATTCTCTGCAGTTCATTATCTGCTTCAATGATAGCTCTTGCAGAATGAAGTAATTCTTCACTTATCTCATCATAGCCAGGATGAATTGACTTACGTCTGGCAATTCTTGCAGCATTTCGTTTAGGGTTTTGTGCTTCACATATTTCTGCACATACACCCAACAGGCAACGCTACTGACTTCTGATACAATGTCAGCTATGGTTTTGCGCATAAGCTCTTCAAATTCAGCAATTTCTTCTTTCGGAACAACATCATACAGTGTTGGTGCCTGATGACTTATTTTTACTCCATTTTCATTTGCATCTTTAAGCAGATTCTTAACTTTTTCTCTTGAATCCTCCGGTACTTTCATGTACTCCCACATAAATGCTACCACATCGGCTGGCCTTATTTATATCATTTCACTCTTTTTTGAAATAGAACAACACCACAGCAACAACTCAAATCGACTTAAAATTCCAGACTATTCGCATTCAGCAAGAAATACTTCATTCCCATGATGACAAAACCTTCATCATTTCTCCAAGGCTTTTTGCTGCCATTTACAATGACGATCTTCTTAAAAGAGTCCGGGATATTACGCAGAGAATTGAACTCCTGCGTCTGTTTTTCTTCCGAAATCATGTCATATGCAACCTGGATATAGTATCTCTGGTTTCCTTGATTCACCACAAAGTCAACCTCCAACTGCTTGCGAACACGTTTGCCCTCTTTATCCTTATCGAAGATATCCACGACACCCACATCAACATTGTAGCCACGGATCAACAGCTCGTTATAAACAATGTTCTCCATGATATGAGTAGGCTCCTGCTGTCTGAAATTCAGACGTGCATTTCTCAGTCCCAGATCCGTAAAGTAGTATTTCAGATTTGCACCGATATACTTTCTGCCCTTAATATCGTATCGGCTTGCCTTGGAAATCAAAAAGGCATCTGTCAAATAGTCGATATGCTTGGAGATGGTTTTATTAGCATAAGTCATCTGGCGCTCACTGGCAAATGTATTGGCAATCTTTGAAGGGTTGGTCGGTGCGCCGATTGCAGATGCAAGCACATCAACCAGAATCCCAATCTCATCCACGTTCTGAATCTTATTTTTTTCAATAACATCCTTCAGATAGACATTTGCAAAGATGTTCTTCAGATAGTCCGCTTTCTGTCGTTCGCTCTGGAAACTTACGATCTGCGGCAATCCTCCGTAGATCATGTAGTCATCCCAGGCATCATCATAATCGCCGTCATAGACAGAATAAAACTCTGCAAAGGAGAGAGGGTAGATTCTAATCTCATCACCTCTGCCACGGAATTCGGTCACAATGTCGCTGGACAGGAACTTGGAATTACTTCCGGTGACATACACATCAATATTGCTCATGCGGAGCAGGCTGTTCAGCACTTCCTCAAATCGTGGCATGAACTGCACTTCATCCAAAAGGAGATAATACTTCCCGTCGTCTTTCATGGCATCCTTGATGTACTTGAAGCATACCTTGGGATCTCTTAATTCTTCGTTCTCAATACCATCCAATGCAATTTCAATAATATGATCAACATCAACGCCGTTCTCCAGTAAGTATCTCTTAAAGATGGTAAACAGCAAAAAGGATTTGCCACATCTACGAATGCCGGTAATCACCTTTATCATTCCATTATCTTTTCGCTCGATCAGCTGCTGTAGGTAAGCGTCTCTTTTAATCTCCACCGTTATATTCCCCATTTCCGTGCATCTACACACTTTTTAGTAATGAGATTCTATCGCAGAACGACCTGAATTTCAATATGTATTCCCATTTTATGTGCATCTACACACTTTTATGTAATGTTGATAAATATATTTTCAGATTTTTTTGATTGCAGTGTCTATAATCGATTACTCCAATCGTTATTATAGGTAGACAACAAAAAGAAGATGGTTCCGATGTTTCATTAAATATGTTCGTTAGTCTTTTACGCAAAGGATTCTATCTCCTCTGCGCCCTAATGCTTTTCGGATTCAGTTCAACAAACTGGATTTTACCAATTTTCGGAGATTAAGGTTTCCGGATGTGAAAAAACTAATTTAATATTCTTCTTGGAATTCAGCAACAACATCAATGTACCTTGTTCTTTTGTCTCCATTTGCGTTGTCATGACCAATGAACGATATGGTTTGAAGCCACATTTTGTCTGAACTCGTTTTGATTGTTCATTGAAATCATAGTAACCACAAATCAGAAAATCATAATCCAATTCGCCAAATAAATAATCTTTAACTGCATTTACGGCTTCGGGCATAAGTCCTTTTCCCCAATAATCTTTACTCAAAACATATCCTAATTCTCTGCCGTAATAATCCTTGAATTCTGTCAAAGCATCTTCTAACCCATATTTTTCTATGCCAACAGTACCGATTACTTTATTGTTTTTCTTTAAGCAGATTGCAAATACTTTATCCTCACTGATAAAGGAATTCATAATACTTTGAGATTCAGCAATATTTTCATGATGTTTCCATCCTGCCATCTCCCCAACACCTTCGACAGATGCATACTCATAGAAATCCTCCAAATCTGTTTGTTTGAATGATCTAAGAATGAGCCTTTTTGTTTCTATTACTTTTCCGTCTATTCTGAAGTCAGCATTCATATTTTTACGCTCCTCATAACGTCTAATTCTCCAAATTCCGATTTCTATTTTCGTTTCCATAGCATAGTGTACTCTTTTTCACCAGTATCTTCATCCAAATCTTCACATTGAATAATGAACCCTTCTCTTTGGTAAAAAGAAATTGCTCTGGCATTCTTCTGGTATACATTTAATCGTAAGCTAACTTTTTTATCCTTAATATAATCCAATAAAAGCTTACCTATGCCACATGACTGCATTTCATCGGAGACAAAAATACCTTCGATATATTCATCATTTAGTCCTACAAATCCTTGTATCATTTTATCTGCTTCAAACACATAGACTTCGGATTGTGACAGCATTTCTTTTACTAATTCATAATTACTTTTCCAGTATTGATTGGAAATAAAATAATGTGCTTTCAGATTTGTCTTTAACCATATGTCAGCGACTCTATCGATATCTCCGTTCAGCAACTTTCTAATCATAACAAATATTCTCCACAACTACATCCTTTATGCTTTTTTCTTTTTTCCATTCTATCACAAGTTCACCATTAATTATCAATTTCTTGATATTTTTTCTTTTCCCTCACTGTAAAACAGACTCTGAGCGTTTCGTTATATAGAGGGATACAAATAAGAGCAAGATCCACCCATGTTTAACGGTATTGCCATTTTGCCTCCCGTCAACCTATGGGTTTTATCTTGATGGGGATCTCCCCATACCCTCTCAATAACAGACGTTTCGCTTGTTTGGTTCAGTCATCTTGACTCCTTTCCTCCAGGATTCAGGAAATAAAAAATGCCTGCCTGGAACTTTTATAGATAGTAAAGTTCCAAACAGACATTGCTGTTTGACCATTAGCTGTAGCTAATAGAATTGAAGAACGTGATTAGAAAATAACAAAAGCGTTCGTTGTCAGCTAATCCAGCTAACATTTTCGAACGCTTTGAAGCCCGTCGCCAAGAGGATTTGAACCTCCGACCCCTCGCTTAGGAGGCGAGTGCTCTATCCAGCTGAGCTATGACGACACATGCCGCAAACCCTTGATTTTACTGGGTTTCTGGGATTTTTCCCTTCGGCCATATATAAGATTATCAACTCTATTTCGAGTTGTCAATCTACAGATTTTTTCGATTTGGTAACATTAGAATGCTCCCCAATTTGGGGAATGCTTTGTTGTCACCTTTGGCATTTTTCAGAATAGATTCGAACTGAAAGTTGTTTTTCATTTTTTCCCTTTGGGGAATGCCTCGGCTTTCTCTTAGGAGGCGGACACTCTATCCTACTGAGCTACAGAAACAAAAATTATAAATGTTTCAGCCAGGTCAGCAGCAAAAATATTATACTATATTTTTGCTGCTTTTTCAAGACGAAACACATACTTGCGATTCCGCAGTTTACTTCAGGAATTTTCCATTGTGAGTACCTGATAAATTCTCTTATAGGCTTTTTCATAGGTCCAGCAGCCTTCGACATTGTTGTAGTATTCATTATTTTTTTCGACAACATATTCTAAATCGTTTTCTGTCATGAGTCTGTATTTCATCGTACACCTCCAATGTTAAAAACAGTAATCTGCCAAAATCCAGAGGTCATTATATCATATTCCGATGGGAAAGGAGAAGAGAGTCTTACAGCAATGAATTAAAATAAAAAAAGAATCTCGGCAAAGCAGTCGAAAGGCTGTGACGCAAAGCTACAAGGCCTGTAAAATGGCAGCCAGCTGCGTAAATATGGAACATTTCTTATAAAATAAATAGGGAGAAATGACTGAAATGCACGGTAGGAGAATCTATGGTGCTTTTTTATTGCCTGCGAAAAGAAAATACGAGAGGAGGAGTTTGCATTTTCCCGCCATCCGGCGATCACCGTATTTACGAGCATGAACGTGGAGACACCGACCATCATGGCGTATCTGTTTGACCACCCGCTGTATCTGGTGGCACTGATTGCAGGTGTGCTGCTGTTCTGCTTGCGGAGGATAATGCACTGAATGCAGAGGTTGCGACGGAGCTGCTCGGAAGCCTCGGCCTTGTCGTGGACTGGGCGGAGAATGGTTCCAAGGCCGTGGATCAGTTTGAAGCGTCGGATCCGGGAAGCTATTTTGCGATCTTCATGGATATGCAGATGCCGGTGATGGATGGCATCGAGGCGACGAAAAAAATTCGAAACAGTGTGCGTGAGGACAATGATGTTCCGATTTTTGCGATGACAGCAAATACTTTTGCAACGGACCGCAAGCGGTGCGCGGACGCGGGCATATTCCGAAACCGGTGAATTTAAAAGAGATTCAGACGACGCTGGACGAGAAAGTGCGGACGGCATGCGCCGGATAACGGGACGGATTAATAACAGAAAAATTTGGAGAAGGGGCTCTACTGCTTTGGATTGCAGTGGAGCCTTTTTATGGTGTATCATAGGAAGTAAAAGAAAACAGGGGAGAATCACGGAATGGAAATTGCAGAAAATATCACATGGACCGAGGAACTGGAAAGGCTGGATGTGCTTCTTTCGCAGGGGCAGTTCGAGCTGCTGCTTCCGGGTGAGCGGTACGGGGGAGGAGAAAAGGAGATCTGGCTTGTCTATCTGATGAACGATGCGGCAGAGAGCTTTCTCGTTTTTCATGACGCGGAGCTGACGGGAACGTATCAGAAGGAATACGAGGGAGAAATAGATGCCGCACTGGAAAAAGACGGGGAGCAGTACGTTCTGATCGTGCGGCAGAAAGAGACGGTGTGCACGCTGTTTTTCAGCCGCCTTTCACTGGAAGTGCATCTGTTTGATTACGGAAAAACGGGTCATTTCTGGGTGGACGGATACGAGTATCTGCGGCAGATTGAGTTCCGTATTGCGATCCTGCGGGACAAGCTGGAATACCTCGGCGAGGCGTTCTGCACCGAGGAAGAAATGCGTCTGGCATCGCTGGCCAATTTCCCGCCGCTCAATTTCTGTTGCTACCCGGCCGTGCCGGATCAGTATCTCGTACCGTCATGCCCGTGGTGGGAAGCGACGGAAGAGGCAATTACGGAGATGAAAAAACTGGCATCGGAGGCAGGCGATAAAGTGCTGCTGCGGTATCTTGCACTTTATGAAAAATGGCAGGGAAAACTCCTCGCAAAACAGATCGCAAAACTGCTGCATACGAGCCGCCACGCGAAAGTCGTGGATTTACTGGAAAAAAAACTGGCCCGCGAAGCACAGAATTACCCGAAACGACGCTTCACTGGCGAAGAAGGAACCCAGATCCGAAAAATCCAGGAGCAGGCAATGAAACGGAAAAAGATACTGGAAGCCGAAGGAAAACGCGCATCATTGCTGCGCGAGGAGCCATTCTTTTATGCACGGGATTCGGTGGAATATAAGGTCCATCTGATGATCTGGGGAACGAGAGGGAAAGAGCGGGTTGTGGAGGTTGAGACGTTTAAAATTTCCAGAATGCAACAGTAACGATCAGCTCCTTTACGGACGAGCCGGAAGTGATCCAGTTTTAATACCAGTAGACAAGAAGTCCCCCGCTTCTAAAGTGGTGGGATGAATTGTTAAAAGAAACATAACGGCAGTGGCGGGCGGAGAGAAATCGGTATCCTCCACAGACATGAGGCAAGTCACAGTCGAACTATTTTCGACATGTCAGACTCCGTGAAAATACCGACTGTGAATTGAAACAAGGGATAAGGTAAAATAGAAAGCGCTTATTTGAGGCGGGAATGAAATCTCAAATAAGCGCTTTTTCTATACGCTGCCGCCAAGTCAGGCTGCGGGCAGTTTATAATATTTCGATGTATGCTGGCGGTAGAGCAGCAGCAATCCGCGGATGCAGAGCTCGATAGCCATGGCGATCCACATGCCGCGCAGGCCGAGCGGGGTGATGAGAAGCACCGCGAGACCGAGGCGGATGACCCAGATGCTGCCAAGGTTCAGAAGGCTTGGCACAAACGTATCGCCTGTTCCGCGGAGGGCTCCGGCGGCAACGATGGAAGCGCCGAAAAACGGCTCGGCGAGCAGTTCGATGCGGAGTACCTCGGCGGCAAACGAGCGAACCTGCGGGTCAGGAGTCAGAATGCTAAAGACGAACGGACAGAAGATCATCATCAGACCTCCAGTGATGGCCATCAGGACTGCGCCCATGGCAATGCAGATATTTCCGTAGCGTTTCGCCAGCTTGTAATTTCCGGCGCCGTAGCTTTTGCCGACGAGCGTTGTCGCGGCGGAACCGATGCCGTAGCCTGGCATGTAGCAGAGGCCTTCGGCGGTGACGGCGAACGAATTGGCCGCAATCGCAATGGAGCCGAGCGGGGCAATCAGCATGGTGGCAGCAACCATGGCGCTGTTCATCGCGATTTCCTGTACGGCAACCGGCACACCGATTTTGAATGCAGTTTTCAGAATTTTCGCATCGAAAACCGTTTTTTCCTTCCGGCGGAGACGCAGCCGCGGATTGCGGACACAACAGAACCAGGCACCCGTGAGGCTGATGACGGCGCAGGCCAGCATCGTTCCCATACCGGCACCCATGACACCGAAAACCGGAATCAAAAGAGCATTGAAAATGACATCGAGCACGCACATAACGGCATTTAAAATACTGGGTGTCACCATATCACCGCTGCACTGCAGGAAGGACGACATCAGCGAGTTGAGCTGGGAAAACGGAAGCATGATGGCAAACATCATAAAATAGAGCGTGGCATTCTGCCGGATCTCCTGCGCACCGCCGAGCCACCCCGGCAGCGGATGACTGATCAGAAGCCCGATCAGGCACAAAACAGCCGACACAACAAGCGCGGACGCGATGCCATGCCGCACAACATCCCTTGCCTTCTTGTCATGATTTCCCCCGATCTGATGTGCTACCTGAACAGAAAAACCGGCTGAAACCGCATAAATCGTACCGCTGAGGAGCCACGTCGTCGACGAAACCAGTCCGATCGCCGCCGAAGCATTCGCCCCAAGCGCGCCGACCATCGCGGAATCAATGTATTGCATCGCAATCGTAGTAATCTGTGTAAGAATCGCAGGCAGACTTAATCGCCCGACCTGCTGAATCTGCGGTTTCAGTTCAGTCCAGTTTATTCTATTCATCATTTTCTCCAGAACATGTATTTTATCGTATGGTTTTTCTTAAGAATGTAAAGATAAATGCGTATTTTACGCTAACATGTTTTGAAGAAAGTGTCAATCAAAAACGAGGTTTAATTTGACTTTTTTCTATGCGTATTAGGCATAGGGGCGGAGAGGATTCGAATTTAATTTTCCGGCGGAAGGTTGTTCTTCACAGCGGGGTTCGCCTGGATCGTGTTGGTTGCAGTCAGCAGGGAATCTGTCGGGGCGACCGGGCTCATGAGGACGCGGCCGGTTCCGCGGTAGACGTTGACGAGGCCTTCACCGCTGACGGCGGAGCCGACGAGAGTTTTGGTGGAGCGCTCTACGGTGAAATCAAGGTTGGAGGACCAGCAGACGGCGAGGTTTCCATCGATTTTCAGTTCGTCGTTTTCGAGTTCGACTTCGATCAGCTCGTCCTCAGGTACGTTGCTTTCGAGGGCAACGGCGCCTCTGCCGACGAGGCTCAGATTGAAGAAGCCTTCACCGCCGAGGACAGCGGAGGAAATACTCTTGCGGGCGGTCAGTTTGTTTTTGACTCTGCCGTCGCAGGCGAGGAATATGCCGTCCTCAATCGTCATTCCGGAGGAGCCCCATTTCTCGACATCCACAAGAATGATGTATTTGTAGGTCGGTTCCAGCACGAGATATCCGTCGCCGACGTACTCCGGTTTTACGGCAGATTCCTTTGTCATGGCGCCTTTGATGGCCTTTCCGAACAGGTCGCCGATCCCTTTGATTCCGGCGGTCGCCTGTACATGGCCGCCCATCCACTGCATCGCACCGGACTGGATAATCGCGGAGTGCTCCTTGTCCAGTTCAATGACAACCTGGCGGCGGCGCACATTCATTTTGCTCATGTAATACTCCTCCATGGCAGTCATCGGCGAGACGCTGGAATCCTGGAGATATTCCATGACGTGGAAATTTTCGATGGATTTGGTGAATTTCCGGTTTTCGTTTTCGAGATTTAAAATTTTCATAGGCACGTTCCTTTCTTTCATTAAGAAGAAAAATAGTGATCCGTTTTGTTTCTTTTATTATACAGGAAAGAAAGCAAAGAGCACAGAAAAATTTAGAAAAAAAGGAAATCTGGAAATCATGTTGTCCATTTTTCAGCGGAGTGATAAGATAAAGTTCAGAAAACGCAAGCAGTACGGTCAGAGGAGGAGTTTATTATGAGTACAATTACTGTCAGAGATGCAAAAATAGAGGATGCCGCACGCATTCTGGAGATTTATGCTTACTATGTAGAATACACCGTCATTTCTTTCGAGTGGGACGTGCCGTCTCTGGAAGAATTTGAGAACCGCATGCGTGATATCATGAAAAAATATCCATACCTCGTCATCGAGCAGGATGGAAAAATCGAAGGTTATGCATACGCACATGCCTTTGTCGGCCGCGCCGCATACGACTGGTCGAGCGAGCTGACCATTTATCTCGATCCCAATGCAAGAAAAGGAGGCCTTGGCCGGAGACTGTATGAAGAGCTGGCGGACCGCCTGAAAAAAATGGGCATTCTGAACCTCTACGCCTGCATCGGCTATCCGCAGGTCGAGGATGAATATCTGACGAAAAACAGCGCCGAGTTCCATGCGCATCTCGGATTTGAACTCGTGGGAACCTTCCACAACTGCGGCTACAAATTCGACCGCTGGTACGATATGGTCTGGATGGAAAAAATCATCGGCGAGCCGCACGCGGGACAGCCGGCAGTAAAGCCGTACAGCGAGGTTAAAGAATGAGTACGATAACGACGTATACAAGAAAACATTTCGATCCCGTACGTCCTGATCCGGGGCTGCTCTGTGTGGAGGATTTTGCGCATGCGCTGCCGATGATCTGCCGCGGAAACGGCCATGTGACGACGTTCTGGTCAGTGGGAGAGCACTGCATCTGCTGTGCGAAAGAGGCTGCCGCGCGCGGCTATTCCCGGCGGCTGGTGCTGGCGTGCCTTCTGCATGACGCGAGCGAGTGTTACATGTCGGACGTGCCGCGGCCATTAAAGCAGGAGATGCCGCGGTACCGCGAGATCGAGGACCATCTGCTTTCGGTGATTTATGAGAAATATCTTGGCAGTGATCTGACGGCGGAGGAGCAGCGGATGATGAAACAGATCGACAATGATCTGCTGTGGTACGATTTGACGAATCTGCTGGAGGAGCCGCAGGAGGGGGATGCACCGAAGCTTCACATCACGCTGGACTACGCGGTGCGGCCGTTTGATGCAGTGGAGAAAGAATATCTGGAATTATTTGAACAGTATCAGTATCGGGAGACGGGCGATGAGAGAAGATAAAAACGAGAACCGCTGGGACAGATTGCTTCAGAGCCACACAATGGGGCGGGACGACAGCCGGTCGGATCTGTACCGGTATCCGTATGAGCCGACCCCATACTGCGCGTTGGAGCGGATGGCAAACACAGGGATGATCCGAAAGGGAAATACGCTGCTCGATTACGGATGCGGAAAGGGCCGCGTGGATTTCTTCTTATCGGCGCAGACCCGGTGCCGGTCCATCGGTGTGGAGTATGATGACCGGATTTATGCGAAGGCGGTGGAAAATAAAAAAGCGGCGGTCTCCGGCGCGCGGACGGAGTTTGTGCTGGAGAGCGCCGAAAATTTTCCCGTTCCTGCGGAAGTGGACCGGGTGTATTTTTTTAACCCGTTTTCGCTCGAAATTTTAAGAAAAGCAATGGCAAGACTGCTGGAATCGTACTATGAAAATCCGCGGGAGATCCAGTTGTTTTTCTATTACCCGTCGGATGCCTATATCTCGTATCTGATGACCGTGCCGGAACTGGAATTTCTTGATGAGATCGACTGCATGGATCTCTTCCCGGGCGGGGACAGCCGGGAGCGGGTTGTGATTTTTACGATAGCAGAGTAAGGGGGATTTTTAAATGAAATATCAGGTAGTGCGGATCGACGAAGACATCGATTTCGGCTGCGAGGAACGCAGCGCCGATGAGCCTGTCATGGCAGTTGTTGTGTTACAGGATGAAAACGGGAACGAATCGCGCATCCGCCAGGAGGATCAGATGCTGTATGACCGGAACATCGAGGAGGGCGATACCGTCATTCTGAATGAAAACGGCGAATTGCGAAAAACACTTTCTGGTGATTGGAC
The DNA here is from genome assembly GCF_015557635.1 of Fusicatenibacter saccharivorans. Taxonomy (GTDB): domain Bacteria; phylum Bacillota; class Clostridia; order Lachnospirales; family Lachnospiraceae; genus Fusicatenibacter; species Fusicatenibacter saccharivorans. The sequence continues at coordinate 66,651 of NZ_JADNOP010000010.1, forward strand.
GCAGAACTGTGATTCGAAAAATGTAGATACGACAAAATTCGTCAACATGATGCAGGCCGTCAAAGCCGGAAAACAGATTGACTGGATCTGTCCGTTCTGCAGCGGAACAGTAGAACGATTGGAGCAGAAAGGCGGAAAAACCGTAATCGGATGCACATCGTGCGATATGCGGATTCAAATAGAAAATTAAACGATTTCGGCCTTTAAGGCCGAAAGAGAAAGGAAACACAAATGGTAAAACCAATTATGAGAGACGTTCTCTTCCTCGGACAGAAATCCGTCCCGGCGACAGAGGAAGATCTGCAGGTGGGAAGAGATCTGCAGGACACACTGGCAGCAAACCGCGAGGCATGCGTCGGCATGGCGGCAAATATGATCGGCGTGAAAAAACGCATCATCATCGTAAACGCCGGATTCCGCGACATCATCATGTTCAACCCGGTGATCGTCCGCAAAAGCGGCCCCTACGAAACAGAAGAAGGCTGCCTTTCCCTGCCAGGCGTGCGGAAAACAAAGCGGTACCAGAACATCGAAATCGAATACTACGACTGGAACTGGAAAAAACAACGCCAGAAATTCACCGGCTGGCCGGCCCAGATCTGCCAGCATGAGATGGATCATCTGGAAGGGATACTTATTTAGATCCTACAGCAGACAGGAGGACGGTATGACAGACAGAGAATGAATGGTAAAAGGAATCATTTACAACCCGAATGTGGAAGAGCTGGCCAAAGAGCAGTCCGGCTATATGGAGCGTCTGTGGAAGTTCAACCAGCTGAAGCCGTCAGAGGGAGACAAGAAAGTCAAATAAATCAGGACAAATTTCGAAAATATAAAATTTTTGTAAAATAATGTCGAAAAAACGATTGACAAGTAGCGAAAAGAAACATATGATAATACCTGTCAATATACATATTCGGCAATAGAGGCGCGAAGGCTAAGAGTAGCTGTCCTGAGACAACGGGGTCTGGGACGGGCAGGGAAAGGAGCATTCGCCGAAACGGGGCAGTTCCCGAAAAACTGTCTGCGTTGGGGTACAGTCGAACAGGCTGTGCACTCTCACCGTACTGGTGGAGGAGCTATTGCTTCATGAACGTAGATTTAATGGAGCAGTGGTGAAGACCGCTGCTCTTTTTATTGTACTGCAGTTGGAACCGTGACAAAAGGTTCCGGGGGTGGAAATCTGTTTGGTTGGAGAACGAAAGACGAAACGGGTGTTACAGGATACGTCTGAAGAAAACTGTTGCCGGAAAAGAAAAAAGGGAGGATTTTGACATGATAGCATTTCTTAACTGGCTGGACGGTGTCCTTTGGGGCGTGCCGCTGATCGCGCTGATGATTCTGACCGGTCTGTACTTTACCGTTCGTTCTGGATTTTTCCAGTTCCGTCACTTTGGCTGGATTATGAAGAGAACCGGCGGAAAACTGTTCCAGAAAGAAGACAAAGCAAGTGAAGGAAAGGGTATGCTTTCCTCGTTTGAGGCGATTTCGACCGCTATCGGCGGTACCGTAGGATTCGGTAATATCGCCGGTGTTGCAACTGCAGTTGCAGCAGGTGGCCCGGGAGCCATTATGTGGATGTGGCTTTCGTCTCTGCTTGGTATGATATTAAAACAGGTTGAGGTTACCCTCGGCTGCTACTACCGTCACACCAACGAAAAAGGTGAGTACTACGGCGGTCCGACTTACTACATGGAGTGCGGACTTGGCGAGGAGCGCCACTGGGGCAAGCTGTGGCTGATCCCGGCGCTCATCTTCGGCATCGGTATTTTCTCCACCTTCTTCGTAACCTCTTCCAACCTGACCGCATCTCAGGTCGTAGCCGGTGCGTTCGGTATTGAGAATATCAATCTTGGAAGCTTCAAAGTAGAAGGCGTTATCGTGATGGGCGTTCTGCTCTGCATTCTGACCTATGTCGTTACAAGCGGCGGTACGAAGAAAATCGCAAGTCTGTTCAGCAAGCTCGTTCCATTTATGAGCGTTCTTTATATCTTGATGGGAATTGGCATGATCATCATCAACATCAACCGCGTTCCTGGCGTATTTGCAGCCATCGTAACAAACGCATTTACCGGAACAGCAGCGATCGGCGGTTTTGCCGGCTGCGCAGTCAGCGAGATTATCCGTGTGGGTATGGCGCGTTCCGTATACTCCAATGAGGCTGGATGGGGTACTTCTCCAATGATCCATGCTTCCGCAAAAACACCGCATCCGGTAGAGCAGGGTCTGTGGGGATCTTTCGAGGTATTCTTTGATACCATGGTTATCTGTACGATCACCGCACTTTCCGTTATCTTAAGCGGAAACTGGACCGACGGAACGAACGGCGGAACACTTGCTTTAAGTGCATTTGCAAGCGGATTCGGCAAATTTGGAAGCATCCTTCTGGCAGTCATTATGGTCATCTTCACTGTAACGACTTCCGGCGGATGGTTCACCTACTATCTGGCAATTCTGGAGCATCTGTATAAAAAAGAAGGCAAGATGAAAGATATCGTCATGAAAGTCTTCTACGCAGTCCGCGCTCTGCCGGGCGTACTGTGGACGATCTATCTGGTAAAGACCAACAACCAGGGCTTTATCTGGACTGTCGTTGATATCACATCTGCGATCCCGACCTTCGTCAACGTAGCAGTGATCCTGATTCTCTCGAACCAGTATTTCAAACTGCTGAAAGACTACAAAGCAAGAAACTTCGGCCAGGGCACGGTAGACAAGAACGCCTGCCTGTTCTACGAAGAGAAAACGAAATAAAAAATATTCAAAAGTGAATCCAGACACGCATGAGAATGGCGTGTCTGAATTTGTATATTGCGCAAATGGGCAGAAAAGAATAGAATCAAATTTAGATGACAGTAGGAGGATAATGATATGAAAACAATTTACAAAAACGGAGCTGTCTACACCGGAAAACTGCCGCTTGTCGAAGCGTTTGCAGTAGAAGACGGCAAATTTGTTTTCGCCGGAAGCAGCGCAGAGGCAGATGCCCTTGCAGCAGCCGGCGACAAAGTTGTAGATCTCGGCGGAAAATTCGTCTGCAGCGGTTTTAACGACAGCCATATGCACCTTTTAAATTACGGAAGCTCCCTGCTGAAAGCGCAGCTTGCCGCACATACCGAAAGCCTGGAAGATATGCTCGCCTGCCTCGACACCTTCCAGAAAGAGCATCCGCGAAAAGACGGCGCATGGCTGATGGGCCGCGGCTGGAATCAGGATTACTTCACGGACGTGGACCGCATGCCGAACCGCTACGATCTTGACCGCGTATCAACCGAAGTTCCGATCTGCGCGACGAGAGCGTGCGGCCACTGCCTCGTAGTCAACAGCAAAGCGCTGGAACTCCTCGGCGTCACCGCAGATACCCCGCAGCCGGAGGGCGGAGAGATCGGTATGGAAAACGGTGAGCCGGACGGAAGATTCTTCGACAATGCAATGGAACCGGTTTACGACAGTATTCCGGTGCCGAGCAAAGAGGAAATCAAAGATATGATCCGCAGCGCCTGCAAAGCCCTGAACAGCTACGGCGTCACCAGCAGCCAGAGTGATGATTACTGCGTTTACCGCGCCGTTCCGTGGCAGACCGTCAACGAGGCATACAAAGAACTCGAGGATTCCGGCGAGCTGACCGTCCGCGTTTACGAGCAGAGCAACTTTACCGATCTGGAATCCTTAAAAGGTTTCGTTGAGGCTGGAAATGTGACCGGCATCGGCACAGACCGCTTTAAAATCGGACCGCTGAAAATGCTCGGCGACGGCGCACTCGGTGCGAGAACAGCATTCCTCAGTCGCCCATACGCAGACGACCCGTCCACCTGCGGAATCCCGGTATTCACCCAGGAAACCATGGATGAGATGATCGGCTACGCCAATGCACACGGCATGCAGGCTGCAGTTCACACGATCGGTGATGCGTGCCTCGACCGCGTGTTAAGTGCCTATGAAAAAGCCCTTGCTGAAAACCCGAGAGAAGATCACCGCCACGGCATCGTGCACTGCCAGATCACAAGAGCCGATCAGCTTGAAAAAATCGCGAAAATGCATCTTCACGTTTACGCACAGAGCATCTTCCTCGATTACGATAACCATATCGTAGAGGAGCGCGTCGGCAAAGAGCTTGCGAGCACAAGCTACAGCTGGAAGACGCTGATGAACAACGGCGTCTCCGTCAGCAACGGAACCGACTGCCCGGTAGAGCTGCCGGATGCCCTCGCCTGCATGCAGTGCGCTGTCACAAGAACAACGCTGCGCGACCACGTCGGCCCGTACCTGCCGGATCAGAAATTCACCGTACAGGAAGCACTCGACAGTTACACAATCCGCAGCGCCGAGGCAAGTTTCGAGGAGAACGTGAAAGGCCAGATCGCAGAAGGCATGATGGCAGACTTCGTCGTACTGGGTCAGAATCCGTTTGAGGTGGATGAGAGCGCGATCAAAGACATTCCGGTGTGCCGGACGTATCTTGCCGGTGAACTGGTATATGAAGCATAAGGATATAACTCAAATGAGCAATAAATGTCAAATGAAAATTCATACAATGAAGGGAAAAACGTGAAATAAGATAACCTGGAAATAGTATGGAATAAAGGCAGAAACAGAGGAGAACCTCCTGCGGCGATGAACGGTCGCAGGAGGTTCTTTTTTGATCCTGATAGGACCATACGGTCGTAAAAGAATCGAACAAATGGTTGCATAAAAGGGCGGGAATGTGCTATGATAAAGGAAATTTTACAAAAGGAAAAAACAGACAAATGCTTGGAAGAACACATTTTTTTATTGGAACAGCAGCGGCACTTGCTGTTTTACAGCCGCAGACGGTTCCCGCGCTTGTGGCCGGTGCCGGGGCTGCCGCGATCGGCGGTTTGATCAGTGACATTGATGTCGGCACTTCACAGGCGCACCGCGATGCCGATAAGATCATTACGGCAACAGTTGCAGTTGCAGTGCTCACAATTCTTGCGGAGTATAAACTGAATCTTGGAATTTACCGCCGCCTCACAAGCGACAGCAGCGTGCTGCGTCTCCTCGCCGGAACGGCAGCATTTTTGCTGATCTGCGCCTATGGGAAACAGCAGCCGCACCGCTCCTTCATGCATTCATTTGCGGCGCTGGCATTGCTGACGGCGTGCGTGGACATCATCTACCCGGATGTGTCCGCTTATTTTGCCGTGGGCTTTCTGTCCCATCTGGTGCTCGATTTTTTCAACCGGAAACCGGAAAAGCTGTTCTGGCCCTGGAAGAAGGGATTCTGTCTCGGACTCTGCTCAGCACGGGGACTTGTGAACCGCGCACTGCTCGGGTGCGGCATGGTATCTCTTGCTGTAATACTGGTGATCTCGGCGCCTGCAGGGCGGCTGATGGCTAAAATCATGCGGGCAATTTACGGATGAGATGGGATTGACAAAAAGATAACAAGACAAAAGAAGAACAAGCAGGAATTTTTCGGTGTTAAAGTTAATATTTTATACATTTTATAGTAGGATTTTTGATTAAAATGATGTAAAATAGAAAACAGAAATCCGGCGTCCGTAATTGTTTTTGAAATGAACGAACAGGGAACCGCCGGCCCGTTACCGCAGCCGATTGCGGAGCGCAGCGCAACCGACAACAGAGATTAGAGCACAACAGGCAATACAGGAGTTAGTATGAACGAAGAAATGAAAAACCAAACAGAACAGTTACCGCTTTTAAAAGTACACATGATGGGAAGTTTTTTCCTGGAGTACGGCGACCAGCCGATTTCCTTCCGGAAAACAATGGCAACAAAATCGATGAGACTTCTGCAGATTTTCCTCTATAACAAGGACAATGGAATTTCCAGAGGAAGACTGTTGGAGAGCACATACGGAAGAGAAGATGTGGCGGACGCGGCAAACAGCCTGCGTGTCGGCGTACATCGCCTGAAAAGAGGCCTTGTCGAGGCAGGACTTCCGCAGTTTGAGTACATTTATACACAGAAAGGCGTTTACCACTGGACCAGCCCGATGCCGGTCGAGGTAGATGCGATTGATATCAAAAATAAGATCCTGGAAGCAGGAAAAGAGACAGACGAGAAAGCGCGCATGGATCAGATGATCGAAGCACTGGAGCTGTACACCGGAGAGTTCCTTGCAGATTTCGGCGAGGAAGAGTGGGTACAGGCGGAGCGCGCGCAGCTGAAAAAAGTATATTCCGATGCACTGAAAGAAGTAAGTGAGTATCTTCTGAAAAACGAGGAGTTCGATGAGCTGCAGAAGCTGACTTCTGTTGCTTCCGAACTGTATCCGTTCGACGAGTGGCAGGCAGTCCAGATGCAGGCGCTGATCGGCCTGGAGAGATACAAAGAGGCCATGAAACTGTACGAGCAGACCTCGAAACATTACTTTGAAGAGCTTGGCGTTACACCGAGCGAGAAACTGGTGGAGCAGTACCGCTATCTGGGAAGCCGCATGGGCAGCAGACACCGCGTGATCGAAGAGGTACAGGCAGATCTTCAGGAGAGCCCGGGAGAAAAGGGCGGAGCATTCTTCTGTTCCCTCGCCGGATTCCGTGACTGCTACCGACTTGTTTACCGTATGTCCGAGCTGAACGGACAGATGCCGTGGCTGATGCTGTGCACCATTACAGACGGAAAAGGTTACCCGGCAAAAGGCGGTCCGCGCCTTGACCGTATGTCCGAAAAGCTGCTTGAGGTAATGAAACGCAGCCTGCGTCATTCCGATTTCTTTGCAAAATACAGCCCGTCCCAGTATGTGATTCTGCTGCAGGGCGGCAACCAGAGAGGATGCGAACTCGTCTACAAGAGAATCAGCGAGCGCTTCTCCGAGGAGAAAAAAGGCTGGGCAAAGAATCTGAAATACAGTGCACTGCCGGCAATTCAGACCGAAAAAGAGCTTGAGTTCTTAGAAGGAGACGATGTTTTATGATTCGCGTACAGCTGCTTGGAAGATTCCGCTTGCGCTGCATCTCGCTGCGGTTTCTCGTCCTATAAAAATTCAGAAGCAGCTGTTCATTCCTGCAAGCAGGATCCACAGCCGCCTCTGAGTTTTTACATGGCTCTGAATAATTGTAAATTAAAAATTAAGTTGACGGCAGACTAAATAAATGGTAACTTTAAGCTGTAATGAAACGAGCTTAAATCCAGAAAAAAGTCTGCTGTCTTAAGTTAAATAAAGTACAACAGACAGGGAGGATAACAAACATGAGTTACAGAGAAGTATATGAAAAATGGTGCAATGATCCATATTTTGATGAGGCATCCAGAGAAGAGCTGAAAGCACTCGAAGGAAATGAGGCAGAAATCGAAGACCGTTTCTACCGTCAGCTTGAGTTCGGTACCGGCGGACTCCGCGGTGTCATCGGAGCGGGTACCAACCGCATGAACATCTACACCGTACGCCAGGCAACCCAGGGCCTTGCCAACTACATCATTTCCCAGAACGGACAGGAAAAAGGCGTAGCCATCGCACACGATTCCAGAAGAATGTCTCCGGAATTCGCACGCGAAGCAGCACTCTGCCTGAATGCAAACGGAATCAAAACGTATCTGTTCGAGTCCCTGCGTCCGACACCGGAGCTTTCTTTTGCTGTCCGTGAATTCGGCTGCATTTCCGGTATCGTCATTACCGCAAGCCACAACCCGAGAGAGTACAACGGATACAAAGTATACTGGGAGGACGGCGCACAGATTACACCGCCGCACGACAAAAACATCCTCGCAGAGGTAGCAAAAGTAACCGAGTTTTCTGCCGTTAAAACGATGGAAGAAGATGATGCAAGAGCAGAAGGCCTGTTCCAGGTCATCGGAACCGATTTTGATGACCGTTATGTCGCAAAATTAAAAGAGCAGAGCATTCATCCGGAAATCATCAAAGATGCGGCAAAAGATATGAAGATCGTCTACACACCGCTTCACGGAACCGGAAATGTGCCGGTACGCCGCGTTCTGCGCGAGCTTGGCTTTAATCAGGTTTACGTTGTAAAAGAGCAGAAAGTGCCGGACGGAAACTTCCCGACGGTGGCTTACCCGAACCCGGAAGACGAGAAAGCATGGACACTAGCGCTGAAACTGGCAAAAGAAGTAGACGCTGACATCATCCTTGCAACCGACCCTGACGCAGATCGTCTCGGCGTTTATGCAAAAGACAGCAAGACCGGCGAGTACGTAAGCTTCACCGGAAATATGTCCGGTATGCTGATCGCAGAGTACATCCTGCGCGAGCGCACCAAGAACGGAACCATGCCGGAGAACCCGGCTCTCGTTGAGACGATCGTTACCACAGATATGGCAAAAGCAATCGCAAAAGCCTACAACGTGGCACTGATCGAAGTTCTGACCGGATTCAAATACATCGGCGAGCAGATCAAGTTCTTTGAGCAGAGCGGTGCACACAACTATGTCTTCGGCCTGGAGGAGAGCTACGGCTGCCTGGCTGGAACATATGCAAGAGACAAAGATGCCTGCGTGGCAGTTATGATGCTGTGCGAGGTTGCTGCATACTACAAACAGCAGGGCAAGACACTGTGGGATGCCATGGTGGATATGTACGAAGAGTACGGCTACTACAAAGAGGGTCTTGCAACGATGACCTTAAAAGGTATCGACGGTGCAAAAGAGATCCAGACCATGATGACCAACTTCCGCGAGAACCCGCCGAAAGAGCTGGGCGGCTTCAAAGTTCTTGCTGTACGCGATTACAAAGCAGACGTACGAGTGGATCTCGTAAGCGGCGAGAAGAGCGCAACCGGACTTCCGTCCTCCAACGTTCTTTACTATGAGCTGGAAAATAACGCATGGTGCTGCGTACGCCCATCCGGTACCGAGCCGAAGATCAAATTTTATTTCGGCGTAAAAGGCACATCCCTCGAAGATGCAGCCAAGAAACTGGAAAAATTAAAAAATGCAATGGTAACTGCTTAAACGCTGTGTGATATAGAAACAAAAAAAAAGGTCGCAGCCCGGCGGGCGGGGGCTTTTTTGGCAGAAAATCGGCGCGGTGGATGGCGGCTGCCTTCAGACAAGGAGAAGAAAATGGCGATTTTATATTATGATGACAAAAAGCTTTTTCAGTTAAATACAGAGAAAACGACGTATGTGATCGGTCTGAGTCCGGAAGGCTACGTCGGACACGTTTACTACGGACCGCTTCTGCACGGAGAGCCGGATCTGTACCCGCTCCGCATGGACGAGCCGCCGTTTACCCCGTCCGTCAATAAGAGAGAAAAATCTTCTTTCCTCGACCGTTTCCCGATGGAGTATCCGACCGGCGGAATCGGTGATTACCGGGAGAGCTGCCTGAACGTGAGAAATGCGCAGGGACGCATGGGATGCGAAATCCATTTTGATTCCTATGAGATCTTCAAAGGCAAACGCAAAATGGAAGGTCTTCCGGCTTCTTTCGGAACCGAAGAGGAAGTTGAGACACTGGAAATCACCTGCAAAGATCCGATCCTTGGACTCGTTGTTGTTCTTTCCTACTCTGTTTTTGAAAAAGAAAACGTTATCACCAGAAGCGTCTGTGTGAAGAATGAGGGCAGCGAAACACTGAAAGTAGAGAAAATCTACAGTGCCTGCCTCGACATGGACAACGAGGACTTCGAGATGATCTCCCTTCACGGATCCTGGGCAAGAGAACGCCACATCCAGCAGGGTGCGCTCCGTTACGGAAAACAGCTCGTTTCCTCCGGAAAAGGAGAGTCCAGCCATCAGGAGCACCCGTTTGTGGCCCTGGTGACACCGGGAACGGATCAGGAGCGCGGCGAGGTTTACGCAATGCACTTCGTATATTCCGGCAACTTTATCGGACAGGTGGAAAGATGCCAGTTTGATACCGTTCGTATGGTCATGGGTATCAACCAGGAGGAGTTCTGCTGGAATTTAAAAGCCGGCGATGAATTCCAGGCGCCGGAGGTTGTTATGGTCTACTCTGCCGAGGGACTTGGCAAAATGACGCGTTCCTACCATGCATTTTATCGCAGACATATGATCCGCAGCCCGTACAACCACAAAAAACGCCCGATTCTGATTAACAACTGGGAAGCAACTTACTTTGATTTTGATACCGATAAACTCCTCGATATCGCAAGAGAGGCAAAAAAAGACGGCATCGAGATGCTTGTTATGGATGACGGCTGGTTCGGAAAACGAAATAAAGACGATTCTTCCCTCGGTGACTGGGTTGTCAACGAAGAGAAGATCAAAGGCGGCCTGAAAAATCTGGTTGACAAAGTGAATGAAATCGGTCTTGAATTCGGTATCTGGTTCGAGCCGGAGATGATCTCCCCGGATTCCAACCTCTACAGAGAGCACCCGGAATGGGCGATTCAGATTCCGGGAAGAGAAGCGACTGAGATCCGCTGCCAGTACGTGCTGGATCTCTCCCGCCCGGAAGTGCAGGATTATGCGTATGAATGTGTGGCAAAAATCCTGCGCAGTGCAAACATCAAATACGTGAAATGGGATATGAACCGTCAGTTAAGCGATCTCGGCAGCACCTATCTCGATGAGGATTCCCAGCAGGAGCTGTTCCACCGCTACGTGCTCGGTATGTATGCGATGCAGGAGCGTCTGGTACAGGAGTTCCCGGATCTGCTTCTGGAGAACTGCTCCGGCGGCGGTGCACGTTTCGATCCTGGAATGCTTTACTACAGCCCGCAGATCTGGTGCTCCGACGACACCGATGCGATTGAGCGTCTGGAAATCCAGGAGGGAACAGCCCTCATTTACCCGCTCTGCTCAATGGGTGCACACGTCAGCGTATGCCCGAACCACACGGTTGGCCGTGTAACTCCGTTTACAACGAGAGGCCATGTGGCACTGGCCGGAACGTTCGGCTATGAGCTTGATATCACAAAACTGCCGGAAGAAGAGAGAAAGCTGATTCCGGAGCAGACCGCAATGTATCACAAATATCATGAACTGATCCGCGAGGGAGAGTATTACCGTATTCTTTCCAGCCGTGAAAACCACAGATCCGACTGCTGGGCAGTAGCATCGGAGGATAAAAGCGAAGTGCTTGTGACCTACGTACAGGTGCTGGCACAGGCAAATATGCCGTCCCGCAAGGTTCGCCTGCGCGGCTTTGATCCGGCGAAAAAATATCGTCTGGAGGGAACCGATGAGGTTTACAGCGGCGAGATGCTGATGAATGCCGGTTTCCGGATGAAAGATTTCTGGGGTGATTTCGTCAGCAGACTGTATCACTTTGTTGCAGTAGACTAAGGAGCAACGGATATGGCAAAAGTAAGATTGGCAGATATTGCAAAGGTGGCGGGCGTCAGCGCCGTCACCGTGCATAACGCGATTACAGGACAGAAAGGGGTCAGCGATGAGATGCGCGCCCGGATTCTGGAAATTGCAAAGGAAATGGGGTACCGCCAGCCGGGAAGCGGAGCGAGAAATACACAGGGAAAAAGCCTGCGCTGCATCGGAGTGGTGATTCCGGAACGGTATCTGGCAGAGTATACGACATTTTACTGGAAAATGTATCAGGAGATGGCACTGGCGGCGACGGAAAAGAGCTGTATGGTGACCGTGGAGATCCTGAAACAGGAGATGGAAGATGAGATGATCGTGCCGTGCATCGCCAAGGAGCAGACCGTCGATGCACTGATCCTTATGGGAGACACGAGCCGCGATTACATCCACTATCTGAAGAAAAACGTGGATCTTCCGATCGTATTTCTGGATTTCTACGACAATGAGCTGGCAAAAGATGCCGTGATCGCAGATAACTTTCACGGAATGTATCTGATGACGGAATACCTGTATGAGCATGGCCTTACCAAGCTGGCTTTTGTCGGTTCGATTCATTTTTCCAGCAGTATCATGGATCGGTACTGCGGTTTTTCTAAGGCTGTTCTGGAACACCGCGATGTGACACCGGCGGAATGGATTCTGGAGGACCGTGATGAGCGGGGCCAGATCGAAATTCATCTCCCGGAACAGATGCCGGAAGCGTTCGTCTGCAACTGCGACCTGACCGCCGGCCTTCTGATGCTCGAGCTGGAAAAACGCGGCATCTCCGTGCCGGAGGACGTTTCCGTTGTCGGCTTCGATAATTACCTGTATCCGGGTTTCCCGGATCTCAAGATCACTTCGTATGAGATCAATACGAAGGCGATGGTAAAAGTAGCGCTCGAAAAAGCGCTGAAGCAGATCCGCGGCGCGGCATCCGGCAAAAATATGGAAATTGTCTCCGGACAGCTGGTGCCGAAAGAGAGCGTAAAGCTTTGATTTTTATAACTGAATTATAAATTAAGAAACGGGGCATTTTGAAATGCCCCGTTTTTGTACATATTACACAACAAAGTCACTTAAAAATTGACAGTATCTAACGGAACTTATTTTTTAAGTAATTTCCAGTTGAAAAATTAATCATCTATGTTAAAATTAAGCTAAAGGACTGGGCGTGAGGGTGATAAAACACGGCGGTTCGGAGAAAAAAGAATGAAAAAACAAGATTCTGTCCACTAACAGAAACTTAAAAAAACAAAGTACAACTCATAAACAAACAATATTTTTCATGGAGGTTTCAAAAAATGAGCGAAGTTAAAATTATTGGAGATGCTGTCAAAAATATGCCATGGCAGGAAGGCCCGGCTGAGTTTTCCGGTGCACCGGTATGGAGATACAGCGAGAATCCGATCATCGGAAGAAATCCGGTGAAGGAAGTAGCAAGAATCTTCAACAGCGCCGTTATGCCGTACGGCGACGAGTTCATCGGAGTATTCCGTGGTGAGCAGACAAACGGAATCCCGTACATCTACCTTGGAAGAAGCAAAGATGCGATCCACTGGAATTTCGATGAGAACAAAATCCAGTTCGTTGACGAAGAAGGCAAACCGTTCATGCCGGTTTACGCATATGACCCGCGTCTTGTAAAAGTAGAAGATACCTACTACATCATCTGGTGCCAGGACTTCTACGGTGCAGCCATCGGAATGGCAAAAACAAAAGATTTTGAAACCTTCGTACGTGTGGAGAATCCATTCCTTCCATTCAACAGAAATGCCGTTCTCTTCCCGAGAAAAATCAACGGCAACTTCGTGATGCTGTCCCGTCCAAGCGACAGCGGCCACACACCGTTCGGTGACATCTTCCTGTCCGAGAGCCCGGATATGCTGTACTGGGGCAAACACCGCCACGTCATGAGCAAGAGCCCGGAGTGGTGGGAGTCCTTAAAGATCGGCGGCGGCGCAGCTCCGATTGAGACCAACGAAGGATGGCTGCTGTTCTACCACGGTGTAAGCGGCACCTGCAATGGCTATGTATACAGCATCGGCGGCGCAATCCTCGACAAAGAGAATCCGTCCATCGTAAAATACCGCTGCCAGAACTTCCTTCTGACACCGGAAGAGTGGTATGAGGAGAGAGGCTTCGTTCCGAACGTAACCTTCCCGTGCGCAACCATTCACGATGCAGAGACCGGAAAGATCGCGATCTACTACGGCGCAGCCGATACGTATGTAGGACTGGCATTCACAACCGTAGATCTGATTGTAGATTATATCAAGAAAAACAGTGTCGTACGCGAGTCTGACACCGAAATTGGAAGAAGATAAGAAAGAAGGAAAGAAAAGATGCAGTCTTTGGCAAAGGAAGTAAAGCAGGAGCTTACTGGACGGATCGTTCCGTTCTGGGAGGGCTTAAGAGATGAGGAATACGGCGGATTTTACGGCTATCAGGACTTTGATCTGAACGTGCAGAAAACGTATGAGAAGGGCTGCATCTTAAACAGCAGAATTCTCTGGTTTTTCTCGAATGCGTACCTGACCTTAAAGGACGAGAAGCTGCGCGCCGATGCGGAGCATGCGTACCGCTTTATGAAACAGGCGTGTGTGGACCGCGAGTACGGTGGCGTGTTCTGGTCTGTCACCTACGACGGAAAACCGCTCGATACGACAAAGCATACGTACAATCAGGCATTTGCAATTTATGCGCTGTCTACGTATTTTGATGCGACGGGCGACACCGAGGCGCTGGAGCTGGCAAAATCGCTGCAGCAGATCATCGAGACACACTGCACCGACGAGTACGGTTATCTCGAGGCATTTACCCGCGATTTCAAGCCGGAGAGCAATGAAAAGCTCTCGGAGAACGGCGTCATGGCAGAGAAGACCATGAATACGCTGCTGCATGTTTTCGAAGCATATACCGAGCTGTACCGCGTGACAAAGGATCCGTTTACCGGTGACCGTCTCCGCTTTATGATGGATCTCTTCGCGGATAAAGTATATAACAAAGAAAAAGGCCGTCAGGAAGTATTCTTCGACCGGACATGGAATACGCTGATTGATCTGTATTCTTATGGCCATGATATCGAGACTTCCTGGCTGATCGACCGGGGTACAGAAGTGCTCGGCGATCCGGCTTACCGGGAAAAACTGCTGCCGATCACCGGAGAGATTGCGGAAAATATCTACAACACGGCATACAAAAATCATTCGCTGATGAATGAGTGCGAGCGCGGTGTGGATGATACCACAAGAGTCTGGTGGGTACAGGCAGAAGCAGTCGTTGGATTTTTAAATGCATGGCAGAAAAAACCGGAGGAAACAAAGTATCTCGATGCGGCAAAAGACATCTGGGGCTACATCAAGGAATATGTGATCGACAAACGAGAGGGGTCTGAGTGGTTCTGGTGCGTGAATGCAGACGGAAGCCCGATTCATGAGCCGATTGTAGAACCGTGGAAATGCCCGTATCACAATGGACGTATGTGTATGGAAGTAATTGGGAGGTTAAAAGATGCTGAATAAACAGTATTATGTGGAAAAAGCCAAGGTAGACCGCCTTGTGGCAAGAAAGAACACAAAAGCAGATTTTTACAACGGTATTTATGACCGCTATGAGTATCCGGTGCTGACAAGAGAGTTCGCTCCTGTTCACTGGAGATATGATCTGGATGAGGAGACGAATCCGTACTTTATGGAGCGTCTCGGCATCAACGCTGTGATGAACTCCGGCGCGATTTATCTGAATGGAAAGTATTATCTCGTTGTCCGCGTGGAGGGCAATGACAGAAAATCTTTCTTTGCTGTTGCAGAGAGTGATACTGGTATCGACGGATTCCATTTCTGGGATTACCCGGTTGTGCTGCCGGATACCTGCGCAGAGGAAACCAACGTTTATGACATGCGTCTGACCCAGCACGAGGACGGCTGGATTTACGGAGTGTTCTGCTCTGAGAGCAAGGACAAAAACGATCCGGATCTGTCCGCGGCTGTTGCTGAGGCTGGTATCGTAAGAACGAAAGACCTGAAGACCTGGGAGCGTCTGGACAACCTGAAAACCTTACGTTCTCCGCAGCAGAGAAACGTTGTTCTGCATCCGGAGTTCGTAGACGGAAAATATGCCTTCTACACCCGTCCGATGGATGGTTTCATTGAGACCGGAAGCGGCGGAGGAATCGGCTTCGGACTCTGCGATGATATCACACACGCTGTCATCGACGAGGAGAAGATCATCAGCAAACGTATTTATCATACCCTGACCGAGTCCAAAAACGGTGCTGGAGCAGTGCCGATCCGAGGTAAGAAATGCTGGATCAACATTGCACACGGTGTAAGAAATACAGCAGCAGGCCTTCGCTACGTTCTGTATGTCTTCGGTACCGATCTGAACGATCCGTCCAAAGTCATTGCAGAGCCGTCCGGTGTATTCCTGGTTCCGCTTGGAAAAGAGAGAGTCGGAGACGTTTCCAACGTTGTATTTACAAACGGCGCGATTGCGCGTGAGAACGGAGAGGTTTACATCTACTATGCATCCTGCGATACAAGAATGCATGTAGCAACTACCACAATCGACAAACTCGAGGACTATCTGTTCAACACACCGCAGGATCCGCACAGATCCCCGGACTGCGTAAAACAGAGATGCGAGCTGATCTCCAAAAACCTGGAGCTGCTGAAAAACGAGAAATAAAAGCGTCCGCTGCGGCGCATGAAAAAAGGAGCTGTTCTCTTTACGGGAACGCTCCTTTTTTCATGCATATTATTTGTTTTTGGGTTTCTGATCGTCGATGGAAGTTAAAATTCCATAGAAGAGGCGCGGTGCATCGGGATCTGTAAAGGTCATGAAAACCTGGAAAGTGTTTCGAGAAGAACCGAAACGTCAACGGGTTTCGCGATATGGGCGTTCATGCCGGATTCCAGTGCTTTTCGGCGGTCCTCTTCAAACGCGTTTGCCGTCATGGCGACAATCGGGATTTCCCCGCGTTTTCCCGGGAGTGCACGGATCGCTTCTGCGGCCTGATAGCCGTTCATGTTCGGCATCTGAATATCCATCAGAATAACATTGTAATAATCTTCTGGTGCGTTCTGGACTGCTTTTAAGCAGAGGGCGCCGTCTTTTACGTGCTCGGCGTGAATGCCGTTTTCTTCCAGAACGGTGAGTACAATTTCTGCATTCAGGTCATTATCCTCGGCAAGCAGCACGCGTTTTTCGGAAAGCGTCTGCAGGGACTGCTCGAGAATCTCGTCTTTATGCTGGTGAGCCGCAAGCTGTTCTTCGGTCGGAAGTTCAAACGTGAGGCAGATCGTAGTTATTGTTCCGGCACCGAGTTCGCTTTCCACATCGATCGTTCCGCCCATCAGATTCACGAGGGATTTTACGATCGGAAGGCCGAGGCCGGTTCCGGTGATGTGGCTTTCGGTGGAGGAATGTTCTCTTGTAAATTCTTCAAAAATATGCGGCAGATACTCTTTGCTCATGCCGATGCCGTTGTCCTTCACGGTGATGCGGTAGGAGGCAAAGCCCTTCCTTGGTGCCGGTGTCTCTTCGATTTTTACGGAAATTTTTCCGCCCTCCGGCGTATACTTGATGGAGTTGCTGATGATATTCAGCAGAATCTCCCGTATTTTTGTCCGGTCGCAGAGGATGGCATCGTGTTCCACCGTGTTGTAACAGAGATAGGAAAGATTTTTGCTTTTTAACGAAGGCTCAAACACTGCATTCAGGGAATTGATCAGCTCGCTGTAGCTGCCGAGCTCGATTTTCAGCGAGGCTTTACCGCTCTCAATGCGCGCCATCTCAAGCACGTAGTTGATCAGGGAGAGCAGAAAACTGCTGGAGGACTTGATTTTTGCAATGTAGTCGACCGCGCGGTCCTTCTCGTCGATGTGCTTTTCCAGCAGATCCGAGAAACCGATGATGGCATTCATCGGGGTTCGGATGTCGTGGCTCATGTTGAACAGAAAACGTGTTTTTGCTTCGTTGGCAGACTGTGCTTCCTGTACGGCTTTTTCCAGTTCTGCTGCGTGAATCTCGTCTTTATAGCGGCGCATCTGGAACTGCAGAAAACCAATAGAGGCAAGCAGGGAAAGGATGAGCCCGAGTGCAAAGAAAACAAAAACCTGCAGCAGACTGAGCCAGCCGTTTTTCGGTACAATTTCAAAATGCCAGGTGTCGTTCGGCACGGTGCAGAGAACTTCCATGGCATCGGAACGCCGGGAATTACCGGAGTGTGCGATGGAAACGTGTTCGCCGGTGGCCGGAGAAATTTTCCAGATTTCGTAGGTATAGCCGGCTTCTTCCAGCGTATTCAGTTCGATTTCATCCAGAAAGGATTCCCAGTCGAGAACGAGAAGCGAAAAGCCCCAGAAGGTCTTGTTTCCACTGTCATCGGTTGTGTAGATCGGGTCAAAAAGCAGTGCGCCGATGCCGCCCTGCTGCAGTTCAAATGGTCCTGCGATGGTGTACTCACCGCTCTCTTTGGCAAGAGTGGCCTCCTGCCGTCTGGCAGGATTTTCGAGCGTATTGAGTCCGAGAGCGGCTTCGTTTCCACGCATCGGATAAATCAGTGTGACAATGCCGTCCTTTGCAAGCTCATGTGCTTTGATGACATTCTGGTCGTCCTGCATCAGCGAGGAGAGGACGGAAAACTCTTCGTCATTGACGGTATAACCGGCTTCAATCATGTGTTTCATCAGATTGGATTCGGCAAGATAATGGTTTAACTGCGATTTCACGCGGCCGATGGTCGTCTGTGCGGTATAGTCAGCTTTCAGCTTTGCTTCCTTTAACTGATTCTGATACAGAAAACCGGCGCAGAGCTCGACAAGAAAAAATGTAATAAAAAACAGCAGAAGCGCCTGAAATCGAATCTGTTTTTGCGTTAATTTTGTTTTCATATCGGATGCTCATCTAAATTCGTAATATTTCCGGCTTTTTCAGGTGATTTTTTTGAGTAAAAACGAAGGCCGGAGTTAAAAATATTATATCGGATTTACCCTGGGATTTCAATAAAAGAAGCGTTAAGTTTGAAAGAGAACAGGATGAAATGAATGGGAAATGTAATGCACAGGAAGAAAATTGCCAGAATGGGCAGAGAATGGAATTGCCAGATAGTTGCTCATTATATCAAAATCATTTATAATAGGGACAGACGACACAGAATGAAGGATTGACAATACAATGGACTATGTGATTTTTGACCTGGAATGGAACCAGTGTCCCTATGGAAAAGGAAAAGAGAACCCGAAGCTGCCATTTGAGATTATTGAGATCGGCGCGGTGAAGATGGATGGTGAGCGGAATGTGGTGGGAACGTTTCACCGGATTGTAAAACCGGTGGTCTACCAGCATCTCCATCACCGGACGCGCGAGGTCGTCGGACTGACAGAAGAGGATCTGCAGAACGGAATCCCATTTGCGCAGGCCGTGCAGGAATTTTTTGCATTCTCCGGCGGTGCGTGCATGTTCGGCACCTGGGGACCGGGAGACCTGACGGAGCTCCAGCGGAACATGAAATTTTATAACCTCCTGTCGCTGATCCGCGGGCCGATTCATTTTTACGATGTACAGAAACTGTTCGCGATCCAGTACGAAACGATGAAGAGCCGCCGGGCGCTCGAGTACGCCGCCGACTTCCTCCATCTCCCGAAGGACGAGCATTTTCATCAGGCGCTTTCGGATGCAAAATATACGGCCGACATTTTTGCGCGCATCGATATGGATGTTGTGCTGGCGTACGACTCGATCGACGTATATCAGAACCCGAAATCGAAAAAAGAGGAGATCCACGCCGTCTATAATGGCTACACGAAATTCATCTCCCGCGAATTCGACACAAAAGAAGAAGCCATGCACGACCGCGAGGTCTGCAGCACGCACTGCTGCATCTGCGGGAAAACGGCAAGAAAACGCTTACGCTGGTTTTCGGCCGGCGGGAAAAACTACTACTGCGTAGCCTGGTGCCCGGAGCACGGATATTTGAAAGGCAAAGCCCGCATGAAACATTCGGATGAAGGAAAACTCTTCGTCGTGAAAACCATCCGCATCAGCAGCGAACAGGAGGCGGGGGAAATTCGGCAGAAGAAAGAGAACCTGCGGAAGAAGAGGAATCAGAAGAGGAAAGAAATGTAAGAAAGGCAGAGGAAATGGAAACGGGATAAAAGGTTTCATTTCTTCTGCCTTTTTAATTGGAAAACAGAGCGGGATCGGTTATAATAAAAATTGAAGAAACTATCGATAAAAGCAGGTTTGTCGGTAGTTTTCTGTTATAGAAAAGAAATGGGGGCAGAGCCGGAGATGATGCATGTGGAAGCGGTGGATCGGGAAGGGCTGCGAAGAAGAGTAAAAGATCCCTTCTATCAGAATACAATATCCATTCTTGCTATGGAGAATGATCAGGTTCTTGGGCGAATTGAGTATCATTTTTACGGATGTATGCAGGACGGTTACCGGATGGCGTATGTGGACTGGGTTTATGTGCTGCCGGAAGCCAGACATAAAGGCGTTGCGCAGGGGCTGTTTCAGGAGATGGAAAAAGACTGCAGGAAACATGGGATTAACCAATATTATCTGATTCGGGCGACAAATCCAAATGCAGATAAATTTTATCACAGCTTTGAAAACGCAGAGATTGATGAGGAGTCGTTTTTACGGAAAGAACTGAAAGAATAAGAAAAGACAAAAGGACGAAAAACAATGGCAAAATTATATTTCCGCTACGGCGCGATGGGCAGTTCGAAATCTGCTAATATTTTGATGGTTCGCTATAATTATGAGGAGCGTGGACAGTATGCTGTCCTGCTGAAGCCGCGGACGGACAACCGCGACGGAGAGCATGAGATCAAATCCCGCATCGGGCTGGAAGCACCGGCGGAGTATGTGGATGAGTTTTTAAAAGAAATTTCGGAGACATGGAGTGCGGACAGCGGGGAATACCGGTATCATGGAAAGAAAGTGGACGCGATCCTGATCGACGAAGCGCAGTTCCTTTCACCGGAGGAGGTTGATACGCTTTCGGATATCGTAGATTTTTACGAGATCCCGGTACTCTGCTACGGCCTGCGTGCCGACTTCCGGACCCGTCTGTTTCCGGGATCCATGCGGCTGATGGAGATCGCCGACGTCATCGAGGAAGTTCCGACGGTCTGTTGGTGCGGAAAACGTGCACAGTGCAATACGAGATATGCAAACGGAAAAATCGTGCGGGAAGGTGCGCAGATTTTCCTTGGATCGAATGAGAGTTATGTGGCGCTCTGCAGGAAGCATTATAAGGAAGGAAAGCTGTGGAAGGAAGATGAGTGAGATCAGAATACAGGAAGTGCAGGAGAGAGCGCAGCTGATGGATAAACTCGTGGAACTTTTAACCGTAGGAACAAAATGGTTCTCAGACAAAGCCGATGCAGCCAACCTTGCAATTCTGGACAAACGCATCAACGAAAGAGCCGCCGAAGGATGGGAACTCGTCACATACGATTATATGGCGACCTCCATGCAGATCAAGGGGGCGTTTGTGATTACATTTCGGAAAGAGAAATAAGCCAAATCACTTTTCGAGCAGATGTATTATTTTACTCGGTTACAACCGAGTCAATGATAACCGAATAAAATATTCTGTCGAAGGAGATAAAAATGAAAAAGATATTTTTAATGCGGCATTCTATCCCGGAAAAAGGAGATATGCCGAATGAAAGGATTCCTTTATCGGAAAAGGGAAAAGCACTTGCTGTATCAAAAAGAAATATATTTTCAAATGTGGACAGATGCTTTTCTTCACCTTATCGGAGAGCAATGGAAACGGCTGAATTCATCGCAGATCACCCGGTCATTGTGAAGGAGCTGCATGAAAGAACGATCGGGGATGCCAGGGAGGATTTCTGGCTGAAACAGTATGAAGATCACGATTTTCGCAATCTGGGCGGGGAATCATTAAATCAGGTGAAGGTCCGAATGAAAGCAGCGATAGATTCCATTGTCTGCCAGATGGAAGAGGGTGAAACGGCACTCGTGGTTTCTCATGCGACGGCGATCTGTGCATATTTGCTTTCTTACTGTGAAATTGAAGTGAAAGATGCGGAAAACAAAGTAAGAAAAATATCTTTCCATGGAAAAGAAATCCTGAATGGCAGATTTCGGCCGGCAGATGGATTTGAAATCCTTTTTGAAAACGATATTTTTTCGGATATTCGTGTTATGGGGAGAGAAAAATGAAAACATTATATTTGATCGGCGGAACGATGGGCGTTGGCAAAACGACAGTAAGCCAGCAACTGAAAAAAGAGCTGGCGAACAGCGTTTTTCTTGACGGCGACTGGTGCTGGGACGCCGATCCGTTTCAGGTGACGGATGAGACGAAAGAGATGGTGATGGACAACATCTGTTATCTGCTGAATAACTTTCTGCATTGCAGCGCTTATGAAAACGTTATTTTCTGCTGGGTGATGCATGAGCAGAGTATTGTTGATGAAATCGTCAGTAAGCTGGACACGGAAGAATGCAGAGTGATTAAAATTTCGCTGATCGTGGATGAAGCAAATTTGCGGAAGCGGTTATTATCCGACATCGCAAATAAGATTCGTACGGAAGAGATTATGGACAAAAGCATTGCACGAATTCAGATGTATCAGGTACTTGATACGGTAAAAATTGATACGAGTAATAAGAGTGTCTGTGAAATTACAGAGGAAATTGCAGCACTTTAAGATCAAAAAACAAGGAGCCAAACCAAAATGACCGAACGAATCATAGACAATGAACTCCGGCTGATCCCATATTACAGGAATGACGAGGCCTCTCTTACGTGGTATCAGGATCTGGATGTGTGTAGGCAGGTGGACAACCGGGAGAAGCCGTATGATGTGGAGCTGCTGCATCGGATGTATGATTATCTTACCGCGCACGGTGACTGCTATTATATAGAATATAAGGGCGTGCTGGTGGGAGATGTTTCGCTGAGAGAGAATAGTGAAATCGCTGTCGTTGTCTGTAAAGAATACCAGAATCAGCATATTGGAAGACGGTGCGTTCTGGAGATGCTGAAGCTTGCAAGAGAAAAGGGAATGGAGCGGGTAAAAGCCAATATTTATTCTTTTAATGGACAAAGCCAGCGCATGTTCCAGTCGGTCGGATTTGAGAAAACGGCGGAGGAATGGTATGAGTCTAAGCTGTAAGTGATTGCAGAGAAAGAGAGAAGAAATGAACATAAAATACAATCAGCTGTGCATTAGAAATGCCGAAAAGAAAGATTGTGAACAATTAGCCGTCTGGTGGAACGATGGAACCGTCATGGCCCACGCCGGATTTCCAAACGGGCTTGGGACAAGCGCAGCGGAAATTGAAAAACAGATTGCCGACGACAGCGATGAAACAAGACGAAGACTCATCATAGAATACAACGATGTGCGAATCGGCGAAATGAGTTTCTATGTATTCGAAAATCATCGATATGAAATCGGAATCAAAATCTGCGAATCCGATTACCAGGAAAAAGGCATTGGAAGAGTTGTACTGAGCATGCTCATAGAAGAATTGTTCCGCATGGGAGCCAACGTTATTTTTCTTGATACCAACCTCAAAAACACAAGAGCACAGCATGTCTACGAAAAACTCGGCTTCCGCAAAACCGCAGTCCATTACAATTCCTGGAAAAATCAGCTGGGGGAAATGGAATCTTCTGTCGACTATGAGCTGACGGCGGATGAGTTTTGCAATCTGAAATAGAAATTGTAAAATAAATGAGGGACGAGTGTAAAGAAAGTTCGATGGGAGAAAGAAGTGTGGAGTTTATGTTAAAAACAGAAAGGCTCATTATTCAGCCGTACAGTAACAGCTTTTTAGAAGCATATTATATACTACTCATGAGTAGTATTTTTGCGTAAGGGACTTTCGGAATATATAGGAAGTTAAATATCTCTGTTTTACTGGAACAAATCAGTAAAACAGAGATATTTTTATGCCGCAGGCGTACCAAATTTGATTCGAAAAATTTTTGGCATTGAGAACGAAGGGCGGAGACGGTATAATGGAAACAGAATTTTAACATCAGTAGACAAGAAGTCCCCCGCTTCTAAAACGGTGGGATGAATTGTTAAAAGAAACATAACAGCAGTGGCGGGCGGAGAGAAAACGGTATCTTCCACTGACATGAGGTAAGTCACAGTCGAACTATTTTCGACATGTCAGACTCCGTGAAAATACCGACTGTGAGGTTCACACAACAGAAAAGGTATAAAACATGAGATATCAGATCAGAAATGCAAAAGTACAGTTTGGCGCGGATACGATTTTAAACAGTGTGAATTTCGAAATTCACGACACAGAAAAAATTGCAATTGTTGGTAGAAACGGCTGTGGAAAAACGACACTTCTGCGGCTGATTGCCGGGGAGATTGAGATGAGTAATCTGGACAGCGACGAGACCTGCGGGATTACAATGAGCGGAAAACAGAACATCGGTTTTCTGCGCCAGATTAATTTTACCGATGGAGATGTGCCGGTAAGAGAGGAGCTGGAGAAGGCTTTCGCGGAAGTCTTTGCGTGTGAAGCGCGAAAAAAGGAAATCGAAAAGCTGCTTGCCGAGACCGAAGATCATAAAAAACTGCTGGCGGAGTATGATTACCTGGAGCGGAGAATCGAGAGCCTGCACGGGTACAGCTGGAAAAAAGATATGGAAACGATGTTCCAGAAATTTGGTTTTGCGCTCGAAGATCTGGAAAAACCGATCGGTGAATTTTCGGGCGGACAGCAGACAAAAATTGCGCTGATTCAGCTCCTCTTACAGCGTCCGGACATCCTGCTTCTGGACGAGCCGACCAACCACCTCGACATCGCTGCAGTGGAGTGGTTGGAAAATTATCTGAAAAGCTACGAAAATGCCGTTATCATTGTATCACATGACCGCATGTTTCTGGACCGCGTGATTGATGTGACGTATGAAATCGAATACGGTGACATCAAACGGTATCCGGGAAATTATTCTGCGTTTGTGAGATTAAAAGAAGAAGCGCAGATCAAGCAGGAAAAAGATTATGAGGCGCAGCAGAAGGAAATTGAGCGTCTGACGGCGTGGATTGAGAAATGGAAAAACACACCGACAAAAGTTGCGGCCACCCGTTCGAAACGAATGGCGATCGAGCACATGGTAAAAATCGAGAAACCGCGGCGGTTTGACACGAAGACGTTCCATGCCTTATTCCATCCGGCACGCGAAAGCTATACGGACGTGCTCACGATGAAAAAATTGAAAATAGGATACGATACCGTTCTGAGCGAGGTTTCGGCCGTCATCAAAAAAGCAGAACGGATTGCGATCATCGGAGAAAACGGAAAAGGAAAATCGACGCTTCTGAAAACCGTTGTGGGCGAAATCAATCCACTGGGCGGAAGTTATCAATTTGGAAACCGCGTGGATTTTGCCTACTTCGATCAGCACAAAGCAGTCAACCAGAAATTCGACCCGGAGCAGACGGTGCTCGACTATTTCTGGAGTCTTTATCCGAATCTGCTCCGCAACGACGTCAGAAGTGCACTGGGAGCCTTTCTGTTCTCCGGGGAGGATGTTGAAAAGAAAATGGGACAGCTCTCCGGCGGTGAAAAAGTGCGGCTGGAGCTCTGCCGGATTTTCTATACAAAACCGAATTTCCTGATTCTGGACGAGCCGACCAATCACATGGATCTGGCAGGCAAGGAAGCTCTGGAAAAAATGCTGACAAGCTACGAGGGAACCGTTCTCTTTGTATCACACGACCGCTATTTCATCAACCAGGTCGCAACCGGCATTCTGGCGTTCGGCGAGAACGACGTACAGTTTTACGGCATGAATTATGCGCAGTATCTGGAGGAAATCAAGCGGCAGACACCGGGAAGAGAGACGGGAAATGCAGCAACGAATGTACGAAAACCAGCCGATGTTCCGACTCTGGAGGATGTGTTCGATAAGAAAAAATATTATAACCCGGGAAAAATTCTGTCGCGCCTGAAACGGCAGCTTGAAAAATACGAGCAGCAGCTCGCCGAAAGCGAAAGCAGTCTCTCCGAACTCCAGCTGGAAATGATGGATCCGGAACTTTCTGCGGATTACGAACGGCTGATGGAGCTTCAGACCAAAATAGACGAGGAAAACAAAACACAGGAATCCCTGCTGGAACGCATGATGGAGACAGAACTGGAACTGGAAGAATACGAGGCAGACGAGTAAAGCGAGGTGAGAACGATCGAAAAGATATCACAGTCCATTGCAGAATTAAATCAGGCGAAAGAACACTGTCTTTCTGCGCCACACTCTTATCCCGGCCCTGATACATAACGTCGTACCCCGGTACGCCTTCAAATCTGTTCATTGCAATTCGCGCTCTGCAGCACTGCCTTTTTTGCATTATTTTCGGGTCTTGCTATAAGTACAGATAAAATATGAAAAGAGCAATAAAAAATATCCCTGTTTTACTGGATTTTATGTTCAGTGAAAGGGGATATTTTTATTGCTCTTACAATTCTCCAGCCAGTGCAACATCTTTCCAGTATCTTTCCAGCTTTACAAGCAGATGCAGTTCTTCTTCTGCGTCATAAAAGCTATCATCCGCGTTCGGATTTTTTGTGAGGCTGATTAGAATGTCCTGTCTGCAGAACTGGATTTTTTCAAGCAGATCACGGGCAGCGGAAGATGCTTTGCTTCCAGATGGCAGTTTGCCGGGAAGAAAGAGAGAAAGCTGGTACATGTGCCGTAAAAGATCACAGTTGGGGGCATCCAAAGCGGCAGTACAAAACAGAATAAAATCAAAAACAGGGACAGAAAAAGTACCGGAACCTGGAACGGGAGCGGATGGGTGAAAAGAAACAGAGGTACTTTCCAGAGTACTGTCTGATGTTACAGGAACTTCGAGAATATTCTGTACCATCCGAAAGATCCCCGTTTTTTCTTCCGGGAGCAGCCCGCCTTTGTCGGCTCGTTCCGTCTGACGTGCAGAGCTTAATAAAGCAAAGGCAGACAAAAGTGAGGATGCACTTAAATAATCCGTAGAAGAAGTGATCTCCGGTACCTGCATCCAGGAGAGTTTTTTGTTCTGGCTCCGCAGGTTAGATAAAAGCTCAGAAAGTGCCCGGGGAAGTCCAGCATACAGCGTTTTTAAAAGGGTATGATACCAGGTGTCGGCGACGGAAAGCAGATTTTCCGAAATTTTTTCATGAAAAGGAAAAATTGCCTGGAAGTATCGTTCTGGAAAAGCAAGAACATTACGGTTTTTTCCAAGATAATCACTGCAATCAAGATTATGATCGTTCAAAACAGCATCACAGAGAAAAGTGCCAAGGGCTTTAATCCGCTGTTTTATGATTTTTTTCTCGTTGGTACTTTCCGGAGGATCGGCCTTATAAGATTTAACTTGTCCCATCAAATAGTTAAACCAGTATTTGGAAGTGGTTTTCTCCTCTGGTAAACCGGCTTCTTTTGCAAACGCGGGAAGATAAGCCGGGGCCAGAAAACACCGGATCACAGCCGCATGACCGCAGTCTGCAAGACTGAAGAAAAAAGAATACCAGATATCGTCTGCAAATGCAAAAGAATTTTTCAAAATAATGTCTCCTTTCTGCGTCAGGTATCGTTCGAATGCCTGAGGTCTGCAAGACTCATTGAGTGAGAAGTAACAGGGGAAATACCATGGTCATCAACAACGACCATCAGTGTTCCGTTTGGAGTCAGCGTCATTGTCAGCAGCATTTGCGTACCGGCAGGAACCGGATGTGAGAAGTGATGCTGAATGACCAGAGAAGTAGGATTTCCATCATCAAGCTCAAGATAAGAATTTGCGGCTCCGTTTTCTACTTCGAAAAAAGCGAAGCGGGCAGAAGTCTGATCTGCGGAATGTGTTGTGTAGGTTCCGCTGACCTGAAATGGAAGCGGCGCATTGGAGGGGATCTGCACTTTCAGCTTTTGCTGTCCGCTGCCAGGCAGCCGTACCCGCAGAGCATAGGCATAGGCAACCGGGGTGTCGGAAAGCTGACGGTTTGCATACAATGCACAGCCGAGCGCAACAGCCTGTTCCGGAAAACGCTGCAGGATATGATCTTTGGCAAGATGCGGAAATTTTTGTTCTAACAGAGTGCGGACAAGCGGGATATAAGAGGAACCGCCGGTCAGAAGAATTTCAATTTGGGGATTGGTGGATTCTCCGGCGCGGTCAAGTACGCGGGCGGCACAGTCGACACACTGCTGCAGAGCAGGAAAAATTTTCCGTTCAAAATCTTTTCGGGTGATGATTACCTTTTGAATACCAGGGCGGCCGGAAACATCCGTACCTTCGATAAAAGCAGAACAGGATTCTGCGGAAGAAAGCTGTTCTTTAATCTGTCTTGCAGTGTGCAGAAGCTTTTGATGGTCTGCGGTTCCAGAAACGGAAAGGCGGTCCGGATCCAGATTTCCGGGATGGGCATGCAGTGCATCCAGAATCAGTTCGGCCATCGCGGAATCAAAAAAATCACCGGCAAGGGTAAGGCCGTCCGGGCAGAGAGCCTTGTATTCGTAAGGATGTTTATCTGTCCTGTGCAGATTAGGAACAAGAAGAACGGTATCAAACGTTCCGGCGCCAAGATCAAAAACAAGCACTTTTTCCAAAGTCTTTCGTGCATAGTGAGAATAAGTAAGGGCGGCTGCAATCGGTTCCGGAAGAAGAACAATTTCTTTGCCGTCGGAGGCGCGTTCCAGAATCTGCAGGAGTGTCTGACGTTTGGCAGCACCGAAGCGGACCGGAACACCGACTACCAGTTTGTGATAGGCAGGTTTGGAGAACAGGGATTTTTCCAGTGCCTGATGGCTGACAGACAAAATCCGGCGGATTTCTTTTTCTGCGATATCTGCGGTAGAAAACTGCTTTCCATGTAGAGTGACAAAAGGTTCGTCGAGTTTCATTTTGATGGAAGAACAGATCCCGGCCGGATCGTCAGAAAGTCCGTTGTAATCGGCAACCTCTTCGCAGAGATATTCCCGGTTGCTGCGTGCAGAGTACCAGAAAAGACTCGGGACTCCGCCGCGTGTGGATGGCGTTTCATAAGGGGCGGCAAGAGGAAAAGGCTCTTCTGTTGATTTACAGGCCATCATAGAGCGGTAGGTACCGAAGTCAAGACCGTATCCGTAAAACAAAGAGAATAAATCGTCAAACAGCGATGCTTCTGGATGAGAGTTCGAATCAGTTTTCCAGGTCATCCTTGTGTTCCTCCTTTCCGGAATCATCCGTTATAACAACTGCCTTCCGCAGAACAACATCGTGGAATTTCCATCCGCGGCTGCAGGGATCACAGGAAACGATGCGGTCAGAAGGAGAGGAAAATACCTGTTTCAGATGCAGTGCAGGATCGTAGAGGTCTCCGGGTTTTGGAATAATCGGCTCGGCACCGAGCAGCAGCAGTGCCTGTTCCAGAAGATCCGCATAACAGGGATTCAGTTCTCCGGAAGATCGGGTAATCATATTCCAGAGATCAAACAGTTTTTCTAAACCGGGCTGCAGATCAGCCTGACGGAGTGTTTCCCCAAGCGATGCTGTGGTGTCCCGAAGCGCCAGAATGGAATGCTGAAGTCCTGCCTGTTGCTGCAGAATCTGCCGCATCTGCTGTTCCAGTTCCTCAAATCCGGCAGGGGAAGTAGTGGAATGGTTCATCATGATATATTTCCTCCTGAGAATACAGAATAAACGCAGTGTTTAAACTCTCTTTTTCTGTAGTGTAACAGGAAAAAAGGGAAGCGTCAATTTGAAAAAAAACGAAATTTCCTCGGAAAAAAGGAAAAAAACGGGAAAAATGAAAAAATACAATCAAACAGACGGAAAAACGGAAAAAGACAGGAAAAAATAATGGAAAAACGGAGAGCGGAAATTGATAAAAGGGTTGCACTATGATATCGTAAGGTCACCGAAAGGGGGTGAGCAAAATGATTCCAAAGGATGAAAAGGAAGCATTAGAATTCCTGAGAAAGGAAGTTGGAGATGATTATGTTCCATGGCACCTTGAACGGACGTTTCGTCTGATGAATCAAAAAGAAATAGAATGTATACGTAGACTTATCAGGAAATTCACAGAAATGATTCCAGCTGACTTTTCACCGAAACAGAAAGCGGCGCTTCTGTTTGAAATCCTGGTAAAAAGAGGTACATATGTTGACGAAGAGAATGAGAATCGTTTTGTATATATGTCTCTGCATTAATTACTGGAAACTCAGTCTGCATGGGCTTTTCAGAACTGTATTGTATTCTCTGTTACAGTCTTGGAATCGAATGCAGCATTGTTATTGGATTTGCCTGGAACAAGGGGCTTACCGAGGATGCTGGACTTCATGCATGGAATATTGTCACACTTCCGGAATCTGAAAAAAATGGGAACGTAACGTTAAAACAGTACCATGTGGATGTGACGTGGAGCTTAGGAAAGTCCTGTGAAAACAGTTACTTTCTGAAAAGCGATCAGTTTATGGAAGAGCATTCTCACTTATGGAATAAAAAGGATTACAAATGCTCGGAAGACAACAGAGAAACTATAAACATTAAGAAAAAAGAGGTGGAAAGAATATGCCGTATTTTAGAGAAGGCGACTGCATTACAGTTGGCAATGAACGCATCGTAGTAGAAAAATTTTTGTCTTCTGGAATGCAGGCCGATGTCTATCGTGTTGTTAACTTCGACAAGAAAAAGCACATGGTGATCAAACATCTATATGGAGATTACTGCAGTAATAAAAAATTGTTTTACAGAAAAGTGAAACTTCTCAGTACGCATTCTGCTCCTCATGTACGTCTGATCTGGCCAAAGGAAGTAGGTGATTTTGATGAAAAAACCAACAGCTTTGTATATCTGATGGATGAAATCAGCTGTGAGTATAATGCAATCGCTATGGTAATGAAAAATCCAGATCTTCTGACTATGGATCAGAAGATGGAAATCTGCAGACAGATGGCAGAGGTTTTTTCAAGCCTCGGGAACAATGGTTTTATTTATTCCGATGTTTCCGGTACAAATATCTGCTACGGTATCGCTCCTGACGGAAGAGTTGATGTGCGTGTTTTGGACTGTGACAACATTTCATTGACTGGAGAGTCGCTGGGTCTCGCCGGAAGCGGTTTATTTCGAGCTCCTGAGGTAATGCTGGGGGCTTCACCGACAGAAATGAGTGATGCATATGCACTTGCGGTAGCCGCATTTCGGATGCTTACGGGCTGTCATCCTCTTGATGGCGTTCGCACTCATGCACAGCCGTTCACTCCGGAGTTTGTAAAGGAGTCCTTCGGAAAAAATCCCGAATATATTTTTGCTGAGGCAACTGAAAATGCACCTCTGGATGAGTTTTACAGACAGCGTTTTGAGAAACTTCCTGCGCAGCTCCAATTGTACTTTAATGTGATGTTCTCGAACAAATGCCTGCATGAACCGGAGAAACGTCCTACGGCTCAGATGCTGTTGACAATTTTACAGAGATTTTGCTGACAGGAAAACGGAAAAAAATAGAACCTGATGAAGGAGGAAAAATTATATGTATAAAAAAGGAAATGGAATGTATATCAAAGTAAAGGAGAACAAAGGAATGCGTACATGCGTACTGTTCCTGTTTCTTGACAAATCAGGCAGCGTAACCACGAAAGAAGGGAGTATTTATGATGCATTTACAAATTTGATGGAAAAGCTTGCCAAACAGAATGAGACCGCATTGGATATGCAAATTAAGGTGGTTCTGCTCACTTTTGATAACAATGTGCATGTTTTCAATCCAAATAATACACCTCTTCCGCCAGAACAGGTATTGGAGTTATTTGAGCGTAAAGATTACAAGTGTGGAGGGGGAACGAGTCTGGCTAATGTCTTTACGGAACTGGATCGGATTTTCAGCCGCGAGAAAAATGGATTTCTGACTCAGATGAAGCCTGGTGATCTTTATCCGATGGTTCTTTATGTGAGCGATTATGTGCCGACAGATACGAAAGAAGATTATGAAAAGGCAAAAAATAAACTTCTGTCCAACCGTTTTTATGAAAAAACGAGACGACTTTGTATTTATCTTGGATCAGAAAACCGTCGCGCTGATGCCGCAGAGCTTGTCGGCAGTGAGGATAATGTAGTGGTTCTTGAAAGCGATGTAGACACATTATTAACTCCAGTGCTTATCGGTTCTACATTGTTAAGTACAGACTCAACACATACAAATACACAGAATGAAACAAACAGCCCGGTTGAGCTGGCAGAACAGCAGAAAAAACGTGCTATTGAGGGAGCACAGAGCGCACAGAACCAGAAAGATGAGCAGCTTCACGAGGAGCTGAAGAAATTGCTCGGATTTTGATAAGAAGGCAACAGGAAAGAAAGCTCCAGCTTTTAATGTAAGGGGTAAGCAGAAGCTGGAGCATATAACAGAAAAGCAAAGGATGTGATGTATTATGGTAGTTCTGAACATCAGCAAAAGAGGACGCACCCATGAGAAAACAGGAAAACCATGCCAGGATCGTTCCATGATAAAAAAAATCGATGAGAACACATGGATTCTGACGTTAGCAGATGGTCATGGAGGCTCTCCATATATGCGTTCTGGTTTCGGAGCCAAAATTGCATGCAGAACAGCACAAAAAATTATGGCAGATGAAACAATTCCGGTGAAAGAATATCCGAAAAAGATCAAAGAGGTTTTTGATGCCTACACAGAGAAGCATCTTCATCTCCATCCCCTCACCGATGAGGAAAAGAAAAAACTTGGTTCCAGACCTGAAACGTATGCCTATGGTACGACATTACTGGCAGTAAAGATTTCACCAAAAGGTACATATCGTGTTCAGCTTGGTGACGGAAAACTGTCGGTGCTTGATACATTTGGAGCTCCGTTTAATGAATTGCCTGCGGATCCAAACTGTTATGGAAATATCACATCATCGCTGGTACAGCCTGATGCAGTGCAGCGATTCCGAATCAGCTATCAGGAGGATTCCGCATCCGCTGTAGTTCTAAACAGTGATGGATACGAGCCGGAAGGAGGATTTCCGTGGAAACTGTTAGACAACGCTATAGAAAACTGGAAAACATATCAGGAAAGTGATCTGAAAAAGGAAATGGTTTCGGAAGATCACCGCGGCGATGATCAGACAATTGTCCTCTTTCTGAATGAAAATGCTTTTACGGAAAAGTATAAAAGAGAGGTAAGAGAGCAGGCCGCTGAAGAAGCAGAGAAAGTTCATAAGTTCCACAAGCAGGAAAAACTTCTTGAGGAAAAACGTGAATTAGAGGCTTTCCTGACGGCAGGGCTCAGAAAATACAGAGAAATGGAAAATGATGCAGAAGCAGCAGGATTTCGTGAAAAAAGTCTCAAACCGAGATATCAGGCTTACAATGCCGTCTGCGTAGAGCTGGAATGTCTTCTTAACGAAATGGCAGAATAAATCTGTGTTGTACAGAATGGCAGAAAGGGGGTGGAAAGATGCCGCTTTTATATGATGAAGTAGAGATTGATGAGTGGACAGAAACCATGCTGCTGACAGAGAGATTCACACCGCCGCGCAATGGGCGGATGCTTCGATTCAGACTGTCTGATGGCAGCCGCAGAAAACTGCTTTACACTTGCATAGACGGCAACTATGCAGGACCGTTTTCCGCTGAGAATGGCGCAGTGACCGTTGAAAATGGGATTGGAATTCTGGAAGCGCTCCGGGCAGGCTGTCACGCTGCACAGGTGATAGCAGTTGATGTAGAAGAATTTCTTCTTGATCCACTGGAGATTCCGGTGAGTCCTGTTATTGTTACACTCTCAGATGGAGAGCAGGCTGCTGTCCGTATTTATGGTGAAGCAGAGATTTCCATTCGTGTGCGTGACAGTGACCTTTTGATGGAAGAAGAAGTAAAACGTGGAAAAGTTACAGCGCCGGAAAGACGTGCCGAGAGGATTATAAAGAAGTGTCTGAAACGGGAGATCTCTCGTAAGATGCCGCAGATTATTACAACCGGTCATGTACTCGAAGGTATTGCCGAACTGGATGAGGAAGCTGATTCCATTGGTCAGACAGCGGCCAGCCATGCAGAGCAGATGCTTCCCTGGCTTGAAGTAGTATCCTGCGAAGTGACCTTGGAGGTACTGGATCTGGATGAGAGCATACTGGAAAAAGAAAACTACAGATGGAGGCAGAAAGAAGCGGAATCAGCAGAACAAAGGGCTATGCAGATGCGCCTTGTGGAAAAAGCAGGCGATGCCTTGATTGCTGCCTATGGTCAGTCAGCCATCCCGCCGGAGATGCTTCAGATTGTGGCAGTCTACGCACAGAATCAGCCCATGGTCAGTGCGGATGAACTGACAGCGCTCTGCGGCAAGCTGAAAGCACTGTCAGAAAAATATACGCCGGAACTTTTACTGAAAAATGTGAAGGCTCTTACAGGAGGAGTTACCAGATGAAGGCCTACATAGAACTTACAAGCGTTCCGATTGCAAGAGAAAACACACCGCTTCTGGCTCCGGCCGCAGAGCTGGCAGAGCGGCTTGCACAGGGAGGAGAGGCAGTGGAATTACGCCTCCAGAAAGAAGCAGATGCGATTCACTGCTACATGGGTGTCTCTTCCCTTAGTTGTGCAAAAACTCTCGTTTTGCTGTTGAAGCAGCTACGCTGCGGCTTTCACTCAGCGGAGCCGCTTTCGGAAATGAGCACCGAAACACTGCTGTTGCGCGGTGCGTCAGAAACATATCACATCATTCCGGGACAGAATCGGGGAAGTACGCTTTTGATGCGGGAAATTGTTCCAGACGCAGGACGCAGCAAAAGCTTGTATTATACGCTTGGCCAGATGCCTGAGGGATACGGATATTCGGTGCTGATTCGAAAGTCTCCGCAGCTGGACATGCGCACATCTACCCTGCTGAAAAATATGGCAGAACAGAATCAGAATGCCGACATGCAGCTTTATGAGAAGCTGTTTCATGCAGATACGCGGTATCAGTGTGTCATGGCGGTTTTTGGACAGAATCCGGAAGAGCGAAAGCAGCTCGAGATGGAGCTGATGCATGCGTTTGCTGGGATGAAGACATATAACATTCCGAAGACTAAGATTTGTGTAGATACCGAAACGGTATGGAAAGCAGCAGAACAGACTGCCCAGCAGGTTATGCCAAGAAGCAGCACGGCAGCTTTTCTGTTTCTGGCGGAGGAGATTCAGACATTAACCTGTCTGGAAGGAGTGTCACAGAAAAATGGAATTCGGCGAAATCATGACACACTGTTTTCAGAGCAGGAAAATAAGAGTATCTGGTCTAAAGATACCTCTCTGCTGCTGGGGAAAAATGAGATGGGAGAGGAGCAGAGAATCCCATTCCGAGAATTAAAAAAGCACATGTTTGTTGCAGGAGCTCCCGGTTCCGGCAAAGGAAATTTCATTTTTTCGATCGCCAATCAGCTTCACCGGCAGAAGATTCCGGTGCTGCTGCTGGAATCGGCAAAGGAAGAGCAGCATTACCTCAGAAAGACGATGCAGAATTTACGGGTCTGGAGGCCGCAGAGCGGTAACTTTGTCCTGAATCCGTTTGCCCTCCCGCCCAATGTTACACTGGAACAATACCGTGCCTCTCTGAAAGAGATCCTGCAGACCTGCGTTAAGGGAGACGGCCCGCTGGAAGAACTGTATCAGACGACGCTGACCAGATGTTTTGCAAAGTATGGATATACGCAGGCCAGTATGATGTACAGTCCGGGCACGATCCCATTTGGTCTTCATGAGTTTATGCTCGAGTTCAACCGTCTTCTGGATCAGAACGGATACAGCGGAAAAACGATGGCCGATATAAAATCAGCAGGCCGTACACGCATGCACGCACTTCTTGATGCAAACCCGGATGTTTATGATACAGCAGTGCAGCCGATCCCCATCACAGAATTGCTGAATGGAGAAAATCTTCTGCAGCTGAATTGTCTTACAACGATCGAGGCGAAGCAGATGTTTGCGACTATGATTCTCATTTCACTGGCAGCATACCTTCGGATCAATGCAAAACACAGCAGCAGACTTCAGTTGGTGATCATTTTAGATGAGGCCCACAATCTTCTTCGGGGAGCAGAAAAAAGTGACGGCGAAGGGGTGTATTCTTTTGCAGAAAACTTTCAGAATCTTCTTCTTGAAATGCGCTCGATTGGGGTTGGATTTATGATTGCTGATCAGACGGCAGACAACGTTCCGACGACAATACCGGATATTTGTGGGACAAAAGTTTTCCTTGGACCTTCCAGATTTTCCGGAATCGAGCGTTATGCGGCACTTTTCCGGGCAGATGAAACGACATTGGAACATCTGTATCTTCTGGGACCGGGAGAAGGTGTTTATACGACATATGGAATGTCAGTCGGAGCGCATTTTTCTACGCCCAATATTATAGACCGTTATCAGATGGAAGAGGGATATCCTGCAGAGAATTCTTTTGTGGAAAGGAATGCCCGTACACTTTTTGAAACCTATCTGGAATGCCGGACCTGTGCTTCCCGCGGACATTGTACCCTGGAACAGAAACAGCAGGCCCGTCAGACTGCGATCAGTGTGGATGCGGAGTGCCGCGGTCTGTTCTGGAATGCAGTCCGTGCGTCAGAACGTGCAGCGGCAGAAGAGAAAACGGGGGACGAAAAAAGTCAGAGAGAGAGCAGGATGGCAAAGGAACAGCTGCGGAAAGTTCTGGATTATATGGCTGTGAAAATTGCAAAAGCCGACAATACCGACTGCTGTATCACGCAGCTGATCCGGCAGCTGAATCGGGAGTCAGCATCGTCACATCTGGTGCGGGAAATTTATGTAGAGGCACTGCGGAAACTGGCAGAAAGCAAAAAGAAAACAGGAGGATCAAAAGCATGAGTGCAGATATGAGTGATATGGAATATGACGCGGATGATATGACCGAGGATATCCAGGATGACAGTTTCGATCTGGATGAGGATATTTGGGATGACAATGCTGATTTGGCAGAGGATGATCGCATGGATTTGAGTGCAAACGATTCGGAGTGGGATCTGGAAGAACCGGATCTGGAGGAATTGCGGGATCCCACAATCGGAGAAGCAGACCTTGCCGTGGTACGGGAAATGGAGGAAAGCGGAGAGTTCGACGAGGTACTTCCCAGTGATCTTGGCAGTGTCAGGACAGGCGGAAGCAACAGCCGGACGGCAGAGATTCATATCGATATGCCGTTAAATTCATCAGCCAGTTATTCCGCAGAGGAGTTTCTGGAGCAGACACAGATGCAGGAAGATGGACTCAACATGCTTACAGTAGAAGAGCTCTTAAAAAATCATGAAACTTATTTGGAAAATGGAAGAGATCCGGCAGGAAGCCGTGCGCAGGCAGACTTTCGCGATAGACTGGAAACTGCCCTGGTTGAGGATAAAATGGAGGAGGGATACAGCCTGGAAGAAGCGGAACTTGCAACAGAAGAAGAACTGCGGGGCGGTGCGGCGCTGCATAACCCCGATCAGATTGCAGGCGGCAACTCACAGGAGATCCATGCATTCGCGGCTGGTTCAGCCAACTGCGCTCTTGGCTCTATCTGGAGGCATGGCCGAGCGGATGAATTATATCGTCAGGTAAATGAGTTGGCAGAAGAGATGACCGAGGAGGAAAAGCAGAGGACATATCTGGATGTGCGGCTGGATGTTTTGTGATAATAAGACCAATGGAAAAGACCGTTTGGAGCACAAGGCATCGGGACATTAATTGAGTAAAATTAAAAGTAAAAAAGATGCAAATCCGGTTGACAACCCCAGCGACATTTGATAGTATTTATCAAGTAATGTAATATTCCATGAGGGAGTAGTTAGCACGAATGTGTGATTTGTCAACATTCTGATTATAAAAAAAGAGTATAATCTGGCAAATCTTAAATAATGAGACTCATGTATATCAATGAACAGCCTGCAAAAAAGCTGGCCGTTTATTGATATACATGGGTCTTTTTTTACGCGGGTAATGAGTAGGAACCCCCGCTTCTGCTAATGATACGATTATGGAAAACAAAGGAGGAAAACATGGAAAATTTCATCAACAACGCCCCGTTTGCTCTTGTGCTTGTCTGTCTCGTTATCGGTTTTGTCCTGCTGATCAAAGGTGCGGACTTTTTCGTAGAAGGAAGCTCAAGCGCAGCAAAGAGACTGCACGTTCCGTCGATCATCATCGGACTGACCATTGTTGCCATGGGAACATCACTTCCGGAGACCGCGGTCAGTGTATCGGCTTCACTTACCGGCAACAACGAGCTCGCAGTCAGTAATGTCATCGGTTCCAATATCTTTAACCTGATGGTTGTCATCGGTGTCTGTGCCGTACTGACCACCATAGAAGTTGCAAAGGAAACCATCAAAAGAGACATCCCGCTGTCCCTGATTTGCGCCGGACTTTTAATGGTTTTAGGAATCAGCGGACTCGGCGATAAATCCGGTATGATGCTCGGTCACCTGGACGGTGTGATCTTAATTGGATTCTTTGCAGGTTACATTGTCTACATGGTTCAGATTGCCTTAAAGGCAAACCGCGAAGGAAAAAAAGTCGAAATTGAAGGCGGTTCCGACGAGGATATCAAGCTGCTTTCCGTTCCGAAGAGTATCGTGTTCATCGTCGGTGGAGCAGTCGCCATTGCAGTCGGCGGAGATGTGACCGTAGATGCCGCAGCGAGAATCGCGGGCGATCTCGGAATGAGCCAGACTCTGATCGGACTGACCATTGTTTCCATCGGAACTTCCCTTCCGGAACTCGTAACTTCTATCGTTGCTGCGAGAAAGAATGAAGTTGATATGGCACTTGGCAACGCGATCGGTTCTAATATCTTCAACATTCTTATGGTACTTGGCATTGCATCCGCAATCAGCCCGATGGCCATCATTACGGAAAATATAATTGATTTGTGTGTATTGATCGTATTCACGGTATGTGTATGGATTTTTGCAGGAACCAAAAAGAAAATCGGAAGAGTCGAAGGTTTCTGTATGGTCGCATTTTATGCCGCATATGCCATTTATATCATTATAAGATAAGGGGAATGGAAAATGGTGTTATTTCTAAAGGTGTTTCTTACCGAGTTCATCGCAGAGATGGGCGATAAGACGCAGCTCATGCTGATTGCGCTTACTTCGAAGTACAAGCTGAAAGACATTATCCTGGGAACCGCAGCCGCGATTCTGGTACTGAATGGAATGGCGGTTCTCGCAGGCGGCCTCGTCAGCGAATTCATTCCGGACTGGCTGATTAAGACGATTGCAGCACTCGCATTTCTTTACTTCGCAGCATCCACCATTTCCGGTGATGATGACGAGGAAGAGGAAGAAGGCGGCAAATCCAAAATTCGGTTCGCACCGCTCGCCGTTTTCTGTACGTTCTTCGTAGCAGAGCTCGGAGACAAAACACAGCTTACCGCAATCACCTTTGGTGCAAATGAAGGGATGGGATCCGCATTCGTTGTATGGATCGGATGTTCTCTCGGACTGTTCGCAGCGGATATTCTCGGAATGCTGGTCGGCTATCTCTTAAAGAGCAAGACACCGGATGGGCTGCTGAATACACTGGCGTTTGTCATCTTTTCAATTTTCGGTGTATACACACTTTACCAGGGACTGAAACTGATCAGCGCAAGCGTCTGTCCACTGCCGGTATGGCCGGTACTGATCGCTGCAACGGCTGTTTTTGTTGTTGCATGTGTCTGTCTTTTTGTGAAAAGAGAGAAGAAAAAAGCAAAATAAAAACTGCGTGCCGCATACTCATGATTTTGATGAAAACTGCGGTGCGCATTTTTTATGCGGCAAAATGAAAGTTTACCATTGAAGCATTTATAGGGTATAATATTTTGTAACTATTCAGAGCCCCATCTCGCCATATGAAATTCCAGAAAAATAGCTCATTCATGTAAACATGATTCGCGATTTTTCTTCCATTTCGCATGGCTCTGAATAGTTACAATATTTTCAAATCATTATTTACGAGGATGAAGGATAATAACATGTCTGATTTTAGTATCAACGAAATGCAGGAAATGCAGAAAGCGGGAAAAATGCGGACTGAAAAACAGAAGACCGGAATTGTATGGGATTCTCACAGGAGGACGAAAGTGAAAAACCGGAAGCTGCGTGGGAAAATCCTGTCCTTGTGATAGTCAGAGGGATCAAGTATAATGAGTCATATAAAATGTTGACGGGAGGGATTTGCATGGGAAGTTATCTGAATCCGGGAAATGAAGCATTTGCGGTTGCATTAAATTCTGAGATTTATGTTGATAAAACAGGACTGCTGACTTATACGAATAAAGTCATGAACACTCTGCAGGGATATATCTGCAACAGCCGCCCGCGGCGGTTTGGAAAATCAATTACGGCAAATATGCTCACCGCGTATTACAGCAAGGGCTGCAGTTCGAAAGAAATGTTTTCCGGGCTGGAAATCAGCAGGGCAAAGGATTTTGAAAAACATCTGAATCAGTATGATGTGCTCCACTGGGATATCCAATGGTGTATGGAACCGGCAGGCGGACCGGAGCGGATTGTTTCTTATATCTCAGAAAAAACGATTTCGGAGTTAAAAGAATATTATCCCCATATACTTCCAGAAGAAATCCGGTCACTGCCGGAGGCGCTGTCGCGGATCAACGCGGCATCCGGGACAAAATTTATTGTGATTATAGACGAATGGGATGTTCTGATTCGTGACGAGGCGGCGGATCTCAAAACACAGGAAGAATATATCAATTTTCTGCGGGCGATGTTCAAAGGGACGGAGCCGACAAAATATATTCAACTGGCATATCTGACAGGTATTTTGCCTGTAAAAAAAGAAAAGACACAGTCGGCGCTGAACAATTTCAAAGATTATTCGATGCTGTATGCCGGGCCGATTGCACCATATGTAGGTTTTACAGAAACAGAAGTTCAAAAACTATGTGAAGTATATGGTCAGAAGTTTGAAGAAGTCAAACGATGGTACGACGGTTATCAGATTGGGAAATATCATGTATACAATCCAAATGCCGTTGTGAACCTGATGCTCGAAGGCGAATTCCAGAGCTACTGGTCCGGAACCGCATCCTATGAGGCGATTGTTCCGCTGATCAATATGGATTTTGATGGCCTGAAAAGTGCCGTAATCGAAATGCTTTCAGGAGATCATGTTCCGGTTGATGTTACCTCTTTTCAGAACGATACCGTTAGCTTCGCCAATAAAGACGATGTGCTGACGTATCTGATTCACCTTGGATATCTGGCCTATGACCGGACATTTAGAACTGCTTTTATTCCGAATGAGGAAATCCGTCAGGAATTGATTCTGGCAACGAAAAGGAAAAAATGGAATGAGTTGATTGTATTTCAAAAAGAATCAGAGCAGCTTCTGAAAGATACAATTCAGATGAATGGAAACGCAGTAGCAAAAGAAATTGAAAAAATTCACAGGGAATATACTTCTGTGATTCAGTATAACAATGAAAACTCAC
Source organism: Fusicatenibacter saccharivorans (assembly GCF_015557635.1). GTDB lineage: Bacteria > Bacillota > Clostridia > Lachnospirales > Lachnospiraceae > Fusicatenibacter > Fusicatenibacter saccharivorans. The sequence continues at coordinate 107,296 of NZ_JADNOP010000010.1, forward strand.
TCAGCAGTGTTCTGTCCATTGCCTATTTGAGTTCCATGCAATACTATTTCAAACCAATCCGCGAATTTCCCGCGGGTCGTGGATTTGCAGACTTTGTGTTTATTCCAAAGCCGGAGTTTCAGAATTATTACCCGGCGCTTGTTGTGGAACTGAAATGGGACAAAAGCGTCAGAGCAGCATTAGATCAGATCAGAGACAGAAAATATCCGGAGTCTGTTGCATGCTATGCAGGGGAGCTTTTGCTGGTGGGAATTAACTACAATGAAAAAACAAAAGAACATGAATGCCGGATTGAAAAGTATGAAAAATAAGGGCATATTTCAATTTCAGTTTACAGAGATAAAAGAGTATGGATAAGATAGAGATATATCATTATTTAAAAAGGCAAAATATAGCGTATGAAATTACGGAACATAAGGCAGTTTTCAATATGGAAGAAGCAGATGCTGTTGATTTGCCGTATCCAGAGTGGGGCGCTAAAAATTTATTTGTTCGCGACGATAAAAAACGTAATTATTATTTGATAACGATGAAAGGGAACAAGCGAGTAGATTTGAAAGCGTTTCACAGGCAACGTGGTCTGCGTGCACTTTCTTTTGCAGCTGCGGAGGAATTATTTGATATTATGAAACTGATACCCGGTGCCGTTACGCCGCTTGGTATTCTAAACGATGCCGAACACAGAGTTCAAGTCTTCATGGACGTGGAATTTGTCGGAAATAAAATTGGTGTTCATCCAAATGATAATACAGCAACCGTTTGGATGCAGGCTGATGATTTAATGAAAATAATTCAGAAGCATGGAAATACTGTGGAATACGCATGTATATAATCGAAAGGTATTGCTAAAAAGTCTGAAAAAAGAAAAGTTCACAAACAAAAATGGTTCTCATTCTGCACTAAATATATTTACCGAGTATTCCATGACAGATCCCGGTGATCTGGCGGAATATTTTGGCTTCACAGAGCAGGAGATATCTGCCCTCTGTGAAAAATATGAGATGAGTTTTGAAGAAGCAAAAACGTAGTACGATGGTTATCAGTTGATTGCGCATCGGCAGACTGGAGATGAAATTTATTCCATGTATAGCCCGAAATCTGTGGTAGAAGCCATGCTGCGCCACAAATTCGGAACCTATTGGAACCAGACGGAAACGTATGAGGCCTTAAAAATTTATATTCAAATGGATATGGATGGCCTGAAAGATTCTGTGGTTCGAATGCTTGCCGGTATCAATTATAATAAAAAAACGAAGAAACATGAATGTGTTATTGAAGTAATGCAAAAATAAAAACGGAAGTCTCATGTCTGCGCAGTAAGGGTGGTGGATATGGGACTTTTTGGTAAAGATAAATAAAATTTATGGAGGAAACAGAATGATTATTGATTCTTATGATATCAACAGCGAGCCGATTGTAAAGCTGGAGAATTTTTATGGGGAGAAGCAGCATCTGGTAAAAAAATGTATGGTAATTTTTTCAAAAGTAATATATGAATACATGCTTGAAAAATTCCCATGCCGACAGATTGCAGAAGTAAGAGCATGCAATGGAAATATACCGGTTTGGACTCTGCCATATGAGGAAGAAACGATTGCTTTCTACCTGACACCAATTGGTTCCGCTCTTGCAGCAGGAACGATTGCCGAAGTCAATCATTTAACAGGAGCATCCGTCTTTATCATGTTTGGCTCGTGCGGCAGTCTGGACAAAGAAGCAACCGATGGAAAGTTTATTCTCCCAACGGAGGCATACCGGGGAGAAGGACTGTCCTATTATTTTGCAGAACCGCAGGACTACATAAAAATAAAAAACACGGACAAACTGGCGGAATTTTTCAAAGAAAGGAAACTGCCATACGTTCAGGGGCGCGTATGGACGACAGACAGTATGCTTCGGGAAACGGTAAATCTTGTAAGAAAACGAAAAGAAGAAGGATGCATTGCCGTGGAAATGGAACTCGCAGGCGTTCAGGCGATCAGTGATTTTTATGGATTTGAACTGTATGATTTTCTTGTTGCGGGAGATGTGCTGATCGAAGGAAACTATGAAACGGATGGATTATCTGCCGCTAACCACGATCTGGACAAGCTGTTTCTGGCGCTGCAGATAGCGAAAAGTGTATAAAATTACAATGTTTGAGGAAAAAGAAATATTTCAGAGCCGTTTGCAGAAACTTTTAGATAATACGAAAGCGGGAATTATGTATGGAGAATGGAATGACAATGGGCGATTGCTTACGGACGAATAAATTAATCATTTTAAGAGGAAATTCCGGCAGTGGAAAAACAACTATTGCAAAGGAATTACAGCAAGTGTTCGGAAATAATACAATGCTGATCTCGCAGGATGTTATCCGAAGAGATATGCTCAAAGTCAAAGACGGAGAAAATACAAAGGCGCTGCCTCTTCTGGAAGAACTTCTGCGATATGGAAGAAAACACAGCGAGATTGTTATTCTGGAAGGAATACTGAATGCGGAATGGTATCGTGCATTATTTGAGCTGGCAGTAGCTTTATATGGAAAAAATATATACGCATATTACTTCGACATCCCCTTCGAGGAGACCGTGAAGCGCCACAAAACAAAGCCGAACTGCAATGATTTCAGTGCAGAAGATATGCAGAGATGGTGGAACGAAAAAGATTATACATCCGTTCTGTATGAAACCAGAATAACGGCGGATCAGGACAGAGAAAGCATAGTTCGTGACATCTGTCAAAACATAATATCTAATGGAAAATAATTGCTTCGGACAGGGAATGATCTTTGTTCTGCCAGAGAAATATGATAAAATAGAAACAGAAATAAATTTTTGCAAGCCTGTCGGTGGTAAAGGATTTAGGAAGGAGCAGACCCATGAAATCAGTAATTTCCATTGGAAATCAGGATTTTATATCCATCAGAAAGAATAACTGTTTTTATATCGATAAGACGGATTTTATCAGGGAATGGTGGGACAATCAGGACAGTGTTACTCTGATCACACGCCCAAGAAGATTCGGCAAGACCCTGAATATGAGTATGGTCGAATATTTCTTTTCCGTAAATCATTCCGAATGCAGCAAATATTTTGAAGACCTTGTCATCTGGAAAGAGGAAAGATTTCGTAAGCTGCAGGGAACGTATCCGGTGATTTCCCTCAGCTTTGCAGATATCAAGGCAACCACATATGAGACTGCAAGAAGAGCGGTAATTCGTAAGCTGGTAAAATTATATAGTACTTTTGAATTTGTCAAATCCAGCAAAGTATTAAATGAAAAAGACCGCGCCTATTTTGATTCCGTTGAAGAAAATATGTCGGATGATGCGGCAGCAGTAGCTGTCAATTATCTGTCCGATTATCTGAGCCGCTATTACGGAAAAAAGGTGATTATTCTTCTGGATGAGTATGATACTCCTTTGCAGGAATCGTATATTCATGGGTATTGGGAGAATCTTACTGCGTTTATCAGAAGCCTGTTCAATTCCACATTCAAAACGAATCCCTATATGGAACGGGGACTGCTGACAGGAATAACAAGAGTCAGTAAAGAATCTATCTTTTCCGATCTGAATAATCTTGAAGTTGTAACAACAACATCGGAAAAGTACAGCGGCTCGTTTGGCTTTACAGAAGAAGAAGTCTTTCATGCGCTGGAGGAAAATGGGCTGTCCGATGAAAAAGGAACCGTCCGCTATTGGTATGATGGATTTTCCTTTGGAAAACGGAAGGATATTTACAATCCGTGGTCCATTACAAAATATCTGGACACGGGAGAATATGGAACGTACTGGGCAGACACCAGCGGAAATATGCTGATCTCCAATCTGATCCGTCGAAGTCCTGCAAAGATCAAGACGGAAATGGAAGATTTATTAAACGGCAGAGTGATCTGCACAGAATTGGATGAGCAGGTTATTTTTGAACAGCTTGGCAGAAAGCGGGGAGCCATCTGGAGTCTTATGCTTGCGAGCGGATATCTGAAAGTGGATCGGTACGAAATGGATAACCGAACAGGAAAGCGCCAGTATGATTTGAAAGTGACAAATCATGAGACAATGCTGATGTTTGAACAAATGATAGAGGACTGGTTTACAGAAGAAGATTCTGCATATGGCAATTTTAAAGATGCTCTGCTTGCCGGAGATCTGGATTATATGAACCAGTTTATGAATCAGGTAGCACTTCAGACATTCAGCAGTTTCGACACGGGCGGAAAACCATCAGAGGAACTCGAACCAGAAAGATTTTACCATGGATTTGTCCTTGGGCTGATTGTTGATCTGGCCGGAAAATACAGAATCACTTCCAACAGAGAAAGTGGATTCGGAAGGTATGACGTAGTAATGGAGCCATTGAAAGAAAACCTGGATGCGATCGTAATGGAATTTAAGGTTCAGAACACATCAAAAGAAAAGTCGCTGGAAGAGACGGTGGAGCATGCACTTCGTCAGATTCAGGAAAAACAGTATGACACAGAATTGCTTGCCAGAGGAATCGCAAAGGAGCGGATCAGGTATTATGGATTTGCGTTTCGGGGGAAGAAAGTGTTGATTGGAAATTAAAATGAGAGAAAATATGAAAATCAGAAAAGCAGAACTGAAAGACCTGTCCAGAATTGCGGAAATTTTCGTGTTCAACAACCGAATCAATTATTTCCCGATTTTTCACGAGGAGGCCTATTCCTTCGGTGAAATGCAGGTAGTCCCGATGATCGACCAGTACTTTAAGAAAGAAGAAATCTTAAACCGCATCTATGTCTACGATGATGGAATTATAAGAGGTTTTACAGAAATCAACGGAACCGAAATCTGTAAACTATACGTAGATCCATGTCTGCAGAACAACGGAGTCGGCCACGGGCTGATTACCTTTGCAATTGAAAAGTTTGACGCAGACCATCTATGGGCATTGGAGAAAAATACGCGTGCCATTGCGTTTTACAACCGCCACGGATTTCGGTGGACAGGAACGAAACAGCTGGAAGCAGGAACGACAGAATATCTGCTGGAATTAAGACGATGAGAGCACGACGTGTTTTCTGTCCTTCCTGCAAAAATTAAAGCAGGAGAAAACGGTCTTGTATTTTAACCGACTCAAGCAAGTAGCGAAGCGGATTGCGAATATCCGCTTTACTGAAGCAAAAATAGCCGAAAAGCCTGTTCTACCGTATCGGTCATATTTTCTGCCGCATTTTTCACATCCATAGCTTCTTCGAGTGAAACGACGCTCCGCAGAATCGGGAAAAAGGCATCAATTCCGGCGGCGTTGCATGCAGATGCATCTTTTGTAACACAGCCTGAGAACGCAAGGACAGGTTTGCCGTATTCTTTTGACAGTTTTGCAACTCCAATCGGCGCTTTTCCCATCACGGTTTGCCCATCGAGCTGTCCCTCACCGGTGATGACAAGATCAGCGTCTCTCACATCATCACGAAGTCGGGTTTCGTCCAGTACGATCTGAATGCCGGGTTCCAGTGAAGCAGAAAGAAACGTCTGAAAAGCAAATCCAAGTCCGCCCGCAGCACCCGTTCCGGGAAATTCCGCGTCGACGTTCGGGAATGTTTTCCGGCAGAGTGCGGCGTAGGAGGCAAGCGATGTGTCCATACGTTTGATCATGACAGCATCCGCACCCTTCTGCGGTCCGAAAACGGCGCTGCAGCCGTTGGAACCGCAGAGCGGATTCGTTACATCGCAGGCAATACGGAAGGTGCATTCCGAAAGTTCCGGCAGAACGTGATCTGCCGTAATCGCGGTAAGAGATTCCAGTCCGACAGCACCAAAAGGAACCTGTTTTCCTTCTGCATCGAGCAGTCCGAAACCGAGTGCCTGTAGCATACCAATACCGCCGTCATTTGTGGCACTTCCGCCGATTCCAATGATAAAGCGGTGGCAGCCATTGCGGATGGCATCGCAGATAACCTCACCGACACCGTACGTTGTGGTGTACAGCGGATTTTTCTCATCGCCGTGTACCTGCGTAATACCGGCAGCCCCCGACATCTCGATAATGGCGGTCTGCGTCCGGTCGATGATGCCATACGGGCAGATAACCTGCTTTCCGGCAGGACCGGTCACCGAAACGGAGACAAGCCGTCCGCCAAGACCTTCGGTCAGTGCCTGAACGGTACCTTCACCGCCATCGGCAAGCGGGCGCACAACCGTCTCCACCTTCGGATCGACACGATAAATCCCGGTGGCGGCCGCTGTTCCTGCCTGCAGAGAGGAAAGGCTTCCTTTAAAAGAATCAATTGCAATCACAACTTTCATCATTTTTCTCCTGATTTCAAATATTTTTCAATCCGACACTCATGCACCTTCGTCTTCTTATCATAATTAACACCAACCAGCAGAATATCCCCTGTATAAGATGCAATGGAAGCCGGGTAATGCTGTCTTTTAATCTGATCCAGTGCCGTTTCCGCATTCTTGTTCCATTTCAGTTCTACTACAAGCGCCGGAAAATCGTATCGGTATTCCGGCTTTGGCAGAAAGACAAAATCGGAAAAACCGCGCCCGGTCGGAAGTTCACGAATGGGTTTGAAGTAATATTGTATGGAACTTAAATAAGCAATCGTGAGCACACAACTGAGTGAATTTTCATTATGATACTGAATCACAGAAGTATATTCCTCATGGATCTTTCCAATTCCTGCAGCAACCGCATTTTCATCCATAGCAAGTGTAGCATCCAGAAGCTCTGCAGATTCCTGCTGAAAGGTAAGAAGTTCATTCCAGCGGTTGGAAGTAACCGCCGTCAGAAATTCCCGGCGGATTTCTTCATTTGGAATGTATGCCATCTGCGTCTGCTGATTATAGGCAAGATACCCTAGATGAATCAGCAGCGTCAGAACATCATCTTTATTCACAAAGCTGACCATGTCATTTTTAAAAGAGGTAACCATGACAGGAACTGCGGCGCCGGAAAGCATCTCCAGAATTGCTGTTTTCAATCCGTCAAAATCCATATTGATAAAAGGAACCATCGAGTCGTATGTGCTCGTCTCCGACCAATAGCTTTGGAATGTCCCATCCAGAAGCAGACTTGTCACCGCGTTTGGATTGTATACATGGTAATTTCCAAGCAGATAGCCGTCGTACCATCGTCTGACTTCCTCAAAATTTTGTCCGTATTTCTGACAGAGAGCGGAAACTTCATCTTCTGTGAATCCAATATAGGAAGCCAGCGGGCCTGGATTCAGCATGGAATACTGATGAAAATTATTTAAGGCAGACTGCATTTTCAATTTTTTGATCGGAAGAATACCCGTGAGAAACGCAAGCTGGATATATTTCGTCGGTTCCGTCCCTTTGAACATTCCACGAAGAAAATTAATGTAATCATCCTGAATTTTCTGGTTGGAGGCCTCATCACGAATCAGGACATCCCATTCATCAATAATAATCACAAATTTCTGTCCGGTCGCCTCTTTGATCCGGGACAGAGCGTCGGGAACGGTGGAAACTTCCGGCGGAAGCTGATCTGCATAGATGGTACGCAGCTCGGCCAGTGTACATTCTGTAATGTAGGCCACAATCTGTTCCGGATCGCTGACATTCGAAAGAAACCACTGGATGTCCAGATGAATCACATCGTACTGGTTCAGATGCTTCTCAAAGTCTGCCGTCTGGCTGATCGCAAGGCCAGAAAACATCTTTCTGGAATCACAGCCCTTGCTGTAATAGGCCGCCAGCATATTTGCAGCAAATGATTTTCCAAACCGCCGCGGGCGGCTGTTGCAGATATAGCCCTGTATGGTGTCCAGAACTTTGTTGGTATACGATAAAAGTCCTGTTTTGTCCACATAGATTTCAGAATTGAGAGCAACCTGAAATGCACTGTTGTCCGGATTCACAAATCTTCCCATGATTTCACTTCCTTTCCGTTTTTTGATTATACCCCGATTTTACCATTCCCCCATCCAAATAGCAACGCACACCCCCGAAAATCCCGTAAAATCGCGGAAAAGAACCGATAAAATATGCTTTCCACTCTTGACAACGCTTACAGCCCCTAGTTATAATAAGGCATGAAAAACGATGACGAAGACAGTAGTCTGCGCGTGAACGGTCTGTGGAAAGCGAGCCGGGGATGGTGGGAGTCCGGTACAAGTAGCGGCAGGTGAACATCACTTCCAAGTTGCAGTTCTGAATCTGCGTACCCGGCGCATAAAATATAGAAAACCGGAGAGCAGTGGTAAGAAGTTGCCGGTTGTTCCCCGTTACAGGAAATGCATATGATAGTATGTAACAGGTGGTTACGATAAGTACAGCTTTCGTCCTATTACAGGGCGGGAGCTTTTTCTTATTTTACGCGAGCAAATCAAACGAGAAACTTAAGTTTCAGGAGGTACAAGCATGTACAAGAAAGTTTCAACCGACATGAACTTTGTCGAGAGAGAAAAACAGGTTGAGAAGTTCTGGGAAGACAATCAGATCTTCGAAAAAAGTATGAAAGTGCGTGAAGGAAATCCGTCCTACGTGTTCTATGACGGACCGCCGACCGCAAACGGAAAACCGCACATCGGCCACGTAGAGACCCGTGTTATCAAGGATATGATCCCGAGATACCGTACCATGAAGGGTTATCAGGTGCCGAGAAAAGCAGGCTGGGATACCCACGGACTGCCGGTAGAGCTGGAAGTTGAGAAAAAACTCGGTCTGGACGGAAAAGATCAGATCGAAAAATACGGCGTAGAGCCATTCATCGAGCAGTGTAAAGAGAGCGTATGGAAATACGAGGGAATGTGGGAAGACTTCTCCCATACCGTTGGCTTCTGGGCTGATATGAAAAACCCATACGTTACGTATCATAACGATTACATCGAGTCCGAGTGGTGGGCATTAAAAGAGATCTGGAAGAAAGGTCTTCTGTACGAAGGACACAAAATCGTTCCTTACTGCCCGCGCTGCGGTACCCCGCTTTCTTCTCACGAAGTAGCGCAGGGATACAAAGATGTCAAAGAACGTTCTGCCGTTGTCCGCTTTAAAGTAAAAGGCGAGGACGCTTACATCCTGGCATGGACCACCACACCGTGGACCCTTCCGTCCAACGTTGCGCTCTGCGTCAACCCGGATGAGGATTATGTAAAAGTAACAAGCAAAGGATATACCTATTATATGGCAGCCGCTCTGGTAGACACCGTTCTCGGTGAGGGCGCTGAAATCCTGGAGCATTATCAGGGCAAAGATCTTGAGTTCAAAGAGTACGAGCCGCTGTTCCCGTACGCTGAGAAGAGAATCGGAAACAAAAAAGCATACTATGTAGTCTGCGATACCTACGTAACACTGACCGATGGTACCGGTGTTGTTCATATCGCCCCTGCATTTGGTGAGGACGACTCCAAGGTCGGTCACAGATACGATCTTCCTTTCGTACAGTTAGTAAACGAAAAAGGTGAGATGACCGAGGAAACTCCGTGGGCAGGTACTTTCTGCAAGAAAGCAGATATGGCCGTTCTGCAGGCACTCGAGGATAAAGACCTTCTGTTTGATGCGCCGCTGTTCGAGCACAGCTACCCGCACTGCTGGAGATGCGATACTCCGCTGATCTACTATGCACGTGAAACCTGGTTCATCCGCATGACTGCAGTAAAAGAGGATCTGATCCGCAACAACAACACCATTAACTGGATTCCGGAAAGCATCGGAAAAGGACGCTTTGGCGACTGGCTGGAAAATGTTCAGGACTGGGGACTTTCCAGAAACCGTTACTGGGGAACTCCGCTTCCGGTATGGCAGTGTGAATGCGGCCATCAGGACTGCATCGGCAGTATCGAGGAGCTGAAAGAAAAAGCAGACAACTGCCCGGATGACATCGAGCTTCACCGCCCGTACATCGACGCAGTGACCATCAAGTGCCCGAAATGCGGTAAAGAGATGCACCGTGTACCGGAGGTTATCGACTGCTGGTTCGATTCCGGATCCATGCCGTTTGCACAGCATCACTATCCATTCGAGAACAAAGAAACCTTCGAGAAACAGTTCCCGGCACAGTTTATTTCCGAGGCTGTAGACCAGACACGTGGATGGTTCTACTCCCTGCTTGCAATTTCCACTCTGCTGTTCAACAAAGCACCGTACGAGAACGTTATCGTTCTTGGTCTGGTACAGGATGAGAACGGACAGAAGATGAGTAAATCCAAAGGAAATGCGGTAGATCCGTTTGACGCACTGCAGACCTACGGTGCCGATGCGATCCGCTGGTACTTCTACACCAGCAGTGCTCCGTGGCTGCCGAGCCGTTTCGCAGGCAAGACCGTAGTCGAAGGACAGAGAAAGTTCATGGGAACCCTGTGGAACACCTACGCGTTCTTTGTCCTGTATGCAAACATCGACAACTTCGATGCAACAAAATACAGTCTGGAATATGACAAACTGGCTGTTATGGATAAATGGCTGCTGTCCCGTCTGGAATCCACTGTAAAAGCAGTAGACGACAACCTGGCAAATTACCGTATCCCGGAGGCAGCAAAAGCACTGCAGTCCTTCGTGGATGATATGAGTAACTGGTATGTACGCCGCTCCCGTGAGCGTTTCTGGGCAAAAGGCATGGAGCAGGATAAGATCAATGCTTACATGACTCTGTACACCGCACTGGTGACCGTTGCAAAAGCAGCAGCTCCGATGATTCCGTTCATGACAGAGGATATTTATCAGAACCTCGTAAAGAGCATCGATGCAAGTGCACCGGAAAGTATCCATCTGTGCGACTTCCCGGAGGTACATGAGAACTGGATCGATCCGAAGATGGAAGAGGATATGGCAGACCTGCTGGAGATCGTCGTTATGGGACGTGCCGCAAGAAACACCGCCAATATCAAAAACCGTCAGCCGATCGGAACCATGTACGTGAAGAGCGAGTTCCAGCTTTCCGAATTCTACAAAGAGATCATCGAGGACGAGCTGAATGTCAAAGAAGTTGTATTTAAAGATGACATCGCAGATTTCATCAGCTACAGCTTCAAACCGCAGATGCGTACCGTAGGACCAAAATACGGAAAACTCCTGAACAAGATCAAAACAACCCTGTCTGAGCTGGATGGAAACAAGGCTATGGCAGAGCTCAAGAGCACCGGCGAACTTAAACTTGACATCGATGGACAGGAAATTGTATTATTAGAGGAGGATTTGTTAATTGACATGGCACAGATGGAAGGCTATGTATCCGAATCCGACCATACAATCACCGTTGTTCTGGATACCAATCTGACTCCGGAACTGATCGAGGAAGGTTTTGTTCGTGAGCTGGTAAGTAAAATCCAGACCATGCGTAAAGAGGCCGGCTTTGAGGTTATGGACAAGATCAGAGTATATGCAAAAGACAACGACAAGATTGTAAGCATCATGAAAAACCATGGTGATGAAATTAAATCTGAAGTTCTGGCAGAAGAAATCGTGACTGGAGAGACAAAGGGCTATGAGAAGGAGTGGAATATCAACTCCGAAAAGGTTACCATGGCAGTAGAGCGTATCTAAGAATACTTCTGGATGCGTTTCCACGACGATCGTTAATATAAAAATCAGCCTGCGAGCGGGGATGCAGACAAGCTCTCCGCTCGCAGACTGCTATTGAGGAGGACGCAGATGTTAAACGCCGAGTTCAACAAAGAAACTTTTAAGAACAGTGTCAAAGAAAACGTAAAAATGCTGTACAGAAAAAATCTGGAAGAGGCTTCCCAGCAGGAAATTTACCAGGCAGTCTGCTACGCAGTAAAAGACGTTATTATTGACAACTGGCTGAAAACCCAGAAAGCAATGGATGAGCAGGATCCGAAGATTCTGTACTATATGTCCATGGAGTTCCTGATGGGACGTGCGCTGGGAAATAACCTGATTAACCTGACTGCATACAAACAGGTACAGGAAGCTCTTGATGAGATGGGACTGAACCTGAACCTTCTGGAGGACCAGGAGAGAGATCCTGCGCTTGGAAACGGCGGTCTTGGCCGTCTGGCAGCATGCTTCCTGGATTCCCTGGCTACACTGGGATATCCGGCATACGGCTGCGGTATCCGTTATAAATACGGTATGTTCAAACAGCAGATCCGCGACGGTTATCAGGTAGAAGTACCGGACAACTGGCTGAAACACGGCTATCCATTCGAGCTGAAACGCCCGGAATACGCAAAAGAAGTAAAATTTGGCGGATACGTAGCACAGGAGTATGATGAGACTACCGGACGCGTAAACTTCGTACAGAAAGATTATCAGTCTGTAAACGCAATTCCTTACGATATGCCAATCGTAGGATACGACAACGATGTTGTAAACACGCTGACCATCTGGGATGCAGAGGCTATTCAGGACTTCTCCCTGGATTCCTTCGACAAAGGTGATTACCACAAAGCGGTTGAGCAGGAAAACCTTGCAAAAACCATCGTAGAGGTTCTGTATCCGAACGACAACCATTACGAAGGAAAAGAGCTGCGTCTGAAACAGCAGTATTTCTTCATTTCTGCAAGCGTACAGAGAGCAGTTGCAAAATATAAAAAACATCACGATGATATCACAAAGCTGTATGAGAAGGTTACCTTCCAGCTGAACGATACTCACCCGACCGTGGCCGTTCCGGAGCTGATGCGAATCCTCATGGACGTAGAAGGCCTTGGCTGGGATGAGGCATGGGAGATCACCACAAAGACCTGCGCATACACCAACCACACCATCATGGCAGAGGCACTCGAGAAATGGCCGGTTGACCTGTTCTCCAGACTTCTTCCGCGTATCTATCAGATCGTAGAGGAGATCAACCGCCGCTTCCTGATCCAGGTAAGAGAGCAGTACCCGGGTGATGAGGAGAAAGTTCGCCAGATGGCAGTCATCTACGACGGACAGGTTCATATGGCCCGTCTGGCTATCGTAGGCGGCTATTCTGTCAACGGTGTTGCACAGCTTCATACCGAGATTCTGAAAAAACAGACCTTAAAAGACTTCTACGAGATGACTCCGGAGAAGTTCAACAATAAGACGAATGGTATCACACAGCGTCGTTTCCTGCTTCACGGAAACCCGCTCCTGGCTGACTGGGTAACCGAGTACGCCGGAGACGGCTGGATCACCGATCTGCCGAAGATCGAAAAGATCGCTAAGCTGGCAGATGACACCCAGGCACAGAAGGAATTTATGGAAATCAAATATAAAAATAAAGTCCGCCTGGCAAAATACATCAAAGAGCATAACGGTATCGATGTAGACCCGAACTCCATTTTCGATGTTCAGGTAAAACGTCTGCATGAGTACAAACGTCAGTTTATGAACATTCTGCACATCATGTATCTGTATGACCGCCTGAAAAAGAACCCGGATATGCCGTTCTACCCGAGAACCTTCATCTTCGGAGCAAAAGCATCCGCAGGTTATGAGCGTGCAAAAGCGATCATCAAACTGATCAATTCCGTTGGTGATGTGGTAAACAACGATCCGACCATCAAAGGAAAGATCAAAGTTGTATTTATCGAGGATTATCGTGTCAGCAACGCAGAGCTGATCTTTGCCGCTGCTGATGTTTCCGAGCAGATTTCCACCGCAAGTAAAGAGGCTTCCGGTACCGGTAACATGAAGTTCATGCTGAACGGTGCCCTGACTCTTGGAACCATGGACGGTGCAAACGTAGAGATCGTTGAGGAAGTTGGAAAAGAGAACGCCTTCATCTTCGGACTTTCCGCAGATCAGGTTATCGAATATGAGAACAACTACACCTACGATCCGATGAGCTACTTCATCCACGATCAGGACATCCACAACGTAGTGATGGATCTGATCAGCGGAAGATACTCAAACGGCGACACCATGATGTTCCGTGATCTGTATGACTCCCTGCTCACACCGAAGAATGCTCCGCGCCCGGATATGTACTTTACCCTGGCAGACTTCAAGTCCTATGCGGCAGCACAGGAGCGTGTTGAGGATAAATACAGAAATACTTCTGCATGGGCAAGAAGCGCGATCCTGAATACCGCACACAGCGGCAAATTCACATCCGACCGTACCATCCAGCAGTATGTAGATGATATCTGGCATCTGGACAAGATTACTGTCAGAAAGTAATCGGAATCAAATATAAGTAGTTAGGGGACACCTGCTTTTCCGGGAAAAACCGGAGGGGCGGGTGTTCTTTTTTTGATGACCGCTGGAAGGATCTGCATCCCGAAAAATGCCTGCAAAACAGGCATTCTTTTGACATTCTACGGGGAGTGTGGTACACTGTTCGTGTCTATGAACTAAAACAATCTGAAATGTATTGAGGTGAAAAGATTGGATAAAGCTGAATATCAAAGCCGGCTGGAAGAGCTGAACAGTCTGGTAAAAAAAGAGGACTATGAGGGGGCACTTGCAGTTGTAGAAGCCGTTGACTGGCGGCGTGTCAAGAGTCTGCGTACGCTCGGCATGGTAGCGGATGTCTATGAGGCGAACAAACGATATCCGGAGGCGAAGAAGATTCTGCTGATGGCGTATGACCGTTCCTCCATCGGAAAGGGCATTCTGTACCGCCTGGTAGAGGTCTCCGTAAAAATGAAAGACTTTGATGAGGCGATTGACTTTTACAACGAGTTTGAAGCAGTCGCACGTCACGATAATTCCCGGTATCTGCTGAAATACAAGATTTTAAGAGGACAGAAAGCGCCGCTTGAGGAGCAGATTTCCCTTCTGGAGGAATACAAAGAGCGGGAATTTACCGAGAGATGGGCATATGAACTGGCAAACCTTTACAGCAAAGCCGGAGAGACGCAGAAATGCATCGATGCCTGTGATGAGCTGATCCTGTGGTTCAGCGAGGGCAAATATGTGACAAAGGCAATGGATCTGAAAATGAAGTACGAGCCGCTGTCACCGTCCCAGCAGATCAAATACGAGCATCGTTTTGACTACAAAAAGAATGAAGAGCCGTCTGAGGATCCGGAAGCACTTGAAGTGCGGTTAGCCGGAGAGAGCGGAGCCGGTGAAATGGCTGCGACGAAAGAGCCGGCAGAGACGCCGGAAGTAAAACCGGTAAACGGCGGTGTGATGAGCCAGTATGTGGCCGGTGAAGAAGAAAAAGAAGCCGGTTCGCCGTACGAAGCATATGAGAAAACACAGCAGGCCGAGGCAGATGCAGAGCAGGTGCAGGAGTACGAAGCACTGCAGCAGACAGAGGAGCCGATCGAGGAGATTCCGGAAGAGCAGGCGTATGCAGACAGCACGCCGACGTACCTTGGAAATACGATCGATCTTCACGCAGAGCTTGCAAAGAGCATCCGCGATGTCTTCTCCTTCCGCGGAAAGAAACAGGAAGAGACGGCAGTCGAGGAAGAGACAAGCGAAGAGCCGGTACAGTACGAAGTAAAAGATCTGGAGCCGGAGCAGCTTGATGTAAACGTAGAGGTATCCCCGGATGCCAACACGACAATCAAGACAAGACCGCAGCCAAAACCGAAGGAAAAAGCCGAGCCGGTAATGCCGAAAGCACCGAAGCCGGAGAAGAAATACGAAGAGCCGGACCTCGAAGCACTGTTCCAGGAGACCGCAGCAAACCTGTCGGAGGAAGTTGCGGAGGAAGAAGCAGAAGAGCCAGTGGAACCGGCAGCAGAAGCCGAAACCGCAGAGCAGCCGATGGATCCGGAGTCCGAGACAGAGGCACGGGAAACGGCAGAGGAGCCGCAGGCGGAAGCTGAGCCGGAAGAAGATGCAGAACCGGCAGATGAAGCGGAAACCGAAGAGATCACAGAACCGGCGGATGAGGCTGAAACCGAAGAAGCTACAGAGCCGATGGATGAAGCTGAGATCGAAGAGATTATAGAACCGGCAGCCGAGGCTGAAATCGAAGAAGCAGAAGTTACAGAACCAGCAGTGGAAGCTGAAACAGAAGCAGCCGAGAAGGCTCAGGCGGAAGCCGAAATTGAGGAAACCGTAGAACCGGCGGAGACACCGTCCATGGATGCAACGGTTGTCATCGCGGATCTGAAACCGGCAGAGGAGACACGGCCGACCATCGATTTTAGTGAGCTTCAGGCAGCGCTGAACGCAGAAGTGCAGGAAGCTGAAAAAGCATCGGAAATCGAACTGCCGGATGAGCCGGAAACTGCGGAAGCAGAACCTGCTGACGAGCCGGAAAGCGAAACAGAGCCGGAAACTCCGGCCGAGACTGAGCCAGCCGATCCGTTTGAGCCGGCAGGAACCCAGCCGATCGAGATTACCCCGGAGGAAATCGAAATCGAAGTTCCGACCGAGCCAAAGCGTGAGCGCGTATCCGATGCGACGATCAACATGAGCATCGAAAAAACAACGGATGCCACCGTTCAGCTGATCCGCGACAACATTCCGGAAGGAACTGTTGCGAAATCGATTGAAGAGGTGCTCCGAGAGGAGACGCCGGAGGAGGCAAGACTCCGCATCCTGAACGACACCCAGCCGGATAAGCTGAGTGACGAGCAGAAAGCGCTGTTTACTTACTTTGCGAAAGTTCCAGGCATGGATATCCAGATTCTGGATGCAATGCATGGTGTTTATCATTACGCAGGCGACCGTACTTCCCGTCATGGAAACATTGCCATTATGGGCGGATACGGTACTGGAAAAACGAAGCTGTCGGAGGATCTCGTCCGTGCAATCTGTGCTGACTTAAAACTTCCGGCAACGAAGATGGCCCGTCTGGATGCATCTGTTCTGAACAAAAAGGACTGTGCGCAGATTGTTTCAAAGCTGGCGGGAGGTTTCCTCCTGATCGAGCGTGCCGGTCTGATGTACCCGGAGACGATCGAGAAGCTGTCGCAGGCAATGGATTTCCGTACCGACAGTCTGGTTCTGATCATCGAGGATGAGAAGGTCAGCATGAGAGGTCTTCTGCGGAATTACCCTGATTTTGCGAAGAAGTTTGAGACGGTCATTTCGATTCCTGTTTTCACGAACGACGAGCTGGTTACGTTTGCCCGCACGTATGCGCGTGAGAATGGATACAAGATGGACGAGATGGGTGTGCTTGCTCTGTATACACAGATTGGCAACAATCAGAAGGAGGGCGAGCCGATGACGATTTCACAGGTCAAAGATATGGTGGATCGTGCCATCGCCCATGCAGAAAAGGGAACCCGTAAATTCGGAAGACGCATGTCCAGAAAGCATACCGATGCGGACGACCGCGTGATTCTTTACGAGAAAGACTTTGAGTTCTAAATACATGGAGAATTTATGGAGAAAGTAAAACCGTGGCTCGGGGAGCCGCAGAATACAATAGCCGTACTGCAGAAGTACGGCTTTGTATTTCAGAAAAAGTATGGTCAGAATTTTCTGATCGATCCACATGTGCTGGATAAGATTGTAGCCGCTGCAGGTATCGGACCGGACGATTTTGTTGTGGAAATCGGACCTGGTATCGGTACTCTGACGCAGTATCTTGCGTATGCTGCGCGGAGTGTGTGTGCGGTGGAAATTGACAAGAATCTGATCCCGATTCTGGAGGATACGCTGTCGGATTATGATAATGTTGAGGTTATCAACAATGATGTTTTGAAGGTGGATCTGGCGGCGCTGGCGAAGGAGAAGAACAACGGACGGCCGATCAAGGTTGTGGCGAATCTTCCGTATTATATTACGACGCCGATTATTATGGGATTATTTGAGAATCATGTGCCGGTGGATTCGATTACGGTTATGGTTCAGAAGGAGGTTGCGGACCGGATGCAGACGGGGCCGGGATCGAAGGATTACGGGGCGCTGTCGCTGGCGGTGCAGTATTATGCGGAGCCGTATATTGTGGCGAATGTGCCGCCGAACTGTTTTATGCCGCGGCCGAAGGTTGGAAGTGCGGTGATCCGGCTGACGCGTCATGAGGTGATGCCGGTGGAGACGAAGGATGAGAAGTTGATGTTCTCCATTATTCGGGCGTCGTTTAATCAGAGACGGAAGACGCTGGCGAACGGACTGAAAAATTCGGAGCTGCTGCATTTTTCGAAAGAGGAGATTGAGGCTGCAATCACAGCCTGCGGCTGGCCGCTTACGATTCGTGGGGAGGCATTGAATTTACAGGAGTTTGCGCGGTTGACGGATGAATTGTGTGAATAGAGGGGACGCCTCGCCGCCGCCCGTCCGCCCTTGCGTGATGCGCATGGCAGCGGTGGAAAAGCGGGGGAAAAACGTAGAAAAAATGGAGGTCTTTCGACAGACACCGGCATTATTCGCCAGGAAAGCCTGATGCTTTCCCAGCTCAGAATGCCTTGAAATCTGGTGTTGAGCACCAGATTTCAGTCTCTCGAAAGGCCTCCATTTTTTCTGGTTTTTCCTGCCCGCTTTTCCAATGCTGCCATGCCGCATCACGCAAGGACGGACGGGCGGCGGCGAGGCTGGTAGTGGGGGCGGGAGGGGAGGTCTGGATCCGCCCGGATGGGCGGATCGGCGTGAGATTGTTGTGAGGAAGATGGGAGAAAATGAGAAAAAGGCATGAAAAAAAGCACCGTTGGCGAAACAGTGCTTTCTTTCATTTTTATTTTTAAAGGAAGGAGAGCCGATTTTCTAATCGGCAATATGAAAAAGAAAATTGTGTAAATAATGTTGGCATTCATTATTTATGCTTTTAGTATACGGGTAAATTATGTTGAAAGCGTGTTCATGTTGTAAAAAAATCATGAACAAATTGTGACTATTCAGAGCCATGCGAAATTTCAGAACAAATTGCGAATCATGCTTGCATGAATGAGCACTTTTTTCTGAAATTTCATATGGCGAGAAGCCACATCAAGATGCAGCGCAGCGGAATCGAGATGGGGCTCTGAACAGGGACTTATTTCTGAGTTACAGGTCCAGCAGCTTAAAGGTGGAAATTCCGAGGAAGTTCCGGGAGCAGAGGCTGATTCCGCCCATGAGGACGGAGACATCCTGCAGGTGAGCCGGGAGGACGTGGAGGTACCAGCGGAGGCGGTTCTGGATTCCGGAGGTGATTTCGTCGATCAGACCTGGGATGTAGTTGGTGAAGGAGCTGTTGATGACGATGACGTCCGGGTTGAAGGTGTGGAGAACCGTGTTCAGGCTGATTCCGATGTAGTGGGTGAAATCCTGCATTACTTTGCGGGCGTTGGGGTTGCCTTCCTGGTAATACTGGATGAAGCGTTCGACGGAGACGTTTTCTAAGCCTTCGGCGGCGGCAAAATCGTTCAGGACGGAGGCTTCGGAGATGTACTGTTCGAGGCAGCCGTGGTTGCCGCAGGGGCAGGGCCGGCCATCGGGGAAGAGGATGGTGTGGCCGAATTCGCCGGCGTAGCCGTTCTGGCCGGTGTAGAGTTCGCCGTCAATGAGGATTCCCATGCCGACGCCTTCGTGGATGTTCAGGAAGATCATATTTTTAAAGTGCTCTGCGCAGGCGGCTTCGCCGATGACGGAGAGGTTGGCTTCATTTTCTACGATGACAGGGACCTGAAATTCTTCTTCGAGGTAGTTTTTCAGGTTGGAGTGTTTCAGATCGTAGTAGGGTGTGAATAAAACGAGGTCGTCGCAGACGACGCCGTAGATTCCGATGGAGATTCCGACGAGGCCGCACGGAGTCTTGGGGAGGTCGGATTTGGTTTTGTGGAGGAGGGAAATCAGGTATTCCTCCAGTGAGAGGGATGGATCAATCGGGTATTCTTTTACAGTACATGATTTTCCCTTCAGATCTCCGGTGAGAATGGTGATCTTTTTTACGCCGAGATCGACGGCGATGATGGAACCGCAGCGATTATTAAAAGTAAGCAGAATCGGTTTTCGACCCATGGAAGTTTTTTCGGCGCTGCCGAGTTCTATGACGAGCTGGCGGTCGAGCAGTTCCTGGACGATGGTGGATACGGTTGCTTTTGTCAGATGCAGCATTTTCGCCAGATCTGCGCGGGAAAGCGGCGGATGGTTGGCGATTGCCTCGAGAACCAGGGCGCGGTTCATGTCTCGTATATATTCCTGATTTCCGGTACTCATAAAAAATCCTCCATTCTGCCGCATTGGCTGTACATCAATCTTAACATAAATGAGAGAGAAATGACAGGGAAAATCGGGGATGGGCAATACGAATAGAAAAATTAACGGAGAAAAACGATTTCTAGACAGAGTAGAGAATAAGGGACAGAATTAGAAATAAAATATGTGATAAATACACAAAGAAAGTATAAAATAATTCTAAAAAATATACAGATTCACAGAAGATTCACTGCATGTTCATAATCTGTTCATAATTAATTGGTATAGTTATCTCAGTTCCAAAGGAACAGCGTGTATGCAATCACTACACAATTAAGATTTTTTCATAATAATAGCCCAGGCGCCGAGAGGTTCCTGGGCACTCCTCGTTTTTGGGGAATTTTTGATCTTGGGACAGACGGAAATCTGTGTAGACAGGGTAGTGATCTTTTTCTTGACTTTTGCGAGAAGCAGCCTTATAGTATAAATATAATAACAATTACTGTTATCGAAAGACACGAAAGGAAAAGAACTATGTCAACACTCAAGTATAGCAGACAAAGAGAAAGCATCAAAGTCTGCCTTCAGGGACGAAAGGATCACCCGACCGCAGATATGCTCTATACCGATGTACGGAAAGAATTTCCCAATATCAGTCTTGGCACAGTATACCGGAACCTGTCTCTTCTTTCTGAATTAGGAGAGATCAAGCGTCTTACAACAGGAGATGGCCCGGACCGGTTCGATGGAGATACTTCCACGCATCACCATTTCATTTGCAGAAAATGTCACTGCGTGACAGACCTTACAATGCGTGACATCAGCGAAATCAAGAACGTAGCAGCGGAAAATTTCAGAGGTACGATCGAAGATTACTCTGTGAATTTTTACGGCATCTGCGAGAACTGCAAAAATCACCCGGGGAACGTATAGCATCCCCAGGAAGAAAGAAAAAATTAAAAATAGGCATTGACAAAAATGGAAGCTTATGTTAAAGTAATATCAGTAACAGTTACTAATATCAAAAATAAAAAACTGTTATAAACCACAAAATTGGAAATGATAAAATTAAATACACAACAAAAAGAAAGGAAAGAAAGACTATGAAAAAATTTGTATGCAGCGTATGTGGATATGTTTATGAAGGAGCAGAAGCACCGGAAGTCTGTCCGATCTGTAAAGCGCCGAAAGAGAAATTTATCGAGCAGGGCGAGGATCTGACCTGGGCAGCAGAGCATGTAGTTGGCGTAGCATCCGATGTTCCGGAAGATATCAAAAAAGACCTGAGAGCCAATTTCGAGGGCGAGTGCTCTGAGGTTGGTATGTACCTGGCAATGTCCAGAGTAGCATTCCGCGAGGGATATCCGGAAGTAGGTCTGTACTATGAAAAAGCAGCTTACGAAGAAGCAGAGCACGCAGCAAAATTCGCAGAGCTTCTCGGCGAAGTCGTAACCGACAGCACCAAGAAAAATCTGCAGATGCGTGTAGAGGCAGAGAACGGAGCAACCGCTGGCAAAACAGATCTTGCAAAACGTGCTAAAGCCCTGAATCTCGATGCAATCCATGACACCGTGCATGAGATGGCAAGAGACGAAGCTAGACACGGAAAAGCATTCGCTGGTCTGCTGGCTAGATATTTCGGTAAATAAAAAATTTTTAGTAAAATAAATTTATTGAAGAGAGAATGGAGAAATCTGTTCTCTCTTTTTGTGCGTTTTTTCTGCATTTCCTATGTCTTTTTCGTGTACAGCTGTCTTTTTGATAAATCCCAAGGAAGAAAATGTGCTTTTAATTTTAAATGAAGAGCAGTGTGAACAGGATATTTGCAACACAAAATGTCGGCAAATAATACCGATTTAATGCCGGAAATAATACAGTGCATGGGACATTAAGTAAAGAAAAGCTGATAAGCTGGGATTTTTATGATTTATTCACAGCTTATCAGCTAATACACATCAATTATTGAGACAGTTGTATATTGAACAGTGTTGAGAAAACATAATAGAGTAATCTGATTTTATTCTTCTATTCGTTTTTTGTCATAGCAGATAAAGGTATAAGTTCCATTATCTGCGAGAGGATGTGTTTCACCAGAAAAAACAAAATTGCGATCCGTAACATTTCCAGAACGAATATCCTGACATACTTTGAGCACATCTT
Source organism: Fusicatenibacter saccharivorans (assembly GCF_015557635.1). Taxonomy (GTDB): domain Bacteria; phylum Bacillota; class Clostridia; order Lachnospirales; family Lachnospiraceae; genus Fusicatenibacter; species Fusicatenibacter saccharivorans. The sequence goes on from NZ_JADNOP010000010.1 coordinate 129,335, forward strand.
CTAAAGTGGTTGGCTTGGAATCTCCATTTCCATGTGAGATCAGGACTCGGTCATATTTTCCGGCAATTTTTTTCTGTAGCGCTCGTAAATTTTTTTCATAGGAAGCAAGTCCCGTGGAAAATTTGTCAAACAGGAATAAAAATGGATTGCAGGCATCACCGAGAAGAATTGTCCGCTCTTCCGGAATCAGCATGACAACACTGCCCAGGGTATGACCGGGTAATTCATAAATAACAACATGAATTCCACCAAGCTCAAAAACATCACCTTCCTGCAGATTATGAAATTTTTCAAATGGAGCAGATGGTATCATATCTGTTTCTTTGATAAGCCCTTTTTCAGGACACAATCCTTTCGCGCCTTCCAGACGGAAGCCTTTTTCAGAATGAAGCTGATATACGGATTTATCCTTATGATTCAGATAAATTTCTTCAAATTCATTGGCGCCCATGGCGTGATCTACATGACCGTGGGTTATCAGGACTTTTAATGGCTTGTTAGTCAGGTTATGGATACAGTCTTTTAAACTATAGAATCCGCATCCAGTGTCGATTAGGACAGCTGCTTTGCTACCTTCAATCAGATACATAAATTCTGTGCAGAATCCATGAATTCTTGTAATGTGTTCTGAAATTTTTTCAGTTTTAAATTGCATAGTAGAACCCCCATTCTTTTTGCTTTAAATCTAAGTATAGCATAGAAATTAGTTGAAAAGTTGTTGAAAAACAGCAAAAACATAGGAATAAATTTATAAAAACACAGCATAGAAAATGTGTATGTGTCAAAAAACACAAAAAAATATAAAAACAAGATCAAAAATATCATATAAAACAAAAAGCATATTTGATATACTGAGATTATTCAAAATCATATGAGTTTGTAGAAACTGAAATTTGCAAATTAAAAAGGGAGAATTCTTATTGTCTAATATCAGACAGGGTTTTAAAGGAGGTTTTTATGAAACGAAAAATAATATCAGTGATGCTAACGGGCACTATGATCGCAGGAATGCTTACAGGCTGCGGTTCAGACAGTAGCAGTAAAAGCAGTTCAAGTGTAATTTCCGGGTCGTCAGAAACTGAAACGGAGACTACAGAAGCAGACGAAAGTGATGATAAGACACCAGTCACATTTGAATATTTCAATGCAGACGGCAAAAATGGAAATTGGGATAATCCGGTAGCAAAAGCGATCACAGAGGCGACAGGTGTTACGTTGGATGTCAGCTATCCGGTTGCATCGCAAGGAGATGCAAAAGAGGATGTTGCGTTGATGATTGCAAATGATGAATATCCGGATTTGATTTATGCAAAATCGAATGCAACGGATCTGTATGCAGCCGGTGCCTTAATTGATATGACAGATCTGATTGAAAAATATGGACCTAATATAAAAAAAATGTACGGAGATGAGCTGGAAAAATTACAGTGGAGTAAAGATGATCCGGGAATTTATCAGCTTTCTTATGCGGGTGTAAATCAGAAAACACTGACAACAGGAGGAACCTGCCAGATCCAGTGGGCTGCACTGAAAGAGAATGATTACAAATATCCAAAAACAATAGATGAATATGAAAAAATGATCAAGAGCTATTTGGCAGCTCATCCAAAGACAGAAGATGGTTTGGATATGATTGGAATTACTATGAGTGCAGCAGACTGGCATTGGCTGATTACACTGAGTAACCCGGCAGGCTTTATCGCAGATGCAGCGCCGGATAATGGACAGTGGCTGATTGATGATGACTATACAGTACATTTAAAAACGGTTACGCCGGAAGAAAAAGAGTATTTTAGATGGTTATGCCGTATGTACAATGAAGGAATTCTGGATCCGAATTTTGCAACACAGACGGATGATGACTATATTGCAAAGGTTGCCAGCGGCCGTGTTGTTGCCTTGACAGATTCAGAATGGCACTATAGTCAGTGTGAAACAGCATTGATGGCTGATGGAAAAGTAGATCAGACATATGTTGGACTGCCGGTAACCTTAAGAGAGGATCAGGTCTGCAAAGCTCTTTTGTATCAGGGAACAACGGTCGGATATGGAATGGCAATTACAAAAAGCTGTGAGGACCCAGTTCGTGCAATCAAATTCATGGATTATCTGTGCTCAGATGAAGGACAGATTTTATATCATTGGGGAATTGAAGGAGAAAATTATTTCCTGGACGAAAATGGAAAGCCGTATCGTACCGATGAAGAAGTTGCCAAAGCACAGTCAGATCCAGACTATCATAAGAACACAGGTATTGATAACTATACTGGATTTCCAATCTATGGAGCAGGTTCTTACACTGAGGACGGATTCCCGTATACTCCAACGACGAAAGAATCTGTGATTGCAAATTATAACGAAGCGGAAAAAGCCGGATGCGAGGCAATGGGAATCGAAATGCTGACAGATATGTTTCCGCAGCCAGAAGAATTTGAGCTTCTTCCATATTCTGCACTCTGGGCATATCAGCAGCCACAGGAACTGACCGAGCAGCAGAATACAATTTCGGATATTAGTTGGCCAGGGCTGGTAAAATGTGTTTCGGGTACGGAAGAGGAATTTGACGCAAATTGGGACAACCTGGTAAACGAACTGGAAGAAAATGGTCTGGCGGATACAGAGAAGGCTGTTACTGAATTTCTTGCTACGAAACTTGTGAATACTGATAAATGAAAAATCTAAATTTCCCGGCTATACTGGGAAGAATAGAGTAGTTGAAAACGTTAATGATTGCAATAAAAACGCCAAACTTCTATGCAGCAATGAAGTTGACACTGCAAGCTAAATTTACGTATAGAACAGGTACGAATTTTACATACAAGTCGCTGTATACCAGTGAACTGTAATCAGCTTTAGTCCGCGATTATGATAGCCTGGTTGATTTTTTACTTGAAGTGAGTATAATTAGGTAAGAACAGAAATGTTCTCGATGTAAGAGCATCGTTAAAAGTTGGACTGCAGATGGAGCAGGATAAATTTCCATCTATTTAGGTCCTTTAATAAGACATTGAGTCTGACAGCTTGGAGTAAGTTATAGTCCACGTGGGGGACTTAATGATTTCCATGCCGTTAAAGGTATCTTAACTGGATACCGAGGCTGACAACCAGCAGAAAACTCTTTACAAAAGATGTTCTTAGAGGAGTGTGGTTAAGTATCACACTCCTCGTTACATATGAGATATGGATAGTAAAAAAGAAAGGGATTTCAATATGGAAAAACAGACAGGCTGTGTCCACATCTACTGTGGGGATGGAAAAGGAAAGACGACTTGTGGTATGGGACTCTGCACGCGTGCGGCAGGGTATGGATACCGTGTTTTGATTTATCAGTTTATGAAAGATAACAGCACGAGCGAGCGGAAGGTGCTCTTACTGTCGCCGAATGTGACGTTTGTGCCGGGGCAGGACAAGATAAAGTTTTCGTTTCTGATGACACCGGAGGAGAAGGCAGAGCAGAAACGGTATTATGAAGAGCAGTTTCAGAAAGTGACAGAAAAAGCAGTTCGGGAAGAATACGATGTACTGTTTCTGGACGAGCTGGTTTATACGATTGGAAGCAAACTGTTTGATGAGCAGCTCCTTCTGGATTTTCTGGATCACAAGCCGGAGAAGCTGGAAGTGATTCTGACAGGGCAGGGACCATCGGAGGCGCTGATTGAGCGGGCGGACTATGTTTCGGAGCTGAAAAAAATCAAGCATCCGTTTGACAAGGGTCTTGCGGCAAGAGATGGAATCGAGCGGTAACGCTGAAAAAACAAGAAAAAAGATACTGTTTTGCGGGGAAGATGATTCCATGCAGAACAGTATCTTTTTCTTGATTTTGCGGGCAATGAACCAAAATCTGTGATGGAACAAGTTTCTGGTGATTGCCGCGATAACCTGAGAAGTATCTGGAAGCCGCTGTAAGACAGAAAATAACGTTATTATTTCGCACCGCGATCCGCAATCATTTTCGTGGATTTCTTCACGCAGTACAGACATGTCGGTGCGATATAGCAGCAGGCGGCGAGCCACGCAGCCTGATCCGCAAAGCAGATTGCGGTGAAGCCAAACGCACCGACAAATCCCAGGCAGACAATCGTTCGTGCCAGCATCTCCATTACGCCGGAGAAAACGGCTCTTCCCGAGTAGCCAAGTCCCTGCGTTACCATACGGCAGACATTCAAAATACCAAGCATCCAGTAGAAAAATCCGAGGCAGCGCAGATATTTTGCCGAAGCGTTGATTGCTTCAAAAGCAGAGCTGACAATAAAGAGCTTTGTCAGCGGCCGTCCGAACAGAATCATGATGACACCCGCAAACGCACCATAGCCGACACCGACAAGCACACCCTGGCGGAGTCCCTGATGGATTCGCTTTGACTGGCCGGCTCCGAGATTCTGACTGCAGAAGACGGAAGCCGCGGTACTGATCGCATCAAACGGGCACATCATAAACTGTTTGATTTTCATAGCAGCTGTGAACGCCGAAACATAAACACTGCCAAGTCCATTATTCGCTGACTGCATTACCATACTGCCGATTGCCGTGATCGAAAACTGCAGTCCCGTCGGAATGCCCATTGCGAGGAGTTCCTGCGCGGCATCCTTTCGCAGAGTGCGGTTTTCCTTTGTCGGAAGCAGGAGCTTTACCTTACGGGAAATAAAAAACAGACATAAAAGTCCGCTGATCGCCTGGGCGGAAATCGTCGCAATCGCCGCGCCTGCGCACCCCAGATGCAGAATGATAATACAGAACAGGTCGAGGAAAATATTCAGAATTGCCGAAAATGCCAGAAACAGAAACGGTGTGCGGCTGTCCCCGACGGCGCGCAGGATGCTGGAAAGATAATTGTACAGAATCGAAAACGGAATTCCGAGGAAAATCACAAGCTGATATGCGTAAGCATCCGCGAAAATATCGGACGGAACCGACAGCAGGTGCAGAATCGGTGCACAGAGTAAACTGCAGAGTGTGGTCAGAATGGCCGCAATCAGGACAGCAAGTGCAGCACCATTAAAAATATAATCGCGCATTTTATCAAGCTTTCCGGCGCCGAAATACTTGGCAACCGGGACACTGAATCCCGTGCAGCTTCCCATACAGAAGCCGAGCACCAGAAACTGTACACTGCTGCTTGCACCGACGCTGGCGAGTGCCTCCGGGCCAAGTGCCTGGCCGACAATCGCCGCATCAATGATGTTATACGTCTGCTGCAGCAGATTTCCGATGAGAAGCGGAAAGGCAAACGAGAGCATCAGCTTTACCGGATTTCCCTTTACCATAGATGTTGCCATAAAAAACGCCTCCCCTGCTTAATATGCACGTGAATTATAAACGAGCGCCGTCTTATTCAGGTTCTGGATCATGAAATAGTCGGCAACGAGCTGGCCAATTCCGCCGGTCAGGTAGCCGAGCAGCGTCCACAGAAGAATGGCGGAACCGTTTTCCTCAATCATCACACCGTAGCGGTCGTAGGATTCGCGGTACATGCGGTTCGCTTGTTTGTAACGCCAGTAAACGCCGTAAATTCCACAGGTAACCCAGGACAGAAGCAGCACGATAATGTAGTTTGGGCTGTCTTCGCCGTCACCGTAAAAGATGGTGTTCAGGTCTTCCACATAAACATACCAGAAGTAGATCGAGTAGAGTCCGCACGTCAGAAATGTGAGCAGAAGATAGAACCAGAAACTGCGGTTGTCTTTTACATTCATTTGTAAATACCCCCTTTAATTAAGATAGAACCATTGTAGCACGCGCCCGAGAGAAGGGTCAATAGAAAGGAGCGGGTCGTGGTAATAAATGCGCCAGGCATAAACGGCGAGAAGCAGCACGACAAGCACCGTAATGATCCCCTTTTTAAAACGCCGAAGTCCCGCCGTCTGTTCCGGCCCGAAGAAGAGCCATATCCCTGCGGGCAGTACGGCATAGACGAGCGGATGCATCCGAAATGCCGCCCGAAAATGACCGGAGAGCATTAACAGTACCGCGCGGCTCATTCCGCAGCCCGGGCAGGAAATGCCGGTGGAAAACCGGATCGGACAGCCGATGCCTGTGAGGGTGATGAAGGCGACGTAAACGCCGAGGAGCAGGCAGAAGAAAAAGAAATCGCGGCAGCGTTTCTTCAGAAAAGAAAGATACGCGCTGCCGCGGCCGGGATCACGTTTCATGGAGTTTGGTGACGGCGTATTCATATAAAGCCTCCTTGCGCTCGCTGTCGGTCGTGAGAAAATGCGAGTACAGAACGTCAATCATAACGAGAATCGGGAACTGCGGAGAGATTGCGCCGCCGTTTTTCAGATGCTCTTTGACCGCAAGCAGCAGGACTTCATCGCAGAAGGCATCGTAATCGCTGGAGCTGCGGGAAGTAAAGAGAATGGTAGAGGCTCCCTTTTCCTTTGCGGCTCCGAGCGCACGCAGCACCTCCGGTGTCTGTCCGCTGACGGTAATGCCGATTGCAGCGCAGCTCTCATTGAGCAGAACGGCATTCATTTTCATGATGTGAATGTCGGTAATTGCTTCAATATCCACGCCTGCAAGCATAAAACGCAGCTTCATTTCCTGGGCGGAAAGTCCGGAGCTTCCAAGACCGTAGACATACACCCGACGCTTCGAAGTGAGAATATGGCAGATGCGGTCAATCTGCGCGCGGTCGGCGAGCGAGTAGCTTTTATTCAGCAGCTCCTGATACGTATTCAGCACCTGTTTGATGTGATCGTCCGTGCCAGGCAGTGCGGCGTTCAGGCCTTCCTGGTAACGGTAGACAAATTCGCGGTAGCCCGTGTAGCCGCATTTTTTCGCAAAGCGGGAGAGCGAAGCCTCCGAAACATAGAGCAGTTCCGAAACGTGGCGCGCGGACAGATCCGACTCGTCGGTATTATGAATAAAAAAATCTGCTACCGTCCGTTCCAGGGGAGTGAACGAGGGATAGACAGACTCAATGACAGGAATAATCGATTTTTCAAAGTGTTCCATGGAACGTAAGTCCTCCTGGTATCTGTAAATATCTGAAAAAAATTCAGATCAGTTCTTGCTTTATTGTATCACAGGCAGAGTGGTGAATCAACTTTCAATTGTGTGTGAATTGCACGGGAAAGCGGGCGGAAAAATGGAAAGAACTTTAATGACGTGAAAGTAATTTCTAAAATATAAAAATAGTTGAAAATAAAATCAACATAAATTATAATCAGAACAGATCAAAGAAAGAAGGCAAGACAATGATTATCAAAAACGGACGCGTATTTCAGGAAGACGGAACGTTTGCGGAAAAAGATCTTTATATAGAAGGAAAACGTTTCGTTTCCACAAAAGAAGAAGTGATCGATCAGGAAGTGATCGATGCGAAAGGCATGATGGTTCTGCCGGGACTGGTTGACGTACACAGCCACGGCGCTGCCGGACATGATTTTTCAGACGGAGACGTGGAAGGTTTAAAAGAGATCCTGCGCTACGAGAAAGCGCACGGCATCACCTCTTACTGCCCGACATCCATGACACTGCCAAAAGACGATCTGCTGAAAATCTTCGGAACCATCGAAGCAATCAAAGATGAGCCGGAAGCAGAAGTGATCGCCGGCGTCAACATGGAAGGACCGTTCATCGATCCGATCAAAAAAGGCGCACAGGCAGAGGAGAACATCGTGGCTCCGAACGCTGAGTTCTTCCGCGCATGCAATGCGGCGAGCGGCGGAAAAATCCGTCTCGTGACACTGGCCCCGAACATGCCAGGTTCTCTGGAATTTATCAAAGAAGTTTCCGATGAAGTCATGGTTTCCATTGGCCACACCACAGCAGATTATGACACGGCGCTGGCAGCCATGAAAGCAGGTGCACACCATGTCACCCATCTGTACAACGCAATGCCGCCGTTCGCACACCGCAACCCAGGTGTCATCGGCGCAGCATTTGACGATTCGGAGTGCCGCATGGAGCTGATCTGCGACGGCTATCACATTCACGGTGCTGTTGTCCGCGCGACCTTCTCCATGATGGGAAGTGAGCGCATGGTTCTCATCAGCGATTCCATGATGGCAACAGGAATGCCAAACGGAACGTATTCCCTCGGGGGACAGGCTGTCTGGATGAAAGACGGAAAAGCAACCCTGACCGACGGTGAGACCATCGCGGGTTCCGCTACGAACCTGTACGACTGCATGAGAAAAGCAGTTTCGTTTGATATTCCGCTGGCAGATGCCATTTTTGCGGCAACAAGAAATCCGGCACAGAGCATCGGTATCTACGATGAAGTAGGATCCATTGCACCGGGCAAAAAAGCGCATGTACTTCTGGTAGACGACGAACTGAACCTGAAACAGGTTATTATGTAATTTATTATATAGAAGAAATTTGGAGGAAAAACAAATGTTATTAATTGAAGCAAAAGATTACAATGATATGAGCAGAAAAGCAGCAAACATCATCTCCGCGCAGGTGATCATGAAACCACACGCAGTGCTCGGCCTTGCAACCGGATCTACCCCGGTCGGCGCTTACAAACAGCTCGTTGAGTGGTACAACAAAGGCGACCTTGATTTCGCAAATGTCACCAGCGTAAACCTGGACGAGTACAAAGGACTCTCTCCGGAGAATGATCAGAGCTATCGTTACTTCATGAACACCAACCTGTTCAATCATGTCAACATCAACAAAGAGCGCACCTTCGTTCCGAACGGACTGGAGCCGGACAGCGAAAAAGCATGTGCAGCATACAACGAAATCATCCGCAGCGTCGGCGGCATTGACCTGCAGCTTCTTGGACTTGGAAACAACGGCCACATCGGATTCAACGAGCCGGGCGCAGCATTCGAGAAAGAGACACACTGCGTTGACCTGACCGAGAGCACCATTCAGGCAAATAAACGTTTCTTTGAAAAAGTAGAGGATGTTCCGACCCAGGCATACACCATGGGAATCAAGAACATCATGCAGGCGAGAAAAGTTCTGCTGATCGTCAGCGGCGAAGGAAAAGCAGAGATCCTCGACAAAGTTCTGTACGGACCGGTTACTCCGCAGGTTCCGGCTTCCATCCTGCAGCTTCACAACGATCTGACAGTTGTAGCAGATGAAGCAGCAATGTCTGTGATCAAAGCAAACCACAGATAATTGTTACGATGAATGAAAGGTCCGCCGAATGGGGAGAATATGAAAAAATCCCCGTACGGCGGGCTTTTTTGCGGTTTACAAATCCATGTAAATGTGTTAGCATAAAACTAGCGCACAAAAGCAGTGCATAAAATGAAAACACAGTGACGAAGAGAGTACATCTGCATTCGCAAATTTACAGAGAACACCCCCGAAAACCATTCCGGTTTTGCAGGCTGAGAGGGGAGGAGGAGCGGCAGATCGAACATGGCTTCCGAGAGGCGCACCGAACCGTGAGAACAACAATCTGAAACGGTAAGGCTGCGACAGGTTCCGCCTGTTACAGCGGAGAGGTATAGCACATGTACCTGCAGAGGTTTCTGCCGTGAGGCAGGGACGAAAAGAAGTGGTATCACGGGTAAACAAACCTGTCTTCTTCCGACTACAAGAGAGCGGAATAAGGCAGTTTTTTTATTTGAAAGGAGAAATGAAAGCAATGGAAAAAATCAGACCGAAATATTATATCACCACGGCGATTGCCTACACATCCGGCAAGCCGCACATTGGAAATACCTACGAGATCGTACTTGCAGACAGCATCGCCCGCTTCAAACGTCAGCAGGGCTACGATGTATTCTTCCAGACCGGAACCGATGAGCATGGCCAGAAGATCGAGCTGAAAGCAGAAGAGGCAGGTATCACGCCAAAAGAATTCGTAGACAACGTATCCACCGAGATCAAGAGAATCTGGGATCTGATGAATACGTCCTACGACAAATTCATCCGTACCACCGACGCCGATCACGAGGCACAGGTACAGAAAATCTTCAAAAAACTGTACGATCAGGGAGATATCTACAAAGGATATTATGAAGGTCTTTACTGTACACCGTGTGAATCCTTCTTCACCGAGTCCCAGCTCGTAGACGGAAAATGTCCGGACTGCGGACGCCCGGTTACACCGGCAAAAGAAGAGGCATATTTCTTCAAAATGAGCAAATATGCACCGAGACTGATCGATTATATCAACACCCATCCGGAGTTCATCCAGCCGGTTTCCAGAAAGAACGAGATGATGAACAACTTCCTTCTTCCGGGACTGCAGGATCTCTGTGTATCCAGAACCTCCTTCACCTGGGGAATCCCGGTATCCTTCGATCCGAAGCACGTTACCTACGTATGGCTGGACGCACTGACCAACTACATCACCGGAATCGGTTATGACTGTGACGGAAACAGCTCCGAGCAGTTCAACAAGCTGTGGCCGGCAGACCTGCATCTGATCGGAAAAGACATCATCCGTTTCCATACCATTTACTGGCCGATCTTCCTGATGGCACTCGATCTGCCGCTTCCGAAACAGGTATTTGGCCATCCGTGGCTGCTGCAGGGCGACGGCAAGATGAGTAAATCCAAAGGAAACGTGATCTACGCAGACGATCTGGTAGACCTGTTCGGCGTAGACGCTGTCCGCTACTTCGTTCTGCACGAGATGCCGTTTGAGAACGACGGTGTCATTACCTGGGAGCTGCTGGTTGAGCGTATGAATTCCGACCTTGCCAATACTCTTGGAAACCTGGTAAACCGTACCATCTCCATGAGCAACAAATACTTCGGCGGCGTTGTGACAAAGACCGGCGCAGCAGAAGAGGTGGATGATGATCTGAAAGCAGTCGTTACCGCAACAAAAGCAAAAGTTGCTGCAAAGATGGAAGAGCTGCGTGTGGCAGATGCGATGACAGAAATCTTTAGTCTGTTCAAACGCTGCAACAAATACATCGACGAGACGATGCCGTGGGCACTGGCAAAAGACGAGGCAAAGAAAGACCGTCTGGAAGAGGTTCTGTACAACCTGGTAGAGAGCATCACCATCGGCGCATGCCTTCTGGAGTCATTCATGCCGGAGACTACCGAGAAGATCCTGGCTCAGCTGAACGCAGAGAAACGCAGCTACGAAGAGCTCGATCAGTTCGGACTGTACGTATCGGGCAATAAAGTAACCGATCAGCCGCAGATCCTGTTCCAGAGACTCGATGTCAAAGAGGTTATGGAAAAAGTAGAAGTGATCCAGGCAAAACAGAAAGCTGCCATGGCTGCTGCATCCCAGGAAGAGGAAAAAGAAGAGGAAGCAGTGATTGACCTTGAGCCGAAGGAGGAAATTACCTTCGAAGATTTCGGAAAAATGCAGTTCCAGGTAGGTGAAATCATCTCTTGCGAGCCAGTGAAGAAATCGAAAAAACTCCTCTGCTTCCAGGTTAAAGTCGGAAGCCAGACAAGACAGATCGTCTCCGGAATCAAAGCATATTACAAACCGGAAGACACCATCGGAATGAAGGTTATGGTCCTGACCAACCTGAAACCGGCCAAACTGGCAGGAATGATGTCCGAAGGAATGCTGCTCTGCGCCGAGGACGCCGAAGGCAACGTATGCCTCATGACCCCGGAAAAAGCAATGCCGGCGGGTGCGGAGATCTGCTAATTGATTAAAAGAAAAATAGAGTAAATAGAGAAATCCCTTTCCATGCGTGATGTGTGGGGAGGGATTTTTTGCGTTTGAAAAAGTTAAGGAAAACGTCATATAAAGATTCTGAATCTTATGATAATATAATGATAAAGAGAGAATATTTGAACGGGTTTATCGAATATGACAACAGAAAGGAGGAGCGTTGTATGAGAAAAATGCGGACGTTATTTCTGGTTTTACTTTGTTGCGGACTGTCATTGTATGCGGGGGTATCTTATGTGAAGGCAGAGGAAAAGGTTCCTTCTGATTACGATGCTTATTTGCAGGAAACAGGGATGCCAGAGAATGAGATACAAAAGCTGGATGAGCATGTGAAGCAGTTTATCGTCGATGATTTAAAAAATGGGGATGGAAAATTTGAGTATATGAAAATCGATGTAGGAAAACAGGCGATGAATGGAAGAGAGGAAGATTTCGAATGGATTGAGTTCTATGCATCAGCCTTTCAAATTGGTTCGACGATTTATATTTATCCGACCTATGAATTTGCAGAGAACAAAAAACCCTGTGGAAACGACAGCTTTTCGTTTTTGTTGGGAGAGGCGATAAGACCGTATGAATTTGGCGGAACCTTATGGTATAAGGACAGAACAATGAGCGACTGGGAAGTCAGTGGGAATCTTATTGCAAACAATCAACAGCTAAATGGCGCCAGCTATTCCGGAAGCCAGCTGGGAACATCAAATTCTGCAATGAAATTTATGGGAACCACATATTGCCATGCTACAGTGGGGACTGGGGATGATAACAGAATTTTGATGGGGTATTCGTATCAGCCGAAGAAAGTAAGGGTTGAGTTATTTGGATGGGAGCTTTCAGGAAGGCAGATGATTTTTGTGCTGGCGGGCGGAATTGTTGTGGGGGTCGTATGGTGGAGAAAAAAGAAAGTTTTTGAATAAGTGTTGAATGTAAAGTGTAACTAAAAAGAAATACTATAATATAACTAAAAAGAATAAATTTATTATTGAAAGCTGATTAATAAGCGGATATAATAAGAATATGGGTGCTATCAAAACGGTAGGCGGTTAGTCCTTCGACAGGGGGACTGTGACCCTCTGATTACATAGAAACTCGAAAGAGAATCTTTTGAAAGGAGGGCTAAGCCAATGAGTATTATGGACTTTCTTGCAGTAATGAGCTTCGGCTTAACCTGCTTTAGTATCGGATATACGCTTGGCAAGGATAACAATAAGACACAAAAATAACCGCCATACAGTCTGACAAACGTTGCGGTTATTTTTGCAAACTATATCGGACTAACCGTCTATCGGTAGCACTCTTTTTCAATATCATAGTATCACGCTTTTGTGGAAATGTCAAAAGTTCTTTTTGCTTTGTTTTGAAAAAAGTTTGGATGAGGAGATGAAACCAGATGATCTATGCTTACGATAAATTATATCTTTCTGTTGCTCAAAAAAATCTTGCCTGCATGCTGGATTATATGGTGAATAATTTAAAATATCCATTGGAAACGGCATGGCAGTGGTTTTGCATGAGTAATACAGCATCGCGGTTTGAAAGAGGTGACTGCTCTATAGTGGCTGGAAGATCGGGAGTTGAGATTGCATATGAAGTATTAAGGGAAAATGGAAAACCACATCCGAAACAAACACCTTCATATTCCTACAATCGAAGCCCTGAATACTGGATCGGCTGGGCACTGGCCTATTATCAGTGGAGTACTAGTTTATCCTTTGCGGAAATAAATCAGGCCATCCCTGTAACTGAAGTACGAATGCTTTACACACCATACCATGAAATGGATATACGCCAGTTTGTAGACAAAATGAATGAATTATATCGTGAAGCAAAACCTGAGACAAATCTGAAAGAACTGCGTACTTTTGCAAATTTAAGTCAGAGTGAACTGGCACAGCAATCAGGCGTTTCAGTTCGGACTATTCAGCAGTACGAACAGCGGAGAAAAGATATTAATAAGGCGCAGACGGAAACGCTATTAAAGATTGCACGGGTATTAGTATGCAAGGTAGAAGATCTGGTGGAAAAAGTTCCGATGTAAGAAGAAAAATGAAAAAAAGCAGAGGCCATTTCCAATGAGGAGGTGAGCCTCTGTTTTTGCGTGTTGGAACTGGTAATCATTTGAAGAAGATAACAAGTTGCAATTAAAATAGTAACAAAAAAGAAAAGGAAAATATAGGAAAAGTGCTGCATTGTCTGGGAAAAGCGGGATCAGATATAATAAAGAAAAAAGGGAAGAGATGAAAAGGGAAAGGAGGGCGTTGCATGAAAAGAAAATTGGGAATATTTTGGGGACTGGTTGGTGCTGTTGCAGTATCAGCAATGAGTGTTTCTGCATCAACATTCGAAACATTGCCGGATTCCGGAGATTATGAAAAAATTGTGGCGCTTGCAGATGAAATTGTGTCTTCTACGAATGGCGGGCCTGTTTACGACCCGTTTTCAGAAGGGGTGACGGTCGATGATATTGATTTCGACAATGCGCTGAAAGAGTATATTGACACGCCGCTTTTTACTTCCGAGCTGCTTTCTGTTTCGGAAGTCGAAACGGCACTGGAAGAGAGTGATTATATCTGGATTGTTCCGATCAAAGCTTATGGTCATTTGTATGAGGCGTGCGCAGTGAGAGCTGATGGAGAGGATGGACAGCCGAGCGATGCGTGGCACATCAGCGGCACTCGAGGGTATGAAAATGACAATACACCTACCTATATCGAGCAGTTAAAGACTTCGCTTGCTGCAAATCCAGACGTTGCGTGGGAAGATTATCAGTTTCATCTGGTCGGTGGAGCAGATCCCATCCGTTTTCCGATCTGGATTGCAATGAATGAAAAAAGTGTAGAATATCTGATCCCGGGACGCGAAGATGCGGCAGGCTGTCTTACCGACAGTTCACGGGCGGAAAATAATACGAATGATATGTTTGTGAAGCGGACGGCATTTCCGGCATACAGCTATCCGTCGGTTGTAGCCGCTGTTGCAGATTCCACTTACATAGAGCTGGAAAATTCCCTCGGAGGAACTAGCTCGGTTCTTGATGTAGCGGCACAGCCGGGGAAATATCAGCATAAAATGATGTATCGTATGTTGATGACGGAGGGGGGAGTTTTAGCAGCGATCATAGTATTGGGAGTGGTAGTTAGAAGAAAAAGTAAGAGAGAAGATGCATGAAAATCCAACCTGCCTTGGCGTATGGAAAGAAGTCTTTTATATAAAGAAAAATGTAAGAAGAATTTTAAATAAAATCATAGATTTTCAGATAATTTAGGCGTAATATGAACTTACTAAAAGGTACGTGAACACAACAACAAGAGATAAATTGCCAGAAGAAACACAGAAGCAGAAAGAGGACGGCGATCTTTCCTATTTTGGAACAGGAGATACCTACACGGTAGACGATGACAACACAGAGGCTGGAATTTACATTTCCGCAGATGATAAGGCAGCGAAGGTAGACATCAACGTGCGGCAGTACATTTACCGTCCTATGATGGGAAATCATTCCGGTACGGTGGAAGTGTATGAGGAATCTGAGAGCCGAGAAGGGTATTAAAAGCAAAGGTTTTGCTAGAACATAGAAAAGTCTCAGTGAAAGTGAGGACAAAAAACATAGAAGAGATGAAAAAATAAATGGGAAAAGGGAAATTATGAAATTGGTGTGATGATTCGGAAAAAAAGAGGGCATAGTTGCAGAGCAAAGGAAGGCTTCGGTTTACGCTGGGGCCTTTTTTACGCCTAAGATAATCTTATACGTTTAAAAGAATGAAAAATTACACTTTTATTGAAAAAAAATGAAATACGTTGTTTTGTACAAAGAAAAGCACACAAATATGTATATAATTTCTCTTGTTGTTGCAAGAAATGAGAATTTATAATAGAAGGAATGATAATATTTGTAGTTTTGTCAAAATAAATCAAAATATAACCAAAAGTATTACGAGAAAATTATGAAATAGACAAAAAAATCGGGCAGTTGTTGTGGACGTTAAGAGAGAAGGAGTACGTACGCCAGATTTAGTTCAAGTTAGCAAAGAATTGATTAGTAAATATGTAGAAGAACGAGATATAATAAAAGTCAAAAAATATAACATATAAAAGAGGACTTATTGAGAAAAAATGAAACAAATGCAAGGAATTGGACAGCTACTGTGGAAACTACGAGAAAAAGAAGGAATACGCCAAAAACAATTATGCATGGGAATTTCTTCTTTGTCGAAATATGCAAGAATTGAAGCGGATCAGCAGGAAATAGATTTTTTCCTGATTGATCGAATTATGGGGCGATTAGGAAAATCAGTAGAGCGACTTACTTATATATTGCCGATGGATGTTTATAAAATTTATGAATTACGACAGGAAGTTCAACAAAAAATATGTCAAAGAAAATGGGAAGAAGCAGAACAATATCTGGATGAATATGAAAAGAACAAACGGGCAAAAGAACCATTGCATCGACAATTCATAGAACAGGAACGTGCGCAGATTGCGTGGCTGCGCGGAGAATCGGTAGAACTGGTTTGTGAGCATCTGGAAACGGCAATTCTACAAACAATGCCGGAGGCAGAAAACCAAAGAAAGACGGGAGTTTTAAGTGCTGAGGAATATAAATTACTTCTTTTTAGGTGGGAAGTCTGTCAAGAAACAGAACAAAAACGAGCCAAAGATGAAATTAAAGCGTTAGTAGAAGAAATTTTCCGAAAAAATTTTGAAAAGACAGAACGAGTAAAAATAATTCCGTACGCAGCACTTTTAATAAGTAAAGTGATAGAAGAGGGTGAAAATACTACATATATAAAAATGAGAACAGAAGAAGCGCTGGAAGCGTTAAGAGACGAAGGAAAGCTACTTTATATGCCGGAAATTTTAAGTCAGCATATACGAATTTTAGAGAAAGAACAGTCAAATGCGGATTTTATTGAAATATTACGTCAGGAACAAAAATGCATATTAGAGGTAGAACATGATTATAATGTGTCGTTTGAGAATTATCGTTTGTTTGAACATGTAATTCGGAATTTTGAGGTGGATGCCGAATTAATTCGAAGAACGAGAAGAGCATCCAAACTCACACAAGAATCGTTAAGTGAGGATATTTGCACACAGGAGACACTGGCGCGGATAGAAAACGGAAATCAGCAGCCGCGAAGTGAAAAGCTTTGGCAAATTATGGAAAAAATGGATAGAAATGGAAAAAGAATTGAGACAGGAATTCAGGTAGAAGAATATGAAATATTAGAATTAAAAATAGAATTTTCAAAATATATGCATCGTAAAGAATATGAGAAAGCGGAAAAAATACTTTTTGAGATTGAAAGTAAGATAGATCGTAGTGAGCCAGAAAACAAACAGTATGTAGAAGTTGGAAAAATACAATTAAAATATCATAAACATCTAGGCAATTCAGAAGAACTTGTACAGCAACTAAAAGCATTGTTAGAGATAACATTGAAATTTGAAGATGTATATAGAACAGAATATGTATTGAATCGCCAGGAAATCAGTGTTTTGACAGAAATAGCACTTATTTATTGGGGGAAAAAAGATTATCAAATGGCGTTGGAAATCTATCACTTTATAGACGACAGATATAGTGATAGCTGTATAAAGCCAGTATTTCATATGTTAGATTGGAATATGAATATAGCGAATTATGCAAGAGCACTGGATGAATTAAAATATTTTAAGGAGGCTATGTGCACATGTCAAAAAGCTGTTCAGCAGATGCTGTATGCAGGCAAGGGTGCATCTTTAGGATATTGCTTGATGATTCAGGCGTGCATTATGGAAGAAGAAGGAAAAGAAGTATGTAAAAAATATTTTAAACAAAACTTGAATCTGCTCAAGCTGTATAAAATGGATGCAGATTACAAGGTAATGAAAAATTATGTAGAGGAAAGAAATTTGTTAAATTAATGATCATTATCATTTGGAGGGAGTGGAGCTGAAGTTGTTGAAAATGGTGGAAATTTGGGTGCAGGAATAGTAATAGTTATATGAGAAAATATTAGGAAGATAAGTAATAATTTTTTGAATGTTTTTTTCATAGAAGATCTCGCTTTCGTTAAGTAAAATAATATATCTATAAAATATATGAAAAAAAATAAAAAGTTTATGATGTTAGATGGTTTTTTTATTTTCATTTAACATCATAAACTTTTTGGGCTTTTAAGTGTAATATAAGACTATAAAGAAATGTGAAAAACTGAATCCAGGCTTTAAATGAGCCTAGGCTAACAGGCAAAATGAAGGAAGGAGAAAAGTCCAATGCAGAAGAGAATTAATAGCAGTGATTAATTTTGCAAATCGAAAGAGAGGGAGTTATTTATGCAAGAAAGATTGAAAAATGCGTTAACAGCAATCGGCTTCTGTATGTTAGCTTTGGTGATGACTAGTGTATTTGCTACAACAGTAAAAGCAGAAACAAATGCAGAATTAAAAAACAGAGTGTATGAAGAGGTTTTAAACAATCACATCACGAATGAAAGTGACGTAATTAAGGTTGCAATTGAACAATATCAGGAAAAACAGATGAAGACCCGCGCCATTGATGCAAAGCCGGATGATTATTTGTCAATCACACAGGTAGTGGATGAAAATGGCAGCGAGCAGGATATTATTTCAACGGGTTTGTTGATTGTAGACGAGCATCAGCAAAGAGTAGCAATCACTGATATTGTAAGCAATACGGGGCAGCTTAGCCAGTACAGCATTTATGCAACCATGAAAGTATCCGTGACAAATGACCGTCAGGCATTAAAGGTACGAATTAATTGGTTTGAAACAACACTGAACTACGGAACCTCTATGAAAGCAAGTAGTTTAATGCAGACATCCAAATATTCACCAGAGGTGGGATTCCAGTATGATGATATTACAAAAACAATTTCAAATCCTGCTGGAGGAACCCCATATCACTATACTCCAAATAATACGCAGATGATTACATATTCGACTTTAGAGTGTGGACGGTCCTGTCGTTCGTATATTAAAGCTGGAACCTCAAGTTTGAATATTGCTTATTGTGTTATATCTTCAGCCCCGGGAGGCCGCTGGGAGAGAGCTTAAGCAAAACTCGATTATCAGAACAAGCGAACTAATTGAAAATAGACGCTCCCCTTGCGTTATAGATACTAGGGGAGCGTTTTTGAAAACTGCGCGTCGCATTCTCGTTACTTCAGTGATGAGTTAGACGCGCAAAATTCGCACCAAAAAAGGGAACAAATGTTTGATATATTCCTATGCATATGGTATACTATTTTTATGAAGAAAGATATGTTTACAATTAATAAAAATGGTCTTTCCTATGGTAGAGGATATGTGTACTCTCTGCAGTATCATCTGGTCTGGTGTACAAAGTACAGAAAAAAGGTTTTAAAAGACGGAATTGATGTGGAATGCAAAGAAATGCTGGAAAGTCTTGCACAGGAATATAAATTTCAAATCCTGGCTATGGAGGTTATGCCGGATCATATTCATCTGCTTGTAGATTGCAGACCACAGTTTTATATTTCAGACATGATCAAAATCATGAAGGGGAATCTTGCGCGCCAGATGTTCCTTTTGCATCCAGAGCTAAAGAAAGAGTTGTGGGGAGGACATTTGTGGAATCCGTCTTATTGTGCTGTAACGGTCAGTGACCGGAGCCGTGAACAGGTACTTGCTTACATAGAAGGTCAGAAGGAAAAATCCCGTTAAAACCCGGAGGAGAAAGCGAATGAAAATCATATCCAGTTATGGTGTTGAATTACGAAAACAGAATATTCCGATCCGCCAGACACTGGAGATTTACCGTTCTGCTGTCCGCTATCTGGTCAAAGTGTATGAATCTGTATGGGAAGAACTGGCCCAAATTGAGAACAGTAAGAAACGTTTCAATGCAGCGGAACATCTG
>NZ_JADNOP010000011.1 GCF_015557635.1 Fusicatenibacter saccharivorans
ATATTTTATCAATTAACACAATTGTTATTTTGTCCATCTTCAATTACTTGCGTAAATTCGATGGACGCGTCTTATATATCCCCATAGCTGAAGCAAGGGGTTTTACGACGCATTGGATAAAAATGACTAGTCAATATTACTAAATTCAAAGGTTAATTCTCCTATATCTTACAATATACTATCTATGATATCCTTCAGATAAGTAAAAGCGCGCGTAAAAAACTTAAAATAATCTTGGAGGATCATCACAATGAGAGATAAGAATAATGGAGAGATTGCAAAATCTCAAATGTTTGGATACGCACTTTTTGGCTGTGGAGCTAATTGTCTGGGTGGTATTTTTGGTTCTTTTTAACACTGTATCTGACCGACAATCTGCTGTTGTCCATGTCGTTTATTGCTTTTATGATGTCTGCCGGACGTATTATCAACGCAGTGACAGAATTTTCAAGCGGTTTTATCATTGACCAGACACACACTTTGTCTCTGTGTAAATATGACGCTCAAGCTGCAAATAATGGCATTGCACAATCTTCTGTCACCCTGTTTGCTGAAAGATGCGGATATGCAGTCGTTCCTTTGGTCTGTAGCATTTTGTTAGTTTTGATTAGTAACTTTATGAATCCAGATGAAGAAGTTATAAAATTGAGAAATACCCAATAAAGGAGAGAATTCTAATGACACAATTATTCAATAAATTTTATATTCCTGAAGATGTAGGCATTTCCTCTGTAGCTATTGCCCAGTTTCTGAAAGAATGTGATGCAATAAATTATAAATTGCGGACTCTTCATATTGTTCGCCATGATAAAGCGATAGCAGAAGTTTCCAAATATCCGTTTTGTGCACTTGATAAAAGATTGGTATATTCCGTAAGCAAAACATTTACATCCACGGCTATAGGGATTGCGGTAAAAGAAGGTTTGTTGCGGGTAGATGATTTCCTTCTTGATTATTTTCCGGAATGTCGAGATTTGGACATGGATGATGCAGCCCGTACCATAAAAATTTGCCATCTTTTGACTATGAGTACGGGTCATGGCGTGGATACAGTGGGAGATATGTGCAATGGCATAAGACCCTGGCCGGAAATCTTTTTTACCAGAAAAATAGTATATGAGCCAGGAACTCATTTTGTCTATAATTCCGGAGGAACTTATATGCTGTCAGAACTTATCAGCCGTGTGACTGGCATGTGCCTGAAAGATTGGTTACAGACGCATCTATTTGATCCTCTGGAGATTACAGATGTCAGTTGGGATAAACATGGAGATGTTAACACTGGAGCATGGGGGCTTTTGATTGCTCCACGTGATCTCACAAAACTGGGACTTTTGTACTTACATAAAGGTGTTTACAATGGCATACGCATTCTCACGGAAGAATGGGTTACGGAGGCATCATACCCCCACATTTCCACAAACGTGCAGGGATGTGCCGGATGGGGCCGCCACTATGGATATCAAATTTGGGAGAACAGTCCGGGGAGCTATCGTGCTGATGGAGCATTTGGCCAGTATTGCATGGTATTTCCGAAAATGGATATGGTTATCACAACTACTGCTGAAGAAACGGATGGAAGCAGAATTTTCCCTCTGCTTGAAAAGTATATCCTTAATAACATAACTGAGCAGCCGAAACCTCGTGATGCATGGTGTTACCAATACATGAAAAACGTAATGAACCAGTGGGAAACTCCTGTTGTATATTCGCCGAGTGCTTCTTATCTAATGCATATGCTTCAGGGAAAAGAATTTGATTTACGCAGTCGTACATCAGATGAAAAACATACTCTTCGCTTTGAGATTGGCAACAGCCGTATGGAGTTTGTAATCGATGAAATACAGACTATTCACAGTTCCTGTACTGTTGATTTGTTTGGAGAAACCACATATGCAATTGAAATTCCGTCAAATAGCCCACTTATTGGAGACGAACAGAGAAACCGTATTTGGAAATATGCTGCCCATCACAGTTGGGTAGACCAGAGTACCCTTATTTTGACTATATGCTGGCAGGAAACCGGGCATTCACAAACATGGAAATTCTATTTTCATGAAAATACCTTGACTTTGATTGTCACAGATAGTACTAAAGGAATGTTTGAATTGTCTGGTGCGGTGAGTGACCGGAATGTAAGATTTGCTGATATGATTTTTGATGGTGCTTTTAGATAGAAACACGTAAAAATACTCCGGGGATTTTTATTTTTCCCCGGAGTATTTCTGTCAATATAATGTTCATTATTTTAGAAACCCTTAATTTTCTCACCACACACAGAACACATTTCCAGAATATACTATATTTATCAAATGAAACAGTTACCTAGATTCTAATGCTTTTAGAAGTTCATCTCTCTGATATGCTTTTCGGATATCATATAACTTTTTCAGTTCATCCACCGCTTTTTCATGGGCTTCTCTTGTTCTTGCTACTTTTGCTTCAGCCTGTTCGATCTTAAATTCCAATGTCTGCTCACTGTTTCTACGTATTCTTGCCATTTTTTCTTCTCCTTTAGTCCTTGTCCGTCCTATCTTGCAGTGTCTTTCCGATTTCTTTTGCCTGATTCCGTACACTTCCTTCACTTAACCCGAATTCGTCCAGGATGGTCTTCTGTGTTGCTGTGACGGCATGATCCAGCCTATAAAAGCCGTCCAAATGCCTTATCATTACAATCTTTTCCAGTTCTTTCAGTGCTGCCGGTACCGTCATATAATTCGGTTTTTTCAGCATCTTTTCACATTTATCTTTTAACGCAGTATAGATTCTGCTTCGCAGAATCAGAGCAATAAACTGAATGAATATCTTGGAAGAAAGTGCTTCCTCTGAACAGACCCGCATGCTTTTATTTCCAAGATAAGACTTGTCACTTCGAAATAGTTTTTCTGATGCATAAGCAGCAAGCTTTCGGGTCACGCCATTATCCCTTACAGAATAATGGATTGCATCGATGTAGAGAATAGGATAGACCTCGTCCAGTGGCCGGTTCTACCAGTCTTCAATCCGTGGCAGAATCTTATCCGTCACATCAGAAATTTGAACGCAAAGCAAAAAAATTCCCCCGCACCAGCTACTTCCGGTACAGGGGATTTGTCATACTTTATTTTGTTTTCTTCTTTAAAAATCCAATCGATGTCTTACAGATCAGTTTATCGAAAATCATAAACATTGCCGGCAGAATCAGGATAACAACGACCATACTGATGATCGCGCCCCGCGCAAGCAGGGTACAGATGGAACCGATCATCTCAACCTGAGAGTAGCAGGCTACACCGAAGGTTGCGGCAAAGAAACTCAGGCCACTGCTGATGATGGACGGCATACTGGTCTTATGCGCAATACTGATAGCTTCTTTTTTGTCTTTTCCATTCTGGCGCTCTTTCTGATAACGGGTTGTCATCAAGATAGCGTAGTCCACGGTTGCACCGAGCTGAATCGCTCCGATTACGATGCTGGCCACGAATGGAAGGCTGGTTCCCTGATAATACGGGATTGCCATATTCAGCATAATTGCAAACTCGATGACTGCTACCAGAATAATCGGCAGAGAAATCGATTTGAAGATCAGCAGAATGATGATAAAGATTGCACCAATGGAAAGCACGTTTACGTTGACAAGGTCAGCATCGGTAACATCCTGCAGATCTTTCATCAACGGTGCTTCACCGATGACCATTCCATCTTTATCGTAGGATTTTACGATTTTGTCAATCGCTTTGACCTGTTCGTTTACTTCATCTGTTGCGGACTCATATTCAGAGCTCACAAATGCAAGCTCATACTCATCGCTCTGCAACATGCTTCGGAGATTTTCCGGGATCATGGATTCCGGAATCGTCGGTCCAAGCAGGGAACTCATGCTGATGGTCGATTTGACACCTTTTACGTTGCCGATCTCCTCCATCATTTTCTTTTTCTGTTTGGAATCCATATCGCGATCCATCATCACAATATGCATGTTGCTTACGTCAAACTGCGCTTTTACCTCATCATTTGCCACGTTGCAGTCCAGGGTAGCCGGAAGAGAACGCGCAATGTTGTAGTAAATCTGGGTATGATTGTTTCCGTAGATCGACGGGAACAGCAGGATCAGGAAGATCACAACCCACGCCTTATAATGTTTGGTGATAAAAGCGGATGGTTTATCCAGACTCTTTACCAGCGGTCTATGTCTCGTTTTCTCAATTGCCTTGTCAAATACCAGAACCATGGCCGGCAGGACGGTGACACAGCAGACAACGCCGATCAAAACACCTTTTGCCATAACGATACCAAGGTCGCGGCCAAGGGCAAAGGTCATAACACACAGTGCCAGGAAACCGGCTACGGTGGTAACGGAGCTTCCGGCTACGGATTTGAACGTGTTGGCGATTGCATGGCCCATCGCACGCTCTTTGTCATCCGGGAAACGCTTTTTATTCTCCTCGAAGCTGTTCAGCAGGAAGATGGAGTAGTCCATCGTAACACCAAGCTGCAGCACGGCGGTCAGCGCTTTTGTGATGTAGGAAGTCTCACCAAGGAACACGTTGCTTCCCAGGTTGTAAAGGATTGCAAGTCCGATACTTAACAGGAACAGGATCGGAACAACGAAGGAAGTCGATGTCAGCTCGATGACAACGAGGCTCAAAACTGCGGCGATGACAACGTAAACCGGCAGCTCTTTTAATGCTACGTTTTTGATATCGGTAACAACACCGGTCATACCGCCGATGAAGCACTGCTCGTTCGCAATTTTACGAAGATCCTCGATTGCCTCCATGGAGTCATCGGAAGAAGTCGTATTGTCGAACAGAACGAGCATCATGGTTGCATCCCCATTGTAGAATGCTTTCCGGAGTTTTTCCGGGATCATCTCAACCGGCACGCTGATGTCTGCCACATCGTCATACCATAAAACTTCTTTTACGTGGTTTACCTGCTCGAATTTTTCTTCGAGTTTCTGTACGTCCTTCATTTCCATGTTTTCCACGACAACCATGGAGAACGCACCCATGCCGTATTCATCTACCAGAATGTCCTGTCCTTTTACAGTTTCCAGATGCTCCGGCAGATAGCTGAGCAGATCATAGTTTACTTTCGTTGCTGCCATTCCGATGACTGACGGAATAATCAGCAGAAATCCAATGATCAGCATCAGAATCCTGTGCTTGGCAATCCATTTGCCAACTTTAACCATTTTCATTCATCTCCTCTGATTCATTTTTAACTTGTTTTTCTAGTACCACATCTTACAACTTAAATGACTATTAGTCAATATTTGAAATGGCAAAAAATGAATTTTGGTCATTTTTTGTTTACTTTTACAAAAAATAACGGAAATCGGAAATGGGAATCGTTGATTTTTCTGCGCATCAAAAAAGAGTGCCTGGCTCCTTCGTCCTGACACTCTTTTTTATGCATTTTTTTATTTCACTTCAACCAGCTCAATCTCAAAATTCAGCTCTTTTCCAGCCATCTCATGGTTGGCATCAAACGTGATATTGGTCTCGTCTTTTGCGGTAACTTTTACCGGGAACGGCTGGCCGTACTGGTTCTGCAGATAAACCTGCTGTCCGACCTCTACTTCCTCTGCTCCCGGAAGCTGTGCGATCGCAACGGTGAAAATTGCGTTCGGATCCGGCATTCCGTAAGCCTCCTCCGGCATCAGATGGATGTTGACTTTTTCGCCGACTTCCATCTCTGCAACGGCTGCATCGAAGCCGCGGATCATCTGGCCCACACCGCAGATGAACTCGAGCGGTTCGCCGCGGTCGTAGGAAGAATCAAACTGGGTTCCATCGTTGAAGGTTCCTCTGTAGTGGGTACGGCAGGTTTTTCCGACATTCTTACCTTCCATAACCGGAGTCGGTGCACCGCATCCGCCGCCGCAGGTTCCGCAGGAACCGCCGCAGGAGCTCTCCTCTTCCTCATGGCTTCCGCAGTGATCCCCGCAGGAATGACCTTCCTCGTGATCGTGATGATCACACGTTGCACCCGCAGATGTGAGGGTTCCATTTAAGTAAGCTTCAACTGCTGCATCCACATCTCCTTCCGCTCCGGAGCAAAGTTCCACGCCTGCCTCGGCAAGTGCCGCCTGTGCTCCGCCGCCAATGCCGCCGCAGATCAGAACATCCACGCCCTGCTCGGAAAGAAGGCCTGCCAGTGCGCCGTGGCCGGTTCCGTTGGATCCGATCACTTCGCTGGAAACCACTTTATTGTCTTCTACTTCATAAACTTTAAAGTTCTCTGTTTTTCCAAAGTGCTGGAAAATATTCCCGTTATCGTATGTGACTGCAATTTTCATCTTGTTTTCTCCTTTTCATCTGTTCCTGACCTTTTCCTGCTTTTCCGGAAAATTTTCAGGATTTTTTGCGCCTCTTTTCTTTGGGCTTTGTTTCGGTTTGGCATCTTCCGATGTCATTTTTTTACTTTTCCTGCATAAACGCTTCAATCTGATCCGGATCACGCATCACGGCTTCAGAAAGAACCTCGCTGCCGTTTTCTGTAATCAGAATATCGTCCTCAATCCGGATACCGATTTCCCATTCGTCAATATACAGACCCGGTTCGTCGGTAATAATGGCACCCGGACGCAGCTTATCATTCCATGCCGCGGTCACATCGTGTACATCGATGCCGAGGTGATGGGAAACGCCGTGCATGTAATAGGTTCCGACATCCTCTTTCTTCTCGATCAGGCCAAGTTTCACACAGCCCTCGCCGAGAACATCCTTTGCGATATCGTCGAGCTCTTTTAATGTCATACCCGGTTTTGCTGCTTTTGCAACGGCGCGGTTTGCTGCCAGAACAACGTCGTAAACCTGTCTCTGACGGTCCGTATATTTTCCGTTGACTGGATACGTTCTGGTGATATCTGCGCAGTAGCCCTGGAATTTTGCTCCGAGGTCCATCAGAAGCAGGGTCTCATCCTCGCACACGTCACGGTTGGTGTCGTAGTGCAGCATCGTTCCGTTTGCACCGCTTCCTGCGATCGTCGGGAATGCGGTTCCGTCTGCTCCCTCGTGGAAAATCTTGTACTCGAAATCAGCCTGTGCCTGATACTCGGTGCAGCCCGGTTTCAGATTCTTCATCACGAATTTCAGCGCGTCGTCGGTGATCTTGATTGCCTGGCGGACGAGAGCGATCTCATCCTCATCTTTCTGCATCCGCAGTGCTGCGATGACAGGAGCAATGTTTTTAATCGGTCTGCCTGGAAATTTCTTTGCGAACTCCTCTGCCTTTACCATGTTGTAATCCGGCAGATCCTCGACCTGATAGCGGTAGCAGTCGAAATACAGGGTTCCGATGTCCTCGCGTGCCATCAGACGGTTTACCATGCCCTCAAAGGAATCCAGGAAACGAACGTCATCGATTCCGGTGATCTCCTGTGCCTCGGATACGGTTACTTTTCTTCCAAACCATCTCTCCTGGTTCAGATCCACTTCCTCGATAAACAGAATGGATTTCTCCTCTTTTGCGGTCTTTTTCATCATCAGGATCATGTGATCTCTGCGAAGGCCGGTCAGATAGAAAAAGTTGCGGTTTGCTTCAAACGGCAGATATTCGTCTGCGCTGACATGCAGCTCGATTCCAGAAAACAAAAGCAGTGCAGAATCCTGGTCCATTTTATCAAAAACCTGTTTTCTTCTTTCTGTAAAGTTCATCTGTCTTTCCTCACTTTCTTTTAGAGCCTGCCAAGATCTGTTTTCGGCTCCTCTACTAAGATAACACGTTCGTGCTTTTTTTCCTACCTTTTTCCTGCTTTTCTGTGAAAATTCTTATTTTATTCCGCACTTTCCAGTCCTTTGACAACTTCCAGCGCTTTTTCGAGCTGCACATCGCTCGTCGCGTCATCCGGCAGCTCCACCTCGACATCCGGCGTAATGCCGACCTTGTGGATGTCGTTTCCGAGCGGCGTGTAATAATGAGCAATCGTCAGTTTCACCACGCTGCCGTCCGAGAGCTGGAATGTATTCTGGACAATGCCTTTTCCGAATGTCGTCGTTCCGACAATCGTTCCGATGCCGTAATCTTTGACTGCTCCCGTGAAGATTTCTGCCGCACTTGCCGTATTTTCATTGACCAGCACGACGAGTGGAATCGAGATCGGGGTATCGCCGTCGCAGGTATACTCTTCCCGTTTTCCATTTGTATCCTCGGTATACACGATGAGTCCCTCCGGCAGGATCTGGCGCAGGGTATCACAGACTGCCGTCACGAGGCCGCCCGGATTACCGCGCAGATCGATGATCAGGCGCTCCATGCCCTGATCCTGCAGTGACTGGTATGCTTTCTGGAACTGCTCGGAGGTAAGCCCTGTAAACTCGCTGATGGCCAGATAGCCGATCTTGTCGTCCAGCATTTTACCGTCTGCCACAATCGCCGCAAGCTTCTCTTTTGTGACTTCCGTTTCAATCAGACCCGCCTCGCCTTCCCGCTCGATGGAAAGCGTCACGGTATCGTTCTCGCTGTTTTTCAGAAGACCGACCGCATCGTTGAGGCTTAAGCCTTCGAGTGTCTGCCCGTCAATCTTTACAATGCGGTCATCCGCCTGAATACCGGCCTTCGCCGCCGGGGTATCGTCCTGTACGCCGGTGACCTGCAGCTTATCGCCGTCCAGCGTCACCGTAACACCGATGCCCTGATAGTAACCCTCCTGCGCTGTCTTGATCGCTTCGTATTCCTCTTTCGTGTAATACGTAGAATACTTGTCGCCGAGGCCGCTGATCAGCCCTTTATACATCGCATCCGACAGCTCTGTGTCATCCACATCGCCCGCGTAAAGCTGGCTGATCATCGCTTTGATCGCCGCCGTCTTCCGCCACGCCCAGAAGCCGCCGGGGTGGTCCGCACTGCTTCCCGGCCAAAGAAACGTTGTTCCGACAAGCACGATCATTACAATCGCCAGCATGGAAATCATGCCCGCAAAGTAGCTCTTCCGCATCTCATTTTTTCGGTTTTTCTTTCTGTTTCTGCGCTTTTTCGGTTTTTCCTGCTCTGCCGCTTTTACGCCCTCTTTTTCTTCCTTCATCAGTTCTTCCAAAATATGCCTCCCAATCGAAAGATCCCGGAATCTTTTGACGGATTCCGGGACTTATTTTTACTTTATTATATTGTCTAATCCTATCAGACTTTCAAGTGTTTTCGAATCGTAAAGATACTGCCGACAAGTCCGATTCCCATACCGAGAATGAGTCCGACCGGAAGCAGAATCCGGAATACGGCCGATACCGGCATGAATGCCATAAAGTTCGACAGTACGCTGAACTCCGTCATAACGTAGCTGATGACTCTGTTGTATACAACGTACAGCAACCCCAGCGGAATCGCTGCTCCGACAAGACCGATCAGGATACCCTCGATCAGGAACGGAGCCCTTACAAACAGGTTCGTCGCACCGATCAGCTTCATGATACCGATCTCCTCTTTCCGGACCGAAATACCGATCGTGACGGTATTGCTGATCAGGAAAACAGATACGGCAAGAAGAATCAGGATGATCGCGATGGAAACGTAGCCAATGACACGGTTCATCGTCGTCAACGTTGTTGTTGCACCCTCGGCCTGTTTAACCTCACGGACACCGTCCAGCGAGCGGATATACTCAGCCAGTGCATCCTGCGTCTCTACCTGGTATACGTAAACCTCGTAGTGAGCAGAAGTTGCGAGCGGGTTGTCGTTTGGCTTAAAGCCGTCCTTGTATTCCTCTTTTCCTTCGAAATACTGTTTTGCAAAGTTTTCCCACGTCTCATCCGCGGAAACATACTTACATTCCTTGACCACATCGGTCTTGGCCTTGATCTCCGTTCCGATCTCATCGATTGTCGCCTGATCCACATCTTCGTTGAAGAAGACGGTCATGGATACGTCTGTCTCGGCATTTTTTACGATGTAGTTAAAGTTGATGACAACCGCAAAGAAGATACCGAACAGAAAGATACAGGCTCCCATGGTTGCGATGGATGCCAGCGAGAACATCTTGTTTCTCCAGATGTTTTTGACACCCTGTTTGATGCTGTAGCCCAGTGTACTAAACCTCATGGTACTCGCCCTCCTTCTCATCGCTGACTACCACGCCTTTTCGCATGGTAATAACGCGTTTTTTCATGGAGTTGACGATCTCACGGTTGTGGGTTACCACAAGAACGGTCGTTCCTCTGTTGTTGATTTCCTCCAGGAGCTTCATAATCTCCATGGAGTTTCCCGGGTCCAGGTTTCCGGTCGGCTCGTCCGCCAGAAGAATGTCAGGCCGGTTGACAATGGCTCTTGCCACGGCAACTCGCTGCTGCTCTCCTCCGGAAAGCTCCTTCGGGAAGGATTTGTACTTCTCTGCCAGTCCGACCAGCGTCAGGACTTCCGGCACGCGCTTTTTGATGACGCGGTTCGGTTTCTCGATGACACGCTGTGCGAATGCTACGTTTTCATAGACATTCCGGTCTTTTAAAAGGCGGAAATCCTGGAATACGACGCCGACACCGCGGCGGTATTTCGGCACTCTCCAGCGTTTCATTTTATTTAAGATCTGTCCGTTTACCTTAATGGTACCGGATGTGGGCTCGAGTTCTTTCAAAAGGAGCTTGATCAGCGTCGATTTTCCAGAACCGCTGTTTCCCACGATAAAGACGAATTCCCCCTTCTCGATGTGTAAGGATACGTTGTTGACGGCCGGCTGGCCTTTCGCGTAACTCTTACTTACACTATCCAATGTTATCATGCAATTCCTCCTTCAAGGGTTCTCGCTTAATAATCGAGCGTTTCCATGTATTTCATGTACTGCACAACCATAAGCGCAATCTTGAATGTGATCGCATCTTCAAAAACTCTAAGATCGAGTCCCGTGCTCTTCTGCAGCTTATCCAGCCGATAGACAAGGGTATTTCGGTGTATATAAAGCTGTCTCGAGGTTTCCGAGACATTCAGAGAATTTTCAAAGAATTTATTGATCGTTGTCAGTGTCTCTTCATCAAAGTCATCCGGCGATTTGTTGCCAAAAATCTCTTTGATGAACATTTTGCACAGTGGGATCGGAAGCTGGTAAATCAGACGGCCGATACCCAGTGAGCTGTATGCATAGATATCATTCTCAGCGGAGAAGATTTTTCCGACGTCCATCGCCATTCTGGCTTCTTTGTAGGAACGCGATACTTCTTTGATCTCCTTGACAATGGTACCGTAAGCAACGTGGGTTTTCCCCTCCTCATCTCTTCCTGCTGCTTCCAGAATGGTGGCTGCCACTTTGTTCATCTGGGCATAATCCTCACCTGGAGCAAGTTCCTTGACGATGATAATGTTTTTCTCATCGACGGCAGTTATAAAGTCACCGGATTTGGTACCGAGCAGACTCTTGACGCTTTCCAGCGCCCCGCTGTTTTTATCCGGATTTGTCTCAAGAATAAATACAAGGCGGCGTGCTTCCACTTCAATATGTAACTTCTTCGCCCTGTTGTAGATGTCGACCAGCAGCAGGTTGTCGAGCAGCAGATTCTTGATAAAGTTGTCTTTATCGAAGCGCTCCTTGTAGGCGGTAAGGAGGCCCTGAATCTGGAAGGTAACCATTTTCCCGATCAGGTGAATGTCATCGTTTCCGCCTTTTACAACCAGAACGTACTCCAGCTGGTGTTCATCGTATACTTTAAAAAACTGATAATTTTTCATGGTCTGGGAATCTGCCTGAGACTGCGCAAACGTTACAATATCATTCTGGCTGATCTCAACCTCCGGAAACGTCGTTACCAGAACTTTTCCTTCTACATCAGTCACGCAGAGTTCGACACGCGAAATATTTTTGATTCCCTCAATGGTACTCTGTAAAATCTGATTTGAAATCATATTTTCTTCCCTCTTTCATCCTATAGTTTGTCTCCGGCTGCACCCGCTTTCATTGCCAGGCATATCCACACCCCTATGGTTCTGCGCCTGATGCAAAGTACCTCACAGATATAATTATTTTAATACAAAATAGACAAAAAAGGAAGAGAAAACACAACATTTATACCACAAAATACGTAAAAAGGTCAGGAGAAATCCGTCTGGAAGCCCTCTCCTAAGACCTCTCTTGCATCCGACACAACGACAAACGCGTCCGGATCGATCGTTCCTACGATCTGTTTGAGCTGCGGGATCTGTTTTTTGCCCACAACACAGAATACCATCATACGCTCTTCGCCCGTGTACATTCCCTTTATGTGGATGCCGGACGCGCCGCGGTCGAGTTCTTTCATGAGCTCATCGGCTACCTGCTCCGGATGCGCGGTAATGATAAACGCAGATTTCGCATAATTCATACCTTCCATCAGGGCATCCGTCACTTTCGTCGTCACGTAGATTGCCACGATCGCATAGAGCGAAGCGTGGATACCGAAGACAAAAATACCGGCGATGACGATGATTCCATCAAGCACCTGCATAACCTGTGCAACGGAATAGTGGCGCAGCTTTCTCTGGATCAGAGCCGCCATCATATCCGTTCCGCCCGTCGTACCGTTTCCGATGAAGACGAGCCCGATGCCTGCTCCCATCAGAACGCCGCCGAACAGTGCGGAAAGCATCCTGTCATCCGGCACCAGCTGCAGCACCGGGAGAACGGCAATCCAGAACGTATTCATCAGGGTTCCGAAGATGGTTTTCACCAGAAAATCGCGGCTCATGCGGATTCCGAACAGAAAGAGCGGAATGTTCAGCACAAGGTTCGTCACCCAGAGCGGAACTCCTTTTCCGAACAACATCTGGCTCAGTTGTTTGATGACGATTGCAAGACCGGAAAATCCTCCGGTAACAAGCCCCGCCGGGTCGTAAATCGAGCTGGTCGCAACCGCCATGACCGCGGTTCCCAGCGTAATCAGCAGATAATCTCTCCACTGCTGTTTGTTCCGTATCCAGTTCATGAACTTCAACCGTCCTTTTCGCTGTTATATTTTGTTACCATCCGCTTGAACGTATTCTTCTTTAGCAGAGTTCCCCACCAGCTCGTTTTTATACCGGCCTCGTTCTGCAGCGTCGAATGCTCGCCAAGGCTCAGCCAGATTTTTGCGCTGATTTTGCTGCTGTTTTCCAGAACGAAACGATCCTGCCGCGTTCCTGCAAGGCCGCTCACAATCACGTCCGTCGTCTGGCTGTTGATCTCGTTGACCAGGCTGTCAAACGCGGATTCCTCCAGCGTCTCGACAACAGCACCGCCTCCGATCTCAATGCCGGGATACGTTTCTGTCAGATATTTCTGCAGTGTCTGCAGTTCTTCCTCAGTGTCGCCCAGTACGAAAATCCGGCTTTTCGTCTGAATCAGTCCCCAGAAAAAACGGGCGATGAACTCGTTCGTCTCCACTTCCTCATAGGACGGCGTCTCCGGGTCAATTCCTGCTGCCTCCAGCACCTCGGTTTCCCCGATGACCGTCAGATCCAGATCTTCGATATACTGTTTCCACGTCGGTTCCTTGCTCGCCTGCATCAGCATCTGCATCGTAACAATCCCGATGGTGTTCAGCTTATCGTTCGAGAGGTATTCCTCTGCAATCTCCATTGCCGCATCGACGCGGTAATGTTTCAGCTTCACACCTAAAATTTCCAGTTCTGCATTCATAGTTCTGTATGCTTCTGTTTTTCTCCGAAATTCCAGAAGCGTTTCCTCCATGTTTTCCTGCCGCTTGTTCCGGCAGCGCTGTCCGCCCTTTTCTTCTGGCAACAACTAATCTCCATTATACTAAAAAAAGAGGCTGTTGTCAAAAACAGCCTCTTTTTCTGCCCTGTTTTCACAGAATTTTTACAATTTATCGGACCGTCTGCGGATTAAACCTCAAACATCAGATCGCCGTAAGACGGCATCGGCCACATCTCTTTGTCTACGATCATCTCCAGTTTGTCAACCGGTGCACGGAGTGCCTCCATAGCCGGAGTAACTTTCTCGTAGTAGTATTTTGCTTTTGCTTCGCCGTCTTCCATCTCGCATCCTGCATTCTCGATTGCGATCAGCTCGTCGAGTGCTTTCTGAGTTTCCTCAAGCAGTGCACTTGTCTCGTTCAGCAGATTCTTCTGTACACCAACTGCCGTAACACCTGCTGCGGTGATGGTGTTGATGGATCCAGCCAGGGAAGTCGCATATTTGATGACTGCCGGGATGATCTGTTTGCTTGCCATGTCGATCATGGTCTTTGCTTCGATGTTGATGGTCTTTGCATAGTTCTCGAATTTAACTTCTGCACGGGATACCAGCTCTGCCTCGGTGAATACTTTGAAATCGCCGAACAGTTTGATTGCGGTATCAGTGGTCAGTGCCGGGATTGCGTACACCATGGATTTGATGTTCGGAAGTCCTCTTCTCTCTGCCTCAGCTAACCACTCATCTGCATATCCGTCGCCATTGAAGATGATTCTCTGATGCTCACTTAAGTTCTTCTTGATCAGATCATGGACAGCGTCCTCGAAGTTTTCAGCGCCTTCCAGTACATCGCATGCATCGCGGAATGCTTCTGCAACGATGGTGTTCAGTACGATGTTCGGAGCTGCAACGGAGTCACGGGAACCAACCATACGGAACTCGAATTTGTTTCCGGTGAAGGCGAACGGTGAGGTTCTGTTACGGTCGGTAGCGTCTTTCTTGAGATCCGGAAGTGTCTTAACACCAGTCTCCAGAACGCCCTCTTTTTTACTCTTGGTTGCATTTCCGGTGCTGATCAGCTGCTCAACAACGTCCTCCAGCTGCTCGCCAAGGAATACGGAAATGATGGCCGGCGGTGCCTCGTTGGCTCCCAGTCTGTGATCGTTTCCTGGATCGGCTGCGGACTCACGGAGCAGATCTGCGTGAACATCAACAGCTTTCAGGACGCAGCTTAACACAAGCAGGAACTGAATGTTCTCGTGCGGTGTTTTGCCCGGCTCAAGAAGGTTGATGCCGTCATCTGTGGTGATGGACCAGTTGTTATGTTTTCCGGAACCGTTGACACCTGCGAACGGTTTCTCATGCAGCAGGCATTTCAGTCCGTGCTGGCATGCAATTCTCTTTAAGGTCTGCATTACGAGCTGGTTGTTGTCAACTGCTACATTTGCCTCGGAATAGATGGAAGCCAGCTCATGCTGTGCCGGTGCAACCTCATTGTGCTGTGTCTTTGCGGTAACGCCCATCTTCCACAGCTCAATGTTGACCTCCTTCATAAAGGAAGCAATTCTCTGACGGATGGTTCCGAAATAGTGATCGTCCATCTCCTGTCCTTTTGGAGGCATTGCGCCGAACAGGGTACGGCCGGTGTAGATCAGGTCTTTTCTCTGCAGGAATTTCTCTGCATCTACCAGGAAGTATTCCTGCTCCGGTCCTACAGAAGGAGTTACTTTCTTGGAAGTGGTGTTTCCGAACAGTTTTAACAGACGCAGGGACTGTACATTCAGAGCTTCCATGGAACGAAGAAGCGGTGTTTTCTGGTCAAGCGCCTCTCCTGTGTAGGAGCAGAATGCAGTCGGAATGCAGAGGGTTGCGCCTGCTGCGTCCTGACGAACGAAAGCCGGTGAGGTGCAGTCCCATGCTGTATATCCTCTTGCCTCAAAGGTAGCACGCAGTCCACCG
Source organism: Fusicatenibacter saccharivorans (assembly GCF_015557635.1). Taxonomy (GTDB): domain Bacteria; phylum Bacillota; class Clostridia; order Lachnospirales; family Lachnospiraceae; genus Fusicatenibacter; species Fusicatenibacter saccharivorans. The sequence continues at coordinate 15,530 of NZ_JADNOP010000011.1, forward strand.
GACGGGAAAGAAGATGCATCCGGCTCGCCTTTGATCAGCTCTTTACCGGAGAAGCTCATCAGTACTTTGCCGTTCGGCATCGGTGCTGTGATAAAAGAATCGTGCTTTTCTGCAGTTGTACCAGTCAGCGGCTGGAACCAGTGTGTATAGTGTGTTGCTCCTTTTTCAATTGCCCATTCTTTCATCTCATGTGCAATCGTATCTGCAGTAGCAAGATCCAGCTCACCGCCTTCTTCGATGATCTTTTTCAGCTTCTTGTAAACATTTTTTGGAAGACGTTCCTGCATTACAGTGTCATTGAATACATTTTCGCCAAAGATTTTGGCCGGATTTACATATTCTCCCATTTTCTTTCTTCCTTTCCATTTGTGAATTTTGCGATGCGACCTTCCCGCCGGACTCTAAAAAGGTCCTGATACAAGAAAAAGGGGTTCTCAAAAAGCAGCTAAGGAAAGCTAAGTTTTTGTAGAACGCCCTTGTTTTACATTCGCATATGGATTTGATTTCCAACTGATACTAAAATAACTCAAAAACTTAAAAAACGCAAGTGCTTTTTTGAACTCAGTCCCTTTTTCGTATTATTTTACAAAACTTTCCTAATTCAGGCGAAAAAATTAGCGGATTCGATGAAAGCTTTCGCGGCAGTCGTCAAGGTCTCGTGCAAGCACGGACTTTGACTCGTTGCTCGCGAAAAAAAATACTGTGCGGACCCTGAGGAGGAAGTCCCCCAGGAATCCTGCACAGCATTTTCGTGCTTAAACTCAGGCTTTGTTTGCAGAACCGAACAGTTCGATTTTCTCTCTTACAGTAGCTTTGATAGCTTCTGCGCCAGGAGCAAGCAGTTTACGAGGATCGAATCCTTTACCCTGCTGATCTTTTCCCTCTTCGATGTATTTACGTGTAGCTGCTGCGAATGCAAGCTGGCACTCTGTATTTACATTGATTTTGGAAACGCCAAGATCGATGGCTTTCTTGATCATGTCATCCGGGATACCTGTACCACCGTGAAGAACGAGCGGCATAGTTCCTGTCAGCTCCTGTACAGCTGCCAGAGTCTCAAAGCTCAGTCCCTGCCAGTTAGCCGGGTATACACCGTGGATATTGCCGATACCTGCTGCAAGCATATCTACACCGAGGTCTGCAATCATCTTGCACTCGTTCGGATCAGCGCATTCGCCCATACCTACAACACCATCTTCTTCTCCACCGATAGAACCAACTTCTGCTTCCAGAGACATTCCTTTCTCTTTGCAGACAGCTACCAGTTCTTTTGTTTTTGCAACGTTCTCTTCGATCGGATAGTGAGATCCGTCAAACATGATGGATGAAAAACCTGCTTCGATGCATTTGTAGCATCCTTCGTAGGTTCCGTGATCCAGATGCAGAGCAACCGGAACAGTGATGTTCAGCTCTTCGATCATAGCTTTTACCATGGCAGCTACAGTCTTGAAACCTGTCATGTATTTTCCTGCACCCTCAGATACGCCAAGGATAACCGGAGAATTCATCTCCTGTGCGGTAAGAAGGATGGATTTTGTCCACTCCAGGTTGTTGATGTTAAACTGACCAACTGCATAGTGGCCGGCTTTTGCTTTGTCCAACATTTCTTTTGCTGATACTAACATAGCTCAAATGACCTCCTGTGTCTGTAATTGTGCCGTGTACCGTTTTCAGGCTTACGGCATACTTGTTACTTTCATAACTGGTTTTATTATACAACATCTTTCTGCAAATGCCAAATGGTTTTCGTGGCGAAATCCATTTTTTTGCACTTTTTTGTGAAAAACTTATCAAAAAGCCGTGCCTACTTATTGTTCAGAACCAGTTCCATGGCATGTTTGTGCGCTTCGATGCAGACATAGCCGTGATCTCCGCCGTATTCGCCGTCCAGAGTCCAGGAAATCTCCTGGTTGGACTCGATGATGATGCGGTCGGTCTTGAACGAATCGATGAGGTCTGTGTGATCCTCCTGCATCAGCAGGGACGCAATGATCTCATTCAGTTCCAGCGGGTTTTTCGGGCGTTTGATCAGGGTTACCTCGAAGAGTCCGTCATCCAGGCGTACATCCTGTCCCGGCAGGTTTTTGAAGCCGCCGACGGACTTGGCATTCGTCACCATACCGTAGATATACTCTCCCTCAAAGGTTTCCCCGTTTGCCTCGACTTTAATCCAGTACGTCGGCACATTCCAGATCCGTTTGGATCCCTCCAGCAGGTATGCCAGATGGCCGAGAATGTTTTTCATGTGCTGGTCTGTCTCATAGGAAACATCCGTGAAAAGGCCGAATGCAGCGATGTAGACAAAGCTGTCGTTGTTGAACGCTCCCACATCACAGGAATACAGGTTTCCCTCGATGATATCCTTTGCCGCCTGTACCATATCTTTCGAAATAGAAAGACTGTTTGCAAAGTCATTGGTGCTTCCGGCCGGAATATAACCGATCGGAACGCGCTGATCCACTTCCATCAGACCGCTGACAACTTCATCCAGTGTTCCGTCGCCCCCGCTGCAGACAACGAGATCCACCTGCGGCGCAAGCTCCTTTGTCTTTTCGAAACCATCTCCGACTGCCTGCGTCGGGTGGACAATGACTTCATATCCGCCTTTTACAAAAACATCGATAATTTCAAACAGTTTACTTTTAATCTGTGCTTTTCCGGAAAACGGATTAAAAATAAACAACATTTTTTTCTTGCTCTCCATGCAAATGCTCTCCTTTGTATCCCATTTTAGCTGTTCTGTATTCTGTATTGTACCTTATTCGCAAAGCAGATGCAACCCCGTACATTGCCACAATTTCGCAATTGTGTCATATAAAATATGATATGCAACAAAACAGGAGCTACCTACTAAGAGGCAGCCCCTGCGAATTTCAAAACTATTTACAGATTAAACCAGCTCGATTACAACTTCCATAGCTGCATCACCTTTACGCGGTCCGATCTTGATGATACGGGTATATCCGCCGTTACGGTCTGCATATTTCGGAGCGATCTCATCGAACATTTTCTGTGGCATATCGATGGACTTGGTGTTTTTCTTGCGTCCTGCTGCTTCGGTCGGAACCTCTGTTACAGGATAGAAGAAGCTTGCCATCTGACGTCTAGCGTGAAGTCTGGACGGAAGATCTTTTTTGATCTCTTTCTGAACTTCATCGTATACGGTAACTTTTTTGCCGTCTTTTACTTCTTTCACACGTTTGCCATCAGCATCTTTGCGAGCTACTTTAGCAGTAACGGTAACGGTCTCAAAGTTATCTTTCTCTTTTACAGCCAGTGCGATCATGCTTTCAGCGATCTTGCGGATCTCTTTCGCTTTGGTCTCAGTGGTAACGATTTTTCCGTGATACAGAAGGTTGGTTACCTGGTTTCTTAATAATGCTTTTCTCTGGTCAGATGTTCTGCCAAGTTTTCTATATTTTGCCATTTTAAATTTTCCTCCATTTGTGGAACCCGCAAGTCATGCTGCCTCGGACTTACTGACAGGGGGTTTTCGTCTACAAATCAAACGGAAAGATAAATCGCTGTGATTTATTCTCCGTCCCCAGGACTCAGTGACAGTCCCAGTTCTTTCAGCTTTGCAAGTACCTCTTCCAGAGACTTGCGGCCCAGGTTACGAACCTTCATCATGTCTTCGGAAGTTTTGTTGCACAGCTCTTCTACGGTATTGATACCGGCACGTTTCAAGCAGTTATAGGAACGCACGGAAAGCTCAAGCTCGTCGATGTTCATCTCCAGAACTTTCTCTTTCTCATTGTCCTCTTTCTCGATCATAACTTCTGCTGTCTTCGCATTCTCAGACAGATCGATGAAGAGTTTCAGATGCTCGCTTAAAACCTTAGCTGCCAGGCTGACTGCCTCGTCCGGATCCAGTGTTCCTCTGGTGTAAACATCCAGTGTCAGTTTATCGTAATCGGTAATCTGACCTACACGGGTGTTCTCCACTTTGAGGTTTACACGCTCAACCGGTGTATAGATAGCATCCACAGCGAGAACGCCGATCGGCATGTCATCGCTCTTGCCTTTGTCAGCACTGATATAACCGCGGCCTTTTGTGATCGTCAGCTCCATGTACAGCTTGCTGTCCGGGCCGCCGTTCAGGGTTGCGATTACCTGATCCGGATTCATGATCTCAATATCCTGATCTACCTGAATATCGGATGCTCTTACAACTCCCTCGCCCTCGAACTCAATATAAGCAACTTTTGCTTCGTTGGTTTCGCTGTTATTGCGGATTGCAAGGCTCTTCAGGTTCATGATGATTTCTGTAACGTCTTCTTTTACTCCAGGGATGGAGCTGAATTCATGAAGAACGCCCTCGATTTTAACCTGGCTTACTGCTGCTCCAGGGAGGGAAGAAAGCATAATTCTGCGAAGAGAATTACCTAATGTGATACCGTAGCCTCTTTCCAGAGGTTCAACCACAAATCTGCCGTACTTCTTGTCATCAGAAATCTCAGTAATTTCAATTTTCGGTTTGTTAAAATCAAACACTCGAAAGCCCCTCCTTTTAAATTGGTTGGCTCATTACTCATGGGAATAAAGCCTTCCGCGTATGGCGATTCTTTATTTAGAATACAGCTCGACGATCTGCACTTCGTCAACCGGAACATCGATCATTTCGCGGGTAGGACGCTCTTTTACAACACCTTTGAGTGCCTCAAGATCAGCCTCGATCCATTCTGGAGTCAGACGGCCGCCTGTAACCTCTACGATGTCTTTATATCTCTGAGAGGATTTTTTACCCTCTTTGATTTCGATGGTATCACCAGCGCTTACAAGGTAAGACGGGATATTTACCTGTTTGCCGTTAACCAGAACGTGTTTGTGGTCAACGATCTGACGTGCTTCTTTTCTGGTTCTAGCCATTCCCATACGGAACAGAACGTTGTCCAGACGGAGTTCAAGAAGGATCATCAGGTTCTCACCAGTCTGTCCTTCCATTCTGTCAGCCTTTTTGTAATAGTTAACAAAAGGTTTCTCCAGAACGCCGTAGATGAATTTTGCTTTCTGTTTTTCTCTTAACTGAAGACCATACTCAGACATTTTTCTGTTTGCTCTTTTCAGCTGTCTTGTGGACTTCTTATCAATTCCAAGATATACAGGATCCATTCCGAGGGATCTGCATCTTTTCAGGACTGGTACTCTATTTACTGCCATGTTCTTAACCTCCTAATCAGACTCTTCTACGTTTTGGTGGGCGGCATCCGTTGTGCGGAACCGGTGTTACGTCGCGGATGCTTGTAACTTCAAGACCGCATGCCTGAAGGGCACGGATTGCAGCTTCACGACCTGATCCTGGTCCTTTTACCATAACGTCAACAGTCTTTAAGCCATGAACCAGCGCTGCTTTGGTAGCAGTTTCTGCAGCCATCTGAGCTGCGTATGGAGTAGATTTTCTTGAACCTCTAAATCCCAGACCGCCGGCACTTGCCCAAGAAAGAGCATTTCCTTCTGCATCAGTCAGTGTTACGATTGTATTATTGAAGGAAGACTGGATATGTGCCTGTCCGTGTTCAACGTTTTTTCTGACACGACGTTTTGTCGTTTTCTTTGTCACTTTTGCCATTTTAAAACTAACCTACACTTTCTTAATCTTATATTGGACTACTGGTTAAATTATTTCTTCTTATTTGCAACAGTTCTCTTAGGACCTTTGCGGGTTCTTGCGTTGGTCTTTGTTTTCTGACCACGAACCGGAAGGCCTTTACGATGACGGATACCTCTGTAGCATCCGATCTCCTGCAGACGTTTGATGTTCATAGCGATTTCTCTACGAAGATCTCCTTCTACAACCTGACTCTCATCGATAACTGCACTGAGTCTCTTTACTTCATCGTCTGTCAAATCTCTGCAGCGTGTGTCCGGATTTACTCCAGCTTCTTTTAAGATACGATCTGCACTTGTTCTACCGATTCCGTAGATATAGGTCAGACCAATCTCAACACGTTTGTCTCTTGGTAAGTCTACACCAGCTATACGAGCCATGTACTTTGTCCTCCATTTTTCTAAAACATTAATATTTTCCTAATTGGGATACAGGTATGCGTGTATCCAGCCGTGTTCGCACGACCTTTCTCCTTCTGCCACCTGACAGATCGGAGTATTAAGCAATATTATAAGGGATGTCTGCGCTCCGCGCGTCCACCCGCCGGAGGTGTCCTGGCTGCAACTTGCCAGGTGTCTCACTTTATAATATTAACAGCAGAACAACGCATTCACGCGCGTCCTCGCTGCAGCCGCACTTAAAATCTGCACAATTACGATCAAGCCTAATGACGGATTAGCCCTGGCGCTGTTTGTGCTTTGGATTCTCACAAATGATTCTGATGCTACCTTTTCTTTTGATAACTTTGCATTTCTCGCAGATCGGTTTTACAGAAGATCTAACCTTCATGATGAATCCTCCTTTCTTTGCTCCTAGCGCCCCGTGTAGGGGAATTTTCTGTTGTAAACTTTTGGAATGCGTTTTCTTTTTGTGGGTTAGAAAAAAGTCCACGCGCAAAAGTTCGTTTTATAGTATAGCATTTTGTTCCCGGAAATGCAAGAAATTTTTTACATATTTTTTCATTTTTTTTTGCTCTTTTTCTGTGCATTTTTTCATCTCTCCCACCGGTAAGAAAAAAAACAGGCGGGACAGATTTCTCTTCTCTGTCCCGCCTGTTTTTTACAGGTAACATCTTTTTTGCATCATGATCCTGAGTTCAGCGGTTTGTATTTGCTTGCGCATACGGATTCTGATTTTACTACATTTCCGCTTGCATCTTTATAATCACGATACGTTACATTACTCATCTCATCGATCTGCTCTACCCTTGGCTCAATGGTATAGTCGTTTTCTTTTGTTCCGAGAATTTTTACGGTCAGTGTATCACTGCTGTCCATATTCATCACAATTTTCACCGGATACTTATGATTATTTTCAAATTTGAAATCCGGTGAATCCCAGAATACGGTTGCATCCATTCCTGACGGCACATAATGTACCGGCATCGAATGGTTGGCTCTTTCCAACACATCAAGGTCTGTATACAAAATAGCGGAAAACAGTGTGGAAGACACCTGGCATTCGCCTCCTCCAAGTACCTGGACGACTTTGCCATCCTGATAGCCTGCTGCCTCCTGGTATCCTTTTTCTGCCGTTGTATCACCTACGACACCATTAAAAGAGAAGGTTTCTCCCGGCAGAACGATCTGTCCGTTGCAGATAGATGCCGTAAGTCCGACGTTGTGAATTCTTCCGCTCGTTCCACCTGCTGCGCTGGAGCTGTAACTTCCAAGCGTGTCTTTAAACAGATTTGCGTTCATCTTCTCGGTTGTAATCTCCGGCTCGGTAAAGGTAAACGGAATCGTGATATCCGTATTTTCTTCTGCACTCTCATACTCGGCTTTCGCACTGTCCGCATCCATTGAGGTTCCGTTTTTCGATGCCACAACGGAATATCCGTTGTCCGGATCCAGCGTCGCATTGACCGGCTCGGTATAAATCTGGCTTGCAATTCCGGCAAAATCCGGCTCCGTCAGCTGATTTTCTGCCGTCGGGCAGGAAATTACATCCTGGAAATTCATTGCTGTCACATTCGTCTGGATCTGCTGTTTTAAAGCATCCACATCCGGTCTGGTTCCGGAAATGCCTTTATGCACGATCAGGCCGGTATCTGTTACTTCATATGTAGTATCCTGCATGGAGTTGTAATCCTGAATGCCGGATGCCTGTACAATTCCTTCCACCTCATCTGGATGGGCCACAGTCGGCTGCACATCATAGGAAAGTTTCTCTGCCTTTCCCCGTTTCATCTCGACCCACTCCAGACCGCGAACCAGAAGATTTCCATGGCCTTTTTCATATGCTTTTTCAATTTCTGCGGAAGCATCCATCCCCAGCATTGGAAATACGTTCATCGTATACTGCTGACCATCCAGCTCAACGGTAACAGCTGTATCTTTATAATCTTCTTCAAACTTCTGTTCCACTGTCTGTGCAGCTTCTTTTTTGCTCATTCCCTGAATGTTTACTCCGTTAATAGAAGCATCTGCCCAGATTTTGTCATCCTCGATGATCAGACAGAAGATTCCATATGCAGCGGCAAGTAAAACAATCACTGCAATTACGCAGAGTGCTGCAACAAGGCCTTTTTTCTTTTTCTTTCCCATTTTTGTCATTGCACATTTTCCTTTCCTGTTATCTGTAAGGAACAGCGATGCCATTGCTGCAGATCCGAATTATTTTTCAGACTGCAGCCTGCTGTTTCATAAAATGTTTCCCTGATTTCTGCCGGTGCATGGATTTTACCGCACCGCCCAGGAGACCCTTCCCGGTAAAATTTCCCCGTAAAGTTTCTCTATTGCATTGTATCACATTATTTTGAGAATTCAACCAAATATTTCAACTTCACACAGAATTCACGAACATATATTCTTCTGTCGCTTTCGAGCCCTCATCTGTCATTTTCACGGTTTTCCGGCCGCTCTTTTCTCCTGTCTTTTCACTTTTTCTTTTTCTTCTGACGGTTTAAAAATTTTGTTTCAAAAGTGCACAAATTCTCCTGGTTTTCACAAAAAGTTTTCATAAAATTTTATACTTTTTTCATTGCTTTTTCTATTAAAATATTGCATAATACATCTGGAAGGTTTCAAAAGGGACTGAAAAGAAATTCAGATGCCCGCCGCCGCGGATGCTGCAGGGTTTGCAGACTGGTGCTTGCTTTGTGGCTGTCAGAAATCTGAAGGCCGGTGATCGAAATCTTTGTTCTGTAGAACGGTTACTGTTATTGGGGATGAATACAGAGAAACACATACAGAGAAAAAGCCATCCGGCATGCCGGATGGCTTTTTTTATCGTATTTCTTATTTATCTCTCCAGATAATACGTCCCTTGTCCAGATCGTATGGGGACAGCTCGATGGTTACTTTGTCTCCCGGGAGAATACGGATAAAGTTCATACGCAGCTTTCCACTGATATGAGCTAATACAACGTGTTTATTTTCCAGTTCTACTTTAAACATTGCGTTTGGTAATTTCTCGAGGACAGTTCCCTCTACCTCAATTACATCTGCCTTAGACATTGATTAATCCTCCTTCAACTCTTTGCAACTTTTTTCTTTTAATGCCTTACGGATATCTTCATCACGAACCGCATCCGTCATTTCGTAATCCGGCTGTACGTGAATCAGCTTCTTCTTTTTCGGCCGGTTGGCGGTACGGATTTTTCCGTCCACCAGGAATACGTATGGCTCCTGTACATCCGAAATCACATACAGCTTTCCTTTATCGTGGCCGGCCAGGCTTCTGGCAAACATTCCTTTCACAATCGGTTTCATAAATCCTCCTCCGTATGCGAAAGTGTCAGAATTTCCGGTTCTCCCTCCGTAATCAGAATCGTGTTCTCATAATGTGCGGCAAGAGAGCCGTCTTCTGTCACAACGGTCCAGTCATCATCCAGCCATCTGACTGCATAGCCTCCGGCTGTGATCATCGGCTCGATGGCGAGCGTCATGCCAGGCTGCAGGCGGACGCCGCGGCTTGGCTGTGCGAAGTTCGGCACTGCCGGATCTTCGTGCAGGTGCGTTCCGATGCCGTGGCCTACCAGGTCGCGGACAACGCCGTAGCCGAAGCTCTCTGCGTATGCACCGATCGCCGCCGAAATCTCATGAAGATGATGGCCTGCTTTTGCGTATTTGATTCCTTCAAAAAAGGCCTGGCGTGTTACTTCCACCAGTTTTCTTGCCTCCGGCGAGATCTCACCGACCGCGTGTGTGCGGGCTGCGTCGGAATGGTATCCTTCATAGATAAGTCCCGCATCCAGGCTGACAATGTCGCCCTCTTTCAGAATCCGTTTTTTACTTGGGATTCCGTGAACCACTTCTTCGTTCACAGAAACGCAGATCGAAGCCGGATACCCATTATAGTTTAAAAAGTTGGGAGTGCATCCGAAGCTGCGGATCATCTCTTCTCCGAGCTTGTTGATTTCCCAGGTTGACATTCCCGGATGGATGGCGCGGCCTAATTCATCGTGTACCTTCTCCAGCAGTTCACCGGCACGGCGCATTTTTTCAATTTCCCGGGCAGTTTTAATTGATATGGACATCCTTTACGCTCCTAAAATCTTTACTATATCCTGAAATACCACGTTGATATCCTGGGTTCCGTCAACTTCCACCAGAACATTGGCTTTCTTATAGTAGTCAATCAGAGGCTGTGTCTGAGCATGGTATACAGACAGTCTCTTCTGTACGGTCTCAGGTTTATCGTCATCACGAAGAACCAGCTCGCCGCCGCAGGTATCGCATACATCTTCTACCTTTGGTGCGTTAAATTCTACATGATACGTTGCTCCGCATCCGATGCAGGCACGGCGTCCGCCCATACGGTGAACGATATTTTCATCCGGTACTTCTACATTGATTGCGTAGTCAATTTTCTCTCCGCGTGCTTCCAGGGCTTTGGTCAGTGCCTCGGCCTGCGGAATCGTTCTTGGGAAGCCATCCAGCACGTAGCCCTTTGCTGCGTCCGGTTTGGAAATACGGTCTACAACAAGATCGCAGGTCAGCTCGTCCGGAACGAGTTCTCCCTTGTCCATGAATGCTTTCGCCTTCTTTCCAAGCTCGGTTCCCTCTTTGATATTTGCGCGGAAGATATCGCCGGTTGAAATATGAGGAATCTCATATTTTGCAGCGATCTGTTTTGCCTGTGTACCTTTTCCGGCACCAGGTGCCCCCAACATAATAATTTTCATGCGCTTTTCCTCCCATGTTTGAATTTGCAGCAATCCGCTGCGTGTAATTTACCTTATTATACCATAAAGTAAACCACAATAGCAAAAATTTTCTCTGCTAAAGCCTCTTTAAAAGCGCTTTAAACAAAAGAAAGGGCCTGTCTTATCCAGACAGTCCCTCTTATGCCTTAATCGTTTAAGAATCCTTTGTAATTGCGTACCAGCATCATGGATTCAATCTGTTTTAAGGTTTCCAGAATTACGCTGGCAATAATGATCAGAGAAGTACCTCCAAAGGATACATTCGCTTTGAAAAATCCATTAAAGAAAAATGGAATCACTGCAACAATGGTAAGACCTGCTGCACCGATAAAAATAATATAGCTGAGCAGATTGTTCAGATAATCTACCGTGGATTTACCCGGGCGGATGCCTGGGATAAAGCCGCCCTGTTTTTTCATGTTATCTGCAACTTCCATCGGGTTGAAGGTGATGGAGGTATAGAAATAAGCGAAGAAAACAACAAGGACAATGTAGAGAATCAGGCCCAGCGAAGCAACTGGATTGGTTTTGTCAAACCAGTTGTTGGAATTCAGCATCTTGATCAGCGTTCCGCCGATGCCTTTGATATCCGACTTTCCGACAAACGACAGGATAATCGATGGGAAAGACATGATGGATGATGCAAAGATGATCGGGATAACGCCCGCTGTATTTACCTTCAGCGGAATATTGGATGACTGTCCGCCAACCATTTTTCTTCCGGCCATTTTCTTGGAATACTGTACCGGAATTCTTCTCTCAGCGCCATTCAGGATCAGTACCAGCACAACAACAGCGATGATCACAACAGCGATGATAATCCACATCAGCAGACCACGCGCGATGGTTTTGCCTTTTACGAAGGTTTCGTAAAGGGTTACCATATCCTGCGGGATTCTGGAAAGGATGTTGATTAACAGGACCATAGAAATACCATTTCCAACGCCCTTGTCGTTGATCTGTTCTCCCACCCACATAAGGAAGGCAGAACCAGCTGTCAGAGCTGCCACTACAACAATCACATTAACTGCGTTAAAAGTGGTGAGGAGTCCCTGGCGTCCAAAGCCTACTGCCATGGCAACAGACTCAAACAATGCAAGACCTACTGTCACATAACGAGTAATCGCAGTCATTTTCTTTCTTCCCTCTTCGCCGTCACGCTGCATTTCCTCAAGTTGTGGAATTGCAATGGTGAGCAGCTGAATAATGATGGAAGAAGTAATGTACGGTGTAATACTCAGAGCAAAGATGGAGAAACGGTCGAAACCGCCGCCCGTGAATGCATTCAGGAAACTGAATGCCTCATTCGTATTATTTGCAAAATAATTCGCAAAAAAGCTTGTATTGACACCCGGTACAGGCATCTGAGAGCCTAACCGGATGACAACAAGCATCATAAGCACATAAAATATTTTGCGACGAACATCTTTGACCTTAAATGCATTGATAAAGGTCTTAAACATTAGATCACCTCGACTGTTCCACCTGCCGCTTCAATTTTTGCCTTTGCGCTCTCGCTGAAAGCATTTGCTTTTACAGTGAGTTTTTTGGTGACTTCACCGTTTCCAAGGATTTTTACGCCATCTCTCGGATTAGAAACAAGACCAGTCTCAATCATAGTTTCTACGGTTACAACAGCTCCGTCCTCATAACGATTCAGAGCATCTACATTGATTCCAACGATTTCCTTAGAGTTTCTGTTTTTGAAACCTCTCTTCGGAAGACGTCTGTATAAAGGCATCTGACCACCTTCAAATCCCGGTCTCGGTGCTCCGGAACGTGCTTTCTGTCCTTTGTGGCCTTTACCTGCTGTTTTACCATTTCCTGAACCATGTCCACGGCCTCTGCGGAAGTTATCGTTCTGTCTGGAACCTTCAGCCGGCTGTAAATTAGATAAGTCCATTACGGTACCTCCTTATGCTTCTTCTACTTTAACCAGGTAAGAAACCTGATTAACCATGCCGCGAACTGCTGCGTTATCCGGCAGTTCTACCGTCTTGTTAACTTTTTTCAGACCCAGTGCTTCCACGGTTCTTCTGTGTTTCGGAACACATCCGATCGGGGATTTCACCAGTGTTACTTTTAATTTATCTGCCATTTTTCACATCCTCCTTAAGCAAAGATCTCGTTTGTAGATTTGCCGCGAAGTCTTGCTACTTCTTCTGGAGTCTTCAGCTCAGACAGACCAGCGATGGTAGCCAGAACTACGTTCTGCTTATTTCTGGATCCAAGGGATTTTGTACGGATGTTCTTAATACCAGCTAACTCGATTACGGCACGGGCTGGGCCACCAGCGATGACACCAGTACCTTCAGGAGCTTTCTTTAACAGAACCTCTGCGCTTCCGAATTTACCTACGTAGTCATGAGTGATACTTCCGTTCTCATTGATTGCTACGCTTACCAGTTTCTTCATAGCGTCTTCTTTACCTTTGCGGATAGCTTCCGGAATCTCGGCTGCTTTTCCAAGGCCTGCGCCTACGTGTCCATTGCCGTCGCCGACAACTACTAAAGCTGTGAAACGGAAGTTACGACCACCTTTAACAACTTTTGTAACACGCTTAATTGATACGACTTTTTCTTCCAGTTCGAACTGGCTTGCATCAATAATTGTATGCTTCATGTGTTCTTTTCCTTCCTTTCTTAGAATACCAGCCCAGCTTCTCTAGCTGCGTCTGCGAATGCCTGGATTTTTCCCTGGTAGATGAATCCGCCACGGTCAAATACAACTTCAGTAATACCTGCTTCTACAGCTTTCTTTCCAAGAACGGTTCCAAGATATGCTGCTGCATCTACATTGTTGGTTTTCTCAAGCTCTGCTTTCACTTCTTTCTGAAGAGTAGAAGCAGAAACTAAAGTATTTCCAATCGTATCGTCGATAATCTGAGCATACATATGGTTATTGCTGCGGAATACACACAGACGCGGACGCTGTGCAGTACCTACGATATGATTACGTAATCTTCTATGCTTTTTCTGGCGCATCTGCGCTCTTGATACTTTACTAATCATGTTCACACTCTCCTTAATTATTTCTTACCAGTCTTACCAACTTTACGTCTGATCACTTCATCAGCATACTTGATTCCCTTGCCCTTGTATGGCTCAGGTCTTCTCTTGTCTCTGATTTCAGCAGCATACTGGCCAACTTTCTCTTTGCTGATACCGGAAACAATGATCTTGTTGCCGTCTACAGCGGAGGAGAGTCCTTCCGGATCGATCATCTCTACCGGATGGGAATATCCAAGAGACAGAACTAATTTGTTGCCCTGTTTTGCAGCTCTGTAACCTACACCGTTTACTTCCAGTGTTTTGGTATAGCCTTCGCTAACACCAACTACCATGTTGTGGATCAGAGTTCTGGTCAGACCATGAAGAGCTTTCATTTTCTTCAGATCGCTCGGTCTTGTAACTACTACATGTCCGTCTTCCAGTTTGATGCTCATTTCAGCCGGGAGAGTTCTCTCTAATGTTCCTTTTGGTCCTTTTACTACAACGTGGTTGTTTTCCTGGATGTCTACTGTTACACCTGCAGGAATTGCCACTGGCAGTCTTCCAATACGTGACATACCAATTTCCTCCTATTAACTTAGATTTTCGGAGAGAGCCTTACGCTCTCTCTGTTTTCAGTTGCTTTGTTTCGTTTCAGATTACCAAACGAATGCCAGAACCTCGCCGCCAACCTGCAGCTTGCGAGCTTCTTTATCGGTAATAACACCCTGGTTTGTGGAAAGAATAGCGATTCCAAGTCCGCCAAGTACTCTCGGCAGCTCATCTTTGCCAACATAGATTCTCAGACCCGGTTTGGAGATTCTCTTCAGACCGGTGATGATCTTCTCGTTTTTGTCAGCGCCGTATTTCAGGGTGATGTGCATATTCTGGAATGCACCCTCATCGCTGAGTTCATATTTTGCAATGTATCCCTCGTTTACCAGGATATCAGCGATTGCGATTTTCATTTTGGATGCCGGAACATCTACTGTATCATGTTTTGCAGTGTTAGCGTTACGGATTCTTGTAAGCATATCTGCAATCGGATCACTCATACTCATTTGAATTTGCCTCCTTCTAAAATTTTACCAACTAGCTTTCTTAACGCCAGGAATCTGGCCTTTGTATGCTAATTCACGGAAGCAGATTCTGCAGATTCCGTATTTTCTTAAATATGCGTGTGGACGGCCACAAATTCTGCAACGATTGTATTCTCTTGTAGAGAATTTAGCTTTGCGCTGCTGTTTGATTTTCATTGCTGTTTTAGCCATGAATCAATTCCTCCTATTACTTTGCGAATGGCATGTTGAATAATGTCAGTAATTCACGAGCTTCTTCATCTGTGTTAGCAGTGGTAACGAAGATAATGTCCATACCTCTGACTTTATCAACTTTATCATACTCGATCTCTGGGAAAATCAGCTGCTCTTTGATACCAAGAGCATAGTTTCCTCTGCCATCGAAAGCGTTCGGATTTACGCCGCGGAAGTCACGTACACGAGGCAGTGCCAGGTTGATCAGGCGGTCTGCGAACTCGTACATTTTCTCGCCACGAAGGGTAACTTTGCATCCGATCGGCATACCCTCACGGATTTTAAAGTTTGCTACGGAATTTTTCGCTTTGGTGGTAACTGCTTTCTGTCCGGTGATAGCTTCCATATCACTGATTGCAGCGTCCAGAAGTTTAGCGTTCTCCTTAGCTTCACCAACACCCATGTTGATTACGATTTTGGAGAGCTTCGGCACTTCCATCACGTTTTTGTATCCAAATTTTTTGGTCATTGCATCAACGATCTGCTCGTTGTAAAGATCTTTCAGTCTACTCACGGTTTTGCCTCCTCTCTTCCTTAATCAATTACTGCGCCGTTCAGCTCTTTTGCTTTTGCAACGCGGGTTCTAACAGCTTTTGTTTTGCCGTTTTTCTCAACCATCTCAACTTTGATTCCAACGCGGGTCGGAACTCCTTTTACAACCAGCATTACGTTGGATGCATCGATAGGAGCTTCTTTGTTAACGATTCCGCCCTGCTGATTGCTCATAGACGGTTTCTCATGCTTTGTAATCATGTTTACGCCTTCAACAACAACACGGTTGTTCTTTACGTCAACGCTGACTACTTTGCCGGTTTTGTCTTTATCTTTGCCGGCGATTACCTTTACGGTATCGCCTTTTTTAATCTTCATTGACATAGCTGTCCTCCTATAATACTTCCGGAGCTAAGGAAACAATCTTCATGAACTGTTTCTCACGAAGCTCTCTGGCTACTGGTCCAAAAATACGGGTTCCTTTTGGAGTTTTGTCATCTTTGATAATAACTGCTGCGTTCTCATCAAATTTGATGTAAGAACCGTCTTTACGACGAGCGCCTTTTACGCTTCTTACAACAACAGCTTTTACTACGTCACCTTTTTTAACAACGCCGCCTGGTGTTGCATCTTTGACCGAAGCAACGATTACATCACCAATGTTGGCATATCTTCTTGTAGAACCGCCCATAACACGAATGCATAAGATTTCTTTTGCACCGGTGTTGTCAGCGACTTTCAGTCTAGTTTCCTGCTGAATCATGCTGGTATTCCTCCTTTAGCATTCTGATCTCTTATTTATTTCGCTTTCTCAACGATC
This sequence comes from Fusicatenibacter saccharivorans, assembly GCF_015557635.1. Classification (GTDB taxonomy): domain Bacteria; phylum Bacillota; class Clostridia; order Lachnospirales; family Lachnospiraceae; genus Fusicatenibacter; species Fusicatenibacter saccharivorans. Next base: position 31,902 of record NZ_JADNOP010000011.1, read on the forward strand.
TCCACAAGTCTCCATCTCTTATCTTTGGATAAAGGTCTTGTTTCCATAACTCGTACGGTATCACCTACATGGCACTCGTTGTTTGCATCGTGTGCTTTCAGCTTATATGTGCTTTTTACAATTTTCTTGTACAGAGGATGTTTTACATGGTCTTCGATGGCAACCACGATAGTCTTATCCATCTTATCGCTGACAACTTTGCCCACGCGAGTTTTTCTAAGATTTCTTTCTTCCACGATATTTTCCTCCTAATTACTCAGCTGCGTTTGCCTTCTGGGCAATAACAGTCTGGATTCTTGCAATATTTTTGCGAACCTCTTTGATTCGGCTTGTATTGTCAAGCTGGTTGGTTGCATTCTGGAATCTTAAATTGAAGAGTTCCTTTTTAGCAGCTACTAATTCGTCATTCAGCTCAGCTGCGCTCTTTGTATTTAAATCTTTTACAAATTCGTTAGTTTTCACTGTTATCACCGCCTTCTAAGTCTGCACGAGAAACAACTTTGCATTTACATGGTAACTTATGCATGGCAAGACGTAATGCCTCGCGGGCTGTTTCTTCCGGAACACCTGCGATTTCGAACATTACACGGCCTGGTTTTACTACTGCTACCCAGTACTCCAGAGAACCTTTTCCGGAACCCATTCGGGTTTCAGCCGGCTGTGCGGTTACTGGTTTGTCCGGGAAAATTTTGATCCAAACTTTACCACCACGTTTGATGTAACGTGTCATGGCGATACGGGCTGCCTCGATCTGGTTGGATTTGATCCAGCATGGCTCAAGGGCTACGAGACCAAATTCACCGTAGTTAATTTTGTTTCCTCTGAGGGCTTTACCCTTCATGGAACCACGGAACTGTTTACGACGTTTTACTCTCTTCGGCATTAACATAATTAATTCTCGCTCCCTTCCTTTTTAGTTCTGGTTGGAAGTACTTCGCCATTGTAGATCCATGCTTTTACGCCAACTTTACCGTAAGTGGTATCTGCTTCAGCGAATCCATAATCGATATCGGCACGCAGGGTCTGCAGCGGAATAGTTCCCTCGCTGTAGAACTCGGTACGAGCCATATCAGCTCCACCAAGACGTCCGGATACAGATGTTTTGATTCCCTTAGCGCCAGCTCTCATCGTACGCTGCATGGTAGACTTCATAGCACGACGGAAGGAAATACGGTTTTCCAGCTGTAATGCAATGTTCTCAGCAACGAGCTGTGCATCGCGGTCCGGTCTTTTTACTTCTTTGATATCTACGATAAGCTTTTTGTCAGTCAGTTTCTGAACTTCAGCTTTTACTTTCTCGATCTCTGCTCCGCCTTTACCGATAACAACGCCCGGTTTTGCGGTGTAGATGATAACTTTTACTCTGTCAGATGCTCTTTCGATTTCGATCTTGGAAACACCTGCGCTGTACAGTTTCTTCTTCAGGTATGTGCGGATGTTGTAGTCCTCTACGAGGTTATCTGCGAAATCACCCTCGGCATACCATTTGGAATCCCAGTCTTTAATAACACCGACTCTCAGGCCGTGTGGATTAACTTTCTGTCCCATGACATGTCCTCCTTATTTCTCGTCTAACACAATCGTGATGTGGCTGTTTCTCTTCAGGATTCTGTAAGCTCTGCCCTGTGCTCTCGGATGAATTCTCTTCATGGTCGGAGCCTTGTTAGCGAAGCACTCAGCTACATACAGGTTTTCTCTGGAAAGACCGTTGTTGTTCTCAGCGTTTGCGATTGCGGACTCCAGCAGTTTTTTCACTACGCTGGAGGCATATCTCGGGTTATAAGTTACAATACCAAGTGCGGTTGTTACGTCTTTACCGCGGATTGCATCTAAAACAAATCCAGCTTTCTGCGCAGACATTCTAGCGTAGGATAACTTTGCAGACGGTCTGGTATCTTTGTTAGCATTTCTTGCTCTTTTAATCTGACTTCTATGTCCTTTAGCCATTGCTAAAAAACCTCCTCTCTCAAATCATTCTACTTAGCGGACGCCGGATTTCTTCTCGTCCTTGCCGTGACCTCTGTAGGTTCTGGTTGCTACGAACTCACCGAGTTTGTGTCCAACCATATCCTCTGTAACATATACCGGCACATGTTTTCTTCCGTCATGAACAGCGATTGTGTGTCCAACGAATGACGGGAAGATTGTAGAACGACGTGACCAGGTTTTAATGACTGTTTTATCTCCTGAAGCGTTTGCAGCGTCAACTTTCTTTAACAGGCTTTCATCTGCAAATGGTCCTTTTTTTAATGAACGAGACATCGTTTACCTCCTTATTTCGATAAAGCTTTTCCATCGCGTCTTCTTACGATGTACTTGTTAGACTGCTTGTTCTTTGCTCTGGTCTTCAGGCCAAGAGCCGGTTTTCCCCAAGGAGTAGACGGGCCCGGACGTCCGATACCGGTCTTTCCTTCTCCACCACCATGTGGATGGTCATTCGGGTTCATGACAGAACCACGTACAGTCGGGCGGATACCCATGTTACGTTTCCGTCCTGCTTTACCAATGTTGATCAGGCTGTGCTCGCCATTTCCAACAACACCGATGGATGCGCGGCAGTTGATCGGAACCATTCTCATCTCTCCAGACGGAAGACGAAGGGTTGCGTATTTGCCTTCTTTAGCCATCAGCTGAGCGCCATTACCAGCTGCACGAACAAGCTGTCCGCCTTTGCCTGCATGAAGCTCTACGTTGTGAACCATGGTACCAACCGGAATCTCGGACAGCGGCAGGCAGTTTCCAGGTCTTACCTCGGCGCTAGCGCCGCTCATAACCTTCATGCCAACTTTCAGTCCTTCCGGAGCCAGGATGTATGCTTTCTCGCCGTCTGCATAGCAGATCAGAGCGATGTTTGCTGTTCTGTTCGGATCGTACTCGATCGATTTAACGGTTGCCGGAACATCATCTTTTCTTCTCTTGAAGTCGATGATTCTGTATTTTCTTCTGCTTCCGCCTCCGCGGTGTCTTACAGTGATTTTACCCTGGTTGTTACGACCAGCGTTTTTCTTCAGGGACACTACCAGAGATTTCTCCGGTGTGCTCTTCGTGATTTCGTTGAAATCAGAGGAGGTCATGTGTCTTCTGGAAGGTGTATATGGGTTAAAGCTTTTGATTCCCATTACTTTGTTCTCCTTTCATTTCGTATCGCACTTATGTGTGCATATTTCGAACAGCTGCTAATTAAAGTCCTTCGAAGATTTCGATGTCTTTGCTGTCCTCGGTCAGAGCAACGATTGCTTTCTTGCTCTTTGCAGTTTTTCCAACTACCATTCCACGACGTTTGTTCTTTCCGTCCATGTTCATGGTGTTTACGCTTTTTACTTTTGTTCCTTCGAACATTTTCTCAACTGCTTCTTTAATCTGAGATTTGTTTGCTTCCGGGTGAACCATAAATGTGTATTTCTTCTCGCCCATAGCGTTCATGCTCTTCTCAGTTACGATTGGTTTCAGGATTACGTCGTAATATCTGATATCTGCCATTATGCGTACACCTCCTCGATAGATGCAACACTGCTCTTGGTTGCGATGATGGTGTTGTATTTCAGCATGTCGAATACATTGATGGTATTAACAGATGCAGTCTGAACGCCAGCAATATTTCTTGCGGAAAGTGCTACGTTTTCGCTGTCATCTCCGATGATTACCAGTGCGTTGTTTACTTTGAGGTTATCAAGCACTTTCTTCATCTCTTTTGTTTTAACCTCTGCAAGTTTCAGCTCATCAAGAACGATGAATTTGTTCTCCTGAACTTTGCTTGTCAGAACGGATTTTAATGCAGCTCTTTTCTCTTTCTTGTTCATTTTGAAAGAGTAATCTCTTGGTACTGGAGCGAATACAACTCCGCCGCCTGTCCACTGAGGAGCTCTTGTTGAACCCTGTCTTGCGTGACCTGTTCCTTTCTGTCTCCACGGTTTTCTTCCGCCACCGCTTACTTCGGAACGGGTTTTAGCTTTCTGAGTTCCCTGACGATTATTTGCAAGCTGAAGCACTACAGCCTGATGTACCAGATGTTCGTTGATTTCTACACCGAACACTGCATCATTAAGCTCCATGCTGCCAACTTCTTTGCCTTCCATATTTAATACAGATACGTTAGCCATTACGTGTGTTCCTCCTTTCAACGAACTTATTTACCGCATTTTACTGTCTCTTTGATGGTAACCATGGATTTCTTCGGTCCTGGTACAGCACCTTTGACTAACAGTAAATTGTTCTCTACGTCAACTTTTACGATTTCCAGGTTCTGTACGGTGATTTTCTTTCCGCCCATCTGTCCTGGCATTCTTTTTCCTTTGAATACCTTACTCGGATCGGAGCAAGCACCATTGGAACCTGCGTGACGATGATATTTGGAACCATGAGCCATAGGTCCTCTGGACTGACCATGTCTCTTGATGGCACCCTGGAATCCTTTACCTTTGCTTGTTGCAGTAGCGTCGATTTTGTCGCCTGCGCCAAAGATATCGGCCTTGATTTCCTGTCCTAATGTATAGGTTTCAGCATCTTCAAATCTGAACTCTTTCAGATATCTCTTGCAGGAAACACCTGCTTTTGCGAACTGACCTTTCATTGGTTTGTTCACACGGTTTTCTTTCTTCTCGCCGAAGCCTACCTGAATTGCACTGTACCCGTCGTTGTCTGCGGTTTTCACCTGTGTTACAACACACGGACCTGCCTGCAATACAGTTACCGGTACTAAAACACCGTTTTCGTCGAAGATCTGAGTCATTCCGACTTTTGTAGCTAAAATTGCTTTCTTCATTCCTTTTACCTCCTGTTTTATCTACAGCGGAACTTCCTATTATAAAGAAGTTCATTCTAGCGAACAGTTGATATAAGTGGAACACTATGACCCTTAGGGATGTTGATTCCTTCGAATGAGTGTTGCTTCTATATCATCTATTGCTTACTTAATTGATGGCCGGGGGCTGATCCCGGACTTTTTACAGCTGATCTTATTTGTTTTTCATCTTGATATCGATGTAAACACCAGCCGGCATTTCCAGTCTTGCTAATGCATCCACTGTTTTCTGGGTAGGTGCGATGATATCAATCAGTCTCTTGTGGGTTCTCTGCTCGAACTGCTCACGGGAATCTTTGTACTTGTGAACTGCACGAAGGATTGTTACTACCTCTTTCTTCGTTGGAAGCGGTACTGGTCCGCTCACCGTTGCTCCGTTCTTCTTTACAGTTTCGATAATTTTCTGTGCAGATGCATCTACTAACTGATGATCATACGCTTTCAGTGTAATTCTCATTACTTGACTTGCCATAAAAAAAGTCGCCTCCTTTTCGCACTTTTACGAGTACGACAAGCGGTGACTGTACACTTACCCGTGTGTGTCCTGATGTTTGCACACGGTCGTTTCCACTCTTACAGGTGGACTTAATTGTGGGTACAGTGACTTGTCGCCAGTTTCTTTAACTTGACATTCGCTCCACGGAAAACCCGCTGTTTCTCAGCGGCAACCTCGCGCTTCAACGCTATCAATGTCACAACAGTTGTTAGTATACAAGAAAGCACGCGAAAAATCAAGGTTTTTTTTTATTTTTTTCGATTTATCCGTTTTTATGCAAAAAGAGAAATACAGGGGTGCCGTGTTGTGCACTTTTCCTATATTTCTCTCTTTTTTGACGTTTTCCAACTATTCAGAGCCCCATCTCGATTCCGCTGCGATGCATCTCGATGTGGCTTCTTGCCATATGAACAAAAAGAAAAGAACGTTCATTCATGCAAGCATGATTCGCGTTCTTTTCTTTTCGTTCGCATGGCTCTGAATAGTTACAGAATGTCGGAATAATCTAAGATTGTGATGCCGGTTGCAGGATCTTCAATGACTTTCGGGTCATCTCCGGCTGCGTGGGCCTTCTGGAGGAGTTCTTCCGCCGTGTAAACCGGCATGGCAAGTTCGATCGGCTCGGACGGTTCCGGTTCCGGCTCTTCGATGGTTTCTTCAAACTCTTCGATTTCTTCCACAGTTCCCGGCTCTGCAGATTCCGTTTCTTCGGTTTCTTCTGTCACTTCTTCCGCTGTTTCTTCTGCGGCAGCTTCTTCGACAATTTCCGTTTCTTCCACGGCTTCCGGAATTTCTTCGGTTTCTTCTCCTCTTACAAGGTTCTGCAGATCGACGGTATGAAAGGACACCTGCTCCGTTCCTTCTTCTTCCAGATCCGGAATTTCAAATTCGTCCTGTTTCTCTTCTTCTGCCGTTTTCTGGTCGGCTGCTCTCAACTGTTCGGTCATTTCCTGTTCTTCCCGTTTCTTTTTTTCTTCCAGGGCAGCTTTCTTTCTGCTGCGAAGCTCTTCGGACGCTTTCTCATCGTCCTCGTCTTCGTCTTCTTCCTCTTCTTCCTCATCCTCTTCTTCATCACGTTTCCATACCTCGGAAAGGATGAACAGAATGACCAGAAACAGAATGGCAAGTCCGATGATCATGATTCCCTCTCTGCTCTGCGCCGCCATCGACAGAAAGCCGATCACCGGAATCGTGACGATCACTTTGCTCACGGTTGCTCTCACGGTAATTTCCGTCGTGTCTCCACTGATCACATTTTTTACGGATGCGGTTCCGGCAGCGGTGTCGAGGGACTGTATCGTATAGATATACTTTCCGGAATTGTCATCAACCAGGATTTTGTCTCCCGCCGCAACCGATGACGTATCTGTCTTCTTTGCGTACGTGACAGCGCCGCGGGAAATGTTGGTATTTCCCATCCCGTCTGAGACAAGTGTCGTGATGCCGGCAAACGGCGGAATCACCAGTGCGCCTGCTGACAGGATTGCAAGCAGAAGCAGCGTATTCACAATTACCTTCAGTAATTTTGACATATTCAATTCTCCTTGTATTCTCAGTCTTTGCCCCCTATTATAACCCCTTTTCTTCGATTATGCAAGAAAACGTTACGCATCGTGCCCCGGCCGCCCGGTTCCGCGTGCCGAATTTTTCGATTTTTTCTTGAAGATCCGTCCTGTTTCTTCTATACTATATACATAACCAAAGGGGGAATACTTTCATATGAATACACTGATCAAAACCATCGAAGATCTTTCCCTGAACGCATGGCCGTCTCACCAGATCGAGCTGTACGACGGATGGATTCTTCGTTTTTCTTATTTTTATACACACCGGACCAACAGCGTCGAGCAGATCGGGCCGTCCACGATTCCGGTGGAAGAAAAAGTGCAGTACTGTGAGGAGATCTACCGTCGCTGGGGTACACCGGCAATTTTCAAGATCAGTCCGCTTGTCAATCCCGGCTTTGATGCAATGCTCGCCGACCGCGGCTATGTAGTCCAGCACACGACGCACGTCATGACAATGGATCTGGCGAACTTTGCCAAAAAGGATCCTGCCATTGCCGTGACCGTCAGCAGCTTTATCCCGCCGAAATGGATTGACAGCCTCTTTGCTTTAAAGAGCACGACGAACGTGATGCACCGCATGGTCGTTCCTTCGATGTACCGCGCCATTCCAAAAGAAACCATCTGTACCTCCATCCAGGATGAAACCGGAACGATCGTTGCCACCGGCCTTGGCATCCGCGACCGCGATTACGTCGGTGTCTATGCCATCCATGTGCATCCTGCGTACCGCCACCGCCACTACGCTTCCTCGATCTGCCGCACAATCCTCTCCGAGGGAATCCGGCTCGGTGCAACGAAAGCGTATCTTCAGGTTGTCGAGGGAAACACGCCTGCGATCACACTGTATGAATCGCTCGGTTTTTCCTATCTCTATACCTACTGGTTCCGCGCGAAGAACGTGGTCTGATTTTCGTCTGTTTTCGCATAAAAAAGCATAGCAAAACGGCATGTCAAAATTTTCTGACATGCCGTTTTGCTCTATGTTTATGCTATAAGTGCAGTAAGATTATTCAGCAGAAGGACTGCTTAAATATTTTTCAACGCCGTCCATGGCTTCGCTCTCGTCTTTTCCGTTTGCGGTCACGGTAACTTCCTCGCCATTGTCCAGACCAAGTGTCATCATACCCATAATGCTCTTCGCATTTACTTTTTTTCTGCCGCTCTCGACGTAGATTTCACTTTCGTACTGGCTCGCTACCTGTACCAGCATGGCAACTGGTCTCGCCTCCAGGCCGCTTGAAAGACGAATTGTGATTGGTTTCTTAATCATAATACTTCTCCTCCTTGTTTCCTTCGCAAATCTTCTGCAATCTCTTTTAGTTTCCTTAATCTATGATTAACTCCGGATTTACCAACAACCGGCGTTAACATCTTGCCCAGTTCCAGAAGCGATGCTTCCGGGTATTGTAAGCGGAGCCTTGCCATCTGCTCCAGCGGTTCCGGCAGAGAAGAAAAGCCTGTGGTTTCTTCGATATACCGGATATCTTCGATCTGGCGGATCGCCGCGCTGACCGTTTTGTTGATGTTGGCAGTTTCACAGTTCACCTTTCGGTTGACACTGCCGCGCATTTCTTTTAAGATCCGCACGTTTTCCAGATTCATAAGTGCGATGTTGGCTTCCATGATGCCAAGCATCTCCACAATCTGTGCGCCTTCTTTCATATAAACCACATGGTGGTTTTTCCGGAGAACGATCCGTGCATCAATTCCAAAGCTTTTCAGAAGTTCCTGCACCTGTTCTGCTCTCGGCGCATCGGGGCAGACAATTTCGAGATGGTAAAACCGGTTGGGATCGCTGATGGAACCGGACGCTAAAAATGCGCCCCGCAGAAATGCCCGTTTGCAGCACTGACGCTGTACCACAACAGCCGGAATCGGCATTGTTAACTGCCGGTCTGTCTCGTGTAACTTCACTGCCTGCAGAATCTGACGGGTTTCTTCCCTGTCATTTGCGCGGATCAGATACGTATTTTCCTTCTGATTCAGCTTAACTGCAAGCTCTGCCTCTATATTAAATGTTTTTTTCAATAAAGTAAAGTACTTTCTTGCCACATACGCATTCTCTGTCTGAATCCGTATCGTCCCGTCCTTCTCGGAAATCTGTCCGCAGAGTGACAGGATCGCCGCTGTTTCCGCAATCTGGCAGTGGCGTGCCGTCGGAAGATGTCTCGATAATTCCTCTTTTACCTCGCTTGAGAATGACATCCTTCCACCTCTAAATTCCTTTTCGGATGGCGTCTTTTTCCAGATCCCGGTGCTCAATCCGGATTCCATAGTCCTTCGCGTTGGAAAGACGCCGGTACAGCTCGTTGGCAAGGGTTACGGAACGGTGTTTTCCGCCGGTGCAGCCGATGCTGATAATGAGCTGATGCTTGCCCTCGGAAATATAATTCGGAATCAGAAAACGGATCATATCCTCTAATTTTTCCGCAAACACCTGCGCTGTCTCAAATCCCATCACATAATCCCGCACCGGAGCATCGTTGCCGGAGAGCGGGCGCATGCCTTCTACGTAGTAGGGATTCGGCAGGAACCGCACATCGAAAACAAGGTCCGAATCCGCCGGGATTCCGTATTTGAATCCAAATGAGAGCACGGTGATCATCAGATTTTTGAATTTCTGATCCTGCACGAAAATCTTATCGAGCTCCGCTTTCAGCTCTCTTGTGAGAAGCTGGCTCGTATCGAGAATGTAGTCCGCATCTTTTTTCAGGAACTCAAGTGCTTTGCGCTCTTTTCTAATTCCCTCATCCACCCGTCCAAGACCTGCCAGCGGGTGCGTTCTTCTCGTCTCTTTGTATCGTTTGACCAGCACGTCATCGGACGCGTCCAGAAACAGGATCTCATAGCAGATTCCGTTGATGCTCATCCACTCCAGAACACTCTGCAGGTCCGGGAGCGCCTGGCCGCTTCGGATATCGATTCCGACTGCCACTTTCTGGATTTCTCCGGAAGTACCGTCGGCGGTAAGCTGTGCAAATTTTTCAACCAGCGGGATCGGAAGGTTATCGACGCAGAAATATTCCGCGTCCTCCAGCATTTTCAACGCTGTACTTTTTCCCGCACCGGACATGCCGGTCACAATTACAAAACGCATGTTTTTTCTCCTTTGGTGGATAACGAAAATCAGAATTCCCCGAGGAACTGGATTTCCGGCTCAAGCTGTACGCCAAACTGTTCTTTTACTTTTGCCTGGATCTGACGGATCAGTTCCATCACATCCGATGCGGTTGCACCGCCTGCATTGATCAGAAAGCCGCAGTGTTTTTCCGATACTTTTGCACCGCCGACTGCGTAGCCGGAAAATCCGGCATCCATCACAAGCTTGCCTGCAAAATAGCCTTCCGGCCGCTTGAATGCGCTGCCGGCGCTCGGATACTCGAGCGGCTGTTTCTCTACCCGCTTGTTTTTCAATTCCTGCATGCGGGCAAGAATTTCTTCTTTATCTCCCGGAACAAGCATAAGTTCTGCTCCAAGTACGACGTAGCCTCTGTCTTTGATGACGCTGGCACGGTAGCCGAAGCCGAGCTCTTCTTTTTCCAGTTCCCGGATCTCACCTTCTCTTGTGAGTACAGTGACATTCTGTACAATATCCTTCATCTCTCCGCCGTAGGCTCCCGCGTTCATACGGACGCCGCCGCCTAAAGTTCCAGGGATTCCGGAGGCAAACTCCATACCGGAAAGACCGGCTTCTCTTGCCGCCCGGCTGATGGATACGAGCATGCTTCCAGCTTTCGCCCGGATTCTGTTTCCTTCCACTTCGATTCCCTGAAAGTTTTTGTAAACCGAAAGAATCACACCGTGGTAGCCCTCGTCACTTACAACGAGATTGCTGCCGTTTCCGGTGACGAACCACGGGATCTCTTTTTCTTCGCAGAGAGCCACGATTTTTCTAATTTCTTCTTCTGTATGAGGAGCGACGAAATAATCTGCCGGACCGCCCACACGGAAGGTCGTATGATTTTTCATCGGTTCTGCGGTCTGTACCGCATCTTCCCCTGCAATTGCATAAAGTTCTCTGACAATCTCTTCTTTGATCACGATTTTTACCCTTTGCCGCATCTGCGGCCGAACATTTCATTACGAATTACTACGAATTACAGATTATACTTTTTAGACGCGAAAGCAGCCGACATCCCTCACTTCTTCGTTCGTTCTGCCAGCCGCTGTTTTTCTTCTTCGTCTGCCCGCCTTTTTGCAGGCTCACGGGGTATTCTACCACGAACCCTCAAAAAGTGCAACGAACTTTTTCGTTCCGGCTCTTTTTTCTATCAGATCTTCCGGATCAGTATCATTTCCTACATCAGACAGTCTTTTCCATGGATTCTCGCCGGGGTGACAAGCACCATCTGATTCATGAGATTTTCTTCTGAAAGAACAGCAACGCGCAGATATTCTCTCGTGTGTCCCGTCCAGTAACGGACGCCGTCGATCTCGACTTCTTCTTCCATGAGCACTTCCAGCTCTTTTCCGAGGAAGCCTTCCATATATTCCTGTCTCCGTCTCTCGTCCAGTTCCAGCAGAACGTGGCTGCGCTTCGTCTTCTCCTGCTCCGGAATCTGGCCTGCCATCGCTGCGGCGCGGGTGCCTTCTCTTCTCGAATACTTGAAGATGTGAGTCTCGAAGAAATGAATGTCCTCGACAAAGGCGCGCGACTCTTCAAACTCCTCCTCACTCTCCTGCGGGAAACCGACAATCACATCGGTCGTCAGCGCCGGATTTCCATATACCTTACGCAGCAGATCGCATTTGTGTTTGTATTCTTCTGCGGTATATTTCCGGTTCATCCGCTTCAGTGTTCCATTGCTTCCGCTCTGCAGCGAAAGATGGAAATGCGGGCACACCTTCGGCATTGCGGCGATCGCCTCTGCAAACTCTTCGGTGATGATGCCCGGCTCCAGGGATCCGAGACGGATTCTTCTGATGCCGTCCACTGCATCAACAGCGCGGATCAGGTCGAGCAGCGTCTCTTTTTCGCCCTCCGGGAAATCGAGTCCGTAGGAGGAAAGGTGGATACCGGTCAGCACGACTTCCTGGTATCCAGCCTCCACCAGACGTTTTACTTCTTCTACCACATCACTCTGGCGGCGGCTTCTGACTCTGCCGCGCGCGTACGGGATAATACAATAAGTACAGAACTGATTGCATCCATCCTGTACTTTCAGGAATGCTCGGGTGTGCTCCGCCGTTTTGCTGATCGAGAGTGTCTCGTACTCACGGTTGTGTGTCATATCCACGAGGAAGCTCTTACACTCCGCGTCGGATGGTTTTCCACCATCCTCACGTTCTGCCAGAAAGTTTTCCAGAATATCCACAAGATCTTTCTTCTTATTATTTCCGATGATCAGATCAATCGCCGTATCCTCTTCGAGTTTTTCCCCAGCCGCCTGCACATAACAGCCGCAGGCCACGACAACCGCATCGGGATTCATCTTTTTCGCTTTGTGCAGCATCTGCCGCGATTTCCGGTCCGCAATGTTCGTCACGGTACACGTATTGATAATGTAAACATCCGCTCCCGGTGCAAAAGGCACGATCTCGTACCCTCTGTCTTCGAGGAGCTGCTGGATGGCTTCCAGCTCATATGCGTTCACTTTACACCCAAGATTATGCAAAGCTACCGTTTTTTTCATGCCATACTCCTTTCTTCTTCATCTTTATTATTAAAAATCACGAAGATTCCACTTTATCTTTGTATGTTTTCGCATTGACTTTTTCCCCTCCAAACGGTAAGATAAAGCTGTTAAATGAGGGTAATAAATAATGTTAACCAAATAACAGGGAGGATTACAAACATGAAAACAGTACAGATTTCTCTTAATTCTATCGACAAAGTAAAATCTTTCGTCAACGACATTTCCAAATTCGATTTTGATTTCGATCTGGTATCCGGAAGATACGTAATCGACGCAAAATCCATCATGGGAATCTTCAGTCTCGACCTTTCCAAACCGATCGACCTGAACGTCCATGCTGATGGAGATGCTCTTCAGACCGTACTTGATGTTCTTGCTCCGTACATTGTATAATTACGATAGAACATAAGGGCCGCGCACTCGCCGCGGCTCTTTTTTTGTCTTTGTTTATCATCAGGACCGGATCTTGTTTTTCAGAACCCCCAAAACAAGATCCGGCCTTTTTTGTTCTTTAAAGCAAGTTTTCCTTAGCAGACCTCGATCGTCTCTGCGGTAGAAACTGCGCGTTCCATCATCTCATCGATCACGTCGTCCAGATGGCGCTCGGAGCATTTGATGACATTCAGGTTCGGTTTTGTCACCGGATGCTTTGCAACGAAGATCGTGCAGCAGTCCTCATACGGCAGAACGGATGTCTCGTACGTACCGATTTTTTCGGAAATATCGACGATCTCCTGTTTGTCGAAACCGATCAGCGGACGGAAGACCGGCATGGTGCAGACTTCGTTGGTAACGGCGAGGGAATGCATCGTCTGGCTTGCCACCTGTCCGATACTCTCTCCGGTGATCAGGCCAAGGCATTTGTCCTGACGTGCAAACGCTTCTGCGATCTTCATCATATAACGGCGCATGATGATGGTCAGCTCGTCGTGCGGGCATTTTTCGTAGATTGCAAGCTGGATCTCGGTGAAGTTGACCACATGCAGACGGATCGGGCCGCTGTAGCGTGCAACGAGTTTTGCAAGATCCACAACCTTCTGTTTGGCTCTCTCGCTGGTGTACGGCGGAGCGTGGAAGTAAACGGCATCAATCTTAACACCGCGTTTTGCGATCATGTATCCGGCAACCGGGCTGTCGATACCGCCGGAAAGCAGCAGCATGGCCTGTCCGTTTGTGCCGACCGGCATACCGCCAGGGCCTGCGATGCTCTCGCAGTACAAATAAATCTTCTGACGCAGCTCGACGTTCAAATAGATATCCGGCTCGTGAACGTCTACTTTGAGGTTCGGGCAGACATCGAGGATGCGGCCGCCCAGCTCGCAGTTGACTTCCATTGTGTGCATCGGATAGTTTTTGTTCGCACGGCGTGCGCATACCTTAAAGGTTTTCTCCTCGGTCGGGTACAGCTCTTTCACGTAGGAAACCACTGCCTCTGCCAGATCTTCAAAGCCGGTGTCCTCTAAAATGACAACCGGGCAGATCTCGGCGATACCGAAAACTCTTGTCAGCGCATCGACAGCGCCCTCGTAATCAAAGTCTCCTTCGGTGTTGACATAGATTCGTCCCATCTCACGGGTGACCTGGAAATTTCCGTCTACCGGGGCAAGCGCGTGCTCCATCTGTACGCAGAGCGCTTTCTCGAACAGATGACGGTTCTTTCCTTTAATGCCGATCTCGGCATATTTTACCAGAAATGCTTTGTACATCATCGTTTTTTATTCTCCTTTTTTCTCAGCCAGATCGCGGAAGAACAGAGGATATTTCTCAGAAAATTTCTTCAGGATCAGGTCAGATACCTGACGCATCTGCGGATGTGCGGCGTTGGCGCTTCGAAGCCGGATAAAGTGGCGCCACTCTCTTAAGTTCATGGTCATGACGATCTCGGTTTTCAGGGAGTTCGGAAGAATGCTTCTTGCCTCCTCCGGCTTTGCTCCGAGTTCGAGCATCTGGAAGTAATACTGCTCTGCAGCTTCCATTGCTTTCTGCCATACCTCGTATTTTTTACGGTCGTTCTCGTCGTCCAGATCATAGGAAAATCCGGTTGCCAGGTCGATACAGGTGATCTGGTTTCCAAATTTATCTTTCGAATAGTTGCAGTAGCGGGTGCTCTCCTGGCTGTAGCTTGCGATACGGTGACGGACGATCTCATGGGTCACGCCGCGGTCGCACGTTACTTTTACGGTGATGGAGCCGTGCTCAATGACGGATTCATGACCGCGTTTGATGATGCCTGCGATGAATTTCTCTGCAGTGCCTTCTCCAATGCGCTCCTCGCTCTTGTAGCAGACTCTTCCGATTTTCTCGATCCGGCGCAGCATATCCTCGTAGGATTCGGTGCTCAGGATTTCAATTTCCGGCTGTATTGTAATCATAATTTTCCTCTTTCTATTATTTCCTGGTAAATCTGCGCAGCATCGGCAGTACCTCGCACAGCGTATCCAGGGTGTAATCAATCTGTTCCAGTGTCGTAAATTCGCTGAAGCTGAACCGCACGGCAGACTCCATCTCGGCTTTCGATGCGCCGATAGCAGTCAGCGTCGGGCTTCCGGCTCTCTTGTGTGATGAGCAGGCGCTTCCGGCGGAAACGTAGATCTGGCGGTCCTCCAGCGTGTGCAGCAGCACTTCACTGCGCACATTTAAGAACGATGCATTGACAATCTGCGGCGCACCCTCTTCTTCCGGCATGCCATGGATGACCACATCGTCCAGCTCCCGTAAGCCTTCGATCAGACGGTGTTTGCAGGCACGCATCTGCGCGGTCTGCCCGTCAAAATGCTTGTAAACGATCTCAGCGGATTTCGCAAGGCCTGCGATGCCCGGCACATTGTCGGTTCCGGAACGCATACCGTTCTGCTGGCCGCCGCCTAAGATCAGCGGACGGATTTTTACTTTCTCATCAATATATAAAAAGCCGCTTCCCTTCGGTCCGTGGATCTTGTGGCCGCTCACGGAGAGCATGTCGATGCCCATCCGTTTCGGATAAATCCGGTATTTGCCGAACGCCTGGATCGCATCGACATGAAAATACGTTTTCGGATTTTTCGCCTTGATTCTGCGTCCGATCTCCTCGATTGGCTCAACAGCACCGATCTCATTGTTGACATACATAATCGAAACGAGAATCGTCTCCGGCGTGATCGCTTCTTCGAGTTCGTTCACATCCACAAGGCCTTCTTTATTTACCGGCAGGCGCGTAATACGGAATCCCTGCTCCTCCAGAAACGCCAGCGGTGCTGACACGGCCGGGTGCTCGATCGCGCTTGTGATGATGTGGTTTCCCGTTCTCTTATTTGCCATTGCTGTTCCGACGAGCGCCCAGTTGTCGGACTCTGTGCCACCGGAGGTAAAGAAAATTTCTTTTTCTTTGACTTTCAGAATCTTTGCCAGCGTTTCCTGGGCGGTTCTGATATATTGTTCTGCTTCTACCCCTTTTTGATGCATCGCAGACGGATTTCCATAATGATTTACCATCAGATCACAGACGAGATCTGCGGTTTCCTGATAAACACAGGTGGTTGCGGAATTGTCCAGATATGCTTCCATTATCTTGTTCGTTCCCTTCCTTCTAAAAGATACACCAGAATGGAAAGCACGGTCATTCCGGCCGTTTCCGTGCGCAGAATGCGCTTTCCGAGCGTAATCGGCTCTACCTTTTCCTTCATGGCCATTTCCACTTCCGCTTCGTCGATGCCGCCCTCCGGTCCGATCAGGATCGCAATAGATTCACCCGGTTCAATGGATTCCAGAATTCTTCTCGTTCCTTCCATCCCCTCTGCGTTCTCATACGGCATCAGGCGAACGTCTGATTCTGCCATCATTGCAAGCGCCTGCTGAAATGTAACAGGCATGTGTACCGTCGGAATCTGCATCCGTTTGGACTGCTTTGCCGCACCAAGCGCGATCGTCTGCCAACGCTCTGCTTTCTTTTCCGCCTTTTTCCGGTCCAGCTTCACAACGCAGCGTTTCATCTCCACCGGAACAATTTCCGTCGCACCAAGTTCCACTGCTTTTTGGATGATCAGTTCCATTTTGTCACCTTTTGGCAGACCCTGAAACAGTACAATTCCGGACGGGAGTTCTCTGTCTGCTGCTGTGACTTCTTCTACTGCGGCAAGAACCTCACCTTCCGGGAAATCCGAAACGGCACAATGATATTCCTTTTCGCCTCCGGTACTGACCAGTATTTTTTCGCCCGGCCGCATGCGGAGCACATTTTTGATGTGATTAACGTCACTGCCCGTGATGTGGACAGTGCCGTCATAAATCTGACTTTCTTCTACAAAAAAACGGTACATGAATCTGTTCTCTTTCTCTTCTGGTGTTTCGCTTTTCTTAATTTACATCGGTTTTCTTGCTGTAACAGAAACCCATTCGCCCTGATGTGTAACTTCAACTACTTCAAGTCCCGCTGCAACGACTGCCTCTTTGACAACTTCCTCTTTCACATCGAGAATGCCGGATGTGATATAAACAGCGCCCGGCTTCATCTGGTGTACGATTACCGGCGTCAGCGGAACAAGAACATCTGCAAGAATATTGGCGGTAACGATATCGTATTTCTCGTATCCGACTTTGTCCTGTACTTCTTTGTCATCAATGATATTTCCGATCATCATATCAAACGCTTCTACCGGAATTCCATTGACTTCTTTGTTTTCCTCAACCGCAGGAACCGCACACGGATCGAGATCTGTTCCGACCGCATGACGCGCACCAAGCTTCAGTGCAATAATCGAAAGAATACCGCTTCCGGTTCCGACATCAAGCAGCTCGGTATCCTTTGTCACATATTTCTTTAACTGACGGATGCAAAGCTGTGTTGTCTCATGCATACCCGTTCCAAAGGCTGTGCCCGGATCGATATGGATGATCATTTTATCCCGGTCTTCCGGCTTTACTTCCTCCCAGGACGGGATGATCAGAATGTCGTCCACATAGAACTGTTTGAAATACTGTTTCCAGTTGTTGATCCAGTCCTTGTCCTCTGTCTCAGACTCTGTGATGGTGCACTCTCCAAGGTCCAGGAACTCCTGCATTTCTGCAAGTGCCGCGCGGACATCTGCAAGAACCTTCTCCTTGTCCTCATCCACATCGAGGTAAAAATTCAGATAGGCAATGCCGTCGTCATCCGGAATATCCGGCATGATATCCACGAACATCTGCTGTTTGTCGCTCTCGGTCAAAGGCTGTTTGTCCTGAATTTCCACGCCTTCGATTCCCACATCGGCCAGAGTGGAGATCACAATGTCTTCCACTTCCGATCTTGTTTTTAATGTAAATTTATTCCATTTCATTGTTTAAACTCCTTTTTGCGCTTCTCTTTTCCATACGTGCAAAGAAAGCCACATTTATCATACACGATATCGTTCCTGTTGTAAATGTTATTTTCGGCTTTTACGGCCCGTCTCAATCCGAAATCTTTGTCAGAAAGCCATCTTTTTCCGCCTTCTGATAACGCCATATCAGCCCGAGTGTGGATAAAATGCGAACCCCAAGATCTATCAGGTTGAACCGGTACAGTGCCGTAAGATCTGCCCCAAGTGCCGTATACAGACGGACACCAAGCAACGGCAGAACACTGTTGGTCAGCGTCGTCATCATCGTAAAGAGGCCGATCAAAAGCGAACGGTTCTTTTCCGGTGCGGCATTTAAAAGAATCTGTACCGTGCAGAGTGCAACGGCACACTGTGGAGCGTTCAGAACCGTCATCAGAACAATAAAAGTAACCCCGCGGTACGCCAACGGTAAATGTGGAACCAAAATCATAATAACCGGGCAGAAGCAAAGACCGATCCCGGCGAAAATCAGTGCAAAATCCGGCGATTTTTTCCGGACAACCTTCGCGATCATTCCAACTGCCGCAAGCTGGCCGATATTGAAAACACCGTTGCAGATGGAAAGTGTCATCTCCGACATTTTGCAATATTTGACCTGTCCTAAATACCACATGCTCCAGTCAAGCTGCCAGGTGATATAGAAAAAGACCACCGGCACGAAAAACCAGCGCAATGCTTTATTTTTCCCCACGCTTGTGATCGCCTCCAGCAGATCAGAAACAGAAAAACGTGAGAATGCCTTCCCCGCTTCTGCCGGAGCTTTGCCCTCCTCCTGCTGTTCCACCGGAATTTTTTTGATTGCAGCGGCCTGCAGCAAAACACAGACAGCACACAGATAAAAGAAGCTTCGGAGTACCAGAAGCTTTCCATCGGCCGTGTGGCATCTTCCCATCAGAATCCCGCAGATCACCGGTGCAAGAATGCCAATCACAAACATGAACTGATTCCGAAAGGCATAGACATCGTTTCGCTGCCGCAGTGAAACCGCAGCACCGAACATTGCCTGCCACTGCGCATTGTAAATAGCAAGTGCCCCCGCAGTAAATGCCAGTGATACAAAAAACAGCTCCATACGTCTCTCGCCGAGTGCCGGTACACTTCCAAGAAATGCATAGCCGGCACACATCACAAGAAGCGTAAGCATCGGTATCGTCTTTGTCGACTTCAGACGATCCGCCAGAATTCCAAGCGGCAGCAGTGCTGCACACGCTACAATGTTCGGCACCATCTGGATAATGCCGATCTGACTGTCGGTTGCACCCATGTTTGTCGCATACAGATTCAGGCCGAAACCGTTGATCGATGTGATATATTGCAGAAATACACCCTCGACGGCAAACAGCAGCATGATCTGCGCAGATGGCGGCATCTTTTTTGCCCGGTAAAACAGACTCTTTTTCATTGCTTCATCCCCCATGCCTTCTTTTGTCATCTTCACGTTCCTGCCCCCTGCCGGATACGTAAAGATTCTGCTTTCATAATGGCAATTTCATGTTCAAATGTCAACAGAAATACCCGGATCCAATGTGAGAATTTTAACGGCATTTTCTGTCAATATTCACAAAAGAAAAAAGGGCATTCTCCCTGTTGAATGCATGGGTTTGGCATAAGAAAAAGGAGCCCCCGTTTTACCTGGGGCTCCGCCTATTGGAAATGTTTATAGCAATCTCAGAAACTATAGCAAGACCAGAAAATAACGCAAAAAAGGCAGTGCTGCAGGGCGCGAATTACAAGGAACGGATTTGAAGGCGTACCGGGGTACGACGAAAATCCGTGACGCAGTAATTCACGTTCTGCAGTGCTGAATTTTTTGCGTTATTTTCTGATCTTGCTATAAATTCATCTCCCACCGCAGAACGTGTCTTCTTGCCGGAAGAGGATAAAAAATTCAGCACTGCCTTTTTGCGTTATTTTCGGGGTTTGCTGTCAGAATTCGATCTCGCGCAGATATCTGTGCAGGGCATCCTGCCAGGTCGGCAGTTTCTCGAATCCGTTCTCGGTCAGTTTCTCTTTGCTCATACGGCTGTTGGACGGACGTTTTGCTTTTGCCGGGTACTGGTCAGAGCTTACCGGTGATACACTTACTTTTCCGTAAGCCGGATCGATCTCAGCGGCCTGTTTGAAAATCTCGCAGGCGAACTCATACCAGGAGCAGAGTCCCTCGTTTGTTGCATGGTAGCGGCCGTAGTTCTCTTTCTCTGCCATGTCGACAAGCAGGCGGGACAGGTCGTAGGTGTAGGTCGGGCTTCCTACCTGATCATCTACAACAGTCAGATGATCGTGTGTCTTTCCAAGATTCAGCATGGTCTTGATGAAGTTCTTTCCGTTCACGCCGAATACCCATGCGATGCGGACGATGTAGAATTTTTTCACCCATTTCTCTACCGCGAGCTCTCCCTCGTATTTCGTCTGGCCGTATACGTTCAGCGGATGACGCTCATCATCCGGCTCCCACGGGCGGGTACCCTGGCCGTCGAATACGTAGTCGGTGGAGATGTAGATCATTTTGCAGTCAAGGTCATGGCAGACTTTTGCGATGTTCTCGGTTCCGACTGCATTGACCTGATGTACTTTTTCTTTTTTGTCATCATCCTCAGCAAGGTCTACAGCGGTCCATGCTGCACAGTGGATTACGACATCCGGGTTTGCTTCGGTAATGACTTTTCTTACGCTTTCTGCATCGGTGATATCCATTTCTTCAATATCAACGCCGATTCCTTCATGACCGCGTTTTGCAAGTTCATTCATGACGTCATGGCCGAGCTGGCCTTTTACACCTGTTACAAATACTCTCATAATGGTTCTCCTTTTTTCTGATTTTGTTATCGTTATGTTTTGTCTGTCTCTTGTTTTTCAGTCTGATTTTCTGTTTGTACCATGAGTATAAAGGATGACGTTATGTCATGGTCAAGCACTTTTTTCAAAAACTGCCCCGGATTTTTCTTCCGGGGCAGTTTTCTTCAACGCTGTTCGCTTTTATTTGTCGATATATTTTCCGTTCATCACATCCATCAGATACTGGCCGTACTGGTTTTTCTTCAGCGGCTCGATGTCGGTCAGAAGCTGGTCTTTGCCGATCCAGCCGTTCAGGTAACCGATCTCCTCGAGGCACGCAATCTTGCGGTGCTGATGCGTCTCGATGGTTTTTACGAAGTTGGTTGCCTCTACCAGACTCTCATGTGTACCGGTATCCAGCCAGGTAAAGCCCTGTCCAAGAAGCTCAACGTTCAGGCTGCCGTCTTCCAGATAGATCCGGTTCAGGTCGGTGATCTCAAGTTCTCCGCGCGGTGACGGTTTCAGGTTCTTTGCATACTCTACGACTTTGTTGTCATAGAAGTACAGACCTGTAACACAATAGTTTGATTTCGGTTTCTCCGGTTTCTCTTCGATGGAGATGGCTTTTCCCTCGGAGTCAAATTCTACGATCCCGAAACGCTCCGGATCATCTACATAATAGCCGAATACGGTTGCGCCTTTTCCGGTCTCAGCGTTTTCTACTGCTGCTTTCAGGCGTTTGTTCAGACCGTGTCCGAAGAAGATGTTGTCGCCGAGCACCATGGCAACGGAATCATCCCCGATGAACTCCTCGCCGATGATGAAGGCCTGTGCCAGTCCGTCCGGGCTTGGCTGTACCTTGTAGGAAAGCTGTACACCGAACTGATGGCCGTCACCGAGCAGTGCCTCGAAACGCGGGGTGTCCTGCGGGGTGGAGATGATCAGGATGTCGCGGATGCCTGCATTCATAAGAACAGACAGCGGATAATAGATCATCGGCTTGTCATAGATCGGGAGAAGCTGTTTCGATGTTACCATAGTTAACGGATAAAGACGTGTGCCGGAACCTCCGGCAAGTACGATACCTTTCATAATTCGTTACTCCTTTTTCGTATATGATACCTCTAGTATAACCTCATTCCCGGAAACGCGTCAACCCGTATCGTAACGTAACCGTTACTGTTCACTCAGCAGTGAAACACTTGCTGTTTCGCTGCGTAAGAACATGTTTCAGGTGTGAGCAACCCTCCTTTTGCGAAGCAAAACTTTAAATGAGGGTTGCGAATGTTACAGTTCGCTGGGCACCAGTGAACTGTAACACGTAACGGTGTGTGATAACTTTGTGACGTTTCTGTTATCAGCAGCTGTATTTCGTCAGTTTCTGGCGGGAATAGATCGAGCTGTTGCGGTTGAATACGTAGGCCGCGGTGCAGACAATAAAGAAATATGGCAGATAATCGTAGCCAAAAATCTCGCCGCCGATGAAAATAGCCGCCAGTAAGGTATTGGTTCCGCCGCCGAAAACCGCCGCATAGCCAAGCGCCGCGGAAAGCTCCACCGGAATACCGAACAGATTGCCAAGGACTGCTCCCAGGGTTGCTCCGATGGTAAACAGCGGTGTTACCTCGCCGCCCTGAAACCCGGCGGACAGCGTCAGAATTGTCAGGATAAATTTCAGCGCCCAGTCATATGCATATACCTTTTCCCCATGAAATACCGCTTCCACCAGATTCGTTCCAAAGCCGCAATACCGTCCGCGGTACAGAAGCAGGAACAGAATGCTAAGGATAACACCGATGGAGAAAACACGCACCAGCGGATTTTTGATTTTTTCGCCGAGATATTTTTTCGTGTGCTTTAAGCACCAGGCGAAGAGGCCGCCTGTGATTCCAAAAATAATACCAAGTGTAATCAGACGCACCAGCAGGAACGGTGTCAGGCTTTCGCTGATGTGGACAGCCAGATTTTCTTTGCGGATTCCAAGCAGGGAAGCTACAGCGCTCGCAGAGAAAGATGCGGTAAACGCCGGAAGCAGTGCCTCGTACCGCATTTCACCCGCAGCGAGCACCTCTACCGCGAAGATCACAGCTGCAATCGGCGTTCCGAACATGCCCGCAAAGCCGGCGGCCATACCGGTTACCAGAAAGATACCGGGCGCGTTTTTAAACGGTAATTTTTTGCCGGCAAAATAGGAAAACACAGCACCGATCTGAACGGCAACGCCCTCGCGGCCGGCGCTTCCACCGAACAGATGCGTCAACGCCGTTGAGAGCATTGCCAGCGGAATCATGCAAAGCGGAAGCTCTGTCTCCTCCTCATACGCTACATCAAAAATCAGACTCATGCCTCCTTTTCCCCTGCCACCGAATTTCTGATTGACTGCCACGATCACAAGACCTGCCATAGCGAGAAACGGCAGACACCAGAAAAGATGTGCCACGCGAATAGCCGTGACTTTCAAAAGCAGACGGCAGAACAGCGCCTCAATCAGACCGACTGCCGCACCGAGCGGAACGCCGGTCACACCGAGCAGCAGCAGGGCGCCGTAGGTGCGAAGGGATTTCTTCAGTTCTTCTTTCATTCTCTTTCTCTCCTTTTCGAATTCTGCTGTTATCATATCACGAAGCGGACAGATTGTGAACTATGGATACCTTTTCCTCCATACTCTTTGCCAGTGCGTCGGCAAATTTTTCCTGCATCCGGATTGCTTCTGTCATCTCCTGCTCCGTAAACTGCGCCGCAGCTTCCTCCTCGGACTGAAACAGCGGAAGAACCAGCTCTCTCGCATACTGTTTTCCCGTTTCAGTCAGACTGATGATTTTTTCCCGCCGGTTTGCCGGATTGACTTCCATTTCGATATATCCTGTTTTCGTTTTTAGTCCGTTTTCGTACTTTTTGTTTTAGTGTTTTTTTCTTCCTTTGTCAAGATTTCCAAAAGCCTCTTTTTTCCGTATATTTTCCGGCATTTTTCAAATACTAGCAACTGTCCAGACACTGTTAGGGAAAGGAGATTTTGAAGATGAGAAAAATCAGAAGAGTGTATATGACGCTGGCATTGGCGGTATTACTGGCCGGGATGACGGCCTGTGGAAACAACACCACGAATGACACCGGAAATGGCAATACCAACACGGAGAGCGACATGGGACAGACGGATAACAGAAACGATGTCCATACGACAGAGATGCCGTCAAACGACAATGTAAATGATGTGACGGAGGGCACCGATGGGAATGCCAACGGTACGAACGGTACAAATACCGGGGATAGAAATACCCTTGGAGATGATGTCGGCGACGCCGCTGAAGATGTGACCCGTGGTGTCGGTGAGGGCGTTGAGGATGTCGGCCGCGCGGTGGACGATGTGGTAAGCGGCGGCGACAATGAGACGCAGAATCCGCAGGAAAACGGAGCAACTACACAGAATGGAGCGGGGATGGCACAGTAAATATGCACTTCTGCTGCTCCCGTATCTAAAAAACTTCCCTTGGCGAACGATATATGCAGGTTCGCCGGGAAGTTTTTTTACTGCCAGGCACATCAGCACCTGGTTTGATCCGTCAATTTTGATTTTTTCTTTTACAGATCGCATCTGAATTTTCTGCCCTTTGCGCCAAGAATGCTGGCCATCTGATCGCCCCACGCTGCACGCTCTGCATAAATATCAACCCGTTCCAGATCTCCGCTCCGGTCCACAAAGGCAGGGAACAGGAATCCACAGATAGGATTTCCCGGCTCGTATTCTCCAACCAGCGGGCAGACAGCGCAGATCAGATAGGGGAACATCTCCTCGGATTCCCCCAGGCGCTCTTTATCGGAAGCCTTTGCAGGAATATCATACCGGTCATAAAACATGTAAATGGCATAAGCCCCGTGAATCTGCAATCCTTCGATCAGGATATCATAGAACGTTTCCAACAGCGCATCGTTCTTCAGTCCGCATTCCCGCAGCGCCATCAGCATCTGCCAGATACTGCCCGGCCCCTGGGATGTTTCCGGAAAACGGTATTCCCGCAGCTTCTCATTCGATTCCGCAAACGGAATTTTCTTGGCAATCGCCAGATTCCTGGCCTTTTCCGAACCGGACAGTTTCAGAAAATGAATGTTGAAACTGCCGTCATACTCCCCATCCGAATCCGTATAGCAACCCGCCATCCGCACAAACGAAGTCCGCGCCGGCGTCATCCTCCTCGTCAGCTCCAGCATGTCTTCCCGATTAATCATACATTCCCTCCGACAGTAAAGATATTCGAAACTCTCTGCCTTTGATCTTATCATAACATGCTTTTTCTGTCAGCAGGTTTTTAAATTGCGTTCTTTCTCTCCATCTGATAAAATCGAAACAGTATCTCGCATTTTATAATTTTGATATAGAGAGATGTTGGGACAAAACACCTTTTGACTCAATATCACAGAAAGGACGACACATGAAATTAGCAGTAATCAGTGATCTTCACGGGAATTATTATGCGCTCGCAAAGGTGCTGGCATTTCTTCGCAGTCAGGAGATCGACGGTATCATCGGGCTGGGAGATTTTGTAACAGACGGGCCTTTTCCGCAACGGATGATGAGAGTGCTTCGCGAAATGCAGGAGGAGTTTCCCTGCTATCTGGTGCGGGGAAACAGGGAAGAATATCTGCTGGAAAATATCCGGCATCCGCAGAACTGGAAGGCAGGTTCCTCGACAAGCGGACTTTTGGATTATACGTTTCGGAATCTTACCGGACAGGATCTGGAATTTTTCGAACATCTGCCGACAGACGGTGTTCTGGTCGGAAAAATAAATGAATCAGGCCGGCTGATTCCTGTTTTTGTTCCGCAGGAAGAAATCACACCGGATACCTGCCGCGAATCTCTCTTCCCGGCACTTCGTCTCTGTCACGGCGCGCCCGGAGAACTCCGTGGGAATTTCGGTCTGCATCCGGAGCTTTTGCTGTCCCATCTGAAAAATCTCGATGCCGCAATCCTGCTCGGCGGGCACAGCCACAAGCAGGAGCAAAGAGAATATGCCGAAAAAACATACCTGAATCCCGGTTCCCTTGGGCTTGCGCTTGATGGAGTCGGCGGCCATGCCCATTTCGCGATTCTGACGCTGGAAAACAGCACATGGCAGATCGAATGTTTTCAGATTCCCTACGATCTCGAAGGCTACCTCGCCGAATTCGACCGCGCCGGGCTGGAAACGCATGGCAGTGTCCTTGCCCGTTCCTTAAAACGGACATTGACCTGCGGCGTGAATTATTTTTATCTCACCGTAAAACGAGTGCGTGAACTCGCCGATGCACTGGCACTGACCGATCTGGACGAAGAGGTCTGGAAAAAGGCGGAACAGGAACTGAAATAACCGTCCATTCAAAAGACGGCAGGCTGTGTACTCACACACAGCCTGCCGTCTGTTTCTATTCCCTAACTTCTATTTTTCTTTTCGAAACACAACCGTCTCAAATCTTCTGACCACTCCATCATACTCTCCCGTCATCGGCTGGTATGTTTCCGTATCCATCGGAAATGCAGCCGGTTCAGCTCCGTAGTTCTGTACAAACAGATACTTGTATTTCTCATCCTCCCTTGTTGCAACATCGAGCCCTTCCGGGATTTCGGCTGCCGCGCGTTCCAGGCCTTTTTCTTCTGCCAATTTCCGGCAGAAGTCATCGTAAAATGCCTGTTCAAAATCTGCGCAGACATAATACGCCTCGCCCTCTCCAAATACATTTTTCGTCAGTGCCGGATATCCCGCATAGAAATCGTCACGGTATGCCAGCAGCGTTTCGGCACCGTTCGTTTTTACCAGGTCGCAGAAATTTCGGATTTCATATGTCTTTCCTTCTCCCACACCCGCATTCACATCCTGATCATACAATGCGTCCAGCTCGGTGCTCCGCAGGCCGAATACATCCATCAGTCCGTGCGGGGTTCCGCCGAGGAAACAGAGGTCGTTTTCATCCACAACTCCCGACCAGTATGTCATCACAAAGGTGCCGCCGTCTGCCACGAAATTCCGGATTTTTTCCTCAATTCCGGCCCGAAACAGATACAGCATCGGTGCAAAGACAATCCGGTAGCCGGAAAGACTCTCCTCCATATCAAGGAAATCCACATTCACACCCAGTTTCCGAAGACCGCCATATACTTTCTTCACGGTATTCATGTAATGCAGTCCCATATTCCGTGGTCCCTGCGCATCCTCCATGGCCCAGCGGCTTTCGCAGTCATGCAAAATTGCAGCCTGTGCCTTCGTCGTGCTTCCCGCAATCTGCGCCAGATCCAAAAGCGCCTCGCCCGTCTCTGTCACCTCACGGAACACGCGCGTATCCTTTCCGCCGTAGTGGTCAATGACCGCCCCGTGGAACTTCTCGCTCGCACCGCGGCTCTGGCGGATCTGGAAATACTGGACACTGTCGGAACCATGCGCCACTGCCTGCAGCGATGCCGCCTTTAAAAGCCCAGGCCGTTTCAGCTTGCTGACACTCTGCCAGTTCGTGCTTGTCGGGCAGGACTCCATCAGAAGGAACGGTTTTTTCATCAAACTCCGCATAAAATCGTGCTGCAGTGCCGCATCAAGCGCAGTCACCTCTTCTGCTTCCTTGTGCCAGGTCGGATAATTATCCCATGACACCACATCAATCAGATCCTTGAACTTATGATAATTCAGTCCCTGGAAATCATACATCATGTTGATTGTCACCGGAAGTTCGGAACCGCCCGCGCGGATCGCTGCTTTTTCCCAGGCAACAAAGTCTGCTGTCTGATCTGTCACAAACCGTTTCCAGTCAAGATTCAGTCCGTGAAGCCCCATCTCACCCTTTGGGGACGGACTCTCAATCTGCTCAAAATTCTGATACGAATGGCTCCAGAACGTTGTATTCCACGACATATTCAATGCATCAATCGTCTCATATTTTTTCTTCAGCCACCCCTGAAATGCCTTCTGGCAGAGCGGGCAATGGCATTCTCCACTCAGTTCATTCGAAATGTGCCACATTTTTACCGCCGGGTGCTTTCCAAACTTCTCGCTCAGCAGGCGATCAATTTTCCCCACCTTTTCCCGGTAAACCGGCGAAGTATAACAGTGATTATGGCGTCCGCCGAACAGATTTTTCGTGCGGTCCGCGTTTACGCGCAGTACCTCCGGGTATTTGTCTGCAAGCCACTTCGGGCGTGCTGCAGACGGTGTCGAGAGAATTACTGAAATCTCATTCTTATACAGCTGATCCATGATCTTTTCCAGCCATTCCAGGTGGTATACACCCTCCTCCGGCTCGAGCACAGACCAGGAAAAGACACCAAGCGTCACCTCGTTGATATGCGCCTCCTTCATATATTCGATATCCTGCTCCAGAATTTCCGGCATCGCAAGCCACTGCTCCGGGTTATAATCCCCTCCATAGATAAATCCACTCTGGTTCATGTTCGTTTTCCTTTCTCTGTTCATCGAAATATCGTCTCCACGTGCAGCTTCTCAATTTTGCAGGCACATCCATCCGCTGCATCCGGCTGCTTTTCCAGAAAAATCGGATCACCCGGATGCAGAGGATAGACAACGAGTTTCAGTTTCTCCGGAAACTCAAAATAGCCAAGGCTTAACAGGGCCTCCTGACCGGTATAGAAATAATCGTTGATTTTCTCTTCCCCATCAAACACTTCCATACGGTTTCCGTACCAGGTCAGAAAAGCAAACGCATCGTGATAATTTTTTTCGCCCGGATAAGCAAGCTTCAGTTCGTATACTGCTTTCTCTTTATCCTGCTCTTTGCAGACAAGCTCTGCCTCCGGCTCCTGTGCTTTGTAAATACGCTCATACAGCGTAAAGTTTCCTCTTTTTCCACACTCTTTGAAATCCACAATGCCTTTTTCCACTGCCGGATACACAGCGATCATGGTTTTTCCACTGCCTGTCACAACAAGCTCACCGTTTTCTTCCCAGACATAATTTTCGGAAAGAACGAGATAATCCTGATCCAGATGCACCTTCCATGCATTCAGCGCCTCCTGCCGGGAAATCAGGCAGAGTTCTGCGCGCGCATCGCCCTCCCACTGAATCTGCGGGTCGAGATCACCGTAAAATACGAACGCATCTCCCTTTTTCGTATGTAAAACGCAGAGCGGTGTGGCAAGTGCCGTGTGAAGAACCGCATCGTTTAGTTTCATATTGTACGGAAAAAATCCATACATTCCCTCTTTCAGGTCAAATGCCGGAAATCCCACGCTCGCTTTTCCATCCAGGAGTCCCTCCAGTTTCACCTGTGGATGATCATCCATCTTCCATCTTCTCTGGTAATTGTTAAAAAAGACGTATCCATGGTCCGCATCGTGACGGCACGCTGTCCGAACCGTGTGCATATCTCCCGGCAGAATCCTTATCGTTGGAATTTCAGACCGAAGTGAGGCCATATCCTCGCCAAAATCATTCAAAAACAGCGCCAGCAGCTTGATCTCCCGATAGCTGTCCGAGATTGTTCCGTACTGCCGGATCGGCGCGTTGAAATCGTAATTGATCTCCGGCAGGTCGTTCAGATATCCTGTCGCGCGGCTCTCCTGCAGGGTGGACAGTTTTCCCTTCGGATTGCTGCCGCCGTGGTACATATAGTAGCCGAGCAGCCCTGCTCCACTTCCCATTTTTACGGTAGACATCGCTCCGACATCGCATCCCTTCGCCACCGGTCTTCTGTGCATGGTAACCTGAAGCCCGCCTCCAAGTTCTGCCGTCAAAAACGGAAAATCCTCCTCGTTGTAACTGTTTGCATTTTCCACATGATGATCACACGCAATCAGTGCATCGTTCCTTGTGTGGCTGAACACAAAGTTTGCGTTCGGCTCAATCTCGCACGTTCTCTGATCCCATGGTGCTTCACAGTAGCCGCCCATGACCGGAAGCAGATCGCCGATGCAGGCTCCGCCCCAACCGGTCGCCGTGTACAGCGGCACATCAAAGCCAATTTCCTTTGCCATTGCTGTCAATGTGCGGATATGCGCCTCGCCCTCCGGTCCCTGCAGACCGCCGACGTGGCCGTACTCATTCTCGATCTGAATACCGATCACCGGACCGCCGTCCTTTTCCATGCATCCATCGACCTGCGCATAAACCTTTTTCCAGAACCGTCTGACATAGCCAAGATATTCCTCGTTGTTACAGCGGATCGCCATGCCCTCTTTCTCTCTCTCGATGATCCAGTCCGGGAATCCGCCGTTCCGCACTTCCCCGTGCACAAACGGTCCGATACGCAAGAATACCGACAGTCCGACTTTCCGGCACAGTCTTACAAACGTTCCGATATCCCGGCATCCTTCAAAATCAAACACATTTTCCTCTTCCTCGTGGTGAATCCAGATCACATAGGCCGAGACGACAGAAACTCCGCCCGCCTTTATTTTGCGCAGTGATTCCTCCCACCACTCTTTGCGGTACCGACTGTAATGCATTTCGCCCATCACCGGAAACCACGGTTTTCCATTTTTAATCAGATAATCCCTGCAATAGCTGTACTCTGCTCTCATCGTCTTATTGTCCCTCTCTTTTTACTGTCTGCAGACAGAAATTCCGCATCATGCCGTACATCGGCGGCGATGAAATTCGGATTCCGGCAGTGACTTCCTGCGGTTTTCTGATTTCGCATGTCACTTTGTAGCCGGTCCATGCATGTTCTGTCGGATGAATCACAGTCTCTTCTTTTCCCTCTTCCGTATTGAGGAACAGCCGCACATCCACATTTGTTGTATCGGTTCCCTGAAAGGCAACAGATAATGTATACGTTCCTGCCTCCTGTACCTTTACCGTCTGGCAGATCGAAAACGTAAAGTTTTTCGGTGCTTCTACGCGTACCGCATTCACCGGCGGAGCTGGGAACGGATCGACAAACTCCGGAAACAGCTGTACTGCAACGGCATCCTCGGATTTTTCTACGTTCCAGCGCGCCAGGCCGTCTTCCCAGCCGACATCGAGCAACAGATTCTCCGCCTCCGGCAGCTCTTCCACCACGCAGATCTTCGCATGTGCAGCAAACGGAACACCTTCCACATTTCCTGTCACATCATATTCGCCTGTCACGCGTGTGTCCGGCACTTCGTTCCAGTTTACCCGCCGCTGCTCCACCATTCCGTCATACAGCAAAACCGGGAGCATCTCCGGCAGACCGCATGCTTCGTCTTTTACTACAGTCATTGGCTCCGGCTCGTAAATCTTGGCCGGTTTTTCCGGACAGGCATCATTCCGTGTAAACAGGAAAGAACGAATGCCCTCCATGATGGTTCCCTTCTCCTCCAGCAGACCCATATTTTCCGACCAGCCGCCCTCACCGTCTTTCGGAACACAGATCGGTTCCCAGTAATAGATACCCTGCCCCATTTCATCCGGCAGCGAAGCAACGATATTGGCAACCAGATCCAGCACCTGCTTCTGTCCGGCAGGCGTCGCCGGAAATCCTGCGATTTTTTCCTGCTGTTCATCGATAAACCCATGCGCACTCTTTCTCCATGCATGCGCCGTCTCAACGACCATAATCGGCTTTTTGTAATCCTGGATCAGCTTCGTCATTGTCTCTTTCAGATCCGTGAAAGTGCCGTGCCAGAATGGATAATAGGAAAGTCCGATCAGGTCAAAATCCTCGAGTCCTGCCTCAAAGGAACAGTCAAACCACTCTTTCAGATAGAAATACCGTCCGCCCTGGTCGAGATGGATCATAACCTGCATCTCATCTTTTCCGGCTGCAGCCCGCGCACCGCGGATTCCGGCATTTACAAGCTGTACCATTTTTGTATAATCCGGCAGCTCTCCGTCCGGAAACAGAAGGCCGCTTCGGATCTCATTTCCGATCTGAACAATATCCGGCAGAACGTCCTCCTCTTTTAATGCCGTCAGCGTATCTCTTGTATAAGAAAAAACAGCCTCTTTTAATTCTTTAAAGCTTAAGTTTTCCCAATCTTTCGGCTTTCTCTGCTGACCGGGATCCGCCCAGAAATCAGAATAATGGAAATCCAGCATAAAGCTCATGCCATGTGCCCGGATCCGTTTTGCCATCGCCAGTGTATGCGCATAGCTGCAGTATCCACCGGACTCCCTGACATGCTCCGGCGCATTCCAAATACGGAGCCGTACGGAATTTACCCCGTATTTCTGAACGAGATCCAGCGGATCCATAACAGTTCCGTCAAAGTCCTTCACCTGTACTCCGGCATCTTCCAGCTCCGGTATAAAAGATAGATCCATTCCCTTCTGAAATTCCATTGTTCTGTCCTCCCTGCTACGTTAGTTTGTCGATTTTCGGAATAAAATGTCGTAATCCAGCATCGTCTTCTTCTCATAATTTTCCCCTCGGAGCCGCTGGATCAGCTGACGCACGGCTGTGCCTCCCATCTGGGATGCTGCCACACTGACTGCTGTAACTGCAGGGGAATAGCAGTCCAGATTGGTGCTGTTGTAGAGCGAAGCAATCGCGACGTCCTTGGGAATTCGATAGCCTTCCGCCTGGAGCCGGGACATCACCATCGTACAAATCTCGTCGTCGCCACAGATGATGCATTCCACTTTTTTGGATATAATATTTTCAATGATCGCATCCAGAAACTCCATACGGATCGAACCATTGTAGAAAAGCTGATCCTTCTCGGAAATTCCATTTTTAATCAGCGCCCGGCAGAAACCTTCGTGACGCTTGCGGTCTACGTTATAGCTCATATCCTTGACAAGAAACGCAAATCTGCGGAATCCCTTTCCGATCAGCAGCGTTGTCATTTTCTCTGCCGCACCCTCATTGTCGGTATCCACCTGGATAATGTTGTCATACCGGCATGTTCCCGTCAGTGCTGTCGGGAAATTTGCCTGACTTAAATACTGCAGCGCACGGTCATCCTCAAGCGCACGTGTCAGGAGCATACCATCCACCCGGTTCGACTCCACCAGCGACTGCAGCTCTGAAATATCATGCGCGTTGCTCGTCGTAATCAGCACATTGTACCCGAGCATCGATGCCGATTCGCAGACGCCGAGCAGACAGTTCTGGAAATAAACACCGCTTCCATAATAAACGTCTGAAGGCAGTACCACGCCGATGTTGTGCGTCACCGTTCGGGTCCGCGCCATCTCCTCCCGCTCTTCTCCCCGTTTTGCCACCTCGAGAATCCGGTTTCTGGTCTTCTCTCCGATTCTGCCCTTACCGGACAGTGCACGGGAAACGGTACTTTTTGATACCCCTATCTCTTTTGCAATTTCCTCCAGTGTCATAAAAATACCCTGTCACTTTCTGTTAAATTTGAAAAATTCCTATATTTTTATATTTAATACGAATGCTGTTAGAAATCAAGTCATCCCTCAAAGCTTTTTGAACCATCACTTGATCTCTAAAAGAAGGAACGGCCGCGCCGGAGCTTCTGGCAGACCAGCGCGTCCATTCCCTGTTTTATTTTACTGTTTTATTTTTCTTCTTTCTCCGCTACATACTCTGCTGCCTGACGGTTCATCTCATCCAGAATATCCTGGATTCCGGCGCTGTCCATAGCTGCGTTCATGGCATCGATGGAAGCGTCCACATCGTCAACGAGACCGTTGATCAGCGGGTTATAATAATTGTCGATGGCTGCCTCTACTGCTGCAAACTGTGTACTTACATTGCTGGAATCAAAGTTAAATCCGTCGTAAACATGATCTTCTTTGATGTTGTTGTTGAAGGCATCTTTGATGCTTTCATACTTGTCGTCCAGAGCCGTTCTGTTCTCAAGATATTCCTCTCTCTGGATGGTGCAGTTGTTCCATCCCCAGTTGCAGTTACTTGCTACACCATAGCCGCTCTCATCAATAACTTTGTACTGATCATCACCGACTGCTTCCCAGTGCTTTCCTTCGATACCGAGCATAGCCAGATCGTAAACATCCGGGTTGGTGTAGAATTCATTTAATACCATCATGGCTCTCTCTTTGTTTTTACTGTTTGCGTTGATGGCAACACCGTTGTTGATGTAAGAGTTTACTTTTTTCGACAGGTTTTTGTTCGGGTCTACCATCGTTACATTCCAATCCGGATGTTCCTCATTTGCCTGTTTTCCGTAGGTAAGACAGGTTCCGAGATTCCAGCTCATGCTTGCTGTTCTTCCGGTCAGAAGTCCGGTCTGTCTCTCATCGCTGCTGTTTAATACGTCGCTGGACCATGCTCCGGCGTCTACCAGGTCTTTCATCTCCTGGCAGTACTCACGGAACGCATCCCATTCACCGATGTACTGGAATTCAAGATCTTTCGGATCCTGGGTATGATACAGAATCAGCTCGCCGCCCTTCGGTGCTCCGCCCGTTGTGGAATAGCCCTGGGACTGGAAGAATGGATACCACGGTCCGCCCTGACTTGCATAGATACCGTCTGCTGCACATGCTTTGTAGAACTTCATCAGGTCATCCCAGGATGTAATATCATCCATACCGTATTTTTCCATCAGGTCACCGCGCACTGCCAGAACTTCCTGACCAAACTCGTTGGCATAGCTCGGAACCATGTAGATTTGTCCGTCAATCTTTGCCTGCTCCCATGCCATTTCCGGAACAACCTCCCAGATATCCGGTGCATACGTTTTGATAAAGTCCTCAGAAAGCGGTGCAAATCCGCCGAGGGAAACGGTCTGCTCGTAATGGCACCAGCTCGATGCGGTAAAGATCAGGTCAAAATCTTCCTGTGAGGAGAACAGCAGGGAATATTTCGTGTCATGCTCGCCCCAGGAAAGGAATTCTACGTTCAGAGAGCAGTTCAGCTTCTCTTCCAGAATCTCATTGATTTTGGCGTAAACCTCATCAAAATCCGGGGTACGGTCGCCGATCAGATACATCGTCAGATCGACATGCTCCGAAGTGTCTGCACTCAGGTTGTCTCCCGATGTGCCGGAAGCTGCGGAGCTGCTTTTGCTGTCGCCCGTGCTTCCCTTTCCGTTGCCGGAACCGCATCCTGCCAGCATACCGGCTGCCATTGCGGATGCAAGTAATACAGATACCAGTTTTTTTGTGCTCTTTTTCATAAAGAACCTCCTTCATAAATATAATGTGTAATTCAAGCGGATATTCGCAATCCGCTTTGCTACTTGCTCATAACCGAATAACTGCTCCGCAGTTTATCAGAAGGAGCTTGCACTCCTCCTGATACAAGCAAGTCCCCACCCGCCTGCTTATTGCTTTTCGCAATGGAAACAGGGGACTTACTTGATTCAGTTAAATTAACATGATTTGTATCAGCCTTTGACTGCTCCGATTGTGATACCCTGTACAAAGTATTTCTGTACCAGCGGATATGCCAGAACGATCGGGCCGGTTACTACAATGGTAAGTGCCATTTTCAGGGACTGGGTCGGCAATGAGATTGCGCTGACGGCAGAGCCTGCGGCGTTGTTTGCAAGAAGCTTTTTATATGCCTCAATATCATTAACCTGCTGATACAGGAAATACTGCAGCGGATACTTGTTCGTGTCTTTGATATACAGCATCGCATTGTACCAGTCATTCCAATAAGCCAGTGCAATGAAGAGGCCCACGGTAGCAAGTGCCGGTTTGATCAGCGGCATTACAATCCGGAACAGAATACGGAACTCGCCGCAGCCATCAATCTTGGCCGCTTCAATCAGAGAATCCGGAAGTCCCACGATGTAACTCTTCATGATCAGAAGGTTGTATACGCTGAACAGCAGCGGAAGGAGCAGTGCAAGGTAGCTGTCCCGCAGATTCAGGGTCTGTGTCATCAGTACGTAGTACGGAACAAGACCGCCGGAAAACAAAGTGGTAAAGTAGAAGAAAAACGAAAACTGATTTCTCCACTCAAACTCCTTACGTGACAGTACATAAGCTGTCATAGTCTGCAGCAGCAGACCAAGTACCGTTCCGACGATGGTCAGACCGATGGTCGTGCCGTATGCGCGGAAGACAACCATAGGATCTTTAAATACGGTTTTGTATGCCTCCAGGCTGAAATCCTGCGGCAGAAGGCTGAAACCGTTCTGGATAATGGCCGATTCCGAAGAAAACGAGCCGGATACGATCATGATGAAAGGAACGAGGCAGACCAGCGCGATGATTCCGCAGAATCCGTACGCGATGATATCAAGTGCAACCGCATCTTTTCCTCTTTTGATTTTACTTGTATGACTGGAAGATCCCACTTTTCATCCCTCCTAGAATAAGGTGTAGTCTTTATCATAAAGACCAACCAGTTTGTTTACGATTACGACAGTGATAAAGCACAGTACCGACTGATACAGACCAACAGCTGCGGACATTCCGAAGTCGTTGCTGCTGATTAAGGCACGGAACGTCAGGGTATCAATTACATCGGTGTAGTTGTACAGAAGACCGTTACTTCCAACCAGGTTGTAGAACATATCAAAGTTTCCTTTGAAGATGCCTCCGACGGATAGCAGAAGCAGGATGATTGTGGTCGGCATGATCATCGGGATTGTTACTTTGAAAATTCGCTGGAACACGTTTGCTCCGTCGATGCGGGCTGCTTCATAAATCGAAGTGTCAATTCCCATAATCGCTGCCAGGTACATAACAGAACCGTATCCGATTCCCTTCCATACATTAAAGAAGACAAGGATAAACGGCCATGCCTTTGGTGTCGTGTAAAACTTGATTGGTGTTCCACCGAAGGTTTCAATCAGTCGGTTTAGAAAACCGTAGTCGGAACTGAAAATATTGAATGCCATAACTCCTACGATAACCCAGGAAATGAAATACGGCAGAAACATCAGCGACTGTGTGATCTTACGGTAATGTTTGTTGCGGATCTCGGTCAGAAGCACGGCAACGGCAATCTGCATCGTCGTGTTGATCGCAATAAATGCCAGATTATACAGCACGGTATTTCTGGTAACGAGTCCGGCCTGTCCTGATTTAAAGAAGAACTTGAAGTTATCAAATCCGTTCCACGGGCTTCCCCAGATACCTCCTGCGTAGGAGTATTTTTTGAATGCCATTACAATTCCTGTCATCGGGTAGTAGGAAAAAATCAGGGTATAAATTACTGCCGGTGCAAGCATCAGAAGAAATACCCGGTACTTGTAGAGCTTTTTGCAAAACCCTTTCCAACCATTCTTTTTCATCTTCTCATTCCCTTTCTTGTTTGCGCAACTTTTTTGTTGCTCAACTCTTTATTTTTCTTTGTGCCATTATCATATCATTTCGGCATATTGTTTACAATTCGCAGTTTTTATAAGATATTTCTTGTCGAAATATACTGTTTTACTATTTTTTGTGCAAAATGCGCAACTTTAGCGTTTTACCTTGTTGCGCATTGATTTTTCCATTACCGTTTGCGATTTTCACGTTCTCTTTTGATATTCCGTATTTTTTCTTGTGTATTCTGCCAAATATTCTGCAAAATAACTTCCTCAATTCCGAAAATCCCGTTGTAAGAAAAGAAAAAGTGCGCAACGTTTCGCATTTTCGTTGCGCACTTTCTGGTTTCTATTCACTTTTTCCCTGTTTCTGCCTTATTTCGCAGCAATGACATCCTGCATGTCATACATGCCAGCCGGTTTTCCAGCCAGGAATTTTGCAGCCTCTACAGCTCCTTTTCCGAAAACTCCTTTGGAATATGCCCTGTGGGAAAGGATAACAACCTCGTCCGGTCCTGCGAAGATGACGTCGTGATCTCCGACGATCGTGCCGCCGCGTACGGCAGAGATTCCGATTTCCTTCGGATCACGCTGCTCGTGGCGCTGGCTTCTGTCATAAACATAGTGGTACTGGTTGTCCATTGCCTCATTCAGGCTGTCAGCCAGGGCGATGGCGGTTCCGCTTGGAGCGTCGCATTTCAGTTTGTGGTGTTTCTCCACGATCTCCATATCAAAGCCTGCTTCGGCAAGCACTTTTGCAGCTGCCTGTACCAGTTTCATCAGCGTATTCACACCAAGGGACATATTTGCAGAGCGGAGAACCGGGATTTCTTTGCTGGTCTCCTGCACTTTTTTGAGCTGATCCTCGGTGAGGCCTGTGGTGCAGAGGACGAGTGGAAGTTTTTTCTCCTTGCAGGCATCGAGCAGTGCGTCGGCTGCCTTGTAGGAAGAAAAGTCAACGACTACGTCTGCCGGAACATCGCATTCTGCCAGGCTTTTGAATACCGGATAATCGTTCTGGCCGTTGTCGTTCATATCGATTCCGGCTATGATTTCTGCATTTGCATCTTCTTTTACCAGGCCGGTGATGACCTGTCCCATATGGCCGTTGCAGCCATGCATAATAATTTTAACCATTGTCTTTTTCCTTCTTTACTTCGTGTATTCTTAACTTAAGCCAGTTTGATTCCAAAATCTTTCATAGCCTTTGCCAGGCGCTCCTGGTTCTGCGGCTCCATCTCGGTCAGCGGCAGACGAAGCGGTCCAACCTCTTTGCCCATCAGGTTCAGCGCTGCTTTTACCGGAATCGGGTTTACTTCGCAGAACAGCGCATCGATGAGCGGCAGTGCTCTCAGCTGGATTTCTCTGGATCCGGCCACATCGCCGTCGAGGAATTTCTGTACCATGTCGTGGGTCTTGCGCGGTGCTACGTTGGAAAGAACGGAGATTACACCGCTTCCGCCAAGGGAAAGGATCGGCACAACCTGATCGTCGTTTCCGGAGTACAGATCGATCTTTCCATCGGTCAGCTGCATAATTTTTGCGACCTGGGAAATGTTTCCGGAAGCCTCTTTGACTGCAACGATATTCTCAACGTTGTTGAACAGATAGGCGATCGTTTCCGGTGCAATGTTTACGCCGGTTCTGCCCTGAATGTTGTAAAGGATGACCGGCACTTTGACGCTGTCTGCGATTGCGGTAAAGTGTGCAATCAGGCCCTTCTGTGTTGCTTTATTGTAATACGGAGAAACGAGAAGAAGTCCGTCCACGCCGTATTTTTCTGCTTCCTGAGACAGATAAATTGCTGTCTCCGTGCTGTTGGAGCCGGTTCCTGCAATTACCGGGATTCTGTGATTTACTTTTTCCACGGTATATTTGATGGCATCCAGATGCTCCTCATGGGACAGGGTCGAAGCCTCACCGGTGGTTCCGCAGATAACGATGGCGTCGGTTCCGCCGGCGATCTGCTCCTCAATCAGTTCTCCGAGTTTTTCGTAATTCACTTCCTGTGTTTCGGTCATCGGTGTGATAATTGCAACAGCTGCACCTTTAAAAATAGACATTCTCTTTTCCTCCTGTATGTTGTGTCAGATAAAACCATAAGAAATCAGTCGCCGGAGCTTATCTCTCACGGAAAATTTCACTTTCCGTTTAAAAAAGAGGCGCCTCATCCCCGATAAGATCGCCTCCAAATTCACACATACGCAGTATCTATGATCAGATAGCTCTCCATCTCTCGATGACAGTCGCAGATTTTTTCAACCTGCGCCCAGGAGCATACCGGTTCAGCGCCGGATGTCCTTCGGCATTCTTCCCTTTTCCTCTTCTTCTTTTGCTGCTGAGGCATCCGAAAAGGTACTCTTGAAGTAATGCGACCTCTATCCACTTCAGTTCTGCTTTTACTATAGCATCATTAAATTTTCTTGTCAACAGCGGATCGCGCTTTAACTCTCACTATATTCCAGCTTGCTCACCGAAACCTCATATGCGGTCCGCTTTTCCATTTCCGTCTCGCTCAGCCGCTTCATATATTCCCGGCTCTGGATCCGTCCCCAGATGAGAACGTGGCCGCCCACGGCAAACGCAGAGGCATACCGCGCATTCCGTCCCCAGCAGATGCACGGGATATAATCTGATTTTCCATACGGACGGTTGACCGCGATCAGAAGGTCGGCGATCTCTCTTCCCAGAGGTGTTTTCCGGTAGACCGGCGGTTTACATATGTATCCATCGAGGTAAATCTGGTTGGATTTGACGGAATCGTCCTCTTCCTCCACGAAGCTTAATTCCCGCGCAAATACGGAGAGTACCAGACGGTTCTTCTTCTCCTCGTGGCGGTTGTAGGACCGGAACTGACCGCTGATGCAGATCCACTCACCCTGGTAATCCTGTGATACGTCCACCAGCCGCTCGGAGACCATCACCGGAATGATGTCCTGCGATTCACTCAACCGCTTGACCATCACATCGACGAGGTAAAAGCCCTCTCCGAATACCTGATGGCTGAATGTAAACGGGGAGACAATCTCTCCCATGATAACCACCTGATTGTTTTCAATCATCTTGTCTGCCATAATGAAAATCCCCTTCCTTTGTCTTTTCTTTCTGAATATTGATTTCTGATCGGTACTTTGCTGATCTATAATCCTAATGTATGAACCACATTTCTTTTTCAGAACCACTTTTTTCCAGATTTTTTTATTTCTATTCAAATCAGCATTCTGCCCAATTTTTTGTATATGTTTCTGTAAAAACCGCACCACATGCTTCGTATTTTCTACCATTGCAATACAAAAAATGTCACATCTTCCCTGTTTTTTTTCTCTGTTCTGTGCTATAATAGTTCAGATAGGCAGGCATCCAGCAGAGACAAAACGGCAAGGCACCTGCCTTTGTGCTGTGATAAACATTCCCGGCCGGCTTGAAATTTTGAAAAATTGAACCCGGCAGGGTCAACCCATAGGAAGAGGAATGAAGAAATGAAAACAACGAGAGAAGATGTAAGAAACGTTGCCATCATCGCCCATGTCGATCATGGTAAAACTACACTGGTAGACGAGCTTCTGAAACAGAGCGGCGTTTTCCGTGCCAATCAGGAGGTTCAGGAACGTGTCATGGACTCGAACGATATCGAGCGTGAGCGTGGAATCACCATTCTTTCCAAAAATACAGCAGTTTACTACAAAGGAACGAAAATCAACATCATCGACACCCCAGGCCATGCGGACTTCGGCGGCGAGGTTGAGCGAGTTCTGAAAATGGTAGACGGCGTTATTCTGGTTGTAGACGCATTCGAGGGCGCTATGCCGCAGACCAAATTCGTGCTGAAAAAAGCACTCGAGCTGGATCTGTCCGTTATCGTCTGCATCAACAAGATCGACCGCCCGGAAGCACGCCCGGATGAAGTTATCGACGAAGTGCTCGAGCTTCTGATGGACCTCGATGCATCTGACGAACAGCTTGACTGTCCGTTTCTGTACGCATCCGCAAAGATGGGTCATGCGGTACTCGATCTGAACGATACCCCGAAGGATATGACTCCTCTGTTCGAGACCATCCTGAAATACATCCCGGCTCCGACCGGCGATCCGGAAGCTGGCACACAGCTTCTGATCAGTACCATCGATTACAACGAATACGTTGGACGTATCGGTGTCGGCAAAGTTGAAAACGGAACGATCCGCGTGAACCAGGACGTTATGCTGGTCAACCACCACGATCTGACCAAGAAGAAAAAAGTAAAGGTCAGCAAACTGTATGAATTTGACGGACTGAAAAAAGTAGAGGTTACTGAGGCAGGCATCGGTTCTATCGTTGCTGTTTCCGGTATCCCGGATATCCACATCGGAGATACTCTCTGCGGCGATCTGGACAACCCGGTTTCCATCCCGTTCCAGAAAATCTCCGAGCCGACTATTTCCATGAACTTCATCGTAAACGACAGCCCGCTGGCCGGTAAAGAAGGTAAATACGTAACTTCCCGCCACCTGCGTGACCGTCTGATGCGTGAGCTGAACACTGACGTTTCTCTCCGCGTCGAGGAGACTGATTCCGCAGACTGCTTCAAGGTTTCCGGCCGTGGTGAGCTGCATCTGTCCGTCCTGATCGAAAACATGCGCCGTGAGGGATATGAGTTCGCAGTAAGTAAGGCAGAGGTTATCTACAAAGAGGACGAGCGCGGACGCAAACTCGAGCCAATGGAAATCGCATACGTTGACGTTCCGGATGAGTTCTCCGGTACTGTCATCCAGCTCCTCAGCGAGCGTAAAGGCGAGCTTCACGGCATGAGCCGCGCAAGCGATGGTTCCACCCGTCTGGAGTTCGAAATCCCGGCACGAGGCCTGATTGGTTTCCGTGGAATCTTCATGACCTCCACCAAAGGAACTGGTATCCTGAACACCGAGTTTGAAGATTACGCACCGTACAAGGGCGACATCGAATACCGCAAACAGGGTTCCCTGATCGCTTTCGAGGCAGGCGAGTCCGTTACCTACGGTCTGTACTCCGCACAGGAGCGCGGTACTCTGTTCATCGGACCTGGCGAGAAGGTTTACGCCGGTATGGTTATCGGACAGAACGGTAAGGCCGAGGATATCGAGCTGAACGTCTGCAAGACGAAACACCTGACCAACACCCGTACTTCTTCCTCCGACGAGGCACTGCGTCTGACTCCGCCGAGAATCCTTTCCCTGGAGCAGGCTCTGGACTTCATCGACAAGGACGAGCTTCTTGAGGTTACTCCGGTTTCCTTACGTATCCGTAAGAAAGAGCTGGATTCCAGACTTCGTAAGAGAGCGGCAATGAAATAAATTTTTATAAAACGACATAAGAACCGCCGGTTCACTCTTGATTTGAGAGTAAACCGGCGGTTCTTTGTCGTTTTTCTATTCTGTTTTCTATTCGTTTGTCGTTCCGCCATGGAAGCCGTAATACGTCTCTCCCGCTGCAAGATCCACGCCGTTTGCCGCTGCAAGAGTATGAATCGTGACAAGCTCATACCCGCGGTTGATCAGCTCCGGCACAATCGTTGCACACGATTCTACGGTCGTCTCGTGGATATCATGCATCAGGATAATGTCTCCCGGGCTTACACTGTCGAGAACGGCGCTGATGTTTGCCTGTACATTTTTCGTCTGCCAGTCCAGGGTATCGACATCCCACATGATGCTCGGGCGGCCGATAGATGCGAGCAGTTCATCAGTGCTGTTTCCATACGGGAAACGGATGACAGTTGCACCCTGTCCGTTGTTGTACTG
This sequence comes from Fusicatenibacter saccharivorans, assembly GCF_015557635.1. Classification (GTDB taxonomy): domain Bacteria; phylum Bacillota; class Clostridia; order Lachnospirales; family Lachnospiraceae; genus Fusicatenibacter; species Fusicatenibacter saccharivorans. Next base: position 74,348 of record NZ_JADNOP010000011.1, read on the forward strand.
GGCGATCAGATCATCCGTCATCTGGAACTGGGCAAGGCCGTCGTCGAGGCTCAGTTCTTTCATATTCGGATGCGCATAAGAATGGTTTCCAAGCTCACAGCCGATTGCCGCCATGCGCGGGATCACATCTGCACCGTATTTTTCCACATTGCTGCCGAGCATAAAGAACGTCGCCTGTGCCCCGTACTGCTCCAGCGTATCGAGAAGCGTACTGGTATAGACGTCTGGGCCGTCATCAAAGGTCAGGGCTACCATCATCGAGCCGTTGCGGTCTGGCTGGTAAACACCCTGGTCATCAAAGTAACAGCCTTTTCCGCCGATCGGTTTCCAGCCGGTCGCCATGTAACCATTGGAATCAAAATGGTACTGGTTTCCGTCGATATCTGCCCAGCCGTTGACGTAGTACGTTGTGGCATCCGTTGCGTACCACCAGCCCGACGAGCTGTACTGCCATCCCGGCGTCTCATTCGGCGGCGTGGTCTCCGCAAGCTTCTTAATTCCCGCATTTCCCGATCCGTCCTCCGCCTCCGGCGCCGTCTCGCTCACCGTCTTTGCGGCTGTGTCATTACTCAGTACAATTCCTTTTTTCGCAAGCTGCGCTCCCGCAAATTTCCAGATAAGCGCAAGAAAAAGAAGGCCGATTACCACACACAGGGAAATCCGTGATACTTTCTGCATCATCTGTCTGCGGCGCATCTGCTTTCTTCTCTGTTTCAATGATTTTCTTTCCATATGATCTGTTTATACTCCATCGTCCCGCCCCTTTGCGGAACTTTCTTCCATCGTAACGCAAACGTTTTTCGACATTTTTCTACTTACTATCATAACGTGATCTGACCTAAGATGCAAGGCACAAATTCTTACATTTTTCCACTTCTGGTAAATTTAAGTTCATGGTTTCTTAACATCTTCATCGCAGCAAAGAAGAGTGACTCTGTTCCCGGAAAATCGGATGCAGAATCACTCTTTTTCGCGTAGTTCTTATTCAATTTCAGCCCGTCTATTTTCCCAGATCGACGCCCTTCAGGAAGTCACTTCCCATGACCCAGGTTTCCTTCTCCAGCGTTACGGCGGATTCGATTTTCCAGGTGATCGTCTCTGTTTTGGTTTTCCGGAAGAAATGGAGGAAACGGGTTCGTCGCTCGATCGCAGCGGTCACGTTAGTTTCAATCTTCATCTGCTTGGATTCGTTGGTTACGGTTGTGGAGACGCTGCTCACGGTGATACTGGTGATTCCGGTGTTGGTGTCGCTGTTTAGGTAGGCATCGCAGAGCTGCTGGTACTGTTCTTTGGCGTTTTTCTGTACGGCGGTGTCGGCGGAAAATTCGTTTTTGATGGTGCTGAAGGATTTTCCGGCGGCTGCGGCTGTGAATACCTTGTCCAGGGACTCTTCTACACGGTCGGCGATGGTTTTGCCGGTGGAATCGTTGAGTTTTAAATCCGGCAGGAATTCCATGCTGCTGTTGTCCTGCACGAGGATGATCTCGCGGTATGGGTCTTTCTGTTTTTCGGTCAGTTCAATGGTGTGGCCGCCGAGGAAGAGATACGGGATTTTGTAGATGCTGACGTTATCTGCTGTCTCTTTTAAATACTTTTTCCCGACCTGCACGCCGTCCAGATAGAACGAGGCATCCGCCGGGACGGTGATTTCGACATCCGTCACGCAGCTGTCTTTCGGCACAACGTACCACTCTTTGAAGTTCCATTTTACGGTATCCCCGACGGCGATCTCCAATGTTTCTTCCTGCGAGTCGCTCATGCCTTTTAACGTGTACCGCACAGTATAAATCCTGTTTTCCCCGGTCTCAAGATTCTGTTTTCTGCGCATGAAAAAGCTCTTGATCTCCGGTGTTTCCTGCCCGTCAGTGCCGTCCTGTTTTGCTTTCCAGGTCATTGCATTGACGTAGTTCTTCCGCGACAGAAACGTGCTGTCCGGGAACTGACATACATCGTATGCACTGTTCCAGTCTCCTGCCAGACATGCTTCCACGTAATTCCGTCCTGCCGCCTGCGGCGCATACAGATACGCGCCTGCCATAAAAAATGCGGCGCACAGAATCAGAAACAGACTGAGATTCACGATCAGAATCCGCAGACTCATCGGCAGATCACGAAATTTTGCCGCCCGTATTTTCACAGAAAGCTCCGTCGTCTCTTCTCCGTCTTTTTCCACATGGCGGAATCTTTTTCCTTTTCTTTTCCACTTCTGGAGCATAGTTTACCTCATCTTTTCCTCTTATTTAGACTGTTCTTTCACCGCATACGTATGCACCCGGTCGCTCTTCTGGCTGTATGCCTCTCCCTCGGAATAATACTCCTCCGATGTCGTGGAAAAACGCGTAATCGTCTCTTTCACACGCTCTCCCGCCGTTTGCTGGTGGAGAAACAGCGCTGCAATCATCAGAATCACAAATATATCCAGAATCAGTACCGCCGCATTTGCCACGATGCCAGGTAATTTTTTTATCCACATAGGCTTCCCTCTTTTCTGTCTCCATTGTAACAAAATGCTCCCGAAAACACAAGGAAAGCAGAGACCCCGGCGAACCGAAAATTCTCTGCTTTTCACAAATGACATATTTATTTTTTAACCTTGTTTCAATCCACAGTCGGTAATTTCACAGAGTCTGACATGTCAGCAGAATGCTGACTGTGGTTTGCCTCATGTCAGTGGGGGATACCGATTTCTCTCCGCCCGCCACTGCCGTTAACTTTCTTATTTGCAATTCATCTCACCACCTATAGAGGTGGGAGAATCCTTGCTATTATTTGTTGAAGGGTTTACTCCTCGGTATCATCCTTTGACGGAATCATTTCCTCAAAGTCGAAGTCGAGCATCGGCTCTTCCTCTTCAGCTGACGGTTCTTCAACCGGAGCTTCTGCTGCCGGAATTTCGTCCTCAAGATCTTCGGTCAGAATCAGATCCTCGTCCTCTTCTTCCTCGATCATGCTGTCGGTATTCAGATGAATGTTGCTGTAGCACTTCATACCGGTACCGGCCGGGATCGGTTTACCGATGATAACGTTCTCTTTCAGGCCTACCAGATGGTCAACCTTACCCTTGATAGCAGCGTCGGTCAGAACCTTGGTGGTCTCCTGGAAGGATGCTGCAGACAGGAAGGAATCGGATGCCAGGGATGCTTTGGTAATACCAAGCAGAACCTGTTTTCCTTCTGCCGGCTCTTTGCCTTCTGCGATCAGCGCTTTGTTGGTCTCATCATACTCCAGGAAGTCTACCATGTCGCCCGGAAGGAATTCGGTATCTCCGTTTTCCTCGATGCGGATCTTCTTCAGCATCTGGCGAACGATAACCTCGATGTGCTTATCGTTGATTTCTACACCCTGCAGACGGTAAACTCGCTGTACCTCGCGGAGCATGTAATCCTGAACGGCACGTACGCCTTTGATCTTCAGGATATCGTGCGGGTTTACAGAACCTTCGGTCAGCTCGTCTCCGGCTTCCAGAACCGTTCCGTCAGCGATCTTGATACGGGATCCGTAAGGGATCAGGTATGTCTTGGATACGCCATCGTCCGGATTGGTAACCACGATTTCGCGTTTTTTCTTGGTGTCTTTGATCTGTGCAACACCAGGGATCTCGGTGATGATAGCAAGTCCTTTCGGCTTTCTTGCCTCGAAAAGCTCCTCGACACGAGGAAGACCCTGTGTGATATCTCCACCGGCAACACCACCGGTATGGAAGGTACGCATGGTCAGCTGTGTACCAGGCTCACCGATCGACTGTGCTGCGATGATTCCGACAGACTCACCAACCTGTACTGCCTCGCCGGTTGCCATGTTGGCACCATAGCATTTTGCGCAGATTCCGTTACCGGAACGGCAGGTAAGAATGGTACGGATTTTTACTTTTGTATAATGCTCACCGTTCTCGTTGATGCCGTCTTTGATGACACGGGCAGCACGTTTCGGGGTGATCATATGGTTTGCTTTTACAATGACGTTGCCGTCCTTGTCTTTGATCGTCTCGCAGGAGAAACGGCCTGTGATACGATCCTGCAGACTCTCGATCTGCTCTTTTCCGTCTGTGAACTCGCTGACCCACATACCCGGAATTTCGTCCTTGCCCTCGGCACAGTCGATTTCACGGATGATCAGGTCCTGAGAAACGTCTACCAGACGACGGGTCAGGTAACCGGAGTCGGCGGTACGAAGCGCGGTATCGGACATACCTTTTCGTGCTCCATGTGCGGACATGAAGTATTCCAGTACCTGAAGACCTTCACGGAAGTTTGACTTGATCGGCAGCTCGATGGTGTGTCCGGTTGTATCGGCCATCAGTCCTCGCATACCGGCCAGCTGTTTGATCTGCTTATCGGAACCACGGGCTCCGGAGTCAGCCATCATGAAGATGTTGTTGTATTTATCCAGTCCGTCGAGCAGTGCTTTTGTCAGCGCATCGTCGGTCTTCTTCCAGGTATCTACAACCTCTTTGTAACGCTCTTCGTCTGTAATCAGACCACGTTTGAAGTTTCTTGTAATCTTGTCTACCGTTGCCTGTGCTTCTGAGAGCATCTCCGGCTTCTGCGGCGGCACGGTCATATCGGAAATGGATACGGTCATGGCTGCACGGGTGGAGTATTTATATCCGGTTGCCTTGATATAGTCCAGAACCTCTGCGGTTTTGGTAGCTCCGTGTGTATTGATGACTTTTTCCAGAATCTGTTTCAGCTGTTTCTTTGCAACGAGGAAATCAACCTCAAGCGCAAGCTCGTTACCCGGAACCGTACGGTCTACGTATCCCAGATCCTGCGGCAGAATCTCATTGAAGAGGAATCTTCCGAGTGTGGAGCTTACGTTCTGCTGCATTACAGTACCATCTTCCATCTCTTTTTCGCAGCGGATGGTAATCTTGGTCTGCAGGGTAATGTATCCGTTCTCGTATGCCAGGATGGCTTCGTTCATATCGCGGAAGAAGCTTCCTTCGCCCTTCTCGCCCGGACGCTCCTGTGTCAGATAGTAGATACCAAGAACCATATCCTGGGAAGGAACGGCTACCGGACCACCATCGGACGGTTTCAGCAGGTTGTTCGGAGAAAGAAGCATGAAACGGCACTCTGCCTGCGCTTCTACAGACAGCGGCAGATGGACAGCCATCTGGTCACCGTCGAAGTCGGCGTTGAATGCGGTACAAACCAGCGGGTGCAGCTTAATCGCTTTACCTTCTACCAGAATCGGCTCGAACGCCTGGATACCCAGACGATGCAGGGTAGGGGCACGGTTCAGCATAACCGGATGCTCTTTGATGACGTCCTCGAGAACGTCCCATACCTGCGGCTCGAGTTTCTCGACCATTTTCTTTGCATTTTTGATGTTATGTGCAGTGCCGTTGGAAACCAGCTCTTTCATAACGAACGGTTTAAACAGCTCGATTGCCATTTCTTTCGGCAGACCGCACTGGTAAATCTTCAGTTCCGGTCCTACGACGATAACAGAACGGCCGGAGTAGTCAACACGTTTACCAAGAAGGTTCTGACGGAAACGGCCGGATTTACCTTTCAGCATGTCGGACAGAGATTTCAGAGGACGGTTTCCAGGACCGGTTACCGGACGGCCGCGGCGGCCGTTGTCGATCAGGGCATCAACTGCCTCCTGGAGCATACGTTTCTCGTTGCGCACGATGATATCCGGTGCACCGAGCTCCAGCAGTCTCTTCAGACGGTTGTTACGGTTGATGATACGGCGGTACAGATCATTCAGGTCGGATGTTGCAAAACGTCCTCCGTCAAGCTGTACCATAGGACGCAGATCCGGCGGAATAACCGGAACCGCATCAAGAATCATCCACTCCGGACGGTTTCCGGACTCACGGAATGCCTCAACAACCTCAAGTCTCTTGATGATGCGGGCTCTCTTCTGTCCGGTAGAATCTTTAAGACCTGCCTTTAATTCAGCAGACTCTTTTTCCAGATCGATTGCCATCAGAAGCTCTTTGATGGATTCCGCACCCATACCTGCACGGAAGCTGTTTCCGAACTCCTCTCTGGCATCCTGGTATTCTTTCTCGGTCAGAACCTGTTTGTACTGTAATTTGGTATCGCCTGCATCAAGAACGATGTAGTTTGCGAAATACAGAACCTTTTCCAGAGTTCTCGGAGACAGATCCAGGATCAGTCCCATACGGGACGGAATTCCTTTGAAATACCAGATGTGGGATACCGGAGCTGCCAGCTCAATGTGTCCCATACGCTCACGGCGCACACTGGATTTTGTTACTTCTACGCCGCATCGGTCGCAGATTACGCCTTTGTAGCGAATTTTCTTATATTTACCGCAATGGCACTCCCAGTCTTTGCTTGGTCCGAAGATTCTTTCACAGAACAGACCGTCTTTTTCCGGTTTCAGCGTTCTATAGTTGATGGTCTCCGGTTTTTTTACCTCGCCATGGGACCACTCCCGGATTTTCTCCGGGGAGGCAAGTCCTATTTTGATGGCATCAAAGCTCATCTGGTAATTTTCTTTTTTTGCTGTTTCTGGCATTTGATTACCCCTTTCCTCGCAAAGCGAAGATCTACAAGTTACATGTCATCATCTGAACTTTCATCCAGATCAAGATAAGAGTCTTCTTCTTCATCCTCTTCCACATCTACCATTTCTTCTCCGTCAAATTCTTTCTTGGAGAATCCATAGTCACCAAATCTCTCGTCCTCTCTGTCAGAGTAACGGTCTCCCTCGATGATGTGGTTCAGGTTGGTATCACCGTAATCAACTGATTCCATAATTTTAACTTCGGTATTGTCATCACGCAGTACGCGGACATCGAGTGCCAGGGACTGCAGCTCTTTCAACAATACTTTGAAGGATTCCGGAATACCAGGCTCCGGAATATTGTCGCCCTTGATGATGGCTTCGTATGTCTTCACACGGCCAACCACATCGTCAGACTTCACAGTCAGGATCTCCTGCAGCGTGTAGGATGCACCGTACGCCTCAAGAGCCCAAACCTCCATCTCTCCGAAACGCTGTCCACCGAACTGAGCTTTACCACCCAGAGGCTGCTGTGTAACGAGGGAGTATGGGCCGGTAGAACGTGCATGGATCTTATCGTCTACCAGGTGATGCAGTTTCAGGTAATGCATGTGTCCGATGGTGGTTCTTCCATCAAACGGCTCACCGGTACGTCCGTCGCGGAGCTGTACCTTACCGTCTCTTGCGATATCAACGCCCTTCCACAGTTCTCTGTGATCCAGGTGCTCTTCCAAGTACTGATATACTTCCGGAAGCAGAACATCTTTATATTTCTCGGAGAATGCATCCCATTCCATGTTTACATAATCGTTTGCCAGTTCCAGGGTATCCTGAATATCTTTCTCGTTTGCGCCGTCGAAAATCGGGGTGGATACGTTAAATCCAAGCGCTGCTGCTGCAAGGCTTAAGTGGATCTCCAGCACCTGTCCGATGTTCATACGGGACGGCACACCCAGAGGGTTCAGCACGATGTCCAGCGGACGTCCGTTCGGCAGGAACGGCATATCCTCTACAGGAAGTACACGGGAAACGACACCCTTGTTTCCGTGACGACCAGCCATCTTATCGCCGACAGAGATTTTTCTCTTCTGTGCGATGTAGATGCGGACTGCCTGGTTTACTCCAGGAGAAAGTTCGTCGCCGTTTTCACGGGTAAATACTTTGGCGTCCACGATGATACCATACTCACCGTGCGGTACTTTCAGGGAAGTATCACGTACTTCTCTTGCTTTCTCGCCAAAGATGGCACGGAGCAGACGCTCCTCTGCGGTCAGCTCAGTCTCTCCCTTCGGAGTTACTTTTCCGACCAGAATATCACCGGCACGTACCTCTGCACCGATGCGGATGATTCCACGCTCGTCCAGGTCTTTTAAGGCTTCATCGCCGACTCCCGGAACGTCTTTTGTGATCTCTTCCGGTCCAAGCTTGGTGTCACGGGCCTCTGCCTCGTACTCCTCGATGTGGATGGAAGTGTAAACATCATCCTGTACCAGACGCTCGCTAAGAAGAACGGCGTCCTCGTAGTTATATCCTTCCCAGGTCATAAATCCGATCAGCGGGTTTTTACCAAGTGCAAGCTCGCCCTGGTAAGTAGACGGACCGTCTGCGATTACTTCGCCGGCCTCTACATGGTCACCTTTAAATACGATCGGTTTCTGGTTGTAGCAGTTGCTCTGGTTGCTTCGCATGAATTTGGTCAGATGGTAAACATCTTTTGTTCCGTCATCATTGTTCATGCGGATCTCGTTGGAGCAGGAGTAGGAAATGGTTCCTGCTTTCTTTGCAACGACGCAGACACCGGAGTCTACGGCTGCTTTTGCTTCGATACCGGTTCCTACTACAGGAGCATCGGTGATCATCAGCGGTACGGCCTGACGCTGCATGTTGGATCCCATCAGCGCACGGTTCGCATCGTCGTTCTGAAGGAACGGGATCAGCGCCGTAGCAACGGAGAATACCATCTTCGGAGACACGTCCATGTAATCAAACATGTGCGGCTCGTAGGACTGGGTCTCATCCAGATAACGTCCGGAAACGTTCTTGTTGATGAAGTGTCCTTCTGCATCCAGCGGCTCATTTGCCTGTGCTACATGGTAATTATCCTCTTCATCTGCGGTCATGTAGACTACTTCGTCTGTAACACGCGGATTTTTCGGATCTGATTTGTCAATTCTTCTGTATGGAGCCTCAACGAAGCCATACTCGTTGATGCGCGCATACGATGCCAGAGAGTTGATAAGACCGATGTTCGGTCCCTCAGGAGTCTCGATCGGGCACATTCTTCCGTAATGGGAGTAGTGAACGTCTCGAACCTCGAATCCGGCACGGTCACGGGACAGACCGCCAGGTCCAAGGGCGGAAAGACGTCTCTTGTGCGTCAGCTCTCCAAGCGGGTTGTTCTGATCCATGAACTGGGACAGCTGGGAAGATCCGAAGAACTCTTTGATTGCAGCTGTAACCGGTTTGATATTGATCAGGGACTGCGGAGAAATTCCGTCGATGTCCTGTGTTGTCATACGCTCACGTACCACACGCTCCATACGGGACAGACCGATGCGGTACTGGTTCTGAAGCAGCTCACCTACGGCACGGATTCTACGGTTGCCCAGGTGGTCGATATCATCGGCATTTCCTGCGCCGTATTCCAGATGCATGTTGTAGTTGATGGAAGCGAAAATATCTTCCTTTGTGATATGTTTCGGAATCAGGTCGTGGATGTCACGTTTGATCGCCTGTTTGATCTCTTCGATATCGGTATTTTCCTCCAGGATCTTTTCCAGAACCGGATAGTATACTTTCTCGTTGATGCCAAGCTCTTCCTCGTCAACATCTACCCATGCTTTCAGATCTACCATTAAGTTGGAAAGAACTTTTACGTTTCTCTCCTCGGTCTGGATCCATACATACGGTACTGCTGCGTTCTGAATCTTGTCTGCGAGTTCCAGAGTAACGGTGGTGCCTTTTTCTGCAAGGATTTCACCGGTGGACGGATCTACAACATCCTCAGCGAGGATCTGGTTGCGGATACGGCTGCGCAGCGCAAGTTTCTTGTTGAATTTATAACGGCCTACCTTTGCCAGGTCATAGCGACGCGGGTCAAAGAACATGCTCATGATGAGGCTCTCTGCATTTTCTACTGCGAGAGGCTCGCCCGGACGAATTTTCTTGTACAGCTCGAGAAGACCTTCCTGATAGTTGGTGGAAGTATCTTTGGTGAAGCTTGCAAGAATCTTCGGCTCTTCACCGAACAGCTCTACGATCTCTGCATTGGAGCTTACTCCAAGTGCACGGATGAGGACTGTGATCGGAACTTTTCTGGTACGGTCTACGCGGACATAGAAGACGTCGTTGGAATCGGTCTCGTACTCCAGCCATGCTCCACGGTTCGGGATTACGGTACAGGAGAACAGTCTCTTTCCGAGCTTATCATGTGCGATACCGTAATAAATACCAGGGGAACGTACCAGCTGGCTGACGATTACTCGCTCTGCACCATTGATAACGAATGTTCCTGTTGCTGTCATCAACGGCAGATCACCCATGAAAATTTCGTGCTCTGTGATCTCGTCTTTTTCCTTATTATATAATCTTACTTTTACCTTTAACGGTGCCGCATAAGTAGCGTCACGCTGTTTACACTCTTCGATTGAGTATTTTACGTCATCTTCACACAGTGTAAAGTCTACGAATTCAAGGCTCAGCCGTCCGCCGTAGTCGGAGATTGGTGAAATGTCATCAAAGACTTCCTTGAGTCCGCTTCTCAGGAACCAGTCATAGGAATCCTTCTGGACTTCAATCAAGTTGGGCATTTCCAATACTTCTTTTTGTCTCTGGTAACTCATTCGCATACTTTTTCCGGTAGGTATCGGACGTATTCTGTTTTTCTCCATTGACGTTGTCACCCCTTGTGTTATAATATATTTATTACCGCTCATGCCTGAACAAAAGGTTTTAGGCATATCTTGCCATAATAGTGCATTTTCTAGATTATCATGTTTTTTCAAGTGTGTCAACAAAACAGATTGTATTTTTTTCAGTACAATCTGTTTTTTACTGGTTTTTCCGCCAGGACCCTGTTAGAATAGTACTTTAGATGTGATTGAAAACACTGAATTTTCAGAAAAAAGCCGCCTGTTTGATTTTATTTGTCAAATCAAACAGGCGGCTTTTTTTATTTTATTTGTCAAAGCGGATATTCTCAATCCGATCCAGATTCCGCTTATGCCGCATTGAACTGTTCCTTTTAATGCTGAATATTGTCAGCCATCATGTCCATAAAGCTCCATGGTTTCAGAACTTTGTTGATCTCTGCAAACACTTTATCATCGTAGTTGTGTTTTACTTCCGTTTTGCGGTCAAACACCATGGTATCCGCATCCTCTGCTTCTACTTCCGGCCAGTGCGGGAGTCCGGCATGATCCGGGGTGCCGTTCTTTGCGAAGGCAAGAAGTGCTCCGAAGATTTCGCTTTCCAGTTTATCGCTGACATCCGGGATGCCACAAATTTCTACGAGATCTGCGTTTCCGAAGAAATATGGGATATCGGAGCAGTGCCATGCCGGCTTGCCGTGCTGGAACGGGAATTCCAGAGCGAAGTTGTAGAGATATGCTTTGCCGCCGCCTTTTGCGAACAGTTTGGCAAGTTTTACGGTCGGCTCACGCATTGCACGGTCGATGGCAAGAACATCTACGCCGTTCTTCTCCGGATATGCTTCTTTGAAAGCGTCCAGAACCTTTTCGGCATTGTCTCCATAAACCTTTTTGAGGATTTCCAGAATCTCTTCCGCTGTCAGTTTGTTCTTATCATAAGCTGCCGGTGCAAACGTTGCGAACTCGCCGTATACGGTTCCGATCATCATCGGAATCTGATGTGCATGCTCACGGAAGCCTGCGTCGAATGGATTTCCATAGAAGTAATCGCCCTTTTTCGGGCCGCCGCCGATGTAGCCGCCACTCTGTGCAATCGCCGGAGCCACTTTTGCATATGCAGCAGCAAGCTGCGGATACGGTACAGTTTCCAGCTGAGCCACATCGTCAAAGCCGAGCGCTTTCATCATTGCCGTAATAATCTCCGTGCCGTCTTTCTCTCCTGCGCCGAGCGGATCGTCCTCCATAACACCGCTCATGACAAGGCCTTTCTGGAACAGGCCGTCTGCTGATGGAATCTGCATCAGGTCAATCACCTTCATTCCGCCGCCGGACTGGCCGAAAATGGTTACATTCTCCGGATCGCCGCCGAACAGGGCAATATTGTCATGTACCCACTGCAGGGCTGCCACCATATCGGCGTGGCCTGCGTTTGCGGAGTTTTTGTATTTTTCCCCAAACGGAGACAGATCCAGATATCCTAAAATATTCAGTCTGTGGTTGACAGAAACAAGAATCGAATCACCTTTCTTTGCGATGCTGACGCCGTCATACGCAACCTGCTCGATGGAAGATCCCGCTGCGTATCCACCGCCGTGGAACCATACGAGAACCGGTTTTTTGGCTTCCGGATCAAGTTTGTTTGTCCAGATATTTAAGGACTGGCAGTGCTCATCCTGCGGCCAGTAGCGGTGCGGAACCATAAGCTCGCCGTTCGGTGTATCTTGGTTCTGAAGCGGGCATACAAAGCCGTAGTTTGTCGCATCCTTCACGCCATCCCATTTGGACGGAACCGGCATCTGGAAACGGTCTGCGTATGCATACGGAATTCCTTTGTAAATGTAAACACCGTCATAAAAATAACCTTTTAAATCGCCGGATGTGGTATGCAGCACCGGCACGCCATCGTAATCAAATATTTTCCCCATTTTGAAATACCTCTTTTCTGTAGAATTTAGCATTTATGTTGTTTTCAGTATAAACAATATTTTCGTCCTTTTCTACTCGAATTGTCGCAAGATCTTCTTATATTGTTGCTTTTTTTCCACTCTTTCTCTGTATTCTCCCACCGCGAGTGCAATTTTTTGAAGATTTTACAGAATCTGCTCCACCTCAATCAGCGCCGTCTCGTGCGGCTCCAGGCGTTCCTGCACCGTGAGGCTGCCTTCCGGGTCGGTTTCCTGCTCCCAGACACGGTATTCCGGGTCCGCACTGTGGCACAGCATCGCGCGCTCCATCCGGTTCATCCGCTCCGGAGCTCCCATCCGCACCCACGCATCGTAGCTGCTGCCGTGCTCTTTTGTCACTTTATACAGCCGCAGGCAATATTTTCCCGGTTCCAGTCCGGTCAGTTTCACTGAAAAGGTCCGGATTTCCCCCATATTGAATACGCGGTAACGGTCCGTGCGGGAAATATTCACGGCATGGCGGTAGCGGTACAGCATATCGTAGTGAACATAGTTGTACAGGTAAATCTGGCTTTGGTTTTTCTCCGGCTCCGTGCTGATAAAATAGCCGTCCCCACGCTTCACCAGACGAGATCCCATTCTGCCGAGCAGCCGCAGCGCAGTGCAGACCGCCTTTGGAATGCCGTTCATCGTGAACAGCCCAAAACCTCCATGATACGTTTCCCGCGCCGGAAATACTTCATCCAAACGGTCATTGACCGAGAAATACGCAATTCCCTGCAGCGCCTCTTCATTTTCCAGAAGATTTTTAAACAGCCATGCCGCTTTATAACAGGTATCGTTGCACAGATCCCTCTGCCAGATGTTGCTGCTGCACTCATCCACCAGAACCGGCAGTGCACCAAGCCCAGCCTTCTGCAGCAGACCTTTTACCTTCTCCCCGCGGTTCCGCAGAAAATCCGGGTCGCGGCTCACAATCATATTGACGCTCTCGTTGTTCTGGATCAGATTCATTTTCTCCTCTTCCTCTCCATAGATCACCGTGCCAAACGAGCGGAATGCAAAAATTTCCGGCACACATTCCTTTTCCTTCATAGTTTCGATAAAGGCTTTGAGATGTTCCTCCGGTCCAAGACCAAAGGAAAGACATGTTACAAGATCCGGGCTCACACGTTTCATCTCCTCGTACGATGCTTTCCACGTCTCAAAGAACTCATCTCCTCCATCAATCGTGATCACGTCTCCGCTGATCCACGGGTTGAAAATCCAGCGCCGCATCTGGTTGATTCCATACCGTTCCCTTAGATGTTCCATCAGGTTTTTGATCAGCATGCGCCACTCAGCCAGATCTCGCGGAGAGCTGCTTAGCGCCGGACGCATCGTTCTTCCCGGGTCTGTTTTTGCCAGCAGCAACGGCATATGGCCGAATTCCAGCAACGGCTTCGCTCCCGTGGAAAGGATGAAATCGATCACCTCATCAATATAGTTCCAGCAGAACTGAATCTCGCCCCACATATTCTGCCGAAGTACGCACATATCATCATCAAGAATTCCTTTTACGCGGATCAGCTCATAGCCGAGCTCCTGCACCAGCTGTTCCAGCTCATCCTGCACCTCGCGGTTCAGCACACTTGCCGCATAGCCAGCATTGATCACGCGCTTCCAGTGGCCTGCCACTCTTGGTTTCCGTCCGTTTACTGCCGCTGTCACGGAAACGGCACTCTCATTTATCGTCTCAATCTCCTGCTCCGTGACCGCTGCATACTGCAGGAGACTCTGGAAAATATCATGGTCTCCCGCCGCCTCTTCCCGCTCTTTTCCTTTCTTTTCACGCTGTTTTACTGTATATTCCATCTGCTTCCGGTATTCGCTCGGTGTCATACCGCGGTATTTGCGGAATGCGCGGATCATCGCCGTCTCATTGACAAATCCATTGTGATAGGCAATCTCCGTCAGCGTTGCGCCGCTGTGCATTTCCTGTACGGCATGCGCCAGGCGCACCTGCGTCACGTACTCCCGAAATGATACACCGAAATACTGCGGAAAGCTCCGTGAAATATAGGCACGGCTCAGATAAAGATGATCCGCCAGATCCCCCAGCGTAATCTCTTCCCGGCAATGCTGCAGAATATAGTCTGATGCCCGCTGAATGCGTTCCCTTCCGCCCCGGCCCTGTTCCACCTTTTCCCCGGATGTAAAGTAAAAAAGCAGATCCTCCAGAAGCGCCGTCACACGGCTTTTCATATAGATCGGTTGTTCCTCATTATTCTTGTACATCTCAAGAAAGATCCGTGCCATATCCCGCCGGATCAAATCAAATTTTTCCTGCTGATCTTCCATATAAAAAAACGACTGACATTTGACTTCACATTTCAGCAGCTTAATGTGAAATGAATCAATCGTCTCCGCTGAAACGCAGAGCGACAGAGCAAGTCCGTCTTCGTCCAGATCCAGGTCACAGATCTGAAACCGGTTGATCGCAAAGATAGATCCCATCGGGAGATTGTGAACTTCCCCGTCCTCGTAGCTGACTCTTCCACTCCCACGAAGCAGAAATAAAAGTTCAAAATCCGGATTCCACAGTTCCCGTTTCTTCTCCGGCCGGAGTAGCCGAAAACGGAATCCCGGCATTTCCTGTTTTGTTCCTTTCAGCATCATGTCTTCGTCTCTGTTGTCTCTTTCCATTTCACACCTCATGATAGATTTTTTTGTTGTATTGTACCACAAAAAAGGTCCCGCAAAAAGATCTTCTCCTTTTGTGGGACCAATTTTTCGGTTTTTGTTTTAGTTTTTGCAATTATTCCTTCACCTTCAGCACCAGACACTGATACGGTTGCAGACGGATCGTTTCCTCGCCTGCCTCGCAGGTGTCATAGTTATTCAGAAGTACTTCTTCGATTGTGTCTGTAAATGGCAATGTAATGCCATCCGCAAGAGAAGTAGTAAGGATCAGAATATTATTCTTCTCATCCTTCCTGCGGTACGCCAAAACGCCGCTTACCGTCTCGTATTCCGGAATCAGCGTTCCGTAGAGGAAGGTTTCTTCCAGATCTTCACGTCGTCTTACCGCCACCATTTTGCGGTAGAACCACAGCAGGGAATCAGGATCTTTTTCCTCGGCCTCATAGTTCAGTTCCGTATAGTTTTGATTCACCGGGAACCACGGCGTACCTGTTGTGAATCCCGCCTCAGCAGATGCATCCCACTGCATTGGGGTTCTGCTGTGCTCGCGGCTCTCACGGTTGATCTGCCCGAGCGCTTCCGCATCTGTTTTTCCTTCGGCAATCAGACGGTCGTAAATAGCAAAGGTCGGTTTGTCGACGAATCCCTGAATCGACTGTTTCGGGTTGTCGCGCATGCCGAGCTCCTGTCCCTGATACAGAAATACAATACCCGGCAGGAAAAAATTGGTGACCGGAAGCATCTTTTCGCTGTAGCGGTTCTGGTCCTCCGGCATCAGGAAGCGGTCAATACTGCGCGGTTTGTCATGATTTTCGAGGAAGTTGCAGAGCATACCGCGGCCATCCACGATTTTCTGCGCCGCAAAAAGCTGATCGCGATAATCGTCAAACAACGCCACGGTATTGCCCCATTTCGGGTTACGCACATTGTCGAGGGTGTGACAAAAATCGAAAACGGACGAGAAACTGCCGTTTTCCCCAATCACATCCTCCACATCCTCCGGTCCCATGTGATCGTACTCTCCGATCGTCAGCGCATCGGTCGGCGCAAAGGTGCGCTCCTTCATTTCACGCAGAATGTCAGCAAGACCGTCTACGTTGTTAAAATACTCGAACGCCATATTGTACTCATCCGGTCCATCCGGCGGAAGGTTGGTGTACTGATAATTCTTTTTCAGATGGCTGATCGCATCAAGACGGAATCCGCCAAGTCCCAGATCCATCCATTTTAAAATCATCTCATAAATTTCTTCCCGCAGCTCCTGGTTTTCCCAATTGAGATCCGGCTGCTCTTTTGTGAAGATGTGGAGGTAATACAGGTTATCATATCCCGGTACCTTCTCCCATGCACTGCCGCCGAAAATCGACCGCCAGTTATTCGGCTCTTTGCCGTCTTTTCCTTCCCGGAACACATAATACTTTCCGTACTTTCCAAACGGATCCTTAAGTGCCGCCTGAAACCACGCATGCCGGTCAGAGGAATGATTCACGACAAGGTCCATCAGAATACGGATGCCGCGTTTTTTTGCCTCCTCGATCAGCTCCTTCATGTCCTCCATCGTTCCAAACGACGGGTCGATATCCATGTAATCGGAAATATCGTATCCGTTATCCACCATCGGGGATGCAAACACCGGGCAGAGCCAGATGACATTGGCTCCCAGCTTTTCTATTTTGTCAAGATGACGGATCACGCCTTTCAGATCTCCGATGCCGTCCCCGTTGGTATCCTGAAAACTCTTCGGATAAATCTGGTATCCAACCGTTTTGTGCCACCACTTTTTCTCCATTGCTTTTCTCCTGTTCATTTTGTTTTTATAATGCGGGCCGTTCTTTAGGTTTACCGCAAAACCTATAGTGTTTTCACTATATCACAAAAGAATGGATTATGCTACTTTTTCTTTTTGATTTTTCCCGATGTCCGCTTTACCGTTACGGCTCACTGTTTTTTCATCAGCGGCAAAATCACGCAGGAAGCAGCTTTTCCGCCCATATGAATGGTCTGATGTGCAATTTTATTCTCCGTTTTTTCCGACCACAGCCCTTTCTGATTGCTGTGAACATGATACTGCGGGAAGTCGGAGGAGGAAACATCTACACGAATGCGGGAACCCTTTGGAATCGTGTATACAATATTCCACATAGTAATCTGTACCTCTGCCACGCTGCCCGGTTCATAGGCTCCGGCCTCCGTTTTTCCCTGCTCCAATGTTGCAATCGAGGAACGAATGTTGTACGCTTTTCCTTCCGGCGTTACCTCCATGATTTTAGCGGTAAATGCCGTATCCTCGCAATCACTTTCCACGAACAGACGGACGGAAGCTTTTCCGTTCAGCGTGAAAGTTTCTTCCAGCGGTTCTGATACAAAACTCAGGACATCCTCACGATAGTCCGGTTCCGGCTGGAGATGGCTGCCGATCTGCGGTATCGTATGCAGAAGGGCTTCTCCTCCGATGCTCTCGACGGGAGTGGCCGGGTCAAACGTGTAGTTCCTCGTTTTTTCCTGTTCCGGCGCGTCTACCCGCAATGCTTTTTCATCCAGATACAGCGTCATGCTTCCCGCACTTCCTTTTTCTCCCAGTCCGTCGGATACGATGTCAATCCACCGGTCCGCTCCGATTTCATAGGCACGGATTCGCTGTGTCGGGATTTCTTTTTGTTTCAGCGTCAGCTCAAACCATTCCAGCATCTTTGGAATTTCTTCATTCTGCGGATGCAGCACCTCTTTGCCCTCGAGGCAGATCTGGAAAAAGTGGTTCCAGGCGCCGATTTCGAGCCAGCTGTGCTGTTTTGTTTCCTCGTTCAGCCGCTCCCACGTTTTCATACTGCTGCCGTGGTGATGATCGTACCAGCCGCTTAAAAGATAAATCGGAACCTTCGTTTTTGATGGAATTTCCCGCAACTGTTTCCACCAGCCCGTCTGCCAGAGTGCCGCATCCGGGCTCGGGCTTGTGATGTATTCGCGGTAGGACGGAACACGCTGTCCCCACAGCGCCTCGTCCACTTCAATCTGCGGCAGGTAACGGCAGCTTTCGCGATAGTCAGCATTCACTGGTTTTTCCGCATTTTCCATCGACCATGCGGTCAGGATATCGTGGCGGAAGCAGCCCTTCTCGTAGGCTGATACAAAACGATCCGTTCCATAGTCCTCCAGAAACATTGCGGCAACTTTCCCCTCCGCGGCATCAGCGAACGCCCAGCCGGTCATGCTTGTGTAGGAATGGCCCCAGTAGCCTAAGATTTCGCACCATGGCTGCTCCACAAGGTAATCCATGGTGTCAATGCCATCGTTTCGCTCATTGATGTTTGGCTCCCATTTTCCTTCTGAATTCTCCCGGCCACGGCAGTACTGGTACACATATACGTAACCTCTGCGTGCCAGACCCTCGCCGTAGGCACGATGAATGCGGTCATTGCCCGGATAGCAGGTGCGGGTCAGAATGACGGGATATGTTTTTTCTTCCGCAGTTCCATCTTCCTTCGGGAAATAATAGATCGTGTGAAGCTTCACGCCGTCACGCATCTCGATCTGGTTTTCTTTTCTTTCAAAGGCTGCACAGCTTTCGGAAACGCCGCTTTTCGCAAACTGTTCTTCCACGCGTTTTACCGCAGCCTTCAAAAAATCTTCTGCCATTGCCTATACCTCCATTTCCAGCAGTGCCATGCCGAGTGTCTTTCCATGTTTGTCCAGCGCCAGCGATCTTGTGACACCGCCGCCGAGTGTCTTGTCGAGGACAAAGTTCAGCGCATGGATTCCATCCAGTTCGTAGCGGGTTACTTTTCCGTGGCAGATTTCGCGGAAGTATTCTGCTACGCGTGCTTCTGTTACTTTTTCTTTCAGCATTTCATAATTGTTCTCATCATATGGGATCACCGAAATATTGGAGATCTCGCCTTTATCGCCTGTTCTTGCATGTGCAATCTCTTTTAATTTCATCGCCTTATACCTCCCGGAATGTAACTTTTGCTTCTACTGCATCGCGCGGCACAAAAATTGAGCAGACCGAGACAATCTCGGACACCCGTTTCACTGCTCCGCCGCCTCCTGCGGGACCGTTGGTATAGAGAGCCTCCACCTCGTTTGCCAGCAGAACGGCATTTTTCCGGTCTTTCGTTCTGCCTGCGGCGCGGAGACGCACTTCACACGGAGTTCCACTTCCGATCTTCTTGGAAATTGCATCACGATACAGGGAATTGCATCCGATAAAATCAGTACGGTACTCTTCCAGTTCGATGCCTGTCAGTTCAATCCGCTTCTCCAGAATCTCTGCCGCCAGCTCCGCCCGTGCCATACAGTTGCTTCCGCCGTAGGAAATTTCACCCTCACCGATAAAGCAGTCCTTGTAGCCGACACTCACTTTCAAAGTTTCCGGTCTTCCATGCGTTGTCGCATGCTCGGCGCGAACCTGGTTTTCCCCGATCTGCCGGAACGTCACCTTTGAAAAGTCCGCTGTTGCATCCGGGGTCAGGTAAGCCTTTGGGTTGTGGATTTCGTAGATCATCTGCTCTTTACAGGTATCCACACTCACCAGTCCGCCACTTCCCTCGACCTTTGTCACGGTAAATGCGCCTGTCTCGTCAATCTCAATGAGCGGAAATCCAAGTTTCCACAGATCCGGCACATCCTTGTAGCCCGGATCCGCAAAATAGCCGCCTGTCACCTGTCCGGCACACTCCAGCAGATGGCCTGCCAGAACCGCCTGTCCCATCTGATCCGGGTTGTCGTCAATGTTCCATCCAAATTCATATACCAGCGGTCCGATCGTCAGTGCAGGATCGGAAACGCGACCGGTAATGACAAGATTGGCACCCTCTTCCAACGCTTTTGTGATGCCCTCCGCACCCATATAGACGTTCGCAGAAATCAGAACATCTTTTTTCTCTTTTAACAGCGTGCCATCCTCCAGCACTTTTTCATTTTCATACTTATCCAGTTCGTCTGTAATATCATCGCCGGTCACACAGGCAATCTTCAATCCACTGACACCCAGTTTTCTGGCAATTTCACACGTCCGTTCTGCAGCAGATACCGGGTTGGCAGCTCCCATATTGGTAATAACTTTTACTTTGTTTTTCGCCATCAGCGGGAGAATTTTTTCCATTCGGTAGTCGAGCAGCTGGTTGTATCCCTTCGACGGATCTTTCTCTTTGTCCTGCTGCCCGATCGCAACGGTGCGTTCCGCCAGACACTCGAAAATAATGTAGTCCAGATTTCCTTTTTCCATCAGCTCCACTGCCGGCTCAATGCGGTCTCCCGCATAGCCTGCGCCGCTTCCGATTCTGATTTTTTTCATGTTCTATGGCCTCGCTTTCTTTGATCTGAGATCATTGTAATGCGATATCCGGGCAGATACTACAAAAGGGATCGTAATTTCTAAAATTTTAGAAATCATGATCCCTCTTTTATGTGAGTTCTGTTACAGCAAAGACAGAAAATACCACAAAGCCCCAAAGCTGCAGAAATTCCGGCATTTCATTCTCCTTCTGTCTTATTCTTTGATTTTATTATATAACGTTGCCAGCGAAATTCCGAGTTCCTTTGCCGCTTTTTGCTTCCCTTCCATATCCCGTCCGTACAGCAACAACGTATTTTGGATCTCCTGCCGTTCAAAGCGGCGCACCCGCTCTTCCAGCGTCATGTGAGCCTCTGATTCCCGTTTTTCAAACTGTACGAGACTCGTCACAATTGAGATGCTTCCGCGGATCTGATGCTCTTCCCAGATCGGATAAACACTTGCAAAGTATTCCTGCGTTCCCTCTCTCCGCACCATTCCCTCGACCGGGATGCCGCTCCAAATGACTTCCGGAGCAATGGCAGATTTGCGGTAATCCGTGATTTTATGACCTTTCGCGGTTTCAAGCGGAACGCCGATGAAATCGCTGTAGACTTGATTAAAGAACACAATCCTGCTGTGCTGATCGCAGATCAGGATTCCCTGCTGTAGAGATTCCAGAACGGAATGTACCTGCATTTTTCGTTCCTCCCGTTTTCTCTTTCTGTACTCTCGGAGTCTTTCTGTCATGAGGATATTTAGCCCTTATACTCCTCCGTAAATGTCTTGTATAAATAGATCACATTCTCAATTTTATCTCCACGGTCGCAATTACATTTTGATACCACATGGCACCACCATACCTTCCGGCAATTTTTAACTTTATTGCCACAAAGTATGGACTCAGTTCAAAAAAACGCACGGCAGGAAATCCCGCCGTGCGTCCATAGATTCTGATTTACACTTAAATTATTTAAGAGTAACTTTAGCGCCTTCAGCCTCAAGTTTAGTTTTGAGCTCTTCAGCTTCTGCTTTGGAAGCACCCTCTTTGAGGACTTTCGGAGCACCGTCAACTACTTCTTTAGCTTCTTTCAGGCCAAGTCCTGTAGCTTCACGTACAACTTTGATAACTTTAACTTTGTTCGGGCCAACCTCTGTCAGCTCTACGTCGAACTCGTCTTTCTCCTCAGCTGCTGCTGCATCGCCTGCTGCTGCTGCAACTACAACGCCTGCTGCTGCGGATACGCCGAACTCTTCCTCACATGCTTTTACAAGATCGTTTAACTCTAATACAGATAACTCTTTGATAGCGTCAATAAACTCTGCGGTTGTTAACTTTGCCATTTTATTTTCCTCCTTGGATATTTTCTGAATAATGTTCTCAGGCTGCGTATTTCACGCTGCCCGCTTGAGGCTTAGGCCTCTGCTGCGCCACCTTTGGACTCTGCGATCTGGTTGAGGACGCGAGCCAGGTTTGCGATCGGGGACTGGATGCTTCCAAGCAGTTTGCCAAGAAGTTCTTCTCTTGACGGAACGTTTGCCAGTGCTTCCATTCCAGCTTTGTCGTAGTAGTTTCCTTCTACAACACCAGAAACCATCTCCAGCTTCGGAGCGGTTTTTGCAAATTTAGCGATGATTCTTGCCGGAGCTGTTGCATCGTCCTTGCTGATTGCGATAGCGTTTGTGCCATCCAGGTCTTTGGTAAGAGACTCGAAAGCAGTACCAGCGAATGCACGTTTCATCATTGTATTTTTGTATACTTTGTAATGAACGCCTGCTTCTCTTAACTCTTTACGCAGCTGAGTATCCTGAGCAACGGTTAATCCGCTGTAGTTTACCAGCAGCACGCACTGTGCGCCTTCTACCTGTGCGCTGATCTCTTCCAGGACCGGCTTCTTCAGATCGATTTTTGCATTGATTGCCATGATTGCACCTCCTTGTAGTATTTCGTACCTACGCTTTGGAAGTATAAAAAAAGCTCTTCGCGAAGATTGGCGAAGAGATCTCAAAATTCCATAACATGAACCTTGTGTAACTTCTCCTCGGCAGGCGTTTGAAACTTACGCCTTGCGGCACCTGCTGTCTTCGGCGTGATACAGGTGGTATGATAGCATATGTGAGGCGAGTTGTCAAGATCAAAATAAACTTTTTTCATATTTGTGCAACTTCATCAAAATATGCGTTCTATTTTTTCAAACCGTTTCTTCCTATACCATGTTATACTTACGTTGTTGTCGCCTCCCAAACTGGCAACAGGAAGGGGGTGAGCGCATGTCTATACTTATTTCTCTTATCGTTTCCGTTGTAGCAGGTGTAATCAGCTACTATATCTGCAAGTGGCTAGACGGAAAACATGGTGACAATTAGCCCAGGCGGATGCCCTTCCGTAAAATAGGGAAGAACCCCCAGCAGTTGCCGCTGCTGGGGGTTCGCTTTGTGAACACATGTCACTTATTTCTCTTATCAGCTACATATACTATATCATATGCAGAACCGAATTTCAAGATTCCTCTCCCACATTTTTATTTCACTTTCACCAGTCGCACAGCCATATACGGTCTTGACGGCATGTCGATCGTAAATTCTCCGCTGTGGCGGCCTGCCGGGGTGATGGTCATGTTCCAGGTGTCGATGACTTCCACATCAAACTCCTGGCCTTCCGGCATGTGGAACGGGCGACGGCATGGGCGGTTGGCTCCGAAATAGTACATGATACAGTCTTTTCTCGGATGGCTTGCGCCGTTCGTGCAGCAAGTCTCATCAAAGAATGCCGGAAGCGGCTCCATATAGCCTCCGTTTTCTTCCATAATGTCCAGCAGGAACTGAATACGCGCCGGGCTGCCGCCCCTCAGCTCTCCGCCGTGTGACCACCAGATCACACCGTTTTCATTTTCATACGTCTCGCCGTGCTGGCCATATCCACCTCTGGTATATGCCTCCCAGAACCGGCGTGTCATCTCCTCGCCGCTGATATTTCCCCAGCCGAACGGAAGATTTCCTTCATATGCAATCTCATCGAGTACGCACGGTTTTCCATACTGCGGGCGCCAGATTTCCACATTCTCTGCGGTACGGTACAGATCGATTCTCTGCAGACTGCAGTGCGTGATCCATCCCCTGGAATGATCGTACATGGTCATACAGTTGTGAATGGAGCGCAGATGGCGGTACGGATCCTGACGGCAGACGGTTTCTGCATTGGACTCCCACTCGGATACCGGTTTCCAGCGGAACAGGTCAAATTCATTTGCCATAGCCCACCAGACATTGTGGTATGCGCTGAAACGGTTGACAACGTATCTTAAATAAAAGTTCTGCTGCTCCAGATTCATGCGGGAATAGCCCCAGCGGTCGTACGGATGGAACAGAATCAGATCGGCCTGGATTCCCATGGTGCCAAGGCGTGCGATCGTGTTTTCAATGTGTTCAAAATAAGAAGGATTCGGACGGGTATAATCCCATACTTCATCCGGGTTTTCGATCATGGCATCAATGCCGCCGAACATATTGCGCGGCGCTTTTTCCAGCTTCTCTGTCTCAAAGTCAGACGGAGACCACGGAGAATTTTCACGAATTTCAAACGGATACTGTGCCGGCTCTTTTAAATTGTAGACATAGTGCTTCGGGAAAACGCAGAAGCGGATCTTATTAAACGGAGAAGCAGCAAGGCTTTCATACGTTTTCTCCTGAGTCTCCTTACTCTGCAGCTCCCACACATAGCAGGTCGTACCGCACGGGTAGTATTCCTTTCCGTCATCGTAAGCAAAATGGTAGGTGTTTGCTACCCGAACCGGACCGTGGCAGTTTTCATCGGCTGCGCTGACCTCCACCGTCACCTTCGCCTCATCGCCCCAGCTTGTTACTGCGGTAATCTCATACGTTCCTTCGCAGGATGGCATAAAGCGCAGTTTGTATACGCCGTTTCCATCATAAAAGCCCTCGGCACGCTTTTCCTCTGCCTGGCCTGCCATCGTTCCTTTCACCCACTGCTCCGCAAACGGATTTCCCTCGGACGGTCCCCGGAAAACCAGTTCTGCAATTCCATATCGTTTTACATATTCGGTATAAGACTGTAACATACGTTCCACCTTTCTAAAATAAGTATTGCTTCGTATCGTGATAATTTAATTTTACTAAATGTATTTTGAATAGTCAATCTTTTTAAATTAAATTTTTAAACAATAATTCAGTTATTTTTTTATCACTTTTGCCGATATCTATTTCTTTTTTCCTTGTATTTATTGACGTTTTTTCACTTTTATTGTAAACTTTCCCATAGAGTCTGCCGGACCTTTTGCTGAACAGTTCCGGCATTTTCTTTTTATCTGGCTCAAAATTCAGCATATATCTAACATGTACAGGAGAGGAGATGGTCCTTTGAAAAAACGCTTTTCCAAAATTTCCATACACTCACTTGGTTTTCGTATTTTTGTTCTGCTTGCAGTCATGATCGTCCTTTTTTGCGCGCTTGTCGCGTACAACAACACAGCCGCTTTCGGTCTGATGCTGGAGCGGATCCATGAGAACTCGGAAAATACACTGGTTCTGTACCAGAAAAGCCTGGATGAAAATCTTTCCCGCACGGAAACCTACCTCTATGTTTTCGCATTAAATGATGCCGATCTTCTTTCCCTCCGCGCAGCAGAACCACAGACAACCAACTGGTATATCACATTAAACCGAATCAAAAAAAGCTTTGAAAACGCAACGCCAAACTATACCGTAGACGGCTTTTTCTGCTATCAGGAAGCCACAGATGCCCTGGTCCTCTATGACCAGACCACCAACCCGACACCGTTCCTCTGGAACTATATCCGTGAAATCGCCAAAACAGAGGATCCGTCCTCTGTATGGAATCTCAACGAAATCAACGGGAAATATTACCTTGTCCGTATTCTGAACCTGAACGGATATCTGCTCGGCGCGTACATTTCCACGGATACACTCCTTGGCACTCTGGTCGATACAAAAACGCAGGACAGTCTTCTGTATTTTTCCGATGGTCCCCTTCTTCTGCGCACCCCGTCAAACGATGTCTGCCTGGAGGCTCCCCGCTTGAAATGGCGACGATATCCTTCCTACGACATTGATGGAACCTCCTGGATGGCTGTTTCACATGAACTGAACGAAACACCGCTGTCGCTGACCCTGCTTTTAAAGGCTTCGGAATACACCAAATATCAGAGCAGCTTTTATCTTCTCGCCCTGATCGTTTCGCTCGGTCTGTTCGTAATCTGGCTGCTCCTGTCTGCTTCCCTGCACCGCTGGGTTCTTCACCCGGTTCACATGCTGACGCATGCGCTGGAACAGCTCCGCGGCGGTGATCTCAAGGTGCGGATTCCGGATGACGCTATGCTCGACGAATTCCGGAAAATGACGACCGCTTTCAACGATATGGTCGAAGAGATCGATGATCTGAAAATCGCGAATTACGAAAAACAGCTCGCCCGTCAGAAGCTGGAAGCGCTTTACCTGAAGCAGCAGATCACGCCGCATTTTATGATCAACTGCCTGAACACCATTTATCAGCTGACTGAAAATAACCATGCGGACCTGGCACGGCAGATGCTTCAGAACCTGAGTGTACATCTGCGCTATACGCTTTCCTCCGGCCAGACCGTCTCGCTTTTAGAAGAGCTAAACCTTGTAAAAAACTACGTGGAGCTTTCCTCCATCCGCTATCCCGGCGCGCTGCGCCTGCTCCCTTCCTGCGAAGAATCGCTGCACAATGCAACGGTTGTGCCGCTTATGCTCCTGAACTTTGTGGAAAACACGATCAAATATGAGGTCGTTATGGGGAAAGTGCTGGACATGCATATCGATATCACCGCGCAGGAAGAAAATCAGTGCACCCGTCTTCATATCTGTATCTGGGATACCGGATGCGGTTTTTC
Organism: Fusicatenibacter saccharivorans; assembly: GCF_015557635.1. Classification (GTDB taxonomy): domain Bacteria; phylum Bacillota; class Clostridia; order Lachnospirales; family Lachnospiraceae; genus Fusicatenibacter; species Fusicatenibacter saccharivorans. The sequence goes on from NZ_JADNOP010000011.1 coordinate 100,455, forward strand.
CGAGGATATACTTGCCGTGCTGCAAAAGCTTGATACCTATGTAAACTCCGAGCAGGAACACATCGGCATCACAAACGTGGTGCTCCGCCTCCGCCAGATTTTTCCCGACGCAGCTTTTGCTTTTGGCAACCGCCCCGGCGCAGGCGCTCAGATTACCATTGATTTTCCTTACGTTCCCTTTTTCCGCATCGACGGATAACCGGAACAGCTAAAAATATGTTTTGGGAGGTTATTATGAACCTGTTAATTGTAGACGATGAATATTATACCGTCGAAAGCATTTCCAACAAAATCCGCACACTACGCCCGGACTTTTTTGAGATTTTCTGTGCCTACAATCTGACACAGGCATTGGAAGCCTTTTCCGCGCATCCGATTGATCTGATGATTTGTGATATCGAGATGCCCGGCGGTTCCGGCCTCGAACTGCTTGACCAGATCCGCCAGGCACACTACGAAACCGTCTGCATTTTTCTGACCGCCTATGCAAAATTTGAATATATTTCCCGCGCTATGAAGCTTTCCAGCAGTGACTATCTGTTGAAGCCGCTGGACGACCATGCTCTTCTGGAAGCTCTTGACAAAGCCTGTGCGCAATGTGAAAAGCAGCAGAAGGACCACGTCAACACCCTTCATGCCAATTACTGGAAGGAAAGTGAGCTCCCGCTTGCGGAACAGTTTTTCCTCGACCTGTTAAATGGCAGTATTTCCTCTGCTCCTTCCGAAGTGATGGATGAAATCCGCTATCGCCGTCTGAATGTCGAACTGATTCATCAGCCCCTCTGTCCGCTTCTGATCCAGACCGGACAGACGAACTCCTTTTCTCCGACCGACAACCGTACCCTGTATGAATTTGCCTTAAAAAATATTGCCCGGGAATATTTTTTTGAACCCGGCGAGCTGCCGCTGACGATCCGTGTGCTTGATGGTTTTTATCTTCTGCTTCTCCCGGCCTCCACACACTCTCGGGACGCCGTGATTGGCCGATGCCGTCAGGCCCTGACCGACTTTGTGACACACTTTCCGTTCTCGATCAACTTTTTCGTTGATCAGAAGGTCTGTCTCCCGGAAGACCTGCGAAAAGCTTTTCTTTCCATGAAAGCCTTCGCCGGAAAGAACGTCACCTACGAAAATCACGTTTTCGATCTTGCCGCTGAAACCGAAGCTCCTGTTCAGACGCCTTTTCAGCCGATTCCATCTGACCGCTGGTCCGATCTTCTCACATCCGGAAGAACGGAACAGCTTCAGATTGAGGTTTTCGCTTTCTTAAATCAGACGAAAAGCTCCGGCACTGCTACACGGGAATTTCTGACCGGCTTTTACTATCAGTTCCTGCAGCTGCTGTTTCGCCAGATGGATCATCCGGGCAGCGAAGACGAAGCCTTCCGCCGCCAGATTACCGTTGCTTCCCCGGAGCAGACCTTCTCCTCGTTTGGTGCTTTACGAGAATGGATTTCCAACAGTCTTCTGCTGTTCACACAAAGCCGTCAGGCAGCCGCTTCCCAGGACACGGCTGTTGCCACCGTGAAGGCATATATCGAATCGCACCTCTCCGACGAGCTGGATCGCGATACGCTTGCGGCCATGGTATACCTGAACGCCGATTATCTGTCCCATCTCTTCAAAAAAGACACGGGAAGTTCTCTCATCAACTACATCATCGACCGCCGGATTGCTCGCTCCAAGGAGCTTCTCGCAAAGGGCGAAATGAGCATCCGCGACATTGCCATCACCTGCGGCTTCCAGAATATTTCGTACTTCTCCCGCCAGTTTAAAAAATCGACGGGCATGACACCACGGCAGTTTAGAAATTAAAAAAATCCGGCCTTCCTTTTGCATATCGGAAAGCCGGATTTTTTGGATTCACTTACTTTTTTATCAGCCCTTCACGCCGCCAAGGGTAATACCTTTTACAAAGTTTTTCTGGATGAACGGATAAATGATCATGATCGGCAGAATACCAAGTGCTGCCATCGCCATACGAACCGTTCCGGATGGGATCTGGGAGAGGCCTTCGCCTGCCTGCGCCATGTTGTTGGCGTTCTGCGTCAGCGCCTGAATATTCTGCATCAGACGGTTCAGCAGGTTCTGGATACTGTAGAGATCCGTTCTCTTTGTCAGATAGATATAACCATTGTTCCAGTCATTCCAGTAAGCGATACCGGAGAACATGGCAACCGTTGTGATAATCGGTTTGGACAGCGGAATTGCAATTTTCCACATGGTCTGGAATTCGTTTGCACCGTCAATGTAGGCAGCCTCGAGAATTTCATCCGGCACACCGGTGACAAAGTAGCTCTTCATCAGGAGAACGTTAAATGCGCTCATCATCAGAGACGGAACCAGCAGTCCAAAGAACGTATCTTTCACATGAAATACGGTCGTGTAATTGATATAAGTCGGTACAAGGCCTCCATTGAACAACATGGTAAAGAATACCAGGAAAGTCAGGACATTTCGTCCCGGCAGCCCCTTTTTCGAAAGGCCGTAGGCCAGACAGGTTGTCAATGCAAGGCTGCATACAACGCCGGTTGCGGTCAGGATAAAGGACATTCCATAGGCTTTGATTACCATGGAGCTGCTGGATGTGAATACCCACTCATAAGCGTAGGTACTCCACTTTTCCGGCAGAAAAGAGTATCCATTCTGTAACAGAGTTGCATTGTCAGTCAATGAGGAAATGAACATCAACAGAATCGGAATGATCGCGAGCAGTGTCAGAATTGTCATGACCAGATGACCGAAAAAGCTATAAATTTTATCTTCTCTTGTTTTCATACCGTTCCTCCTAGATCAGCGCGCTGTCGCGGTCAATTTTACGTACCAGCAGGTTTGCGCCAAGCACCAGAATAAATCCTACGATAGACTGGTAAACACCGGCTGCGGCAGACATCGAAACGTTGCCCATCTGAAGCAGTCCGCGGTATACGTAGGTATCAATTGTGTTTGTTGTGGAATACAGGGCTCCCTGGTTCATCGGCACCTGATAAAAGAGTCCGAAGTCAGAGTAGAAAATTCTTCCGATTGCCATCATGGTCAGCATGATAATGGTCGGACGCAGAAGCGGCAGGGTGATATATTTGATCTGCTGCCATCTCGTCGCACCATCGATTTTGGCTGACTCATAGAAGGATTTATCAAATCCCATCAGTGTTGCCAGATATACAATACAGTTGTAACCAACCGACTTCCATGCACTGACAAAAATCAGGATAAACGGCCAGTATTTCGGCTCTGAATACCAGGAAACCGGATCTTTTCCCAGTGCCTTTAAAATCGTATTGTTGATAAATCCGTTTTCTACACTGAAGAACGCGAAAACGAGATATCCGATGATAACGGTGGAGAGGAGGTTCGGAAGAAGGATGGCGCTCTGGTAAACTTTTTTCCGTTTTCCTTCCAGCTCACTCAAGACAATAGCTACTGCGATTGCCAGTGTTGTGTTGATTACGATAAATGCCACATTGTAGAGAATGGTATTTCGTGTAATAACAAAGGCATCGCTTGTCGTAAACAGATATTCAAAGTTTTTCAGTCCTACCCATGGACTTCCGTAGATGCCCTTTCCGGCATTGTACTGTTTGAATGCAATTACGAGGCCCGGCAGAGGCATGTAATTGTTGATAAACAGATAAATGAGGCCCGGCAGCATCAGAATATAGATCGGCAGAAAGCGTACAAATGTTTTTCGTCTTTTCTGGCTCTTCTGACTTTTCACTCTTGCCATGTTTTTCATTCTCCTTTTTTCTTATCCGCAGCCGGTCCTGAAGCGTTCCGGTTTTGACAGATTTTTCTCTTCTTACAACCTGCGCCGTCCTGTTTTTGGGACGGCGCAGTCATTTTTTGGTCTAAATTCTTAAACTTTATTTGTTTGCTTCCTGCCATGCTGCAAGCTGTGCCTTTTTCTCGTCGATAATCTTCTGGAGGCCTGCAGTCATCATCTTATCATTCATCTCAGCAATTCCGGTCTCCGGGTCTACAAAGCCGTACTCTACGCTGGTCTGATACTCGTTGTATACGTTCTGTACTGCTGTGAGCTCGTTTGCCACATTTGTGCTGTCAAAGGAGAAACCGCTTGCCTTAGAAACCTTTGCATTGGTGTTAAACTCTTTCATCTTTGTCCACAGATCCGGGTCATTTCCTTCCCATACGTGGGTCAGGAACTGGTTCGGCATCATCCATCCCATGGAATGGTTCCATCCGGAGTTGGATGCGGCTACACCGTCTGCGTAAGTAGCAAGTCCGTCATCGCCAATTTTATAATGTGTTCCCTCAATGCCCCATGCCAGAAGATTTGCAACATCAGCATTCGTGTAGCACTCGTTCAGGAATTTCATAGCTGCTTCTTTGTGCTGTGCAGAAATCGGAATAGTCCAAGGCATACCAGCCACTGAAGTAGAACTGATATAGTCATCCAAGGTCTGGAAAATCGTCATATCGCGTCCGGTCAGGGTGGTCTCCTGCGCTTTGATGCCAGGCTTTCCACCTGTGGTATAGCTCATCAGAGTTCCGGCTTTTACCAGCTCACCAACTGCTGTTGTATCGGTCGATGCATCGGCACTGATATAGCCTTTCTGATTGTAATCATACAGTCTCGCGCAATAATTCTTGTAGAAATCGCTCTCGAAGAGATTGACAACATCAAGGTTCTGGCCATAGTCAAGCAAAACACCAAACACATTTCCACCAAGGGAGTCTACGTTGGAGAACTGAGACATAGAACCTGTTGTCGGACGATAAACCTCTTTGTCCGGATATTTTTCATGCAGCTGCGCATAAATATCATTTAATTCATCCAGACTGATTTTTACAATCTCATCATCACTTTTTACTTCGTAGCCAATTCCATCAAGATACTCTGTTGCGATCGCAGCACATCCACGTCCCTGTGCAATGTCCCGGTTGCTTGGAAGGCCATAGAGAACTCCGTTTACACGGCAGGCATCAATGTTATCCTGTCCAACTGCTTCTGCGATGTCCGGTCCGTAGGTTGCAAGAAGATCGTTCTCATCCAGATCGGAAAGGTATCCCTGCTGAATTCCGGTCTGATACGAGAATCCTACGCATGCAAGCACATCGATTTCCTCGTTTGCGGAAAGCGCCAGCGTCGTATTCTGATTAAAAGATCCAAAATCGGTAATAGAAAGCTCAACTTCAACGCCAATCTTATCTCTTGTAATATCATTGATTGCTTCCTGTACTTTCTCAGTGTCTGCCGGAGCACCCGTCCAGGTCGGGAAGCTTACGATGATTTTCTCTACTTCTCCGCTTCCGTTCTCTGCTGTGCTGGATGCGGTACTCTTATCCTTGGAATCTGTCTTACTGGAATCCGAGCTTCCGCCGCTGCTTCCGCATGCAGCCATGGAGCATGCCATGATCGATGCCATGAAAATCGCTGCTACTTTCTTTTTCATTCTTTCATCCTCACTTTTATCTTTTTGTTTTGTTTCGTTTTTGAGTTTCGGCCGTGACTCATTTGATGATCTTATTATATCTGCTTTCCCACCTCCAAAAAAGAACAATTCTGCGATGAATTTGCACTTTTCTGCGGTTTCTTTCCACATTTTGTATGGTTTTTTATCACTTTCCGGTTTTTTCTATGCATTCTGCTATCAGCATCCAGTCTCCATCCGCCGGTTTCTTTGGCATAATGCACGACTCTTCACGCACTTCCACCTGGGTTTCTGCTTTTTCTGTCTGTCCCGTTCTCGGATCAAACCAGGAAATTGCATAAATTCCGTCGCAAAGGCCTGCGAGCGGTGTACTCATGCCATCCATCTCTCCGTAATAAATCAGTGCTCTCGTTTTATCCCAGCTGATCGTGGCAGCCGCAAGTTTATTGGCAAACGGACTGATACTCTCTTCCATTTCTGCCGGATCGTACGGCACCATCTCCTCAAAATGATGTTCCTCATAGAAACGTTTCAGATATCCCATCTGTGCGCCTCCGGGACCGTCAATGGCTTTTGCCCAGGTGATACCAAACTTGTTGAATGCATTAAAATCCGGGTTGATGTCGCTTACCTCCCAGATATTATCCCAGATTCCCTGCGCACCGTACGTATAGCCGCAGCCGCCGGTCTGGACTGCCATGTATGCCACGCGGCGCAGCATTGCATCGGTGCAGAGCCGGGTTCCGTTTTCTTCCAGTGTGGAACAGTATTCATACAGCGACTCGCCTTCAATGAACGGTTTTGTTCCGTGCTTCTTCCGATAGGTCCGGTACCAGGACGGATTGATCGGAAAATCGCCGTGTCCGGCCTGATTCAGTACAAAATCAAACCACGATTCGTCATAATAGTAATCTGCAAACGGGCGTTCATTCGTGTAATGTGCGGTCTGCAGTGTTCCATAGCCGTCCATTTTTTCCACATACTTTGCGACCTCACGCCAGCCTTTGATGGCTGTTTCCCGCGGTTTTCCCGGAAAGTAGCCTGCCACTTCGCCTGCCAGCGTCCACACAACCGGAAGGGCGCCATAACGGGCAATGATGTAGCGTGCCAGATGTTTCTGGTGCTCTACGCCCTGTTCGATCGATCCGGACCAGGCAAAGCCGAGTGCATTGATAAAGCCGAGATCAGCGAGATACTGCATGCGGCGGTCAAGTTCCTTCTGATAAAATGCCACATTTGGCACATCATCCGTGGCATCTGTTTCCCAGTAACGACTCTTCTGTTCCTTCCAGCTGTCGCTTCGAAGGTTCGTCTGATAAACGTTATAGCCCTGTTCCTTCCTGCGATCCGCCATGCCACGGAACATGCTTGTCATCTGCGGATGGTTCGACTCATCCCACCGCTCACCAAAAGCAAATTCCCAGTGCGTATCGCCGAGCCAGAAAAACGGTGTTCCGTCTGCATACGTCAGATATTTTCCTGATGGATGCACTTTCAGAAATCCGTGCTGATAGATAGCAAGATTTCCTTCGTATGGAATACATTCGATTGTTCCCTGCACTCCGGAAAGTCCCGTCTCCTCCGGTGCTTCCAGTCTATAGCTCCACATTCCGGTTTCGGTCGGCGCAAAGGCAATCCGATAGGTATTTCCGCCGTCCCAGTACGCTTCTCTTCTGATCTTTCGGCCGGAAGGCCCTGTAAAAATTCCCAGGACCGAAACATCGAGGAATGGATTGTCGTATGTTTTCTCACTTTGAAACGATAAAATAATTTGTCTCCACTGTTCTGCTTTCATCCCCATTTTGTTTTCTCCTTTATCTGCACAGAGCGCGCCCGGCTTTTCTTTCGGGTACGCTCCTCGAATCTGATTTTATGGTTGTCGTTCACTTCCGGTGAACGGCAACCTTTATTCTGTTCAAAAGCCGGCTGTATCTGTTTGTTATTTTTTTTATTCCAGCCCGCGTTTTTTTGCAAGCTCCACGGCAATCTCAACCAGCTCCGCCGCATCCTCGCGGCAGACAAAGCCTTTCGTTACCTGCTCTTTTGTGTTTTTCTCTGCCATTTCCCGGTAATGTGCCAGTGTTCCGTACAGCTCTTTTATCATTTCTTTCGAAAACGCCTGCTGATAACCGAACAATCCTTCCTTTTCCGATTCCGGATCCAGGAAATTCTGGCCTTTTTCAATATCGCTGGTATTGCTGTATCTTCCGGTTGGATAGTCAAGGAGGCAGGTACGCAGTCCACCGATTGTATTTCCGAAAGCATCCTTTTTGTTTTCTCCGTCGCTGTCAACCGCAATCCGGTCACAGTGCGCCGGAGCTGCGCCTGTCCGTACCCAGGTAAAGAGATTCCGAAATGCTGCCGCAAAAAGAATCTGGGACGGATAGTCGTTTCCTTCCTCATTTTTTCCCATATAGAATGGCAGATGGTTGATCCGCACCAGATCCGGATCGTTCTGATAGTAGTCCACATAGCTATAGGAAGTGTCATGGCTTGCACCCGTCACATCATACTGGCGGAACAGGAACTCCGGATCATCGCTGTCCGGCTGGGCAATGCGCCATGCTTCCATTCTTCCGTTTTCACTCTCCGTCTGCACAGCGATAAACGGCTCGCGCGCCTTTTCCACACGTGTCAGACTGTAATGGTACGGAGCCATGGTTTCATACTGGTTGACCGGAATACCAAGGGAATGGACTCCTCCTCCGGAAAGGTAGCCATCAAATACACACGCACCGCGTGCCACCTCCGGACGATACGCAAAGCTGTTCAGATAGCGGAACAGATACGAACCCGACTGTGACCAGCCCGTCAAATAGACGTATTCTCTCTTATATTCCCGAATCGGATTCTGCTCCTCATCACCGCGCAGCAGCCACGCCAGGTCTGTCAGCATGTCCCAGAAAAGACCCGTTTCGTAATCATGATTCAGATCGCCGAGTCCGCCCGTGGCCTGCAGTCGCTCCGAGAACGGCACATCCGGCGTCGGGTTGGCCCAGGAAAGACAGCCGTAACGCTTTTCATCAAACTCTACCATTTTTGCGATCGTATTCGGTTTGCTTGTGATTCCCACATAGATATCTCCGTCCCGCACAAATTTCTTCCAGCCGAGAATCCACATGCGGTCAATCTCCATAAAACTCGTTGGGTTGATAATCTCCACTACAACGTTTCCGCTGCATTTTGCAGTGTCCTGCGGTGCACGGACGATGATGCGGTTTGTATACGGCGCATCCACAGTGCGCACACGGACGCCGCCGCGCTCGTCTGCAGTCTCATAGACATTGGCCGTTCCATACATATAATATTCCTTCTCCACATAACCGCGCTCCGACAGCTTCAGGTAACGCTCCGCACTGGCAAACGGATAGCTTTCTTTCGTTACCGGAATCTCCTCTAGTCTTGTAATCATCTCGTAAAACCTCCCTTTTACCTTGTATAATTTTATTATTCCATATCGCTTCAACGCGGAAAACAACGATTCTGCGGTTTTTTGACACTTTTCTGCGGTTTCTGTTTCGATCAGACTTTTTCCGTTCCGGAAACAAAAACACAGAAAAAGCATCTCCGTGCAACTTTATCTCTGATTTGTACTTTTTCTTTCGGAATGTCTGTAGTAGACTGGTATTGTAGGGCAGAAAAAATCTATCATTCCCAATACCGTCTTTTCTGCCCATGCAAACAACTGTACTCTCAAGCTTTTTCTGTACCTGATTTTGTGAGATGATTTTTGTCAGTCGCAAAAGCAAGTGCAGAAAGACTCTGAGCGTACATTCCGTACCAAAGGAGGGTTTTTACAAATGAACGGAACTTATTATACCATTACCGAAGTTTTTGATTTCGGTCCGCATATTTCGAAAGTAATTCTGGATTATGGCAAAAGCATGAAGGGTGCGGTCCCATCTCCGGAGCAGTTTACGGTACACGTTACCCGTACATCCACCGAGGGCGAGGATTTTGTATGGCCGAATTTTATGGGCGACAAACCGGATGACTCGATGGACGGAACCCGCCGCGTTTCGAACGTTTACGTTTCTGACAAAACCGGTGCACCGTGCGAGGACGGTACCTGTCTGACGCTGGAGCTGCCGTGTTTCATCATGGAAGGAATCGGCTCGATCATCAAATTCAATGGTAATTTTAATGTATTTGTCAATGTTGCTTACGATGTAGCACAAGTCTCTGAAATTGCAACAGACGATGGTGCCATTTCTCCGCAGACGTTCGACGTAGACGGCGGAAACCGCGTCATCTACGGTGAATGGCTCAAAGAAGACCGCTACGAGGATCCGCAGATTCCGCTCTCTTACGTTTACTACGAGCCGGAAATGGATGCGGATGAAAAAATCCCGCTGATCATCTGGCTGCACGGCGCAGGTGAGGGCGGACAGGAACCGCCGATTGCAGCAATCGGAAATAAAGTTGTAAACCTGATTTCCCCAAAGGTTCAGAAAATTTTCGGCGGCAAGACCTACCTGCTCGCTCCACAGGCGCCAACCATGTGGATGGATGACGGAAGCGGAGAATATACCAAAGACGGTTCTTCCAAATATACCGAAGTTCTCGATGCCCTGATCGGTGCTTTCGTGGATGCCCATCCGCAGATCGACCGCTCCCGCATTTACATCGGCGGCTGCTCCAACGGCGGCTTTATGACCATGAAACAGATCATTTTCAACCCGTCCCGCTACGCTGCCGCATATCCGGTCTGCGAGGCTCTGGCGGATGCATTTATCTCCGATGAAGACATCCTGAAGCTCAAAGATCTGCCGATCTGGTTTACACACGCAAAAACCGACCCGGTTGTCGTTCCGGATGATTTTGTCGTTCCGACCTATGAACGTCTGGCAAAGGTCAATCCGAATGCACACTTCACCTACTGGGACAAGGTACTCGATCACACTGGAACACAGAAAAACGCGGATGGCACCCCATTCGAATACATCGGCCACTGGTCCTGGATTCCGATGCTGAACGATGAGTGTGTCCTCGATTACGACGGAAAACCGGTTATAACAGACGGAAAAGAGACTCCGATTCTGGAGTGGATGGCTGCACAGAAAAAAGCATAATTTTATAAAACTGCATGGCACACTTCAATGAAGTTTCCTGTGAAGTCAAAAAAATGGTGCGGAGACGCCTCCAAAGAGGTTGTCTCCACACCATTTTTCTGTTTTCATCGGCCTTATCAGATCTGTCGCGTTCCGGCAGACACATATCCGTCGGTTCTCGGAATCCATTTTAGAAACTTCTCGACTGCCAGATTCCAGAATCTCCACTCATGGGTGTATCCCGGTACGGATACCCAGGTGACATCCACTCCATTTTCTTTCAGATAATCCTTAAACTCTGTATTAATCTCATACAGCATATCCTCTTCGCCGCAGGTCACATACAGTGGCGGAATCTTTTTTCCGTCCGCAATAGCTTTTTTCACCAGCCATTTCACATCGAGAGGACCGTCAATCAGACCTTCCACTTTTTCCGGATCGCCCACCGGCATGACTGCGCCGGAGAAGGAACCAATCGCTGCAAACCGTTCCGGATTAGAAAGGCCATGCAGCAGTGCGCCGTAACCACCCATCGATAATCCTGCGATATAGCTGTGTTCCGGCTCCGCGGAAATCGGGAAATAATTGGTCACGAATTCCGGAACCTCTTTGGCTACGAAATCGAAAAACGGTTCGCCGTCCAGAGAATCATGATAGAATTTGTTTTCCCCCGAAATCATCACAACTGCCATGTTTCTCTCTTCTGCAAACATTTCCACATTAGTATAACCTGTCCACTGCGCGTGGTTGTTTCCCATACCGTGCAGTAAGTACAGCACCGGATATTTTTCTTTCACCTCATGTGTCGGCGGCACCGGGTTCTCTTTTCCCGGCATCGGAAGCTGCATTGCCTCCGGAATCGTCACACTCGGAAGAACGACCGTGATATCCACGGTTCTCTTTAACGCATAAGAAATAAAGTTACATACAAGTTTTGCCATTTCCCCATTTTTCTCCTGTCTTTTGATATTGAATCGACCTTTGTAGTCTCATAAATTCAGTATAAACCTTTTGTTCCGATATTCCAATAGACAGAATCTAAAAAGCTTGTATCACTCCTGATACAAGCAAGTCCCAACCCACTGCTGATTGCTTCTCGCAATTGAAGTAGAGGACTTGCTTGATTCGGTTAAACTGTAACGATTACCTCTCTTTCTGTCCTTCCGCCGCCTGCCGCTTCCGCCGTGTCACAAGGCCGCCGATCCGTCCTGTCTCTTTTGCCGTGAGCGACCGCCAGCCATCATTCAGCACGCGGTCTAAAAGTCCCAGTTCGTCCGCGATTTCGTATTTCATTTTTTCCTTCTCAGCCATATGCTCCAGATCGATTTTTTTCTGCTTCGCCATTTTGTTCTGCACTCCTTTTCTCTGCATTCTTTCTTTATTCAGAGTGTAGACACTTTTTCCGGCCTTATACCCCCTGTTTGGGAAACTCTTCTATCGATGTGTCCGCGAAACCGCCTGCCGGCAGCTTTCCCGAAAGCGTATTTGAAAAAGACCTCCTTTTTGGTGGTGCTGTCTGGTTTTTCCTTCAGCTCCCCCAAAAAAGAGGTCCTTTTTCCTTTTATATTCTGTTTTCTTTATTTTTCCGGCGTCTCTCCGAGCCCGCTTTTAATTGCGGCAACAGCCGCCCGAAGTGCTTCCTCTTCATCCTCTCCGCTGCTGCAGATCTCAATAGTGTCTCCCTGCCTGATTCCTGCGGCAACGATACTCAAAATACTCTTTAAATTAACCGTTCCCTGCATCCCGTTGTTTTCATAGGTAAACGACATGGAAGATTTGTACCGGCTTACACTGTTTGACAAATTTACCGCGTTTAAAAGATGCAGACCTGACGGATTGACAATCGTTACTTTTTCACTTACCATCTTACGTTCCACCTGTCTTTCCTTTGTAATCCGCTCATTTTTCTTTGAAAAATGGCTACTTACTCATTTTTTGCCGTGTCCCGAGTTCAAAAATCCTCCTGCAAGCTTTGCCTGCATCGGTTTTTTGACCTTTTGACACTGATATTTTCATGATAGCACAGTTTTGTTAATACAGTTTGAACATTCTGTTAGATACTCCTCAATTCTTTCCGCTTACTCAGCTGACTGAAGAACAAGTAATAAATAAAGTATGCAATCGTTGTGATTACCCACGACAGCGGATAGCAGAAGGCAGCTCCTTTTAAGGAGTGGAAATGCGGCAGAACCGCCGTCATCCACACGATACGTACTCCACAGATTCCTATTCCGGTGATAAACATCGGAATCCATGCATCTCCGACACCGCGGAGTGCACCGGAAAGGATTTCGATGGAAATGTAGGTAAAGAAGGTCGGAACCAGGAAATGGATCAGTCCGTGACAGATTTCACGCACCGCCGTATCTGTGGTAAACAGAGAAATCAGTGTATCACCGATAAACCACATAAACACAACCATCAGACCCGTCATCAGGAATGCCATGATCATGCTGGTGCGCACACCGCGGTGTACACGATCCATCTTTTTCGCACCGTAGTTCTGACCGACAAAGGTTGTCGCCGCAATACCGAGCGCATTGATCATCATCCAGAAAAGACCGTCCACCTTTCCGTAAGCCGCCCACGCAGCCACATTGTTGGTTCCCAGCGAATTGACAGCAGACTGAATAATCACGTTCGATACCGAGTACAGAATCGACTGTACGCCTGCCGGAAAGCCAATGCGGATAATTCGTTTGAGCATAATCCAGTCGATGCTGATTTTCCGCAGATGAAGCCGGTAAATATCTCTGGTCCGCATCAGAGAGCCCATAACAAGAACCGCACTGATGATCTGCGACAGAATGGTCGCAAGCGCCGCGCCCATAACACCCATCTGCAAACCGACAACAAATAAAAAGTCAAGCGCGATATTGGTCATACAGCAGATGATCAGATACAGCAGCGGACGTTTCGAGTCGCCGACCGCACGCAGGATACCGGAACCCATATTGTAAATCAGGTTTCCGATGGTTCCAAGGAAATAGACACGCATATAAATCAACGCATAGTTTACAACGTCATCCGGCGTGTTCATCAGCTCGAGCATCCATCTCGAGCATCCAATGCCGACTACCGTCAGCACAATACCTCCGAGAATGGAAAAGGCAATGGACGTGTGCACTGCCCACTGAACCTTGTCCTCTTTATTGGCTCCGTAATGCTGTGAAATAACAACTGTCGCACCACTCGAAAGGCCGACGAAAAATCCGACCAGCAGATTGATCAGCGTACCTGTCGTTCCGCCGACCGCCGCAAGTGCCTGTTTTCCGAGAAAGTGTCCGACAATCATGGCATCTGCCGTGTTGTAAAGCTGTTGGAAAAACGTTCCGAACAGAATCGGCAGGAAAAAGATCAGAATCTGCTGCCAGATAACACCTTCCGTAATCTGATTTACCTTTACTACTTCTTTCTTCTCTTTGTTCATACCCAAATACCTTCTAAAACTGCCGCCGGATCTCATGGCTGATTCCGACAGCAGTCCCCCTTTAAAATTTTCTTCTGCTCCTCTGCAGATACTCTTCTTCTGTTTTATATTTTCAGCTGCTTCATCCCTCTTGGCAAGCGGATATTTGCAATCCGCTTCGCTACTTGCTTGATTCGGTTAAGTAATCTTTCAAAAAATCAAACAGCGTCTGCATTTCTTCCCGCGTGCCAATCGTAATACGCAGATAATTGTCAATGCGGGGTTTCTCAAAATACCGCACATAGATGTGTCGTTCCCGGAGTGCCTGAAAAATCTTCCCGGCCGGTACGCTTTTGTGCGTTGCGAAAATAAAGTTCGATTTCGAATCTTCGAAAGAAAATCCCAGCTTTTTCAGCTCCTCCTTCGACCACTCTCTCGTTTCCATCACTTTTTTCACCGTCTTGCGGAAATATTCCACATCACGGATCGCTGCGGCTCCGGCTGCGATCGTGGTCTGATTCATGGTATACGAATTGAAAGAATATTTCACATCATTCAGATACGAAATCATCTTCTCATTTCCGATTGCATAGCCGATGCGCATGCCGGCAAGCGAACGGGATTTTGATGTTGTCTGCACAACCAGCAGGTTTTCATATTTTTCCAGCAGCGGCTGCGCAGTGGCTGCTCCGAAATCCACATATGCCTCATCTACGATCACAACCACATCCGGGTTATGCTGCAATATCGATTCGATCGCAGAAAGCGAAAGCTCCACACCCGTCGGTGCATTCGGGTTCGGGAACACAATTCCGCCATTTGGATGGTTCTCTGCAAAATACTGCTCCGGCACAATGCAGAAATTTTCATCGAGCGGGATCTGCTCGTACGGAATACGGAATTCCTCCGCCCAGACATCGTAGAAGGAATACGTAATGTCCGGGAAAAGAATCGGTTTATCAGAGTTAAAATACGTCATAAAAGCCATTGCCAGAACGTCATCCGAACCGACGCCGACAAAAATCTGTTTCGGACTTACATGGTAGACATCCGCGATCGCCTGCACCAGTTCTGCCGCGGTCGGATCCGGATAGAGACGGAGGGTATCCTCTTCTGCTACCCGTCTGATCGCCTCTGCGGCTTTTGGTGACGGCGGATACGGATTCTCATTCGTATTCAGCTTGATCATATCAGCCTCATGCGGCTGCTCGCCCGGTACATACGGCACAACTTTTCTTACATTCTTTTCCCAGTTACTCATAAGTTCCTTCCTTTCTGCCTGTGGTCAGGAAATGCACCCTGACTTTATTCCGTCTTTCTGTTTTTTTGGAAAACCCTGTGAATCGTAACCATTTTTTCTTCTCCTTCTGCTCCGGCAGTTTCCCGCCGACGCAAAGTCCCTCTTTTTCCCGGTGAACCGCTTTATCCTCTCTTCTTCCAGGTAGACGGATAGAAAAGGATCAGCATCGGAAACAGTTCCAGACGGCCTGCCAGCATATCAAAAATCAGAATCAGCTTGGAAACCGGACCGTATCCAAAGAAGTTACTGGTCGGTCCTACCAGGTCAAGACCAGGTCCGATGTTGTTCAATGTTGCGGCAACTGCCGTGAAGTTTGTCTCGAAGGAAAATCCATCCACACTGATGATCAGCATGGAAAAGCTGTAGATCACCAGATAAACAATCAAAAATACGTTGATCGCCCGCAGAACCTCATGCTCTACCGGGTGATCGTCGAAACGGATGCGTTTGATACTGCGCGGATGCACGATCGAACCAAGCTCTTTTTTCACGGTTTTTAAGAGGATCAGGATTCGCGAAACCTTGATTCCGCCTCCCGTTGAACCGGCGCAGGCTCCGATGAACATCAGCATCACCAGAATACATTTTGACAGCTCCGGCCAGAGGTCAAAGTCCGTTGTGGAATAACCCGTTGTCGTGATAATCGATCCGACCTGGAAAAAGGCGGTTCGTACCGTCTCACCGACGGAATGGTACATCGGGTAGGTATTCCAGGAAATCACGCCTCCTGCCAGAAGGATAATCAGGAAATACGCTCTTACCTCCTGGGACGAAATGGCGGCCTTTCCCTTTTTGCAAAGCATCAGATAATAAAAGTTAAAATTCACACCGAACGCGATCATAGCGATTGTCAGAATCCACTGCTGTATCGGTGTGTATGCTGCACAGCCGCTGTTCAACACGGCAAAGCCTCCTGTTCCGGCAGCTCCCATGGCGAGTGTGACAGAATCAAATGTCTTCATGCCGGAAAGCAGCAGGGCAGCAATGGTAAAAAGTGTCATGCCAAGATAAATCTGATACAGAATTTTAGCAGTTCCGCGCACTCTCGGAACAAATTTGGAAACAGTCGGTCCCGGGCTCTCTGCCT
The DNA here is from genome assembly GCF_015557635.1 of Fusicatenibacter saccharivorans. Lineage (GTDB taxonomy): Bacteria > Bacillota > Clostridia > Lachnospirales > Lachnospiraceae > Fusicatenibacter > Fusicatenibacter saccharivorans. The sequence continues at coordinate 116,695 of NZ_JADNOP010000011.1, forward strand.
TCATCAGGTTCATGACGGAACCGCCCTTCATCGGAAGCAATGCAAGGATGAATACAAGAACACCCATACCGCCAATCCAGTGGGAAAAACTTCTCCAGAACAGGCTGGCATGCGAAAGTGCTTCCACATCGCTCAAAATGCTGGCTCCTGTCGTTGTAAAACCGGAAACGATCTCAAACAGGGCATTGATATAAAACGGAATTTCCCCCGTAATCACAAACGGAACCGCGCCGAAAACACCAAGGACAACCCAGCTTAACGAAACGCAGACAAATCCGTCGCGGGAATAGATTTCCATATTGGACGGTTTTCTGAAGCAGAGGATCAGACCGGCTGCAATGCAGAGCAGTCCCCAGATAAGATACGCAAAGCCTGTCTTTTCCTGATACATGGCTCCGACCAGCGCCGGAAGCAGCATCAGCATACCTTCCACTTTCAGCACCCAGCTGATGACAAAACGAATCATTTTATAGTTCATAATCCGCTTCCCCCGTTACTCTGCCAGAATCTCATGGATATCCTGAAGACCGGTTTCCGTTGTTACGATAATGACGGAATCTCCTGCCTTAAAGGAATCCTGTCCGCCCGGAATGATGACCTTTCCCTGTCTGTTAATCGCTGCTACCAGAAGGTTCGGCCGTGTTTTCATATCCTGCAGACGGATGCCGATCATACGGCAATTCTGGTTCACGATAAACTCAAGAGCCTCCACACGGTCTTCCATCAGCTTGTACAGCGTCTCAACGTTGCTTCCGATGGAGTTTTTCATTGCCCGGACATACTGCAGAATGTACTCTGCGGTGATGTGTTTCGGGTAGATCAGGCTGTCCAGGTTCAGGCTGTGGATAACATCATTAAATTCCAGATGGTTGATTTTCGTTACAACCTTTGAGGATACCTTCTCTTTCGCATACAGCGACAGAATGATGTTTTCCTCATCCATATCGGTGCAGGCCACAAAGGAATCCATATTCTGGATGCGCTCCTCTTTTAAGAGCTCCTGGTCACTTCCGTCACCGTAAATAACGGTTGCATCTGGCAGTGCTTCGCTTAAAACCTCACAGCGATCCTTATTTTTCTCGATAATCTTGACATCGACGTTCATATTTGCCAGTGATTTTGCGAGATAATACGTAATTTCACCGCCGCCAACAATCATCGTATTGTGTACCTTGTTTGTATGAACACCGATTTTCTTAAACAGGCTCTCTGCGTTCTGCGGTGTGGTAATGATGGAAAGGCTGTCTTTTGCCTGGATCACAAAATTTCCATCCGGTATGTAAACCTCGCCGTTTCGCTCAACAGCACAGACCAGCAGACTGTACTGAAGCGCTCCGGCCAGCTCACGCAGCGACATATGGACAATTTTCGATGTTTCCGGCACTTTAAAGCGCAGCATTTCGATTCTTCCGCGGGAAAAGCTGTCGATCTCAATCGCAGATGGGAACCGCAGCAGTCTTGCCATTTCCATGGCGGCCGCGTGCTCCGGGTTGATGATCATGGACAGACCCAGCTTTTTACGGATAAATTCTCTCTCCTCCCGATACATCGGATTTCGAACTCTGGCGATGGTGTGACAGTCTGCTGCCTGTTTGGCGATGACACAACAAAGCAGGTTCATTTCATCACTTTTGGTTACGGCAATCATCAGATCCGCATGCTCAATATCCGCCTCCTGAAGCACCTGATAGCTTGCTCCGTTTCCTACAATTCCCATAACGTCATAGGTGTTGGAGACGTTGCGGACGACAATACTGTCTGTGTCGATGACCGTCACAAGGTTGTCCTCGCGGCTCAGCTGGGCGGTCAGTGCGGCTCCGACTTTTCCGCAGCCCACAATGATAATTTTCATGTTCTCTCCCTTCAATGCAAAAGCATTTCGCGTAAAATAGTAAAGACCCGCCAGGCGGCATCGTAAAACCATTTTTCGATGCACTCCAAAAAGCAGATCTGTACCCCTATTGTACGATGGCGATTATATCATATTTCCAGGAAAAGCGGAATAGATTTTAACAACATTTTGGACGGAGTTTTTGTAATGATTGATCAAAAAAGGGAAAACCTGTTGAACCTTGCGCTGGCCGCAACGGAAGTCGAACGGCGGCGTGTGCCGGAGCTTTCGGCAGGTTATAACTCTTACAGCAAAACATGGGAAGTAATTGTACAGTATCAGGGAGACCTGGCTTTTCTGGAGGAGCAGGGAGTTCGTGTGACGCTGCTGCTGTTTTCGTATGCCATTCTTCTGGTTCCGGAGTCCCTGATGGATTACGTGACAGGACTGCCGCAGATTACCTATCTGGAGAAACCGAAATTACTTTATTTCGCAGATGCATTTGTGCGGAGCATATCCTGTATTACGCCTGTGCAGGAGGGGGTTATGGGTCTGTCTGGGAATGGGGTGCTGCTTGCATGCATTGATTCAGGCGTGGACTATGCGCATCCTGATTTCTGCGCACCGGACGGGACAAGCCGAATTGCAATTTTATGGGATCAGACGATTCCGGGGAATCCTCCGATGGGGTATGCTCTTGGGTCGGTATATACACGGCAGCAGATCAATGAGGCACTTGCATCTTCTACGCCGGAAGAACGGTTTGCCCTCGTGCCGTCCCGCGATGTGACGGGGCATGGGACAGCGGTGCTCGGAATCGCAGCGGGAAATGGGAGATCCTCGGCAGATGCGGCCATGCGGGGCGTGGCACCGGAAGCAACACTCGTGGTCGTAAAGCTTGGGAATCCTGATCCGGCGGATCTGCCGCGGACATCGCAATTGCTGCAGGCGGTGGATTTCTGCGTAAGATATGCACTTCTGGTGGAGCGGCCGCTTGTGACTAATTTGAGCTTCGGGAATAATTACGGTTCGCACAGCGGGGATTCCTTACTTGAAACGTATTTGAATGCAGTGTCAAATTTAGGGCAGAACGTGATCTGTATCGGGGCAGGAAATGAAGGGGATACCGGACGCCATTATGCCGGGAACCTAAAGTCGGATCGCAAGTCGTCCGGTCAGACGCAAACAGTCCGTGCGACATCTGATCCGGCTGCGACGTCTGCGGTCTCGGCAACGGCTGACCGCGCTGTCTCCGTCGAATTTCAGGTCGGTGCTTATGAATCCTCGTTCAGTCTTCAGATCTGGAAGGTTTATGGGGATGAAATTTCGATCGAGCTGATTTCCCCCGGCGGCATCCGCTCCGGCACGCTATCCCCTGTCCTCGGCACGGCGCGTCTGACGCTTGGTTCGACAGAACTTCTCCTGTTTTATGGCATGCCGTCCCCCTACAGCCAGGCACAGGAAATTTACCTGACTTTTCAGGGCACAGGAAGCCATCTGTCCGTTGAAAATGGCATCTGGACCTTGCGTCTCACCCCCGGCCGCCTGATCTCCGGTTCCTTTGACCTCTGGCTTCCCGGCGGAAACGCCATCGGTCCACAGACACGCTTCTTCTCCCCCGCTACCGACACCACACTCACCATCCCTTCCACCGCCCGCTCCGCCATCACGGTCGGTGCCTACGATCCCCGCCTTTCCTCCTATGCCAGCTTCTCCGGCCGCGGCTATACCCGTATTCTCCACGAAATTAAACCTGATCTCGCCGCCCCGGGTGTCAATATCCCAGCTCCCCGTTCCGGCGGCGGCTATGCTTCCTTCACCGGCACCTCGTTTGCCACGCCTTTTGTATCGGGAAGCGCCGCTCTTATGATGGAATGGGGTATTCTGCGCGGAAATGACCCGTTTTTATATGGTGAAAAGCTGAAAGCTTATCTCATCGCAGGCACAAAACCCATCGCATCCGAGAGCGAATACCCGAACAGGCGGGTGGGATGGGGACGACTTTGTTTAGAAAGTAGCCTGCCAGATTAAAGTTATTGAAGGATTCGATAGAAGAAATAAAAGCGCAATGTAAAGAGTTAAACGACAAATGAGACATATTTTTATCTCTGTACTATCTTGTACTTTGCTACGAAAATAAAACTCGTAGCAAGGTACTTATAGTGTTCATTTGTCGGGCAACTCTTTTTTATTTAACTGTTAATAACTTGCTGTTTAAAATTTTTTGAATGCAAAGAGAATCACTTACCCAAAAGATATTCTTCCAACATTTCCTTTACTTTTTTCTCAATTTCGTCTATGATCTCTTCACACCTTGTCTTTTTCATCCCTGCACCAGTTCCTACCGCCAGTAACTCTTTTCTGCCTGGATTTCTTCCATTTCCATCTACTGACGTAGTATGTTCGCCATAATACGTATTACTGTAAGTAAGATCATATGCCGGACTTAAATGCCATTTATCTTCGTCTGCTTCGTACAAATACGTGAAGTTCTTCGAATGATCATCTCTGTTATGTGCAAAAACATTGAAACACATTCGGCGGAACATATTTTCAACATCTTCATCGCAATTGCGTGTCATGATTTTTGTCAGTTTCATTAATCCATGATAGTCCAGACTTGGCTGCTCAAAATCCAATTCCAGAATTGCAGCTGTCGTCAACATGTGCACTTTCTTTTTCCCTTTCAAACAGTTTCTCCTGTCAAACCTTTTAGTTCCAAAATATCCTTTACATTTTTCTGATGGAAACAATCTCGTTTCACTCATCATAATTCCGCAGGCCTTGGCACAGCAGGAATAGTCATATTCCATTTTTCCTGCATCTTTTCCGTCCACATGCGCTGGAAATTTGATAATCCATTCTTCATTATCAATGGTTGTCATGATTTTAGGTCTTGCTCCGCCGCTGGTACCTCCCAGCAGATACAATTCGTCCAGTTTATCCGAATACTCTGTATTCAGTATCTTTTGACACTCTTCCGCCAGTTTGTCCAGATCTGCACTGCTCTGCTCCTCTGGAAAATTCTTTTCCGGGTGATATGTCAACGCTCCCATCCCCGATGTGCCCACAATCGCCAGACGATCCAGTACGGTCAGTTCATCCGGATTTTGTTTATGTGCCCGTAACAGGCGATCCAACAGTAATCTGCCCCAATGATCTGGAAGACTGTCCGCAAAAACCCCAAATAATCCTTCAAAATGATCCTTAACTGGAACAAATACCTGTTTTTGCAAAGGCAATGAAAATGGGTTGATCGAAAATCCGGTTTCCAGCCATTCATCACTGTACTGAAATGCCACTTTGTGGTCTGCCGTCATAGCTAATGTTCCCACCGTTTGATCCTCATAACACACCTGCAGTACTTTATCTTGTTTCATTGATAACCTCCTGAATATCTTTATACGGTACCTGCGTGAAAATATTTCTGAGCTCATCTGCAAGATCCAGTGCGATTGCAATTTTCGTTAAAGATAACAGGGAAATTTGTCCTGTCGTTTCGAATCTTTTGATTGAGCCGTAACTCACTCCGCTTATAGATGCTAATTTTTCCTGCGTAATTGAACGTCTCTTTCTGATTTTTCTCACTCGCTGCGCAAGTTTTTGATCCAGTTCTTCCGGAGTTTCCCATATAAATTGTTCCATTTTTTCCCCTTCTTGTTACAGATTATATGTTATCTAAAATATCCTGTTTTTATTCAAAACAGATTATATATTATCTATTCTATTTTACCACTCACGTGCAGAAAGCACAATGATTTCCTGCCCTGTTTCCATAAAAACTCCACCCCGTTTTTGTAACTGCAGATAAATTTTGCATCTCCTTTACTCTATAGGGATAATTTGCGCTTTTTTGACTATCCGGTAGTATTTGTTTCAGAGTAAGTAAAAAAGCCTCTGCCGGGCAAAAATTTTGCTTTCCGGCAGAGGCTTTGCTGGTCAAACGGATATTCATGCAAGCATGATTCGCGATTTTTCTTCCATTTCGCATGGCTTGGAATCGTTACAAATACTGGCTGAATTCCACTTTTTCTTTATTTGGTCCTTCGATCGTGAAGAAACGGACGCCATTTTCCCAGAACGGAAGGAAATGTACTTCATCCTGCGTCGTATTCAGACCGGCCCCGGTAATCATTTCGTGAACTGCGAGTCCCAGTTCGTGGGAGATTTTATCCGAATAAGGGCGGCGTAGCGGGCTACGGCAACCGAATGAGGGTAAAATATACCGCAAAGTGGAGCTTGCAGATTGCGGAAATGATTTTTCAGACACGCTCTAGCACCTTTTTTCTCCACACAAAGGCTTGCAACGGCGTTTCCAAAACGGGCAAACGCTGCCAGTTCTTCCTGCGGCTGTAAAGATATGATCCATTCCACCAAGTGTCACTACAACTATTTTTACACTCTGATGATATAATATTTCCGCTGTTTTTGCAACATTTTGCTCTCTCCTGCCCGTTCGCTGCCGTTTTGCTGTTTCTTTTTTTCACAGATCACAAGGATGAGTGCCAGCATTCCTCCCATCAGGCTGCACCAACTGCCAGCCGTCCGTCCGGGCGCATGGTACACAAGAACAATTTTGTGCTCGCCTGATGGGATTTTTGCGCCGAGAAATGCCGTGTTTGCGCGGAACAGCAGTGTTTCTTTCCCATCCACTTTCAGCACAAAATTTTCATCGTATGGAATGCTGGTGATGAGGTATCCGTCTCTTTCCGCGGAAACCACGCCTGTGATGCCGTCGCCGCCGTATGTTGCTGTTGTTCCGCCAATCAGGGTAACCGCCTGACTGTACAGCTGCTCCGTTTTTTCCAACGGCTGTGCCATACCAGTCCATGTCTCAAAATTTTTCAGGATATAATGGCCTTTTCCCATCCGAATGAATACGGTTCCATCTTCTTTCATCGTTACAAGATAGTTAAACTGTGTATTCCCATTGGCATACGTATGGTTGATGCCGGTCAGGCGGTTGGTCTGGCCGTTGATGCGGATAAACATATCATGACTCGCTTTCTGATTCTCCACCTCGAAAGAAACGGCGAGCAGCGTTGCTCCCTCTGCGGCACCCGGCAGCGTTGCTGAGACGGTCACGGATTTTTTCGTCTCAATCTCATATCCGTCCGCTGTCTTCTGAATGCGCAGATCTTCCTGATCGGTCTCTGGAATTTCAAGGTTTACTTTCTGAAAACAACTGTGAAACAGGGGTCCTACAGAACCATTCTTTGTATCTGAATCTGCAGCGGCTCTGAAATTATCCACAGATTTCGCCGATTTTTCCTGATCCGGGATTGCCGCTGTTGTCTTCCGCATTTCCTGATCCGGGATCACGGCTGCCGTCTCCAGTATTTCCTGGTTCTGCGGATAAGGTAACGATTTGTATTCCGTCTCGGAAACCACCTGGTCTGTCACGTAGGCAACCGGCGCTGCGGATATGGCACGATAAACCTGAAAGTCCCCGTAATCCCGGTACAGTTCATACCCCTCCGGCCGTGTTTCTGCCAGAATATATTTCACTCCCATGAACTGCCAGAACAGCGGATCATCGGAAACCGTCTGCATCATGCGGTTGCGGAAGGCTTCATTAATCCCATACGTCTCGTCCCGGAATTTCTTATATTCTGCATTGTATGCCGAGGAATAAATCGTCGAAACATTCTGTCCAATATCCCATATCCGGTTGACGTTCGCAAGGTTCTGTCCGCCGTCTCCATACTGCTCCATACGGTACCAGCCGGGATCCTCCGCACGGATCTCGCGGATTGCCGCTGCAATCTTGCTGTCCGTCAGAGCTTCATACGTTTTACGCGGGATCATCACATGCTTTTCCTGATTGATTGCTTTTCCGGCAAATGCAAGAATCACAGCACTAAAGACGAGCGGCAGAAACGGAAGCTCTCTGCCCCGCAGCCGTTTTTTTGCCGGAAACCACCGCCATGCCAGATAGCACGCAGTCACACAAATCACATCCAGTATGCCGAGATGCCAGTATGGTTCAAAGTATGTCTCTTGCTTTGCATTCCACATCAGAATCAGAACTATGAGGTACGGAAGCAATTCTCGCAGCTCTGTCATGACTTTGCGCTTAAAATTCCCGGTGCTTCGATTTTTTCCACACTCCCGCTTCCGGACAAGCTGGTTTTCCACATAAAGCCCGACTTCTGCACAGAGGACCGGAAGAAACGGGATGAATACTTTATCTTTGCTGTACAGGCCGCCGTTCAGCAGATAGCCGAACAGGGGAATACAAAAGAATACCAGCAAAAGGAAGGACAACAGTTTCTCACGCAACCGGCTCTTTCCGATCGCTCTGCCCAAAAGCGCCACCCCCGCAAATGCGGAGAGGCCAATGCCATACGGCGTGTAGCAGAGACGCAGGATCAGAAACTGCGGTTTCCACATCGCCGGATCGGTAAAAAGTCCTGCGATGCCGCCCGCTGCGGTGCCGCGTCCGCCCTCGCCGCTGCCGCCGAACAAGGCGGCAGCCGATGGGATCAGCAGAATACCGGAAAGAAGGATTCCTGCGAGGACCGGAAGCGCAAAGCGGATTGCTGCGCCAAAAAAGCTCCGCAAACCCACCAAGGTTTCACCCGTTCCGGCAGATTTTTCACCTGCCCTCTGCTTTTTCTCTGCCCCGGCCTTTTGATTCCGCGACACTTTTCGATTCTCCTGTTCCGCTTCATACGCAGCATTTTCTGTACCGCATTTCAAATACTCCGTCACCGCATACGCCGTGAGCGCAAGCAGCCCGCCGACCGAAAAATAAAAGCTGGTCAGAATCATCCCAAGAACGGAAAGAATCAGCAGACCGCTCTTTCTCTTCTGAAAATGGCGGTCCACGCCCAGCAGAGCCAGCAGCAGAAACGGCATATAATTGACAAACATAAGCTGATTATAGGAATGATATAGAAGTGCGGTAGAACACGTAAAGAAAAGTGATGTAAAAAGACAGTTGCCGTAATGCAGACCCTTTTTGCTGATCCATCGATAAAAAAGCACTGCATCCGCCGCATACAGCAGCGCGGAGGAACCCATCACCCACAGGTCCATCGGGATGAACGGGAAAAGGTAGGATAACAGCATGGTCGGACTCAGCAGTCCGTAGTAGGCAAAACGGTAAATATTCTGACCTCCTCCCAGATTCCATGCGAAATCCGGGAAGAGGTTTCCGGTCGCGTAAAACCGCTTTCGGAAGTAATCGGCAAGGGTGCTGTGCTGGCTGATCCAGTCAATCGAGGAGCCGAATACGCCGTATTGCAGGACGAACAGCCGGCACAAAAGCAAAGAAAAGAAAAACAGACCAGCCGCCGTAAAATCCTTTCCGGTAAGACCTTCCAAAAAGCCGTTCCGCCGTCCTTTCGGCTGACCTTTCTTTTTCCGTGATTTCCCCGGCTCTCTTATTTCCTTTAAGATTTCCTTTTTCATGCCCGGATTTCTCCTCTTTCAGAAGCATGGCGTTTGTCGGCATACTCTGGAAAATACACATTTTTCTTTTCTGCCGTATGGGCATCTTTTCTTCTCTTTGCAGCACTCTCCTGCTTTTTCACCGGCTGCACACTGTGCATCTTGACCGTCTCTTCACTCGTCTCCTTTAAAAGATAGATCGGACGGTGCTTTGTTTCAAGATATGTCTTGGAAAGATAAATGCCTACAATGCCCGTGCAGAAAAGCTGTACACCGCTCACCAGAAAAAGGATGCATGCCATCGACGGCCAGCCCGCAACGGGATCGCCGAACAGCAACGTTCTTACGATAATGAACACGATCAGAATCATCGAAATCAGGAAAAAGAGCACGCCCATGACGGATGCGAGTGACAGCGGGGCTACGGAAAAACCTGTGATGCCGTCGATTGAGTACGCAAGGAGCTTTCGAAGTGGCCACTTTGATGTTCCGGCGCAGCGATCCTCATGCTCAAATTCCAGCCATTCTGTGTGAAAGCCGACCCATCCGAAAATTCCTTTGGAAAAGCGGTTGTACTCACTCATTTCCAGCACGGCATCCACCATTTTGCGGCTCATCAGGCGGTAGTCCCTTGCACCGCTTACGATCTCTGTTTTGGAAAGGCGGTTTATCACACTGTAGAAGGCATTTGATAAGAAGGATTTGATTTTTCCCTCGCCCTCCCGCGAGCTCCGGCGTGCCGCCACACAGTCACAGGTACCGCTCTGCAGCATCGCGTACATTTTCGGAAGAAGGAACGGCGGATCCTGAAGGTCGACATCCATCACCGTTACGTAATCACCTTTAGCCGCCTGCAGTCCGGCGTACATGGCTGCCTCTTTTCCGAAATTTCTCGAAAACGAGAGGTAACGGCAGCGCATATCCTTCTGCGCAAGCCGGCGCATCTCAAACAGGCTGTGATCCTTCGAGCCGTCGTCAACAAAGATCAGCTCGAACTGAACCTTCTGCTGTTCTTCCATCTCATCCATCTGACGTACCATCGTCTCGTAGTAAACCGGAATTGCTTCCTCTTCGTTGTAGCATGGTATGATAATACTGATTGTCTCCATTTTTTTCCTCCCGGGGATTACATACTCTCTCAGAATCCTTCTACAGATCCTGCCCGCTGTAATCCCGCTTCTGTCTCATTCTTATGCAAGTCAGGTTTTTGTGGCTATTGGGAGCCCATTCGCGATTCCGCTGCGCTGCATTACGTTCTTACACACGGAAACGACATCTATTTTACTGCTGATGCATCTCTCCCCGTGCAGAATCCTCGCCTGCCTCCGGGAAACGCAGGATGACTTTAAACAGATCGCCGTCTGCCGCAAGCTCCATGCGGCCGCCCATGTTGGCCGTGTAGCTTGATGCAATCGCAAGGCCAAGGCCGTGCCCCTCGCTCGTCCGTGATTCGTCGCCGCGCACAAAGCGTTCCATCATTTCCTCCGCTTCAAAATTCATCTCATAGGCGGAAATGTTTTTCATCGTCACGAAAATCTCCCCGTTTTCCTTCCCTGCGTCAATGTAAACTCTCGTTCCGCAAAGGCTGTATTTCAGGATATTTTCCACGAGATTCTGTATCACGCGGTACATTTTCCCATTATCCCCAAGGAACGGAAGCGGCTCATCTCCGAGCGCCGTGCGAAACGACAGATTGCTCTGCGCAATCGCATCGTCCATATCGGCGAGGGTCTGCTCGATCAACCGTTTCATATCCATTTTTTCCATCTGGAATTTTTCGGTTCCGCTTGTCGATTTGGAGAGCTCGAAGAGGCTTTGGATCATCTCCTTTAGCTGTTCCTGTTTCACAGAAATCACTTCGACGTAATCCTGTGCCGCCGGTGTCAGATCCTCTTTTTTCAGAAGATCCGTATAGCCGACCATCGAGGTGAGCGGTGTTTTCAGATCGTGCGATACATTGGTAATCAGGTCAATTTTGAGACGCTCCGCCTGCATCTGTTTTTCTACGCTCTTCTGCATAGCGCTCTCAATATTTTCCAGCTCTGCAAACGCCGGATACAGCAGGGATTTTTCGGATATTTCATGGATCCGGCTTTCCATGCTGCCTTCTGCCATCGTATGGATCTGTTCCATCAAAAGGCCCATCTCCCGGTTCAGGCGACTGCGGTATGTTTTCCAGGCAAACAGAATTAAAATCAGCGTGGTCAGCCCAAGAAGAATGACAAACAGTACCTCGCCATCCATTCCGTTTATCAGTCCGGTGATCATGGTAATCACGATTAGAAGTTCCGCAATCAGTGCCACACGGAACGGCCATTTACTCTGACCGGCAAGCTGCCGTTCCAGGCTGGTCCGATCTCTGTAACGCTTCCTTTCTCTGCAAAAAAAGGACATTTCTCTCAGTTGTTTCTTTTCATAGCGACAGACAAGAATGCCGGCACTGAGAAGGAAAACGCCACAGATTCCAAAAAACAGAAGACCTGTCTGCACACACTCTATTACAGTACCCCATTCGGCAACAATGCGGTATCTGGCATAGCTGTGCCGGAGCGGCTGAAGCCATCCGAAAAAAGCAAATCCTCCGACAAGAACCAGAAGCTCATTCGGCACCTTTTCGGATTTTTTCAGAAACAGCTGCTCTTTCTCTGCTTCCGCAGCGGCTCTTGCCTCAAACTGCATCTGCCGGGATTTTTCTATTTCATCTGTCTCGGACTTATCTGCGGCTGCCCCTTCGCTGCTTTTTGCTGTTTTTCCCGCTTTTTCCGGTTCGCTGCCGGCAAAAGCAGTCATTTTCGGGTTTCCGGTATTTTTTCGGAATTTCCATACCAGATACAAGGCTGCGGCTATGCCCAAAACGCCGACTACCGTCACTCCGATGCCGATACCCCATTCGATGTTGCGCCACATTCCCCATTCGAATTCACTGGCCCATTTCCGCAGAAGCTTTCCGCACAAAATCAGTACCATAGAAAGATCGGTAAGCATCCACAGCAGGATGCGTTTTTCAGTTTCCGTCAATTTTTTCAATTTTGTATCCAATTCCCCACACCACCTTTAAATATTTTGGATTTTTCGGCGTAATTTCGATTTTCTCACGAATGCGCCGGATATGAACCATGACGGTATTTTCTACGCTGTAAGCATCCTCCTGCCAGACCTGGCTGTAGATTTCTTCGGCTGAGAATACATAGCCGGGATGCTCCATCAGAAGCTCCATAATTTTGTACTCGGTTGCGGTCAGGCGAACAGGTTCACCGTCCACCAGGAGTTCTTTGGTGTTTCGGTTCAGCAGCAGACCGCCGTTTTTCAGGATATCCTGGCTTTGTGTGGTTCCGTTTGCGGCGCCTAAGGAGAAGTAACGGCGGAGCTGGGATTTGACACGGGCCATGAGTTCGGCGGTATTATACGGCTTTGTCACGTAATCATCAGCGCCCATCGAAAGTCCGATGACTTTGTCGCTCTCTTCGGTTTTCGCGGAAAGCATGATAATCGGGATGTTGTTTTTTTCTCTTATTTTCATCAGGGCGGAAAGGCCGTTCATTTTGGGCATCATGACATCGAGCAGGATCAGATGGATCTGTTCGGTCATGAGGATGTCGAGTGCCTCCATGCCGTTGTAGGCTTTTTTTACCCTGTAGCCTTCCAGTTCTAATAGTTTGCCGAGAGATCTTACGATTTCCCGGTCGTCGTCTACGACTAATATGTTGTATTGGCTCATCTCGTTTTTCCCCTCTTGGTTCTATGGTGTTTATCATAGCAGAAAAAACGGAGATTCTTTGGATAAAAAACTGACATTTTTCTTAAAATGTAATCCCCCATTACGTTTTCCTGCTTTTTTTACAAAAAAAACACTGATTGGTAGAGTTGTAAGCTGGTGTAAAAAATAAAAACAAACGCATATAAATTAGTAAAAATGCCTGCCATAGCACCTGAAAATGTGAAAAAAGATAAAAAAAGTCAATATAAGTGGACAAAATACACAATATCAAACGGGGATTTTATTTGATATGATGTAAATATCACAAATAAGCAAAGAAAATGCGTAATAAAAACGCACAAAACAACGGAAAGGATGGGGAGTATGGCGAAGGAAAAAATGAAAAAGAAAAAAGGGCAGAAAATCGCCCCCGCAATTTTATGGAAACAGCGCTGGCTGCTTGTGATGTCAGTACCATTTGTAATCTGGCTGATTATCTTCAAGTACATTCCGCTGTGGGGATGGACCATGGCATTTCAGGAGGTAAAACCGGCAACGTTCGCACTTCCGATCTGGGAGAGAACCTGGGTTGGATTTAAGAACTTTACAGATGCATTTAAAGACCGTCTGTTCACACAGACATTAATCAACACATTGGGAGTAAGCTTCCTTGACATCGCGGTTGGAACGATCGCAGCAATCGCATTTGCGGTTCTTCTGAACGAGATGTTCTTTATGAAGTTCAAAAAAGTAACGCAGACCATTTCTTATCTGCCGCACTTTGTATCCTGGGTTATCATTGCAAGTATTGCAAAGAATATTTTCAACGACGGCGGTGTTGTTGACAGTATCTTCGGCAAGAACCTGCACCTGATGAGTTCCAACTCACCGCTTATCTGGGTAACCATTATCCTGATTAACTGCTGGAAAGAGGTTGGCTGGAACGCAATTATTTATCTGTCCGCCATGGCAGGTATTGATCCTGGTCTTTACGAGGCCGCTGATATGGACGGTGCAAGCCGTCTGCAGAAGATCTGGCACATCACTCTGCCGGGTATCCGACCGACCATCATCGTACTGCTGATTATGAGCATCGGTGGCGCCCTGAACGTAGGTATGGAGCGTCAGATGCTTCTTAGTAACCCGCTGGTTGAGGATCACACGATGGTACTTTCCTGGTTCTCTTATAAGAGAGGTATCGGAAACAGCAACTACGGTCTTGGTACCGCAATCGGTGTATTCCAGTCTGCAGTCAGCGTTACCCTGCTGCTGATCGCCAATAAGATTGCCGGTCTGGTAGGCGAAGATAAACTTATGTAGGAGGACGCGAATATGAACAAGAAAGCAAAAAAATTTGACTACGTACTGGCGGTAATCTTCGTATTCCTCGTCATCATCACCATTTATCCGTTCCTGAACGTACTGGCAATTTCGTTCAACGATTCTACGGATACCATTAAGAATGTAAACTTCATCATTCCGAGAAAGTTTACATTAAGCAACTATAAATATGTATTTAAAGACGGCGGCATTGCAATGCCGGCTGTGATTTCTGTAACAAGAACCATCATCGGAACAATCGTAGGTATTGTATGTACCTCGATGGTTGCTTACACATTAAGCCGCAGAGACTTCGTACTCCGCAAACCATTCCAGCTTCTGTTCGTTATTACCATGTATGTCAGTGGCGGAATGATTCCGGAATACCTTCTGATTATCCGTACCTTAAAGCTGGGCAATAACTTCATGGTATACATTCTGCCTGGTCTGATGTGGGTTTATAATATGATTCTGGTTCGCTCTTATATCGACGGACTGCCGATGGCTCTGCAGGAGGCAGCAAAGCTCGACGGAGCAAACGATTTTCAGATCTGGTATAAAGTCGTTATGCCGCTTTGTAAACCGGTTATCGCAACCGTAGGTCTGTACTATGCAGTAGGACAGTGGAACTCCTTCATGGATACTTACCTGTATGCGAAAAAACTCCCGACTCTGCAGTACAAACTGTATGAGATTATGAACCAGGCGACCATGAAAATGGACGTTCATGCAGGAACCAATGTACAGACGGCCGTAACACCAATGTCCGTACGTATGGCCGTAACGATTGTAGCAACTGTGCCGATCGTTATTGTATATCCGTTCCTTCAGAAATACTTTATCGGCGGTATGACACTTGGTTCTGTTAAAGACTGATAAAAAACAGTATTAAAAAATTTTTAGAAAAAGATGATGTTTATTCCTGCCAGGAGAAAGAAAGAGTGCAGGATGACATAAACCATTTTAAGGAGGGCTTTTATGAAAAGAAAAGTAGTATCACTCATGTTAGTATCTGCTATGGTGGCCGGAATGCTCGCAGGATGCGGTTCCGACAGTGGCAGCAGCAAGGGAGGGTCCAGCACAGAGACTGGATCAGCGGCAGAGGCAAGTTCTTCAGGCGAGACAGCAGATGATGCAGATGACAAATCTCCGATTACCTTTGAGTATTTTAACGCTGATGGTAAAAACGGCAACTGGGATAACCCGGTAGCAAAAGCAATCACAGAGGCAACAGGCGTTACACTTGATGTTTCCTATCCGGTAGCATCCCAGGGTGATGAAAAAGAAGATGTTGCGCTGATGATCGCAAATGATGAGTATCCGGACATGATTTATGCAAAAGGCTCAGCAACGGATTTGTATCAGGCAGGCGCGCTGATTGATATGACAGACCTGATTGAAAAATATGGTCCAAACATCAAAAAAATGTACGGAGCAGAGATGGAAAAACTGAAATGGAGCCAGGATGATCCTGGAATCTATCAGCTTTCCTACGCAGGTGTAAACCAGAAAACCCTGACAACAGGCGGAAGCTGCCAGATTCAGTGGGCTGCATTAAAAGAGAACGATTATAAATATCCGAAGACACTGGATGAGTATGAAAAAATGATCAAGAGCTATCTTGCTGCACATCCAAAAACAGAAGATGGTCTGGATATGATCGGTATCACCATGAGTGCTTCTGACTGGCACTGGATGATTACCCTTGGAAACCCGGCAGGACTGATCGCTGATGCATCCCCGGATAATGGACAGTGGATCATTGACGACGAGTACAACGTACATTACAAACATGTAACAGATGAAGAGAAAGAATACTTCAAATGGCTGTGCCGTATGTACAACGAAGGTATCCTGGATCCGAACTTTGCAACGCAGACAGATGATGACTATATTGCAAAAGTTGCCAGCGGCCGTGTTGTTGCTATCACCGATGCTGAATGGCATTACAGCCAGTGCGAAGCTACTCTGGTAGCAGATGGAAAAGTAGATCAGACTTATGTTGGACTTCCTGTAACCTTAAGAGAAGATCAGGTAGAAAAAGCCCTTCTGTATCAGGGAACTACCGTTGGCTGGGGTATTGGAATTACCAAGAGCTGTGAAGATCCGGTTCGTGCCATCAAATTCCTTGACTATCTGTGCTCCGATGAAGGACAGATCCTGTATCACTGGGGTATTGAAGGCGAGAACTACTTCCTCGATGATAACGGACAGCCATATCGTACCGATGAAGAAGTTGCAAAAGCTCAGTCTGATCCGGATTATGCAAAGAATACCGGTATTGACAACTACACTGGATTCCCGATCTACGGAACAGGTTCCTACTCTGAAGACGGATTCCCATACACTCCAACTACCAAAGAGTCTGTTATTGCAAACTACAATACAGCAGAAAAAGAAGGATGCGAAGCGATGGGATTTGAGATGCTGACCGACATGTTTGCACAGCCGGAAGAGTTCGATCTTCTTCCATACTCTGCACTGTGGGCATATCAGCAGCCACAGGAACTTGCTGAGAAACAGACAATTCTGGACGAAATTGCTTGGCCGGGACTTGTTAAATGCGTAACTGGTACCGAAGATGAGTTTGATGGAAACTGGAAGAGCATGGTACAGGAGCTGACAGACAATGGTCTGGCAGATGCAGAAGAAGCTATGACAGAGTTCCTTGCTACCAAACTTGTTGATGTAGAGTAAGTAAAGCAAAAACATAAGGTTTTGCCGTTGAACGGAAGGCGGCACAAAAACATGGTCTGATATTATTAAATGTCAGGCCATGTTTTTAAATACAGCGACAGTAATGGGAAATGTGAAACATTGTAAAAAGATAACAGTATATGGAAAATCTGCAAACAATTTCATGAGACAAAATCATAGGGAGGTTTTTGAAAAATGACAGAAAAGAAGGAGTTTCAGGTAAACAAAAACACACCGTTCTGGGATGCATCACTGACGGATCAGGAAAGAATCGACTGGCTGTTAAAAGAAATGACGGTCGAAGAAAAACTGGGATACCTCGCCAGCTCTTCCCCGGATCTGCCGCGCCTTGGCATTCCGGGAGTCTCTGTAGGCGGTGAGGCGGCACACGGCGTTGAGGGCAGAAACGATCAGAACGGTCTTGGAAAACCGGATGTGACAACATCCTTCCCGCAGCCGATCGGTATGAGTGCATCCTGGGACCCGGAGCTGATCAGGCAGGCCGGTGAAGTGACGGGAACGGAGGCGCGTGTCGTATGGCACCGCCATGAGGGCCATGGACTCAGCAGATGGGCTCCGACCGTTGATCTTGAGCGCGATCCGAGATGGGGAAGAAACGAAGAAGGTTACGGAGAGGATCCTGTGCTGACCGGAAAAATGGCCGGTGCTTATATCCGGGGAATGCAGGGCGATGATCCGAAGTATCTGCGCTGTGCAGCGACCTTAAAGCATTTCTATGGAAACAATACGGAGGTCGGCCGCGGATGGAAAAATTCTTCCATTGACCCGCGGAACAAATATGAGCTGTATCTGGAGCCATTCCGCAGATGTATTGAGGATGGCGGCGCAGAGGGCATTATGACGGCATATAACAAGATCAACGGAACGATCGGTATCCTGAATCCGGAAGTGACCGATATTCTGAAAAAACAGTACGGTCTCCGTCACGTTGTCAGCGACGGCGGTGCGATGGGACTTGTCGTGAATCTGCATCACTATTTCGGACAGCATGCGGAGACGATCGCAACGGCACTGAAAGCCGGTGTGGATGCCATGTCTGACGATCCGCGTATGGTAGAGCAGGCGGCACGCGAGGCATATGAGCTTGGCATTCTGAAGGAAGAGGATATGGACCGCTCCATTCGCTGTATGATGGAGACGAAGCTTCGTCTCGGTGTTTATGATCGGGAAAACCTGAATCCGTATGACCGTGTGACCGAGGACGATATCGATTCCCCGAAGGCACGTGAAATCTGCAAAGAGCTGAGCCGTGAATCGATCGTACTTCTGAAAAATGAGAACGGGGCGCTGCCGCTTGACAAAGCTCTGAAAGCAGAAGATATCGCCATTGTCGGACCGCTTGGTGATGCATGGTATCAGGACTGGTACGGCGGAACGGCACCATACCGCACAACCTTCCTGCAGGGGATGGAAGCACTGAAGCAGGAGAACATTACATTCGCGGATGGTCTGGATCGCGTTGTTTTCCGCTGTGATGGAAAAGGTCTTGCCGTAGCAGAAGACGGAACACTTCAGATGGCAGATGAGCCAGATGTGTTTATCAAGGAATACTGGGGTGAGGGAAGCTATACGTTCAAGAGTGTCCGTACCGGAAAATACCTCGGCGCAAGACTCTCAGAGTCGCAGGGAGAAAAGCCGAAAATGGGACAGATCGCGGCAGACCGCGAGGAAGCCTTCGACTGGTTTGTGATGGAGATTTTCCACGTGGAGCCGCAGGAGGATGGCAGCGTTGTGCTGACCAACCGTTTCCATTACCCGGTTTATAAGGATGCAGAGGGATTTTTCTCCTTCGAGCAGACGGAGGGAATTCCGATTACGATGGAGGTTGTCGAAAACGGAATTGAAAAAGCAGTTGCTGCGGTCCGGGGCAAAAAGCAGGTTTTACTTGCGCTCGGCTGTAACTCCGTGATCAATGCGAAAGAGGAGATCGACCGCAACACACTGGAGCTGCCAGAGGAGCAGGAGATGCTGCTTGACCGGATCGCAGAGGCCAATCCGAATACCGTTCTGGTGCTGTTTACGAATTATCCGTACACACTTCAGAAAGCGATGGAAAAACTGCCGGCGATCATCATGTCTGCAACGGGAAGCCAGGATATGGGAAGCGCAATGGCAGAGGCTGTGCTTGGAATCTATGCACCGGCCGGTCGTCTGAATATGACCTGGTATGAGAGTATCGATCAGCTGCCGGACATTGACGATTACGACATCATCAAAGGAAAAAGAACGTACCGCTATTTCGATGGGAAGGTATTGTATCCATTCGGCTATGGCCTGACGTATACCACATTTGCGTATGAGAACTATAAGGTTTCCTTAAAAGACGACCGTCTGCTGCAGATCTCTCTCGATGTGAGAAATACGGGCGATACCGCAAGCGACGAGGTCGTCCAGATCTACGGTTCCGCTTTGGAATCCTGCGTGAAGAAACCAATCTGCCAGCTGCTTGATTTTGTCCGTGTGAAAAACATTGCCCCGGGCGAGACGAGACACGTGGCACTGGAAATCCCGGTAGAGGAGCTTCGCTTCTACGATGTCATCAGCCGCAGACTGATGGTAGAAGAGGGAACGTATGAAATCTATGCAGGCGCATCCTGCAAGGATAAAGCCGTTTCCACAGAAATCTTTATTCCGGGCGGAAAAAGGGGAGTACGCGATCTGAGTGCATTTACCGCGGCAGACCACTACGATGATTACGAGAACATGTATCTGACGGAAGGCCACTTCAATTTCAAGGCAGTCCGCGTGCAGGATGAGACGAAAGAAGGTGTTCTCGTTTACCGTGACTGTGATCTTTCCGATGCTGCTGTTCTGGCACTTCATGTGAAGAGTGAACGCGGCGGCAGTGTGGAAGCCTTTGTGGACGGTGTTTCAATGGGAAGCTTTACCGGTGACACAAGAACCTGCGAGTTCCGCAGTGCTCCGAAACTGGACCGCTATGCGGAGAAAGAAATAAAAGAGCGCAACCGGTACCGCGAGCCGATTTATGAGGATGTTGAAATTTCCCTCGCAGACAGACCGCAGACGGACGGCGCATCTGAGATCCGTCTCGTCCTGAAGGGAGATATGCGGATCTGCTATCTGCGTGTGCTGAAAAATAAGAGCACAGGAAAAATTCAGATGGGCGTAGCAAACTAACCAGATAATGTATTGTCTGAAAAAAGTATTGACAAATTGTGTGAATATGAATAAAATATTCCTGTAAAAACAAAATACGGAGATCTTCAGGGCAGGGTGTGATTCCCTACTGGCGGTATAGTCCGCGACCCGCTGCGATATCAAACAGCGACTGACTCGGTGCAACTCCGGGACCAACAGTTAAAGTCTGGATGAAAGAAGATGAAATAAAGTTTATTTGCATGGAAATATTTTTTGGTGCCCTGAATTCAAGAAAAGGAATTCAGGGCACTTTTTTTCGCGGGCAACGAGCCAAAGTCCGTGCTTGCACGAGACCTTGGCGACTGCCGCGAAAACGAGTTCAAATTCGTGGAGCGTATTTGGACTCGTTACTTCCGGCAGAACCGGTCAAGATCTCCAGAAAAAAGGAGAAATGCAGTTATGAATGCACAGACAACAGCAAAACAGACATCAAAGATGTCGCAAATCGGAAAAACCCGTTACATGGTACAGGTGGCAATGCTCGGCGCCGCCGCAGTCGTATTGATGTTTTTTGACATCCCGCTTCCGTTTGCCCCAAGTTTCTACAAGATTGATTTAAGCGAAGTTCCGGTGCTGATCGGAGCCTTTGCGATGGGACCTCTTGCCGGAGCTGCGATTGAGCTGATTAAGATTCTGCTGAACCTTGTCATGAAAGGAAGTACCACCGCAGGTGTTGGCGAGGTAGCAAACTTCCTGATCGGCTGTGCGTATGTTATGCCGGCCGCATGGATCTACAAAACACAGAAAACAAAGAAAAATGCCATGATCGGTATGGCAGTCGGAACCGTATTTCTGGCAGCAGCCGGCGGTCTTCTGAACGCTTTTGTACTGCTTCCGGCTTATGCAGCAGCCTTTGGAATGCCGATGGATGCCCTTGTGGGAATGGGATCTGCAGTCAACAAAGCAATTACAAGCCTTCCGACCTTTGTTCTGTTTGCCGTTGTACCGTTTAATATCATCAAAGGTGTTGTGGTATCACTGGTAACCATGCTTCTGTACAAGCACATCAGCAGACTGCTGAAGGGTGAGGCGATGAATTAGTTCATCATTTCCGTAAACGGAGAATCCAATAAATACGTTGTAGAGAGACGGACAAAATGCAGAGAGAAATCCTCTGTTTTTTGTCCGTCTTTTAAAATTTTCGGGGAATGGCGGCAATGGATTGCCCACACAGGTCTTTTAGTAGTACAATGAAGCATAATCGATAAAAGAAAATACGCAGCGAAATTGGAAAGGAGCGCAAAAAAAAGAGATCCGCACATTGGCTGAAATCTCTTTTCTATCACATTTTAATATTGTTATTATGTCTCGAAACTGTTAAGCGCTTTCCAGATGTTCCATCACTTGAACGCCCCATTTAAAAAGGGCGGTTCGCATGGCGAAGGTCAGGACTGCGGTAAGCAGAATCATCACGCTCGTGGTGATGTGGATGTTGAGCTGAAGTTTTCCGTACAGCAGGTAGCCGGCTCCGATCAGGATTGCGCCGACGGTGAGGTCGATGAGGACGGAGATCAGGGAGCGGTTGTTGGATTTTATGGCGGCGGTTTCGTTTTCCCAGTTTAATTTCGGAAATGCAAGGTCAAAAAGGAGCTGTTCATAGTTGACGAACAGGGTAAATAAAATCGTGATCGCCGTGGTGTAAAGAAGGGTCGCCGGGTGCAGACCGAAGACGACAGCAATCATGTTGAAGATCAGAGCGTACGGCAAGGTGCCAAGGAGACTGATCAGGATGCCGCTTACCAGCATGGCACGGATCTGGTCGTGATAGCTCATCGGAATGCATTTCATATAGATGTATTCGCTGCCCTTTCGGGACATCGCTGTGGCGGAGATCACGCAGAACATGGACATCATGACGGCGATTCCGGCGGCAGTAAGGACGGCAACTGCGACGGGCAGTTCCCCTTTCAGGAGGCGGAATATAGTGCCATCGGCGACAAGCCGGGTCCAAAGGCCGGTAGTTTTAGCCATGCCAAGGCTGGAAATGATTGAAATGAGGGCAATACCAAGCATGAAGACCGGCCAGATGAGAGGCATCAGAACACAATTCATGAACCAGGCCGGTGTGCGGTACAGTTTTTTCCATTCAATCATCGCGTAGGTGCGGACCGGATTTTTGCTTTTGACGGTTCTGGTCACTTCTTCTTTGGATAAAATGCGTTTTTCGCTGGTGGTTTCGCTCATGCCGAGGACAGCCGGGAGGTAGATTTTCCAGGCGAGGGCGAAAAAGACAGCAAGGATGACGGCTGTTGTAGCGATGTAGAGTATCATTTTGAGAAAGGATGCATCTGCAAGGCTTCCGGTCATCAGGGGCAGGTTCGGAAAAATGGTCCGGAAGGCGCGCAGAGTGCCCTTCTGGCTTTCCATCAGGTTCATGATATCCTGCATTTCAAAATTTCCGATACTGCGCGAAAATACGTTGATGCCGATCGCAAAAATCAGGGATGCGGCGAATCCGAGGTAGCTTAAGAAATCCTTGTTTCGGATATTTTTGAAAAGACGCATCACGAGCATCGTCAAAACTGCAGCGTAAACGAGCGGCACAACCGGGAAAATAAGGCAGGCGAGGATCATATTGATCCAGTAAAAAATGCCCATTTTGGCGCTGATCCCGTACCCTAACAGAAACGGAAAGAACAGCAGTACAATAAGATAGTATTCGTTCAGCAGACAGCAGAAGCCTTTCGCACCGACAATCTGCGCCGGGGTAAACGGCAGCGGCAAAAGCTTTACGAGGTCAGAGTCCATGTAATACTCGCTCAGAAACAGCGGCAGGCCATAGAAGAAAATGACCATCATGCCGATGGCACAGACAAACTCGATCAGCAGGTTTTCCAGCCCGAGCGGCTGCAGGAAGGTATAGCCGGAATATCCCAGAAGAAACAGCAAGACCGACACGGGAAGGAGGCAGACACCAAGCAGAAGGTATACAACGATACGTCCTCCGTCCGAAAATGCTTTCTTTTTTCCGCTCTTCTGATTGCTTTTTCCTGGTCCGCTTTTCAGAAGGAAACGGGTGAGAATCCATAAGTTACGCATGTTCAGTGATCTCCAGAAAGATATTTTCAAGTGTCTGATCCGGATAGGCCGCTTTTAATTCTTCCAGGGTACCCAGGTATACCTGGCGGCCGTGATGGATGATGGCGATGCGGTCGCAGAGTTTTTCCGCTACTTCCAGCACATGGGTGGAAAACAGCACGGCGTTTCCGGCATCGGCGTGTTCACGCATCATCTGTTTGAGCTCGTGCGCGGAGCGCGGGTCAAGGCCGGTCAGCGGCTCATCGAGAATCCAGACCGGCGGCTTGTGGATCAGTGCGCCCATCACCATGATTTTCTGACGCATGCCATGCGAGTAGCTCATGATACGGCTCGAAAGGTTCTCTTCCATCTCAAAGCGTTTTGCGGTTTCTTCGATAAAACGCTGACGCTCTTCCGTTCCGACACCGTAGATATCTGCCATAAAATTCAGATATTCAATTCCCCTGACGCGAAGAAACGCATCCGGGTCGTCGGGCACAAAACCGAACTGGCGCTTGGCTTCAAGCGGATCCTTCTGGATATCTTTTCCATTGATTTCAATCGTTCCCTCGGACGGTGCCAGGATGCCGGTGATCATTTTTAATGTTGTCGTTTTCCCGGCTCCGTTTGGGCCGATAAATCCGGTGATCTTTCCATCCTCGATATCCCAGAAAAGATCGTCGACGGCTTTTTTGCTTCCGTCTCCGTAAATCTTACTGACGTGGTTCAGACGAATCATGTTTTATTCCCCCTCTTTTTTCTTTGTAAAGCAAAGCTATCATTCTCTTGCTTCGTTTCTAAAAACAGACTGCCCTTTTCTCACTCCGAAAGCTCTTATCCTTCCCTCGCAGGAAAAGGAGTCAGGCGGATATTCGCAATCCGCTTCGCTACTTGCTTGATTCGGTTAAATCTCGAAGCACGGGCTGTGATCTTGCGTTTTTTTCAGTATGCATTTTTCTGTCAGAACTGTCAATCGTCGGAGCGAAAAATACAGAATTTTGTAAGAACTTGTAAGACTTTTAGAGCGTGTTTGAAAATTAAAAATTGCACAAAACATATGTTTTTATGCCCTTTTTCATGATAAAATAAAGAAAAAG
>NZ_JADNOP010000012.1 GCF_015557635.1 Fusicatenibacter saccharivorans
GCTTTATTTTGTTATCCTCACCACTTCCGACTACTCTATTCTCCCCAGCATAGCTGGGGGATTAGACTTTTCATTTATGGAAAGAGTCGATAACACTTTTAGGATTTTATTATTATTTGTTAATAAATCAATCTCCGCAGAAAGATTCGTCACTCTTTTTTCTTTTTCTTTAATATTTTTTTTAAATTCTCAAAGTCTTTCTTATAAAATTTTCCTTCATCATAAGTAACCACAATTTCAAAATCCTGAAGAATTGTTTTTCTTGTAAGTTTTAATTTGTTTAACTTTTCATAATTCAATTCAAGAGCTGTAATAGCATCATCATTATTAAATAATCCTGCCGACACTGCCTCGCGAATAGAATCCTCCTTAGTTGTAAGTAAAACCATTATTTTTTCAACTGTAGCTATCTGATTTTTTAATGAATTATTACTAATCAGCTTTCGAATTTCATTTTTAGCTATTATGTATCCACAGTTTTTCAGTTCAATTTTTTGCTCTAAAAGTGCATCCCTATTTAAATTTTCAACTTCTAAATTCTCTCCAAGATAAAATATTGTATCAGGATATGAAACCTGACTAGATTCTCTCTGCCCCTTTTCTAACT
Source organism: Fusicatenibacter saccharivorans (assembly GCF_015557635.1). Classification (GTDB taxonomy): domain Bacteria; phylum Bacillota; class Clostridia; order Lachnospirales; family Lachnospiraceae; genus Fusicatenibacter; species Fusicatenibacter saccharivorans. The sequence goes on from NZ_JADNOP010000012.1 coordinate 608, forward strand.
GATCCACTTGGTTAGTGATTAGCTCTTGTGGCACTTTTTGCTTTTTCTTATCTTCTATGTAGCGCTCCACATCATCGGCAAATATCTCTATATTTTCGGCTATCTGTTTTTGCTCATCATAATTTGTAATGAATTCACTGAATAATGCTTCAAGATCTCCTCTTTTGGTACTTTGAACGCTAAATGATTTTTGAACATCGCAAAAATGGAAATTATAAAAACTACGTCCAACATATTGATTAATAAATGCATTAGCCTCATTTTCATTTCCATTAAGCGTAACCTTAGAGACATCCGGGTTTAATTCATCTTTTTTTTGCTCTCTACAGAGAATATTTTCATTTTCGTCATCCATTATCCAAAGATAGACCTACACTTTTGATGTATTACTAGAATCTCTATGCTTCAATATCCCATTTGTATTTTGTTTTCGATCAGATTCATTTGTACTCCTATTATTAAACGCTGTTTTTAAACGTCCTATTTCACCTGTTAAACACCATTCAATTGCATCTATGGTGGTCGTCTTTCCTATTCCATTTGCAGCAGATAACAAAACAACGGATTTATCATTAAAATCAATTGTCTTGTCACGAAATCCTCTGAAATTTACCATTCTTAGTTTACGAATAATCACGTTTCAAGCCACTCCTTAATTTTTTCAAAATCCTGAACACTAAACGACTTATCAATTATACCTTCATGTTCTTTTCTTTTTGCTTTCTTATGTTGCCTTTTTAATAACGAAAAAACGCTTTCATCTTCTGGCAATAGTCTTCTTAATAAACCTATCTGTTCTTCATCAGGCAAAAAATCTTTTATGGGAATCATATGAAAAGGTAATTCAATTGCTTCATCATCATCAAGTATTATTTTATTTCTATCACTCATATTTCCCTTAAGAATGATTTTTCGCGAAACAAGTAAATTTCCTTCTCGATTTTTATCCGGATTATCGTCTGAACAAATTATCAGTTGAACGATATTGTATTTAAGCCTATGAATATCCGTGTTTTTACCATTAATGATTGCAAACACACGGATACGATCATCCCATGTGTCACACAACTCATTAATATCCATTATATTACCATCTAATACAAAAAACAGCTCATCACGATTTTGACTAATATAAATTCCTAATAGTTCCACAGGTTTATCATCAATATCAAATAAATCCTCAAGGTTTATTTCATCGTCAATAATATTCGCGCTATCCAAAAGATTTAAATACCCATTTGACTTAAATTCATCTTGTAAAATCAAAACTACTCCTCCCCATTAACACATTTTTCAGAGAAAATACAATCTCTACATATCTCCGGAATACTCCATTCCTTTTCATCTATTCCAATGCAATCCATGCATTCTATATAAAAGCTATCTTCCCCTAAATCAGCTACCGTAGGATTTTCAATTATATCTGCTTGACTATAGCTATAATAATTTTTTCCCATAAGAATTTTATTATTTTCATAAAACCATTTTTCAGGTTTTTGTGATAGCTTTATCATACGCCCGGCTATTTTTCGTGTTATCCGTCTAAAATTCCCCCCTGGGTTAGGAAGTATTACACAATGACTCACATACTTATCATCTGGAAAATTGAAGCAGACGTATTCCATGACCCTTCCATCGATATAATGATCTGGTCTCAACAACTCTATATTAATTGTAATGTCCTCTACTTGTAGAATTTTTTCCTGGCAAAGATTCAAAATAATCTTCCACATATATTCTAAAAATAATATATATGAAAGTTTGCATTCAGCAATTTTGATTACACGTGTATCCATTGATAAAGTCTTATACTCAGAGACTTTTCTTTCCTCTTCTAAGCTAAAAGTATTCAATAGCTTATACTGTCCATCAACTGTATTTGCAACATCTTCAATCCAACAAACAGTATTTCGATAAATCAAATCTAATAAGGCCATCTGTAGCTCAGACAAACCATTGTCACCGATAATATCCCCATATACCTCAGATGCAATGCCAACCAAATAACTAACAATAATATTCTCTGTCTTAGTCTGGCTCGATTCGAGCATATATCTTGTAAAGTCTTTTTTTTCAAATTTCAGACTAGCAAAATCCGGATCGACCAGCGAATATCTTTTTTGAATATAGGATATAGCTAATCCCAATAAAATAACCGGCCAATTATCCTCGTTACTCCCCTTAACATAATTAGGGAATTCTTTTTCCAATTTTTCCATCAATTCTTCCCTATACTCAACGATATTCTTTTGTGAAGAAATTTTGAATTGATTTATAAAATCCTTTAATGAATCCTCTGATGCCATAGTTTTAAAAAATTTTGCTTTCTGTTCCTTTTTCTTAGAAATAGTATATATATTACTTCTAAGCCATTTCTTCGAATCTTCTACCGTTGAATAATCAATTTTCTTAGGAATTTTAATTTTTAAATAATCTTTCATCTCTTGTAGAGTTGGCTTATTAATCTCAGGTACTCTATGAATATAAAGACTCGGTATAGCATCCAAGGTACTTCCAAGCATCTTAAGGCGAAGATATTGATAATAAAGATCGGTAAATATTTCTTCCCTTTGGGGTGAAGTATTGGGATAATACTTTACCTGAATAAACTCAAATTTTCCATTTTTATAGAAAACATCCACATCCTCCAAATATTCAGAACAAACATATTCTACTTTGTCTCGAAGAAGACACATAATAGTAATGTAGTCTTGAAATATAAACCCCCTTATTTTACTTGTCGCATCGCGTTTTTTATCCCCCTCGTACATGACTGATATTTTATCTATTTCATCCTTCGACAATGTACACAAATGCTAGACCTCCTCATATCCAGTAGTTTCTTTAATCATAAAATTTGCTCTTTTCAAATAAAAATCATATCATAAGCGCATTCACATTTTCATAATTACTCTAAATAAATTCTCTTTTTCGCCATCGCCACCATTGAATCAATTCTACGATAAACTTCTCTCCCATTCCAGTCAATCCACCATGCTTTTTGGGTACTATATGGAGCAACCATATTTGATTGTATTTCGCCATTTTTAGCTGGATGCCACATAGCTGCAATCATTGGATATCTCGTTTGCAAATCATTAAATCCTGACAAAACTTTCTGTCCACTGCAGTAGGGACAACCATTTCCATTGGTCTTTGCCATATTTTTGGTACGATTACTGACCGCGGATAAATAAGAATGTCCCTTAGGGCAAATCCACCAGACCTTTCGATGGGTATATGGGCTCATTCCTCTTGGATCAACATCCTTATTCTTCTCTACATCCCATTCTCTTTCCAATTTAGGAAATATTGTAAACAAATCATTTTCCCCGCAAATAGCCTTTCTTCCTGAACAATACGGACATCCACTCTTTGCATTGGTTCTACTCGCAACAGTTGTCATATAACTATGATTCCTTTCGCATTTCCACCAAACGCGTTTTACAGTTCCGGGCATCACTTGGCTAGGTTGCAGTCCTCCATTCTTTTCTTCATCCCATTCCTTTGCAATTTCTGGATATCGTGTTTGCAAATCATTATATCCACTCAATAGCCTCTGGCCAGCGCAAATCGGACATCCAGCTCCCTTAGCTCGTGCACATGGTGCCATCTGATATTCATGCCCCTTCTTGCAAACCCACCAGACTTTCTTTCCACTCCCATATGATATTTGTTCCGGTTTCAATTTACCATTCTTTTCACAATTCCATTCTTTCAAAAATTCCGGATGACGCGCCGCAATAGAATTTTCTTTTATTGAAAAACAATAGAGATTCCATATTTCTGTTCTTTTTTCTTCAAAATCAATTATTTCTACATTCAAATCTCCTGTCAGCAAATAGCAAACTTGTCTTATTGCGAAAGAAAGATTATTAAACAAATTATCCTTTTCTCGAATCCAAATAATATCTTTTTCTTCCTGCGGTTTTTCTCCCTCATATTCTTTGATTCTAATAACACGAATTCCTTTTTTCTGAAAGAAAAGATCCTTTTTTCGCTCTTTTTCTCTATTTGTATGAAATCGCTTTCCATCATATTCAATTCCTGCTTTAAGTTCCGGAATATAAATATCTAATTCTTTTCCTTCCAATTGGTATCTATTTTCTGTCTGAGGATATTGTTTTTTGAAATAAAAATAAATACACTGCTCAGGAAAAGAGGTTTGCCTTTCCTTCGCGCAAATTGGACAACTAGTTCCTCTTATTTTTGTTCTATTTTCCGGAGCTGCCTGATAAGAATGACCTACAGGACAGATCCACCAGTATTTTTTGTGTGCTCCTGGCCCTATCTGATCCGGTGTAATCCCTCCATTCTTCTTTACATCCCACTCTACGGCAATCTCTGGATACAAACTTTCAAGATCATTAACTCCTTTTTCTCTCCTCTTTCCAGCACAAACTGGACAACCACTTTTTCTTTCACCTTTTTTTACACGCGCATTTAAGCTTTGCTGATACTCATGTCCCTTCGAACAAATCCACCAAACCTTCTTTCCACAAGATGCAAAAACATCCTCTGGCCTAAAATTACCATTTCGAAATGGATGCCATTCTACTGCTACCTCCGGACATACTGTTTTCAAATCATTAAAGCCCGGCAATAATTTTTTATTTGCACAATATGGGCAACCTTCTCCCCGTTCTTTTCTTGTTCGCTGATTAATTGACGCTTCATATTCATGCCCATTTTTGCACTTCCACCATACTTTTTTATTCGAGCAAACGGTCACTTGATCTGGTGTCAAATTCTTATTTTTTTCAAAATTCCATTCTTGAGCAACTTCCGGTCGAAAAGTGCTTAAATCATTAAAGCCTTTCCACACCTTCTGATTCGCGCAATAAGGACACCCGCTTGTTTTTTTAGATGTTATTTTATTAGGCGATGCCTCCCACCGATGGCCAAACTCACAAATCCAGCTTACCTTTTTTTCACTACCATAAGACAATTTTTCTGGCTCTTCTATATTCTCTTTATCCCATCGTGCCAAAATATCTTGTCGCTCATGTTCCATACACCATTCTTTTAAGGATTTTCCCATTCACGTCCCTCTATTCCAAACCTCATACCCCTGCCGTCTCGCCGAATCATACACCGGCTGCATATTCTTCTGTAAAATATTATAAAACTGCTCCCGTGAATTTCCCTTGCAATACAGTTCTCTTCCAGCCCAGATAGAATGTAAATTATCTCGATAGCATCCTTCAAACAATTTATGTATTCCCGGCTTTTCATGAATAAACCCATACAGCAAATACTGATTCTCAGCAAATCTTTCAAAAAACGGATCCCATTTCGGAAGCTTATTACTTTTCGCCGAATTCAAGGAAGAATCCATCGGCATCAAATTCCAAAGTTCATCGTTCATGACAAACGACCATGGAATAAAGTGATCTACATCATATGCTTTTGGCGCGACAACTTCTCCGGTAAACACGTCTCTGACTTCCGTCAGTTCCAGAATACCCTCCCATAGTTTCCGCACATGATTCAATTTCCGCATTTTCTCATCCATCGGCGCCAGTTTATATACAAGACCTGGAACTTCTGGATTATTGTTTTGCAACCATTTGACCTTTTCATATTGAATCCATCCGAGAATCGATACCGTGTTATCCTGAATCATCTTTGTCCAAGATGGCTGAAAATATATTTCTTTTTTGAGCTTACTCCCTGTTCCCAGTGTATACGGTAATATCACAACGTGCTCATTAATTCTCTCAATATATTCCGTCATTCGCCGTACGCTTCCCCAATCTGCTGGTTCTTCCGCTCTATCAAAAAATCCTGCAAGAGCTCTGTACGGAACCATATTGGTGAGCTGCTCTTTTGATGTTTTCAATTCCAGTGCATACTTTTTAATCGCATTTTTAATTTCTACCTTGGATGCATTTGCAGGCAGATTGCTGAGTTCTGATAATTTACTTACAGCTCTCTCCAATCCATCTTTTACTTGTCCATCGATTGGCATTCCGCTCAGATGGATGTGAAACTCGCGGACCGAGTACCATGCATTGCAAATCATTTCATCGATCACCGCATCAAAAGTGGTTTCTTTTATGCCTTCCGCAATAAGCTGGACAATCGCTTCCAACCAATAAAACTTGTAACAATAGGACGGATCTTTCATCATGTGTGAAAACCCTTCAATATCTAATGTATTGTAATATTTCCCATCCAGTTTCAAACTATATCCGATTTTTGAAGTATCAAATTCAACCACTTTTCCTCACTCCTACCCGGACGGACATCTTTCGATATCCAGCATTCTACTATCTTTATTTCTGAAAAGTCTTTTATAAATGCCGCAAAAGAATTTTCTGTAAAATCGGTATAATATCGTTCTTCACGATATCCCTCATATTCTCCATACTTGAAGGAAGTATAAATATATCCTTCTTTCTTTAGGGCACGCATCATTTTATATAGAACATCTTGTAATTCGTCTTTCGAAAGATGTAAGATAGAAGAACACGCCCATATCCCCTCATACTTATTTACGAACGAAAGTTCCGAAAATAACATTTTTTTCACTTCAATTTTGACATATTCTCTGGTAATTTTACAAATTTCTTCCGATCCATCTACCGCATCGACACGATAACCTTTTTCCAGAAAATATTTACTATCGCGTCCGGATCCACAGCCAAAATCCAAAATATAAGAGCCGGCCGAAAGGTAGGAAAGAAACTTATCCTGTACGGAATGAAACTCAACACTCTTTGTATTTTCAATAAATTTAGTCGCATTTTGATTATAATATTGCAGTGTATTTTCGTCCTGCTCTGTAAATTTTTTTGTTTGCTCCAAGGTCATAGTTTCTTTCCACCCTCACTCATTTTTCTACTCGACAGCACTTTTCGTGAAATATATCCTAATTTTCTGTTCCTACATTCCTTTTCTAATTTCCTCTATCAATGTAATATCTGCAGGTAACCATTCTACTTCGTTCAGTTTTTCTTTCGTCAACCACTTTGCCGCTTCGTGTTCTTTCAATACAAGATCTCCATTTAAAACTTCACACCAAAAGCAATCCATAGAAAGGTGAAACGCCGGATAGTCATACTCAATCGTATCAATATATTCTCCCACTTCTATTTCCGTATCCAACTCTTCCATAATTTCTCTTTTCAAAGCTTCCTGCGGTGTCTCACCTTTTTCGATTTTTCCTCCCGGAAATTCCCAGCCGCCTTTAAATTCTCCATAACCTCTCTGGGTTACAAAAATGATGGATTCTCCTGTTTTATTTACTGCTTTTATTACTGCTGCAACAACTCTGATTGTTTTCATTTTACTTTTCCTCCATTGTTTTTCCACTCTGCAAATATCTCAATAAGTCTTCTCTTACTGCTGTTTGCATTTTAAATTTTAATTTACAAATCGGTTTTAATACGCCTCTATTATTTTTCTTTTCCGCTTCATGAGCCTCCAAGACATCAAATTCTCCCATATAGAAAAAATTGTTTTCTGCATCCGTCTTTTGAACAAAAAGATGTTTTCTTGGTGTATTTAAAACCTTATCCATATATGCACCATCTAACTTTTTATCAATTTGGGAATCCCATCTAAAAATTACGTTGTCTACGAATTCATCCGCATAATCAGGCTTTCCATCAACATATTCTTTTTCTTCATCTGTGTTTTCTTCTTTATGATACGTGACAAAAATGAAAACATCGTCTCCTAGTTGCGACATTCCATACATTGTTGACGACAAATCTTTGCCTGCATTCATAAGCAAACTAACATCTCTTCTTGAGTATTTTTCATAAAGTACAAATGGCACTCCATTTCTATATGGTTTTGCGTACTTATCTTGATATCTGGCTAAACCAACAGCCACAATGTCCTGGACCTGATCATAAAAATCCTTATGTGCCAGGCGTTCTGTATAACTTAAAATTCTCTTTAAACGATTCTCTCCATCTGCTTCCAGAATATCAATCTGGTAAAACTTCTCTCTTTCCGTGCTGTTTGTGACAAATTTTCCTTTCAGAACATCACATGCAAGATCAATCTTTTGCGTTGTTATCTCATAACCATATCGCTCTTTGCAGCTATCGATAACTTCAGAATATGTAATTTGATTTTTTTCTAAAAATAATCGCAAAATCTCCAATTCATCTGGTCTTACACCGCTTAATATCGTCTTTGACAAATATTCCAGTGTTGTCTTTTCCTGTTCTGACAGCCGAAACAGCTGCTCCTTTTTCTCCATTTGTTCTGCAAAAGAATAATAAGTTTTGTATTCCTTAACAATTACAAGAGGATCCATCTCCGCATTTTCATAAAAATCCAAAAGCATTGGACGTCTTCCGAGACGGTTTTTCAAATTAACGTATCCTTCTTTCATCAATTCTTTCAAGGTGCTTGGTTTGATGCAATCAATCGCATGAAAAATCTTTTCTTTTGCTATTTCATCAAAATGAATAGTAGATGCTCCCGGAATGGTACTATTTCCACTGATCACATATTTCCGAATCACATCCGCATTGTAGGTATTGTCCCCAGATAAAGCGACGGGAATCATAAAATTATTATTGTAATTTCCGATAAAATCCAGAATCACTACATATTCTTTTCCTTCCGCCTTACGCAAGCCTCTTCCCAATTGCTGGATAAAAACAATGGGTGACTGTGTTGGACGAAGCATAATGACTTGATTGACTTCAACAATATCAATTCCCTCGTTCAAAATATCTACAGAGAAAATGTAGTCCAAGGGCTGTAATTCCTCCGTTGCATCCTCTTCTTTCATAGCCAAACGTTCAAATGCTGTTTCTCGAAGCTTTTGCGGCGTTTCATTACTAAGTGCAAGTGTTCTATAACCACGCTCATTGAACATGTTTGACAAGGTTTCGCATTCTTTATTTCTACTGCAGAAAATCAGTCCCTTCACGCGTTCTCCGCTATAGCCGTAATACTGTGCCTGTTCAATGATGTGGTCTACGCGTTCTTCACTTGTAAGAAGATTAAAATCTTTTTCTGTAAGGTTCTTTCCTTTAGATGTTTTATCATCTATCAATGCAATATCACTGATTCCAAAATAATGAAATGGACACAGCAAGTGCTCTTCCATTGCTTTCTGTAATCGAATTTCATGTGCTATTTGATGATGGAAAAGTTCATAGACATTTCGCCCTTCTATATGATCATCCCGTTTATCCGGCGTAGCTGTCATACCTAAAAATAACTGTGGTTCAAAATAGTTCATTACTCTCTGATAGGTATTCGCTGGACTATGGTGTGCTTCATCGAGAATGATACAATCAAATGCATCTTTTTCATATTGGAACAAATGTTGATCTCTATTTAGCGTCTCTACCATAGCAAATACAAAATCGCAGTCATATTCGTGTTTTCCATCGCCTACGATGCCCATGGAAACGGAATTATTAAACACCCGCTCAAAAGACTTCTTGGCTTGTTTGGCTAACTGCGCCCGGTGAACAAGAAATAATACTCTCTTGAAACCTAATTCACGCATTGCAAATGCTGATGCATATGTTTTTCCAGTTCCCGTAGCCGAAATCAATAATGCTCTTTTCTCACCCTTTTCAATGATTTTTCGAAGATTAACAATGAATTCTTCCTGCATGGAATTCGGCTTTAATTTATATTTTTCAAAAGACGGAATCCTGTCTTTTTTAGCCTCTTCTCGTTGATGTTTGATGATCTCGTAGCGTGCTTTGTAAATTTCATAAAAGGTTTCAAAATCCAAAGCATACTCCGAATTCCAAAACGAATTGAATTCTTTTACAATCTCACTTGCTACTTCACCCTGCACGGTCGATATAATCTTTGTATTCCACTCTATGTTGCTGGTAAGCGCTGCACTTGTCATATTGGAACTGCCAAGGATAATTCTATAAACCTCTTCTTTTTTGAAAATGTATCCTTTGGTATGAAATCCATTATTGGCAGCTTCCACATCATACATTTTTAGCGTAATATTTTTCAATTCATTCAGTTTTGCCAACGCTCTTGGCTCACTAAAATCTAAGTAGTTCGTTGTAAGAATTTGCCCCGGGATTCTCTTTCGCTCGAGTTCTTTTAACGTCTGCAGGAGGGGCGTAATTCCTCCCATTGTGATAAATGCCACACTAATCTGGAATTGTTCACAGCGAAGTAGCTCTTCTTCAATAGAAGAAATAACTTTTTTACCCTCTTCTGGATTGTTTGATATAAAACTCGGTTTATATTCCAGATTTGAAGCAAGATTTCCATTGATATAGGCTGCTTCCACCCCTTGATTTATGTTTTGTATTATTTCTTCTTTCACCGTTTCATCCTCTCTGTTCTAACTTTAAATTGTAACGTATTTGACTTTACAATTCAAATTTTTTCATCATTTTCCAGTTTTTACCATGCTTTATAACGTCTCCTGATACGCCCGATCAATCAGCTTCTTTGCCTTCTGAAAGTTTTCTGCCGTCTTGATTGACACTTCTAGCTCCCCCGTTCCGTAATGTCCAATCCCGCGGGTATCTCTTGTGAATCCTTCTTCCAGTTCAACAGTGTCCGGGTCGAGTTTCATTCGGAGCAGGATCTGTTTGTTATAAATTTCAATGCAGAAAATGTTCTGCACTTTCTTATAGGCCAAATACAGCTTCAATTGGTTTGGAACAAGATCGTCTCCCAGCGATTCGATGTAGTCACAAAGCGCCGTATATAATGTTTTGAAATGGCTGCTTGCTGATGACAGCTTCTCTAAATGTGTTTTCTGTGTGTATGTACTACTTGTTGTTGAAATGGTTGATGTTTCCGTTACTGGCTTTGCCACCGGTGTGTTCAGATGTTCAAACAGCAACAGATCTTCCCCATATTTCCGATATTTCACCAACTTGATATTCCTCTGCATCTGATTCACTGCATGCACGTCGTATTTCGTAAAATCATTTGCAATACAAATCACACAAGGCACCGACCAATCAATCTGGTCTGCTACTTCCATACCCAGTTTTTCAATCACAAGCAGTTTGAAATCCGCTTTGTGATCCAAAAGCCAATCCAGATAGAATAATCCCTGATTAATTACGTTCTCGCTCGAGCTTCTCTTATACTCAAAAATCACTGGGCTATTATTTTCATCAATTCCGATGCTGTCCATTCTTCCGGATGTGATCATATATTCACTTTTCAGAAAACGAACGCCGAAAAATGTCTCCATGTTCTGCTCTATCGTTGTTTGCAGTTGTTTCTCCAATACTACCGTGGAAGAGGTGCGCTCTTTCACAACCGTTCCGACCTCAAAAAGTTTTATTTCCGACACTGCAGTTTCTCCTTCCCTGTCGCAAGATATATGTTCATTATATCGTACCTTCTTACAAAATACTATTGTAAAACATTCTTTCCGCAGGCATTCCCATCAAAAAAGGCCGCAGCTCCGCAAAGCTGTGACCTTTTCCCAATATTACCAATATGCTATTTCCGATACACCGTCTTCCCCCGTGCAACGACTTCCTGAATCTCTAGTCCCTGATCCAGTACGCAAAGATCCGCATCATATCCTTCCCGGACCTTGCCTTTTCCTTTCAGTGACAGGATCTCTGCCGGGTTTGCCGTAATCGTCGAAATTGCGGTTTCCAGCGGAATTCCCGCTTTCTCCACGCATTCTTTTACTTCTTTCAGCAAACAGCTCGACTGGCCCATGCCCATCCGCAGGAATTCTCCCTTTTCATTAAAGATCGGCAGACTGCCCTGACCGTCGGATGAGATGGTGATGTGTTTCGGGTTCACGCCTGCATCCAGCATGCGGCGGATTCCTTTGCACACGCGGACTTCATCACAGACAGTTTCCCAGTAATCGATCTCTTCATTTCCGGTGAAATCGACCGCACCGCCCTTTACGGCGTATTCAATTGCCTTCTGGAACAGCTTCTCGTTCCGGTTGACATGGGTCGGGAGGAACTGGCTGGCCGGGATTTCGGTTTCGCTGATGACGCGTTCGATCAGCTCCATACATCTTGCACCGTCGCCAAGGTGGACATTGATCACTCCCGCTTTCCCGGAAAGAACGCCGCCGAGGCGCGTGTCTGCTGCCAGTCGGGCGAATTCTTCGAAGGTCGGCTGTGAGGATCGGTGGTCCGAAATCGCGATTTCGCCGGTTCCGATGATTTCTTCGATCATCATGATATCTTTCGTAATTCCATCCGTCAGTGTGCGCACCGGAACCTGGTAGCTGCCGGTGTAGCACCAGGCGGACATGCCCTGCTCCCGGAGGCCTTTTGTTTTTGCCACGAGCGCGCACATGTCACGGCCAATGCCGTCAGTTCCGAGGCAGCCGACAACGGTTGTCACACCGAACTTGTTCAGGCCTTCCATCGTCGCCTCCGGGGTGCGGTTGGCAAAGCCGCCCTCACCGCCTCCGCCGAGCACGTGAACATGGCAGTCAACAAAGCCAGGTGTCAGGACAAGTCCGGTTCCGTCTACGGTCTCCGCGCCAGAGAGCAGGCCGTCTGCCGTTATCGTGCCGGCATCTGCGATCTTGACAATTTTATCATACACAGTAAGAACGTCTTTTCTTCCGAGGTATTCCGGCGCATAGACGTCTATGTTCTGAAATAATATCATTTTCTCTCACTCCTCTTAAAATCCAATGGCAACCGCAATCAGAATCGTAATGACTGCTCCAATCATCAGTATCCCTAAGAATTTCCACATGAATTTGATCCAGTTCGACCACTCGATTTTTGCAATCGCCAGGGAGCCGATCAGGCAGCCGGAGGTCGGGACGATCAGGTTTGTGAAGGCATCACCGAGCTGGAACGCAAGGACGGATGTCTGGCGGGATACGCCGAGAAGGTCCGCGAGCGGTGCCATGATCGGCATGGTGATCGCCGCCTGGCCGGAGCCGGATACGACGAAAAAGTTGAAGACCGACTGGAACACATACATCAGCACGGCTGCGGCTGCACCGGAAAGACCGGCCAGGGCCTGTGAAATGCCGTACATAATGGTGTTGATAACGGTCGGGGTGGTCGGATCAGAACCGCCGAGCACCTGCATGATGCCCTGTGCCATCGCAACAACGAGTGCTGCGCCGATCAGGTCTTTTGCGCCGTCTTTGAAGGAAACGGCAATGTCATTTACTTTCATATTGTTCAGATGGAAAATGACACCAATGACACCTGCCACAATTCCCATGATGAAGAACTGGGTTGCGATTTCGGCCATGTAATAGCCTTTTGCCATAACGCCCCAGATGACCCAGACAACGGTAACGGCCAGTGTTACCAGAACTAAGATATGGCCGACGCCGAAGGAATGGCCCTCGTCGATGCCTGTTTTTTCGTTCTGATCACGGAAATACTGGTCGCTTTCGTAAGCAACGGAAATTTCCGGGGTCTTTTTGACTTTTGCTGCATAGAACATGGTCATGCCGCAGCCAAGAGCGGTGAATACGACCCACATCACCATACGGAAACCTGCGCCGGAGAAGACGTCAACGCCGGCGATTCCCTGTGCGATTCCGACGGAAAACGGGTTCATCCAGGAAGATCCGAAGCCGATCTGTGTTGCCACGTACGTAACAAGCACGGCAATGACGGTGTCGTATCCGACAGCGACGAACAGCGGGCAGAGGATCATGGTGAACGGAAGGGCCTCTTCTCCCATTCCGAACACGGCTCCGCCGAGGGAAAACAGGACGAAAAGGACCGGGATCAGCAGTTTTTCGGCTCCTTTTGCTTTACGGATCAGGCCGATCAGACCGGCTTCAACGGCTCCGGTGCGGATCATGATACCGAAAGCGCCGCCGACTACCATCAGAAATGCGATGATTTCGATGGCGGAGCTGCTGATAATTCCGTTATACATATAATTGAAAAATCCGGTTCCACCGTCGCCGCTGAACAATGCAACACCTTCTGTGACCGGTTTTCCTGCAGCATCGGTCAGATACTGGAAGCTTCCGTCTTTGATGACGGTACGGGTCTTTTCTACCCCGTTCATCAGGTATGTGACATCCTCCGTCTCGTAATAGCCTTTCGGGACGAGGAAGGTCATGACGGCCGCGATAACTACCACAAAAAAGATGATAATGTAGGTATCCGGCACGTTAAATCCCCTGTTGAATGATTTCAGGCCTTCGCCTTTCTTTTTGCTCATATTTTGAGATTTCCTCCATTTGATATTCTATTCTCGTTTTTAACGCGCATGGATTAGTGTACCATAGATCATAGAGGAAAGTCACTGAAAAAATCAAAAAAGTGACAGAAAAATTTTCCATTCGAATTTTTCTGCCGGCTGTGTGCAATGTCATGCATAACATGATTGTATAGAAAGACAAACAATTCCTTTTTGGGTTTCCTGCTCCCCGTCTCTTATGCTATACTTGGAAAGTTGTTCTAACAGTAATACAAATCTAATACAGAAAGCGAGCTTTTCAAATGAATTCGTTCAAACCAATGCTACTCACTTCTCTGAAGTCCTATGACCGCGCGCAGTTTGCCAAAGATGTGACTGCCGGTATCATCGTTGCGATCATTGCACTTCCTCTTTCTATTGCACTGGCTCTTGCTTCCGGCGTGGGACCGGAGGCTGGTATTTTCACCGCGATTGTGGCGGGCTTTGTGATTTCCGCGCTCGGCGGAAGCTGTGTCCAGATTGCCGGTCCGACGGCCGCGTTTGCCACGATTGTTGCCGGTATTGTCGCGCGGGACGGCCTCGAGGGGCTGATGACGGCGACCATTCTTGCCGGTGTCTTCCTTATTATCATGGGCTTCTGTCATTTTGGAAGTCTGATCAAGTTTATTCCTTATACGATTACAACGGGTTTTACTTCCGGTATTGCGGTGACAATCGTGATCGGACAGTTAAAGGATTTCTGCGGTGTTACGTATCCTGACGGGGTAAAGCCGATTGAAACGATGGAAAAACTGAAGGCATTTGCGGAGAATTTTTCCACGATTTCACCGGATGCTCTGATTGTCGGCGGGGTCAGCCTTGCTATTCTGATCGTGTCTCCGCTTATTTTCAAGAGAATCCCAGGATCGCTGATTGCTGTTATTGTCGGTATTCTGATGGTTCAGTTTCTGCCGCTGCACGTTTCTACGATTGGAAATCTGTACACAATCAGCAATGCGCTTCCGACGCTTCATCTGCCGGTTTTTGACATGAAACTGATTCAGTCGGCGATTCCAAATGCGTTTACGATCGCGGTGCTTGCGGCGATTGAGTCGCTTCTCTCCTGTGTTGTTGCGGACGGCATGATCAACAGCAAGCATCGTTCGGATACAGAGCTGATTGCACAGGGTGCCGGAAATATTGCTTCTGCGCTTTTCGGCGGTATTCCGGCTACGGGAGCGATTGCCAGAACGGCGGCAAATATCAAAAACGGCGGACGCACGCCGGTTGCGGGTATAGTGCATTCCATTACGCTCGTCATCGTTCTTGTTGTGCTGATGCCGTTTGCGGGCATGATTCCGATGCCGACGATTGCCGCGATTCTGTTCCTTGTTGCCTACAATATGTGCCAGTGGAGAACCTTCGTGCATCTTGTACGCACGGCTCCGAAGAGTGATATTATCGTTCTTTTTACTACGTTTGTGCTGACCGTTGTGTTTGACCTCGTTGTCGCAATCGAGATCGGCATGGTTCTGGCCTGCCTGCTTTTCATCAAGCGGATGAGCGAGGAAACACACGCCGACAGCTGGGTCTATGTAGACGATGATTCCCCGGCGGTGGATGAACATCTGCAGAAGCTGCCGCTGGAAATCCGTGTATACGAGATCACAGGACCGCTCTTCTTTGGCGCGGCGGATGCGATTGAGCACATCGTGGTAAAGGATTTCACAAAATGTCTCGTTCTCCGGATGCGGAGCGTACCGGCGATCGACAGTACAGCCATGAATGCACTCCAGAATCTGACGAAGCTCTGCGAATCGAAAGGGATCACCCTCGTCTTCTCTCATGTGAATGAGCAGCCGATGAAGGTGATGAAAAAATCCGGCTTTGTGGAGCTTGTCGGGGAAGAAAATTTCTGTTCAAATATTTCGGATGCATTAAAGCATGCGGAGGAGCTGATTTCGAGATAATGTGAAACTGCAGCTGCCGCAGCATCTGGTCTGTATCACCTGTGATCCTTTCTCCTTTATGCCAGATAGCTTCTACACATAAAAAAGGCCGCCGTGCTGAGTACTGACCTATGCTTTTCCGTTCATCACGCAGTTAATCTTTTTCTCATCGTAAAACATCAGTATCAGTCCGCCTGCGCCGCAGAATACAGCTGCACCGAATGCCGCAATCCGGTATCCGGCTCCACTGCCGTTTCCAATGGTGGAGACCGCCGTAAAGATCAGCATGGAAAGGCTCTGCCCCAGCTTGAAGGCGAAAGTTCTGGCTGCGTAGAACATTCCCTCGCGGCTGCTTCCCGAGGTAACCGCATCGCTCTGTGCAATATCTGCGACAACCGCCTGCGGCAGAATACCGAAAATCGCCATGGGAAGTGCTGCCGCGACTGTCAGAATCAGACCCTGTACGGCTTCCGGAATGAACGGGATGTTTCCCATAAAGCCTGTGTAAAAATATGCAAGGCTAAAAATAGCAAAGGCAAACAGAATCATCTTTTTCTTGCCCAGTTTCGGTGTCAGCTTGTTGACCGGAACGTAAAAGACAAGCGACAGTGCGGTCATTCCCACAAAATACAGTGTTGTCATCGTCTCCGGGAGTTTCAGCAGGCTGGTAACGAAAAACGGAAGGCCCGTCTGGAACATGGTAAGTGCGATCCAGTAAAAGATATCGGATCCCACGAATTTTCGGAATTCTCCGTTTCGAAAGGTTGCCGCAAGGGAACGGAAGGCGGAATCCTTCGAAGGAACGGTATCTACGTAATCTTTTTCCCGAATACAGAATACCGGCACGAGCATGCATACGAAAGCTGCCAGCGCCATGGCTGTGAAGGTGACCCGGATCGCATTTACTCTTCCAAAGGAAGGAATCAACGCACCCCAGATCGTCGGTGCCAGATAGGCCACGGCTGTTCCTGCGATAAAGGTAAAGGAAATGATGGTGGATATGTTCAGGCGTTCCTGCTGTGTGTGGCCAAGCTCCGGAATCAGAGCATTGTATGGGGTACAATATGCCGTGATCGAAAGATAGTATGCCAGAATCATCACAAATAAGAACGCAGCATTGATCCAGCTGTTTTCATTCGCCGGTGACCAGAACACCAGCACCGTGGAAAGTGCCAGCGGCAGAGCCGCGCCTTTTAAAAACGGGATCCGCCGTCCATTTTTCGAAGTACACCGGTCTGACCAGGACGCAATCATCGGGTCAGTGAATGCATCGAAAATTCTTCCGAAAGCTGTAATTCCTCCAATAATGGTAAAAACCCCGAAAATCACCAGCCCCTGCGGAATGAATACCGTCTGTCCCTGGCTGATTGCGGTTTCATCCGGCTGATAAAAGTACACCAGCCAGTTCGATATGATACCAGACAGCAGCGCCCATCCAAACTGGCCTGCTGCGAACTGCCATATCTTTGCCGTTGTTAATTTTTTCATTTTGCTTCCCCCTGTTTTGTCTTCTCCTGTTTTTATACCGTCCAAATTTTTACATTTTTTCCAGAAAAGGCGATTCCAAGTTTGATGACTTCCGTAACCCCTTCCTGCCGCATTTCTGCATCGTATCGCTGTGTTTCAATCTGGTTTAATGCTTCTTTCGCTAATTTTTTCAGTGTGTCTTCTGTAATCCCCTTTTTCCATTTTAGTTCCATCAGAATGCCAGGATACCGGAGTTCTCGCGGGAACAGGCTGATATCGTACCGTCCCTCTCCGAATTCCCGGTTGGATGTGATTTTATACTGTTGATCCAGCAATGCAATCAGTCCCAGTACCAGTCCATGGTAAAAACCTTCTGCGCCCGCATCGTAAAAACTGATCAACTTGTCCATATACTCTGCAATCGCACTCTGCAGTTTTTTCACATCATTCGTATACAGGCTTTCCGCAATCCGGTCTGCTGTCGTTCTGGTTACTGCTCCAATCTGCAGCAGATGGGATAAAATCTCTGCTTTGTAAACTGCCGCAATCTCCCAGTTGGGAATGGATACCTCACACAGATACGATCCGTCTGTCTGCAACTCCTTTTTTGGTGTTTTCAGATATCCAGCAACCAGAAGCAGACTGTAAATACTGGAGGGTTCTTCCAGCAGAGACCGGTAAACTACATTTTGATCGATTCTCGCAACCACTCGCTCTCCCTGCAGCAATGCATACAATTTCTCTATGACATCCTCTGTCGCTGCCTTCAGAACTTCTTCCAGAATTTCATTCTTTCCGGTGTTTACCCAATATGCCTTTGGAATACACCCCTGTGCAATATAGTTGACCACGGACCAGGGATTGTAAACTTCTTCTGCGCCAAAAAGATATCCGTCATACCAGGTTTTAAGCTCTGCTTCTTTTTCGAGAGCACCGTAATCCCGCAGCATTTTATGGACTTCTGCACGGGTAAATCCAAAGTATTTATCGTATGTCTCATCCAGAATGGAATTTACCGTCGGATTATTCAGACCACTGAATATACTTTCCTGTGCAATCCGCAGAATTCCAGTTAAAAAACCGTACGACAGATGCCGGTTGTCTTTGAATGCGCCGGAAAAGAAATTCCACATAAATCCAACAATTTCTTCATAAAACTTTTTCGAATAGCCTTCCTGAATCGGTGCATCATATTCATCGATCATAATGATCGGTGCTTTTCCATAATGTTCATGAAGCATTTTGGAAAGTTTCTGCAGAGACGAGGAGAGCTCTACTTCATTCGCCTGACCTGCCAGTATTTTCCGAAAATAATCCTTCTCGTATGGTTCCAGTTTCTCACTCATCCCCAATTCCTTATGTCTGCCGAACTCTTCCTGTACCAGCTCTGCAATTTTTGCAAAAGTCAGTTCCCAGGACGCAAATTTTATATCTTTAAACGTCAGAAAAATAACCGGATATTTTCCCTGATGCTCTCGGTATTCTTCTCCACATTTCCAGATTTCTTTGTCTCGGAAATACTGGCTGGTATCTGTATCGGAAATTTCAAAGAAAACGCGAAGCATATCCATATTCAACGTCTTTCCAAATCGTCTCGGCCGCGTAAACAGTGATACCAGTGGTTTTCGATCCAGAAATTCTTTGATCATTCCTGTCTTGTCCACATAATAATATTCCGACTGTGCCCGTACGTAATCAGATATTCCTATCGGAAGTGGTTTTTTTGCTTCTTTTTCCTCTTTTTTTACATACTTTCCTGACAGTATTCTGCCATCCACTGGTTTTTCTGCCTCATCCGGAATGCGCCAGCTTTTTCCTTCTTTTACGGCTCCTGGAATTTTACCTGTTTTGCAGAAAGTTGTTACAGTGCGTTCCGTAACGCCCCATAGCTTTGCCATTTCCTTGCATGTTTTCATTCGTTTCCTCCTTTCCAGTGTGCTTCTTTCCGATTATTATATCTTATTTTCAGAAATATATCAATTGTTGTATTTTCATTTTTCCGAATATTATCGTTGTTTTGCTTTATTTTCAAAGAAGGCAGCGTTTTTCTCCGCTGCCTTCTTTGAAGATTATTTTTCAGTTTTCCGCATCATTTTTCATCTGTGCCTTCGCTTTTCTTGCAATTCCCTGTGTTCCGTTCAGGATGCTTGCGCGGGTGACTTTGTCGTTGCCGTATTTCTGGCGGATTGCGTCGAGGGCGGCATCGAGTTTACGGCTTTTCTCCTTCTTTTCGGGATCTTCGAAGAGGGAGAGCTGTTCGAAATCGTCTTCGGTAAGGCCGGTTACGGAGACACCGATCAGGCGGAGGGGCTCTCCTTTCCAGGATTCGCGGAAGAGCTGTTTGGCGCAGCGGTAGATTTCATCTGTGATATCGGTCGCATTTGGAAGTTTTGTCTGGTGTGAGCGGTTTCGGAAATCGAGGGTGCGGAAGGTTATGGAAACGGAGGTGCATTTTTTCTTTTTCCGACGCATGCGGGCGGCCACGATGTCACACTGGGCGAGAAGAATCGGGTCGACCTGTTCGATAGAGACGATGTCCTCGTTAAAGGTCGTCTCTGCGCTGAAGCCTTTCGCCTCATCGGGCTGTGCTTTTACGGGGGAATCGTCGATGCCGCGGGCGTACTGGTACAGCTGATGGCCGTTTTTATTGCCAATCAGGGTCTGAATATCAGTTTCCCATGCATGTGCCAGATCTCCGATCGTGCGGATTCCGGCCTCGGTCAGCTTCTTTTCGGACGCTTTGCCGAGAAACAAAAGCTCGCGTACCGGAAGAGGCCACATCTTCGCAGGGATTTCTTCTGGAAACAGGGTATGCACTTTGTTCGGTTTTTCGAAATCGGACGCCATTTTGGCCAGGAGTTTATTGGTGGAAATGCCGACATTTACCGTAAATCCCAGCTCGTCGGAAATCCGGTCTTTAATTTCATGTGCTGCCGCGATCGGATCCGGGTACAAAAGAGAGGTTCCCGTCATATCAAGGAACACTTCGTCAATCGAGAAAGACTCCATGACCGGAGTGTAGGATGCGCAGATTTTCTTGAAGGCCCGGGAGCACTTGACATAAAGATCGAAATCACTGGGAACAATAACCATATTCGGGCATTTCCGCAGTGCCATTGCCACAGGCTCGCCGGTCTGGACACCGCATTTTTTCGCCGGAATCGACTTTGCTACAACGATACCCGTCCTTTTTGCCGGGTCACCGCCGATGCAGGCGGGAATGTCCCGCAGATCCGGCAGCCCCTCTTTCATCCGCCGCGCGGACTCCCAGGATAAAAAGGCGCTGTTGACATCTACATGGAAAATCAGGCGGTCTGCCGGCTTCTTTGTTTTATTCATCGATAAAATGAATCCGTTCTGGTTTAAAGCGGTCCTGCTGCTCTCTGTGCTCGGCAGGATAGCCAAGAGCAAACAGCGCAAAGACATGAACTTCTTCCGGCAGTCCCAGCAGAACTCTTACTTTTTCCATATTTTCTTCATTTGGTGCAATGCCGAACCATACGCCGCCAAGACCAAGCGCATCCGTTTCCAGCCAGATATTTTCCTGGGCAATCGACATATCGATCTGCGCAAATGCTGGAGCGACAAGACCTTCCAGGCGATATGCCGATACCAGCACAACCGGAGCTTTTGCCGCGCAGCCGGTGTACGGTGTCATTTTAGAAAGCGCCTCAATTTTTTTCTTATCCGTTACCACATAAAATTCCCACGGCTGCTGATTGCACGCGCTTGGAGCCTGCATGCCTGCTTTTAAGATCTGCATAATTTTTTCTTTTTCAACCGGCTTGTCTTCATATTTTCTAACACTGATTCTGTGAAAAATACTGTTCATTTCAAAATCCTCCTTGGTTTCTTATGGGATGTCTCTTTGCAGACTATTATAGCATTTTTCCTAAAAAAACTCCAGAATCCCTGTCGTCTCATTTTTATCTATGTTTTATTTTTCACAAAAAGAATAGCCGATCGTCCATCTTTCCTTCCGGAACAAATTCTCTATTCTTACAAATTTTGTCCGCATATCCAGTCGTAATAGGAAGCCGCATTTTTTGTGTTGACCCCACGTGTAACTGCGAAAGATAAAGCACCTGTGTCAAAATATCAGCCATAGAAAGATTTCCACATTTTTTCTCAATCAAAATGGGATTCTGTGATCCTTTTTTATTTTTCATATTTGTCGTCACAAGATATCCTTTGTCTGCGTTATAAACACAGTATCCCATCGGTGGATTCTCTATCTGCCCATTCTGCCAGAATATCAGTTTACTGCTGATATTTTTTCTTACTTCAATAATATTATACATAATTCCCTTGGCCGCAAAGTAATTTTTATACCATTCATCATCTTCATTGCTGAATCCATCTCGATGAATCACAATGTTCTTCGGCATTTCACCAAAACGGTCTTCATATGCAAAAATCACCTGATCAAAAATATCCTGAAGAATCCTGGTAGTAATTTTTTCTCCCTGCTGTGGTGCTGCCGGTTTATAAAATCCAAGCAGACGGCCATATTTGTCAAATACAACCGAGCAGGCAGGATAATGAATTCCTTTTGCTATCGTCGCAACATCAAGACCTACAAAACAATCCACATTGCCAGGCATATCTTTTACAACCCATGGAATCCCGCCTGTTTTTCCAAGAATTCCAAGAATTATATTGTGAAGGTAATATCTTGAATTATTTTTTGCCTTATTCCCTTCTTTTGCTTCCTCAGCGAACAATTTTGCTGTTTTCATACTGATCATCTGTGACGGGATATTAGCCTTTGCCCAAATAGTTTTAAACGGATTGTACGGTCCATCTTCCTCCATCCCATCTGGTACAAGTGCAATGACCAGATCGATTCCTTCTATCTTCTGCAATTTATTGGCAGCTCTTTTATAATCTGTAATATCTCCCAACTCATATTCTTCCCGTACCATTGCCTTTACATCCAGATCCAGCAGTCCCGCCATGGTATATAAATCCTTTTCCCCGTGATACTTTCCAAGTTTCGCAAAGGTATAAATCCCATTTACAACTGCCTTCATCAAATCATAGGAATTTCTCGGATACAAATATCCTATTTTTATTTCTTTTTCCGTCTTTCGATAAAAACCGTAGTTGAATACTTTAAATTCTTCGCCGCATTTAAGAGCCTTATCTTTTCCACAAACTAACAGCGGTTCTTTAACTTTACCTTTCTTATAGCCAATTTTCTCTACTGTACATGGATCTGTTTCAAATTTCATTCCGTCAAGTGGCTCAATCGTTCCAATATCCTGTATAAAATCCTGGTCTAAAAGTACTCTGGTCTTCATATTCCGTTTTACCAAGGACTCTGTCCGCATAGAAAAAGCTGCATCCATACGGCTTACCGTTTCTCTTGTCAATACTGGTTTTAATGCCTGCGGATAATAAGGTAATTCTATTCCCGTCTGAAGTGCCACCTTAACTATCCTGGTATCATCAGAAATATTCTCTACCCTGTATGCTTCATTTCGTTGGATATAATACGCCTTTAGACTATCTGCAAAATCCAGTTTATCCGTTACGGTCAAATCACAGATTTCTGTCAGAATGCCTGTCTGATTATTCTTTGCCCAGTCATTTTTTACTTCCTGCCCAATTAGATTTAGTCCTTTTTCCAGATAATCAGCTACAGTTTGATTCGATGAAAAAAGACTGCTGGTATCAATTCTCAGATATGCTTTTTCATCATCCATAATAGTAACCCAGAAATTATATTTCCGTTCCAGACTAATTTCTCTGTTTCCTGACGAAAACGTCTCAAATCCCTGATTTGTCATAATCCACTTACTTGTCACATTACTTTTACAGGAATATTTTCTGTATTTTCCAAAAATTAAAATTTGGGATAGTTTTTGTGTGATCCAGTATTTGATAAGTTCCTGATAGATTCTTCTGTTTTCTAAAACAGGCAGTTCTCGTGATCCCTCATATTCGACTGTAAAATCAGCATTTGGGATTTTCTCTTGCAGTTTTTCCGTCGCATAGATTTTGTTTCCATCTTCAAATACGCCTGCCTGATTCCAGTTTCGTAATTTCCAGGCTGCCCCTCTGATAATAGAATATGTATTTCCTATTTTTTGTACATGAAGTTCATAAACATGAAATTCTACCGGTTTTACAGTATCTACTGACGCAAATACTTCCATTTTTAAATCTTTTTCCAATATAGTTCCTCCTGGTTTTCATAAAGTTTGTTTTATCATATTTTTTTGTCCTGTATTATTGTGATCCATTTATATTATTCATTATTTCCAATGTATTCTCCAATTTTGTCTTTATATTTTCCCGCAGCATTTGTGGTTCTATAACCATAAACTTATCCATATATTTCATGAACCATCCAAGTAAAGTTACACTGTTCATTTTATAAAAAACGGCTCTGCAATTTCCATTTTCCAGTTTTTGGACCGATACATTTTTCCCAACAAAATCATAGAGAATTGCATTTGTCGCCGGTTCTGGTTTATATTCCACTTCTATTCTTACGGTTTCCCCCAGGAAATGGTTTACACTTTCTTCAATATATTTCCGAATAATAAGTTCGGGATTTGGACCTATTTTTTCTACAGCGTCAATCGCGTCACTCTGTGATATCTCCAGATTTTCAATTCGATCAAGCCTATAACTTGTAAGTCTATCATAATGATCATGTGCCCCGATTAAATAATAGGTATTATCAGACCAATATATTTCATAAAGATTAAGCGAATATTTTTTTCCTTCTCTTCGAAGCACCTTTTGCAACTTCTCATTTACTTCTGTATATTGAAATTCAATTTTTTTATGGAGATACATAGCTTCCAGCATTGTTTCAATGTAGTATCCTGTTTCCCTATCAGAATCCATGTTTCCTGCCTTGGGTGTCATCATATGACAAAATCTGCTTCGACTTCTCTTACTTGTAAGATCCAATAGTCGTTCTTTCAATTCCTTTGCTTCCTTTGCAGAAATGCATCTTGCCTGCTGTACTGCATCCAACATAATTTTAATTTCCCAGTCCGAAAATATATGTTTTTTCATATACCAGCCCATCTTTTTATCCGCACACTGATATATTTCATAACCACAAAATTGCAGCATTTTAATATCACGATAAACAGAACGGCGATCGACCTGTTCTATTTGATATTCCTCTTCCAGATATTTCAAAATCTGTGTCGCATTCATCGGACTTTTTTCATCTGTTTCCTCTAAAATCTGTAACACTCGAATCAGTTTTTCTTTATGATCAGTTCCCATTCTTTCTCCTTTTGATCATTTTATATGTATCTTACCTTTTCGCCGCTTTTTATCATAATATTATATCATCTGTCACAATAATGGCACACGTAAAAACATCTGCCCTATTGGACAGATGTTTTTACATATCTAAAAGCATTTCATAAATATGCTGTTCTTTCTCACTCTGCAAGAAAGTACCGCGCGCCAACGCATTTTGCAGGCGGCTAAGCTGTGCGTCTGCATAGCCGCCGAAGGACTGGACGGCTCATTTCCATTTTCATCACCTTTCTTTCTCAGATTGAGATCGAAAAATCTGCTTTCACAAGAAAGAAAAAAAGCGCGATCTGCACCAGCAGCATCAGTGGAACGCCGATGGTAAACTTCTTTTTTCTTGTCTTGTGATGGAACAGGTGCATCGCCAGCAGTGCTCCTGCCGAACCGCCGACTGCGGCCAGGGTAAGAAGCGTCGAGACACGGATTCTCCATTTTCCATGCACAGCGTTTCGTTTATCGATGCCATAGACTGCTATGGTGATCATATTAATACAGATCAGATACAGGTACAATCCTGCCTGTAGTTGAATGGGAAGGTTCATTCTCTCTTCACCAGCCTTTCCTTTTTATCTTTCTTTGAAAAGAAGGCAGCGTTTTTCTCCGCTGCCTTCTTTTCAGATTTTTTTCAGAATCATTTCTTCTCCAGAAAGATTTTTCTGGTAATAAAGTTGTACACCATGACAACCGCAGTTGCAAAGACTTTTGCAATGGTGTAAATCAGGTTGTAGCCGATGTGCTGCTGCAGTGCAGTGCTCCCCCGGTAGATGGGTCCTACTACAATCCAGATCAGGAAGCTGTTCAGCAGCATTCCGATCAGGGAAAGGACGACGAAGGTAATGAATTCGACTTTTTTGTTCAGGTCTTCTTTTCGCTCAAAGACAAATTTGAAACTTAAAATGTAATTAGCGATGACGGACACAGTAAATCCGGCAACAGAACCGACAAGCGATGCCATTTCAAAATATGAACTGGAGGTCAGCGCCATAACAAGGTTCAGAACGATCAGTCCGGTCACGTAATCAATACCAAAGCTGATGAAGCCGACGATACCGAATTTCACAATCTGTGCAAATAATTTTTTCATTTTTTCCTCTGTTTCTTCTTATATAATTTTTAAGCAACATCCTGTAAAGAATACCATACAATGCCATTTTTTTCAAGTTTCTGCAAATTTTATCACAGCAAAAACGCCAGATTTCACGTTTTAAAATGAAATCTGACGTCTTTCGTTTTTTCTAAAATTCCTGTTTCTCCATAAATCCTACACTGATCCGGTACGAAATCAGCAAAACCACGATGCCTGCAGTAAAAATTCCTGCCTGGCCCGGAATTGTGCCCGTAATGGTGCCAATCAGCTCCGTGATTTGATCCAGTGTCGCTTCTCCTGCGACTTTCTGCACAAACAGAATCACACCGGCAAACAGAAAACAGATTCCTGCCATCATGACCCGTGCGCTTTCTGCTCCGCATTTGATCTACACCGGAATCATGATGGAAATGGTGATGAAAAATACCGCCAGAAAGACCGGTATCATTCCCGCATTTTCCGAGAGAACACCAGATACATTCGAAACGCCGTGCACCAGCAGGGATACCAGGTATAACGCCCAGGCGAGGACAAACGATACTACGGTTCCGGCCACGCAGAACAGGTATTTTTCGCGGATATACAGTTTCCGGTCAATCGGGAGTGTGAACAGGAACGGCAGTCCGTTATCCGCTTCATCGCAGGAAAGCGTTCCGATCAGCAGAACGATCATCAGAAACGGAAAATAGCCCAGAATAAAGGTGTCCGTCTGGCTAAGTCCGAGGAATACACAGATCATAAGGAAAAGGATCATCGTGTTGCGATGGCCTTTTAACAGCAGACAGATATCTTTCTCTAATAATCCACTCATCTTTTTTCTCCTCCTGTCATCATCAAAATTACATCATCAATTCCGGCCCGCTCTACTACAAGGTCGGGAACATTTTCTTCGTAATATTTTCTGTCGTTGGTAAGGCATGCATAGCCATACGGTTCTTTCTGGGTATCGAGCAGATATTCTTTGTCGAGCGTCGCATACTGCGCCTCGTCTGCCTTGATGAGACCGTATTGCTCGAGAATCACATCCGTCTCCTCGTGCAGGAGCTGTTTTCCCCCGTGAATCAGATAAATGTCATCGCAGAGATGCTCGAGATCGGAGGCGATGTGGGACGTAATGAGGATCGTCCGGCTCTCATCTTCGGCCGCGTATTCGCGCAGCAGGTCGAGAATCTCATTTCTCGCTTCCACATCGAGTCCTGCAGTCGGCTCGGCAAAAAACTGGACTACCCCTCCGCAATCCCTTATAGTTACGGGCTTTAACGGCATACACGTCTGTGTTTTGTGCGACCCTTTCATGACGAGCAGTTTCTGCCAGGTTATTTCTCTGCTTCGTCCTCATTCCAAACCTCTTTTGCAAGATTAAAGACTGCCCAGCCTTTTGGCCAGCCTGCATAGAATGCTACGTGAGTGATGATTGCTGCGATCTCTTTCTGTGTTACCCCATGATCCTTTGCATTCTGTAAATGGAATTTCAAAGAGGAATCTGTGATTCCCTGTGCCATCAGTGCTACAACTGTGATGATACTTCTTGTTTTTAAATCAATATCTTCGTTATTCCAGTTCTCTCCGAAAAGAATGTCATCGTTAAAATGTGCAAAATCTGGTGCAAATGTTCCCAGAGCATTTCTTCCTGCTATCTGTGTGATCTTTGCCATGATATCAAACCTCCATCTTTCTTATTTATGGTAATTTGTTATACTCTTCTTCCGGTAAAAACTCCAGCCATTCGTTGGAAGCTCCCTCTGCTGGAACTTCAACAGCCAGATGCTGGAACCAGCTGTCTTTCGCTGCCCCGTGCCAGTGTTTTACTTCTGGTGAAATATTTACTACATCTCCAGCTTTCAATTCACGAGCTGGTTTTCCTTCTTCCTGGTACCATCCTCTTCCACCAGTAACCAGAAGGATCTGTCCACCTTTATGATGGATGTGGTATGCATTGATTGTTCCCGGAGCGAAAGTAACCAGACCAACTGGTACTCTCTCTGTTGTAAGCATATTCAAATAGCATTCACCTGTAAAATACTTTGCGAATGCTACGTTTTCTTCACCGATTGGAAATACGTTACCTCCACCTAAGTCTTTTTTCATCTGTTCGATATCCATAAAAAATTCCTCCTTGCTCTTTTTATTTTATGATACAACCTGAAGTAAGCTCTAGGTCAATAGATTTTGCAACTTTTTACATAAAGTTCATAATTTTTCTGTGACAGTTTGCATTTCAGGTACACTCTATTTCTTATCGGTATCATCATACTCCCATATTGCTTTCTATGTCCAATACCTATTATTATGGGTTGCTTAATGCCTTTTAAGCATAATCTGTTTCTATATCACAATGCAAAACAGATCTGCTGTATTCTGGCAGACCTACTTTGCATTATGATATAGCTTAAATCTGTTTGATAAGATTCAACTCTTTCTTGGATAATGCTTTTTTTAACTTCTGGTTTTCCTTTATTAGATTCTCATTTTCGCTTTTCAGTTTCTGTAGCTGTTGCCGGAGCAGATTCATTTCCGCTTCCATCGCCTGACTGATAATGTTTCTCCTTGGATCCACCATACCAGCCTGCTGTTCCATTGCTGCATCAATCTCACCTCTTACAATCGGATTCTTGTAAAAGAATCCTCTAGATAAACCAGTCTTTTGCATCAGTGCTGGTACGGACACCTTTTCTCTCTCCAACACCATTGTCCGTATTGTCAGGACTGCCCGTTCCACTTTTTCTTCGCTCTTTCTTTTATTCAATTCCAGCATCTTGTCGTATTTGCTCATATTCTTCTCCCCATCCGTCCAGACTTGCCAGTATAATCTGTGACATAGAATTTCTAACTTCTCTTGTTTCATCTGCCATCCGCTGATTGCTCATTTTTCGGTAATATTGGACACTTCGTACTCCCTTATGTCCCAGGAGCTTCGCTATCGTCCAGTCATCCACATGGAGTTCCGTTAATTTTACCCCATAGCAGTGCCGGAACATATGCGTTCCAAATCCGAATAAGTTTCCGCTGTCATCCCGGATATCTTTTTCATAAATCATTCGAAGCACTTTATCCTGCAAGGTTTGGTAACTGATTGGTCTCTCCGGTTTGTTCTCGTCCGCAAAGATATAAATGCTTTCAGGATAATGCTCATTTGCATAACTGACTGCCTTTCCAATCAGCTGTGCCAGCTCCCGGCTGATCGGTTTTTCATATCTTCTTGTTTTCGGCTGGTATATGATAATCATATCCTGACGGTCATGTTTATAAAGGCAGTCTTTCCGCAAGGTCAGCGTGTCGGAAATTCTGGTTCCAAGCATCTGGTGGATGATCATTGCCCTTGCTATCTGCTCTTCCATTTTTACAATCTGGGCATTCAGTCTTTTCAGCTCACTGTCCGAATAAGATTTGAATTCTGCTTTCCGTTCTGGCGGAAAATCAGATTTTAAAAACAGTTTTGTAAGATGTGGAAAATCATAAATTTTTCCGATTGTTTCCAGCACATTTCGAAGCTTTAGCAGGTCATCCCGGATGCCATTCCCTCCGTTTGATTCTACCTTGATGTTGATTAAAAATTGTTCTATGATCTCCCGGTCAATCTCTTCGCAGGTGCTGATCTTGGAATGCTTTTCATCCAAATACTTTGAAAATTTATTCATTGCGGACAGTTCACGTTTTATACTGCCAAGGGCTTCGGTTTTCAGATGATGGTAAATTGCTTTTTTTACTTCTTCCCGAATATCTGGTTGCCGGATTCCTCTGAAATTTAGTGTCTTATGGTTGACAATCGGATTTGTCCGCAGGATAAGCGGAAGCCTTTCCAGATGCCAGATATCCTTTGCCAGCTCATTGGTTTCTGATCGGTCCAGTGTAAATTCCAGAAGGCTTTCAAAATACCGGATCAGGGCAGCTTTTTCCACCGATTCAGTCTGAATGTTCGTCACTTTATGCTTCGTCAAAGCCCTACCGTTTTGTATCATCCACATTTTCAACTGCTTTATCCAGAAGTCTTTTTCTCTGTCAAGCAGGCTGTTTTCCTGATGGGATGACTTCTGAAAAAATTCACATAAGCTGTTAAAATAATGCCTTTCCCTTTTTATGGTCAGGATGGATACCTGCGTTCCACGGTAGTAAATGTATTCGACAAATTCTGTCTGAAGCTGGTTTTCCGGCAGTTTATCCAGATCAAAATATTGTTCCTTATTCAGCTTTTCCTTTTGCTCATCGGTAGCCAGCTTATAACATTCCAGTTGTTGGAATTTCAGTTTATTATCCATGCTTCTCTCCTTTCTGCATACAGGCAAGCAGGCTGTTTTCCTCTTCCTCAAAGTATGCGTCATTTTCTTTAGCAATTTTTCTTGGCATATAATCTATATACTGCATGGTCATTTCCTCAAACGTATGTCCCAGATAGTCCCGGATGCTTTGGATTGATACGCCATGCTCATAAAAATTGGTTGCTACGGTATGTCGGTAATCATGAGACTTAAAAATATATTCTCCATTCTGTATGCCTATCTGGGAGCAGTATTTTTTCATCTGCCCCATGAAGGTGCTTTTGGAAAATGCTCCACCTTTCCGATTCCGAAAAATGTATGCTTCTTTTTTGGTAGGGTGCTTTTTCAGATAAACCTGCATCAGACGATACAATGTTACCGGAATGGGAACCCTTTTATAATTTTTCATTTTCACCTGGTAGACCTTCATCCAGCAGTCACCATTCTGGATATAATACGCATCCCCTTTTAAGGTGCAGACCTCACTGATCCGGAGTCCCACACACCAGAGATGTAAAAACATCATTCTCAGGTGTTCAGGAAACTGTGAGAGGTTTTGGATAATTTCCATATACACATCCTCTTCCACACTTCTGTCATGGTGGACTGGGATCTGTTTTTCCAAGTAATACGATGCATAAAACGGAACCTTTTTTATATACCCCTTTACTTCCAGAAATTTCATAAAAAACTGTATTCCCGAAACATTGGTATTAAATGTCTTTGCTCCCATAGCACCATTCTGCAAATTCTTTAAATATACATCAATCAGGCTGGCATCACACTTGGTAACTTCCAGTTCGCTGATCTCCTGCAAAAAATTTCGAATGGTTCGGAATCTTTCGTACACCGTGCTGAGCGCCAGTTCTCCGATTCCAATTTCGTACTTCATATATTCCTGAAGCAGCAATCGATTCTTGGGCTGTAGAACTTCCTGAAATGATATTTTTTCTATACTGTCACTCTGGTTTATTCTTTCTTTGGCAATACGAAACCGCTCTAAATACCAGATGGTAGCATCCCATCTTGTTTCATCAGTTTCTATAAAAATCACTTTACGGGCAGTTTCCACAATGCTCTTCAGTCGTTTTCGCCGTTGCTCTTTCTCGACTTTCTGCTTCAGGTAGTCCTGAAATGCTGTTTCCTGTTCCAGCTCCAGAAGCTGGATATCTGTAATCTGCTCCCGGATGCAAAATTCGTAAAAAAGCTGTAGCCCGGTCAGTTTATATTCCCTCAGTCTGGAAATTTCATAATTCTTCAGAATATATTCCAGCACGGTAAAAATCTGACGTTTCAGTTTCTCACTGGCTGCCGCTTTAAAATTCCAGACCATGTTGCTCCGACACCGTACCGTTTCCACACTCTTTACGATTACAGGATCTGAGTGGTATGGAACAAAAAGTATTTCATTTTTATATTTCCATTCACATTCCCTCTGTCCAGCCGGAGTTTTCATCCGTTCCCGGATGTACGCCTGCCGTATCCGGTCGAACGTTCCGGTATATCGGTAAATGTAATTTCGCTTTATCAGCGGTGTTATGTATAATTCAAATTTCATTCGCAGTTCATAATCTATTTCCGAAAGATGTTCTACCATCTCATCTGCCAGAAACAGCAGAATCTGTTCTGTAATGGAACTTCCTGCTTCCTCTTTTGCAAACTCCCGGATTTCTTTTCGTAGCTGCTCAATCCGCCTGCTCCGTTCTTGTTCTGCCTCTATAAAAGACTGTAAAAACGCAGGCATAAAAACCACCTCCTATAGCAATTCCTCAATCCCATACAGGGAGGAGTGTTTCTCGTAGAATTCCTGGCTGGCATCCAGCAGTTCATCATCCACAATGTCCAGATAATTGATGGTTGTCTGGATGTGGCGGTGTCCATAGGCCAGCTGTATCAGTTCCAGCGACCATCCTGCTTTTCTCCGCTCATTTCCAAAGTAATGCCGGAGCATATGAGGCGTGATCTTAATCCCTGTTTTCTTATCCATTCTTTTTAGCATGGAGTATACTGCTTCCACGTTCATTGGTTTTCCGATATTATCCCCGGAAATATTCACAAACAGGCTTGTCTGGTGCTGAAGTAGTTTTCGGTACTCTGCGATATACAGATTTAAAAAGCCGAAGGTATCTTTGCTGATCTTCGCACTTCGGTATTCTGCATTCTTTGCTCTCGCTCCATTTTCATTGTCCTCACGGAAATATACCCGGATTATGTGGTTCTGATAATCAATGTCCTTACTGTAATCAATTCCTAAGATCTCACCGATTCGGTAGCCTGTCTCTGCCAGAAGCAGCATGAGAAGCCGATCTCTTATATTGGTACACGCTTTCAAGATTTCCACAATTTCATCTTTCTTTGCTGCTCTCGCCTTATGCTCTTCCTCTTTTAAATAGCCTTTGAAACTCTTTGATCGTATGCTTTTCTTTACGCCTACTGCATCCACGGCTACAAAATAATTATAGGACAGGACTTTCAGCTCCCCGAACTGCTGGTACTCTTCTTCTATAAAAAGATAGAACCTGAACACATCTCTTAAGTATGCGTTGCAGGTTCCATTGTTTGGAGATCTGTGATTTTTATCTCTGGTATGCTTCCCGGCTTTCAGCCAGTATAAAAATTCCACAAAGTGATTTGTCTGTTCAACATAAGGCATTTGATATACGTCTGTCAATTCCTTTTTCTTTTCATGGATGTATTCCAGATAGTACAGGATTGCAAGTGCGGAGCGCCGCACCGTATTCGGTGAACATTTACTCCGTATCTTGTGCATCAGATATTTGGTTGGAAGCAGGACGATATCCAGTGTTTCCACATCTCTGATAAAGAAATAAACGGTGGAACCCTCTCTTTCTTTTTCCAGTTCATATCGTCTCATTCCTGCTCACTTCCTTTCCTCTAACGCTATACACAGTATACCCAACTCATGCCGATAAAGCTATCACAAATACCACCAATTCGGTCAAAACCGCTCCTGAAATACCACTAAACTTTTTGTCTTATTTTCTGTCCAGATCTGGGCAGAACCAACAACACCACGGATGTTATCAGCTGTAGTAACGCTCCACTTTCCGGCTTCGGATAAAGTCCTCTACTTCATCGATTTTTTCTGCCATCTGGCACTTTGGCAGGGCGTCCAGAACATCTCCCCGGTACTTTCCTTTCTTTGCCGCTCGGTGGTCTAAAATGGACACTACACAGGTGTCCTGCTCCGTCCGGATCGCCCGTCCGAATCCCTGGCGCAGTTTCTTCTGCATATCTGGAACAACAACATTTTGAATGTAGGATTCCAGTGATCGGTATTGTTCCCTTTGTGCTTCATGGATGGGGTCCGGTACAGCAAACGGCAATTTTACAATGATCAGGGACGATACCATATCCCCCGGAAAATCCACACCTTCCCAACAGGAGCCGGCTGCAAACAGAACGGCATTTTCCATCTTCTTAAACCGTGCGATTTCTTCCTGTGAGTTTCTCCATACCTGCACCATCGGGAACGGGATCTGATCCCGCAGGAGCTGCTGCACATTTCCCATCAGGGTATAAGATGTAAACAGTACCAGTGTATGCCCGTAAGTGGAACACACCAGATCACGGATCTGGCCTGCAAGTTGCTCGGCCTCTTCCCGGCTTCCCTTGAGCGTCGCTTTTAAATTCTCAGGAATATAAAGCAGACAGTTCTCTCTGTAACAAAATGGGGATTCTGCTACACACTCCCGGACTCTGCTTTTCTTTTCCAGCCCGGTCATCTGTCTGGTCCTTACAAACCCATTTCCGGCTTTTAAAGTTCCACTGGTGAGAATCGAGGGAAATCCCCTGTCCCATAAGGAATCATGGAGAAACCTTGGAATCTCTCTGCTAACAGCCATAAACACAGGATCTCCCCTGCCGTCTGGCTGAAGAAATAAAACGTATCTGGTATCCTTCTTCAGAAACCAGCCGAACAGCTCTTCCATCTCTTCCAGCCGCCGGAAGATCCAGTAAGGGACATTTCCAGCAAGTCTTTTAAGCATAAGACTGAGATTCCCCCTTACCTGCTCCAGAGAAGATCGGCACTTTGCCGGAAAATAGAAATTTTCTTTTCCAGCTATGTCATCTCCCATCCCGGCCTGATCCTTACGGATTTCCATTGAAAGTGTATTAAACCAATCCTGTAGTCTCTTACCTTCCGAACTTTTATGCTCCCTGTTTAAGAAATACGAGATTTCCTGCACATCCTCTCTTCCAATACTTCTCCCATCCATCTGGCTGGCAGCTTCTGGGAGCTTATGTGCTTCATCTACTACCAATGCTCTGTAATCTGCCAGCAGAGGCCGGTATTCATTCATCCGGTGCATGGCGTCTGCCAGAAGATAATTGTGATTGCATATCTGTATAAAAACTTCCTCTTTTTTGGAAACATCCAAATATTTCTGATAACGGCATCCTGCTTTCCCCGGACACTCCCTGGGGCAGAATTTCGGTACGCACACCAGCCTGCGGTCAAAACCGCTCAGGTTATGTACGGAATCTAAATCAAAGTTATGCCGGAGGGACTTCAATGCCTCCATCTGTGCCTGATTTTTATTCTTATCCCGGACTGCCTCCAGTCTTTGGGCCAGCCTGTAATCGCACACAAAATGTTCCTTTCCCTTGCGGACAACTGCCTTTAATTCTCCCTGAAGCAGATCTGCTTTTAACAGTACATCCGATAAAAAAGGAACATATTCCTCTATGATGGCTTTCTGTAAGGCGATACTGGAAGTGGATACCACTACAGACCGCCTGTCACATCCCGAATAACCGGAATGCAGTACACTATATTTCCGCATCAGGATGCAGGCTGTCAGATAGGCATAGGTCTTTCCGATGCCGACTCCTGCATCACAGAGCGTGATTTCGTTTTTCATAAGGGCATCCAGCATTTCATGGCAGAGACGGATCTGTTCTTCCCTTACATGAAGCCCGGCTTCCGGGAGAAGCTCCCGAAAGATCTGTTCCACTTCGCCATGTGCCCTTTTCTGATATTCATTTTTATAACACATTACTTCTCCTTGCCAGAAAGCTTATCTTACCGTACCCTTACGGACGAGTCTGGTCGCTTCCGGTGTATTCTGTCCCTGTTCCTGCATTTTCTTTATGGCAGCATTCCCTCTTGCCATCATCCTTCGGATATCCGTCCGGGAAACATTCCATGTCCTTACTTTCTGAGGAGCTTTCCTTACCTGCTCGGACAAATGGCATTCACAGAGTTTCGGATATACCACCATTGCTTCCGGTAATTCCAGCGGATACTCGATCATGGGATGGTACACAATATCCCGGATCACCTGCTCATAACATTCCATCTGCATTCTTGCCGTACTGTCCTGATAGATATTTTTCCCTTTCATGGCACTGTAGACCTGCGATGAGATGTATCCCAACGCTTCAAAACTACAGTACCCATACGGAGTCACGCCGGAAAGGGAATCCGGATCTTTTAAGGCATTCAGATAAACTTCTTTTCCCTGGGCGATCAGCCACATCCGAAAATCGGAAAAACTGTCATCACTGCACCCTGCTTCCATCATAATACCTGCCGCTGTCCATAAGCCGTACTTATAAGCCGCATCCCGGTAACTGTAAACAAGATTGTGGAATTGGAGGACATCCTCCGGTGTCATATAGAAGAGCTGCTGCTTGATCCACACTGCCGAAGCATCCAGATCGGTGCCGCACACTTCCTTTGCTTTTTCAATCAGATTCCAGAATTGATCCTTGCTCATTCCACTTCTTTTTGTTTCTTCCATCTGTTCTCTCCCCTTGATGTGACGTTAATACCACAAGAATACGGCTGTAGTCTCCCACAGCCGCATGGTATCTGATATCAACGACACACTTCTTCATTGATTTCTTTTTATCTTGCTGTTCCGCATTTGACCTCGCACCCCCGGAACCATCCCTGTTTTTCTTCTGGGAAAGGGGACACTACAGGCGGGCGGCTGGCCTGCCGCCGCTCACAGATGTCCTGGGGGTCTTTCTGATTACAACCCGGAGTCCATCTTCCGCTCTCTGGCTGGTAACGTGTATCATTATCCCCCATCCGTGATCCTGGCGAAAGGCTGCCACCGCCTTATTCACAGCTATGCTTTCTCGCTCCAAGTCTAAGAATCTTTACCCTATACTTAATCATGGCGCTCATACTGTCACGCTTCTACGGTTGGGAACGTACCTGTAGTGCCGATATTCACTTGCCAAAGAACAGCCGAGGGATGTCCCTCTGCTTACTAGCCGATGGCAGTGTATTTTTTTATTCACTTCACAGAAAAATTTTTTATCGTGCTTCCCCGGATCTGTTTTTCTTTT
Organism: Fusicatenibacter saccharivorans; assembly: GCF_015557635.1. GTDB lineage: Bacteria > Bacillota > Clostridia > Lachnospirales > Lachnospiraceae > Fusicatenibacter > Fusicatenibacter saccharivorans. The sequence continues at coordinate 37,048 of NZ_JADNOP010000012.1, forward strand.
TTCCTTTTGCCGGATTCTTCTGCTGTGCATCCTTCTTCCGACTTTCCTTCTGCTCTTTTTGTTCCTGCGGTGGCATCTTCATCACATGAAGTTCCCCGTTAAACAGGGTGAAAACTTCCGGTGACTGATATTTTTCTTTAAACTTTTCAATCTGCTCCGGTGTCAGCGAAGTAAAATCATCTTCTGTCAGTCCTACCACAAGGAATGTTCCGGCAATGGCATCATAGACCTGTCCTCGGTCATCGTACAATGCCCGATTTAACGGCAACCCCTCAAATTTTCCATTGCCGTTTAAAAGAATTCCAACCTCATCCTCAAACGGATAAGTCATCTCAATGTCACCGCCTACTGCCTGCTGCAGATCTTCCAGCTCATTGGGGATGCTTTTGACATAGGGTGCTTTCATCGGCTCGACTACCAGTACCGTCATCATTTCTTCCTGCATTTCGGACACTTCTTTCTCATCCATCGTATCAATCCTCCTGTCTATTCGTTCTGATAATCAGCCGATGAGAGCCTTTTGTTTTATTCAAATTTCATGGACTTTTTGATTTTCTCCCGTAACCTCCGCAGTCTTGTATAAACAGTCTGCTCCGGCAGTTCCATGTGATGGCTGATCTCCTTTGGTGCATATCCCATCATCTTCAGAACAACCATCTGAAGAGTTTTCTTGTCAGTCGATAACAGGATCTGGAGCAATTCCTCATTCTCCACGGTATCGAGCAGGGCTTCCACACTCTCTGGCTGAGACTCTCCTGATTCTTTTTCTTCCAGAAGCAGTTCCATACAGTCCAGAAGTGAGGTCTGATGTTCCCGGAATCTCCGCTCTGCGTTAAAATCGTTCCAGTCATACTCCCGGAGCTTCTGGATCGTCTCTTCATCCACACCCTGCTCACGCAGGATCTTCTCTTCCTCTGCTTTCCACTGGTTCCATCTATATTCTTCTTTTGCTTTGTTATAAGCCACTTATCTTTTCCTCCGATCTGAATTTTTGTGAAATCAAATCGGAGTGTGGCGGTGATCTGGCTCGTTCTTCCTGTCCACAGGAATGGCCGGCATCTCTGCTGTTTCCCTGCAAACACGGATCTCCTTTGTAATCATATCTTTACAAAAGCACAGTGTATCGGATGCACCTGTCAGTTAACGGTCAGAAACCTGTCAATTGACGGTCAATTTTTATCACCTTCTTTCCAGCACAAATAAAATAAGACGAACAACATTATTTGTAGTGGATGTTACCGCATTGAATATAAGATTTTGTATAATGCGAATACACGCCTTTCTGTCAGCATTAAGATAGATGTCCATATTAGGTATTTCTATTTGGGGTTCAATTCCATTAACGCTGAAAATCGAATAATTGTCTAGCAGGATTTCAGTAAGCAATGAGCATAGCTCAACCTTTTCATAGTAAAATGGATATTGTCCTGCTTCTAAAAGAGAGATTTGATAAAAGTCATCTATGAGACGTTCTAATCTCAATGCTTTTCCGGATAATGCTGAAATATATTCCGCTCTTTTTTCATCAGGCGCACTTGATAGAAGTTGCAAATATCCGCGAATGGAAGTTAGTGGTGTCCGTAAATCATGAGAAAGGCAAGAAATATTCTCTTTTAATTCATTCTCCTTTTTTTGAATTTCGCCCAGATAAATATTATCTTTTGATACAATCTGATTTATGATTTCAACCAAATGCTCTAACCGCCTATCAGATAAAGACACTGTAACTAACTTTTTCGTTTTTCTATTCAGAATAGCATTTAGTTGGACGATTACTTTATATATCTGTATTTTCCAGTTAATTAAAGAAATTGAAAGGATAATGACCAATGCTATCAGAACAAGAAACATAATCGCCCAACCCATATTCTACCTCCCTTTTACTTGATTTCTTTTCTAATCATAATAAGACCGCCAACAATCAAAAGAGAAATGCACCCTATGAAATAGAATGGTAAATGCTCAATAATACCCATTGTGCGACAAGAGCTGAAATTCATCCAATAGTACATAGGATTTCCATATACAAAAAATTTTAAGGGTATTGAAACCGTCTCCATATCACTCCATAGCATTAAGTAAACAGACGCTCCACTGAATACATATAAGCAGCAAATCCCTGTTACAATCCCTGTATTTTGAATAACGACACATAAAAAAATAGAAATGCTTTCTAATGCTAATAAAACCGTTCCGCAAGCAAGAGCCCATCCCAAAAGGTTTATTACTTCACTCGCAGTTGGAATGTAACCGGATTGTATGATTTCAATAACGAAAAATGTAGCTACAAAAATCAGATACGTTATCAGAGACACCACCAATATTGTAATCGCTTTGGTGTAGTAGAGAATAGTTCGTTTAGTGCCGTATGCAACAGATAATTTGATTGTACCCGTATTATATTCTTTTGTAAAAAATATGGTTGCAAATAAAATGCCAATAATCCAGAAAAAGGCTGTATATGCAAGAGATGAGCGGGCAACAGTTTGAAACGTTGGTATTTCACTAGATAGATAACACTTAGCTTGAAATCCGATTACACTTTCTGTTCCATCTCCGGCTCCAAAAAAAGTCATGTCACCAAGTGCAAAAGAGACCATTATAAAGCTAAAGATTATCTAAAGCTCACTTTGCAAATCGGTAACCCAAGCCCCATATGGTCTTAATTCGGCAGCCTTCGCCCTTTAATTTTTTTCGTAAGTTACTTATATGTGTGTTAATGACATCATTATCCCTTGCAAATGGTTCTTGCCAAATACTTTCATAAAGATTTTGCTTAGAAAAAACTTTATCAGGATATTTCGCCAGTAGTTCTACAAGTTGATACTCTTTTGCTGTAAGCACAATAATTTCGTCTGCAACAGTAACTATTTTTGAAGATGTATTAATGGAAAGTTCTCCAAAGGTCAAACAAAGATTGGGAGTATCTTTTTGACTTCTTAGCAAATTGCGTTCAATTCGCGCTAGTAATTCGTCCAAATCAAACGGCTTTGTTAAATAGTCATCAGCACCCAAGCGTAGCAGTTCGACTTTGTTGAATGTTAAACTTTTTGCAGAAACAACAATTACAGGTACGTCTGAAAATTTTCTGATATTTCTAATTAACTCATCTCCACTGATAAAAGGAAGCATTAAATCTAAAATAATTAAATCTGGGGATAATTCTTTTATACGTTCAATCGCATTTGCACCAGTAAGTGTGAAGAAGACTTGATAATTGTACTTTTCCAGATGGTCTTTTATCATAACGCAAATTTCTTTATCATCTTCGATAATTAAAACATTATTCATGTTGAAACTCCTTTCTGCGTCTATCAGTTGGCTTTTCCACGTCTTTTGGTATCAGCCACATACTACCAAATTTTGAAACGCCCGGTATGCGCTCCCCCTCACAAAGTTTCTGCACCCGTCTTTCTGAAATGCCCCATTTGCCCGCTGCTTCTGCACAAGACATATATTCCATAAGCCACCCGTCCTTTCTTCAAAGTTTATCAGTATAATTATATACGGTATGGCGAATAATAGCAAGTGCGGAAATAGGCATTATTTAGGTTCGTTATAGGAAGTATATAGACATATCCAAGAAGAAAGGGGAACAGTAAAATGTAACTGGGTGAATGAATATGGCAAAAAGACCAGTAGAAAAGTACGACTTCAAGGCTTTTGGGCAAGCAATAAAGAACGCGCGGAAAGAGCGCAAAGAGAGCCGCAAGAAAGTAAGCGACGAAATGTATATTTCCCCGCGTTACCTTGCAAACATTGAGAACAACGGGCAGCACCCAAGTTTACAGATTTTCTTTGAGCTTATGCTGCGCTATCATATATCCGTAGACCAGTTTCTTTTAGATACGCAGCCGGAGAAAGACACAAAGCGGCGGCAGCTTGACGCGCTTCTTGATGATATGAGCGATACAGGCATACGGATTGTCACCGCAACGGCAAAAGAGATTTCCGAAGTCGAAAAAGAGGGCGAATAGGAATGTCCGGCCTAAAACTGAATAGGATTTAGGAAGCGTTGTAATCTTTTTTGAGATTGCAGCGTTTTTCTTTTGCGTAAGTTTGGCAAAACGGGGCTTTCTGTTGTAATAGGGAGTAAGAAAAAACTTTCATAGCAAGCATAGGAAGCGGGTACCCACTTCCGTATTTTCGCCCTCCTGCGCTGCGACGCGTCGGTTGAAAATGGCTTATTGGGAAGTATCCCAAACCCTCGGAATGGAAAGGAGCGAAAGCATGGACGGACGCAAAAGAACGGTACAAATCAAATTTAGAGTAACAGAAGCGGAACGGGATTTAATTCTTGAAAAAATGAAGCTCGTCCCCACCCGGAACATGGCGGCATATCTTAGGAAGATTGCCATTGACGGATACATTATCCAAGTAGACCATGAAGCTGCGGCAAAGGCACTCAAAACGGCGGGCATTACAAAGCTCCCCAATCCCGCCACGCTGCAAAAGGAATATGAAGCACTCCAAGCGCAGAAAGAAGCCCTTTACGCCGATTATGGCAAGCTGAAAAAGAAAGTCCGGGAATATGACGTTATCAAGCAGAACATAGACAGCATTTTGCAGACAGGAAAGCAGCTTGCGGATAGAGGGCTTTTTCTCCTGCGTCAGCTTCTTTGCGGAAAATTCCTTAAAAGCTGCGGTCAGCACGTCAGCGTCGCGCCCTTTGAAAAACACAAGGTAGCGGGGCGGGCTTTCCGTCGTGTCCTTTTTCAGCGCAAAGTCGATACCGTACTTTTTCGCCGTACTCTCAAAGGCTTTGATATTGCCCTCGGTAATCTCAATGTTGGAAACGCCCGCGTTCTGCTTCATAAGCTGCTTCAAAGTCTGTTTGCCCTGCGGCGTTTTGTCTTTCTGCTTCTTCATCTGTGCAAGCAGCGTTTTCATAGCCTTTTGAAGCGTCTGCGCGGTCAGTTTCCCGGTCTTGATGTAAAGGGCTATGGTCTTTTCGTTGATTTCATCTTGCATTTACCGTCCTCCTTTCGCGGTAGTCTGATAATGTTAGGGTGGTACGCCGCTGCGGTAGCCGCCCATAGGCTTTAGATACGGACGCGCAAGCCGTTCAAATCCTCGGCGCGGATACCCACAAGGTACCATTCCTGCGCCGCGCTCATTTCAATACGGGTCGGCTTCCATTTGCCGCCTGTGAATACGTCGAAACACTCCCCGCAATGCAAGCCGCCGTAATAGTCGGCAATGTCAAAGCGAATGTCGTAGCGGTCGGTCTGTTCGTCAAAAATCAAAGCTCCTGTTTTCTGTGCCATGTGGTAATCCTCCTTTAGATTTTGCCTGTCGCCATATCGTGTGCGACAAGGGCGGTATAGTAGCTGTCAATGGTATTCGGCGCATTGAACAGCACCGCTTTAAGGTACTGTTTAATGTTGCGGATTTTGGTGGTATTCTCTTTCATGCAGTCAAAGACAAATTCAATGTGGCTGCTGTTGAGCTTCATAAACTTTGCCTTGACAAGCTCTGCCGGGTAATCGTCCCCGGCGATACGGATTGTCTTTCTCTTGCTGCATACCGTTTCAAGGATAATCGAAACAATTTCGTCTAAGCGGTCTTTGTCTACCTGCCCGTAGCGTACAAAATGGTCGTACTCGATATTGTCCTTGATGATTTCCTCATAAACGCTGTATGCGTCTGTCGCTTCCTTTCGTTTCCGTTCCGGCGGCGTAGCCGCTTCCCCGTCGTAAGGCAAGGGATTTAGGGAATGGATAGGAATGGAATCGGTACTTGATAAATCCGTATTTGATTTTTCTTTTTTTGGTAAGTCAGTCTTTTGTATATCTTTATTTAATTGCGTTGGATTTTCCAACGTAGGTTTTTCCTGCGTAGGTTTTTCCAACGTTGGATTATCCAATGTAGGTAAATCCGATACAGGCGAGGTCTGCGGCTGCTCAAAGATTACATAGTCTGTGCCGCGCAAGCGTCCTTTCTCGTCGCGCTCCCTTGAACGCACGATATACCCGGCGCGTTCCAGTTCCTTAATGGCTTCCCGGATAGCGTCGATTTTCTCCCGGTTGATAAAGGACAGCCCCGCAAGGGTGTAGTCCCAATCCTCCGGCAAGGACAGCATTTGCGATAACAGCCCTTTTGCCTTTAGGGATAGCTCCTTATTGCGTAAGTGGTGGTTGCTCATAACCGTATAGCCTTTGTTGCGCTCCACTCTGAAAACTGCCATAGCTTCATCACTCCTTTGCTGCATACCTGTTACGCAATAGAAACGCGATTTTGAGGGTTTAGGTATCAATCCCTTATCCGCTGAAAACCGCGCCCGCAAAGCCGCATAAATCAAGGGCTTTTTCCTGCCTACTGCGTAACAAAGGGCATGAAAAAAGCGGCGTTCCTGTTCTTCCTTGTGGGAAGTGAGAAACGCCGCCTGTGCGGTGCGTTATTCTGCTTCTTCGGCTATGAGGTCTTGTATGACTTCGCCAAAGTCTGCCGTAAAGGAAAAAATGAAGTATTCCAAAACGGCGGGGTCTGCGTCCATAGGCTCGGCTTCCTCGGAAAAGGGCAAGCCCATAAGCCCATAGAGCATTTTTATGATTTTGAACAGCTTTCCCCGGTCGGCGGGGGTGTTCATGGTAACAAGTACGTCGGTCAAGCGGTTTACGGTTTCCATGTCGCCGCCTGTCGTTACCCATACCATTTCTGCGAATGGCTGCGTGATTGCTCCGGTTACAAGGTTTACCTTATCCTTGCTGATTTCGCCGGACGGGAGTATAATACCCTTGTCTAAAAGTACGTTTTTCATGTCGTCCTCCTATAATCTGTGGTGCCAAAATGGTGCCCGGTCTTACAAAATCATCTTATGCGGAGATACGGCAAGATAAATGACAATACGCGGAAAACCTTGATTTTAAGCCATTTTTGCAAGGTTTTATAAACACTTGCGCGGGCTTATAAGAAGATTTCCGTCTATCAAATCAATAAAAAATTATATTCTTGTCGTGTTAAATGTAACGCTACATTATTCCAAAATACTTTATGTTTCTTATGATCCATTACAAGTTTTCCCTTATTAATCATCGTTTCGGATTGCTTTTGAGTTATTTTTTGTTTATTATTTCGTCGTGCCAATGAAAAAATCTGCAGATCTACTTCTTCTATAGTGCTATTTATATCCATTACACAATCTGCACCAGCGTATATTAATTCTTTTTTCCATGACATACACAATAAAGAGGAAGCATCCGTCAAAATAATAATTGGTATCTGCGTTATTTTTCTAATAGCAGATATAATATTACTTATGTTCTCTTTATAAAGGATCACTCCTATTATAAGCACATCATAAGAAAATAAACTCAAATTATGCAGTAAAATTTGTAGATTTTCTGCATAATCTGAGTTTACCTCATTGAATAGTTTTTGATATGATTGATTGTCAAAATATGCTAATATTTTGTATTTTGTGTCTTTCATATTTCTATTTTAAAAAAGCAACACTTTCTATTTCTTCACAGGAAAATCATCAAATGCATTGTCATCTTTTGCAAAGCACACTTTCTTGCCGCATGCTCTGATATTCGCATGTGATCAGGTACAAATGTGGGGCATTCATATTGCCCTATAATTTCCAACTTTTAATGGATTTTTCTTTTTCCCACATAGTTTTATAAAGAGGCACTGATTGTAATAATTCATCATGTTTTCCGCAGCCCTGCAAAAAACCGTCAGATAAAACAAGTATCTGATCTGCATTTTGGATATAGGACAAAGTGTGTGATACAAGGAACACCGTCTTGCCCTTAATCATTTCTTCTATGCCCTTCTGTATTGCTACGGCATTTTCGGCATCCAGACTGGAAAGTGCCTCATCCAAAAGAATGATCGGAGAATCTTTCAAAATTGCCCTCGCAATAGCGACGCGCTGACGCTCACCGCCAGAAAGACTTGCGCCGCCCTCGCTGATAACCGTTTGATAGCCCTGTGGGAGCTTTTCTATAAATTCGTGACAGTGAGCCTTTTTTGCCGCCTCTATTACCTGCTCATCCGTTGTGCTCTGGTTTCCCATCCGGATATTATTCATCATGGTATCCTGAAAAAGATATACTTCCTGAAAAACGACACTCACATGACGCACCAGATCACTATGCTTTAATGCTGCCGCATCTTTCCCATTCAACAGAATCCGCCCGTTTTTCGGCGTTATAAATCCCGGAATTAAATTAAGCAGAGTGGATTTGCCGCTTCCAGAAGGGCCAACCAATGCGGTGATCGTTCCGGGTTTAGCTGAAAAACTTACATGGCTAACTGCTTCACGCTTTCCATCATAGCTAAACGATACATTTTCAAACCGTACATCGGCTTGTGTATCGGTAAACTGTGTAATTCCCTGTTTTTCATTTTCAGTCGGCAGGTTGTTGATTTCTGCTATGTTATCCAACGATGCGTTTGCAAGATTCATCATGGCAAAGGAACCCATCAGAGCTTCCAGCGGACGGTAAAAAATAATACCCATGATTGCAAAAAACAAATAGGTTGCCGGGGCTAATGAACCAGAACGAATCATTGTAATGCCAACACCCAAGCTCAAAAACAGTCCCAGATTCAGACAAATCTTATAACCCATACTCCAATTCGTCAGCGTCGATTCATATCGGTCAGAAGCCGTGCAATATCCGTCCACCTGATTCTCCATGAGCTTACCAGATTGCTCCAGCCGGTATGCCTTGATCGTTTCCATGCCCTGTACATATTCCAGCGTGGAATCAATCATTGCCACCTGTGCATTTTTCTTATGCTCTCCCAGTTGAACCATGCCCTTTTGAAACTGCTGGTAGAGGATATAGCCGGGGATGATTCCCACAAACAGAAGAAGCGCCATACGCCAGTCCACACTAAGCAGCATCAGAGCAAATACAACCGTCATTATCATGCTGGAAACGAAACCGGCAATAATCTCCATGATATTCATTTCCACGAAACTCAAATCAGTTGTAAACAAAGATGTAAGCTGGCTGATCTTGTCTTTTGTAAAGTAGTAGAGCGGAAACTGTTTGATTTTCGCCGCAATCGAAAGACGTTCATCCCGCATCATGGCATAAGATACCGGACGCTGTTTTGCAATCGTAAAGTAATAAAAAACAAAATGCAGGACAGTATAAACCAGAAACATAAGGCTATACTGTATCAGTTTTTCCCTTGTAAACGAGCCGTCCAAAATATCTTTTATCGCAAGGAACAGCATGAAATATATCGCGCCCTCACAAATTGAGGTCAACGCCTGAAACAGCCACGCAAGATAAAGCTGCTTTTTGCGCTCGCCTGCAAGGTCTAAGAATTTCCGTATCATAGCAATCATGCGTTTACACCTCCCATTTTCCATTGATCGGATTGCTCAAAGGCCGCCCACATATCCCGATACGGGGAGCAACGGTTTATCAATTCATCATGTGTGCCGCAGTCAATCACTTCGCCCTGTTCCAGAACCACAATCGAATCAGCTTCCTTGATACTGGAAAGACGGTGCGCTATTACGAGTACGGTTTTTTCCTCAGATAATTTAGCCAGCGCCTTTTGCAGTAAATCTTCATTATCGGCGTCAATGTAAGCCGTTGCCTCGTCAAGAATTACAACCGGCGCATTTTTCAGAATCGCCCTTGCCAATGTGATTCTCTGTTTTTCGCCGCCGCTCAACTTGGTTTCCTTGTCTATCACTGTGTCATAGCCCTTTGGAAGTCGCATAATAAAGTCGTGACATATGGCATCCTTGGCTGCCTGCATCATTTCTTTCTCCGTGGCCTCTGGGTTTCCCATCATAATGTTTTCCCTGATGCTCTTTTTGAACAGGAACGTATTCTGGGTCACAAAGGAAATCTGGGACATCAGATCGGATAGCGGGATCTGGTTCAGCGGTACGCCTCCCAGGCAAATCTGTCCCTCGGTTATATCCCAAAACCGACAGATCAGGCTGGCCGCTGTACTTTTGCCGCTGCCGGAAACACCGGCGAGCGCCGTTACTTTTCCGTCAGGAACAGTAAATGAGACATCTTTTAATACCAGCTGTTCTTCCCCATAGGAAAATGTAACGTGTTCAAACGCAATCGTGTGGTCGGCAAGTTCTGCCTTCGAGGCCGTATCCGCCATTTCATCCAGCTTCAGAATTTCGTCTATCTTTTTCGCAACAGAAGCGTTCATACCGATATAATCAAAGTTATTAGAAACGGTTTCCAGCGGGATCAGCATGGCAAGCCCCATGAACAGATACATAATGTAGCTGGCCGCTGTCACGCTGCCGGAGAGATACATCAAACCGGCAAGCGGAAACAGGAACACAAGGTTGCTGTTTAAGTCGGCATGATTGAACGCAACATATTTCAGGCAGCTTTGGAACCACTCTGTTACAACGGTGCTGTAAGTACGGATGCTTTCCGACAGGCGGCTATAAGTGGATTCGTCGGCGGCAAATATCTTCAGTTCTTTCATGCCGTTGACATATTCCACTGTCTTAACGCTGACGTCAGAAAACGCCTGATTAAATTCGTCCATTTTTTTCATCTGAACGATAATCATAAGAATACCGACAAGAATAAACAGAACGACCGGAATCAGCATGATACCGGCTACTCTGATGTCCAATATCACCAGCAGGATTTCCATACATAGCGGTACAGCAAGACCAGAAATAATCTCTGGAATGTTATGGGCGTAAAATGTTTCCAACTGCTCCATATTGTCCATAATGATTGTTTTGACCTGCCCGGATGCCGTTGTTTTCACATAGCCCATTGGTAAACGGGCAATTTTACGGAACAGCTTTTTACGGGTTTCCCCCAATGTCTGGTAGGCTACCTTGTGAGAGATTTTTGTGCCGGTTCCAAACAGCAGATGTTTCAAAATGATTGCTGCGGCAATCAGGCACACATATTGAAAAAGATTCTCTGTCCGTTCATTCAGAAAACAGGTCACAATGCCCCAAACGCCCAAATAGGGCAGGATGCCGCACAAAACAGACAGGACGCAGCAGATTACCGCGCCGATCAGGCGACGCTTATTTTTCTTATCAATTAGTCCAAACAGAGCTTTTACATCACTCATTACAATTCATCTCCTCCTTGCGGAATAGTGAAATTCCAAAATCTGTCCGATACTCCATTTTGCCAACCAGGTATAGCAATAGTTCCATGACTTTAATACGCATAAGGTAATTGCGGTACTGTTCCGGCAGCAAGAGCAGTTCGGTAAAAATATGCTCCACGCTTTTTGTCGCTGGTGCTATAAAACAGCCGCCCGCTGTAAAAAGCCCTTGAAAATCCATGTCCTCGTCAAACGCGATTGTCCCCAGCATGATATTCAGGCTGTTTATAATCTGCGGCAGATAAGCCACCACTGAAACACCAACAAAAGGGTTTTTCCCAAAATCACAGCTTTTCAGGTGGCTTGCACCATTGAAAACAGAAATATAATGGTCGCTCATAACCATCTCCGGCTGGTTGCTGAACAGCATATTCACTCGCCCATGAAAGCAATAGGTGACTTCAATAAAACGATCCTTACATTGGATGTTCTTTTGAATTGGAGTTGTGATATGAACATTGCTATAAACAATTTCAGCACCAGGCATCACTTCAAAGCTCTGCATGGTGCCTTTCCCAAATTTTGGAGAAATTGTATATATCTTTGAATCCTTTTCAACGGAACAGTTACCGATCAGCTCATGGAAGAACAGGAGGTCATTTTCCATTCTCCTCAAGGTTCTGCCTCCTTTCTGACCGCAAGAAAAAATCGCGTAGTCGATGCAGATTGTCGTAGGAAAGTGGGTAATCTTCCTGCTGTTTTCCGTTATCTAAATGAATCACTCTTGTACAGGCTGCCGCTAAAAATTCGTAATCATGGGTTACAACAAAAATCACCTTTCCCATTTTAGAAAGCGTTTGAAATAACCCCGCAACCTGAATCATGCTGTCATAATCAAGTCCGCTAGTCGGTTCATCAAAAATCAAAACATCCTTACGGCATACCATACTGACTGCCACGGCCGCACGCTGCTTCTGGCCCCCGGAAAGTGTATTGGGATGGTGAGTACGGTACTCATAAATACCCAGCCGTTCCATTGCCTGTTTTGCTGCGTCCAAATCAGGATGCTTAATTCCAAATACACATTCCTTTTCCAACGTATCGGCAAATAACTGATAGCTTACGTCCTGCATCACCATATAGGAGTGTTTTAATCGGCTCTTTGCGTTCAGTTCTTTACCATCCCAAAGAATCTGTCCCGTACAGTTTGTGTGTAGGCCGCATAGTGTTCTGGAAAATGTAGATTTTCCGGCTCCGTTATGGCCGATAATTCCTATGATTTCTCCCGGTGCCGCATTCAAATTCAAATCGTCCAGAACCAGCTTTTTCTTATAGAACAAGGATAAGTTCCTGACTTCCAAAATCGGCTTTTGAGAATTTTCAGCAAAGGCTCTTGGCTGTACCTTTGACAAATCTAAAGCGCGAAGTCCCATACTGTGCCGCTGTTCCTCAGGAATAGAAAGAAACTGGCTCGGAGAAAACACAGCAGATATAGCCCCGTTTTCCATATACACAATGCGGTCAACTAATTCCCTCAGATAATAAATCCTATGTTCTGCAATTAGAATGGTCTTGCCTTGTTTCTTTAGGAGTTCAAGTGTACGCCGCAAATCCTCAATAGCATCCATATCCAGATTGGAAGATGGTTCATCTAACAAGTAAATACTCGGAGACATAGCATAGATGGACGCAAACGCCACCTTTTGTTTTTCACCGCCAGACAATTCAAATATGCTTCTCCCCGTCAGATGTGCTATATCTAAATCCGCAACTGTCTTTGAAATGCGTTCTTTCATTTTTTCCCTTGGATAAGTCAGATTTTCCATTCCAAAGGAGATTTCACTGTCTGTATCTACATTAAAAAATTGAGAGCGTGGATTTTGGAATACAGACCCCACATACTCGGACACTTCGTATATGGGATAATCCTGTATATCTTTACCGTCAACATAGGTTGTGCCGGTGACTTCTCCCGGATAAAAGTATGGAATCAGGCCATTCACAAGACGGGTCAATGTAGTTTTTCCACAGCCGCTTCGCCCACACAACAGCACACACTCACCTTTGTTGATTGTCAAATCAACATCGCGCAGTCCGCCATTTTGTAATGATTCCTGATAGGTAAAAGAAACCTTGTCAAAACGGATCATTAGCCTGCACCTCCTTTCAATTTCAGCCAGATTGACACCGACATAAACAAAGTGAACAGGATAAAACATACGGCATCCGCAACACTAAAGTGGATTTCCTGCAAGCAGGTTCGGGGCTTCGGATTTTCCAGCCCCCTTGTAACAGCCGCCGCCGACAATTCATCCGCCACTTTCAGTGCTGACATCATCATCGGAACATAGATACATTCCACTGTTCGGGCCGGATGGGTCAGCAGACTTTTGACGGTTGGAGCTACATCGCGCATCCGCATGGCGTCGCTGATATAGCCCCAATCCTCATGCACCATAGGAAAATAGCGGAGCATGACCGTCAGAGGAATAACCATTGCTTTTGGCATATGAATACGGTTCATGGCCGCCATAAATTCATTTACCCTTGTCGTGCTGACTAAAATACCTCCGAGCATGGCACAAGGAAAGATTTTACGGATAAATACGGTAAATGTTACAATCGCAATCTGCAAAGTCCCTGTCAAATAATTTGTTCCAATGATATGCAGAACAACCATTCCCGCATAGACAGCAGCCATTCTTACCGTAAACCGCTTTGCTCCTACAAGGATGCCGAGAATCACAACGCATACAACCAGCGCAATCTCATAGAGTAAAGAGGGCGCAAGGAACAACGCAACATTTCCGACGATCAACAGATATAGTTTTGTGCGAGGATCTAAATATAATGTGGCAAGTGTGTCTTTTGTTTGCAGTTGCATCTCCATTACACTACTCCGGCCTTTTCAAAATGCTTTTTCAATAGTTTCTGGCCTACAAGACCGCTGATAGCAGCACAGATCAACACGCCGATAATCATTGCCGGGAGCATCCAGTTTTGCGCGGTTGAAACCATTGTGTCCATATAGGTCTGTTCTGTTCCCTTTTCTACCAAATATTGCACATAGGCGTCGCGGTCAAACCAAAGCATACCGTAGGAGAAAACTGGGCTGAGAACAAAAATCATGTAGGACAACAGGTTACGCCCTTTGTTTCTAAAGTTCCCGGAACCGGCCAGCAGATCGGCCACAACGCCGAGAATACAATATGCCAAACACATAGACCAGTACATACCGAGTACGAACAGTACACCTCCTACCAAAATACCGGTGACAATGATTGGGCCATGCTTCGGCACCTTCGCCAGTATCAGCATATAAACCGGGCCGCACAGCAGCGCAATAGACAGCGGGCAAAGGAAAGTCAGTACAGGGAAGAACCCAAAGATAGCCTCGCCAATCATGGCACATACCATGTACAAAGCAGCAAGGATGCCGGTGGTAATCAAATCACGCACAGACAGCCCTTTTTTCATTTGTTGTGAATTAGACATTTTCAACGTCCTCCTATTTATTATTTGCTGGCAGAAGCCTCATTGACCTACGCACAAAATCGTGATAGAATTGCTGTGATTAGAGTCAGCTAACCAGCCAGTAATGCCATTCTACTCAGTGATTTTTTTGGTGTCAAATCCGGCAAAAAAGGTCAAAACAGGAGTTAAAAGTGGAAAAACAACCGGATATATCAGTGCTTTTTGTGGTTTTGCTGACAGCCTTTGCGACATTTTGGAGCATAAAAAAAGATACTGCGGATTATTCCGACTACATAAGAAACGGGGGTGAGCAGGATGCAGACCGATTCTACACAGGCCGCGCACGAATTAGGGGATGCTTCTTTTTATCTGCATGATTATCATTTTCGACAGGATAATCATAATGGAATCTGCACCTTGCAGCCGCAAAACAGACAAGGCTATGGAAATATCTATCAGGTTCAACCGACAGATGGATTATTCCTGTCAACCGGAAGCTGGATACCATACGCCTCAATGGAACGCAAATATGAGATCAATCAAAAGCTGGTGAAAATTTATTATTTGGAATCCGGCGGTGTTACCCTGATCCAGAATGGGCGGAAAGCCCAACCTATCACAGAGGGAATCCACCTTTATCTAAATAAGCCGTCACAGGGGCGAGTATTATATCAACCCAATATACCAATCAGCTATGCGTCAGTTTTGCTGTTTGAAGATTACATAGAGAAAAATCTGCAAGACCGTTTTACCCCGGACGATTTTGACTATGCAGAGGTTTATGATTGGAAAGCTTTTGATTATAATACCCCGGAAATTGGAACCCTGTTTTTGCAGATACGGGATAAACTGATTGCTGGCGAAACCTCCCGTCTTTACTACGAAAGCAAAGTAGGTGAACTGCTTTCTATTGTGGCAGGCAACTTTCATAAACAGCGACAGGAGATAGCATCTAAACACCAGTCTCTTTCCAAACAAGAGAAAAAGGCGCTGGAATCTGTACGTCTGGCTATTGAACAGAATATTTTGAACCCGCCAGAACTCTCGCAGCTTTGCAAAATAGCAGCAATGGGACAAACTAAACTTCGAGAATCATTCAAAAAAATGTATGGTGTTCCTATTGGGACATACATTCGACAATCCAAAATGAAATATGCTTCACTGTTACTTAAAAAGAATGAATTATCAATTTCATCTATAGCCAAACATTTAGGGTATCAAAACGCAAGTAAATTTTCTAGCGCTTTTAAAAACTATTTTAATCAATCGCCTGAAATTTACCGAAAAAATAATTATAATATGCGTAAAGATTAGAATCACTTGCCATTTTTTTAGAAATTTTTTAATTATATTATCACAAAAAAGAGGCGCTAAGTTTGCACCTCTTTTTATTGTAAAATTCATACTCATTCTCTAATTTGTTTTTTTAAGGTAATCTAAACTATTGAAGACGCTCTAAAAATCAACATATTAATTTTCAAAGTATGCCGTATCCCATGATCGTTCCGTTATTGATATCATAGCTTCTCTTGTTCACGGCATCACTGGAGTTTCCCTCTACCGTATATACGGTACTTCCCTCAATTTTCTCCACGATTCCCACATGGTCTGAGGTTCCGTCCCCGTTCCAGTCAAAGAAGATCAGGGTTCCGGGTGCTGGCGAATATCCTCTGCTCTTCCATTTTCCCTTGCCCTGAAACCACGCGATCCCATCATCGCATAGGGAGAACTTCGGCATCTTGCCGCTCTCGATCAGTCCTGCCTGATCCCCACACCAGCTGGCAAAGCAGGCACACCACGCCACATGGCTGTCAAATCCATACCATGACCAGAACTTCTGGCCTCCTTCATTTCCAAGCTGGGTAAGTGCCACGGATACGATCTGGCCGTTGCCTCCAAACAGGCCGGCAAACAATCCGCCGCTGGAATAATACCTCAGGACGTGAGGGACGTATTCTGGATCGCCATAGGCACTCCAGCCATGCGAAGCAGCCTGATCATTGGAAAACTGCAGAGCATTTTCTGCACTGTAGCCCCCGTAGTTTCGGAGCGCCCACGTTATGTATCCGTTGCCGTAGTTATACCCTTGCAGGGACAGCTTCAGCTTATCCATGTCCTGGGGGCTGGTGCATCCGGCTTCCTTCAGGCAGTCCGCATAATACTGGATTCCTACATGTATGGAATAGTCGGCATCCTGGATGGCATTCGGGCTGTTGGAATACCGGGTGTTGTATGGGCACTCACTGCTCTGCATGGGATCGGTCCCCCGGCCGCCAGATTCCTGCATCATGATTGCCTGTATCACGGAAACGTATTCGAGGATTCCATACTGGTTGGCGTATTTCTGGATGGTTGCCGTATAGGAAAGTACTTCCTGGCTGAGTGCTTCGTTGCTCTCTGAGCTTCCAGAGAATGCCGCACCGCCAATGATCCCGACCATGATAACCAGAAGCAGAACCATGACCGCTCCGGCGGCTCCCAGTGCATCCATCATGGACTGCACCGTTTTCGCTGCCGCTTCTACAGCGGCCTTAGCTGCCTTGAAGGTATTCTCTCCTGCCCTTGCCGTTTTCTGTATCCGGCGGACTCCATCGGAAGTCTGCAAGGCGGCTTTCTTCGCCGCCTGCTTCGCTGCCCTTCGTTCCATCTGCTTCTGCATCCGGGCTGTCAGGGCGTTGGAACTGGCCACCCGGAGCTTCTGCTCTGGCTGGATGCTGATCTTCACAGATGGAGGGGCGGTCTTAATAGTACGCCGCTGTATGGTCTTCGGCTCCAACTGTTTCCGTGGCTTTTCCTTGATCCGGATGGTTTCCGGCTGTTTCTGGCGGATGGCATTCTGCCTTGCGGTATCTCCGGCCTTGCTTTTCTGGTTTTGTCTTTTGATGGAAAGCGATCCACCTTCCGACATTTCCTGTCCATTCTGGATTCTTGGTGTCTCCCTGGCAGCCCGGATCTTCTGCTCTTTTGTTTTGACGGCATCTGAAACCGCCTTTTGCCGCTGGGCATTCTGAATCTGTACTTCCCGGCTCTTCTGCTCGGGTGCTTCCCGGCTAGCAGGATCGGCGGTCTGTGTGTCCCCTGTTCCTCTGGCGGTTTCTTTCTCCGCTTCTTTTTCTACTTCTTTTTTGCCAGCGGCTCTCTGTTTGATCTTCTCGTAGGAAGTCTGTGCGGCTGTCTTTCCGGCTCTGGTTACAGTTCTGCCTGTCTTTCTTGCAGCCCATTCCTCTGCGGATGTGACTTTCCCACTGGCATATTCGGATGGGGACTGTTCTCCCATGTCATTGTCCCTGGCATTTGCGATGGTCTGGGATTTTTCCTTGCTCTCCAGTATGGCCGTCCGCATCAGCTCCTTGGGGATTCTGGAGGCAGGATTTTTGGTCTTTGGTTTTGTTGTAACTTCTTTGGTTTTGATATCCTTCATCTCTCACCTCCAGTCCCGGCTTGTCCCGCTCTTACGCTTCGCCCGGCTTGGTCGTCATCAGGCGGTACAGTTTTGTATTTCTTGGAAACGAATTTTCAAACGGCACCAGATTTCCGGAACAGCGGATCAGACCATGGCCGGCACCCACATTGGTGATGTAGGATAACTGGTTGTCTGAAATATTCAGAAGTGCCGCCAGCTCATCCCGGTCGGTGATAGCCTGATTCAAAAGGATCAGGAACTCACTGTTCGCCAGCATCAGGCGGGCGGTATCGGATTTCAGAAGTTCCTCAACGTTCTGGGTAAGTCCGGTTACAAATCCGGAATACTTACGGATACGCTTGTACAGGCGGTAGAAAAAGTCCGCACTGTATTCATAGCGGAACAGCAGATAAAACTCATCCGCAAAGATCCATGTCGTTTTTCCCTTCTTCCAGTTCTGGATCACACGGTTGAAAATCGAATCCAGTGTGACCAGCATGCCAAGGGGCATCAGCTGTTCGCCCAGCTCCCGGATGTCATAGTCGATGATACGGCTCTTCGTGTTGACATTGGTTTCCTGGGCAAAGGTGTTCAGACTGCCATTGATAAACAGTTCCGAAGACAGAGCCAGCCCTCTGGCTTCTTCCTCCGGCTGGAGCATGAGTTGTCGGTACAGGTCCTTTAAGGTCGGCACCTGCCCTTTGTAACCGCCCCTCATATAATCCCGGTACACATCTGCGGTGCAGCGGTCAAGGATGGATTTCTCCTTTGCCGAAAGGTTTCCGGCTCCTACGAGCTGCTCAAACAGGGAAAGGATAAATTCTGACTTCTCAATCAGAGGATTTCGGTCATTGCCATAGGCAGAATCCATATCCAGTGCATTCAGATGGGTATCCGAGGTTGCCGAGATCCGGATGACCTCTCCGTTTAAGGCTTCCACCAGAGAAGCAAACTCCGACTCCGGATCGAGGATGAGGATGTCATCTTCCGTGGAAAGGGCAAGGTCTACGATCTCCTCTTTTGCCGAGAAGCTCTTGCCGGAGCCGCTGACACCCAGTCGGAAAGAGTTGCCGTTTAACAGCTTCCTTCGGTCTGCCACCAGCATATTTTTGCTGACGGCATTCTGCCCATAATAGATGCCTCCCGGCTGCATGATTTCCTGCGTATGGAACGGGATCAGGACGGCGGTGGATTCTGTAGTAAGGGTACGCACTGCATCGATTTTCCGCAGGCCATACGGCAGGACGGTATTCAGTCCATCGACCTGTTGCCACTTCAAAGTTGCCATCTGGCAGAGGTGTTTTCTCGCAATGGAATACAGGGTTTCCGTATCGGAGTCCAGTTGTTTCTTGCTGTCTGCCATATGTACCATTGTCAGGATGCCGAACATCATCCTCTGATCCCTGGTGGTCAGATCGTCCAGCATTTCCTTGGTCTCTTTTCTCTGCAGCTCCATGTCATAGGGAACTACGGCTGAAAAGTTATTGTTGGCATTCTGGCGTCTCTGCCAGTTGGTGACGTTTGTCTCCACGCCCAGCAGTCGGTTCTGGATCTCACGCACCGCTTCGTCTGTCGGTACGGGGATGATATCAATGGACAGCATCAGGTTCCTGCCAAGGCTGCACAGTTCGGAGATCATCTCATCCTTTACATAGCTGGCGTAATCTTCCATAAAAAGGACTCTGCCGTACTGCTCGCCCAGCTTGAAATGGTCGTTATGGAATTCCATCGTGTCCGGGCAGATCCAGTCTTTGAAGCTGTGTCCTTTTTTCGCAAAGGCTTTCATGTCAAATGGAAAACTCTGTGGAACGTCTGCCTTGAAAAAGTCCCGGAAGATCTGTAGCCTCTGCTCTGCATCCAGCTCTTCCCCAATAGAGGACAGCTTGGCCAGATGGGTGATGATGTCCGTTCCCACACGTGCGAAATAGGTTCTGGCTTCATCGATGTTTTTCTTGTGGACGCTGATGGTCAGATAGCGTTCTTGGTAGATACTGTTGTTGGTACCGGAGATCTTGGAAAGGAGCATGTCATTGTACTCTTTCCGGTACTCGTCCAGACCGTCCCCTTTCATCGGGATCAGCAGGGACTGCTCAAACTCTTCCTTGTTGATCTTACGATTGTTCAGGGTGATCTTCGCCGTACAGCCAGAATCCAGTGCATTTAAAAGTTCAGAGTAGTCCAGGAACATTTCCGTCTTGTCCGCTTTACTGGCAATGGAATAGTTGATATCCGTAAACCGGAATGTCCTAGAATACTTGCTCTCCACCTGAAAAATACCATCTGGCCAGATCTTGCGAATCGGGATGGCCTGCTGGACAGACTTCGGTACTTTAAATTTTTCCTTGTCCTGTTTCAGTGTCTGACTCAGGGTTTTAATCAAAGGCATCACCCCTTCCTCTTCGCTTCTTTGGTTTCTTCTGTTTCGTCCGCTTCTTTTCCAGAAGTTCCGCTCCGTTTCCCATCATTTTCTCACCCAGCCGCAGGCTCTCTTCCATGCAGGAAAAGTACAGGTTCTCCGACTTAAATACCAGCCGCTTCGGGTACAGCAGTTCGGATTTAATGACTACCCATGCAAACTGTTCTGCCGTCATGCCGTGGTAACGAAAAAAGCCGCAGGCTGCAAAGGGAGCCGTCCCAAGGATGCACAGCCATCCGGTTACCTGTTCCCCGGCATATTTCCGGGTGACAAAATAGATTCCAAGGGCTGCCAGGATCGCCAGTACCGAAAATAAGCACTGCCGGAAGCTTAAGCCCCAGAACATTGACTCCTGATAGTCTCGGATTTCTTTATTCATTTTCACTTCCATGTTGTTTTCTACCTTTCTCTTTGTAATCTCTGTTTTTTCTTTTGTTTCTGTTTTGGTACATCCCTTTGCCGGATGCCATTTCTTTCCATAAATCTTTTTGTTCCTTCCGGATCAAGCTCTGCCAGTTTTTTCAGGTCGAATGCAACCCTCTGGAAGATGCAGTAACCGGAGGATGCGGTATCCGGCTGTATCGTTCCCAGCTTATGCTGCTTTATAAAACGAAGCTTTTCTTTGCTGAAATTGTGGTCGATATAGGCTTCATTGATACCGCCCAGCGGAGCAAAAGGCAGGTTTACCGTAAGGTCTGCAAAGCTTTCCGGGTATCCATCTTCCATATGGTAAAGCCCGATATAGAGATTGTCATCGCTCATGTAACTGTCTACCCTGAGAAATAATTCCTCCCGGCCATACTGCCAGTCGTAGCTCAGTGTCTTTGGTTCTTCCATTTTTTTCGCCTCCTATAATCCCATGATTTCTTTTACGATACGGTCGGATGCCTTGACTGCCCCGACCAGTACCAGCAGGTTAAATACCAGTTCCCCGACGTAATTCCAGACAATGGTCACGGCGGACAGGCTGGTGTCCCCGATGGCCGGCGGACTTGATGCAAACACCGAAAAGATGATGCAGGCCAGTGCGATGATGGCTCCTTCCAGACATACCCCGGCGTAGGAACGGATAAAGTTCTTTCCTACAGACTGGGTTGGCTCCCCGGCAAAGGTTGCCAATGGAATCGGTGCGATGGCTGTGTACATATACAGCTTAAACATTCTCCCGTATACAGTCAGAATCATGACAAATGACAATACCGTAATCAGCAGGCTTCCTAATAAAGTTACGATCCACAAAGGGATAGATTCCAGCATCCCCACCGCTTCGATCTTGTCCACGATCTCCGAAGGCAACTCCGTTACAGTTCCACCCGCCATCCCGGAGTGGGACATGATATTTGTTACGATGCCCTGCACAATGGAAAAGATCGCGGTCAAAAGCTCCATGCCGGACATGACGGCTCCCTGTGCCAGTGCAAAACGGATAAAGGCTTTCACTACATGTTCCGGCTTTTTCATATCCGTGAAGCTCCCACAGGTTTTCACAAGCCCCGCCGCAAAGAACAGAACCAGCAGGCCGTACCCGATGGCTTTCAGTCCACCGTTGATGTTCGTCATCACGCTCCAGATCGCCCCGCCCTTGAAATTCTCCGGGCTTTGCGTCAGCAGTGTCCAGATCTCAGCCAGCTTGTCGCTCCAGGTCTGCAAGGCAGAATTTAGATTCTGTACGATCCAGTTATCACTCAAACAGTTTCACCTCCCATCCTGCAAAAGTGAGCAGGGAGCCGGCATTTCGCATGGCTCCCCTTCTGGTCTCTTCTCCTATCCCATGATCAGGTCCAGGATCTCTTTTGCAAAAGTAATGATGATACCGCCTGCCAGTGTCAGAAATCCGTTTGCCCTCTGGCTCGGATCGTGGCTCTTTAAGGACAGGCCGACCTGCACGATACCAAATCCCAGCAGGATCAGGCCAATGGCACGGATTAGGGAAAAGATAAACGTGGACAGGTTATTGACTACGGTCAGCGGATCGCCTGCGGCATAAACGCAGGTCGCCCCAATGCAGATCGACAGTACCATGACTGCATACAGAGCAAACAGTTTCTTCTGCCCTCTCTTCATCTTCAGCGGTGCGGTCTCTTTCCTGGTTTCTGTGTGTTTCTTATTTTTCAGTAAATTCATTGGCATTCCTCCCATCAAAAAAGCTCCCCGATGATGTCCTCATCCAGAAGCAGTTCGTAATCGTCATATCTTGTTTCATCAAACACAAAATCGTCATGTGCCAGCGGTGCTTTCGCATAGTTGAACGGGCCGGCACCGCCGTCCTCGGTATACCGGATGTTGGGATGCTTCATCAGGTCATACTTGGCATCCAGTATGGGCCGTTCCCCACGGATAAACAGAAGGGCATTCTGGTTGTCCAGCATACGGACTTCATCCGGCTGCAGCAGCTCCCTTCCGCTCTGCTGGAAGTTGGTGGAGTAGCTGCCGGATTTGCCCTTGGTCTGCCCGTAGGTGTTGGTGTCTATGGTTTCTTTCCCCAGTAATTCTGATACATATTTGTGTGTCTCTTTTTCGTTGCCGCCCAGGTATAAAAACTCATCGCAGTTGCCCACCAGACTCTCCCAGGAGTCTTTGAACAGAGCTTTTAACTGGCTCATGTTCTGGATGATGATGCTGCAGTAAATGGAACGGGATCGGCAGGTTGCCAGGATCTTCTCAAACTCATTTGGCAGGGATACGTTTGGAAATTCATCCATGATGCAGTTGACCGGAACCAGGAGGGCACCGCCATGCACACGGTCTGCCATGTAATAAAGCGTCTGGAAAAGCTGGCTGTAGATCATGCCTACCAGATAATTCAAAGAAGTATCCGCATCCGGGATACAGCAGAAAAGGGCTACTTTCTTCTCGCCCATGCTAGAAAGATCCAGCTCATCGGTATTGGTCAGTTTGGCGATCTGCGGCAGGTTGAAGGCTGCCAGACGGACACCGACACTGATCAGGATGGACTTGGCGGTCTTTCCTGCCGCCTGCTTGTAGATGTGGTACTGCTTCACGGCAATGCTGTCCGGGTCCCGCATCTCCAAACGGTCAAACAAAATGTCCAGAGGGGACTCGTAGTCCTCGTCCTCTTCTTTTACCTGGGCAGAACCTAACATCTCCATAATCATGGCAAAGTTCTGTTCTTCCGGCGGAGCTTCGTGGAGCAGGTACAGCATCAGTGCCTGAAGCAGTGCGGTTTCGCTCTTCTCCCAGAAGGGATCGGAGGACTGGGAACCTTTAGGTGTGGTGTTTTGTATCAGATTGGAAATGAGACGGAGTACGTCTTTATCATCGTGAACGTACTCGAATGGATTGTAGCAAAAAGATGTGTCGGGATTGATGAGGTCAAAGACACGCACCTCATATCCCTTTTTCTCCAGCAAGCCCCCTGTCTTTCGGAGCAGCTCCGCTTTGGGGTCTGTAATGACCATCGAACAGCAGCACTGCATGATGTTTGGCAGGGCAAAGCCTCTGGATTTTCCTGCACCGGAGCCTCCCACTACGAGAATGTTGAGACATCTGCGGTGCTTGTGGGTGTCAAGGCTAATGCGGAAGTTCTGTGTCAGCAGGATGTTCTGGGAGTACGGCTTCTTGCTATATTTCTTACAGATCTGCCGGGCATCGCCCCATCTGGCAGAGCCATGTTCTTCCCCTCTGCGGTAGTTCTTCTGACTGGAATAAAAAATGCCGATCCCGGCTGCGTAAAGTAACGTGCAGACCAGCATCGACTTGATGGTGTATTCCGTATAATGAAACTGGAAGGGATGGTTCAGCTTTTCTGTGAGAACCTCCATCAGCTCGAAAAGATTCCTGCCCGGCTGGATGGCATCCGCAAGCAGGATTGCTACCCACCAGATGACAGGCAGTCCGGCAAGCCAAATCACCCAGTCTGACTTCCGGCTGTTTGTTACCGGGATGGCTGCTGTTTGGGCCTCTCTGCTCTTGGCAGGTCCGTAATGTGGAAGCTGTCCACTCCCGGAACGAGGGCAAGGCTGCTTCCATTCTCCCAGTTTACGTGGATCTGCCCTGCATCGTCTACCATATCCACCTTACCTTTTAAGCCGGGTGGCATGTGGCTCTCCCCCTCCATGCTGTTAAGCGTGACCTCGGTTCCCGGCGGATATCTTCTCCGCATGGCTTCTATTCTTTCTTGTGTCATATTTCTGTATATTTGTACCACATCCTTTCTTCATCTTCCCCTTCCACGGTATGGGCGGTATCTGGATTTCATGATCTTTAACAGGACGCTGTCGATCCCATCGGAATAGCGTCCGTTTTTCAGGTATGTGTCCCGGAGCTGGTTTAAGGCTTCCACGGATTTGCTGTGTTCGGCTTCTGTCAGGTAGAGCTTTCCCTCTTCCTGCTCTGCCAGCTTCAGAACCAGATCCCGTGTGGTATCCACCGGAAGCCCCTGTTCTTTTTCCTGCCGGAACACTTCCCGGAGTGCATGGATCAGCATGTGGTTCATGATCCGGTCCATCTTTACATATCGCATTCTTGTCATAGGCGAGCCTCCTTATTTCCTCTTTTTTCTCAACCACAACATACCACACTTCCTCCCGGAAAGCTACTGCAAAAGAGCCGGAAAAGCCCCTTTTTATCAGCGTTCCGGAGACTTTTTACTCTTGGCAGGTTTCTCCGTTTTTTCCTCCGGGATGGCAAATTCATCGGTCATAAATTCCTGCTCGCTTTTGCCAAGGTTGCGGTCTACCTGCTTGCCAATGGAATAGGCTGCACTCTTTACATCCTGGATAAAGGAGCGGAGTTCTTTCGGATCTTTCTGTCCGAATGCCTGCATCTGGCATACCTTGTCAAAGGAAAAACCGGAGACATCCACGCCGTATTTCTGTGCTGTCACATACGCCGCACAATAGGCCTGTGCCGATACCCCTGCCCGGCTGTAGCTTCCATCGTGATGGTCAAGGGATGCACAGGCCAACTCCCGGCTGATGGAATGGAACGTTGCATTTTCGCTCATGCCATTTCGGACATAGATCGTCCGCTTGTTCGGGATGTACTGTGCCTGTACCTTATCCGGCAGATTGTCTGCGATCTGAATCCGTACCTCGCTGTCGGTCAGCAGTGCTTCCATCAGCTGGTCCATCGGCTTTGGCTCTGCCTCTTCCGGCTGCTTGGTACGGATCTGGCTGATGTCATAGGCTTTCTGGATGGAGTACCCCTGCTGGATGACACCGTCCTTTTCATATTCCTGTCCGACAATGAAGTTGTATCCCTTGCTTCCGGTCTTGACTACCTTGCCTTCTTCCTTCCATTTTTCAAAGGTCTTGACCTGCCGGATCTCCGGATTCTGTGCATAAAGCAGGAACAGGTTGTCTGTCCTCTGCGGCTTGCACTGTCCCATAAAATCAAGGAATCCTTTTAAGGAGTCCCCATTCTGGAAGACCTCCTGTGCCTTTCCATCGATCATACCCCAGATTTCTTCCCTCTCCTGCTTTTTCTGTGCGGCATATTCTTCTTTCGATAACCGCTGGGCGGACTGCTCCTGCGAGTCCTGCCCTAAAAATTTTGTCAGGTCCATCTCCTACCTCGCTTTCACCTTTCGTTTATTTCTTGCTTTCTTCTGCGTTTTCCTTGGTCCACGGTTCTTTTCCCGGCTCCGCTTCTGGGATTCCTCTGCTTTTTCCCGTTTGATGTTCTCCAGCTCCCGGCGGACACTGGGACGCTCCTGTTCCCTCTGCCCTGCATCAGTCCCTTTTTCCTGCCCGGTAGAAATATTTCTGCTGTGCAAGGAAGAGCCGGACAGATTCTCTTCCCCCTCTTCCTGCACCGGGATAAAATTTTCCGGTTCGGAAAACTCCTTTTCGGGATGATTCTGGTTCTTTTCCTCTTCAGAAAAGTCCATGTCACCGACCTGGAATGCTTCGTCCAGATCGCTGATTTCAAACTGCACCTCGCCCTCCGGCATCTGCACAGTTTCCTGTACTGCTTCGGTTTCCGGTGCTTCCATTCCGGCGGTTACCTCATGGACAGCTTCCCCGACTTCGCTCCTTACAAAATCAAGGTTCATCTTATCCATGACACGGTTGACTTTGGCTGCATCATCGGCAAAGACCATGACCTCGCTCATCTCCGGGTTCTTTTTATCCCGGATGATCACATAGAGCAGTCCTCGTTTCCTGCCCTCACTGCAGAATTCACGCAGGCGGTCAGATGGCACAGTGAAGAACTTCAATGGCTTGTTCTCCTTTAACATCCGCACCATTCTGGTCTTGCCCCTCGTTTTCTTCTGGTCTTTTAATACGGCGGCAACAAATACCGCCAGATGCTTTGCCAGCGTACCCGAAAGCCTGAGCCCGTGGTCCACGCCGTCCAGGGAATACCGGACGATCTGGTCCGCCGCATCGCCTCCATAATTCATATCGTTCACCTGCTTTCTGTTTCCTTTTGTCTGGTTTTCTCCGTCTTATCTTCTTCCTGTTCTGCCTGTCTCTGGATCTGCTCTGCCAGACGCATCCGCTCTTCCATCTCTCTGGACTGCTGTTCGATCCGGATACAAATGCGGATATCCTTCCGAAGCGGCTTCAGTACTTTGTTGATCTGACCGATCCTGACACCGTCCGGTTCGCTCCGGTAGAGCCGCTTCCGTTCTTTCGTGAGTGCCTGCACCTGTTCTTCCAACGGGGTACGGTAGGCGAGCAGTTCTTCACGGGTGGTGATTTGATGCTTCTGGAGAAATTCCATCTGCTCGATCCTGGCATCCAGTTTCCGGATATCTGCCCGGAGCACCGGGGAGATCCTTTTCGGCTTCTGCTTTAGAACACCCATCTGATACAGATAGGAATAGTACAGGGCCTGTATCCCCTTTAGCTTCTTTTTCGGGGTTCGGGAAATTCCTTCTTTCCCAGCAGGTGTCCTGCTCTTTGGCTGTAAGATCCACTGCCGGATACTCTCTTCTGAGTAATGCTTCCCCAGGCTCCGCAGACGGATATACCGTTCCATCCCCGGTGCTTTTAATGCAATGTACTTCCGGTTCAGCTTCCACTGGTATCCCCTCTGCTTCATCTGGTCCAGAAACTGTTTCCATGTGAAGCTTTCTGCCACCGCATCCCGGATATCCAGACGGATCGAGGTTCTCCAGGTCGGCTTTCCGTCCTGTTCTGCCATCCACTGGGCATAGGACTTCCCTTTGCCGTTTTTCGGCTCGATGACAGATAAGCCGTATTTCAGGCATAAGGCATCCGAAGCTTTCCGCACATCCTCATAGTAACTCCTGCTGTTGCTGTGGTACTTTTTCCCATCTTCCATGCTAACGGAATTAAACACGATGTGGTTGTGGTAATGCTCCGTGTTCAGATGGGTGGTGATGACTGCTTCGTATTTTCTCTGAAGGAGCCTTTCTGCCAGCTCCATGCCGATCTGGTGTGCCAGTTCCGGGGTGACTTCCCCTTTGGCAAAGCTCTGCACCAGATGGTAGCCCTGTACCCCGTCCATCTTGTGGTAGCGTTTCTTCGTTTCTACCATATCTTGATAGGCAGTCTCGCAGACACAGCCGATGGCATCCTCAAAAACGGAACGCTCTGTCTTGTCCCGGTTCATGGCGTAATCAATGGCTTCTTCCAGAGAGCCGGCACTCTGCCCTTTCTTTGTGGTCTTATCCTTATTTCGGATGTAAGTGATGGAATTGTCCAGACGGCTGACCGGGATGATACTGGTGTATGCCATCGGCTACCATTCCTCTTTGACCAGCCTCCATGTCTCTTTCGTCATGCGGAGCATTTCCCGGATACTCTCTTCCCCGGCCATCCCACAGCCGTTGGCTACATGGGCAAGCTGGTTGGCATTGTTGCACAGACCGGATATTTTCCGTAAAAGCTCTGCATGATGCTCACAGGGTCTTGCCCGGACTTCGCCGCCCATGACGATGGAACGGATATATTCCTCACGGGACAGGCCGCTTTTTTCTACCTGTTCTTCCAGAAAACGCAGCTCCTTTGCATTGAGGCGGACTGGTATCACATGGTTTCTTTTTCTCATCTCTTCACCTGCTTTCCAACGGGTTATTGATTACTCCATTACATTTCACGGTTTTTCCAGATCAGGAATCCTGTCAGCACGCCAATGGCTACGGCTGCAGCAATGATCTTTTTCTTCATATAGGCCTCACCCCCTTTCCGGTACCTGGCACAGCTCCATCGGGGCAAGCATGATTCCCCTCTTTTCCATCTCTTTTGCAAATTCCAGAAGGTTCCATTTCTTCCCATCGATCATAGCAGAATCGGCATCCAGATAGTGGCAGGTGGATACGTTCCGCTCTCCATTTGGGGCATTCTGCACAAGGCTCTCCCCGTCTGCCAGACGGAACAGTTCCTCTCCCTGGCTGTTTACAAAACAGATGCACACGCCGTGGTCGATGATCTCTTTCCGTTTTATCCGGCACCGCTCCAGCGCCTCGTCCTCCCGCTTTCCAGCTATGAAAAGACACATTGCAAAAACGCCCATTACTCCTCCAGTCATTGTGCCAAGTATAAATCCCAACATTTTTTCGTTCTCCTTTCGTCTGTTTACGGCTCGGTATGGGGGATTGGGGTTCTCCCCAAAGTGCGCTTGGATATCCAAACGCTATGCTTGCAAAACCAGTCGCATCCGGTTTCGTCCCCTCTGAACCAGTCGTTTTTCTGAATCATTCATTTTCCTTGATTTTGCTCAACCCATCCAGTGTGGTACAGATGATATGGAGTCTGTCAGCCATGCTGATCTCCGTGTTCATCGTCCCGGTGGTCTCTTTTCCGCAGACGACCACCATCCTGCACCGCCTTAAGATCTGGTGGGACATTCTCCGCATGGCCTGCATATCCTCTGCGTCCCCATCATCAAGGAATGGGGAAAAGCTGTACTGCGGGCAGATCGGCACATATCCCAATTCGTAGATCTTCCTGCAGTACCGCTGTACTTTGGTCTTTCCCTCTTCTGCAGAACAGCAGACATAAGCAAGTGCCTGTTCCAATACGACCATCTCCTTTCCTGACCGGACAGTTTACCTCTATCCGGCATGATCTAAAAAACACCCACAAAGCATTCTGGCTCTGTGGATGTCTTGTGGACATCTGGATTCTTTTCTTTCTTTTTTCAGATGTCTGGCAGACATCCGGTTACTGCGATTCTTCGTTTTCCGCTTCTTCCAATGCTTCCAGTGCAATGCGAACACGGTCGCTTCCCAGCTTATAATACACATCCGTCACTTCGATGCCGACCGCCTGATAGCCTGACTCTGCCGCCGCAAGGATGGTAGTACCAGCTCCGGCAAACGGATCTAAGATCAGGCCGCCCGGCTCGCAGATCTGGATGACATCCTTCATCAGCTGGAGCGGCTTCTCTGTCACATGGATGCGGTTCTGTGGATTTCCATAACGGAACACACCCGGAAGGCAGGACACCGGGCGGTTGATCGGCATCGGGCCGTTGCTTCCCCATACAATATACTCTGCCTGCTGGCGGAACCTGCCTTTCTGCGGACGGGAGTTTCCCTTGTCCCAGACTGCGGTTCCTCTCCAGATCCAGCCTGCCCACTGAAGGGCATCGGTAATGGACGGGTACTGTCTCCAGTCAATAAAGAGGCAGATCGGAGCCCCTCTCTTGCAGGCTTTCCGCACATCGTACAGCCATTCTGCCATCCAGTGGGTCCAGGAACGCTGGTCCTTATTATCCCCATCAAAATCCGGCAGGGCGTTTTCCGCTTTCATACTGCTGTACTTCTGGTTAGTGGTACGGTTGCGTTCATTCTGCTTGGTTCCCCCAGACGCATAAGGCGGATCGGTCACGACTGCATCAAAAATTCCCGGCTGGAATCCTTTTACCAGCTTTAAGGTATCCCCATGCAGGATACGCCAGTTCGCCCCTCCGGCAGACTCATCCGGCAGGCAGTCCGGTTTTAAAAGATCTTCAAGTTTCAGGGTATTTCCCATAGGCATCATCCTTTCGGTCGCTTATTTTCCAGATTTCTCTGGAAGTGCTTTTCTTTAGGGAACTGCTCATCGGCAGGTATCCTCTTTTTTCGGTATTTCTTTTCTCGGCGTTCTGGGCGGTTCATGGTGATCCGACAGTTCGGTTTCCACATATTCGCTGATGATTCCCAGTGCTTCATAATAATTGCCACTCTTGTGGACACGGTCTGCCATCTCGTTGGCCTGTTCGGACATCCCGGCACATCTGAGCAATCTTGAGGCATCGCCAAGGATTGAGAAAATATTTCCGTCATGCCCTAAGAGTTTCAGCTTCAGATGGGACGGCTTTGGTTTCGATTGCTTTTCCTGCATCTCGTTTTCTGGTGCTTTCACCTGTATCTGGAAATCCGAGCCGGCACCAACATAGAAATGTAAGTATAATTCACCACCGTCTACCTTGATCTCCCGCTGTTCCAGACTTTCTCCCCAGCCATCGCTGTACTGCCCTCTCAGATACTGCCCCACCACACGGTATTCCTCTGGGGTCAGATTCTCCCGGAGTGTCAGGTTTGCACAGCCATATAAAACACCCTCCTGTTCTTTTACCGCCATTGTAATGCGTTCCACTTTTTCCTTAATGTCCTTGTTTCGGTCAAAATAATCAATCAGGTTGCATGGCTGGTTGTCAGGCATACCGAGCCGGTTGATTTCATCAACCTTTTCTGCTATGGATGTCTGATACTGCACCAGGTCAGGTCCTTCCAATGGCTCCGCATCATCCAGATCCACAATGTCTGAATAGTCCGGAATAAACTCTGCCATCAGAGGTGACAGCATTTCCACGTCTATTTTATCTTTCAAGGCACCACCTCGCTTCTCTGTTCTGCCGTTTCTCTGGTGTACGGGCAGCCATCTTTGCCACGTCTGCCCAGTCTGCCCCTTCGATCTCCGGCAGGTTCTCGATGATCTGATAGTTTCCCTCGTAGGCTTTTCGGATATGTTCACACGCCCACCGTCCGGCAAAGTCATTGTCGGTACACACTTCGATCTCGGTGATCTCCGGGTGCTGGGACAGAAAATGTTCCAATGCCTGCGGCTTTTTCATGCTCCGCTGGCTCTGCCCTTCTTTTGGTGCGCTGATCCCGCCAAGTTCCAGACGGTACTTATCCCGGCTTCCCTGTCTCTGTTCCAATGTCATGTGGGCAAGCACATCCACACAGGCTTCATAAACAGCAACCCGTCTGCATCCTGTTTGTGCCGGAACACAAAAAGCGTATGCCTTTTCGCTTCCGGCCTGTTCCATCTTAAAAGACTTTCCGCTGGCATCGTAAATCCCACGCAGGAAAGCATACCTTGCCACCTGATTTTCGTCCTTGCCTACGAACACAGCATTGTGATAGGGCAGGCTTTCATACAGGATTCCCAGATGAACACACTGCTGTAAGACCTCGCTGCTGATGCCCCGCTCTTTCAGATATCGGAACACCCTGCGGCAGTCCGGGCTGGCTGGCGGCAAGACAAACGGCTTTTGGGGCTTTGTCTCCACAGGCGGAGGGATGTAGGTGGGATACTCACCTTTCAGCATTTGCACTGCCTCCAGAAAGGAACACCCATCTACATGGATCAGGAAATTTAATGCACTGGTTCCCCCGATATCTCTGGATTTCCAGTGCCACTGGCTGGTGAACTCGTTGATTTTAAAGCTATCGTGGTCTGTCAGCTCCCATTCATTTCTGGCTGAAGATTTTTTCAGGCGGTTCGGCTGGTATTTCTTCAGGTACTCAATGGCGGTGATCTCCCTTGCCCGTTTGATCTCTTCTTCCGGAATCCACGGCATTACATCACGGTATCCCGGAGCTGCTCTGCCTTATCCGTTTTCTCCCACGGGAATTCCTTTCTTCCAAAATGCCCGAACACGGCACTCTGTCGGTAGATCGGCCGCTTCAGGTGCAGGGTGTCACTAATCTGGCTTGGGGTAAGCCCAAACACCAGAGGAATCGCAGCGGCGAGGCAGTCATCCGCACAGATCTTTCCGGTTCCAAAGGTATCCACCTGCACCATGACTGGCTGGGCAACCCCGATGGCATAGGCAAGGGACACCTGGCATCGGCTGGCAAGTCCGGCAGCTACCATATTTTTGGCGATGTAACGGGCCATGTATGCCCCGGAACGGTCAACTTTGGAACAATCCTTCCCGGAGAATGCACCGCCGCCATGCGGTACCAGGCTGCCGTAGGTATCCACCATTAGTTTCCTTCCGGTCAGTCCGGTGTCTGCATCCAGACCTCCGCACACAAATCTGCCCGATGGGTTAATCAGGATCTTGGTATCCTCATCCGGTGGCAGCATACGGAGTGCCGGGCGTAACACTTTCTCCCGGATCTCATGCTCCAGCTTCCGAAGGGATTTTTCCTTTTCATGCTGGCAGGACACAATGACGGTATCCAGCCGGGCAGGTCTGTCATCTTCATACTCCACGGTCACCTGCGCCTTTCCATCTGGCAAGATTCCCGTGATATATCCGCTTCTACGGCTTGCAGACAGTTCCCTTACAATGCGGTTCGCCAGAACCACTGGCATCGGCATAAGCTGCGGTGTCTCATCGCAGGCGTAGCCAATCATGATGCCCTGATCCCCGGCACCGCTGGCAAGTCCGCTCTGAACAGAAACAGTCCCTGCCCTTCGTTCTCTGGATCTCTCCACTGCCCCGGCGATATCCGGACTCTGTTTGTGGATGAGGGCATCCATGTGGATTTCCTCTGCTTCATAGCCTGCACTCTCCAGCACCTTTTTGATGATTTCAAACACCTGTGGCTCAAATCGGCTGGTGATCTCTCCTGCCACAATGATGTTCCTTTTGGTCGCCAGCACCTCGCAGGCCACTCTGGAATTTTCGTCCTCTTTCAGACACGCGTCCAGAATGCTGTCTGCGATCAGGTCGCAGAGCTTATCCGGATGTCCTTCTGTTACGGATTCTGCTGTATAAAATCGTTTCATAATCGTTACCATCCTTTCCAAGTAAATAATAACGGCAGGAAACGCTCCTTTCTGGAACACTTTCTGCCGGATCTGGGTTATAAGTTGTCTCACATTCTGCACTTTTCTGGTACTTTCAGACACTTTTTTCAACCTAAATACTACCAATGCACACCCTTACATAATCCCCCTGTTTTGAACACATCCCTGCCCGTGCGGTCATTATTTGTCTCATTTTCTGCACTTTTCTGGTACTTACGAACACTTCTGACTCCACACTGCCCCGGAAACCGGCACCGCCAGGACGATGTTCCTGGCACCGCTCCATTCATATGAACACGTGACGAGCGTCAAAACCTTATCGTATATACACTTCAGGTAATCATCCCCGGTTTCGAACACTTCCCTCTGCTTAGCTGCTTTTAAATATTCCTGCACTGCCTCCGCATCTGCGAGTTTCTGCTGGAATGGGAACAAATTCCTGTCTGCTTTCAGCACCGTGACAATTCGGTATTCCTGAATGCTATCCTCTGTCTGAAGATAAGCAAAGGGATGCTCCTGATAGTACGTTTCATCTGCATATAAGTCCAGATTTCCGAACATTGCCCCACTGTTCATGTTGTGACCGTAAATGATAAGGTTCCGACTTTCAGACACTTTACAGTCTGCCTGTAAAAACAGGCTTCCGTTGATGTCATATTCCTTTTTGTAATTCCGTTTCAGGTAAAACTCCTCATTCTCCTGTTCGGACTGAAGCACCGGGTAATCAATCCCGGTATCCGGTATTGTCAGCCATCCCTGCACATCCGGGTATTGTTCCCGAAGAGAAACAAGGTCTACCGCAGCCACCGGGCATTTTCTTCCAGCTGGTTGGTCTTTCTTTTCAGAGCCTGAGGCTCCCGGAGCTTCCGGCTCCGGGAAATTCCCTTTCAGCTCTGCCACCAGCTTTTTGTTCTCCATTGGAAGATATACCATGTGGTAAATCAGAAACCCGGCACTTGTCAGCGTCACTGCAAGGCAGATGATCTTGAAAAACCTCTGTAAGATTCCTGTCTTTGGTTTTTTCTTCATCGTTCCTGTCCGGCTTTTCTCTGCTTCTTTGGCTGACTCTTCTGCGTCTTTCCCGGCACAGGCGGTTTCCTTGCTGCTTTCAGGATCGGCTCTGTCGGGATTTGGTTCTGTCTGCAGCCCTTTAAGATCCCAGTCAGGTACGACCGTCCGGGCGGATTAAAGTTCTGCATGTAATCTTTTGTCATGATATAGACAATGGCTTTGATCTCTCTTCCATCTTTGTTCTTGACAGTGATCTCCTGCTTGTCGTAAAAATCAGGATAGCCTTCATAAAGATCCAGGCTCTTTTCACAGTCCCCGGTCAGTGACCAGAGGACGCCGTCCACATGGCTTCCCTCTTCCGGGAAGATGGTGGCAAGGCCGCTTCCTGCGGCTGCAAAGGTCAGCCGATACCCCTCCAGGCGGACGATTTCTACCACCTCCGCCTTTGGGCACCGATATGCCATCTGGTCCAGATCCATGTTGCTTCCATACGCAAAATATAATTGTTTCAGCCTATCTGCCCCCTTTTTTCTTCTTTCTTCTGGATGCCACACCCATGCCGATCAGACCGCCTGCGGAAAGAATCAGGCACAGGGCCGGAATCCAGAGGTTGGTGTCATCGCCTGTTTTCGGGTTGCTTACAAACGGGGTATCCTCCGGCAGCTTCTCGTTCGTCACTTTCTGGATGACTTCGATCACTGGAGTTTTGTCATCTACATAGGTAAATGTCACCTCATGTTTGGTCTCATCCAGCTGATAGCCCTCCGGTGCTTTGGTCTCAACCAGATAATAGGTGGCTGCCTTATCAAATTTGCCGTCCTTATAAGTTCCGATTGCAAGCAGTCCGCTGGTTGCATGGCCGTTTTCATCAGTGGTCAGGGTTTCTACCACTTTGCCATCCGCATCCCTCAGTTCAAATTCTGCATCTTTCAGTGCTGCTCCGGTATCCTTATCTGTTTTCTCAATGATCAGACGTCCCTTTGCGGTGTCATCTTTCATGGCTACCTTCTGGATCTCTGCGGTATCTGCCACCTCGAAGGTGATCTCCTCTGCAACGACATAACCGTTTGGAGCCTGCTCTTCTTTCAGGGTGTATTTACCAATCGGAAGTTTTTCGATATAATGCGGCTCTTTACCGGAAGTCCAGGTTTCTACGATGTTGCCATTTTCATCTGTGATGGTCAGTTTGGCTCCTTCGATCTCATTATCTCCGGTAATATCCGTTTTGCTGATCTTCACTTTGGTCACGTCATCTTCCATTACCTGTTTCTGGATCTCCGCAGTATTCTCTACGGTGAATGTGATGCTTTCCGCAGTGGCATATCCATCGGCCGGCTTGTTTTCTGTCAGGGTGTAAGATTTTCCTACAACCAGTTCTTTGATGATGTGCGGCTCCTTGGTGGATGTCCATTCCTCAACAACAGCCCCGTTTTCATCCGTCAGCTGTAATCTGGCTCCCGGCAGTTCCTCGCCCGTGGTCAGATCGGTTTTGGAAAGCTCCACGGTTGTCGGCTCATCTTCAAATACAAATTCATAGGATGCTTCTACTTCTTTATCCCCCTGGTACTCAAAAACAAATTCCTGCTCTTCTCCGGTGGTGACAAATCCATCCGGTGCATACAGCTCCTTCACATAATAGGTTCCGTCGATCGGCAGGTCTGCAATAAAGGAAATCTTTCCATCTGCATCTGTTGTTTTTAACTCGATCAGGGTATCTGCTTCCATCAGCACCTTTCCAGATGCGGACAGGATGTCGTTTCTGGTGTACAGTCCAAAGATGCCGCCTTTTAATACACGGTCGGTATCCTTTTCTTTCTTCAGGACGTTCACTTTTACTTTCTGACGGTTGTTCTGCCAGTCCTCATCGTATACGACAACCGGGGTATCCTGGTCACGGTAGGAAAGATCTACATATCGTGGTTCTTCATCCAGCACATAACCATATGCTGTGCCCACCTCTTTGACATAGTATTTTCCAACCGGAAGGTCAGATACTTCTGCAACACCGTTTGCATCAGTAGTCACGGTTGCCACCAGCTCGTCCTTAGCATAATAATCCGGGCTTACACCATCGGCTGCTTTGATATCCTCTGCAGCGTAAATCTCAAAGGTAACGTCTGACAGGCTTCCTGTGATGTACTCA
Organism: Fusicatenibacter saccharivorans; assembly: GCF_015557635.1. Classification (GTDB taxonomy): domain Bacteria; phylum Bacillota; class Clostridia; order Lachnospirales; family Lachnospiraceae; genus Fusicatenibacter; species Fusicatenibacter saccharivorans. Next base: position 73,431 of record NZ_JADNOP010000012.1, read on the forward strand.
AACAGATGCTCTACAACGCCTTTGACATTGTCCAGCAGGGTGATCTTATCAAGGAATTCACCCTTCTTGTTTACGATCAGCAGGGCTTTCGGCACATCGTCTTTCATTTCCACTTTCTGTACTTTTGCGGTATCCTGAACGGTGAATTCCACATCCGTGGTCTTTAAATAACCAAGCGGTGCAAGAGATTCACGGAGGGTATAAGTTTTTCCAACGGTCAGGTATTTGATCACATGAGGCTCATCCTTTACGGAAGTCCAGCTGTCGATCACATTTCCATCCTTGTCCAGAACAGAAAGGGATGCCCCGTTCAGCTCTACGCCTGTGGTCAGGTCGGATTTTGTCACCTCGATGGTGGTCGGCTGGTTCTTCTTCACAGATTTCAGCTTGATGGTCGGAATGTCCTGCCCCTGATAGGTGGCATCAAATTCCAGTATCTCGTCAGAAGATACAAAACCATCCGGTGCAGAAATTTCTTTCACATAATAAGTTCCAAGCGGCAGGTCCAGGGTGAAGTGTGCCTGTCCTTTTTCATCGCTTGTGATCTCCTGTAATAAGGTATCTGCTTTCACAATAATCTTGTCACCGGATTTGATCTCGTTCTTATTGTAAAGACCGAATGTAGCTCCAGCTACCGTGCTTCCTGTTTCTGCATCCTGTTTTTCCACGGTGATGCTTACTTTCTGGCGTTCATTGGTAAAAGTCACTTCTTCGTCTACGACTGGGGTATCCTGTCCGGCATAGGTAAAAGTTACTTCTTCGCCTTTGGCATTCCAGGTGTAGCCCTCCGGCGTTTTTTTCTCTTCTACACGGTATTTGCCGAGCGGAAGGTTCTCTACTACGGCACTTCCGGTTTCATCGGTTGTCACCGTTGCCACCAGTGTGTCTTTGGCATATTCCAGATAACGGTTGCCGTTCTCATCTTTCTGATGGTCTGCGGTATAGATATCTTCTGCGGCATAAACCTCAAACACGGCTCCTGCAAGGCTGGCTTCCTCATAGGTGAAATCCTTGTCAAAACCTTTGACTACTTCTCCTTCCTTGTGGATGGTCAGTCTGCCTTTTGCCGGGTGGTTCTCGAATTCCACCTCGATGATCAGGTCACCGCTGACCGGATCTTCCTGGTATGCAGTATCGCTGTCTACCTTGATTTCCACGGTATTGGCACTGTGGGTGTATCCATCCGGTGCAGTCACTTCTTCGATGCGGTAATTTCCGCAAGCAAGATTCTGTGGCAGGATCAGGTATCCGTTTTCATCGGTAAAATAAGATTTATGTACCGTAGTGGACGGGTAAGTGGTTACCTGTTCCACATACTTTTTGTTGTCCAGATCGTATACCTTGAACTCGGTATTCGGAACCAGGACAGATTTCTTTGTCTCATCGTCTTTTTTGATGATCTTTAATTTTGCTTCAAACTCTTTATCCAGAAGCACACGCCATACCTGCGGCTGATCCGGATGATTCTCTGAGATCACAACCTTAAAATCATCGACTGGCGTGAGGTTGTGCGGTGTGGTGGTCTCCCTTACAATATAGGTACCGTATGGGAGCGGAATGGAGCATGCATATCCGCGCTCATCTGTGAACATTTCTGTCTGTCCGTCTGCGGTCAGCACGACCGGGGTAGCGGATGCAAAATCATAGGAGCCGTCCTTATTTTTCTTCAGGCTGCTCTCCAGATATGCACTGAATCCCACACCTTTTAACAGATCGGCATCGGTCTTACCATTGTTGGCTGCTTTAATGACCTGGAACGGCTGTTTGATCACATCTTCCAGAGAAGTTGCGGTACGTTCTACCGTCTGAACCAGATCTCCCTCGTCATTACACTCCAGATCATGTTCTTCCGGGTCTGCCAGATATCCAACAGGCGGCGTCAATTCTTTCACGTAATACTTTCCGAGATAGAGGTCTGCGATTTCTGCATTTCCCTCGGCATCCGTAGTCAGGGTTGCAATCTGCGTTCCTGCCGGGTAAAGGACACCTGTCTGTCCATCCGGATGAACGATATCCTCACGGGCATACAGTCCGTAAACCGCACCCTCAAGGGTTGCATCTCCCTGTGCGGTCTTTCCGGTTTCGGAATCCTCTTTTACCAGTTTGATCTTCGCATTGACACGCTCGTTCTGGAACGTGTGGCTGAAAGAAACGGTTGCCTCTTTGTCTGTGGTGTACTGGAACGTAAAAGAGTACACATCCTCACTGTTTCTGGTATATCCGGCCGGTGCAGAAACCTCTTTCATGTAGTAGCTGTTAGCGATCGGCAGGTCTGCCTGATATACGGCTTTTCCGTCTGTTCCGGTCACTGCCTTCTCAATGAGGGTATCTTTTTTGACCACAACGGTTCCGTCCGCTGCTTTGATGTCGTTTCCGGCATACAGGCCATAAGTGCCGCCCGGAAGGTATTTCCTGGTTTCCTTATCCTGTTTGTATACGCTTACGCTTGCTTTTTGGCGGTCATTTTTGAATGTCACGCTTCCCATGACCTTCTCCACATTGCTTCCGGCATAGGAAAGGGTGATTTCCTGGCTTTCGCCTGTGCATACCAGATTTTGTGGTGCCTGCATTTCTTTTACCACATATTTTCCCAGATATAGATTATCCAGTGTGACACTTCCGTCATCCCCGGTAGTAAGTCCGGCTTTGACCAGTGCGTCTTTTTTATAAATGACGGTTCCGTCTGCGGATACAATATCCGCTGCGGCATAAACATTGTAAACCGCACTCTTCTGTTTCTGCTCGGTATAAACAAAGGAAACACCATCATCAGTTACCTTTGCTCCGGTCAGGACTTCTCCTAATTTATACACAGTCAGGCTTGCCATCTGCTCTGTATCGGTAACGGTTTGTTTTACAGTATCTCCGATGACCAGTTTCACATCGTAGGCTTTGGTATCCAGCAGATATCCGTTTGGTACGGAGATCTCTTTCAGGTATACGGTATCCTGTGTTTTGGTGATCGTAACGCTGGAAGCTCCGTTGGCATCTGTGGCCGGCATCTTTGTGATCAAGTTCTTTCCATCCTTGTCACTGTAAACGCCATAAACTGCACCTGCGATGGCTTTGTTGCTCTTGCGGTCCTTCTTTACGATCTCCAGAGTTGCCTGTTTTACCCATGATACTTTAAAATCTACATATTTCTCATCGGTCACACCCTCGCCAAATACCAGGGCAAGGTCCTGTGTCTCGCTTCCGGTTGTGATCTTATAAGCGGAATAATCTTTGATGATGCTTCCCTTCATGGTGACAGACCATTCCCCTTTGACATCCACTGCCTGTGTCAGCGGTGCAGATAAGTAGAATTTGGTACCGCCGCAGATCTCCACGGATGCACCTGCACTGCTTGTTTTTCCCGTTGTCACATTATGCAGTTTGACACCGGACGGCAGCTTCATGGTGATGGTCTGCAGTTCGGATGCCTTGAAGGTGATCTCTTCTGTTCTCTGGCTGTTGCCGCTGATATATGCGGTAACATTTGCATTGGAGAAACTCATGTCCACTTCCGGTATCTCCGGCTGGCTCATGCAATAATTGTAGAGTTCCATTGCCAGAGCCTGTCCGGTTGCATTCGTACCGGAAAAAGCGTCACTACTGTTATTGGCATAAGACGCAGCCAGATGGACAATGATAAACTGTTTTCCAGCGGAAAAATCAGGATGTTTCTCTGAGAAAAATCCATTTTCGCCGGATGCTTTTGTGCCGTAGTAGCATACTTTTGCCAGTGCTTTGCTGTCACCCAGTTTGGTGATCTTATAGACACCATCCCCAGGTCCTGCCTTGGACGGCTGCACACAGTAGGCAGTTGCAGACACGTTTCCAAATTTTACGGTATATTTATAAGTTACATAGGAACCCAGACCGTAGTCTGCATAATAGTATGCAGCCCCTCTTGTCACATCTACGTCCTGTGTTGCTCTTGTACTGGTATTGACTGCGGTGAATGAAACGGTTTCCCCATCTTCCATTGCCATAAGGTCAATATCCTGTTCCCCTGCCTGCTCCAGAACATCGCTGAGTGTCAGCCCGGATTCTTTATCGGTTGTATTTTCTGTTTCGGCTTCCTCTAATGCGGCATCAAACTCAGATTCAGAAAGTCCACCCTGAAATTCGGATTCGGTTTCTTCCGGTTCTTCTGTCTCCGCTTCCTCTGTTTCAGATTCAGCTGTCTCCGGTTCAACGATTTCTGTCTCTACAGGCTCAGTCTCAGTTTCTTCCTGCGAGGCAGCTTCCTCATCATCAGAACCGGTATCCTCTTCTGTGACTGCCTGTTCTGTCTGCGGTTCACTCTGAGCCGCTGTCACAGGCTCTTTTACGATCAGGTTTCTTCCAATCTGGTAAACCGGATGGTTCTGGTTGACTGGCTCCACATAATAAACGGCATGGTAAGTGTCTGCATGGCTGGTGCTGAAGCTCTCCCCGGCGTCATTCTCTGCTTTCTGGAATGTCACCTTGACCTTGCTTTCATCCTTGATTTCCAGATTGGTGCGGTCACTGGAAGCATCAAACTCCTGTCCGGCTTCCAGCTCCAGATCGGTGGCTTTTACCACTTCCTCTTCATCCAGCAGATCCTTTACAGATTCATAAGCTGGCGGTTCTGCCGCTTTTGGCTCTTCTGAAGCATAAACGGTCAGTGGTGAAATGACTGTAGATAAGATGGTAACTGCGGCCATCACCCCGGAAAGGATTCGCCTGAATCGATATTTATTCTTCATGTTTTCTACCTCTTTCTTCTTTTTCTTCATTTTTCATAAGAACAGCCGGATGTTTCCACCCGGCCGGTCTGTTCTCGTTATTCTGTTATCTTGCATCTTCTGTCCGTCTTGGATTCTGCAGACAGGCATAGGTACTTTTGTCATACCGCCATGCCTTATCCCCGTCCAGATTGGCAAGTAGATGCTTCCGTACATTTTTGTATTCGTCCCCGATCAATCCGAGGCGGAGCAGAAAGGTGCGGAACGTAAATGCCGGGTTATCCCCGATCTCCGTCTTTTTTGCATGGGTACAAGATTGGTTGATCGCCTGTGCGGATATGGCAAGTGCCAGTGTGATATTCGACCGGACTTTTCCTGCATGGAGGGTGCTTTCAAAACAACGCCATTCCAGTGTTCCCTTGGAAAAAACAGCATGTAGGTTTAAGGCATAATACCTTGTCCAGTTGTAATGCTCGGAGCTTCCGTCATTTCCCTCATACCATGCCCTTTTGAATTTTTCCATCGTGATGGTGCTGTTTGGCATCCGGCGGATCTTCTCCAATACCATAGGACGGACTTTCTGGCAATACTCATCTTCCCTTCTCGTCTGTACATTTAAGGCTTTGAACAGAATATCCTCTTTGCAGTACATGATCGTCAGTGCATTTTTCAGACTCCTTGGTGTATGATTGGATGCGTCCACATGGACATGCATGCCACAGGATGAATTGACAAAAGCACCTGCGTTTTTGACACACCGCACCACTTCCTGGAGTTTCCCCATTTCCGAATATTCCAATTTCGGGGATACCATTTCCGTGGCATAGTCGCTGTCAGCATTCAGACATCTTCCGTGAGATTTGTACTGACAACGGATACTGGAATCATAGGAAAACTTCCAGACCTTTCCATCCGGGTCTTTCACACACCATGAGCTGTAAGAGCGGATGGAATATGGCTCTGTTCCGAACATTCTTCCAACAGCGGCAGCCGCCTTGTAACGGCTGATGCCTGTCATCTCAATCTCTGTACCGAAATACTGGTTTTTTAAGTCGATCTGCTTCACCCACCCTTCGCTTCTGGAACAGGTGAGCTGTTTCGGATCTCTTCATCCACGGCTTTCAGGTTTCTGCCTATTGCTTCGATGACATTGACGGTGACACCGTTCCCGGCCTGCTTGTAAAGCTGGTTATCCGATGTTTCTTTTTCCATCTTGGAAATCTGACCATCCCAGTATCCCTGCAGCCGTAGACACTCCCTTGGCGTCAGCCTGCGGATTCTGCCGTGGTAAATCACTCCATGACGGTCAGTTGCCGTAATGGTGAACATTGGCTCTTCCGGTTCTTTCATTCTTCTTCCATTCTGGCGGACTTTTTCCCTGGCTGGTGTCAGCACTGCCCTTGGCGTTTCTTCCACCAGCACCCCGGAACTTTCGCCTCTGTGGTTATGGATGCTGGAATCCTGTCTGGTATTCAGACATCTTGCAACGTCTGTCACCAGCGGCGGAGGGGAGATATCTACAAAATGCAGTGTTCCCTGCTGGTTTCCGGTCGTGAGGGTATGGGCGATTTCATGCCCGACTCTTCCCCTGCGGCTGTTGATACCCGGATAGCCGAGGTCGATGCTATCACCCTCATAAGCCATCTTGTATCCTTTTCGGGTGTTTTCCTTGATTGGGATACCGACTTCGTATAATCCGGTCTTACCGCCCATACCACCAGCCCCGCTGGTCAGCGTGCAGCTCAATCCTTCTTCTGCGTAGACTCTTTCTCCCTGTTTGCCAGCATGGACTTGTATAAGAGCTGTTCCATTTGCTTTTGGGAAAGGTAATATTTTTCCGGCACATCTTCCATCAAGATATCCGACAATATACACCCGCTTCCTTGACTGGGGGACTCCGAAATCCTTGCTGTTAAGCACTTTCCATTCGACATGATACCCCAGTTCAGATAGCGTACTGAGGATGGTGTGAAACGTCCGCCCTTTGTCATGCGAAAGCAGACCGGGTACGTTTTCAAGGAGAAAATACGCAGGTCGTTTGTCTGCAACCAGTCTGGCAACTTCAAAGAAAAGGGTTCCTCTTGCATCGGCAAATCCTTCCCTTCGTCCAGCAATGGAGAATGCCTGGCAAGGAAATCCCGCGCATAAAAGATCAAAGTCCGGCATTCGTTCTGTTTCAATATTTCTTGCGTCATTGCAGAACCACTCTCCTTCCGTATCAAACAGCACCCGGTAGTTGTGGTCTGCATACGCATCCGCTTCACAGTGTCCGACACAGGTGAAGCCCCCTGCTCTGTGCAGTCCTTCTCGGAATCCTCCGATTCCGCTGAAAAGGTCAAAAAATCGAATTGTTCCGGCTATCAGCCTCCCTTCGCTGCGAAAAAAACAGTGCAGATTTCTCTGCACCGTTTCCGTCTCTTGGTTTCTGTTTTGTGATGTCTATTCTTCTGATTCCGCTTCCTCTGGCTCAGATTCTTCTGCTTCTTCGGTTTCCAGTTCTGTTGGCTCTGCTTCCGCTGGCTCTTCGTTTTCTGGCTCTGTCGGCTCTTCATCTGCTTCAGCTTCGTCCGGTTCTGTCATTTCTCCGTCTGTTTCAGCTTCCAGTGCTTCTGTCTCAGGCTCTTCTGCTTCAGGTTCTACTGACTCTTCATCCGGTTCTGATTTTGCAGTCTCAGGATCTTCCATTTCTGTTTCTTCGGCTTCCTCTGACTCTGCTTTCCATTTGGCTTCTTCTTTTTCGATTGCATCTTCGATAAGCCCGATTAAGAAGTCTTTCTGTTTCATGCCATTCCTGGCGAGGACTGCTTTCAGTCTGGAAAATAAATCCTCGGTTACCTGTACTGCTACTGTTCTTAAATCTGCCATGTTCGCCTTTTCTCCTTTTCTTGTCATGTGTTCTTCGATTACCATTTCAAGGTATTTTGGTATGCTGATTCCTAACTCTTCGACTTCCAGTTTTAGCTTTTCATGCAGCTCTACCGGGATTTTTCCGCATATGTTTTTCATCTCCATTGTGTTCGTTCTCCTTTCTTTTTTCTACATACAACATACCCTAAAACGTGACAGAAAGCTATTCACAATACCCAACGAATATGAGGCTCTCAAAAGCTCCCAAAGGATGCAGATCCAATAACATTCAATAGGCATCACCCCTTTCAAAAATCCGTGATTTATACTAATTTGACTGCTTGAAATTTGGCTATTTTATCACCAGGAAAGACTTGACTTTTTCAGAATGCATCCTCAAGCCCGGAGAGAAAATCCAGCATCTGGGACGGGATTTCTTCCTTTTTTGAAACACTCTCCCCGGAGCCAGAAATGGAAACACCTGCCAGTTCTTCCCGGATTGCCTGCCGGATGCTTTTCTCCAGCTGGTTGTTTTCCTGATCTTTTAAGATCACCTGAACCAGATAGCTGCTCTTCTGTCCATCTGGAACACTTTGCAGGATCTCCCATGCCTTTTTGTGATCTGGGTTATCAAGGTTCAGGCGGAACGAGAAAACGGGTCTCTTTACTTCGCGCACATCTGCCCCACAATCCGCTCATAGCCGGAAGCATTGGCGTGTACGTCTGTCAGGTAAATCTGCCGACACAGCCCGTCCTGCGGTGTCACGTGCCGTTTCAGAATGCTGGCTCCGCCGCCCATGATCACGGACGGAATTGCCTTCAGATCGAACCCGGCTTCCATAATTGCAGACAGTATTTTCTCCGTGTAGAGCCTTCCCTGCCGGACAATGATTTCTTTTGCGGCCGGGTCCATGCTGCAGCTCTGGCCGTTCAGAACACGTTCGATCTGAATATCCGTTACAGACAGTCCGGTATTTCTGCGTACCTGCTCGGTGATCTCATCCACACACCGGATCACACCAAGTTCCAGGCTGCGGCAGGTAGCGGCATTTGGAACACTGTTGTCCAGCCGCATCAGGTCTACGGTCCAGCCACCGATATCTGCGAGAAGAACAGAAGGCTCGTCCCGAACACATTCCGGGTGGAGAGCCAGGGCTGAGTATCCCTGTGGGAACAGTTTTACATCCTGAATCCGGATCTCATAGCTCTCATCCTCGTACCGGAAACGCAGAGGCTGCTCTTTCCGAAACAGATATTCCCGGAAACCTTTTTTCTCCCTGCCAAAACTTGCCAGTGGGAGGCCGGCTGCCAGAACCACATCTGTTTTCCTCTCTCCCCGGCGGTAGCGGATCTCCTGTGCAATGGCTGCCATTGTCAAAAGATAATAATTGTCATTGGAAGTCTTGCTTCTCACCAGCGTCTGCCGCCCAGTTCCACACACATAAAATTTCCCATTGTACTGCAGGACATTTTGCATGGTATACGGCTCATAATCGTACCCGGTCAGTCCAGTCGGGAAACACACATGGGGAGTTTTGATGGCATAATATCCATGATCGATTCCTATAATAATAAGTCACCACATCCTTTCAGGTTTTTCTTGTTCTTTTCCAGCAGGTGGTCTTTTGGTCTGGAAAAAGAAAAAGGGCAGAACCCCGAAGAGCCCTGCCCGTAATAAAAAATACAGCCATGTATATTTGCAAATAAATACGCATAACTGTATTAGTTTAATTCTTATTAATCTTCAAACTCTTTTAACTCGTCAAGCGGTTCTTTTGAAGTATCTATTGCCATATTGTTCTTTAACCAATCAGCTTTGCTATAACCTGTTCCGGTCAATTCAAATATTTCACCTTTATACCCTACAGCTTTAACCCAGCCCCATTCTATAAGTCTGTCTAAAGCCTCTTCCCATCTCGCAGATTCTCTTTTTGAATTATCAGCCATAAACTGCTTACCTGATGTAAAAATCTGAGTAGGTGAACCAAGTGTCCGTATCTTTAGTATTTGCCCATCACCATCAGCCGCATATACTAATAAAAAGGCAGAGTCCACTGGAATGTTCCCAACATCATCTAGCCCTACAACTGATTTATTTTCTTCTGGATTTCCAATAATTAACGTATTATCTTCAACCTGGAACAATTTTTTGATATCTTCACTTGTTGCTGTAGGAATTTCTTTCAAGGTTAACTGGTTATTTTCTAGGTCAGTGAGTCTACTATAGAATTGAGAAAACATCTCTTTCATGTCATCTAGCATCTTCTGCTGATGTTCTCCAAGTTCAGTATTTGCTTTATTTCGTCCTTCTGCCTCTTCATTAATTATATCCACTATATCTCGATATCGAACCCATCCAGCGTTATCATCAACATAGTTAACGGCGTTCCTAAATGTCGGTGATGCCACATACTTTAAACTGTTTAAATCTGTGAAAAAATCAACTGTATTTTTATCATTTTTGACTTTTTCTCTAAACTCATCCAGTTTCTTCATTTTATCATACTTATCATTTCCGGTATCCTTTTCACTTTCAGAAATAGCCGAAGGTTGTTTAATCAATACAAGTACTGGTAATCCTTTAGTTTTTGCATAATTGTATTCTTTCTCTGTGTAACTTATACCAGTTTCTTCATCAATTGACCCATACCTAGCACCAATAACAAGAAGATAAAAATCACACTCATCAATCATTTTTGTTATAACATTCCATTGACTTGTAGGTGCAGCATGAAATTGCTCCATTCCTACCGGAATAAAATTATTCTCTAGTGCCACACCTACCAATGCCTGTCTTTCCTTTTTAAGATCTTCATAGGTAGAACTTATAAAAATAGAAAACTTTCGTCTATTCTTCATATCAATATGCTCCTTTTATACTTATCTCTTATCACTCCAGGTTTCCGCAAAATCAAATTTCACAAACTCTACTAATAATGATACCACAAAAATGAGTTAGGGTATATTTTTATTTACATTTCTTAAGCTAATTCTCGAAGCCATTCTCTGATTTCCATTGGTGTATTTTTGCAAAAATCCCTAATCCACATTTCATGCAATCTGGACTCTGATTCTGTATTTTCTATGCTCACAGCACATCCACCTGTTTCCTGAAGTGCTTCCAAACAATCCCATTCTTTTTTAAAGTCTCCTGCAAATTCCATCCAAACTTTTATGTGATATTCCTTAAAACCAAGATGATAAATCAGATAAGTCAACCTGTCGAAATCAGCTAACTGCATTTTTTCTTTCTTAAATAATAGCCTTTTATCATGCTCGCTGCATAAATATAAAAATGCAAACTGTTCTATTTTTACCTGCTCCATATATTTCTCCCTCTTCTGTTCTTGTCTCACTTTTACAACCGATTCTACCTTGTCCAATCGTTAAAATCAATACAGATGGTGCAAAAAGTGAGACAAGCCATCCTTTTACCAGAGAGGAAGAGATTTAAGATGCCAAAGCCAAGGACACAGTCTGGTGAGAAGAATCTGATTAGCCAGCGATTGATTGAACTTCGCAAGACCCACAATATGTCTCAGCGTGATCTTGCCTATAAACTCCAGTTAGCTGGTTACGATATGGATAAAAATGTAATCACCAGAATCGAAACAAACAAGCGTTATGTCACTGATCTTGAATTAAAAGCCATTGCTGAAATCTTTCAGGTTTCATACATATTTCTCATTGATGGCAAAGATGAATAGAAGTGACAAATGGGGAAGTTCCTTTCGTGCTTCCCCATTTTATCCGTCCCTTTTTTACAAATTTAATAGTTCCAGAATTTTCTGCATGCCAGCCTGATATAAAGATTCCGCATATAATATCCATCTCTCACTAACTTCAGTAACGTATTTGTCTATTGTTTTTCGCTTTTCTTTTGATAATCCCATTGTCTGAACCTGTTCTTCATATTTCGATATTTTTTCAAGCATTCCCTGGTACACTGTATTTTCTTTCAGCTGATCTTCAACCTCATCAATCCAGGTATCCAGCAGCAACTCCAGCAGTTTCTTTGTGTCACCGTCATCATTTCCCAATATTGCTTTTTTAATTTTTCCAAGCATTGCTCCATAGGAGATCATTTGAGCCTGTCCCATATAAAAATGGTACTGTTCTTCTATCATTTCCTTTTCGCTTTCCAGTCGGAAATATTGATGCACTGCCTTATGCTCTTCTGTCGTTAGACTGATTGCCTGATTCGACTCCATAAATGTTTCTATTACTGGATACCTCTCTGTAAGTTCCAGTATTTTATTTTGCAGTCTCTGGTATTCCGCATCATGCTTTTTCAGATAGGTGCAAACCTGTTCTCCTATCCGTATCCCCAAGCATTGCTCATTCCAGATGATATCTGGCTGTGCTGTCATATCGGTGTCTCCCTTCTGTGTAGTTTTCCTGTTCCAAGCACAAGACTATACCACACTTCTGGGAGAAAGCTATTCACCAAACCTACTGAAATCTCCTGGCAGATCCTGTGCAACCTATCCCTTTTTCCACAAAAAAACTGGTATGAAAGACTCCTTGTTCTCTCATACCAGCTATCTATTTCTTATTTAACTGAATACACATTCTTTTCTATTCTCTGTGTATCCTGTACTTATTTATGGCAAAAATCAGACTACAGACACGCTATACACTCTTATGCTACATAATCCAGTTTACGTCGAGGATCAGAAGCTGTGCCTTGTGTGACAGGGCGGTAAGTACACGCAGCTTCGCCTTCATTCCATTGGAAAATTCCTTGAACTGTTTTCCTTCCGGAAGATGCAGCTTCTGGCACTCTCTGGTGAACCAGCTTTCCTCAAACTTTGGATACATTTTCGCCAGAATTTTCTCCACTTCCACGATGGTAAACTGTCCGTTAAATCCAGATTCTGCCAGCGAAACGCCGATATTCTGCCGGTCCTCTGCCATAATTTCTGTGATCGGTTTTCCAAAGAGTTCGATTATTCCGCCATCTGCTTTTGCAAGGCCGAGCATCAGCCGGATCGCCGTGCTTTTTCCGGCTCCGTTTTTTCCAATCAGTCCGGTGATTCTTCCCTCCGGAATCTCCATAGAAAGCTCAAAATCAAATCCCGGATACACCTTTCTGACATTCTGCATTTTTATCATGTCTGTCTCTTCCTTTCTGCCGCTGCTCCGGCATTCCTTATTTTTCCTCCAGAAGAAGGGTTACTGTCTCCAGAATATCCTCCCGGCTCATTCCCATCGCAAGGGCACGGTCGATGGCTTTTTCAAAATCCGCCTCTGCTTCTCTCTGCCTTGCCTCCAGCGCGAGCTGTTTGTCGGAAGCCGTTACATACGTTCCCTTTCCGTGAATCGTTGTAACAAATCCTTCCTCTTCCAACTTGTCATACGCCTTTTTGACGGTCAGCGCACTGATCCGCAGTTCCCCGGCCAGAGAACGGACGGATGGGAGCGCCTCTCCTTCTTTTAATGCTGTATTGATAATTTCTGATTTGATCTGCTCCATGAGCTGCTCGTAGATCGGCACCATGGAGGAATGATTCAAAATAATATGCATATCGTTTCTCTTCTCCTTTACAATAAACAGTATATAACAGTCAGCTACTGTTGTCAACTGTTATATACTGTTTATTTCAGAGAATTTTCTTTGTTTTCTTCTGCATTTTCCCCTCTTTTCTTTGCTTTCTATGGTTTTTCCTCTGCTGTACATGAAAAAAGCAATCAAAAAAATAGCAAAAAGTTCTTGACCAAATAAAAAACACCCGTTATAATGCGTGATATAAAATATGAAAGAGCAGACAAAGGAGTCTGAACAGAAATGTTTTCTCCCTGGTCTGCTCTTTTTCTATGCAAAAAAGGAGGAACACCATGAGATTAAATCCCAAGGAACAGGAAAAACTGATGCTTCATATGGCCGGTAATCTCGCCAAAGAGCGGAGAGCACGCGGCCTGAAACTGAATTACCCGGAAGCACTCGCCTACATCAGTTCCGAGCTTCTGGAACTGGCAAGGGACGGAAAGACCGTTGTGGAGCTGATGCAGCTCGGCACAAAGATTCTAACCCGCGACGATGTCATGGACGGCGTTGCCGATATGATCGGCGAGGTTCAGGTCGAGGCAACGTTCCCGGATGGAACCAAACTGGTCACTGTACATAATCCGATTCAGTAAGGAGGAGACATCATATGAAAATCGGTGAAATCATGGCTTCCGATCGCGAGATCACATTAAACGAAGGCAAAAAGACAGTCACTGTCATGGTAGCAAATAAGGGCGACCGTCCCGTTCAGGTCGGCTCCCATTTTCATTTCTTTGAGGTCAACCGGTGCCTCTCTTTTGACCGGGAAACGGCGTACGGTTATCACCTCGATATTCCTTCCGGAACTTCGGTCCGTTTTGAGCCGGGCGAGGAAAAAGAGGTGCAGCTCGTCGAGATGGGCGGCAGAAAACGTGTCTTCGGTCTGAATGACCTGACCCGCGCACAGGCTACCGCTGACACGAAAGCCGCATCACTGGAAAACGCGAAGTTAAAAGGATTTCTGTAAGGAGGGACAGCAAAAATGAGTGTAAAAATTTCCGGAAGTAAATATGCCGCTATGTACGGTCCGACCGTCGGCGATAAGGTCCGCCTTGCCGACACCAGCCTTGTGATTGAAGTCGAAAAAGACTACACCACATACGGCGATGAAGTAAAATTCGGCGGCGGCAAATCCATCCGCGACGGTATGGGACAGTCCGTTAAGACCTGCAGCAGAGACGGAGACCTTGATCTTGTCATCACAAACGCTCTGATCGTGGATGCTACAGGCATTGTAAAAGCAGACATCGGAATCAAAGACGGAAAAATCGCCGGCATCGGAAAAGCCGGAAACCCGGATGTCATGGACGGCGTGACTCCTGGCATGACGGTCGGCGCATCGACCGAGGCTCTGGCCGGCGAGGGTATGATCGTTACGGCAGGCGGCATCGATACTCACATCCACTTTATCAGCCCGCAGCAGATTGACTGCTCCCTCTACAGCGGCGTGACCACGATGATCGGCGGCGGCACCGGCCCGGCGGACGGCACGAACGCAACGACGTGTACCCCGGGACCGTGGAATCTGCGCATGATGCTGAAAGCCGCAGAGGAATATCCGATGAACCTTGGTTTTCTCGGCAAGGGCAACTGCTCCGACGAGGCTCCGTTGATTGAGCAGGTCAAAGCCGGTGCGATGGGCCTGAAAATCCACGAGGACTGGGGCGCAACGCCGGCGGTCATTAACCACTGCCTCAACGTTGCCGATGAGTTCGATGTCCAGGTTGCCATCCACACCGATACTTTGAACGAAGGCGGATGCGTCGAAGATACGCTTGCGGCCATCGGCGGAAGAACCATCCATACGTACCACACCGAGGGAGCCGGCGGCGGCCACGCACCGGACATCATCCGCGCTGCTGCTGCACCGAACGTTCTGCCTTCCTCCACGAATCCGACAATGCCTTACACTGTCAACACACTTGATGAGCATCTTGACATGCTGATGGTATGCCACCACCTCGACAAGCACATCCCGGAGGACGTTGCGTTCGCGGATTCCCGTATCCGCCCGGAGACGATCGCCGCAGAGGATGTTCTGCACGATATGGGTATTTTCAGTATGATGAGTTCCGACTCCCAGGCGATGGGCCGTGTCGGTGAGGTCATCACCCGTACGTGGCAGACCGCAAGCAAAATGAAGGATGAGCGCGGCGCTCTGCCGCAGGATGCCGGTCATGAAAACGATAACTTCCGCGTGAAACGTTATATCGCAAAATATACGATCAACCCGGCCATCACCCACGGTATCTCCGAGTATGTCGGCTCGGTCGAAAAGGGAAAATTTGCTGATCTCGTGCTCTGGAATCCTGCTTTCTTCGGCTCCAAACCGGATATGATCATCAAAGGCGGTATGATCGTCGCTTCGAAAATGGGAGACGCCAACGCTTCGATCCCGACGACACAGCCGGTCTGCTATCAGCCGATGTTTGCCGCTCACGGAAAAGCAAAACAGGAGGCATGCCTGACCTTCGTTTCCCAGGCTGCTTTCGATGCCGGTATCAAAGACGCATACGGACTGGAAAAAACGGTTGTCCCGGTACACGGCTGCCGCAGTATCAGCAAAAAGGATATGGTATGGAACGACCGCACGCCGGTGCTTACCGTAGATCCGGAGACATATAAGGTCACTGTTGACGGCGAGGAGATCACTTCCAAGCCAGCAGAAAAACTGCCGCTGACCCAGCTTTACAGCCTGTTCTAAACGGCTCTGCATTCTGTAAAACCATACGAGGAGAATTTTATTATGCTTGGAGTGTGTCTTTTATTTGTAGGAATTGTACTGATCAACAACGGCATGTGCACCCTGTACCATGTGGATGGACGCTCGGCCGCTGTAATGAATATCTTTACCGGCGGACTTTCCCTTTTCATCAACTTCGTGAATCTCGTGCAGGGAAATTATTACGCTGCCGGAACGGGACTGCTGTTCTGCTTCACTTACCTCTTTGTGGCCGTCAATAAATTTTTAAACGCCAGCCCGATCCCTTTTGCGTGGTTTTCGACCTTTGTTGCCGTCAACGCTGTCATCTTCGGAACGATCGAAGGCTTCATTGGAAGCGCGGCGCTTGACATCACGCCGGATCTCCGCTGGGCGGGCATCTGGTATCTGTGGGCCATTCTCTGGGGTACTTCTTTTGTGGAGGATATCTGCGGAAAGAAGCTCGAAAAATTTGTGCCGTGCCTTCAGGTATTTGAGGGCGTTGTCACCGCGTGGATCCCGGGCGTCATGATGCTGCTTCAGATCTGGTAATTCGGTAAGGAGGAACTTTTTTCAATGGTTTGCGAACAGATTTTAGGAAAACTTTCGGAATTTGACACTTCCGGAAAAACGATCGAATACGTCGATATCGAATGGCATGAAGCCTTCAAAAAGATTCATAAAAAGACGACCGACCACGGAACGGAGCTCGGCATCCGCATGGACGATTCCATTCTCACAAGGGGTCTGTATCAGGGTGATGTGCTCTATGCAGACGATAAAAAAATCATCGCCGTCAATACGCCTCCGTGCGAGGTGATCCGCGTTTCCCTTACTCCGGGTCACGAAAAGCAGGCGGCAAAGGTCTGCTACGAGATCGGCAACCGCCATGCACCGCTGTTCTGGGGCGAAAACGATACTTTTATCACGATTTACAATGAGCCGATGCTTCTGATGCTTCAGAAACTCCACGGCGTTACGGCCGAAAAAGAACTGAAAAAGCTCGACTTCGACCAGCGGATTTCCGCATCGATCCACAATCATCATCACTGATGCGGTCTGTCCGCACGCAGAAAAGAATGGGCCGGCCCCTTTTCGCAGGCAGGCTCATTCGATATCTTATGATTTTTCAGGAGACTTTTTATGTCCGAACTTAATTTTTATCTTCTTCAGATCAACGACGCCCTGTTTCCGATCGGCGCGTACTCGCACTCGCAGGGACTCGAGACGTATATTCAGCGTGAAATTGTGCACGATGAGGCGGCGGCAAAGGAATATATCCACCACAAAATCCGATGGAATCTTGCCTTCACGGAGCTTCTCGCCGCAAGACTCTCCTATCTTGCTGCCGCATACGGGGATCTGGAACAGCTTCTTTCGATTGAAGAAATTCTGGAAGCGTCGCGGATTCCAATGGAACAAAGGGAGGCCGCACGGAAAATGGGGTCCCGTTTTGCAAAGACGATCGAAAAGCTGGAGCTGCCCGTGACAAAAGAGGAAAACGGGATCTTCCGCCGTTATCTTACTGCCAGGAAAGGGCAGGCGATAAACCACTGCTGTATCTACGGTGTTTTCTGCGCTGCCATGAACATTCCGCTTGCCGATGCGCTGTCGCATTATCTCTATGCGCAGACTTCCGCGATCGTGACAAACTGCGTCAAAACGATACCGTTAAGCCAGAGCGCCGGACAGCAGCTTCTCGGCGGATGCTATGCGGAATTTGCCGAGATTTTAAAAGATCTGGAACACCGGAGTGCGGAGGATCTCTGTCTTTCTGCGCCGGGCTTTGATATCCGCGGGATCCAGCATGAAACACTGTATTCCCGTCTTTATATGTCGTAATGTGTTTGTTTCGCGCAATCATTATTTTCAGGAAAAGAGGTATGTGTTATGTCTTACGTAAAAATTGGAGTAGCAGGACCGGTCGGCTCCGGAAAAACGGCACTGATTGAGGCGCTGTCCCGAAAAATGGCAAACGATTACAGTATTGGCGTTATCACCAACGATATTTATACAAAGGAGGACGCACAGTTTCTCGCGAAGAACAGCGTCCTTCCGGTGGAACGCATCATCGGCGTGGAGACCGGCGGCTGCCCGCACACCGCGATCCGCGAGGATGCTTCGATGAACCTCGAGGCCGTCGACGAGATGATGGAGCGGTTCCCGGACATCGAGCTTCTCTTTATCGAGAGCGGCGGTGACAACCTCTCCGCTACGTTCAGTCCGGAGCTTGTGGACGCCACGATCTTTGTTATCGATGTCGCTGAGGGCGATAAGATTCCGCGGAAAGGCGGCCCTGGCATTACACGGTCCGATCTTCTCGTCATCAACAAGATTGATCTGGCTCCGTATGTCGGTGCAAGCCTGGAAGTCATGGAACACGATTCGAAAAAAATGCGTGGCGAGCGTCCGTTTCTGTTCACCAACATCCGCGGCGACGTCCATGTGGATGATGTTGTTTCCTGGATCAAAGAAAATGTGCTCTTAGAAGGAATGTGATGCTTATGGAAAACAAATTCGGAAAATTTCCCGCATCACGGCCTGCGCGGCGTTAAAAAACGGAAAGACGATTCTCGAGGACCTCTCCTTTACGGCGCCGTACAAGATTATGGCTCCGTTTGAAAAAGAGAACGGCGGAATCCAGATCATGCCTCTCTGTGCCTCCGCGGGTATTATGGAAGGGGATTCACAGGAATTTTCTTACCATGTAAAAGAGGGGGCGGATCTCGAGGTCCTGTCGCAGTCGTTTGAGAAGATCCACAAAATGGACGAGGGATCGGCATCCCGCACAATTTCCGTTCAGGTTGATCCGCACGCGGTACTTTACTACTATCCGCAGCCCGTCATTCCGTTTGCACAGTCTTCTTTTACGAGTACAATGACGATTCATCTGGCAGACGAGACATCCCGCCTGTTTCTGCTGGAAATCATCTCCTGCGGACGGAATGCGCACGAAGAGCGGTTCCAGTACCGCCGCTTTGCCTCAAAGGTACAGATTTTCCGCGGTCAAAAGCTGATCTACCGCGACAACACCTGCTATCTGCCCGATCAGATGCCGATGGAAGGGATTGGTATGTACGAGGGATACACGCATATGGCGAACCTTTTTCTCTCACGGACAGAATACGCGGATACGCTTCTCAATGAAATCCGGGAAATTCTTGACGGCGATCCGGAAATCGACGGCGGCGTAACGACGCTCTCCGGCGGTGATCTTGCTGTTCGGATTTTCGGACACCGTGCGCAGAAGCTGCAGCAGACGGCGGAAAAAATCAAAACTGTGTATGAAAAACTTCTATAAAAACAGACTGGAAAATTTCTGATTTCAATCAATCAAAAATTACCGGAAAAATGTCAAAATAAGGTGTGACAACCTCTTTGGAATGTGATAAAATAGCTTTCGTTTGAAACGAAGATAAAACTAATTTTACCATCATTCTGAGGAGGTTTTTTCATGGAAAGAGATATGACAAAGGGCAGTCCGCTTCCGGTCATTCTGCAGTTTACACTGCCGCTGATTATCGGAAACATTTTCCAGCAGCTCTACAACATGGCAGACACGATTATCGTTGGCCGATATGTCGGAGCGGATGCACTGGCTGCAGTTGGTTCTACGGGAACGATTATGTTCCTGGTGCTTGGATTTGCGCAGGGCATCACAGCAGGCTTTACGGTTCTGACATCGCAACGGTTCGGTGCAAAGGATACGCGCGGAGTAAAGCGAAGTGTGGCAAACGGCATTCTACTGGCTCTCCTTTTCACGGTTGTCCTGACATTCTTCAGCATGATCTCCATGCGGCCGTTGCTGCATCTCATGAACACACCGGAAAATATTTTTCAGGACGCTTATACCTATATTATGATTATCTGCGGTGGCCTGATCGCTACGATTTTTTACAATCTGCTTTCCTCCTATCTGCGTGCAGTAGGAAACAGCCAGATTCCGCTGATGTTCCTGATTTTTTCGGCTGTATTAAATGTTCTTCTGGATCTGCTTCTCATCATTCGTTTTAAAATGGGCGTTGCGGGAGCCGGATATGCAACCGTTTTCTCTCAGGGAATTTCTGCTGTGCTCTGTCTTTTTTATATTTATCGCTCCATGCCGGATATGTGGCCGGAAAAACACCACTGGAAGCTTCATGCGGCAGATTCCCGCCATCAGCTCTCGATGGGCATTCCGATGGCACTCCAGTTTGCCATCACCGCATCCGGTACAATGATTATGCAGGCTGCCATTAACCTGTTCGGCTCGGAGGCAGTTGCCGCTTTCACGGCGGCCTGTAAGCTGCAGAATCTGGTCACACAGGGCTTTTCCGCAATGGGACAGACGATGGCAACCTACAGCGGACAAAATTTCGGAAAGGGCGATATTCCACGGATTAAAAAGGGAGTTCGCGCTGCACTTCTGACTTCCATCACATATTCGATCGCAGCCGCTGTTCTCGTCTTCCTTCTTCTGAAGCCATGTCTTTCCCTCTTCTTCTCGGGTGATGTCGATATGGCCGCCATGATGCCATGGGCAAAGACTTATTCCTATATGTGTGCTCTTTTTTATGTACCGCTCTGCACCATCTTTATTTTCCGAAATGCAATGCAGGGTTGCGGCTACGGTTTTCTGCCTATGATGGGCGGTGTTTCTGAACTCTTTGCGCGCCTTATTGTAGCTGTGATTGCCATAAAAGTCATCAGCTATCCGCTCGCCTGCTTCTGTGACCCGGCAGCCTGGGTGACGGCAGCTGTCTTTACCGGTGTTTCGTATCTGTTTGTCATGAAGGATATCGACAAAAAGTATGATTCAAAGACACCGACGGCTCCGATCAGCTGACATTTTTCATACCAAACGCAAAACTGCGCGGAATGCACGATTCTGAAATGCATTCCACGCAGTTTTTTGTATTTACAGGATTACAGATTCAGTTTTGCTTTCTGCAGACTTACACAGGAACGATTATACGTGAGTGTCATCGTCAGATAAACGACGCCTACAACAATGACTGCGAGAATACCGGTATGGAACACCAGATGCAGGAGCATTGTCGCACACAGCAGGATCTGAAGCATCTTGCCCAGTGCCGTATAGGCCTTGTAGGCACTCTGGTATACCATCTCTTTTTCTGCCTCATCGCAGCTTGCCATCCAGTCTTTCTGGAAGTTTTTCGAGTTCATATCTCCTCTCTTCTCCGGATGAGCCGCCTGAACCATTTTCACGTAACGCATCTGATAATAGCCATAGAGAAAGAAGTTGATACAAAACAGAACACAGGCTGCCAGGAATCCAGCAAGCTCTTTTCCCGATGCTTCTTCCAGCCAGGAACGGGAAAAGGTAAATGACAGCACGATGAAATCGCAGACCTGCGAAATCACATTGCAGTTCATCAGCATCGCGCCGTATTTCTCTTCTTCATAGCTTAAGACTTCGTACTGTTCATCCTCTGCTTCTTCGAGATGCTTCATCGTATCCTTTAATTTCCGGCTGTAAAATTCCATCAGGACAATGCTTACAACGAAAATTACCGCAATGATCGGCAGTGCCAGCGGGCGGACCAGATCGCTCAGATCACTCATGCCATTTTTCACTCCGAACGTCATAAAAATTCCGACAAAAAAACCGCAGACTCCGCCGATTCCCAGATAAATCAGCATCCGTTTCATCAACTTTCCGTAGGAATTTGGTTTGTTCCCCTGTTTTTCTTTCATGATTCATCCTCCTCATATTGAAAAATATCTTCTACTTTTACTTCACAGATTTTTGCAAGTTTTAACGCCAGTGTCACCGACGGTGAATAATCTCCCCGCTCGATCAGGCTGATGGTCTGTCTCGATACCCCCGCCATTTTCCCAAGGTCGGTCTGGTTGATGCCGAGCTTCGAACGGTACTCTTTTAACTGATTGTACAGCGGCATCGCAGCATCTCCTTTCTTGTCACGTTTTTAGATGAGCTCTCTATTTGACAACTTTTCTTGTCATCTACTACTCTACTATTGACAACTTTATTTGTCAATACTTTTGACAAGTTTTTTTGTCATTTCAAACTCCCGGTTGATTTGCGGGCTGAAATGTACTAAACTAGAGGTATCTATTTTTGTAACTATTCAAGCCGCAGAAAGGACAGAATCTATGGAACAGAAAGACAGCCGGTTTGCCGTATTGATCGATGCGGACAATGTTTCCCCGAAATACATCAAATATATCCTGGACGAGGTTTCGGACCAGGGCGTCGCTACTTACAAGAGAATCTACGGGGACTGGACGGACATCTCGAAAAAGAGCTGGAAGGAACAGCTTTTACGCTACTCGATCAATCCGATCCAGCAGTACAGCAATACGAACGGAAAGAACTCGACCGACTCTGCGATGATTATCGATGCCATGGATATCCTCTACTCCGGAAATGTGGAGGGCTTCTGCCTCGTCTCCTCGGATTCCGACTTTACGAAGCTGGCACAGCGTCTGCGCGAATCGGGCATGTTTGTGCTCGGCATGGGCGAACAGAAAACGCCGTCCTCGTTCCGTGTCGCGTGTGATGCCTTTAAAATCCTCGAGGTGATCTCCCAGAATGAGGACGATATCTCCCCTGCTATCACTGCTGTTTCGGAGAGTTCGGCACGCTACGGCGTTTCGCAGGATGAGGCTCCGTCGATTACGAGCAAGGCGGAGATTGAGCGGACCGTATCACGTGTGCTGACGGAAAACAATGACCACGGAAAGAATACGACACTCAGTGAAATCGGCAGTATCTTACAGAAGAAATTTTCGGAATTTGATGTTCGAAATTACGGCTATTCAAAGCTCTCGACGTTTTTAGAGAGCATGAACGATATCGAGGTACTGAAGACCGGCCACAATTACCTTGTAAAAGAACGCCAGAACACCGTATCGCGCCAGCAGATCGAAAAGTGCATCACCGACCTGATCTGCTCAAACGGCGGCCATATCGACAATCTGAGCATCATCCACGACGCTCTGCGGAGCCGCTTCCCGGGCTTTGATGTAAAGCAGTATGGGTACAGCAGGATTTCGAGCTTTATCAACAGCTTCAAAAAATTCAAAATCACGAATAATACGGTTCAGATGAAATAAAAAGGACCCCGGAAACGCCAGTTTTCACTGATGTTTCCGGGGTCTTTCTATAATAATTCGCAGCTCAGATTTACTGTTTTCCTGTACTTCCAATTCCGCCGCGGTCCTCGCCGTTTAAGTGATCAACTTCTTCAAAGCTGATCGTCGGCTGATGCTTCTCGATGCGGAACTGGCAGATACGGTCATTGACATGAATCACGGTGTCGCGCAGGGCGTACGCCGGCATGTAGAACCAGTCGTTTGGTCCGCAGTAGCTCTCGTCGATGATTCCGCAGTGGTTCGTCTGGATAATGCCGAAGTTCTTGAAGGTGCTGCTTCTCGGCACGATATGCGCCTCATAGCCTTCCGGCAGCTGCATCGCAACGCCGAGGTGGATCAGCTTGAATTCTCCGGCCTTTAACTCTACTTCTTCTGCCGCGCGCAGGTCGATCCAGTCGGACTTTCCGTCGATATAGCGCAGGCGCTCAATTTCATCGTTTAAATACTGAATTTTAATGGTTTCCATAAAGCGTCTCCTTTTCTTTTTGCGTGACTACTTTTCGCCGAACAGTACGACTTCGCCGCGTGCTCTCGTCTTTTTCACATCAATGACTCTCTGATTCGGGCTGCCCTTCCATTCCAAGGTAACGTCCCTCTGGGCAAGAATAAAGCGGCCGTCCACAACCACGTCCGTGTAATCCATCAGTTCCAGATCACAGACGGATTCCCACTCATATCCGGTGTAAACCCAGATATCTTTTTTCGGATATCTTTCCTTGATCTCTTTTGCCAGAGCCGTCACATCCGCCCGGTTTGCCTCATACAGCGGATCTCCGCCGGAGAAGGTGATGCCGGAAATGTAGTCCTTGTCCAGCTGTTCAAAAATTTCTGCCTTTGCCGCGTCATCAAACGGGATGCCGCCATTTGGATCCCAGGTAATCGGATTCTGACATCCCTTGCAGTGATGACCGCATCCGGCGACCCAGAGCACGACGCGCAGGCCGTCTCCGTTCAGCATATCGTCTTTCGTTATATTATGGTATCTCATAGCTTTCACTCCTATTGGACATAAGAAAACACAGAAAAACGAACCGTTTTGCAGATCCCTTTTTCTGTGTTCCCCGCTCTTTATCGTCTGGCAGATCTATTTATTTCGCGTCTGCCGGAACATCCTTGATACTGAAGCTTACACGGCCCATTTTATCTTTGCCCATGCAGACTACTTTTACAACATCGCCAAGGCTGACAACGTCTTCTACTTTCTCAACACGCTGTTTGGCGAGCTTGGAAATGTGTACCAGACCTTCTTTTCCAGGTGCGAACTCAAGGAAAGCACCGAAGTCTTTGATGCTGACAACTTTTCCGGTCAGGATCTGTCCCTCGGTAAAGTCGCTTGCGATGATCTCGATATATTTCTTTGCCTGATCCATCATAGCCTGCTCGGTTCCGCAGATGGAAACTGCACCGTCATCTGTGATGTCGATCTTTACGCCGGTCTCATCGATGATGGCGTTGATGGTCTTTCCTCTCTGGCCGACAACTTCACCGATCTTCTGCGGGTCGATCATCATCTGGATGATCTTCGGAGCGAACTCGCCGACCGTCTTACGCGGCTCTGCGATCGCTTTCTCCATAACCTCGGTCAGGATGTACTCTCTTGCCTGTTTCGTTCTGGCAATCGCCTCTTCTACGATCTGACGGGTCAGTCCATGGATCTTGATATCCATCTGGATTGCAGTGATTCCGTCGTGGGTACCAGCTACCTTAAAGTCCATGTCGCCGAAGAAGTCTTCGAGACCCTGGATATCGGTCAGTACGAGGTAATCATCATCGGTCTCGCCTGTTACCAGACCGCAGGAGATACCTGCAACCGGTTTTTTGATCGGTACACCGGCAGCCATCAGAGACATGGTGGATGCACAGATACTTGCCTGGGAAGTAGAACCGTTAGACTCGAAGGTCTCGGATACGGTACGGATTGCGTACGGGAACTCTTCCTCGGTCGGAAGTACCGGAACCAGGGCACGTTCTGCCAGAGCACCATGGCCGATCTCACGGCGTCCCGGTCCGCGGGACGGTTTTGTCTCACCTACAGAGTAGGATGGGAAGTTGTACTGATGCATGTAACGTTTGGAGGTCTCGAACTCATCCAGTCCGTCCAGTTTCTGTGCTTCGGAAAGCGGAGCCAGTGTTGTTACGTTGCAGATCTGAGTCTGTCCACGGGTGAACATAGCGGAACCATGAACACGCGGGATAATGTCAACCTCTGCTGCCAGAGGACGGATTTCTGTGATCGCACGGCCGTCCGGACGTTTGTGGTCTTTTAAGATCATCTTACGAACGGTCTTTTTCTGATACTGGTAAACAGCCTCGCCTAATACTGCCAGCCACTCTTCGTTGTCGGCAAATGCCTCCTCGAGTTTCTCGGTGATGACGCGGATGTTTTCTTCTCTTGTCTGTTTATCATCGCTGAAAACAGCCTCTTCCATCTCTGCCGGAGGAACGATCTCTTTGATCGCTGCAAACAGCTCTTCCGGAATAGCGCAGCTCTCATAAGCATGTTTCGGTTTTCCAACCTCTGCTACGATGCTGTCGATGAATTTGATGATTTCCTGGTTTACTTCGTGTGCTTTGTAGATGGCGTCGATCATTTTTGCTTCCGGAATCTCTTTTGCTCCGGCTTCGATCATGATGACTTTCTCTCTGGTGGAAGCTACGGTCAGTTTCAGGTCGGATACGGCTTTCTGTGCGAGAGTCGGGTTTACGATGAACTCGCCGTCGATCATACCGATCTGAGTCATGGCACACGGACCGTCAAACGGGATGTCGGAAATGCAGGTTGCGATTGCGGAACCCAGCATTGCGACTACTTCCGGATCACACTCCGGATCTACGGACATTACCATGTTGTTTAATGTAACATCGTTGCGGTAATCTTTTGGGAACAGCGGACGCATCGGACGGTCAATGACACGACTGGTCAGAATTGCGTGCTCGCTTGCTTTTCCTTCTCTTTTGTTGAATCCGCCCGGGATTTTTCCAACGGCGTACATCTTCTCTTCGTACTCAACGCTTAATGGGAAGAAGTCGATGCCGTCACGCGGTTTCTCAGATGCAGTTGCTGTAGAAAGAACTACAGTATCGCCATAATGCATAAATGCTGCGCCGTTTGCCTGTTTTGCTACACGGCCTACGTCTACGGTCAGGGTTCTGCCTGCCAGTTCCATAGAAAAACTCTTGTACATAAATAATCTCCTTTTTTTCTTCTGAGCAGAATTTCCGAAACAACTGAAAAGCACACCGGAATACGGACAGGATGCAGCTTTTCAATGTGTTTTTCAGTGGTCTCGGATAAAATTCCTGCACCTCCAGAACCTGCCACTGGCAGCTTCTTACGGATGCAATGCAGCTCAGAATGGCTCCATGTCGTTTGCGTCTTTGATCTTACAAGCAAAGAAACGGGCGGAAAATGTATCCCGCCCGTTGTTCCAAGCTGATTATTTTCTGATTCCTAACTTCTCGATTAAAGCACGGTATCTTTCAATATCAGTTTTCTTTAAGTAGTCAAGCAGACCACGTCTCTGACCAACCATTTTCAGAAGACCTCTTCTGGAGTGATGATCTTTGTGGTGAACTTTCAGATGCTCAGTGAGCTCCTCGATTCTTGCGGTAAGAACAGCTACCTGTACTTCCGGTGATCCTGTATCTCCCTCAGTTCTTGCATACTCTTTGATGATTGCCTGTTTTTTTTCTTTCGAAATCATTTTAAATTCCTCCTGTTATTTTGATTGCACCGCTGACTAAGAAGTGGTCGGAGTGTCCTGCCTCTGAATCAGGGTCCGGGGATCTTTTTTGTCCCGCATACTCGATTAGTATAGCATACGCTTTTCGAATTGTAAATACTAAAATCAGATGTTTTCGCGATGAATTTTCACGTAATTACAGTTCTCCGAACTGTAACTTTCGCAGCTCTCATTTTAAGTTTTGCTTCGCAAAAGGAGAGCTGCTCACACCTGAATCACTTTCTTACGCAGCGAAACAGCGAGTGTTTCACTGCTGAGCGAACTTTTTTTCTACATATTTTTTTCCTGCCGCAACATCATGATCGAGCTGGTTTTTCAGCGCGTCGATCGAAGCAAATTTCTGCTCCGGGCGCAGGAATTTTAACAGAGAAACCTCCGCCTGTTTTCCATAGAGATCCTCGCTGCAGTCAAAAAGATTCGTCTCCACGCCGGTAAATTTTTCCTGTACCGTCGGCTTAACACCGATGTTTGTGATACCGTAATAAATTTTTCCTTCGATTTTCACCTCGGAAACGTAGACGCCGAACGGCGGAAGCAGCTTTTCTGCCGGCGGGATCTGATTGATGGTCGGCACGCCGATCGTTCTGCCGAGTGCATGACCGTGGACAATCTCGCCGTGAACCGCGTAATCGTAGCCGAGCAGACCGCTCACGGCTTCCATATTGCCCTGTTCCAGCTCTTCCCGTGCCCAGGTGCTGCTGATCTCGCGGCCGTTTTCCTCTGCTTTTTCGATGATCTCGGTTTCAAAACCAAGGGACGGGCCCATTTCTTTCAGCATTTCGGCTGTGCCGCTTCTCTTGTAGCCAAAACCGAAATCCTTTCCCACAACAACTTTTTTCGCGTGCAGCTTATCCACCAGAATCTCTTTGATAAAGGCTTCCGGCGTCATGTGCATCACTTCATCCACAAACGGGCATTCCACAAGGCAGTCCATGCCAAGCTGTTCGAGGCGGGCTCTTCTCTCCTCATTCGTCAGCAGCTGATGCGGCTTGACATGCTGCACTTTCGACTGCGGCGGCACGTCAAATGTAAACACAACCGTTTCCAGTCTTTCCGTTCTGCCGATTGCAAGGACACGGCGGATCAGAAGCATATGCCCCCGGTGGAGGCCGTCAAATTTTCCCAGGGTTACAACGCTGTCCCCTCTGCTGTCAAAATCCAGTGTTTTTGTTAGATATCTCATGTTCTCTCCAGAAATAACTTGACCGGTCTGGTTAAGTTTTGTGATGGTCTGTATTGATAAATACCGACAAACGTTCCGTCATCGAGATAAAGGCGGAACTCCTCGTCTTCTGCGAAGTCCCCGCCGGAAGCAGTTTCCCCGATTTCGCGGATCTGCGCCGGTTTCAGCGGATTTCCGTTTTCCGCAAGCTTTTTCACATGATCGTCCGCTGTCGCAAAGCTGCGCAGCGCGGCAAACATTTCATCGACCGGCACGAGGATCTCCGAAAGGCGGCCCTCACCGACAATCGCTGCGATCTCGTCAAGCGTGTGCGCTCCGTTTCGGTCAAACTGGCCGACTCTCGTGCGGATCAGCTGCTCCATACATCCGTGGCAGCCCAGTTTTTCGCCGATATCGTGGCACAGGGTGCGGATATACGTTCCCTTCGAACACGTTACCTCCATGCGCACCAGCGGAAGCTTCACTTCCAGAATGCTGATCTCGTAAAAGTGCACCGTGCGGGCTTTCCGCTCGATCTCGATGCCTTCCCGCGCCAGCTCGTAGAGTTTCTTTCCATTAACCTTCAGCGCGGAATACATCGGCGGCACCTGCTGCTGCTCCCCGACAAACGAGGCGATGCAGTCCCGCACCTCTTCTTCCGTCACGGTCACTGGCGCTTCTGCTGTCACGGTTCCGCTCATGTCCTGCGTATCCGTTGCGATTCCAAGGTGAAGCAGCGCTTCATACGTCTTCGTCTCATCGGTCAGCATATCGCAGAGACGCGTTCCCTTTCCAAGGCAGACCGGAAGCACGCCCGTCGCATCCGGGTCTAGGGTTCCGGTGTGGCCGATTTTTTTCTGGTGCAGGATGCCGCGCAGCTTCGCAACCACGTCATGCGACGTAAATCCCGCCTCTTTCCATACGTTCAGAACTCCGTTTATCATGTTGTTTTGTCTCCCTCTTTTTCACAAGAAAACCGGGCGTGGATATATTTTCTGCGCCCGGCTGTTTCCTGTTTATGCTTCTTCCTCTGTCGTCTCTTCTTCCTCTTCTGCAAGAAGCTGTTTTTCGATATACAGAGTCAGATTGTTGATTACATCATACGGAGAACCTGACATCGTGCAGCCAGCCGCACGGACATGGCCGCCGCCGCCGAATACGGCTGCGATTTTGCTCACATCAACCAGCTCGTCGGAGCGGAGGCTTACTTTGAAGACCTGCGGCTCCAACTCATACAGGAAGATCGCTACGTGAACGCCTTCTGTATTTTTTAACTGGCTGACAATGCCGTCCATATCTCCCGTTGTCAGGCCATAGAAGTCCATGACCTTCTTCCGCACGATACCGACAATACACTGCTTGTCGAGAAGCATGATGCTTTCTGTCAGCGTGCGTCCCATAATCTGGTTCTGTACGTATGTTTTCTTGAAGAATGCATCCTCGATGATTCTGGTAAACGGAACTCCCTTTTCCATCAGAGCGGCCGCAACCCGCATCGTGTGCGGAGAGGTGCTGCTGTACTGGAATACGCCGGAATCGGTCACAATACCGGTGTACAGCGCCTCGGCGCACGGCTCGGAGATCTTTTCTTCCTCCAGAAGCCCAAACAGCACCTCGCAGGCAGAGCTTGCATCCGGCTCTACGTGATTGATTTCGCAATATTCTGTATTCGTCACATGGTGATCGATACAGATCGTCTTTCCCGCTTTTGCAAGAA
Organism: Fusicatenibacter saccharivorans; assembly: GCF_015557635.1. Lineage (GTDB taxonomy): Bacteria > Bacillota > Clostridia > Lachnospirales > Lachnospiraceae > Fusicatenibacter > Fusicatenibacter saccharivorans. The sequence goes on from NZ_JADNOP010000012.1 coordinate 102,962, forward strand.
GCGGTGCGGCAACGCCGATGCGTTCCTCGCTGGATACATCCAGAAGGACCACAAGGTCGTACGCTTTCTCTTCACAGCTTGTCTTTACCTCAGAAAAGCCCGGAAGATAGGAAAATTCCGGCCGTGGATCCTCAAGATAGACATCTGCCTGAATCTCCGGCCGATTGTCGCGAAGATACTGGTATAATCCCAGGCAGGAACCGATGCAGTCACCGTCCGGACGAACGTGTCCGGCGATGGCCATGCAGGAGACTCCGTTTAGAATTTCATCAATTTTCTTCATTTTCCTCATCCTTTTTGTCTTCTTTGTGTGTTACTTCATCAATCAGTTTTGACATCGTAACGCCATATTCAATCGACTCATCCAGGACAAAGGTCAGCTCCGGTGTATTGCGGAGGTTAATGGTCTTGGCCAGCATACGGCGGATGAAGCCCTCCGCGCTCTTTAAGCCGCGGATGGTTTCTTTCTTCGCCTCATCATCGCCAAACACACTGATATATACTTTACACGTCTTCAGATCCGGCGCTACCTCTGCCGCTGTGACAGAGGTCATCATTCCGATGCGCGGATCCTTGATCTCGTTCCGGATGATGTTGGAAAGCTCTTTCTGTACTTCCCCGTTGATCCTGGTGTTTTTAATACTGTTTTTTCTCAACTTAATTCCTCATTTCTATCTCGGCACTTCTACCATGATATAGGCCTCGACCTGATCGAACTCCTGAAGATCGTTGAATCCTTCAAATACAAGACCGCACTCATAGCCGGAGCGCACTTCTTTGACATCGTCTTTGAAACGTTTGAGGGATGCCAGATTTCCTTCGAAGATCTGGTTTCCTTCGCGGCTGATTCGAACTTTGCAGCCTCTCTGGAACGTTCCGTCCAGTACATAGCTTCCGGCGATCGTTCCGACACCGGATGCCTTGAAGAGCTGACGTACCTCGGCATGGCCGATAACTTTCTCTTCGTAAACCGGCTCAAGCATACCCTTCATAGCTGCCTCAACATCCTCAATTGCCTGGTAGATGACACGGTACAGACGGATGTCTACGCCGTTCTGCTCTGCCATGGATTTTGCGTTCGCATCCGGGCGTACGTTAAATCCGATAATGATGGCGGAAGATGCGGTTGCCAGCATAACGTCGGACTCGTTGATCGCACCGACACCGCCGTGGATGACGCGTACGGCAACTTCCTCGTTGGAGAGTTTGACAAGACTCTGTTTTACTGCCTCGACAGATCCCTGTACATCGGCTTTGACAACGAGTGCCAGTTCTTTTAAGTTACCCTCCTGAATCTGGTTGAACAGATCATCCAGGGACATCTTCGCTTTTGTCTCCTCAAGCAGGTTCTTCTTGTTCTCTGCCACGAAGGTTGCTGCGAAGTTCTTTGCTTCTTTATCGTTATCGGTCTGAACGAGGATCTCTCCTGCGTTCGGAACATCGGAAAGTCCGAGGATCTCAACTGGAGTAGACGGGCCTGCCTCTTTGACGCGGCGTCCCTTATCATCCATCATCGCACGGACTTTACCGGAGCATGCGCCTGCTGCGATGTAATCGCCGACATGCAGGGTACCTTTCTGTACCAGAATGGTAGCAACCGGTCCTTTTCCTTTATCCAGCTCAGCCTCGATGACAAGACCTCTTGCTTTCCGGTTCGGGTTTGCTTTCAGCTCGAGCACTTCGGAAGTCAGAAGGATCATCTCCAGCAGATCGTCGATACCTTCGTTGTTCTTTGCAGATACCGGAACGAATACGGTGCTTCCGCCCCAGTCCTCCGGAATCAGTTCGTACTCGGAGAGCTCCTGTTTTACACGCTCTACGTTTGCGCCTGGTTTATCGATCTTATTGATCGCAACGATGATCTCAACGCCGGCTGCTTTTGCATGGTTGATTGCCTCAACGGTCTGCGGCATCACACCGTCGTCTGCTGCGACAACGAGAATGGCGATATCCGTTGCATTGGCTCCACGCATACGCATAGCGGTGAATGCCTCATGTCCTGGGGTATCGAGGAACGTAATCTTCTGTTTGTTGATCGAAACGGTGTATGCACCGATGTGCTGGGTAATACCGCCAGCCTCGCGGTCGGTGACATGGGTGTTCCGGATGCAGTCCAGAAGAGATGTTTTACCGTGGTCAACGTGTCCCATAACGCAGACTACCGGCGGACGCGGAACCATATCTTTTTCATCCTCTTCGTCCTCTTTTAAGAGCTCTTCGATCACATCGACTTTCTCTTCCGGCTCAGCGATGATGTTATAATCAAGCGCAATTTCCTGTGCTTTTTCGAAATCGATCTCATGGTTTACGGTAACCATCGTTCCTTCCATGAACAGTTTCTTTACGATGACTGCCGGCTGCATTTTCATCTTCTCAGCCAGCTCGCGGATGGTCATTTTCTCCGGCAGGGTAATCTCCTTTACCTCGTCCTTCGGTGCTTCCTGTTTCGGTTTGTTGACCGGTTTCTGGAGCGCTTTCGGGAGTCTGGACTGCTGATGATGTCCCTGGTTCGGACGGTTTCCGCCTCTTCCTCTGTCTTCACTGAATTTATTTTCTCTTAAAGAATCTTTGTTTTTGTCTTTTTCTTTTCTTCCGGTATCACGGCCTGGCTTCTTGATGCCAAGGCTCATTGTATCGCCTGCAGAGCTCTTATGCTCGGTTCTGCGGCGGTCTCCTCCCGGACGGCGGTTCTGATTCTGGGAATCATCATCCTTTCCTGCGAACGGTCTTCCGCCATTATTTCCCGGTCTGCCTCCGTTTGGACGTGCGGAACGCTCACCGAATGGTCTTCCGCTTCTCTCACCGTTTCCACTTCTTCCGCCGTTATTGCGGTCTCCTCCCGGACGGTCTCCGCTGCGGTTCGGGCGGTCTCCATTGTTTCCGCCGAAGCGGCGTTCTCCCTGCGGACGGTCTCCGCTGCGGTTCGGGCGGTCTCCGTTATTGTTGAAGCGGCGCTCTCCCTGCGGACGGTCTCCATTGCGGTTCGGACGGTCTCCGTTATTGTTGAAACGGCGCTCTCCCTGCGGACGGTCTCCATTGCGGTTCGGACGATCTCCATTTCCGCCGTTTCCGTTTCCACGGTTCGGACGGTCCTCGCTTCTTCCGTTTCCATTGCGGTTTCCTTCCGGACGGCCGTTTCCGCGGGACGGACGGTCTTTTTTCTGTCCCTGGTTCTTTGTGAACTCTTTTGCTTCTTTACTTGTTGCGTTCTGCGGACGCACAACGGAAATAATTTTCTTTTTCTTCGGTTTTGCCTGCTCTTCCGGTTTCTTCATTTCCATATTTTCTGTATCTTTCTTTTCCAATGATCTTTTCTCCTCTTTCTGCGGTTTTCGTGTTTCCTGCATCCATCCACCGACCTTTCCGGCCTTACGCCTTACGCTTCTGCCAACAATGCTGCTATTTTTTCTGCAAAATGCGCTTCACATACGGCAAGGGAAGAACGGTATTCTCTTCCGATGGCTCTTCCAAGCTGCTCTTTGTCCCCAAAAAGAATGCATGGCACTTTATAGTATGCACACATATTGCGAAATTTCTTCTGTGTATTGGCCGACGCCGTTTCCGCCAGAATGACAAGGTATGCGCTGCCGCTCTTTACGGCCTGCTCGGTCGCAAATTCGCCGCTCGATACCTTACCCGCCTTCATGGCAAGGCCCAGCATGGATAATCCTTTACTTTGACTGTTCAATCTTCGCAAATGCCTCCTTTAACTGCTCATAAACCTCTGATGGAATTTCTGCCTTCAGAGAACGGGAAAGTCCTTTGTTTTTCATTGCTTTCCCCAGACATTCCAGAGAGCAGACATAAGCACCGCGTCCGTTCATTCTTCCGGTTGTGTCCGGAACAATCGTTCCTTCGGTGGTTTTCACCACGCGGATCATTTCTTTTTTGTTTTTCATTTCATTGCAGCCAATGCATTTACGCAGCGGCACTTTACGAACTGTACTCAAATGCTCATCCCGCCTTTGTTTTTATTTTAATTACTCTTCGTCTCCGGCTTTCTCTGCTGTTTCTACATCATTCTCGTCGAAGTTTTCTTCTGCAGAGATGGTTTCCTCCTCTGCTGCGGACTCATCGTAATTGTCCTCTTCCTCGTATTCCTCTTCGTCTACGTAGTCGAAGTCTCCTGCCTCGCGTGCCTGGGTCTCGCTCTTAATGTCGATCTTGAATCCGGTCAGACGTGCGGCAAGTCTTGCGTTCTGTCCCTCTTTACCGATGGCAAGGGAAAGCTGGTAATCCGGAACGATTACTTTTGCGGTCTTCTCATCCGGATCTGCCATAACGGAGATAACTTTTGCCGGGCTCAGTGCGTTCTCGATCAGGAGTGCCGGGTTCTCATCCCATGTAATGATGTCGATCTTCTCTCCGTTCAGCTCATTGACAACCGCGTTGACACGGCTTCCGTTCATACCGACGCATGCGCCGACTGCATCGACGTTCGGATCGTTGGACCATACTGCCATTTTCGTACGGCTTCCTGCCTCACGGGCAATGCTCTTGATCTCTACGATGCCTTCTGCAACCTCGGAAACCTCAGACTCAAAGAGACGTTTTACGAGTTCCGGATGGGTACGGGATACCATGACTTTCGGTCCCTTGGTTGTATTCTTTACTTCCAGAACGTATACTTTCACACGCTGGGTCGGCTCAAATTTCTCGCCTTTGACCTGCTCGTTCTCGGTCAGCAGAGCGTCTACTTTACCGAGGTTGATGCTGACGTTGCGTCCTACATAGCGCTGTACCACACCGGTAACCACATCGTGCTCTTTCTCGAAGTACTGATCAAACAGAACTTTACGCTCTTCCTCACGGATCTTCTGAAGAATGACGTTTTTGGCATTCTGGGTTGCAATACGGCCGAACTCTTTGGATTTGATTTCTACCGGAACGATATCGCCGAGTTCATAGCGGGAGTCTGCACGTTTTGCATCGGAAAGGGCGATCTCCATGATCGGATCCTGTACCAGATCAACAACGGTTTTCTCTGCTACGACTTTGAAATCACCAGTCTGGGCGTTGATGCTTACCTTTACATTATCTGCTTTGCCAAAATGGTTTTTACAGGCCTGGATCAGCGACTGCTCAATTGCCTCAAGCAGGGTATCTTTGCTGATATTCTTCTCTTTCTCAAGAACTTCAAGGGCCTCCATTAATTCTGTATTCATTTTTCTCTTTTCCTCCTGTATCTGCGTCTGTTTAGAAATCAAATGCTAAACGGATCAATGCAATATCGCTTTTCTGGAAGACGCGCTCTGTTCCGTCCTCCTCCAAAATGGTCACACTGTTATCATCATATGCGGTGAGTATTCCGTAAAATTCCCGGTTTCTCTCGATCGCACGGTATGTCCGGATTTCCAGCTCTTTTCCCATGCTTCTCTTATAGTCTTTCTCTTTTTTCAGCGGACGTCCAAGGCCCGGGGAGCTGACCTCCATGATATAGGCGTCATCGATAAAGTCCTCTGCGTCCAGCCGGTCAGAAAATGCACGGCTGACGATTTCGCAGTCATCTACGGTAATTCCGCCTTCTTTGTCGATGTAAGCACGCAGGTACCAGGTACCGCCCTCTTTGACATACTCCACATCCACCAGTTCAAAACCATTGGCTTCTACAATCGGAGTGATCAGTTCTTCTGCCTTCTGTTCGTATTCTTCTCTTCTGCTCAAATCCTCACCACCTTTTTTGATTCAGGGAAACTTTCGAAAAATTCTTTCATTTCCCTGTACACAAGAAAGAGTGGACGAAATCGTCCACTCCTTAACAGTCACTTATTAACAACTTTACTATAGCACCTTTTCCGTGCAATTGCAAGGGTTAATTTTCAAAATATCCTTTATTTATCGCCTTTTCCGGCTTTTTTGTTCGCCGGTTCCGGGCAGATGTGGACATCGAGCTGGTTATACGGGATGGAAATTCCCGCCGCGTCAAACTCTTCTTTGATGCGCTCATTCATTTTCCATTTGACCGGCCAGTAATTTTCCGTTGCGACCCAGGCGCGCAGACCGACCGTAATCGCGCTCTCGCCCAGCTCATCTACGAAAAACTGCTGTTCCTCCGACTGAAAATGCGGCTCCTCCTCAACGAGGCGGCGCAGGATGTCCTTCGCTTTTCTGATATCGGACTCATAAGAAATGCCGACTTTGATCTCCAGCTTTCTCCGGTCCATCGCCGTCACGTTGATGATGGTGTGGTTCGTCAGATTGGCGTTCGGGATCATGATGGTACGGTTGTCGATGCTGTTGATTGTCGTGTAATACATCTCAATCTTTTTGACCGTTCCCTCCTGGCCTTCGCCCGGGAAGATAATGTAGTCACCGACCTTAAATGGCTTCAGCAGCAGAATCATCACCCCGCCTGCAAAGTTCGAGAGACCGCCCTGCAATGCCAGGGATACGGCAACGCCGGCGGAGGCGATAGCTGCTGCGATCGACGCTTCGGATACGATACCGAGCTGAACGATAATGGTCAGCACCAGCAGCGTGTTCAGACTGTATTTCACCATGGAAACGGTGAAACTGACCACCGCCTCCTCCGTGTGAAAACGCCGCATGTTTTTCCGGATCAGACCACAGAGCCACAGGATCAGTTTGCGTGCAACCAGAAACAGAATTACTGCAAACACGATCTTCAGCACCAGATCGGCAGCCGAAGAGGCCTTGTCGATCCAGTATTCATAGACGCGTTCCGCCGCTGTCAGATTCACCATGTGTTATCTCTCCTCTGTCTCGAATTTTCTCTGCAGCTCCTCGCCGAGTTCACTCATGCCTGTGCTTTTTTTCGTTTTTGTCTCTGGTTTTGCCTCTGATTTTGCTTCCGACTTGGTTTCCGGCTTTGTCGCCGGCTTCTTTTCCGGATCGGCGGCTGCGCGGTATTTTTCCACGGCTTTTGCTGCCTCTGCCGCTGCGGATTTTCCGGCTTTCACCAGCTTGTCCACCGTCTGCTCTACCGTTTTCACCGGTTTGCTGTCGATCGCCTGCTTTACGACTTTCTCCACCTTCTCTGTCGCAGTCGTAGTTCCCTGCTTTTTCTCTGCGGTTTTCACCGTTTTTTCCGATACCTTTTTCTCTGCTTTTTGGGCAGTCTTTGTTGTTTTCTTTGCTTTTACTGCTTTTACTGCTTCTTCCGTTTTTCCAGCCGGTTTTCCCTTCTTTCCGGTTTTCTTCTCTGCTGCCGCCTTCGCTGCAGTTTTTGCCTTTGCGCTCTTATTGCTTGCAGCGCCCGTCTCCGGCTTCGTATAAGAAAATACCTGAACAGAAAGCGGTGCGAGTTTCACGGTAATCGAGTTTTTCCGTTCGTCGCATTCTGTCTTTTTCGACATTTTCACGCGTGGATTTCCGACGCCTGTTCCGCCATAGCTTTCCGCATCGCTGTTGAACATCTCTTTGTACTTTCCTGGATACGGCACACCAATGCGGAAATCATCGTACTCGACATTCGAGAAGTTGCATACGACAAGCAGCGTGTCTTCTTTCTTCCTTGTTCTGCGAAGGAAGATCAGAAGATTCTTTTCCCACTCCATGCCATTGATCCACTCAAAGCCCTCCGGCTTTTCGTCAAGCTGATACAATGCCGGATTTGCTTTGTAGAATGCATGAAGTGCCGCCATATAGTTTTTTAGCTGCAGATGTTCCTTGTCCTCAAGAAGCTCCCAGGACAGGGACTGTTTCTCATTCCACTCTTTTTCCTGTCCGAATTCCTGTCCCATAAAGAGAAGCTTCTTTCCGGGATGCACCATCTGATAAGCGTACGCCAGACGAAGATTTGCCATTTTCTGCTCCGGTGTACCCGGCATTTTGGTATACATAGACCCTTTCAGGTGAACCACTTCATCGTGCGACAGACTCAGCATGAATTTCTCCGAGTATGCATATACCATAGAAAAAGTCAGCTGATCGTGATGTGCCCCGCGGTATACCGGATCGTTTTTCATATATTCCGTAAAATCATTCATCCAGCCCATGTTCCACTTGTAGTCGAAGCCAAGTCCTTCATCGTCGAGTTCTCCCGTCACCTTCGGCCATGCGGTCGATTCCTCTGCGATAAGAAGCGCATCCGGGAACTCTTTTTTGAAGATGGAGTTCAGATGTTTTAAAAATTCGATTGCCTCAAGGTTCTCATTTCCGCCGTAGATATTTGCGACCCACTCCCCGTCCTGCTTGCCATAATCAAGATACAGCATCGATGCAACCGCATCCATACGGATTCCGTCGGCATGGTACTCTTTTGCCCAGAAAAGCGCATTGGCGATCAGGAAGTTCTTTACTTCCGGTCTGCCGTAATTGTAAATCAGCGTGCCCCAGTGTGGATGGGATCCCTGTCTCGGGTCAAAATGCTCGTACAGACACGTTCCGTCAAACGCAGAAAGTCCGAAGGTATCGCGCGGGAAGTGTGCCGGTACCCAGTCGAGAATAACACCAATGTCGTTCTGGTGCATCGTATCCATAAAATAGCGGAAGTCATCCGGCGTTCCGTATCGTGCTGTCGGTGCGTAATAGCCCGTTACCTGATAACCCCAGGATTCATCGAGCGGATGCTCCATCACCGGCATCAGCTCAACATGGGTGTAGCCGAGCTCTTTCACATAAGAAGCCAGCATCGGAGCGATCTCACGGTAGTTATAAAATTCACGGCCATCGTCCGGTTTTTTCCAGGAGCCAAGATGCACTTCATAAACAGAAATCGGCGCTTTGTCGCCCTGTGTGACACCACGCTTCTTCATCCAGTTCTCATCCTGCCAGGCATATTTTCCAAGATCAACCACAACACTCGCATTGTTCGGACGCAGCTGTGCTGCATTCGCGTATGGATCCGATTTCAGATACGTCAGACCGCCCTTTGCCTTAATTTCATATTTATAGATGTCGCCCGCGCGAACACCGGGGATAAAGAGCTCGTAGATTCCGGACTCCAGAAGATTCATCTGATATGCTCTTCCGTCCCAGTTATTGAAATTTCCGACAACACTGACACGGATCGCATTCGGTGCCCAGACAGCGAAGTAAACACCGCTGATACCATCGATCTTTACCGGGTGTGCACCCAGCTTCTCATAGATGGAATAACAGATGCCGTTTTCAAACTGTTTCTGTTCCTGCTCGGTGAACTGCATCGGATAGGCGTACGGATCGTAATGCTCCATCTGGTTTCCGTCGCCGTCCCAGTAGATCAGCGTATAGGACGGAATTTTCTTTCCTGGAAGCAGCACAGCGAAAAATCCCGCCTCATCCTCGCAAACCATCTCGGTCTGTTTTCCGTCGCGGATCGTATGTACGGCTGCACGGGTTGCGCCCGGGAAAAACGCCTGAATCAAAATACCATCCTCCGTTACGCGCGGTCCCAAGATGTCTCTTGGATGATTTTCCTCGGAATAGACCACGGCTTCTATTTCCGCCCAATCCATATAATCGTATAATTTTTCTTCCATTTTCAAAATTATAACCCCTCCTTTTTTATTTTACGTGCTCTCGCTGCTGCTTCCCCCATACAAAATCGCATAAAAAAGCACTCATTCATGCCAGAGCGTGTTTGAAAAAAGCTTTTCGTGAGCTGCGAGTCCCATTTTCAGCCCAAACGGTCTGCAGCAACCGGATAAGGTCAAAACAGATCGCGAAGTGGGGCTTGCAGATTGTGGAAATGATTTTTCAAATTCTGTTTTTATTCTACCATCCTAACCGCGATTGTACAATGCAAATCTGGTTTGTTTTTTATTCTGTTTTTTTATTTATTCACCGCTGTCACGGAAAACTTTTCGTCTGTGGTCTGAATCTCATTGTTCTCAAACCAGACACTGTAAATTTTCTGTGAAGCCAGTGTTTTCAGGGACTCCCCGGAAAGCGATTCGGCCTGATAATCGAAAAATGCTGCAAGCAGCGTATCAGCACAGCCATATTCACCGGAATAGACAAGCAGTTCGGATGCTGCTGTGTGGTCTTTTCCGTCTGCCGCGCTAAGATACGGCGTGCACATCGTTTTGTCCTGATACTGATAATAGCGGTACGCATCCGGGCTGCCCGCCTGGTAAGCGTGGAAAAACACGATGCTTTTCGGTCCTTCATACGTCATTGTTCCGTATGACTGGATTTCGTTCCCGGAAAGATGATACAGTGGATACCGGTACTCTTTTTCTCCCGTTTCATCGAGACAGCGCACGAAACCGTCCTTACTGGAAATAATGCCGAGCTGATAGCCCTCGCCGCGAATCGTATCTGCCAGATAATCAATCAAAAAAGCATTTTTCATCCAGAAAAAGTCGAGATATGCGGTATAGCCCATCTCTGCGGCATACGCCTGATACGCGTCTGACACATGCAGACAGACCTGGTTTTCCCCTGGCAGCTCCAGTGAAATATCATCCGGGTTCTGTGTAAAGGCAGCAACTGCTGCCGTTTCTTCTGCTGCCGCATCGTTCCGGTTCGGATCAAACTGCGCTGCAGCCGCATCATCATTGCTGGCGCAGAGATTTTCCAGGGACGCATACAGCGGTCCCAGATAAATTTCCCGGCAATTGGCATCGGATACTTTTTTCAGTGCATCGTATAAAACCGGATCTACCGTCAGCACTTCATTTGGATGTTGGTTGATATCATACAGGTTTGTCACATCCTCAAAGCTCTCATCTATATTGAAAAGCCGGTAGCCTTTCACCGCCGCATCTGTGTAAAGCAGCGAAAGTGCCTTTGCCTCCCCGCCTGCGGAAACCCCGCTTGCGCCAACGTTATATTTCAAGGTAAAATCCTCACCGCAGTTCAAATCCGCGCCTGCCTTTACACTGATCTCACGCCAGCCGGAATCTCCGTGCAGAAAGTTCATAAAACCATACACCAGAAAACCGGATCCAATCGCCAGAAGCAGTACTACAAGCAGGATGCGCCGTCCGACATTTTTTTCGGAAAGCCAGACCTTCTGTACCGGCTTTGGCAGCCGTCTGTTCGGATCTTTTACTGTTCTTCCCATTTTTTTGCTCCTCTTTCATTCTAATTTTCCTTTTCCGCTGTGATTTATTGTCCCAAAAAACACATCGCCCGTCAAGTAAAATCGGAACGGAATTCATCTCGCACTTCGTTCCGGAAGCCACAACTTTTTTAATTTACAGAAAATTTCAACGAAGTTTCCTGTAAACTATGAGAAACACGCTCTGCGAGTTTCTCAAGTTATCGCGGCAGTCGCCAAGGTCTCGTGCAAGCACGGACTTTGGCTCGTTGCTCGCGTAAATCAAAAAAAGCGGCACCGGAACCTTTTTCCTGGTTCCGGGCCACTTTTTCTTTCCTGTCCACTATAGGGCAACTAAAATCAATGCAAGGATAAAGATCAGGAGGATCACAGCCAGTACGGCAAATCCGTACAGCGCGCCCTGCTTGCATGCTTTGTAGTTGTGATAGTACTGTTTCTTTTTGTAAACACAAGCTGCAATAATACCGATGATCGGAAGGAAGAACGACAGCACTTTGTACCAGATGCTTCCGGTATCGTGAAGCGGAGTTTTCAGGAACTCATCTTCTGCCTTGGAGAAATGAACCTCGTGGTCCTCCTCTTTTACTTCCTCATCCGGCTTGCGGATGGTGATCGGCTGCAGCGGCTCTCCCTTTTCACGGAGTGCCTTGTACTCTTCGATCTCTTTCTTGTTTCCGTATACAAAGTGATTGTGTCCGATATCCACGAACTCCGGTTTGTCCACGGAATAATCGTGAATGGACGGATCGTAGGTGTACAGCACTTTGTTCTTCTCAAGCTGCGGATCCGGAATCGGGATCGCAGAGATCAGGGAATGGGTGTATGGATGCAGCGGGAAGTTGAACAATTCCTCTGCGTCCGCAACCTCTACGATATTTCCTTTGTAGATAACACCGATACGGTCGGAAATGAACCGTACGATGGAAAGGTCATGGGCGATAAACAGATAAGTAACCTGTTTTTCTCTCTGGAATTTCTTCAGCAGATTGAGGACCTGGGCACGGATCGATACGTCCAGTGCGGAGATCGGCTCATCGGCTACAACCAGCTCCGGCTCCATAACCATGGCACGGGCCAGACCGATACGCTGGCGCTGTCCGCCGGAGAACTCATGTGGGTAACGGGTCAGGTGCTCCGGCAGAAGACCAACTTCGTTGATCATGTTCTCTACCTTTTTCACACGGTCTGCCTCGTTCTCGTACAGATGGAAGTTGTAAAGACCCTCGGATACGATGTAATCGACCGTCGCACGCTCATTTAACGATGCGGCAGGATCCTGGAATACCATCTGAATGTTTCGGATAACCTCCCGGTCCAGGGAATGCGGAATCTTGCCGGAAATTTTAACACCCTTGTACAGGATCTCTCCTGCGGAACACGGGTTGACACGAATGACCGCACGGCCGATCGTGGTCTTTCCGGAACCGGACTCGCCTACGAGGGAGAAGGTTTCTCCCTTGTAGATGTCAAAAGAAGCATTTTTTACCGCTTTGACTGCGTCATCGCCCTTGCCGAAAGTGATATCTACATTTTTTACCTGCAGTAAGATTTCTCTTCCATTTTCGTCAATCGGACCATGCTCCGGCAGATGCGAAACAGTGGTCTTGCTTTCCTGCTTTGTAGACACTTTCAAACTCTCCTATTAGTTGATTCCTGTAACACCAGATTGCTTCGCAATCTTAAAAACTTTCGCAATCCGCTCATTTTTCTCCGAAAAATGGCTACTTGCTCATGTTTTTGCAGGTCTCAAACTCAAAAACCCTCGTGCAAGCTTTGCTTGCGTCGGCTTTTCGACCTTGATCCCCTTGGTTTTACAAGTTGTATGCTTTTAATAATTTTTCGTGAATATTCTGAATTGCCTCCGGCTTCTCCGTCTTTGGTGCTCTCGGATCCAGCAGCCAGGTTTTGGCGTAATGGGTATCCGTTACTTTGAACATCGGCGGCTCTTCCAGTGTGTCGATTTTCAGACAGTACTGGTTACGCGGCGCGAACGGGTCTCCGATAATTTTGTTGTACAAAGACGGCGGGGTACCGGTAATCGAGAACAGCTTTGTATTCCGCTCCGCAAGCTGCGGCAGGGAAGAAAGCAGTGCCCAGGTGTACGGATGGCGCGGGTCGTAGAACAGCTCTTCTACATTCGCAAACTCGATGATCTGTCCTGCGTACAGAACGGCAACACGGTCAGCGATATTCGCTACGACACCAAGGTCGTGGGTAATAAACACGATAGTGTAGTTGTACTCTTTCTGAAGATCCTTGATCAGCTTCAGGATCTGTGCCTGAATCGTAACGTCCAGCGCAGTTGTCGGCTCATCGCAGATGAGGATCTTCGGACGGCAGGAAAGTGCAATCGCGATAACGATACGCTGTCTCATACCGCCGGAATACTGGAACGGATAATCATCGAAACGCTGCTCTGCGTTCGGAATACCAACCTTTTCCATCAGCTCAAGCGCCTGTGCTCTCGCTTCCACCTCGCTGACATCCTGATGTTTCATAATAACAGAAGTGATCTGTTTTCCGATCGTGATGATCGGGTTCAGGGAAGTCATCGGGTCCTGGAATACGGTTGCAATTTTCTTACCACGGATCTGGCCCCAGTCATTCGGGTCCTGGATTTTTGCCAGGTTGATGATGCAGGTTCCGTGGAGCTGCTCCGGTGTCTCATCCAGATAGCGTACGCGGAAGGTAGCCTGGTCAAAAATGCCGTTTCGCTTCTGCTCATCGTTCAGATCCACACCGCGCTCCATTGCAGCTTTGAATGCCTCGTGCAGCTTTTTGATCATGCGGACTTTTTTGCGCAGTTTGTAACGTCCAACAGAAAGATAGATCTCTTTGGCAAGAATCTCATTTCTCTTTCTTGTCTCGTCCGTAATTTCTTTTGCTGTCAGGCCGGCATACTCTTTTTTGTACTCTGCCATCTTTGCATCATACGCCTGATTGTAGGCCGTATCGTTCATGGCAGCCTGTTTGTGTGCCTTGATTTTTTCCTCTTTTGCTTTCTGCAGAGCCTTGATCTCTCCATCCAGTCTGGAAATCTCGGCAGATGTCTCTTTGATTTTCGCTTTTTCTTTGGAAGTATCGAGTGTCTGCTTATAGTTGAAAAGTTCGGTTCTCTTTATTACAAGTTCCTTGATTTCAGCATCTGCTTTCTCACGCTCTTCCTCGCTCAGCGTCATTTTTTCTTCTTTTTCCTGCTCCAGCGCCTTCATTTTCAGGAATACTTCTGAACCATATTCCAGTTTGGAATACTCATTCAGTTTTTCCCAGGTGGATGCGATGGTCTTTTTCGCATAAGAGTTCAGCGGCACAACGGTATCGCTCAGCTCGGCATCGTTGAAAATGATATCTCCCTGGTCAATGAAGCCGTTGCTGTCCAGCATGCCCGCAAACGCTTTTGTGAATACGGATTTACCGGCACCGGACTCTCCTACGATAGCAATGGACTCATTCTCGTAAATATCCAGCGTTACGCCCCGGATTGCCGTCAGGATACGGCCGCGGACACGGAATTTTACCTGTAAGTCCTTAATCGATAATAATACTTTTTTATCTTCCATGCGGCTTTCCTTCCTACATATGTGTTCTCGGGTCGGACGCATCTCCAAGGTTCTGTCCAACTACATATAATACTACGGTGATGATTGAAGCGACAACAACCGGACTCCAGAACTCGAATCCCCATCCCGGTGTCAGCATGGCACCCTCAGCCTCATAGATCAGTCTTCCCAGAGACATGTCAGAAAGTCCCATACCAATGTAAGCCAGGAACACCTCGTAAGAGATGTAGGACGGAATCTCAGTTGCCGCCAGAGTAACAATGACAGATGTCATAAACGGGAGAATATTCTTCATCGCAATTCGGAAAATAGAGGTTCCGAGACATTTTGATGCCAGATTATACTCTCTGTCACGGATGATAACGACCTGTGTACGGATAAAATACGCTATAGCGAGCCATCCGGTAACGGTCAGTGCAAATACCATAGTCCAGAAGCTCGGAGAAAAGATAAGCACCAGGACGGAGATCAGAAGTACATACGGAATATTTCCGATGATGTTGTAAACCTCCATCATGAAGACATCAACCTTCTTCGAAAATCCCCAGACAGATCCGACAATCACACCAATCGAAAGGTTGATGAGCGCACAGATAAATGCCAGGGAAACTGAAATTCTGGAACCAAACCAGACAGCATCAAAGGTTGACTGTCCGGAAGCACCGGATCCTAAAATCCAGTGAATATTGAATCCAAGCTGCTGCAAGGCTTTGCCTGGAGACAGATGTTTTGTCGCGCCGTTCATCAGATTGGCGAAACGGTCGTACTCCACAAAGAGCGGATACACATACGTCATCAGCAGAATCACACCCAGGAGGCAAAGTACGGCAATGTTGATTTTTTTCTTAAAAAATACGCGGAACACGGAATGCCAGTAGGAATATCTCGGAGCCGTAATTTTCTCAGACTCCAAACTGCTGTTATCTACAGGAGAAAACAGTTCTTCCTCAGACAGACCGAATTTATCTAAATCATAATTCATAAGTCCCTACCTGTCTTTCGTTGAGAATGAGATTCGCGGATCTACCATGGACATTAAAACATCGCCCAGGATGATGGAAATAACGGAGAGCACTGCGTAGAACAGTGTAACACCTACGATAACACCATTATCATATTTGCTGATTGCTTCCGTCAGCAGATTACCGGCACCAGGTACTACGTACACACGCTCGGTGATGATGGCTCCGGTCAGTGCGAACAGTACGCTCGCCGGAACACCCTGCACGATCGGAATCGCTGCATTCTTCAAAATGTGTTTCGTAAAGATTTCTCCCTCTGTCAGACCACCGGATCTTGCGAATTTTACGTAATCGGAGTTCATCTGGTCGATCATGTATCGACGCAGCCATTTCATCAGGTTTGCCACCTGCGGCAGTGCCAGGGAAACGATCGGCAGAATATACATCAGCTTGCTCTTCGAATCCATGTCAAAGGTGGTTGGCAGACCCATTTTTCCTCCGATTGCCTTAAACAGGAAAATATAGGCCAGTGAAGGTACTGCTATAATGAATACAATATAGATGGTTCCAAGCTGGTCAACCAGTTTGTCTTTCTTTCTCGCCATCAAAATGCCAAGCGGCACCGCGATGAGATAGGAAAGAATTACGGCAATGATACCGATCACAAAGGAATAGCCGATTTTTGATTTACCACTCTTAATTGTATCCACGTTGGTATAGTCATCTGTGAACCGATCGGAATGAACAGCGCTTGCATCCTGAGATTCGCTCATATACGTTGCGCTGTGCAGATCGTCTGCACTGTATTCCACCAGACCGCTTGGATAGGTAATCTCCGATTTTACGTAGGATCCCTGCGCGCGGGTCATGGTCAGTGCTACATCCACACCCTCATTTACGGAATAGGACTTTCCTAAATTTATGGTGATTATATTCTGATGGAAATATGGGAATTTTGAGTCAAAGTACATCAGGTACTTGTGTGTTGTGCCATTTCCCATGATGGCCGGTGAAAATTTCTTTCCCCCATATACCGGATCGTGTAAGGTAAATGTAATCCCCCTCTTACCTTCTACCTTTGCAGCATCGTGAATGCTGTCGATGTCAATCAAACCGGAAAAATATTTTCCGAGACGCGTTGCAAGCGGAATATCCTTGTACGCAAACAGCTGCTGCTGTCCGCCGTTAGCATATTTTTTCTTACCCATCATGATCGCATCGTATCTTCTTACGGTGTAACCTTTTGCTTTATAATAAGCTGTAAATTTCTTTACATATTCAGATACCAGTTCTGAATCCTGGTCTTTCGTTCTTCCGAATGCTACTGCTTTGGATCTCGTATCCTCGTCAATTTCGCCTTTTGCTTTGAGAGCGTTCAAATAATCTGCATAGGTTACATAATCAAGATATCCGTATGTCTCCCACTTCTGATATTTGTACACCTTTTTCTGGTTATTGCTCTGATGGGAATAGGTGGCGTCCTGTGCGAAAATCAGATTTCGGTCCATCAGAGAATAAATCATAGTCATAACGCATCCAACAACGATTACTACGGAAACAAGGCCATGCAACAAACGCTTAAAAAGATATTTTGTCATATTCTCTCATTCCTTAACACAATATGACAGGGGAATGGCTTTTTTTGTTCCCATCCCCCTGCCGGTTTATTCATTGGCTTTCAACTGTTCTGATCTTTCCAATTTTATCTTTTCCAAAATTAGAAGATACCGAAACATTTGGTCATGTATCCTTCGTAGTCCGGAAGCATGGTATCCAGGTAAGAGCACGGATCACCAAAGTCCGGACTCCATCCGGAGACATCGTATACGTCGTAGTTTGCTTCATAACCATAGTTTGCATAGTATCCTGCATAGTACCATCCATCCAGGTCTACGGCATCAACCAGATTGATCACAACTTTTCCGCCAAGGGCAGCCTCTACTGATTTCTTGTAGGAGTTTGCTTTGTTGGTGTAAACTTCTACTGCAGACGGATATGGATATTCCATCTGGATCGGGTTGCTCTCATCGATGGTGATGCCCTCTTCTGCGAGCTCCTCGATTGCGGTATTCAGTTCTTCTACTGCGTTTTCCGGATTGTACCATCCATCAAAGCCATCGCTGGTCTTGTTTTCGGCATCCCATACTTTGATCTTCACGCCGTCGGCGTCGATCTGTTTCTGTACGATTTCACCATAGTAGGTGCCTGCCGGGAAGGTTGTGTCGGTTCCGTTGATCTGAATGGTAGTGTCTTTTGACAGGCTTACGAAATATCCCGGGGTAAAGGTATTTCTAAGGGAAGTATACTTCAGATCCTCGCCAACCTGCTGTGCATTGTAAGCGCCACGATCTGCTGCAAAGCTGATCGCTCTTCTGAAGTGAACGTTCTGCAGTGCTTTGTTCGTTCTCTGGATTTCTTCGTCAGACTTTGTACTCTTTGCTGTTGTTCCGTCGTTGGCATTTGCAGTCGCAGTACGGTTGATATTGTAGAATGCCATGAAGGAAGTAGCATCGGTATCTGAAACTACTGCGTACTGGTCGTACAGACCTTCGGATTTTGCTGTCTCCATAGTGGAGGTGTTCAGGTTTACATAGTCAACGGTACCTGCTTTTGCATCTGTGTACATTTTGGTAACATCAGACTGGTCATTGAACAGCCAGGTCAGGGTTTTAATGTTTACGTTGTCTTTGTTCCAGTAAGAATCGCTCAGTTTAAAGACGATGGTATTTTTCGCTGTAGCGTTGGTTACCAGGTACGGTCCGCAGTATGCGATCGAGTTGGAATCTTTTCCGTACTGATAATCTGCTGCGGAGGAATCGTACTCAGCACCAAATTTACCGCCCTGGGACTGATAGTAGCTTCTGCTCATCGGCATGAAGATGGTGTAGCCAAGCATGGTCATGAAGTAGCTACATGGCTCTTCCAGTGTGTACTCTACGGTATAGTCATCAACAGCTTTTACACCAACCTCGTCGAAATCGGTAACTTCACCGCTGATGTACTGGGATACGTTTTTGATCACGCCCTGTACCAGGTATTCCAGACCGCCCTGTGCATCACACATGTGCTGCATTCCAGCCACGAAGTCATCTGCTTTTACAGTATCCACTTCACGTCCCTGGGAATCGGTCCATTTTACATCTTTACGAAGGTGGAAGGTATAGGTCAGTCCGTCATCGGATACTTCATAGGATTCTGCCAGTGCCGGCTGCAGAGTTCCCTCTACATCGTACTCCATCAGTCCGTCATAGGTATTGATGATCGCATCGGTATCTGCCGCACGGGAAGTTGCAAGTCCGTCCCATGTTACCGGATCACTCGCATACGGCATGGAGAAGCTGTCTTTTAAGGTGTAACCTTTTCCTGCCAGATATTCTTTTACCCAGCTCTCATAGGTTCCTGTTCCTTTGAGCTCATCCCATTTTGCTCTCATCTCGTTGTAATCTTCTGCTTTGATAAAGTCAGTTGTTACAACATACTGATGATAACGGTCGTTATCGCTTCCCCAAAGGGTATAGTCCTTGGTGCGCGGAGCCATTCTGTACATCGCGTACGTACCACCTCTTGAGGTGAGCGGGTACATCATGGCGGACTCCATCAGTTTTCCCTCGGCAACTGCCATCAGGGCATATCTCTCATCCACCGTTTCTGCTTCCTTTGCAGTAGCAAGTGCATCGTTGAAATCGCCCAGTGCCTCGTTATAGAGCTCTGTGCTGGTCTCGTCGTATCCTTCCGGCATTTCGGACTCCTCTGCCTCGGCTTCGCTCTCACTGCTTGCAGATGCGCTTGCATCGCTTTCGGAAGACGCGCTGCTGCTTACGCTTACACTCTCATCTGCCGGATCAGAACTTCCGCTGCCGGAATTTCCACAGGCAACCAGGCTTGCAGTCATACTCATAACAAGTAATGCGCTTACAATTTTTCTTTTCATAATTTCTTCCTAACTCCTTTCATGGATTCGCGTTGTTTTGCATCATCCGGACATTTACCGGAACGGCTTCGCCATTCCACCGTTTTTCATTTTGGCACTTTACCACATTAAAACGAATAGTACAAAAAGGAGATGCGTCCAACAAGATTTGTTTTCTTCATCCCTCATGCCCGTACATTTGTCCGTTTGTCCAAAAACAACTGGGTTCATTATAACCAGAACTCGCTCCATTTGTCAATATCCGATGCAGGGGAAAAGTGTATAAACTGCATTTAAAGTAATCAAAATCCTCTATTTTTCTCTTTTTGGGTATTGTTCTGATGCCGTTTTTCTATTTTCCTGTATTCTTCGGTTTTATAATGAAAAAAAGATTACACAAATAATTGTTTCTTTCCATTTGCGTTCTGCAGCACTGTCTTTTTGTATTTGTTTCAGATTTTGCTCCGGGAAAGAATCCTGCTGGACGAAAAAACAGACTTCTGAAAATCACATTTCTTCTTATCTAAAAGCGTCATACTGTTTTTTACTTTCGTTTTTTACTTTCGTTTCCTTCTTTTACAAAGCAAAGCCTTCCATGAAGACCGCTCACACCGAAATCACTTTCTTACTTTTTGTCTTCGACAGTCTCCGGACTATTGACATCAAAAAAAAATCCTGCTAATATTAATTTTAATAAGGAACCAGTGCAGTACACGGAAAACAGGCACCGCACGCGGCGTCTCTGATATCCTTGTCGGATACAGCAGACGCTTTTTTGCTTTTTTGCTTTCTTGTGTATCATCACTTCTGCATCCGTATCCGCACGAAAAGAAAAAAGGAGACTTCTTTTATGTATCTTTATAATTCTGCAACCCATAAAAAAGCTGAATTCCTGACACACACACCGGGCCGTGTAGAAATGTACACCTGCGGACCTACCGTTTATCATTTTGCGCACATCGGAAACCTGCGCAGTTATATTATGGAGGATGTCCTGGAAAAGGCACTCCGCTATGAAGGCTACGACGTCAACCGTGTCATGAATATCACCGATGTCGGCCATTTAAGCTCCGATGCGGACACCGGCGAGGACAAGATGGTCAAAGGTGCAAAGCGCGAGCACAAAACAGTCATGGAAATCGCACAGTATTACACCGATGCATTCTTTGCGGATTGCAAAAAGCTGAATATCAAGCGCCCGGATGTCGTACAGCCGGCAACGGGATGCATTGACGAATATATCAAAATCATCGAAAAGCTGATGGACACCGGCTACGCTTACTTTGCCGGCGGAAATGTTTACTTTGACACCAGCCGTCTTGACCACTACTATGTATTCAACGACCACGATGAGGATGATCTTGCCGTTGGTGTCCGCGAGGGCGTAGAGGAAGATACCAACAAACGTAACAAAAACGATTTCGTTCTCTGGTTTACCAAATCAAAATTCGAGAACCAGGCGCTCAAATGGGACTCTCCATGGGGCGTCGGTTATCCGGGATGGCACATTGAGTGCTCCGGTATCTCCATGAAATACAACGGAGAATACCTCGACCTGCACTGCGGCGGCGTGGACAATGCCTTCCCGCACCACACCAACGAGATTGCGCAGTCCGAAAGCTACCTTGGCCATGCATGGTGCCCGCAGTGGTTCCATGTACATCACCTGAATACCTCGACCGGAAAAATGTCGAAATCAAAAGGTGAGTTCCTGACGGTTTCTCTTCTGGAAGAAAAAGGCTACGATCCGCTTATCTACCGTTTCTTCTGCCTGCAGTCCCATTACCGCAAGGCGCTTGTGTTTACCTGGGAGAACCTGGACAACGCAAAAATCGCCTACGACAAGCTGATCGCCCGTATCGCCGCTTTAAACCCGGAGAACGGATCCGTCGATGAAGCTTCTATGACTGCTTTAAAAGAAAAATTCCAGAAAGCACTCGACGCTGACCTCAATACTTCGCTTGCCATCACAACGCTGTATGATGTCTTAAAGGCAGACATGAACGACGCAACGAAACTGGCACTTCTCGACAATTTCGATCAGGTGCTCGGTCTTGCCCTTCTCTCCCATGCAAAAGCAAAGAGAAAAGAGGCCGCAAAGACAACTTCCGCTTCCACTGCATCCGGTTATCAGATTACCGGCGAGGGAGATCCGGAGATTGATGCGCTCGTTTTAAAACGATATGAAGCAAAGAAAGCCAAAAACTTTGCGGACGCAGATAAGATCCGTGACGATCTGAAAGCACAGGGCATTGAAGTTGCCGATGTACGCGGCGGAGCCGTCTGGAAACGAATCTGAAAATCTTTTCGTAACCATACATTACAGGCAAAGAGAACTGTCCCAGGGCAGTTCTCTTTTTTGTGCCGTTCTTTACCCAAAGGAAGTCAAACAGCAGTAACTTCTGCCGTTCTTGACAGGAAAAGGCGGTACCCCTGTTTTCGGGCACCGCCTTTTCCTGTCACTTTTTGATTTTCTTTGATTCTCTTTATTGAATGATACGAACCTTTAATACACCATCAACTGCTTCGAGGGCTTTTACTATCTCCTCGGTTGCTTCGCTTTCCAGATCCATCATCGTGTAAGCGTAATCGCCTTTACCTTTGTTTGTCATATCGCTGATGTTGACACCTGCATTACCCATAACGGTGGTGAATGCTCCCAGCATACCAGGGATATTCTTGTGGCAGATTGTCACACGGCCTGCACCGGTGCATACGCCCATATCGCAATTCGGGAAGTTGACGGAGTTTCTGATGTTTCCGTTCTCAAGGAAATCCCGGATTTCCTTGACTGCCATCACAGCACAATTGTCCTCGGATTCCTTCGTGGATGCTCCAAGGTGCGGGGTAACGATCGTTCCCTCTGCACCGACTACCTTCGGATTTGCAAAGTCGGTCACATATTTCTTCATTTTTCCGGCCTTTAAAGCCGCGAGAACAGCATCCTCGTCAACGAGAAGATCTCTTGCATAGTTCAGAAGAACCACGCCGTCTTTCATCTCATCGATTGCTGCTTTGTTGATCATACCTTTCGTGCTGTCCAAAAGCGGCACATGGATGGTGATATAATCGCAGGTGCGATAGATATCTTCTACATTCTGGATGTGATGGATGTCGCGGGACAGGTTCCATGCTGCATCGACGGAAATGTATGGATCGTATCCGTATACTTCCATACCAAGATGGGTGGCTGCATTTGCCACAAGCTGGCCGATGGCACCAAGGCCGATGATACCGAGTTTCTTTCCGCTGATCTCGCAGCCGGCAAATTTCTTTTTCTGTTTTTCTGCCGTTTTTGCGATGTCGCCGTCTTCTTTGTCACTCTTCACCCATTCGATACCGCCTGCGATATCACGGGATGCCAGCAGCATACCGGCAAGTACAAGCTCTTTGACGCCATTTGCATTGGCTCCCGGTGTATTGAAGACCACGATACCCTGCTCTGCGCAGTCGGTAAGCGGAATGTTGTTGACGCCGGCTCCTGCTCTTGCTACAGCGAGGAGGCTCTTCGGCAGCTCCATGCCGTGCATGGCTGCACTTCTGACGAGAACCGCATCGGCATCTTCCAGACTCTCGGTCTGCTGATAGTTTTCATTAAAATTTGCAAGGCCTACGCCTGCAATCGGATTTAAGCAATGATACTGAAACATTAGAGATTTTCCTCCTCGAACTTTTTCATGAAGGCTACGAGTGTTTCTACGCCTTCTTTCGGCATTGCATTGTAAATGCTTGCACGCATACCACCGACGGTACGATGGCCTTTCAGGTTTTCAAGTCCGGCTTCCTTGGACTCTTTGACGAATTTTGCATCCAGATCTGCATTTCCGGTGATAAACGGAACGTTCATCAGAGAACGGTCTTCCGGTACAACGGTTCCTTTGAAGAGCTTGCTCTGATCCAGGAAATCATACAGCAGCTTTGCTTTCTCTTCGTTGCGCTGTTTCATAACTTCCAGGCCGCCCATTTTCTTCAGCCATTTGAAGACTTTGCCGCACATGTAGATGCAGTAGCAGTTCGGTGTGTTGTACAGGGAGCCTGCGTCTGCGTGTGTCTTGAATTTCATCATGGTCGGTGTTCCCGGCAGGACATCGTCGGTGATCAGATCGTCGCGGATAATGGAGATGACCATTCCGGCAGGTCCGATGTTTTTCTGGACACCGCCGTAGATGATGCCGTAATCAGAGACATTGACAGGTTCGGAGAGGAAACAGGAGGAGACGTCTGCCACCAGGGTTTTGCCCTTGGTATTCGGCAGTTTTTTGTATTTGGTACCGTAAATGGTGTTGTTTTCGCAGATATAAACATAGTCGGCATCCGGGCTGATCGGAAGATCGCTGCAGTCCGGGATGTAGGAAAATGTTTTATCCTCAGAGGAGGCAATTTTGTTTGCCTTTCCGTATTTCTGTGCCTCTGCGTATGCTTTCTTTGCCCACTGGCCTGTTACGATGTAATCTGCGACACCGTTTTTCATCAGGTTCATCGGGATCATGGAAAACTGCAGGGAGGCACCGCCCTGAAGAAACAGAACTTTGTAATTTGACGGAATTCCTATCAGATCACGAAGGTCTGCTTCTGCCTCATCGATGATATTCTGGAATACTTTGGAACGGTGGCTCATCTCCATCACGGACATGCCGCATCCGCGGTAATCCAGCATTTCCTCCTGGGCTTCTTTCAACACTTCCTCTGGCAGAACTGCCGGTCCTGCGGAAAAATTATAGACTCTGCTCATTTTTTTGTCCTCCTGTTTCTCTTACTGCTTTATATTACTTGGAAACCACCGTTTCTATACCGGTGGTTTCCATTGTAATCTTATGTATTTCCTTTGTATCTTTTCTTACAAGTCTGCAATTCATATGGTAACACGGTATTGCTTTACCGCGTTGAAACTATGATACCCCTTTGTCAGAAATCTGTCAATCCTTTTCTTGTTCCTTTTTTGCCAGATCCTCCGCATCGAAAACATCCTCGATCGGTGCTCCGGCCGGAACCATCGGGAATACCTTCTCATCACAGTCAATCCACACATCGATCAGCGCCGGTTTTCCGCTCTCGATTGCTGCACGGATCGCCGGACCCATCTCCTCTTTTTTCGTCACACGGATTCCCTTTACGCCGAGCGCCTCGGCAACCTTCACAAAGTCTGCCTGATCCTGCAGAACCGTGTTGGAATACCGTTTTCCATAGAACAGAGTCTGCCACTGGCGCACCATACCGAGCACGTGGTTATTGACAACAACCTCAATGACCGGAATGTTATGTCTGGAAAGGGTTGCCAGCTCGTTCATGTTCATACGGAAGCAGCCGTCTCCTGCGATGTTGATGACAACCTTGTCCGGGCGTCCCATTTTTGCACCCATCGCTGCTCCAAGACCAAAGCCCATCGTTCCAAGACCGCCTGATGTCAGAAGCGTTCTCGGCTTCGTATAGCGGTAATACTGTGCCGCCCACATCTGGTGCTGGCCGACATCCGTTGTGATAATTGCCTGTCCGTCCGTTGCCTTATAGATCTCCTCGATCACATACGGTCCGGTAAGCCCCTCTTCATGCTTTAACGGGTATTTTTCTTTCATTTCCCTGATCTTTGCAATCCACTCGTCATGGTGCATCGGCTCCAGCTTCGCATTCAGCCGTTTTAAGACCTCTTTGACGTCTCCGATGATACTGTACTCAACCGCAACGTTCTTATTGATTTCTGCGGCATCTACATCGATCTGAACAATTTTCGCATGGTTGGCAAATTTTGCGGCATTTCCGGTGACGCGGTCGGAAAATCTTGCCCCGAGTACAATCAGAAGATCGCACTTTGTCACACCGTAGTTTGAGGTTTTTGTTCCATGCATGCCAAGCATGCCGGTGTACAGCTCATCTGTTCCCGGAAATGCTCCTTTTCCCATCAAAGTGTCACAGACCGGCGACTGGATCCGGTGTGCCAGTTCGCGTACTTCTTCGGATGCACCCGAGATAACACTGCCGCCGCCCACAAAAATGTAGGGACATTTCGACTCCTGAATCATGGATACAACGTGATCCAGTCCTTCTTCTGTGATTCTTTCGGTAAACGGTTCAATTTGTTCCGGTGTTTTCGGCTCGTATTCGCAGGTTGCCGCCGTTACATCCTTGGTAATATCCACCAGTACAGGACCCGGTCTTCCGCTTTTTGCGATCGTAAACGCACGGCGCAGCGTATCTGCAAGAACGGTGATATCTTTTACAATCACACTGTATTTTGTGATCGGCATCGCAACACCCGCAATGTCAATCTCCTGAAAGCTGTCTTTTCCAAGCAGTGCCTTTCCTACGTTACAGGTAATCGCTACCATCGGCGTAGAATCCATGTAGGCGGTTGCGATTCCGGTGACAAGGTTCGTTGCGCCGGGGCCGCTTGTAGCCATGCAGACGCCTGTTTTTCCGGTAGCCCGCGCATATCCGTCTGCCGCATGCGCAGCACCCTGCTCGTGTGAGGTCAAGATATGGTGGATTTCCGGGTGGCGGTAAAGTTCATCATAGATATTTAAAATGGTTCCGCCCGGATAGCCGAACACGGTATCCACACCCTGCTCCTTCAGGCACTCGATAACAATCTGTGATCCAGTTAATTCCATGTCTGTATGATTCCTTCCTTATGTTTTCGCTTTGTGTATAAAATCCGTTTATGAAATCAGCCATCCGAGAAAAAAGCGCGTTCGGACGGCTGATATGATTTTATGATTTTTCTGAGTTAGAACTCCAGAATAGCTCCCTTATTTGCACTGGAAACCATCTTTGCGTAGCGTTTCAGATAACCTGTGGTTACTTTCGGCTCTCTCGGAGTCCATGCAGCTTTTCTGCGTGCCAGCTCTTCGTCCGATACGACAACCTCCAGCTTGTGCTCCGGAATATTGATACGGATCAGATCGCCTTCCTCAACGAGTGCGATCGGACCGCCCTCTGCTGCCTCCGGGCTTACATGACCGATGGACGCACCGCGGGATGCGCCGGAAAAACGGCCGTCCGTGATCAGGGCTACGGAAGAACCAAGTCCCATACCTGCAATGGCAGAAGTCGGATTCAGCATTTCACGCATACCAGGACCACCCTTTGGTCCCTCATAACGGATGACAACAACGTCGCCTGCCACGATCTTGCCGCCGCGGATTGCCTCGATGGCATCCTCCTCGCAGTCAAAGACTCTGGCCGGGCCTTCATGAACCTGCATCTCCGGAACAACGGCAGAACGTTTGACAACTGCGGTATCCGGTGCCAGGTTTCCTTTCAGAACGGCGATACCGCCGGTCTTGCTGTATGGATTCTCAACTGGACGGATGATCTCAGGATTTTTGTTGACACATCCTTTGATGTTCTCCCCTACGGTCTTTCCGGTTACTGTCATACACTCTGTGTGCAGCAGATTCAGCTTGTTCAGCTCATTCATAACGGCATAAACACCGCCTGCCTCGTTCAACTCCTCGATATAGTGGTATCCTGCCGGAGCCAGATGGCAGAGGTTCGGGGTCTTCTCGCTGATGGCGTTTGCCATCTCCGGATTCAGCTCTACGCCTGCCTCATGCGCAATGGCCGGCAGATGCAGCATACTGTTGGTGGAACATCCCAGTGCCATATCGACGGTCAGAGCGTTCAGGAATGCTTCTTTTGTCATGATGTCTCTTGGACGGATATCCTGTTTTAACAGCTCCATAACCTGCATACCGGCTCTCTTTGCCAGGCGCAGACGCTCGGAGTATACGGCCGGAATCGTTCCGTTGCCTTTTAAGCCCATACCGAGAACCTCGGTCAGGCAGTTCATGCTGTTTGCGGTGTACATACCGGAGCAGGAACCGCAGGTCGGGCACGCATTGCACTCGAAATCATAGACGTCTTCCTCTGTCATGGTTCCGGCAGCGTAGGAGCCGACTGCCTCGAACATGCTCGAAAGACTTCTCTTCTCGCCTTTTACGTGGCCGGCAAGCATCGGGCCGCCGCTGACAAATACGGTCGGAACATTGACTCTTGCTGCTGCCATCAGAAGACCAGGTACGTTTTTATCACAGTTCGGGATACATACCAGGGCATCAAACTGATGTGCCATTGCCATACACTCGGTGGAATCGGCGATCAGGTCACGGGTAACGAGGGAATATTTCATTCCGATGTGGCCCATGGCGATACCGTCACAGACTGCGATGGCCGGGAACACGATCGGTGTTCCGCCTGCCATGGCAACGCCCATTTTTACAGCCTCTGTAATTTTATCCAGGTTCATGTGGCCCGGTACAATCTCATTGTAGGAGCTTACGATTCCTACGAGCGGTTTTTTCATTTCTTCTTCGGTCAGACCCAGCGCACGCATCAGAGAACGCTGCGGTGCCTGTGCGATTCCTTTTTTTACAGCATCACTTCTCATGATCTTTTCCTCTTTTCTTATCTTACAGTTTTATGCCATTGCTTTTACCAGCAGATCTCCCATTTCGGAGGTGGATACTTTTTTGCATCCCTCGGACATGATGTCTACGGTGCGGTATCCGTCTTTTAAGATTTTCTGTACAGCATTTTCTACTGCCTCTGCCTCTTTATCGAGATCCAGAGAGTAGCGGAGCATCATGGCCGCGGACAGAACCGTTGCAATCGGGTTTGCAATGTTTTTTCCTGCGATATCCGGTGCAGAGCCGTGACTTGGCTCGTACAGGCCGAATTTTGTCTCATTCAAACTGGCGGAAGAAAGCATTCCGATGGAACCTGCCACCATACTTGCCTCATCGGAAAGGATATCTCCGAACATGTTTTCTGTCAGAACCACGTCAAACTGGCACGGATTGTGAACAATCTGCATTGCACAGTTATCAACCAGCATATGCTCTAACGTAACGTCCGGATAATCTTTTGCAACATCCTCCACAACAGCTCTCCACAGACGGGAGGAGTCGAGAACATTTGCTTTATCTACACTTGTTACTTTTTTCTTTCTCTTTCTGGCGATGTCGAAGGCACGGATTGCAATACGGCGGATTTCAGGCTCGCTGTAAGTCAGGGTATCCGTTGCTTTTTTGATTCCGTTCTCTTCTACGGTGCTGCGCTCTCCGAAATACAGGCCGCCGGTCAGCTCACGCATGATCAGCATGTCAAAGCCCTCACCGATAATTTCTTCTTTTAACGGGCAGGCATCCTTTAATTCCTGATACAGATACGCCGGGCGCAGGTTTGCAAACAGGCCTAACGATTTCCGGATTTTTAAAAGTCCGGCCTCCGGGCGCTTATCCGGGCTTAATTTGTACCACGGGGAGGTTTTCGCATCTCCTCCGATCGAGCCCATCAGAACAGCGTCACATTTTTTTGCTTCTTCTATGGTTTCATCTGTCAGCGGCACGCCGTGCACATCGATGGAGGCTCCGCCCAGCAGAAGGTTGGTATATTCAAACTGATGTCCATATTTCTCGCAGACAGCGTCCAGAACCTTTTTTGCCTCATCTACAATTTCCGGTCCGATTCCGTCACCGTGAATTAATCCAATACGGTATTCCATATCTTTCTCCCTCTTTTCTTCCGGCTGAAAAACCGTTCTATTTTCTCTGCGTCTATAGCATTTCTAAATTATACGCTATTTTTCCGGTAATTTCAACACGAAATTTCTTTGCATCGGACGAAACGCAATAATCTTTTTGCTTTTTTGTCATTTGAGAGAAAAATACGCGACATTCTTCCCCGTTTCGTAAACGGTAGATAGGTTCTTTCCGCACTTAGTTGAAATTGATGTGTTAAAGTTATATAATACATTCAAAATATATTTACCAAGAGCGCTGATTGTCAAGGTAGTTGTCAGTAAAAATATATATTTTTTGTTCTTGCAGGTTATCAAATATTGTTCTGTACCTGACGTGAGTATCAATAAATTATCCACATTTATTGGTAATCACGTCAGGCACAGAATCCTGCCTGATCACCATCATTTTGAATGAATGAAAAGTCTAATCCCCCAGCTATGCTGGGGAGAATAGAGTAGTCGGAAGTGGTGAGGATAACAAAATAAAGCCT
>NZ_JADNOP010000013.1 GCF_015557635.1 Fusicatenibacter saccharivorans
CCTGTTTTTTACCACGATGTCATGTACCGTGAAAACACAGAAGAGAAAGATGCGGCCTTTTTAAAACTGTACGATGGACACGACTGGAAATGGTTTGCTGTGTGGCTGAAACATACGGATATGGAATACTTAAGAAAACACTGGTCGGGCAAAAAAGCTTCGGCTCCAACGTTGGAGAAGAAGCACCACAAATATTTTCTGCGTTTTACATATGCGGAAGAGGTATCTTTAAACCGGACACCTGTCAAAGAACAAACGATCTGCAGTGTGGATCTCGGCATCAATACGGATGCAGTCTGTACCATCATGCGTCCAGACGGAACTATCCTGGGGAGAAAGTTTATTAACTTTTCCAGTGACAAAGACCGGATGTACCGTGTGCTGGGACGGATCCGAAGATTTCAGCGGGAACATGGATCGCGTCAGGTGCAGGGAAAATGGGCATATGCAAAACGTCTGAATACAGAGCTTGGCAGAAAAATTGCAAGGGAAATCGTTCTGTATGCGTCAGGAAATAAGGCAGATGTGATTGTTTTCGAATATCTGGAAATGAAAGGAAAACTTTCCGGGAAGAAAAAGCAGAAACTGCAGATGTGGAGAAAACGTGATATCCAGAAACGGTGCGGACAGCAGGCACACAGAAAGGGAATCCGAATTTCCCGGATTTGTGCCTGGAACACGAGCAGGCTTGCCTTTGATGGATCAGGAGAGATTGCCCGTGATATACGGGATCATCGTCTGTGTACGTTTCAGACTGGAAAAAGATACAACTGTGATTTGTCGGCATCGTATAATATCGGAGCAAGATATTTTATCCGTGAAAATTTAAAAACCTTACCGGAAACGGAAAGGTCTTTGCTGGAGGCAAAAGTTCCTGCAGTAAAGCGTAGAACCTCATGTGTTTATGCAGATCTGAGAGAACTGATTTCAGAAATGGAACTGCGAAAAGCAGCATAAACACAGGCAGATATACCGTGGACTACCTGTTATGTGGAGACCTGCCGTATCCGGCATGGAAGAAGCGCGTGTCCGCGCAAGATCTAAGAAACAGGCGTATCCGCCGATATTTTGTCTGCCGCCTAAAGCGGCCGGAAGCACGTGACTTTAGTCATGTGAGGTTCACTAGCGGTAGAGAATTTCTATAAGGGATGTTGTTGCTTTTTCTTTGATTTAAATCGAATGCATAAGAAAAATGTAAGAAAATTTTCACCAAACGTCATAGATTTTCAGAAGAATATATGGTAGTATAGGGCTAACAAAAAAGTATGTGAAAAAAATAACAAAGCGGAAAGGAGATGCAGGTGTATGAATAAAAAATTAGCAGGTATTTTTGCAATGTGTGCTCTGTTGCTGACTGGATGTCAGGGAGCGAAAGAGAGCAGCAAGGAAATTACGCCGCCGGATACCGGATGGGGGAAAACGGTGGATGAAGTGCTTGCCGACTGGAATCTGGATCGGGACCAGGTGGAAATTTTCTCCGAAACTAACAGTGCAGCCGCGATCGCAGTAGATACAGAAGCCACTGTTTTCGGCGAGCAAACTTCCAGAGTCATGTTTCAGTTTATCAACCTCGATCAGACCGGAGCGACAGGAAAACCGGTATTGTGCGAAGTAGACATCACCTACCCGGATGATGCTGATATGGATACCGTGAAAAAAGAGATGGAAAAATCCTACGGAAGTTCCAAAGGCTCCATTACCCGCTACGAGCTGTACCAGTCGCTGGGCGACGATCAGCTCCCGGAATACACTTACAAAAAAGCAGATCAGCTTGCCGTCTGGTCCGGCGAGAGCCTGAAAGATGCGATTCCTTCCGATAAGAGCACCGAATACGAAACCGCCTGGGAAGCATACCAGCCTGGCCTTACCGCCGACAACTGGGAGAGCTACACTGAACAGGCAAGCATGGCAACCGCCGTATGCGCATACGGCGCAGAAGCATTTCCAATGTTTGAAAAAAACGGTGTCAGCCTCGAAGCTTATCCGGGACTGGTATATGAGCAGGTGAAAAAGTAATATGAAATGTAACTATTCAGAGCCATGCGAAATGGAAGAAAATCGTGAATCATGCTTGCATGAATGAACGGTTTTCTGGAATTTCATATGGCGAGAAGCAACATCGAGATGCAGCGCAAGCGGAATCGAGATGGGGTTCTGAATAGTTACTATGAAATAAGAAAGTCATAAACTCCCGGCACTGCCGGGAGTTTTTCCGTGCATAGGGAGAAGGAAAAGAGTGTGTCCCGGAAAAATTTATGATATACTGAAAAGAGAAAATTCAACTTTTGGAAGGTTCCCGGAATGTCTGTTTTGGAAGAAAGGTGATTTCCTTGAAACGTATGAAAAAGAGAAAAATCACTGTGTTAGCTGGAGTGATCCTTTGCGTGATTGCAGGATGTCTGGTAAAAAGAATGACGGCGGTGTATACACAGAAAGAAAATCCCATTGGTCCTGAGCGGGGTACGACAGATGTTTTCCTGACGGCAGCAGATTTCATCTCAGAAAAATCGGATCAGGAACTGCTGCAGGAAATCGAAACCTTTGATACGGACAAAGCCGAGATGATTTATCTTTATATCCCGGAAGACACCGGAGCCGGAATGTCCTTCGCGATCACGCGCGAGGATCATCCGGAGGAGATGGACGAAATTCTCTCGACCATTTACGGAGAAAAAATTTCCTGTCAGAAGCCAAAACGGGTATTCAACATGACAGAGAGGATTTTGTATGATTATAACTGGTATTTTCTGATCTACGATCATGAGATGAATCAGATGGCGCTTGTATTTCTGTATTCCGATGATGTGATTGTATACAATGGGCATGTATTTCAGACAACAGAAACGTATGATGAAAGCATTCGCCCGTGTATTTTAAAACTGAAAGAGGAGAATCAGGAAAAACTGAAAAGCGGAGAGGCAACACAAAGAAGGGTTGCGATTCCATAGAAAAATAGAGAAAAGCGTGCCTGGAGAACAGACACGCTTTTTAACGTCATGCAGAATGAAAGAGTCTGATGAATATTTGGAAGTACGATTTTAATTTGCACAATTCCGCTCACACAGGAACGCCAGCCCTTTCAGCAGAAGGTTCGGGTCATAGATATGAGGATGTAAAACGAGCGGTTCGACGAAGCGTGCCGCGCCGCCGGTGAGGATGAGGGTGGCGGGGGAGCCGAGTTCGGCTTCGATGCGCTGGACCATTCCGTCGAGCATCGCGGCCATGCCGACGATGGTGCCGGAGAGAATGCATTCTTCGGTGTTTCTGCCAATGATGCGTTTCGGGATCTGGAGGTCGAGCCGCGGGAGCTGGGCGGTCCGCTCGGAGAGGGCACCAAGTCCCATATCGAGTCCCGGTGCGATGGCGCCGCCGCAGAAGACGCTGTTTTCCCGGATGACATTGAAGGTCGTCGCTGTTCCAAGATCCACGGTGATGACCGGCAGCGGATAATGTGCGGCGGCCCAGGCTGCATCAACGAGGCGGTCGCGGCCTACTTTTTCCGGTTCCGGGATGGAAAATGTCATGCCGAGATCACTTTCGGATGTGACGAGCAGCGGTTCTGTGCCGAACAGATTACGGACACATTCCTGCAGAAGCGTCAGAACCGACGGAACAACGCTGGAAATGATGACGCCCCGAAAGTCGGACGGGGAAAGATTCTTGTCTTCAAAAAGCTGCTCGATCGCAGATTCATACTGGCTGGCAGACCAGGTGTGGTTGATGTCAATCCGGGCTGTGAATTCGAGGGAATACGCTTGCTGCGGTGCGATCCGGACGCCGCCGAGCGTAACGGTTGTGTTCCCGATATCAATGGCTAAAATCATAAAAATACCTCGCGATTATTTTAAAAGTAGAGCTCTTTTGTCCTTTTATTATAAAGCCTTTTTGCGTCAATGGCAAACAGGATTGGTTGTAATCTGTTTTTCTGTCTGCTATACTTAAAACTATCATAGGAAAAAAGTTGCTTCGAGGCAGCAGAACGGAGTTACAATGGAAAATCTTGACGGAAAATGTGTTGTACTTGGTGTGACGGGCGGAATTGCCGCCTATAAAATGGCAAACGTGGCGAGCGCTCTTCGGAAAGCCGGAGCGGATGTGCATGTCATCATGACCGAAAATGCGACGCAGTTCATCACCCCGCTGACGTTTGAAACGCTGACGAACAATCGCTGCGTGGTCGATACGTTTGCGCGTGATTTTAAATATGAGGTGGCGCATATTTCACTGGCAAAAGCAGCAGATCTGATTCTGATTGCTCCGGCTACCGCCAATGTGATTGCGAAAATGGCGCATGGTATTGCAGATGATATGCTGACAACGGTGGTGCTCGCAGCGAAGTGCAAAAAGCTGGTCTCTCCGGCGATGAATACGGCGATGCTGGAAAATCCGATTACGCAGGATAATCTGGCGACGCTGAAAAAATACGGTTTCGGCATCATCGAGCCGACCGTGGGAATGCTGGCGTGCAAGGACGTCGGAAAAGGAAAACTGCCGGACCCGGAGGTGCTGCTCGATTATATCGCGATGGAGCTTGCCCGCGAAAAGACGCTCGCTGGTGTGCGTGTCACCGTGACTGCAGGCCCGACGCAGGAATCCCTCGATCCGGTGCGGTATCTGACGAACCATAGCAGCGGCCGCATGGGATACGCGATTGCGCGGGAGGCGATGCTCCGCGGCGCGCAGGTGACGCTGATTTCCGGCCCGGTTTCATTAGCCCCGGTTCCGGGCGTTGCGATGCGACCGGTGACGACGGCGAAGGATATGCTGGAGGCGGTGCGGGAGACATTGCCGGAGACAGACATTCTGATCAAGGCGGCCGCAGTTGCCGATTACCGGCCTGCGACAGTGGCGGATCAGAAGATCAAAAAGCAAGACGGCGACATGAGTATTCCGCTGGAGCGCACCGATGATATTCTGGGATGGGTGGAAAAGAACCGTCATCCGGGTCTGTTTGTGTGCGGATTTTCGATGGAAACGGAGAATATGGTGGAAAACTCGCGCGCGAAGCTGGAGAAGAAGCATCTCGACATGATCGCGGCGAACAATCTGAAGACAGAGGGTGCCGGCTTCGGTGTGGCGACGAATGTGGTGACGCTGATCACGAAGGACGGCATCAAGGAGCTTCCGCTCATGGGAAAAGACGAAGTGGCGGGCTGCCTGTTGGATGAGATTGCGGCGCGGCGGTGATCATGTTGAAGTGTGACTTTTTTTCGTTTCCTGGTTGACGCGGGAAAAATGAATGCGTTATAATAAGCACAGGCGCAGCGGCGCACTTTACTTTTACGAAAACAACGAACGATAGGATGGATAAACGTGGAAACGGAAACAGGGGAAGGCTATGCAGAGCTTTCTTCCGTTTCTGTTTCGTTTTTTTAAGGAGAAATTCGGATATGATATTTGAAACACATGCACATTATGACGATGAGAAATTTGATGAAGACCGCGCAGAGCTGCTTTCCTCGATGCAGGAAAACGGGATCGGGCGTATCATCAATGTCTCGGCAAATCTGGAATCACTGGAAAATACAAGAAAACTGATGGAAGCGTATCCGTTCATCTACGGCGCGTTCGGCCTTCACCCGGATGAGGTGGGCGATCTGAACGAGGACGTGATGGCGCGGATGCGGGAACTCTGCCGCATGGAAAAGGCGGTCGCGGTCGGTGAGATTGGCCTTGACTATTACTGGGACAAGGAGAATCATGAGAAGCAGGAATACTGGTTCCGCCGTCAGATTGCGCTTGCTCGGGAAGAAAAACTTCCGATGATTATTCACAGCAGGGAGGCGGCGGCCGATACGCTCCGCGTCATGAAAGAAGAAAAATCGGAGGAGATCGGCGGCGTCATTCATTGTTTTTCCTACTCTGTGGAAATGGCAGAGGAATACCTGAAAATGGGATTTTATCTTGGCATTGGCGGCGTGGTGACGTTCAAAAATGCAAAGAAGATCAAAGAAGTGGTTCAGATGGCTCCGATGGAGCGCATTCTGCTGGAAACAGACAGTCCGTATCTGGCACCGGTTCCGTACCGGGGAAAACGAAATTCATCTCTGTATCTGCCGTACGTTGTGCAGGAGATCGCAGAACTCAAGGGAATTTCGGAAGAAGAAGTCATTGAGACGACAGAAAAAAATGCGGTCAGACTGTTTCGAGCAGAGGAATAGGAAGCGATACCAGAGGTGCTTCTTCTGTTTTATTTGTTCGGATCAATTCCGTCTGGCCGGACAAATTGAATAGGAGAAAGCGAAAATGGTTGATAAAACAATGATGGGCGACAAATGCGCCGAGCTGGTGCGCGCCGCGATGATCGGTGCGCTCGCAGTGACACTGGGAAACCCGACAGCCGTTTATGCAGCAGAAGAGGAAACGGCCGATCCGGGACAGATTGGAATTGAGATTGCAGGGGAAGCAGCCGTTGGGGCTGCTTCTTTTTGCGTGGAGGAAGATGCGGCGGAGAAGGCACCTGCGGAAGCGGAAGAGGTGACAGAACCGGAAGGTACGCAGAATGATGAGATGGAAGAGGAAAGTGGATCCGAGGGAAAAGAAGATGAGACAGTCCCGGAGGAACCGGAACCGCAGGAGCCTGACGGCGGAGAGAATGCAGGAATGACGGAACCGGGAAAAACGGGCGAGACAGAACCAGAGGGGCCGGAAAATGCAGAACCGGGAGAGGCAGGCGAGACAGAGCCAGAGGAGCCGGAAAATCCAGAACCGGGAGATCAGGGAGACATGCCGGAAACACCGGGAAACAGTGAAATGGATGGATCGTGGCCGGGCGAAGGGGAAGATATTTCCAACGATCCATGGCCGGGGCAGGAAGAAATCGGCGGCGGAGATGGGGAGCAGATGGAACCGCCGGAGGAAGAAAACGGATCTGCAGGAAGTGATGATGCAACTGGTGGGGACAAGACGGCAGAAGTCTCTTCGGATTCTGATTTATCACAGTCTGCGGAACCGCCAGCCGCCGAGGCTGAACCCGTCTTTTCGGCAGAGCAGGAAGCTGAGCGCACGCGGGAAAGCTACAGTGAGTGGCAGGCGGCAGAAGCTGAAAAAGTCACGATTTCCCGTATGCCGTGGCTGTTTCATACGGTTGAAAAAACATATGCTATCGCCGATGTGAATTCCTGGCTTCACGTCCGCGAAGGAAAAGACACAAATCAGAAAATCGTCGGAATCCTGCCGAAGGGAAGCCTCTGTTATATTTTAGCGGATGCGGATTCTGACTGGGTTTATGTGGAATCCGGCGATGTCCGTGGATTTGTCTGCGCGCGGTATCTCCTGCGCGGAGAAGAGGCTGAAAAAGAGGTAAACCGTTGGCAGGAGGAAAGTTTTCCCATGGCGGAAATGTGGGTGAAGCCATGGAATAATAAGGCGTACACCTATACATATGCAACGACGAGAACACTTCTTTCTTCTGACGAAGCGCGCGGCGAGGTCCTGCAGTACGCGAAAAAATTCCTGGGAAATCCGTACGTCTGGGGCGGGACGAGTCTTACAAACGGCTGCGACTGTTCCGGCTTTGCCCAGCAGATTTTTGCTAATTTCGGGTATACCCTTCCGAGAACCTCACGCCAGCAGGCGAAAGCTGGAACACGCATTCCGGTGCAGGAGGCAAAGCCTGGTGATCTGCTGTTTTACCAGCGGGAGAGCGGGTTTATTTACCATGTCATGATTTATCTCGGTGATGGAAAAGTAATCCACGCTGGAAGCGAGGCGACGGGGATTCTGATTTCAGATTTTAACTATGAGAAATCGACAGAATTTGCTGTGCGGGTGATTTCGGAGGAAATACGTGAGAGCAAAATAGAAACGGGAGATGTGGATAATGGGAGAAAAGAAGGAAACTCTGTGGATAACCAGACAACAGAAAACGGGAATGGTGGAAAACAGAAGGCGGGAGCAGAAAATGTGCAGAATACAAGTGCAGAAAACAGTACCGCAGGTGATCGGTTGGAAAGCGCTTCGGGAAAATATCTCGGCAATTTTAAACTGACCGCTTACTGCAACTGCGCCGTCTGCTGTGGCCGCTGGGCGGGCGGCCCGACCGCATCCGGAAAAATGCCGGTGCAGGGCCGGACCATTGCAACCGGCGTTCTGCCGTTTGGAACGAAGCTGAATATCGGCGGAAAAATTTACACGGTCGAGGACCGTGGCACGCCGTACGGCCACATTGATATCTATATGGAACGCCATGCAGACGCAGAGGAGTTCGGCGTGCGCTACGCGGATGTATATCAGTCAGAAGAAATCTGATAAAATTTGCCGATCACGGCGGCATGTGCATCCGTGCCGTGGCCGATATACGGAGTCCTTGCAATCGGGAGATCCGGTCCGGCCGCCTGGCGGACAAGCTGCGGCATATCCGGCGTCAGCTGGTCGCGTTCCATCTGGGAAAATGTTCCGAGGAGAATACCATTGATCTGTTCAAAGGCATGCATCATTTTCAGCTGGGACAGAAACGTAACCATCTGCGGAACGCCGCCGCCCATGGCTTCGAGGAGCAGGATTTTTCCGCGGAAATCCGGCTGAAAATCCGTTCCGGCGAGCTTCAGAAAACAGCGGATATTTCCGCCGATCATCACACCTTCCATGTGATCGCCCTGCAGAAATGTGCAAGGGAGGTCGAAGAGGCTGGGAGACTGCCCGGAAAAAGCGTTTTGGAACAGAGTGATCTGTTCGGCGCTGTGGTCGTACAGCAGATTTCGAACCTGATACAGCATCGACTCATTTCCAGTCGCAGTCGTGACAGCATTGACAATCGTTGTGAGATCACTGTATCCCCAGAAGCGCTTGCTGGAGGCGGCGATGACAGAAAAATCCAGATACGGCAGAACTTCATTCGCCATATCGCCGCCGGAAACATCAAAAATATCCGTGATTTCTGGGTCACAGTAAAGGTTCATAAACGCATCCGCCCGCTCCGCGCCCGTGCCGGAAAAGCCGGAACCGTTGTCGTAGAGGCAGGGGCTTAAAACAGGATCGAAGCCCAGCTCCCGCAGAATCTGACAGAGACGCGCCAGATCGGCGGAAAAGGAAGGATGCATGGGGTTGGAGCAGGCGGTAATACCAATTTTATGAGACATAAAGATTCCTTTCTCGGAGTAAAACAAGGCAAAATCTGCATTTTCGTGGCACACCGGTACAGCTTTTTCTTTGAATTTGCAAAGCAGATTTAGAGATCGCCGGTGTTTGCAGAATGCCGTTTTGGACAAAAATTATAAAGCTTTGAGGTCATCAATCAGTGTCTGCACTTCCTCTTCCGTCGTTGCCCAGCTGGTGCAGAACCGCGCAATATTTCCGCCGTCCGCGGATTTCCCCATTGGCTCGAAAATATAGCGTTTTTCCAGAGTTTCCTTCTGCGCATCGGTGAGAATCACAAACTGCTGATTCGTAAAACTCTCCACCCAGAATGGAATCCCCTGCGCCGCAAATGCTTTGCGGAGTTTCATGGCAAGTTCATCGGCGCGGCGTGTCGCCGTAAAATAAAGATCATGCCCCAGCAGGCAGTGGAACTGCAGTCCGAGCAGCCATCCCTTTGCGAGGACAGCGCCGTTCTGTTTCATGTAGGCTTTGAACCGCTTTTTCAGCGAGTCAGCTGTAAGCACAACGGCCTCACCAAACAGCGCACCGCATTTCGTTCCGCCGAAATAGAAAACATCTGTGAGAGCAGCGAGATCCTCGAGAGAAACATCATTCTTCTCTGATCCAAGCCCGTATCCAAGCCGTGCCCCGTCCACAAACAGATACATATCATACTTCCGGCAGACCTCGTGAATCTTCGTCAGCTCCTGCAGCGAATACAGCGTTCCCTGCTCAGTCGGAAATGAAAGATATACCATCTTCGGCTCCGTCAGATACTCCGGCTCACCGCCTTCATAATAAGCCGCCGCACACGCCGCAATCTGTTCCGCCGAAATTTTACCATCCGTATTCGGCAGCTCTAGAATCTTATGCCCGGTATTTTCAATCGAAGCCGCCTCATGGCAGTTAATATGTCCGGTATCCGCCGCAATCACACTCTGCACCGGCGAAAGCGCTGCCGCCGTCACAATAAAATTCGCCTGCGTCGCCCCCGGAAAAAAATGAACCGCCGCATCCGCACAATGAATCTTCTCCCGAATCAGCTCCGCAGCCTTCTCACACCATTCATCCTCCCCATATCCACCATAACTGTTCCCATTAATAGCCCCCAGCGCCTCCAGAATCTCCGGGTGCGCACCGTGATTGTAGTCATTATTAAATCGTATCATCAGTTTATGTTCTCCTTAATTTGAATTTGAAAAATGCTGTTTCCATTATACGGCATCTGAAGGAAAACAGCAATTGGAGAACAAAAAGAGAAAATGCAAAAAAATGCAGAAGGAGGATTATGTCCGATATGGCGAGGACATAACGGCGGCCCCCAGTCTGAGAACTTGGCGAGGTTGATGATAAGTATGTTATCGGAACAGCTGAGATCCTGTCATTTCCTGAAAAAAAGGTATGGAAACCAAAACAAAGAAATGCGTCAGGAATCCAAATGAATGGCAGGAAGTCCGACACAGTCGTAGTATCTGAGAAGTCTGTGAAAGCAGATGGAGAAAAGGACTGTGCACTTTATAGCTTCAAGGACGAAAGAACTATGCAGACGAAAGAGAGCTGATGGACATGGTGAATGAGTTACTTGGAAAACAATATAATATCGCGAAAGCAAACAGAACTGACAGAAAGGTTCAGAATCTTGCATGGAAGAAGCGCGTATCCGCGCAAGATCTAAGAAACAGGCGTATCCGCCGATATTTTGTCTGCCGCCTAAAGCGGTCTGAAGCACGTAACTTTAGTCATGTGAGGTTCAGTTCGTATAAAAACAGTATCGGAAAATAAGAAAAGAACCGACAGAGAAATCTGAGAACTAAACTAAAGATTTCCCCGCCGGTTCTTTTTCTATGCATCTATTTTCATCCATTATATATTTCGCATTGACTTTTTATATACCGATTGGTATAATGATAACAGAAACACACATAAGAAACCTGCAAAATCCAACAAAATTCGTCAAAATTGCCAAAAACTCACGCAATTCGACCATCACACACAAAAGCAGACTTCTTAAATACAAAATCAACAAAAGCATTTTAAACCAAAACAAATGCCAACTCACACGTAACAAACAACCACCCAAACACACCGCGGCCAGGCGAACTCCAGAGAGCGTCCCTTCCGCAACAAAGAGGATTCAAAATGGACAATCGTCAGCTAATCATGAACTCAGCTCTGACCCTCTTCTACGAAAGCGGGTACGACGCCGTCGGTGTTCAGCAGATCGTAGACTCCGCCGGAGTATCCAAACCAACCCTGTACTATTACTTCGGCAGCAAACAAGGCCTCCTCGAAGCCCTGCTAAACGAGCACTTTCAGCCCATGGAACAAAAACTCATCGAAGCCTCCGAAACCGGGAAAAACATCCCCGAAAAACTGTACCGCATCGCGCGTGCCTTCTTCAACGGAGCCTCCGAAGACCCGAAATTCCATATGCTGATGATGGCACTGTTCTATTCCGGAAGAAAAAGCGAAGGCTTCCGCACCGTATACCCAATGATTGACCGGTTCTATCACCTGTGCGTCGACGTCTTCGACAACGCCAGCGCCGAACTCGGCAACATGAACGGCCGTCAGGAACAATTCGCCGTAGGCTTCTCC
Organism: Fusicatenibacter saccharivorans; assembly: GCF_015557635.1. GTDB lineage: Bacteria > Bacillota > Clostridia > Lachnospirales > Lachnospiraceae > Fusicatenibacter > Fusicatenibacter saccharivorans. The sequence goes on from NZ_JADNOP010000013.1 coordinate 11,677, forward strand.
GGAATCCTGATGCACTACCTGATGATGACAGCAGGAGATCAATCCGATCTTTCCAACCTCGTCGTCCGGGACGAAGAAGTCTACCGTCTGGTACACCAGTTCATGTATGGAATTTACTCATAACCCAAAAACAAGGAGGACAAACAAAATGGCACCATGGTATGAAGAGGCAGAATTTTATCACATCTATCCGATCGGACTGACCGGCGCGCCGAGGAAAAATGAATCGGAAGAAACCGTACACCGCTTTTCCACACTGGAACAGTGGCTTCCGCACATCGCAGATCTCGGTTGTACCGCAATCTATATCGGCCCCTTGTTTGAATCAACCACACATGGATACGACACAAAAGATTACAAACAGGTAGACCGCCGCTTAGGCGACAACGCGGACTTTGCCGCATACGTAAAAAAAGCCCACGAACTCGGCATCAAAGTCGTCGTAGACGGTGTCTTCAACCACACCGGCCGCGAATTCTTTGCCTTCCGCGACATTCAGGAAAAAAGAGAACAGTCCCCGTACTGCGGATGGTACAAAGGAATCTGGTTCGGCGGAAACACCTGCTATAACGACGGATTCTCCTACGAAGCATGGAGAAACTGCTTCGAACTCGTCAACCTGAATCTCCAGAACCAGCAGGTCCGTGACTATCTCCTTGATGTCATCGACTTCTGGATCGACGAATTCGACATCGACGGCATCCGTCTCGACTGCGCCGACTGCCTGGATTTCGGCTTCATGGAGCAGATGCGCGCACGCACATCCGCCAAAAAACAGGACTTCTGGCTGATGGGCGAAGTCATCCACGGCGACTATGCGCGCTACATCGGAGACGGCCAGCATCTGCTGCACAGTGTCACAAATTACGAGCTTCACAAAGGACTTTATTCGGGACATAACGATCATAACTACTTCGAAATTGCACATACGATCCGCCGCGAATTTGACGAAAACGGCGGCATTTACAAAGGAAAGAAACTGTACAGCTTCGTTGACAATCACGACGTAGACCGTCTGGCCAGCAAGCTGAACGTAAAAGAAAACATGATTCCAATTTATGCGCTGCTGTACTTCCTGCCGGGCATCCCGTCCATCTATTACGGATCGGAATTCGGCATCGAGGGAAGAAAAGAAGGCGGAAACGACGATCCGCTGCGTCCGGCGCTGAATCTGGAAGAACTGGAGAAAAATCCGCCGGCAGAAAAACTTCCGGCATGGATCAAAACATTATCAGACGTCAGAAAAAAACATCCTGCAGCACGAACGGGAAGATACCGCGAACTCATGCTGACCAACCGCCAGTATGCCTTTGCACGCCTGGATGAGACAGACGCTCTGATCACAGCAGTAAATAATGATGAAAACCAGAGTGCGGGAGTCTGGATTCCTGCATCTTGCGACGGAACATGGAAAAACGCGGTAACCGGAGAAGCCATTTCTCCGGAAAATGGAAAACTTTTTGTTGAAGTACCTCCGTGCGGCTGTGTTCTGATTGAAAAAGAAGCATAAAGGGGATTTTTTCTATGAAGGAAACTGCGAAAACAACGGCAAAAACAACAGCGAAAACCAGAAAAGCGCCAAAAAAACCGGCGGGCTATCAGCCAAGATTTTCTGAACTGGATCAGTATTTGTTTGGTCAGGCAACCCATTACGATATTTTCCGGAAAATGGGTGCGCACCTGGACAAAAAAGACGGCAAAGTAGGAGCCTGGTTCACCGTATGGGCTCCGCATGCGGCGGAAGTATCTGTCATCGGCGAATTCAACGGCTGGGATGCCCATGCCAATGTGATGCGGAAAGTCGGCGAGGACGGCGTTTATGAAGTGTTCATTCCGGGCGTGACCGAGGGAATGATGTATAAATATTACATCCGCACACCGGACGGAAGAGAACTGTACAAAGCAGATCCATACGCATTTGCATCCGAAAAACGGCCGGGTACCGCGTCAAAAGTAGCGGAAATCGAAGGCTACCGCTGGGGTGACAGCGAATGGCTGACGAACCGCAAAAAATTTGACGTTCAGAAATCCGCGCTCTCCATCTACGAAGTGCACCCGGGCTCCTGGATGAAACATCCGTGGTCCGAATCCAACCCGGACGGATTTTACAATTACGTTCAGTTCGCACATTCGCTTGCCGATTACGTAAAAAAAATGGGCTATACCCACGTAGAGCTGATGGGAATTGCAGAGCATCCGTTTGACGGTTCCTGGGGCTATCAGGTAACGGGCTATTACGCACCGACCTCCCGCTACGGAACACCGAAAGAGTTTAAATATCTTGTTGATTATCTGCATAAAAATAAAATCGGTGTTATTCTGGACTGGGTACCGGCACACTTCCCGAAAGATGCGCACGGCCTTGCTGATTTTGATGGCCAGCCGCTGTATGAGTACGCCGACCCGAGAAAGGGCGAGCACCCGGAGTGGGGAACGAAGATCTTTGATTACGGCAAAAATGAAGTGAAAAACTTTATGCTGGCAAATGCGCTTTACTGGGTAGAAGAGTACCACGTAGACGGTCTCCGTGTCGATGCTGTTGCTTCGATGCTGTATCTCGACTACGGAAAAGAGCCGGGCCAGTGGGTGCCGAACAAGAACGGCGGAAATGAAAATCTTGAAGCCGTCGAGTTCTTCAAACACCTGAATACCCTGGTGCGCGGACGAAACAAAGGTGTCATCATGATTGCCGAGGAGTCCACAACGTGGCCGAAGGTAACGGGAAGCGTAGAGGACGGCGGCCTGCATTTCTCCTACAAATGGAACATGGGATGGATGCATGACTTCCTCGATTACATGAAGCTCGATCCATACTTCCGCAAATACAACCATAACAAGATGACCTTCGGCATGACCTATGCATTTTCCGAGAACTACATTCTGGTGCTCTCGCACGATGAGGTTGTCCACTTGAAATGCTCGATGATCAACAAAATGCCGGGCGATCTGGAGGAAAAATTCCAGAACCTGATGGTAGGCTATGCTTTCATGTTCGGGCACCCGGGCAAAAAACTTCTGTTCATGGGACAGGATTTCGGACAGCTCCGCGAGTGGAGCGAGGAACGCGAGATCGACTGGTTCCTGCTGGCAGATGAGGGGCATCAGCATCTGCAGACCTTCTTCAGTGACCTGCTGAAAATGTACCGCAAGTACCCGGCACTCTACGCGAACGACTGCGGCTACGAAGGCTTCCAGTGGATCAATGCCAACGACGGCGACCGCAGCATTTACAGCTTCGTCCGCTGGTCACCGACAGGAAAAAACAACCTGTTGTTCGTCTGCAATTTCACACCGGTCGAGCGTCCGGATTATATGTGTGGCGTACCGCGCAAAAAACAGTACCGCCTGATACTCGACAGCTCCGATATGAAATACGGCGGCCCGACCGAAAAACGCCAGGTAGCCTACCGTGCCAAAGAGGGAGAATGCGATGGCCAGCCATATCGGATTGCATATGCACTTCCGGCGTATGGTGTGGCGGTGTTCAGCTTCTAAAATAAGATAGCTACTAATTTTCATTAATATCATGACCGGCAGAGAACGAAAGAGATTTCTTAAATCTGTCGGTCATTGTGTTTTGTGTTCGAAGGAAAAGAGGTGTTGATTTGATGAAAGAAGAAAGAAAAGAGCCGATACAGATTCCGCACATCCAGACAATCAACGATCACATTTCCTATCTTACACCGACAGAACATCCACTTTCGGCAAATGTTGTGATCATCGAGGGTGATGCATTTTTCTGGGTATATGACGTGGGAAATCATCCTGCGGTTTCAGAAATTCTGCAGGAAAAGTCAGAACAGACAGGAAAAAAAATTCGGGTGATTTTATCCCATTTTCATCCCGACCATATTGGGAATCTGTCGGAGATTTCGTGCGAAGCGGTTTACCAGGGGAAAAATACGTTTCGTTATACAAAAACAGGAACTGTGATAGAAGAAGATACGTGGTTTCAGGACGGTGACGTGTGGTTACATTTATTTCCGATTCCATCGAGTCATGCCAAAGGATCGCTTGCATTGGAAGTGGATGAGACGTGGTGCTTTCTCGGGGATGCGGCATATGCGACGCAGAAAAACGGACAGACCGTTTATAATGCCGAGCGCCTGCTGGCAGAAATCCGAGTTCTGAAAAACGTGCGTGCGCCGTATTTTCTCCTGAGCCACAGCGAACCGTTTCAGCAGAACAAAGAGGATGTGCTGGAATGGATGGAAGCGATTTATGAGAAACGGAAACGAGATGAATCATATATAAAAACACCCCAGCGCGTATGACAGGGAGTCCTTCGAGGCTGAATCAGTTATGCCACTTCGGCAATTCACTTTCTTTCACTGGAACTGATTCAAGATCCATATTCGACCAATATGAGCCGATATCTGAACTTGTGAAGTATTCAAAATTGCCCGTGGAAGATTTCAGCTTTCCATTCTTGACTCCATTGCAGACATAAACCAGTTCGTAGTTTGTCCCATCCGAAAGGTTAAATCGAAAACTGGTCACATCTGCGCCTGTGATTTCCTCGACTTGTTTGTCTGTCAATGATAAGTTTTCAAACATATGATACAAGTCTGTTATATCAGTTTTTGCAACGACTATTTTCTTTTCTGCTGATACCGGTGCTCCCGCATAGTGGTACATGTCGATATTTTCAACATCTCCAACTTCAAAAGGAAAGTCGATATGGACCGTTTCTTTGCTACAGCCGACCAGTACCATCATTAAAATCAGAAAGGATATCAAATTTGTCGCTTTTTTCATATCATTGCACTCCTCGTCATGTTTTTGACAGGTCAAGAGTTCAAAAATCCTCTTGCAAGCGAGCTTGCATTAGCTTTTTGAGCCTGGTATCATGATGATTTGAGTATATCATAGTTTAACCGAATCAAGCAAGTCACCTGCTTCCATTGCGCGAAGCAATAAGCAGGGGGTTGGGACTTACTTGATTCGGTTAAACAAACAAGGGAGATGAAAAAATGAATGAAATTATAGCTTTACAGAAATATGAAAACGAAGCACAACTTGCAAAAGAGCTGATTCGAGGCTTTTGGCTGGCTCATGGTGATTATGTTATAACCGACGAAGAGGCCGCGGAGAATCTTGCTGCCTGGACAGACAAAGGGCATGTGTTTTATTTTATCTTAAAAGAAGAGATCCCCATTGGATTTGTGCATCTCGGAAGCCGCGGGGCGGAAGTTGACTGGATCGAAGATCTTTTCGTACTTCCGGAATACCAGGGAAACGGATACGGAAGTCATGCGATTGCGCTGGTCGAAGTCGAGATAAAAAAGTATTCTGAATCTGTCTATCTTGAGGTAGCTGCGCGAAATTTTGGAGCGATGAAACTCTATCATAGATTGGGATATCATTGCCTGAACACTGTGACGTTACGCAAAGATTTTCAACCGGAGAATTTTGAAGTGATTCGCAGCGAAGAGTTTTTGGGGTATCCGTTGGAAGTTAAGAAGTATATTAAGTAGAATCTCACGCCGATTTGCGCAGCAAATCCAGACCTCCCCACCGCCCGCCTCAATGTCAGCCCGGAAGTGCGTCTGTGTCGTCTGGGACTGTGCCCCAGGGCACAGTCCCAGGCGGCGCAGGTGCACTTCCGGGTGTCCGTTTTTTAAACAACCGCAACCCCCGCCATCCCCAGTACCGCCGCAATCGCAAACAGCACCAGCAGATGCACCGGATAAAACGCATAAAACGGATACTTCAGATTCAATCCCCGTTTTCCGTTATAAAAATGCACCGGAATCATAGCCAGAAAACAGGTGATTTCATTCAGACTCAACAGCGTAAGCACCGCACACCCGATTCCGATACAGTACATTTTATTCTTTCTCATATTATACATCAGCACAATCGTCAGAATTCCCATTGCACTGTAATCTGTCTTCAACAGCGTGGCCACTGCACAGGCTGCCACAATCACCAGCAGCTTGCCAACCGAAACCTTCCAGTTCGCCCTCTGCCATGCACCGGCATCTTTTTGCGCTTTTGAATCGATTTTCTGCAGAAAAATCATCATCACAAGGCCGATAAATAAAGTGAAAAAGACATTCTGATAATCCAGATAAAACGGTTTTCCCGCAAATGCCAGATCGAACGGAATTTCCGAAACCAGTGCAAAAATCCCAAGATTCAGCGCATACTTTTTCACATCATGCGTATGCATGAACCCTTCAATCAACAGAAAACAGAAAATCGGAAAACTGATCCTTCCGATTGCGCGCATAATCATATCCGCATAATAAATCACAGCTGTGTTTCCGGTAGAGAGAAATGATGCGCCTCCGTCCGAAGCGTTCACCGCATTCAGAAGACCGCGGGAAATCAGGATTCGGTCGAAAAGTACAGCTGCAGTGTGGTCGATCAGCATACAGACCATCGCAATGATTTTCAAGGTACTGCCGGGAATTTTACCGGCGCTTTTTACGGGTTTCGCAGTAGTAGCTGCCATATAAAACATCCTTTCTGGAACGCAAACGAAAGGCAGACTGTGCAAGCCGTCTGCGGATCAGGTTCCTGTAACGACAAACAGCAGAAAATCCTGCTGTTTTGCCAGAGTTGTAATACTATGATTATACGTTCTGAGGAGGTTAATGTCAAAGAAATAAATGGTTTTCATCACTGGCTGTTTTTGCGTATTTTCTTCTGCGTCCTGTGGTAAATCACAGGCAGAGACAGAAAAAACAGTTCTGAAATAACGCAGAGTATGGTAGAATCTGCCAGTCGGGTAAATGAAAATAGAAAGCGTCTCCGGGCTCATCCCAAAACGAACGGGGCAGCGTACCAATTCGTAAACCAGAATTGGTACGCTGCCCCGTATTTTAAAATACATCCAGGTCTTTTCCGTTCACGACATATCCGTCATACCCTGCATCCCGGATTTCATCCAGTATCGCAGTATCGCGCCATGCCATCTCGGCGGCAAGGTTTTTGTGGTTATCCTGTACATTCATATGGTAAATCCGGTGATACGTAACGAGCAGTTTCGGATTTGCTTTTTTTGCAACACCGGCAAGATCCGTGCTTAACGTATGCACTTCCCGGTGGTATTTCTGCCATTTGGGTTCGCGGCAGGAGATTCCGGCGGCGTATTCCACTTCGTGCAGCAGGATATCACAGCCTTTCGATTTTTCTGCCACGAGATCCAGCGGAGCGGTATCGCCGGTGATGACGATTGTGCGGTCCGGTGTGGTGAATTTATAGCCGTAGCATTCCAGTGTTCCGTGGCTGACCGGAAAAGCCTCCACCGTAACCAGGTCATCCCGGTAGACAATGCCGGATTCAATTTCTGTTACCTCAACGCGGTAGCCGGATTCGTTTGCTTTTTCGAAACCGTGAATTCGGAAATCAATGTCGGTTTCATAGGCCTGTAAGATATGATCGGTCATGTGCTGTAAGCCCTTTGGCCCGAAAACTTTCAATGGAACCGGGCGCTCCAGCACCCACGGAGTAAAAATCAGATCCGGGTATCCTGCGGTATGGTCTGTGTGAAGGTGCGTACAGAAGGCAACGGTCAGAAGATCCGGCCGCAGGGCATCCACGCCGTTAAAATAGGCGGCTGAGGCCTGGCGGACAACGCCAGGACCAAAATCTACCAGATAAGCACGGTCACCGACCACGACAGCGGAGGAAGGTCCGTTGGCATTCGGACACGCATTTGGTGTGCCGGTTCCGAGAAGAACAAGTTTTGTCTGCATTCTTTCTCTTTTCCTTTTCTTTTTTTGTTTCTGTTTATGATTTCCTGTTACGATTTCTGCTTTTGCCTTATTTCTCTTCTTTTGATTCATTGTTTTTGGTTTCCGGAAGATGCTTAATGGAAATTCCGGTAAATCCATAGAAAATACTGAAAACCGGGGTCAGGTAAAGCAGGAATAAGTACGGGAAAAATGCCGACCATGCAACACCAAGTGTGCCGGCCATGTATACGCCGTAGCCATGCCATGGAATCATAGGACCAGCCATAGTTCCAGAGTCTTCGAGGCAGCGGGAAAGAATTTCCGGTGCAACCTTGCGCTCTTGAAAGACAGGTGCCATCAGACGGCCGGTCAGAACGTGTGCCATCGGCTGGGAGCAGCTGATGAGGCTGGTCACGTAACCGACAATCATCGTTGCCAGGATCATACTTCCATCGCTGTTGATTCTCTTTACAATCGCCTGAAGAATGTGATCCAGTACACCGAGTTTTTCCAGCATGCCGCCCATGCCGACAGCAAAGCAGATAATGGCTACGTACTGGAGCATGCTTCCCATGCCGCCGCGGTTTAAGATGGATTGTAATACCGGTTCTTCGATTGCGGTTGTGTAACCGTTGTAAGCTGTGCGGATGATGCCCTGCAGAGTATCGTGCTGCACAAAATAGGAAACAAATCCGGCAGCGAAGCTGGAAAGACCAAGTGCAGAGATCGCATTTACTTTGCAGAGGAGCAATACAATAATCAGGATGGCAGGGATCATGGTAATCCATCCAAGCTGGAATTCACCGTTTAAAGCATCGATGTAAACGGTAATGCTTCCCTCGGTATAGCTTCCGCTGGTCTGCTGGAAACCGAGAATAGTAAAAAGAATTAAGGTTATCACATATGTTGGAAGGGTGGTCCAGAGCATCGAGCGGATATGATCGCCAAGTTTGGCATCTGCAACGGCCGGAGCAAGGTTTGTGGTATCGGAAAGAGGACTTAATTTGTCACCGAACATGGCACCGCAGATGACAGCACCGGCTACCATGCCAGGATGGATACCCATGGCGTTTCCGATCGCCATCATGGCAACACCTGCGCTTCCGACGGAACCATAGGAAGTACCGGTTACAATACTCAAAATGGAGCAGAACAGCAGCGTCAGAGGCAGCAGCCAGGACGGGTTAATCATTTTTAAGCCCCAGGAAATGATGGTGGCAATGGTGCCACTCTGCAGCCAGGTGCCGATCATGACACCGATGGCCATCAGAAGGCAGAGCGTCGGGACGACCATACGGATGGCATCGTATGCGCCGGCAACAATGTTGGTGTAAGAAATACCGAAAATCTTACAAAACAGATAGATAAAAATCCAGCTTGCAAACAGGCCGATCATAGGACCGCCGGTTTTCAGGCGGATACAGACTGCGACGGATACGATGATCAGCAGCAGCAAAAGCAGTGACTGTGGCAGATTGAGTTTTTTTTCTTTTGTTCCACTCATAAAAAAATCCCCCATTCATAGGTAAAATGATTTGCCCATTCAACGCGTTAAAGTAGAAAAGACATGTAATATATTATAATGGTGAAATGCAGAAAAAGCAAGGGAAATTCTCTTGATTTTTTGTTCTATGGTTGCTATAATAAGCGTGAGTGTGGGGCGGAGGATAAACTTCGGCCCTTTTGCAGCTAACTATAAACGGAATCAACAAGATAAAGAGGTTAAATCAATGACAAGAATAGACATTATTTCAGGTTTCCTGGGCGCAGGAAAAACAACCCTGATCAAAAAACTCCTCGGAGACGCACTGAAAGGCCAGCAGGTTGTTCTGATCGAGAACGAATTCGGTGAAATCGGAATCGACGGAGGCTTCTTAAAAGATGCCGGTATCGAAATCCGTGAAATGAACTCCGGCTGCATCTGCTGCTCTCTTGTGGGAGACTTCGGCGCAGCATTAAAAGACGTTATCACCAAATATCACCCGGACCGCATCATCATCGAGCCGTCCGGCGTAGGTAAACTCTCCGACGTCATCAAGGCTGTAGACGGTGTAGAAAAAGAAGCAGGCGTAGCCCTGAATTCCGCAACAACCGTAGTCGACGTTATGAAATGCAAAATGTATCTCAGAAACTTCGGCGAATTCTTCGAGAATCAGGTAAAGAGCGCAGGAACCATCATCCTGAGCCGTACCGATAAAGCCGATACCGAAAAAGTAGAGGCAGCTGTAAAAATGCTCCGCGAGCTGAATCCGGAAGCACACATCATCACCACACCGGTTGAAGTTCTGGGCGGCAAGAAAGTACTCGATACGATGGAAGGTGCGATCATCAACCTTGCGCAGGTAGAAGAGGAAGAGCATCATCACCATCATCATGACCACGACGAGTGCTGCTGCGGCCATGACCACGATGAGGAGCATGAGCACCATCATCACGATCATGATGAGGATGAACATGAACATCATCACCACGACCATGACGGCGAGTGCTGCTGCGGCCACGATCACGACGAGGAGCATGAGCATCATCACCACGACCATGATGACGAGTGCTGCTGCGGCCATGATCATGACCATGAGCATCATCATCACCACGATGACGAGTGCGGCTGTGGTCATGAGCATCATCACCATCATCACGCAGACGAAGTTTTCACAAGCTGGGGTCAGGAGACTGTGAAGACCTTCACCAAAGAGCAGATCGAAGGCATCTTAAAGAAACTTTCCGAGGATACCGCTTATGGTATGGTTCTTCGTGCCAAAGGTATGGTAGCAGGCGCCGATGGACAGTGGATCTATTTCGATATGGTTCCGGAAGAGTACGAAGTACGTGACGGAGCACCGGAATTCACCGGAAGAATCTGTGTCATCGGTTCCAAATTAGCAGAAGATAAGCTGGCAGAGCTGTTCGGACTGTAAAAATACAAAGTAGCTGCGAAAATTACGGTCCGCAGGGTACCTGTGAATTGTAGTGAAGCTGCCGCATCAGAAACAAAATCCGATGTGGTAGCTTTTTTCTTGATTTAGAGACAAAGCAAAAGGTACGCCCGGAATCTCAGCCGCAAAAGCAAGTGCAGAAAGATTCCGGGAGTACGTCAAAGACAACGGAGGTACAAAATGTACGAAGAAGACGAAGTAGAAATTCCGATTTATCTCATAACAGGATTTCTGGAGAGTGGAAAAACCTCTTTTATCAATTTTACCGTAGCACAGGAATATTTCCAGATTGACGGGCCGACCCTTCTGATCACAACCGAAGAGGGTGAGGTAGAGTATGACGAAAAAGAACTGCTCAAACACAATACAGTACTGGAAATCGTAGAAGGACCGGAGCAGTTTACCTTAGATTACCTGAAAAAACTGAACCGTAAATATCGCCCGGAGCGTATTATTCTGGAATACAATCCGCTCTGGAGCGTAAAAAAACTCGAAGAAATGGAGCTGCCGCGCGGCTGGGGCATTGTACAGGAGATTGTGACGGTCGATGCAAGCTGCTTCCAGATTTATATGCAGAATATGAAATCTGTTTTCATGGAGATGGCAAAAAATGCGGATATGGTTATGTTCAACCGCTGTCGTCCGGAAGATCCGCTTCCGGCATTCCGCCGCAGCATCAAAGTAGTCAATCAGGCATGCGACGTTCTGTTTGAGAATGAAGAAGGCGAAATTGACAACATTTTTGAGGATCAGATGCCGTTCGATACCGATGCCGATGTGATCGAAATCGACGATGCCGATTACGGAATCTGGTATGTCGACATGGGCGACAACCCGGAGCGCTACGAGGGCAAAACCGTTCATTTCCGAGGCATGGTATTAAAGAGCAAAGACGTCGGAGCTGATTTCTTTGTCCCGGGTCGTATGGCAATGACCTGCTGTGCAGATGATACTTCTTTTATCGGCTATGTCTGCAAATGCGCAAGCGCCAAATCTCTCGTAATGGGTTCCTGGGTTGACGTGACTGCAACGGTAAAATGGGGCTATATGAAGGTTTACGATGGCGAAGGCCCGGTTCTGTATGCAAAAGAAATCAAACCGGCCAAGAAACCGGAGAGCGAACTGGTATATTTTAACTAAAGAAAAAGAACAATCATACATCAGACAACAGAGGGCAGGGAAAGTTTTTTCTGCTCTCTGTTGTCTGCATTGCAGGAGGAAGTATGTTTATTATAGTAGGTTTGGGAAATCCGACGCGCCAGTATGAGGGCACGAAGCACAACGTCGGATTCGACACCATCGATTACCTGATCGACGAATATCAGATCCCGTCTTCCGGTGCAGGCCACAAGGCACTGTTCGGAAAGGGCATGATCGCAGGCCAGAAAGTCATTGTCGCAAAGCCGATGACATATATGAACCTGAGCGGCGAGTCCGTTCGGGAGCTGGTGAACTATTACAAAGTGGATCCGGAGAGCGAGCTGATCGTGGTTTACGATGATATCAGCCTGGCGCCGGGACAGATCCGTATCCGCAAAAAAGGAAGCGCGGGCGGCCACAATGGCATCAAAAACATCATTGCCAATCTTGGCACCGACCGATTTATGCGTGTGAAGGTCGGCGTCGGTGAGAAACCGAAAAACTGGGATCTGGCGGACTACGTGTTAAGTCCGTTTACGAAAGACGAACGTCCCCTTGTAAATCTGGCGATCGAGCATGCGGCAAAAGCAATCGAGCAGATGCTGAACGGGGATGTGGACGCAGCTATGAATGAGTATAACCGCAAATCTGCAAACCCGGCAGAGTAAGGAAAATGAAAGCGTTATTAGAACCGATCAAAGAAATTGCCCGTTTTGACGAGCTGTTCCGTGATCTGAAAAAAGGAACCGCAGGTGTGACGGTGATCTCGGGCTGTTTGGAAAGCCAGAAAGCCCACATGATCGCAGGTCTCTCCGAGGATGCCCCGGTGCGGCTTCTGATCGCGGAAAATGAATTAAAAGCAAAAGAATTATATGAGGATTACCGGCTGTACGATGCGGAGACGCTGTATTATCCGGCGAAGGACCTGATTTTCTATCAGGCGGACATTCACGGAAATCTGCTGATCCGGCAGCGGCTTCAGGTCATCCAGGCACTTCTTGAGCGGAAGGAAGTTACCATCATCACCAGTGTGGGGGGATGTATGGACTTTCTTCTGCCTCTTGACGTGTTTGAAAAGCACTGTATCCATCTGCGTAATGACAGCGAACTCGATCTGGATAAAATAAGAAAAGAGCTGGTGCGGCTCGGCTATGAGAGTACCTTTCAGGTGGAGTCGACCGGCCAGTTTTCCGTGCGCGGCGGCATTCTCGATATTTATCCGCTGACGGAACAAAATCCGATCCGGATTGAGCTCTGGGGCGATGAGATAGATTCCATCCGAAGCTTCGATGCGGAGAGCCAGCGGTCGATTGAAAACCTCGAGGAAATCACAATCTATCCGGCATCGGAGCTGATCTTAACTGAGGACACGATTGCGCGCGGTGTGAAAGCGATTAAAAAAGAGGCAAAAGCGCAGAGCACAAAGTTCCGCGACAAGATGATGACGGAGGAAGCGGCGCGTATCCGCCATGCGGCAGAGGAAATCTGCGATCAGATCGGCGAGGGCGAAATTCTGCAGGGAGCGGAGCAGTATCTTCATTATTTTTATCCGGAGACCGTCTCGTTTCTTGAGTATCTGCCGGAGAACAGCCGCATTTTCCTCGATGAGCCGAACCGCATCATCGAGTGTGCCGATGCGTTGGAAGCAGAGTTTCAGGAGAGCGTGAGCCACCGTCTCGAAAAGGGATACCTCTTGCCGGGACAGGCGAAGCTGATGTGCAGTACGGCGGAGTTTGTGGCAAAACTGAACCGCCGCGGCTGTGTTGCCGTATCGCTGATGGAGCCGCAGAAGGGCGAGTGGAACATCCGCGATGAGTTCGGTGTGACGGTGAAATCGGTCAATTCGTATAACAATCAGTTCCCGCTTCTGGTAAAAGATCTGAAATCCTGGAAAAAAGCGGGTTACCGTATTGTACTGGCGAGTCCGTCGCGGACGAGGGCGCAGCATCTGGCGGAGGACCTGCAGAATGAGGAGATTCCGGCCTTCTACAGCGAGAATGAGGAGCGTGTTCTGAAACCGGGCGAGGTCATGCTGATCCACGGCGCGGCCCGCAGAGGCTTTGAATATCCGATGCAGAAATTTGTGCTGATCACAGAGACGGATATTTTTGGAAAAGAGAAGAAGAAAAACCGGAAGAAATCGGAGTATTCCGGTCAGAAAATCCAGAATTTTGCGGATCTATCGATCGGTGACTATGTCGTGCATGAGAGCCACGGTCTTGGTATTTACCGCGGTATCGAAAAAATTGAGATGGACCGCGTAACGCGTGATTACATGAAAATCGAGTATGCGGGCGGATCGAACCTCTATGTGCTGGCCACCCAGCTCGATACGCTGCAGAAGTATGCGTCCGGCGAAGCTGCAAAGGTGCCGAAGCTGAATAAAATCGGCGGTCAGGAATGGAATAAGACGAAAACACGGGTTCGCCATGCGGTAAAAAATATCGCACAGGATCTCGTGAAGCTGTATGCCGAGCGGCAGGCGTCATCCGGCTATCAGTTCGGAAAGGATACGATCTGGCAGAAAGAATTTGAGGAACTGTTTCCGTTTGAGGAGACGGACGATCAGCTTGCGGCGATCGAGGCGACAAAGGCGGACATGGAGAGCAAAAAGATCATGGACCGCCTGATCTGCGGCGATGTCGGATACGGCAAAACCGAGGTTGCAATCCGTGCAGCGTTCAAGGCAGTACAGGAGAGCAAACAGGTCGTCTACCTCGTTCCGACCACCATTCTGGCACAGCAGCATTACAATACGTTCGTTGAGCGCATGAAGGACTTTCCGGTGCGCGTTGATCTTCTGTGCCGGTTCCGCACGCCGGCAGAGCAGAAAAAAACGCTGGAGGATCTGAAAAAAGGACTCGTGGATATTGTCATTGGAACACACCGCGTTCTTTCAAAGGATGTGAAGTTCAAAGATCTTGGCCTTCTGATTGTCGATGAGGAGCAGCGGTTCGGCGTGACGCATAAAGAAAAAATCAAACAGCTGCAAAAAAATGTGGATGTTCTGACACTGACGGCGACACCGATTCCGCGTACCATGCATATGAGCCTGATTGGAATCCGGGATATGAGTGTGCTCGAGGAAGCACCGCAGGATCGCCAGCCCATCCAGACCTTTGTCTGTGAATACAATGAAGAAATGGTTCGCGAGGCGATTAACCGTGAACTGGCGCGGGGCGGGCAGGTTTACTATGTCTATAACCGTGTCCAGTCGATTGCGGATATGGCAAACACGATCCAGAAGCTCGTGCCGGATGCAAATGTAGGCTTTGCGCACGGGCAGATGAAGGAGCGCGAGCTCGAGAAGATCATGTACGGATTTATCAACGGAGAGATCGATGTGCTGGTGTCAACAACGATCATTGAGACAGGACTCGATATTTCGAATGTCAACACGATGATTATCCATGATTCCGACCAGATGGGACTGTCACAGCTCTATCAGCTCCGCGGCCGCGTCGGACGGTCGAACCGGACGTCGTATGCGTTTCTGATGTACCGCAGAAACAAGATGTTGAAGGAAGTGGCGGAGAAGCGTCTCCATGCGATTCGTGAATTTACGGAGATGGGAAGTGGTTTTAAAATTGCAATGCGTGATCTTGAGATCCGAGGCGCCGGAAATCTGCTGGGCGCGGAGCAGTCTGGGCATATGGAATCGGTTGGATACGATCTCTATTGTAAAATGCTCGCAGAGGCTGTCCAGGAGGCGAAGGGCATCGCACCGGCAGAGGCGTTCGAGACAACGATCGATCTGAATGTCAGTGCCTATATTCCAGACAGCTACATCAGCAACGAGGCTCTGAAGCTTGACACCTATAAGCGAATTGCGGCGATTGAAAATAAGGAAGAGTATGAGGACATGACGGAGGAGCTGACCGACCGCTTCGGGGAACCGCCGAAAAATGTACAGAATCTTCTGGCTGTCGCAGAACTGAAAGCGCTGGCGCACTGTGCGTATGTGACGGAGCTGAAACAGATGGGCGATTCGGTACGAGTCACCTTACAGCAGCATGCAAAAATCGATGTAGCGCGGATTCCGGAGCTGCTGCAGAAATACCGCGACGAACTGAAATTCCAGATGGAGTCGCTGGCGTTTGTCTACACGCCGCGGCGGAGAAATTCAAAGGAAAAGATCGATCTGCTGGAGAAGAGCCATGCACTGGTGGAAGATCTGCTGCAGATCACGCAGGAGTGAAACACTCGCATACCCACAAAATCGTGTGAAAAAGGCGTGAACAGGGAAGAAAAAAGTTGCCCTGTATCAGCAAAAAGGGTATAATAGAAAAAGCGTTTATAAAAATCGATGCAGGACCGGAAATTCGAATGTGTAAAAAAGTCGGGCATTTGAAAGGCCCGGACAGTTTTGAAAAGGTAAATTCTTTTTGAGCATACATTTCGCCCTGCATGAGGAGGAAGTAATGAAAAATTTAAAAGCAAAAGCAGTCTGCGTTATGCTGAGTGCTTCGATGGCAGCGATGGGACTGACCGGCTGCGGTTCCGACAATGTGGACGGAACAAAAACGGCAATTACTGTAAATGACGAGTCGATTACACTCGGACAGGCAAATTTCATGCTGAGATATCAGCAGGCAACCATGTACAATTATTATTCCAAGATGTACTCGATGTACGGAATGCAGATGCCGTCTGAGATGTACGACAAGGAAGGCGACGATGGAAAGACTACCGGGGAAACGTTCAAGGAGCAGTCTCTTGATACGATCGAAAAAGAGCTTCTGATGCAGCAGCACGCAGAGGAATACGGAATTTCCCTGACAGACGAGGAAAAACAGCAGGCGAAAGAGGCTGCACAGGCATTCGCAGATAAGAACGGTGACGATGTGATGAAAAAGCTGCACGCAACCGTTGAGGACATCCAGGATGCACTGGAGCTGTATGTTATTCAGACCAAAATTTATGATCCGATCATCGCAGATGTAGATACCGAGGTATCCGATGAAGAGGCAAAACAGACCTCCATCAGCTACATCACGGTATCCACAGCAGGAACCGAGAAGGATGACGATGGAAAAACGATTGATTTGACGGACGAGGAAAAAGCGGCAAAGAAAGAAATCGCACAGAGATTCCTGGATCTCTTAAAAGAGTCTGAGGATCCGGCAACCGCATCGTTTACTGATCTGCGCAAGGAGCTGAACGATCAGTTAAATGCGGAGAATACCGCAGATTCCACCGATTCTGCAGATGGCTCCGATGAGAGCAGTTCTTCTTCCGATGCTTCCGACACAAGCGCATCCGACGCTTCAAGCGCGAGCACATCGAGCAGTTCCGACAGCGATTCCTCCTCAGAAGTTTCATATCTGACCTCTTCCGAGACATCCTTTGGAACCGGATCGGAGAAAGACGATGACGATACCTGTTCTCTTGGAGATAAAGTAGCGGAAGAAGCAGCAAAGCTGAAGGATGGCGAGTATTATGACGGTGTCATCGAAGGCGATGATGCATATTATGTGATCCGTGTAGATAAAGCATTCGACGAGGATAAAACCGAGTCCAGAAGACAGACTATCATTTCCAACCGCAAATCGGATAAGTACAACGATACACTGGATGGATGGGTAAAGGAGAGCGATATCAAGGTCGCATCCAACTGGAAAAAACTTGAAGTAACGGACGCAGATCTGTATACGATGACAGTTGACAGCGCTTCTACAGATTCCACAGATGGAACCACAACCGACAGCACAACAACGGACAGTACAACGTCTGACAGCACGACATCAGGCAGTACCGAAACGACATCGACAAGCAGCACAGGCACTGCTTCGACGTCTTCAAGCACTGCAGAATAAAAGCATACGATACAGGACAAACGGCAGCCGGATCCGGGAGAGGGGTCCGGCTGCTGTTTGTGTCTGAAAATATTTTGGAACAAAAAAAAGAAAATAATAGGGAATTTGTAGAGTAAATTGACAATAGTAAGAAGTTTATTTAAAATGAAATTACAACCAGAGTGTGTTTCACAGATTGCGGAAATAATTTTTCAGACACGCTCTAATGTTCAGGCGAAAACGATGTACCAGGAAAGAAGGTGGAGAAATGAAGAAGGCAGTAATTTCCGTACTTGTCGGTACAGCAGTATTGGCTTTCGTTGCGTGTGGAAAAAATGCTGCAACGGAAAACAGTTCCGATTCGGGTGTTTCAACGGTATCGGCATCCTCGCAGGTGGAAAATGGACAGAAAGCAACCCGTGTGAATCAGGGAACAAATTTGTCTCCGGGGTCACCGAAGAATATCCCGTCCGGTGGGGGGAACAGCTCGGGCAGGACACATCATTCGGAGACGCATCATTCGGAGACACATCATTCAGACGCGCATCATGATTAAGGATGTCAGGGTTTGCTGAACATCCGTGAACGGAAACAGGAGAAGGGGTATCCAAAACGGATACCTCTTTTCTACTTGTCGGGAAAACAATACAATGCTATACTGAACATGAATTTGACGCGAAAAGTGCGGCAGGTTCAGAAAAAACAGCCGGGATTTGTCAGTATACGCGGACATGTGCTGCAGGGAACTCGGGCAGAATGGAGAAAAGAAAATGACAAGAGAAGAATTTGAACAGCTTGCCGGAGCAGGTGTCATTTTATTGGATGGCGCAACCGGATCAAATCTGACAAAAGCGGGAATGCCAAAAGGAGTCAGTACAGAGCTTTGGGTTCTGGAGCACCCTGATATTCTGGCAAATTTACAGAAGGCTTACGTGGAGGCGGGAAGCCAGATTGTCTATGCGCCGACCTTTGGTGCAAACAGACTGAAATTAGCGGATTATGGAAGAGAAAACGAGGTGGAGGAGCTGAATGCACGCCTGGTGGACATCTCGAAAAAAGCGCTTGCCGGAACAGGTGCGCTGATCGCGGGAGATTTTTCTACACCAGGAAAAATGCTGCAGCCAAAAGGCGATCTCTCTTATGAAGAGCTGCTGGAATCCTACACAGAGCAGGTAACAGCGGTAGCAAATGCAGGCGTTGATCTTCTGGTAGCGGAGACGATGCTGAGCGTAGACGAAACGTGTGTCTTTATGGATGCTGCACTTTCTGTCTGCGATCTGCCGATTATGTGTTCTCTGACGCTGGAAGCAGACGGTTCTGCCCTGTTCGGCGGAAACGCTGTGGAAGCAGTTGAGACACTGCAGGAAATGGGAGCATCCGCCGTAGGACTGAACTGCTCGGTCGGACCGGATCAGCTTGAGGCAGTCGTAAATTCCATGAAAAAAGTGGCAAGAGTACCGGTTATCGTAAAACCGAATGCCGGCCTGCCGAAAATCACGCCGACCGGAGAGGCAATCTACAGCATGGATGCGCCGACGTTCGCAAAATATATGAACATTCTGGTAGACGCAGGAGCAGGCATTGTCGGCGGCTGCTGCGGAACGACACCGGAGTATATTCGTCTGGTGAAAGAAATGCTGGATGCGAGAAAGTAAATCAAAGATTACAATTCGCAGGAAACTGTGAGATGTAATGAATTCCCCTGTTGCGGACAAAATCTGTACGGGGGAATTTTTTTACGTTACCGGAAACTTTGTTGAATTTTCCGATAACGTAAAAAGCCCTCCGGGCAGGATTCTTTCTTACAGAGAACAAGACAAAACAGGTTTCAACGATCTGGTTTGATAGACAATCTGGGTGGAGAAAAAAGGATAGGAAGTCTGGAAAAAAGACATGGAATTGTGGAGAAAAGTCTGGTAGAATACGTGTCGTGTGGAAAACCTTCCGTACAGAAAGGATGATAAAGGATGTATCAGAATTATATTTTTGATTTATATGGAACTCTGGTAGATATACATACGAATGAAAAGAAAGCGTATCTCTGGAAAAAAATGAGCCTGTTCTTTGGGATGAAAGGGGCCGCCTATGAGCCGAAAGAACTCCGGATGGCGTATGAGACAAAAATCAAAGAGCAGGAAGCTGCGCTTAAAATGGAGTGCCGCGGCAGCCATGTACCGGAAATCGACATTGCGGATGTGTTCCGGCAGCTGTTTGAGGATCAGGCTGTTTCAGTAACGGAAGAAGAAATTGCAGATCTGGCGAAAATGTTCCGTGCGATTTCGATAGAAGAACTGAAATTGTTCCCCGGCGTGCCGGAAATGCTGCAGCGTTTAAAAGACGCAGGAAAGAAGGTTTTTCTGCTGTCCAATGCACAGGCGCTTTTCACCGCGCCGGAAATTTCCCTGCTTGGCCTTACGAAATACTTTGATGGAATCCTGCTCTCATCGGATGCCGGTGTGAAAAAACCGGATCCGGCGTTTTATGAGATGCTGCTGAAGCAGTATCACCTCGATCCGGCAGAATGCCTGATGACAGGAAATGACGATATCGCTGACTGCCACGGTGCAGCCTCTGCCGGAATCGCAAGCCGTTACGTGGCAACGCGCCAGTCACCGAAAATCAATGGTCCGCTGCCGGAAAACTGTGAGAAGATCGCGGCGATTGCGGAGTTGTTCTGATTAAAGAGCATTCAGCAGCACTCCTGAAAAAATAATGCGAAAAAATGGGCTGTCGCACTACGTTCATTTTCTTAGTGCAACAGCCCATTTTGCTTATGTCAGGAAAGGAATCCTTCAGTTTTTCCGCATTC
The DNA here is from genome assembly GCF_015557635.1 of Fusicatenibacter saccharivorans. Taxonomy (GTDB): domain Bacteria; phylum Bacillota; class Clostridia; order Lachnospirales; family Lachnospiraceae; genus Fusicatenibacter; species Fusicatenibacter saccharivorans. The sequence continues at coordinate 32,042 of NZ_JADNOP010000013.1, forward strand.
CTTTATTCCATCGGAATTTCCGATAGCAGGCATAAATCAGAACACTGCATACCAGCCATCCCGCCGGATAACCAAGTGCAATCGGAATGATGGAATCAAATATATGTGACATCACAAACAGGTAAATCTGGCGGAACACGACGAAGCTTCCGAGCATTACGATCATTGGTGTTCTGGTGTCTCCTGCGCCACGCAGGACGTTGGAATAAACCTGGTTGACGCAGCAGAGAATGTAGAACGGGGATAGCAGATACAGAAACAGGGTTCCGTAACGAATCACAGCTGCCTCCTGGTTAAACAGATAGACCATTTGCGGAGCGAAAATCAGCAGAGGAATCATCATCACAATGGTTACAAGCTCAGCAAGCAGGAATGCGGTTGTAGCACCCTTTTTTGCACGGTCAATGTAGCTGGCACCGACGTTCTGTCCGGTGAAGGTGGTCGAAGCAAGACCAACACTCATCATCGGCAGCATCATAAACTGGTCGATTTTCATGTAGGCACTCCAGCCCGCCATAACATCCGAGCCGAATACATTGATATAGGACTGCACGAAAACGTTGGAAACGGAAGTCACCATCTGCTGGATCGCTGCCGGCAGTCCGACGCAGACGATGCGGTACAGCAAAGACCAGTCCATGCAGAGCTTTTTCCAACAGATGCGGTATGGGCCGTCTGTTGTGGTCAGCACATACAGCGTCAGAACCGCCGAAAGGTACTGTGCAATAACGGTTGCAAGCGCCACACCCTCGATTCCCATGCCGAAGGAAACGACAAACAAAAGATCGAGCACGGTATTGACAACAGCGGAAAAAATCAGGAAATACAGCGGATGGCGGGAATCGCCGACAGCGCGGAGAACGCCGGAGCCCATGTTGTAGAACATCAGACCGGCAACACCGCCAAAGTAAATTTTAAGATACGTTGCCGACTCACGGATGACATCGTCCGGTGTGCTCATCATGCGGAGCATGTACGGCGTGATGAGAATGCCGAGAATGGTAAAGACAATGGAGAGAATAAACGTCATCACCAGTGTCGTGCTGACGGTGCGGCTGACCTTTTCATCCGCCTTTGCGCCATAATACTGAGAGATAATGACACCGGCACCGGTGGAAAGTCCCATGAAAAAGCCGATCAGAGAATTGATGATCGGACCGACGGAGCCGACGGCGGCGAGTGCTTCCTTGCCGACAAAGTTGCCGACAACGATGCTGTCAACGGTGTTGTAAAGCTGCTGGAAGAGATTTCCGGCCATCAGCGGAAGAGAGAAGAGAAGAAGCTGTTTCCAGATAGAGCCCTGGGTCATATCGCGGGCTTTGCTCTTTTGTACTGTTTTCGTCATAGTAGTCCCCTTTTTTACGTTGATTTTACCTTCTTTTTTATTGTAGCACTTTGAAGTTGTGATGGAAATATCCATTTTTGACGTGATTTTCGGACTTTGTTGATATAAACAGCCGAAAATAAAAGTAAAAAGAATTGTTTCTGAAAAAATTGTCTGGTATAATAGGGAGCAGATGCGTAAATGCAAAAACAACAGATGCTTCAAAGACCGGTGCAAAAACGGAAAGATCAGGGGGATTTTGCGGTGGCTTTTTGGAAACTGCGCGTCACAGAACAGGATAGAAAGAAGGTAACCGAAATATGGGAGATTATTTTGTATGCAGTAAAACAGATCCGGTAGTAGAGACAAAGGCGGGAAAGGTACGCGGCTTCCGCCTGAATACGACATACGCGTTTCATGGAATCCATTACGCTGAGGCGGACCGTTTCCAGATGCCACAGCCGGTGAAACCATGGAAAGGAATCAAAAATGCGCTGGCATACGGCTATGTATGTCCGCTTTTAAAGCAGGATGAGCCGAACATGGAGGTGCTGGTACCGCATCGTTACTGGCCGCAGGACGAGCATTGCCAGAACCTGAATGTCTGGACACAGAGTCTTGATCCGGGTGCGAAAAAGCCGGTCATGGTATGGCTCCACGGCGGCGGCTTCAGCGCCGGCTCTGCGATTGAGCATGTGGCATATGAGGGGGATCACTTAAGCGAGTTCGGTGATGTCGTTGTTGTTTCCGTGAACCATCGGCTGAATATCCTCGGTTATCTCGATCTCTCGCCGTTTGGCGAAAAATACAAAAATTCTGCGAATGCAGGAAACGCAGATATGGTAGCTGCATTGCAGTGGGTACATGACAATATCGCGGCATTCGGCGGAGACCCGGAGAATGTTACGATTTTCGGTCAGTCCGGCGGCGGTATGAAGGTAGCAACGCTGATGAATACGCCGGCAGCAGACGGCCTGTTCCAGAAGGGTATCATCGAGAGCGGTGTTTATGAGGCAAAGGTTTATCAGAAAGAGGACGGAGACGGCACCGCGATTGTGAAGGCTCTGTTAAAAGAACTGAATCTGGACGAGTCCGAGGTGGAGAAGCTTGAGACGATCCCGTATTATGAGCTGTCAAATGCGTACAATAAAGTTGAGGCAGAGGTTGCTGCGAAAGGCTGCTATATCGGACAGGGACCGATGGAGAATGGCTGGTTCCACGGAAATCCGATCAAGTGCGGATTTACGGATCACGCTAAAACGATTCCTGTGCTGGCAGGAACCAACATCGGTGAGTTTGATTTTGGACCGGTTGTGCCGGGAAAACATGAGATGAACCGTGAGGAACAGATTGCGTTCCTGACGAGAAAATATGGCGATGCAACGCCGGAGCTGATTTCTCTTTTTGAAAAAGCATATCCGGACAAAACAATTGCCGACCTGTGGTCTGTGGATACGTTCTTCCGTCCGGCAACGATCGAATTCATTCGTCAGAAATCGGAGTTTACAGAAGCGCCGACTTATTCCTATCAGTTTACCTATGAATTCCCGATCGATGGCGGAAAAGCCGCATGGCATTGTGCCGAGATTCCGTTCGTATTCCATAACATCGACCGCATCGCCGTATGCAATGTCCCGGGCGAAACAGACCGTCTGCAGGAGCGTATGGCCACCGCCTGGATCAACTTTGCCCGCTACGGAAGCCCGGAAACCCCATCCCTCCCGAACTGGCCGGCATGCACCCCGGGGGATGAAGCAACCATGATTTTCGACAGAACCTGTGAAATCCGCCGCAACTTCGATCACGAGCTGGTGAAGAAGCTGGTAGAAACCGAGTATAATCCGATGACACCGGTTGTGGAAGACGAGGAAGAGGACGCGTTCTTTATTCATTGAGGAAAAGCAGGATTTCAGAACGGAAAGCAGAAGTGAAAATCAAAAATAAAAAGCAAAAACAGAAGTGAAAAACAAAATCCGGAATGGATCGAAAAATCGGAGACCGTTCCGGATTTCATTTTTTTTGAAATGGTTACGGCTCCGGTGTTTCCGGGAACGGTTTTGAGCGGCAAAAGCTATACAATTTTAAACGAAAAATGGTATTATAGAAATAATATGTAATGCTGCTTAGAAAGAGGAATAACTACATGTACACATATCTGATTGTAGATGACGAAATGATAGAGCGAAAGGGAATTCGGATGCTGCTTTCGTGGATGAATATCCGGGAGAATATTCTGGAGGCCTCCAATGGGGAGGAGGCACTGGAGGTGTTTGAAAAAGAGAAGATAGACGTACTGCTGACCGACATCAATATGCCGTTCATGGACGGAATTGAGCTTCTTTCCCGGATTCATGAGGAGTATCCGGGGACGGAAACCGTGATTTTCAGCGGGTACGACGAGTTTTCCTACGCGAAAAAGGCGATTTCTTACGGTGTTTCCGCCTATATTTTAAAACCGGTCAACCCGGAAGAATTTAAAAAGGTGGTTGGTGAAATCACCGAAAAGCTTGCAAAGAGTGAGCGCGAGGAAAAACGGAAGGACGAAAGCATGGAGTTTCTGCGGGAGCATTTGCTGTATCTGATGGTCAACGGGCAAAGCCGCAGCACAATGCAGGAGAAAACACAGATGCTTCTCGATATGAGCTTTGTCCGGGATTTCTGCCGTATGGTACTGCTGGAGTGTGCCAACAACTATTTTGAACAGGTAAACAGCGAACAGATTGAAAAGATGCAGAGCGATTTGCAGATGCCACGACGCCGGAGCCAGATCCTGGGGTTGGAGGACGGGAGGAGTGGTCTGGATCTGCCCGGAGGGCAGATCGGCGTGAGATTGTTGCGTGGAAGGGGAGAGTGTGTTGGAGGACGGGGAGAGGGGCTGGATTCGCCCGGAGGGCGAATCGGCGTGAGTTTGTTGACTGGTGCAACGTTTGGAGATAGAATGAAAAAAAATATTTTCGGAGTTTTTTGTGCTTGATTTTATGAGAACAGAAAAGTTTCGGGAAGATATTGTGTGAAATTTGGAGGTTTTGGGGTATGGATAGGATTCGACTGAATGCTTCGGAGTGGATGGATTTTCGGAGTGGGGAAAAGAAGTGTTTTTTGCTGACGAACGGACTGGGAGGTTATTGTTCGCTGACGGTGATGGGGAATGCGGCGAGGAATGATCAGGCGCTGTTGATGGGGGCGCTGAAGGCGCCTACGGTGCGGGAGCATCTGATTTCGAATGTCTGGGAGACGTTGGAGGTGGATGGTGAGGAGACGGAGCTGTTTTCACAGGAGTTTGTGAATCGGACGCAGAATGTGGAGGGGTTTCGGTTTCTGGAAGGGTTTGAGATGGGGAGTCTGCCGGTATGGTTTTACCGGGTGAAGGGGGTTGAGATTGAGAAGACGATTGGGATGGTTCAGGGGGAGAATACGGTTCTTGTCCGGTATCGGGTGAGAAGTGGGAAGAAGGGGAGTTTTTCGATTCGGCCGGTGATGCGGTTTGCTGCGAAGGGGGAGCAGCTGCAGGAGGGGCAGGATTTTGCGGTGGATCGGAAGTGCATTGCGAGCAATGGTGTGATTCTTTCTTATGGAACGAATGGAGAGCTTCAGATGGAGAAGGAGAGGATCTGGAGGGATTTGTTTTTTGAGCAGGATGCGCGGGATGGAAGAGATGGCATCGGAAGTGCTGTTGTGAATCATCGGATTTGGTTTGAGATGACGGGAGACGGCAGGGAGCAGGTCTTTTTTGTTGTGTATAGTCTCGCGGATGATGTGGATAAGTGGGATGAGGAAAGGATTGCGCTGTGGATAGAAGGGGAAGAGAAGCGGCAGGAGGCGATTGCGGAAAAGTCCGGGATTTCTGATCCGGTGGGAAAGCGGCTGGCGGTGAGTGCGAGTCAGTATATTACGGAACGGGCATCGACAGGCGGGAAGAGTATTATGGCTGGTTTTCCCTATTTTGCGGACTGGGGGCGGGATACGATGATTTCGCTCCCGGGATGCACGCTGGCACTTGGGGAGTATGAGGCGTGTAAGAGCATTCTTCGGACTTTTATGGCATATACAAAAGAAGGACTGATGCCGAATCTGTTTCCGGAGGGGGATGCGCTTCCGATGTATAATACGGTGGATGCGGCCCTTTTGTTTCTGGATGTAGTGTATGAGTATTACCTTGAAACAGGAGATCTGGAGTTTGTGCGCGAGGCGTTTCCGGTGATGGAGGATATTGTGTTCTGGTATCAGAAGGGAACGGATTTCCATATTAAAATGGACAGTGACGGGCTGATTATGGCCGGGGGCGGTCTGGAGCAGGTGACGTGGATGGATGTGCGGATTGACAAGGAGCTGCCGACACCGCGTCACGGGAAGCCGGTGGAGATTAATGCGTACTGGTATAATGGTCTGAGGATTCTGGAAAAGCTGGCGCCGTTTGTCGGAAAGGATGGATCGGCGTATGGGAAGCTTGCGGAGCAGGTGAAGAAGAGTTTTCTCGAAAAGTTCTGGATGGAAGAGGAAGGATATCTGAAGGATGTGCTGAACGGCACGTATGAAGAAAAGCAGTTCCGATGCAATCAGGTCTTTGTGCTGGCACTTCCGTTTCAGATGGTGAGTCAGAAGCAGGGGCAGCGGATCTTACAGGAGGTCAAAGAAAAGCTGTATACGACAGCAGGACTGCGGTCATTGGAGATGGAGGATCCGGCGTTTCATCCATGGATCGGCGGAAGTCAGCCGGAGCGTGACAGGGCATATCATCAGGGGACAGTCTGGGGATTTCCGCTTGGGGCGTATTTCCGTGCGGTGCTGAACTATTTCCCGAAGGAGGGAAAACAGGAAGTGCGCCGCGGACTGGACCGTCTTGCGAGCTGGATGCAGGAAGGATGCCTGTTTCATCTGGCGGAGATTTATGATGGTGCGGCGCCGGTGATGTCGAAGGGCTGCTATGCGCAGGCGTGGAGTGTCGGAGAGATTCTGCGGGTTTACAAAGAAATGGAGGGAAAGAAGATGAATGCGGTGGTGAAAAGAACGCCGGCGGAGTGGAAAAGCTTTTTTGAATCGGAAGAATTTGTGGAAAACTTTACGTATGAAGGGGATGACCTCGGTGTCTCGGTGAAAAAGGATGAACAGCTTGTGACAGAATGGAAGCTTTGGGCGCCGACGGCGATGGAGGTTTCACTGGAGCTGTTTTCCCGCGGAAGCAGCCGGGAGCACGGGGACCGAAAAATAGCTTCGCTTGCGATGACGCGCGGCGAAAAGGGTGTCTGGAGTTGTGCATTGCAGGGAGCCTGGTATGGAACGTATTATACGTATCACATTCTGCACTCAGATGGCGTTTTTGATACGGTCGATCCGTACGGCGTGGCTTCCGGTATTGATTCGGAGCGGAGTATGGTAGTAAATCTTGCAGAGACGGACCCGGTGGGCTGGGAGCAGGATAAAAGACCGGAAATCCGGCCGGAGGACCGCTGTGTGTATGAGCTTCATGTGAAGGATTTTTCAAGCGATCCGAATTCCGGTGTTTCGGATAAGCACCGTGGAAAGTTTCTGGCATTTACGGAAGAAGGCACAACGCTGAATGGAGACGGAATTCATGCGACAGGGCTCGATTATCTGAAGTCGCTTGGCATTTCTCATGTGCATCTGCTTCCTGTTTTCGATTTCGGAAGTGTGCCGGAAGACGATGCGGAGGCGTTCAACTGGGGCTACGACCCGGTGCAGTACAATGTGCCGGAGGGATCCTATGCAACCGATCCTTTCCACGGAGAGGTACGTATCCGGGAAATGAAGGAAATGGTTCAGGCACTGCATAAAGCCGGCATCGGCGTGATTATGGATGTGGTATACAATCATACGTACAATCTCGATTCGCCGCTTCAGAAAACAGTTCCTTATTATTATTACCGTGAATGGGAGGATGGCACGATTTCCAATGGCTCCGACTGTGGAAACGAGACGGCAAGTGAAAGGGAGATGTTCCGCCGCTTTATGGTTCACTCGGTTTGTTACTGGGCGAAGGAATATCATATCGACGGTTTCCGCTTCGACCTGATGGCGCTGCATGACACGGAGACCATGAATGCGATCCGCACAGCTCTGAACCAGATGCCGCGCGGTGAGGAGATTCTGGTTTACGGTGAACCGTGGAAAGCAGCGGCAAGCGCAATGCAGGAGGGATATTTCCCGTCGGATAAACAGAATATCGGAAGGCTGATGGATGGCATTTCCATGTTCTGCGACGATACGAGAGATTCGATCAAGGGAAGCGTTTTTATTGCCGCAGAGGGAGGCTATGTCAATGGAAAAGAGCGTCTTTCAGCAGGAATACTTTCTGCGACAGATGGCTGGCTGGACGGAAAAGGAGCCTATGAGCCGCGCAATGCGAGCCAGCTGATTCCGTACGTGTCGGCACATGATAATTATACGCTGTGGGATAAATTAAAGCTGTCTGACCCGAAACGGAAGGAGAATGTAGAGTCGGATTTTGACAAGATGGATGAGCGGACGCTTTCAATGAACCGTCTGGCGGCGGGCATTGTGATGACCTGCAAGGGAATGCCGTTTTTCCAGGCGGGTGAGGAATTTGCGCGCACGAAGCATGGCGAAGGAAACAGCTTCAAATCGTCGTGGCAGCTCAACAAAATTGACTGGACACGCGCCTTAGAGCAGGAAGAGCTGGTGGACTATTACCGTGGTCTTCTCGCTCTGCGCCGAAAATTTCAGGCATACGGAACGTGCGAGCCGGACTGTAAAAAGACATTTTTCCGTGAAAACCAGATCGCAGGTTACGAATTGGAATACCCGGATGGCCGCGCAGTCTGCGTCTTCTACAATCCATGGGAAAAAGAAGCTTTGCAGAAACTTCCGGAAGGAAACTGGAAACTGCTCTGCGATGGAAAACGCTGTGCAGAGGATGGAGCAGAGATGAAAGAAAGCATGATGCTTCCGGCAAAATCGATGGTTCTGCTGGCGCGGGAGTAAAATTGTAAATTTTGTCCCTTTTTGTCGGAATGCCGTCTGTGGAAACGGGCATCGATCATTCTGCCAGGCAGCGAGTGGGAATCAATTGTTTTTCGTTTAAGATAAAAATGCACTGTGAAATTGTCCGACGACGTTCCACAGTGCATTTTTATGTTTATGTGAGCAATGAGTCAGGATCTGTGCTTACACGAGATCCTGGCGGTATCTAAGAGTTCGGATCATTATTCGTCCACAACTTCCAGTACATCCATCGGACAGGCTTTCGCGCAGATACCGCAGGCAATACATTTGGAAGCCGGATTGCCCTCGGTTTTTACGATCAGGCCAAATGGACAGGCCTTCGCACAGGCTCCGCATCCCGTACATTTTTTCTTGTTGATCATGTAAACGCCTTTCGGGTTCTGGGTAATGGCGCCTTCCGGACAGGCCTCGGCACATTTACCGCACTGCGGACAGGCGATCGGGCGGACAGCCTTTTTCTCTACGATCTGCAGACATGCCTTGTCCGGATCAAATACCTTATAAAATGCCTCAGAACATGCTCCCACACAGGCAAGACAAGCCATACAGGTACTGCCTTTTTTAACTTTCAGTTTTTTCATTTGTTTTATCCTCCGCTTAAAGTTTGTGTTTTCCTTATTCTACCATTTTTGATATTTTTTCTCAACGATATTTCCGGAATTTGCCATTATTTTCCTGCTTGCGATTTTTCTTCCATCTTCCATTTCGCATGGCTCTGCATAGCTACAAAAAATCTTAAGGAAGCGGACAGAAAAATTGCAGTTTTTCTTCGGAAAATATACAAAAAGAAAAATCGGAAATTTGTTATGATGAAAGAGAAGAATGTACTCTCAAGCATCTCACAAAATCAGGAATGGAAAGATTTTGGGAGTACACAATAAGATCGGGAGGGGGATTTTTCATGATCCGTGAAAGCAATACACTGACATGGCAAGAGACGGCAGAACGAAAAAAGATGATGCGAAGAAGAGAAAGAGTGCGGAGACGAAAAAGAAAGGTGTGGCGAATCCGCGGGCTGCTGCTGTTACTTAGCTGTCTCCTGATTTTGGGCGGTGTGCGGCACTTCCGGCAGAATCCGATCCAGCGATATGCGAAAGCAAACAGCATTTCAATGGATCAGTACCCGGAGGAGCTGTTGTCGCTTTACGAGAGAAACAATGAGACGGAGACGTTCGTCGAAGAATATCCGTTGAAAAAGGATGGGGAGCCGGAGATTGACTTGAGCGACCTGTCATCCGCATCGGAGGTTCCGCTTCTCTTGCAGTGGGATCAGAGATGGGGCTATCACCGATATGCCGGTGAAGTGATGGGATTAAGCGGCTGCGGACCGACAGCACTTTCCATGGTTGCCATTTTCATGACCGGCGATATCACAAAAAATCCGCGCTGGGTCGCCGATTTTGCCTCACAGAACGGCTATGCCGTAGACGGCAGCGGAACCGCCTGGTCTCTGATGCTGGAAGGAGCCCGGCAGATCGGCCTTTCCAGCAAAGAAATTCCTGTGGAACGGGAACGGGTGGAAAACAACCTGCAGGCCGGAAACCCCATCATTGCCCTGATGGGACCCGGGGAGTTTACCAGCAACGGTCATTTTATCGTTCTTACCGGATTGCAGAATGGCAGACTGAAAATCAACGACCCAAACAGCAGAAAAAATTCCGAAAAAACCTGGGATATCGATCAGGTGCTGGAACAGACAAAAGCGGTATGGGTATATTACAAATAATAAAATAGAAGACATACCCATCATAGCCTCCGAATACACTGTAAAAACAGCGTCTTCGGAGGCTTTTTGTGAGGGACTATATCGAGGAGCGTGCTGTAGAAACAGCGATTTACATGATCGAGACGAAAGCGACAGTACGGCAGACGGCGAAAAAATTCGGGGTGAGCAAGAGCACTGTGCATAAGGATCTGACCTCGCGGCTGGTGCTGGTGAATCCGCAGCTGGCGGCGGAGGCGCGGAAGATTCTTGATGTAAACAAGTCCGAGCGCCACATCCGCGGCGGGATGGCGACGAGGGAGAAGTATCTGCATCAAAAGCAGAAGTGAACGAAAGTGAACCAAAGAAGCTCTTTCCTAATCGCCCTAAATAGGGTATGATAGAGAAAGAAAACTTACGAAAACAGAGGGAATTTTATGAACGATTATATCCTGGAAGTCTGCGTGGACTCGGCGGAGTCGGCGCTTGCGGCGGCAAAAGGCGGAGCGAGCCGGCTGGAGCTGTGTCAGAATCTGGTGATCGGCGGAACAACGCCGAGTCCGAAGCTGTTTGAGGTGATCCGCAGACAGACAACCATTCCGATTCATGCATTGATCCGCCCGCGGTTCGGGGATTTCTGCTACACCCCATATGAATTAGAAGAAATCCGCGAGGAAGTTGCGATGTACCGCGAACTTGGTGCAGAGGGCGTTGTGGTCGGTGTGCTGAAAGAGGATGGAACGATGAATATGGAGGCAATGGAACAGCTGATGGAGGCAGCCGACGGCATGTCCGTGACGCTGCACCGCGCGTTCGATGTCTGCCGCGATCCGAAAGAAGCGCTTGAGCAGGCGGTATCGCTCGGTATGAACACCATTCTCACCTCCGGTCAGCAGAACAGTGCGGTAAAAGGAGCAGAGCTTCTCGCCGAACTGCAGCGCCAGGCGGCGGGACGCATCCGTATTCAGGCGGGCGGCGGTATCTGCGCGGATGCGATCCGCGAGCTGTATCCGAAAACCGGCGTGACCGCCTACCACATGTCCGGAAAAATCGAACTGGCGAGCCCGATGCAGTACCGGAAAGAAAATGTGAACATGGGACTTCCATCCTTAAGCGAATACACCCTCTACCGCACCGATGTCAAAGCCGTGCGCAGCGCGAGAGCGGTACTGGAAGAACTTTAACATCATTAGACAAGAAGTCCCCCGTTTCTGAAGCAGTGGGATGAATTGCTAAAAGAAACATAACGGCAGTGGCGGGCGGAGAGAAATCGGTATCCTCCACTGACATGAGACAAGTCACAGTCGAACTATTTTCGACATGTCAGACTCCGTGAAATACCGACTGTGAGTTGAAACAAGAAAATAAAAAAAGAAAAGGACATAACATTATTATGAAAGCAAATACCATCTGCGGCCAGCGGCAGTATGCGTTCGTCAGCCAGTTTAACTACATCCGCGAAGCCGGAACGGAAGGCGAAGAAAAAGCAGCCTGCCGGATCGAAAAAGAACTTTCTGAAATCGCAGAAAAATGGGGGCGGGGCGAATTGCAGATCCGCCGCGAGCCGTTCGAGATTGAGACATGGCAGGTTGACGAAGCTGTCTTTACGGTCACAGAGCCATATGAGAAAACATATACCGTCCGCGGCTGCTTCGCGGCAGCCAATACCGCTCCGGAAGGCGTGGAGGCACCATTCCTCTACGTAGAAAACGGCGACCCGGTCAGCCTTTCCCATGCAGAAGGGAAAATCGTCCTGATCAACGGCGGTGCCAATGCAGAAAACTATGAAAAACTGGAAAAAGCAGGAGCCGTCGGATTTCTGATTCTGACCGGAACGCCGCTGGACAAAGACGAGGACCGTCTGCCGGACTACCGCACCCTGCGCGGCGTAAAAAATCCGAAACTGCCGTGCGCTGTCATTCATTATCTTGATGCGATGGAACTGGTAGAACGGGGAGCGAGCCGTGCACGCCTCGTTTTACAGCAGAAAAAAATCAGGAGAACGTCGAAAAATATCATCCTGCGCATCCCGGGAACCGAGCAGCCAGAGGAAATCCTGACGCTGACGGCTCATTACGATTCCGTTCCGCAGGGACCTGGTGCATACGACAACATGGCGGGCGCAGCGATCATCATGGAGCTGGCACACTACTTCGCCGAAAACCGCCCGAAACGGACACTGGAATGCATCTGGTTCGGCGCGGAGGAGCTGGGTCTCTGCGGAAGCCGGGCGTATGTGAAAGCGCATGAAGCCGAGCTGGCGCAGCACCGCTTCAACATGAACGTCGACCTCGCCGGACAGGCCATCGGCGGAACCGTGCTTGGCGTGGCAGCAACGAAAGAGGCATGCGACGCGATCATGGAGCACTTAAAACAGGCGGACAAAGGCGTATCGCTCATCAACAACATCTGGAGCAGCGATTCCAACACCTTCGCATGGAAGGGCATCCCGGCGATGACGCTGAACCGCGATGGTTTCGGCATGCATACATGCCACGATACGATCGACTGGATCTCCGCCTGGTCACTGAACCGGAGCGCCGGTGTCCTGGGCGAAATCGCCGAGTATCTGGCGGATGCAGAACCATTTCCATTTGAAAGAGAAATCCCGGCAGACTTTGCGGAGAGATTAAAAGTTTATTTTGGAGAATAAAAAGGAGAGAACATCATGAGCAAAAAACCAGTATTAGTCATCATGGCAGCAGGAATGGGAAGCCGTTACGGCGGATTAAAACAGATTGATCCGGTTGACCCGTACGGAAATATGATTATCGACTTTTCCATTTATGATGCAAAACAGGCAGGCTTTGAGAAAGTCATCTTTATCATCAAAAAAGCCATCGACGAGGCATTCCGCGAGGGCATCGGCAGGCGAATTGAGAAATACATGGATGTAGAGTATGTTTACCAGGAACTCGACGTTCTCCCGAAAGGCTACGAAGTGCCGGAAGGCCGCGTCAAACCGTGGGGAACCGGTCATGCGATTCTCTGTGCGGCAGAAGCCATCGACGGCGCACCGTTCGCAGTCATCAATTCCGATGATTATTATGGAAGAACGGCATTCGAGGAGATCTACCGTCAGCTGACAACCGAGCAGGACGGCGCGACCTATCAGTACGCGATGGTTGCCTACGACCTGTACAAAACCCTGACCGACAATGGCCACGTAGCCCGCGGCATCTGCACCGCAGACGACCAGAACCACCTTGTCGGCATTCATGAGCGCACAAGAATCGAAAACCACGGCGGACAGGCCGAATACACCGAGGATGACGGCGCAACCTGGACCGGACTGCCGCAGGGAACCATCGTTTCCATGAACCTCTGGGGCTTCACACCGAGCATTCTGATCGAGCTGAAACGCCGCTTCCTGCCGTTCCTCGAGAATGTATACAAAACCAACCCGTTAAAAGGCGAATACTTCCTGCCGTTCGTTGTCGATGAACTGCTGCAGGAGAAAAAAGCGGAAGTCACCGTACTCCGCTCCTATGATAACTGGTACGGCGTAACGTACAAAGAAGACAAAGAAAATGTCATGGCAGCACTGCAGAAATTAAAAGACGAGGGCCGTTATCCGCAGAAACTGTGGGAAGAATAACAAACGAACGGTACTGGGAAATTTTCTCCATGAGTGCATCTTTCGCAATGAAAAGAAATCCTGTATAATGGATGGAAGGAAATGCAAGGAGAATACCAATGGATACCTTATATATTGTAATACCAGCCTATAATGAGTCGGAAAATATCAAAAGAACGATCGAGGAATGGTGTCCCGTCGTGGAGAAGCATAACGGCGGCGGTGCGTCCCGTCTTGTGATCATCAACGACGGAAGCCGCGACGATACGTATGAAATTGCTTCAGCAGAGTGCGAAACCCACCCGTTGCTCACCGTGCTGACGAAGCCAAACGGCGGCCACGGTTCCACCGTTCTGTACGGCTACCGCTATGCACTTGAAAACGGTGCGGACTATATCTTCCAGACCGATTCCGACGGTCAGACCGATCCGGAGGAGTTCGAAAAGTTCTGGCAGATCCGCGAGGGCTACGACGCCATTTTCGGAAACCGCACAAGCCGCGGCGACGGCTTTTCCCGCGCTGTCGTGGAAAAAGTGCTGTGCGCGGTGCTCTGGACCTATTTCCACGTATCCGTGCCGGATGCAAATGCCCCGTTCCGTCTGATGAAAACAGACTACGTGGCCGAGTATCTGCCGCTGATGCCGGAAAACTACAATCTGCCGAACGCACTGCTGACTGCCTTCGGAGCGTATTTTCACCGGAAAATCCGTTTCATCCCGATCAGCTTCAAGCCGCGTCAGGGAGGAACAAATTCCATCAACATCCGTAAAATTGTAAAAATCGGCCGTCAGGCGCTGCACGATTTCTGTGAGATTCAGAAAGCGGCTGCGAAAAAAAGAGGATAAAAAATAATATAAGAGAAGGAACGTATCCCATGTTTCATGAGATACGTTCCTTCTTTTTGTATGCTTATTTTTTATTATGGACCTTATTTTTAATAGAAGCGATGCGATCTTTTCTGATTCATGGAATCCTTTAGTGCCAGAAGTGATTCGATCAGGATCAGAAGCAGGATCACAGCGATCATGACTGCGAGGATCTGATTTGTTCGCTGATGGAACCAGGAGCCGATTCCTGTGTGTGCAGTCTGTGTATTCTCGGTCTGTGCGGCATTTTCAAGAGCTGCAGTTTCCGAAGTAATAATCTGTGCATCCGGGTCTGTTGTTCTGACAGATGGTACAATCTGCGTTGCGGCTGGAAGCTGGCTGGAAGAAGTAACAGCGGATGCGGTAACTTCCGGGTGGATGGTGGAAAGATCAACTTCTTCGTCTTCTGTAACAACTGCGCTGGCAATCGGTTCTGCTGCGATCGGTTCGGATGCAGGAACCTGTTCCGGTGCGGTTTTGGATGCAGGAGCTGCGGTTTCCGGAAGAATATTTTCCTGTGCCGGCTGTTCCGAAGCAGATGGCTGTACCACGGTTGGGGTTTCTGCCGGTGCGGATGGCTGTTCCGGAACGGATGGTTCTGGAGCGGCCGGTTCTTCCGGAACTTCCGGTGCAGATGGCTCTTCTGGAAGAGATGGCTCCGGGTCAGTTGCCGGTGTTTCCGGGATTGCGGTACAGTAAACAAGAGAAGTCATCGCCGCCGAAGAATCCGTAATCACAACGGAACCGCCATTGGAAACGGCCTGTCCATTAACATAGAAGGAAATCTGATCCATATCCAGTGTGTAGCCAGGTTCCGTAACCATCGATACGGAGAACGTTCCGTTTACTTCCTCGACCGGTTCGCTGTTCTGATACAGGACATAGGAACCATCATCGGAAAGATATGACATGGTGACCGGCGCATCCATTGTGGAATCCTGAAATGTCAGGGCAGCATCGGTAAAAGCAAGGGCCGCCTGATCGGTGTTCAGATAGAATTCCAGGTCCTGTGCATCGTAATGGGTGAAGTGAATGGTAATTTCACCGGCGTCTGTATTTTCTGCACTTGGAACTGTCTCGGCTGCTGCCGAATACGGAGCGGAAAAAAATAATCCGGCCGCCAGGAGGCCTGCCATTCCGAATCTCAGAATCAAATTTCCTGTGTGTTTTTTCGTTGTCTGTGTGCTGTGTAACATATGACATCCTCCTTTCACCTGATCGGTTTCTAATGTCGGTCTGTTTTATTTTCCTGCGGTAAGTTTCACGTATAAATTGAAAGAAAAATAATTGATAAAATATAAATTTTCTTTCTTTTTAAAGATTATACCATATGTAGAAAGAAATATCATGTAAAAATAAAAAGTTAAAAGAAAATTTGAAAATGCGTCAAAAGTGGAAAAGGTTTGTAATGCATGTCGAAAAATAGAAAAAGAACTGTCACAATTTCTTAAAAAATATTTGCGGAAAAAGAGGGCAGAAAGGGCAGAATGTGAAACAAAAGCAAAATAAAAAGAAGGAAACAAGACACGGAAAAGTATTCCAGGCAGGCCGCATGCAGAAGAAAAAGTGGGAATAAAAACCGATCCAATTCGTCAAAAAAGCGGAAAAGTGGTGAAAAATTGTGGGTTCTATGAAAAAAACGATGGGAAAAGACAGGAATGTTGTCGAAATATTCTAGTTGACAAAAAGATGTAACACTGGTAGAATCGGTTTGTAACAAGATGTAACAAAAACGTAATAATTATTCAGGAGGTAAGTATGACATTCAAAAAAAGTTATGTGCCGGGCATCCTGGGGAGCGTGCTCACACTGACTGTCATCATGGCTGCACCCGTAAAAGCAGAGACAAAGGAAGAAACCATTTTAAATAAAACAGACTGGAGCACAATGGCTGCAGCAAACGTAGAAGGATATGTCAACATCCGCAGCGAGGCAAACGCAGATTCCGAGATCGTCGGAGTTCTGATGCCGGGCTATGCGGTTACTGTAACAGAAAAAGGAGACGAGTGGAGCAAGATCTCTTCCAATGGTGTAGAAGGCTACATAAAGAATGAATATCTGGTATTTGGGGAAGAGGCAAAAGCACATTACCGCAATATGTGCGGTATCACCGGAGTTGTTCAGGCGGACAGCCTTCGTGTCCGTGAGGCAGCATCCACAGATTCCGCGCAGGTTGGAACACTGACACAGAATGGTGAAGTCAGCATATTCGGCGAAGAGGCTGACTGGTATCAGATCCAGTACAGCGGAAGCAGCGCATACGTTCATGGAGACTATGTGACACTTTCAGAGGAGTTAAAAGGTGCTGTTTCCATGGAGGAATACCAGGCATCACAGGCCTGTGCGGCAAGCAGCGCAGCAGCAGCCTCCACAGCAGGCAGTGCATCGGTAATTTCCGCAGACAGCAATGATGTGGCAATGCTTGCAGCACTGATCGAGTGCGAGGCAGGCGGCGAGAGCTACACAGGAATGGTGGCAGTCGGAGCGGTTGTAGTAAACCGTGTCAACAGCGGTTCCTTCCCGAACAGCATTTCCGGCGTTATTTATCAGAGTGGACAGTTTACACCGGTTGCGACCGGAACTTTCCAGAGTGTGCTCGCACGCGGAGCGAGAAGTGACTGTTACGCAGCTGCACAGGCTGCACTTGCAGGTGAGAGCCCGGTTGGCGGATGCCTGTATTTCAACAGCGGCTACGGCAGCGGAATTCAGATCGGATATCAGCATTTTTATTAAAAACAGGCGTGGAACCTTTGCAAGGGGATAGGCAGAGGGAAGACGCATTCCCATAGATTGACAGAACAGAAAAACGAGTAAGTGAACAGGGGAGACGTTCGCTTACTCGTTTTTCGTTTTATTGCAAATCGTTGTTGTCGAAGATTTTTAACAGCTTGGTCTTCCGGTTATCGGCCCGGAAGTCTGCCAGCGTCTGCCGCAGTGTCGTGTGGCGGATACGGTAGGTGTTGGACAGGAAACAGAAAAATGTGATGACCCAGAGAACCGGCCAGAGAAGTACGCATTTATGAAGCTTTGGGAACCGCAGCTTCATCTGAATATGGCCTTCGTGGAACCAGGCATGGATACCGGTGTGCTGGTAGGAACCGCTGCTGACAATTTTTCTCTGTGTATCACTGCCGAAATCGCCGTCTGCGAGAATTTTTTCCAGAAAAATGGCACAGTCAGAGGCAGAGCAGTGAACCTGCGGATCAATGGAGGCAGAAAGACCGAAATAAATACGGCAGGATTCCAGAATCAGCTCATACAGATGAAAAATTTTCGATTCCCGGCACCAGAAGTGGATTTTTTCAAAATTAACCTCGGAGGCATAACGTTCCAGATACAGAGTGAAATCGCAGAGCAGACGGCTGCCAAAACCGCTGTAGAGGTAATGCTTGAGCATGTGATGCAGCATGTAAAACACATTTTCCGTTGGCGGCAGTACCGGATAGGTCTGACCGTAGAGTTCCACGAAAGATGGTTTCAGATGACTGGCGGAAAAAATTTCGTCCACCAGTTCATTGGCCCGGGAAAACTGATAAATACCGACGATGCGGTAATGGAGTTCCAGCGTAAAGGAGCGGCCAGTCTCGGGAAAAGTGAAGCGGTAGGTGACATGGTGATCGCTCTCCTCCGGCTCCTCCGTGTAGCCATGAGCGTTAAGAATCCGGCAGGCACGGGAAAAAGCATCTTTTTCGGGAATATAAAGATCCAGATCTCCCAGCTTCCGATATTCGGGAATGGGATAATTGGCGGCGAGACTGATGCCCTTTAAGAGAAAGCAGGGAATCTTCTCCGCAAGGAGGAGCGAAAAAGTAAGGCGTGTAAAATGTTCCAGCTGATAATAGGAGAGCAGCATCTGCTTCGTCTGCTGTTTGAGAGCAGAAAACTGCGGCTGCTGTTCAAAATATGGCAGAAGAAACGGAAGCGAACAGTGTTTTTCGGCCAGACGGTATAAGGCGGACGGATCCACACCATCAAGCGGGACCGGTTCGGACAAATCCGTGCATAAATTTTTTAAAATCTGTAAATAAACGGCATCAAGCGGCTGCATAAGATACTCCTTTGGGGAAAAGATTTTTCAAATATGTTTTAGTATATCACAAAATGGAAAAAGAAAGTGCAGAGAAATAAAACTTTATTACAGATATCAATAAAAAGCAAAATAAAGTTTACAATGCAATTGGGTAGGGCTATAATAGAACTATTAGTATCCTTGTTTTTCTCTGAGGTAAGAAAGAAAAGCAAGACGCAGAAGAATGGAGATAAAAATGACCAGAAAAGGTGATTTTGTACTCAGACAGATTGCAGACGAATATGTTCTGATTCCATATGGGGCGACGGCGGAAAAGATGAATCAGGTACTCACACTGAGTGAAACAGCAGCTTTTATTTACGAGCAGACCGGCGATGCCGTATCTGCAAAAGAGATTGCAAAACGGCTCGGAAAAGCTTACGATATGCCGGCGGAGGAAGTGCAGGAGGACGTAAACGCAGTGCTGGAAACATTCCGAAACTATGGTATCCTGGAGCGTGTTTGAAAAATCTACGAAAACGGCGAGGTAGCGTATGATAGTATTTTTAGTCGGCGGCGAGAGCAGACTGATGGATGCTCTGATCACCAAAATGGAAAAAGACGGACATAAGACATATCTGCTGACCGGAAAGCGGGATGGAAGAGGAAAGTACCGCCGCGTCTTCGAACGGTATAATTTCCCCTACGACAGCGAGAGCGTGCGGGAAATTTTTACCAATGTAAACCCGGATCTTGTTATTTTTCTCGGAGCTTACGATACCAACTATGACTGGAGTGATGCCAGAAGAGAGTCGGTCCGTTACACCGCAGATCTGACGAACCTTCTTTCGGCGTATGCATTTAAACAAAATGGTCGTTTTGTGTACCTGTCTTCCGAAGTTGTTTATGGCCGGTCTTACAGCAGCGATATCCACGAAACGGAACCGGCATCGTCCAAAAGCTTTCAGGCAATGGCGATTTTGCAGGGAGAAAATATCTGCAAAAGCTATCGTGACACCAGAGAGATGGACACGCGGGTTCTGCGCTTCGATCATATGTATGATATTCCACGGAAAGGAAAGGCCGACAATAACCCATGTTTCCAGATGATGCTGGAAATGCTGAAAACCAATCAGATTGCAGCAAACAGCCGAAATGTTTTTTCCATGATTTATCAGAGCGATGCGGTGGAGTTTGCGTACCGCGTGATGATGGCAGAGCATCCGAAATATCCGCTGTATCACATTTCTTCCGGCGAGGTCATCAGTCAGATGAAACTGGCAGAGCTGATTCAGCAGAATGCGGGAGACGGAACGACGATTCGGGATGATACCGTCGGAGAGGGCTATCGCCTGGTGCTGGATGGCAGACGGTACAGGAAAGAATTTGACGGAAAAATTTTTGTCCCATACGAAGAAGGCGTAAAAGCTGTTGTAGAGTATATGAAGAAATACAGCAGTTCCTTTTTACAGAGAGAAGATACGGGCGCCGGATGGGGCAACCGGGTCTGGAGACTGCTGGTGCGGATTTTCCGCATGCTGGCTCCGTATCTGGAAAACCTGATCTGTTTTATCCCGTTCTTTATGATTCATAACCGTGCGGTCGGCAGCCAGTATTTTGCAAAGCTGGATGCGTATCTTTTGTATGTGCTTTTGTTTGCGATTGTGTATGGACAGCAGCAGGCGATCTTCTCAGCGCTTCTGGCGACGGCTGGCTACTGTTTCCGCCAGATGTATAACCAGAGCGGTCTGGAAGTGCTGATGGATTACAGTACGTATATCTGGATGGCGCAGCTTTTTATCCTGGGCATGGTAGTCGGTTACATGCGTGACCAGATTCATCATATCAAAAAGGACGATCAGGAGGAGATCAGCTATCTGCACGGACAGCTTGGCGATATGACTGAGATCAACGACAGCAATGTGCGGATGAAACAGATTTTTGAACTGCAGCTTGTCAACCAGAAGGACAGTCTTGGAAAAATTTATGAAATTACATCGTCACTGGATCAATACGGTGCCTATGAGGTGCTTTTCTATGCAGCACAGACGATTTCCAAGCTGATGAATACGGAGGATGTGGCGGTTTACACCGTTGCCAACCAGTCGTATGCGCGTCTCTTTTCCTTTACTTCGCCGACGGCCAGAAAGCTGGGAAATTCCATCCGCTACCCGGAGATGGAAGCGATGTATACGGATCTGAAAGAACGCCGCGTATTCATCAACAAGACGATGGATGAGCGCTATCCGCTGATGGCGCAGGCCATTTATGCGGAGGATGAAATGCAGATCATTCTGATGCTGTGGGGACTTCCGTGGGACCGCATGAACCTGGCCGAGTCCAATCGTCTGACGGTCATCAGCTATCTGATTCAGAATGCGGTTGTCCGTGCAAACCGTTATCTGGAAGCACTCCGGGAGCACCGTTATCTGGGCAACAGCAGCATTTTGGAAAAAGAGGCATTTACACAGCTGGTAAGTGCGTTTTTTGAGGCAAAGCGGAATGGACTGACAGAATGTTCCCTGGTAAAGATTACCTGCGGAGAAGAAAAATATCTGGAAGCAGCAGAGGTGCTCGGAAAGAAACTGCGACAGACCGATTACGTCGGAATGCTGGATGGCGGCCTGTATGTATTGCTTTCGGATACAGAGGAAAAGAATGCGCTGGGTGTTATTACTCGTTTTGCAGAAGCTGGATATGAGAGTACAATTGCAAATGGGGAGGTGGCCGCATGAGCATAAACGGAACACTGGCGTTTGTGATCCTGTGGATCGTGAATGCTCTGATTGCGCTTGTGTATCTGCTGGTTGGAATTTTCCTTTATGTTCCGGCGTGTGATCTGAAAAGAGAGCAGGGGGAGGAGATTCAGTACGACAATCGGAGAGCATTTTTTATTCGTTTTATCGTCATGGTTCTCTGCCCGGTCGTCGGTCCGGCATTTTTTCTGTGCAGTTATCTGATTTACAAGACGGTATTCCGCCAGGCGGTCGATCTGGAAGATGTTATTTTCAGCAAGGAACGTGTGCAGACACATCTGAAAGCGGACGAGGAGCGGGAGCGCAACATGGCGCCGCTGGAAGAATCGCTTGCCGTCAGTGACAAGCGGAATATGCGTATGCTGATGCTGAATGTGATCCGCGGAGATATGCAAAAATCCCTGGAATCCATTACCATGGCACTGAACAGCGAAGATTCTGAGACATCCCATTATGCGGCCTCGGTATTGCGGGATGAGCTGAACGATTTCCGGTCCAATGTGCAGAAAATGTACACGCAGATGCAGCAGGAAACAGAGACGGAAACAGAATGTGAAGAAATGCTGATCGATTATATGAATCGAATTTTAAGTCAGAAAATTTTTACAACAATGGAGCAGACCAAGTATGTCAATATGCTGGAAGAAGCGGCCGAATCGCTGTACCAGAAAAACGGTGCACGAATTACGGCAGACCGGTACGAGGGACTGTGCCTGAAACTTCTGGATTTAAAAAAAATTCCGGAAACCGAAAAGTGGTGTATGCGTCTGGCACGGCAGCACGGAAATGCGCTGGCAGCGTATACCTGCCGGTTAAAACTGTATTTCACAATGGGGGAAAAAGAGAAATTCTTCGAAGTTTTGCAGGAACTGAAAGAGTCTGATATTATTATTGATAATGAGACGCTGGAGCTGATCCGGATTTTCAGTTAAGCAGGAAGAAAAAGAAAAGCAGAAAGGAGGAACAGAGATTATGACAATGAAATGGCTTACAATTTTACAGTTTCTGGAAATTGTCGCGGCATATGGCATTGTAACTTTGTTCCTCCCATGGCTGGTACTCCGGAAGCGGTTCCGCCGTTTTTCTGCTGCGGAACAGCTGACCGGATATTTTTTTGCGGGAAATTTTTATATCATCTATCTGGTATATCTGCTGCAGTTTCTTCATATCAGCAATCGTGTGACACTGACGGCAGGCACCGTGGGGCCGTTTCTTCTGGTGTGGATCTGGAAAAGAAGAAGTAAGATTCCAGGTGTGATCGAGTGGGTTCTGGAGAATGTAGAGCGTCTGCTGAGTGGAGAACGTGGAAAGAAAACTTCGCTTGTGCAGCTGCGAGGGACCATTTACAGGCGGTTTTTCCGTGGAAAAAGAAAGCAATGGCTGAATGTGCTGCTGGAGCTTGCTGTGATGGGGGCCGCGATTGCGGCAATTACGTATGTCTATGGGCCGAATATGATCGAAGCTTACGGTTATAAAGCCAGTGATATCCCGGTACACAACTACTGGATCAATGAGCTGGATCGGAACAACATCTGGGTTGCAGGTGTGTACCCGTATGGATTTCACATCGTGATTTATTATCTGCATATGGTGTTTGGGATCAAAACGTATGTCTTGCTGCGGATCTTTGGCGTAGTGCAGACATATTTTGTATATCTGGCAATGGTTGTGGCGCTGAAAATGGTGTGCAAGGGAAGATTTACTCCATATCTTGGCGTGCTGTTCTATGTGATGGATATTTTTAACCGGAATACGTATGCAAGATTTGAAGGTGCGCTGCCGCAGGAATTCAGTATGATCTTTATTCTGACGTCTGTCTGCATGGCGATCCGTTTTTTTCAGGAATTTGCAAAAGAGCAGAAGGCAGAAGAGAATGAAAAAAAAGAACTGGATCAAAACTGCCGTTGGTATCTGATCCAGTTTGCCATTGGATTTTCGCTTACGCTGACGATCCACTTTTACAGCACGATGATCGCCGGGCTGTTTTGCATTGGCGTTGCAGTCGGCTTTTGTTTCCGGTTTGCCCGGTGGAAGTATTTCCGCAGAATTATGGCAACGGGAATCCTGAGTGTGCTGCTTTCTGTACTGCCCATGGCGGCGGGTGTTGCGATGGGAAAAGGACTGCAGGGATCCCTGTACTGGGGATTAAGTGTTATCAATGGAGGAAAGGATGATGAAACGGAAGCGACAGATTCTCTGGTGGAAAATACAGAGCTGAGCACCATTTCGGAAAGTGAGGGGACAGAAAACAGGGATGGCGGCTCAACAGTCAGTGCATCACAGGTCGAGGCGCTGAAAAAAGCGGCTGAAGAGAAACTGGCAGAACAAGCGAAGGAGCAGCAGAAGCCATTAAAGGAACGTTTAAAAGAAAAATTTGCAGCAGTTCGAAGCAGCATTCGCGTAAATGTGATGAATGTAAAACCATATATTGTGGAAATTACCCTGGGAAGTATTGTGCTTTTGGCTGCGCTTGGAAGTTTGATGGTGCTTTTACGGGAGATTGATTTTGCGGGAGTGATTTTTTCCACTGCCTTTTATCTGCTCTGTATGTGCTGTCTGCAATGTGCATCCCTGCTGCATTTGCCGGCATTGATGGATCCAAACCGCTGCAGCATTTTCCTTTGCTATTCGGTTTGTTTTTCATGGACGCTGGGAGCAGATGCCATCGTACATCTCCTGATACGATGGTGGAAGAAAAGATGGGTCAGCAATGTTGCATCTATCCTTACTTTAGTCATAGCGGTTTCTGCTGTGATATCAAATGGTCTTCTGAGAAAGCCGATTGTTGTAGACGCTCTGGAAGATAATGGAGCGATTGCCTGCGTTACCAATATTTTAAAAGAAAACAGGAATTTCACCTGGACCATCTGCTCTGCCGATGATGAACTTCGAATGACGGAGTTTTACGGCTACCATTATGAGACCATTACTTTTCTGCGTGAACTGCAGGATCTGGAAAAAAATCCGGAGATCATTATGCCGACACAGAATGTATATTTTTTTGTGGAAAAAATTCCAATTGATTATGCGGGAAGTACCAACCACAAAGAAGTAACCGTGGAGGGAGCAGAAGCACCCCTTCCGTCAGCAGGCGGAATTGAACCGTATTTTGCAGAAAACCGGTGGTATACGATGTGCCATATTTATTACTGGACACAGAAATTTAAAGAACTTTATCCAGACGAGATGGAAGTCTATTATGAAACAGACAGTTTTATTTGTTATCGTGTACAGCAGAACGTAAACAGTCCGTACAATTTTGCAATTGATTACGGATATAACAATCCAACGCCAAAGGCAGGAAGCGAGGAAGAATAGAGATGGTTTCGCGTAGAAATTTTGTAGCAATTACAATCATTATGGCGATCGTTCTTTTCTTATTCCAGGGATTGAATGTGGCAAGAGAAAAGCTGAACTATTACGATACAAATGCATATGCGAAGGATAAAGAAACGTTAGCGGATGGAAGCGGAGCATTTGGAGCAGTGGATGCTTCCGATCAGATTAACATAGAGGGCAGCAGGGGAACCATTGTTTATATCGGAGCAGAAAAGAGCGACTCTATCGGTACCGTTGTTCAGGAATGGTGCCGGTATATGAAATATGAGTCAGCAGTCTATTCATCGATAACAAAATATGAGAAAGCAATGGAGAAAAAAGATACCAGGCTGCCGGAAATGGTGATTGTGAATTCGGAAAATATAGACTGGACAACCGTAAAGGATACCGTGGAACTGCAAAAATGTACAGAACAGGGGATTCATCTTGTATTTGCAAATCTGCCTGATGTTTCTGTGATAAAAAAGAATCAGAAATTCATGGAATTGCTTGGCATCAAAAAAATTACAGCAGATCAGGTAACGGTGAAGGGAATGGATTTGTATGCGAATCTGATGCTTGGCGGAGAAAACATTTATGAGGCGAAGAAACAGGAAGAGAAAAAGATGCAGGATCTTGAACTGACTTTTCCGTGGTTTAAACTGGCAGGTGGTACGAAAGCTTATATGAAAGGTATTCCGGAAGACAGTACCTTAAAAGTGCAGGAACATCCCGTTGCAATCTGGCGAAAAAGTACGGGAAATGCCTATGTTTTTGCAGTAAACGGAGATTATATGGAGGATGAAACGGGACTTGGAATCCTGACCGGAATGCTTTACGAGACAAGAGATTATCTGATTTACCCGGTCGTAAATGCACAGAATCTGATTGCTGCTAATTTTCCGGTTCTGACAGAGGAAAATACAGCACAGATGCAGGAGATTTACGGCAACACAGCAACAGCTGTTAACCGTGATATCATCTGGCCCTCTTTTGCTTCTGTTTATGAAAAGAATCATCTCGGACTGACCTGTATGCTGGCGCCGAAGCTTGATTACAGCAGTACAACAAAACCAGATGGCAGTATGCTGAACTATTATGTGAAACTGATTAATGAGCAAAAAGGGGAAACAGGGCTTTCCGGTACTTGTGAGTCAGAAACGGATGTGATACAGAAACTGCAGGAAGATCAGGAGTTCATGCAAAAAAAATTGAATACGTTTGCTTTTTCTTCTTTTTACGCTGGAGAACAGACGGATGAAGAAATGGAAAAAGCATTGCAGCAGCCTGTTCTTGAACAGATTCGTACGGTTGTAAAAGCCAAGGATACCGAGGGGGATATTGTAAGATATCAGAACGATCAGGTTACAAGCCAGAAAGTGATATCGGAAGAAGAGGAGCAATTTACATACCGTTCCTGGATGAAAGTAAAGAGTGTGGAATCTGCACTTGGATATACCAGTGTTCTGCTGGATTTGGATGCTATTCTTTATCCGAAAACAGAAGAGGATCGCTGGGAAAATATCGGCAAGGAATTTGCGGCGAATCTTTCTACGTACTGGAAGCTATTCTCCGGTTTTGACGGCACGACCGTATCGGAATGTGACACCAGAATCCGGACATTTCTGAATTCCCGTTATGAAGATGACAGAGAAGACAATGCCATCACATTAAGGACAACAGGAACCGATGAAACAGCGTATTATGTTCTTCGCACGCACAATGAAGATGTCAGAAAAGTTACAGGCGGAACAGCAGAAAAACTTGAAGATTCCGCGTGGCTGATTCGCGCAGAGCAAAGTGAGGTAAGGATTACGCTTGGAGCATCGGATCAACGGTATTACTATGAGAAAGGGGCGAAAAACGAATGAGAGTCTGCATTGTTGCGGAAGGATGCTACCCTTTCGTCGTAGGAGGTGTTTCAAGCTGGGTACACAGCCTGATCCAGCTGTTTCCGGAAACGGAATTTGTGATTCTTGCAATTGCGGCAAATCGTTCCCAGCGGGGAAAATATGCCTATGAATTGCCGAAAAATGTGTCTGCGGTCTATGAACTTTATCTTGACGATGTGGACTGGAGCGGCAGCAAGAAACTGCACAGAAAACGGCTGAAAAAAGAACAGTATCAGGCACTGCGCAGTCTGATTCTGGATCAGGACATCGAGTGGGATGTTTTGTTTGACCTTTTCCAGAAAGAAAATGTTTCCCTGAATGCGCTGCTGATGGGGGAGGATTTTCTGAATGCGGTCAGAGACTGCTATAATCTGAAATACAGTCAGATTGTCTTTTCTGATTTCCTGTGGACGATGCGTTCGATTTATCTGCCGCTGTTTCTCACCATGCAGACGGAAATACCGCGTGCCGATTTGTACCACTGTGTTGCAACCGGTTATGCGGGGGTTCTTGGTGCCATGGCAAAACACTTCTACGGCAGCCGTCTCCTGATTTCTGAGCACGGAATTTACACCAGAGAGCGGGAAGAAGAACTGATCAAAGCCAAATGGGTAGAAGGAATCTATAAAAATATCTGGATCGATCAGTTTCGAAAAATGTCAAAGCTGGCGTACAACGAAGGGACGCTCATTACATCACTGTTTGAACATGCACGGGAACTGCAGATCGAACTTGGCTGCCCGATCGAAAAAACCATGGTCACGCCAAACGGAATCCGTGTGGAAAATCTGCAGAATATTCCGGGGAAAACGGAAGAAGATGAAGGAAAAATCAACATCGGTGCGGTACTGCGTGTGACCCCGATTAAAGATGTCAAAACGATGATTCAGGCATTTGGTTTTGCGAAAGAAAAAGATGACCGTCTG
This sequence comes from Fusicatenibacter saccharivorans, assembly GCF_015557635.1. Classification (GTDB taxonomy): domain Bacteria; phylum Bacillota; class Clostridia; order Lachnospirales; family Lachnospiraceae; genus Fusicatenibacter; species Fusicatenibacter saccharivorans. The sequence continues at coordinate 59,393 of NZ_JADNOP010000013.1, forward strand.
AAACTCTGGATTATGGGACCATGGGAAGAAGACCGGGAATATGCCGAGGAGTGTTTCCAGCTTGTCTCGGATATGGAAATCCCGGATGTTGTTTTTACCGGAAGAATCAATATCCGCGATTATCTTGGAAGAATGGATGTGACCATTCTGACCAGCATAAGTGAGGGACAGCCGCTGACCATTCTGGAAAGCTATGCGGCGCATAAGCCGGTGATTGCAACGGATGTCGGAAACTGCTATGGACTGATTTACGGGGAAAGTGATGATTTCGGTGCGGCCGGAATTGTCACGCATATCATGAATATTGAAGAAATCGCGCAGGCGATGCTGGATATGGCGGCAAATGAAAAAATGCGCCTGGAAATGGGAGAGACCGGCTATCGCCGTGTGATGGAGAAATATAGAGTAGAATATATGCAGAAAACATACTGGGAGATTTACCGGGATTTCGCAGAACAGATGGGGCTGGAGTGGAAGGAAGAATCGGTAAAACTGCCGGATAAGGAAAAGTAAAACCGGAGCAGGCACAAAAAAGGAGGAAGAGGATATGGCAGGAATCGGAGTTCGGCTGAATCGGATTTTTGAAAAAAATACACTTACGACAAATCTGGTTGGATTTTTCTACAGCACCGTAGTGACGGTTGCGCCCATGTTTGTCATCATTATCAATCTGATTTTAATGGAATATCTGCTGGATTTTGCCAGTGTGGGATATGTGACAAGAGAGCTGTTTTCCTGCACGATTCTTTATACCTTTATCTTTTCTCTTCTGACGGCGTCCCCGTTTAATGCGGTGCTGTCCTGCTATATGTCTGATGTGATCTACGAAGAGCGGTATCAGGATATTTTACCCTGCTATCATATTGGTATGCTTCTGAACATTGGTCTCAGCTGTCTGTTGGGGATTCCGTTCTGTCTCTGGGAACATTTTGTGGGAAAGGTACCAACCGCATATGTATTCTGTGGCTTTTGCGGTTATATCAGTCTGGTGCTTGTTTTTTACTCGATGATTTATCTTTCTATTTGCAAAGATTATCAACGGATTTCACAGTATTTTTTCTTCGGCATGCTGGTGGCATTTGTCCTTGCCCTGATTTTACACTTTATTCTGAAGTGGGAGACAACATGGAGTATGCTGTTTTCTCTGACGATCGGATTTTTTGTGACGGCAACGCTGGAAAATGCGCTGATCCGCCGGTATTTTGTGCGAAATAGCAATCATTACCGGCCGGTACTGCAGTATTTTAGGAAATATTGGAAATTGATTTTTACAAACTTTTTGTATATCCTTGGGTTATACATTCACAATTTTGTGTTCTGGACAACGGATATGCGGATGGAGATTGCAAAAAGTTTCGTATGTAACCAGCCATACGATATGGCATCCTGTCTCGCCATGTTTACCAACATTTCCGCAACGATCATCTTTATTGCGCGTGTGGAGATGAACTTTCACGAAAAATATAAACTGTACTCGGAGGCAGTCATCGGCGGAAAAGGCGCCGATATTGACAATGCGAAGAAACGGATGTTCCGTCAGCTTTCCAGTGAACTGATGACACTGGCGCGGTTACAGTTTATCATTTCTGTTGTGGTTTATCTGATCTGTGTTATTCTGCTACCAGGGGAGGGATTTTCCGGTATGACACTGAAAATTTATCCGTCACTTGCGGTTGGATATTTTATTCTGTTTCTGATGTATGCGGAAATTATCTTCCTGTATTATTTTGACGATCTGACAGGGGCAATCTGGACAGCGATCGTGTTTTGCCTGGTGACATGGATTGGCAGTCTGATTGCAACACATTTACCGGTGATCTGGTATGGCGCCGGGGTCATAGCAGGAGCATTTGCAGGATGGAGTGTGGCATATGCGAGACTGCGATGGGTAGAAAAAAACATGGACAGACATGTCTTTTGCCGTGGAAATCTGATTCCTCAGGGAAAGGGGAAACGGCCATCCGGTATGGTTTATGAAAGAAAAGCAGAGCAAGAGCAGAAGGAGGAAGCGTAAATGAGCACAGCAGCAATTGTAAAAGCTTGCGTTATTTTGATGGGAATTGGAATTATGATCGTTACCTTCGTGCTTCATGCGAAAAAGAAGCTGACCGTAAACCTGGCAGTTACCTGGGAACTGCTTGGAATTGCAGCAATCTTAAGCGGAGCGGTTCCGAGATTTTCCGGATGGAGCAGCCGGATCGGGCTTGGGAGCCTCGTTGTTCTTCTGATCACAGCGCTTCTGGTTCTGTGGGGCGTTTACCAGATGACAATTCAGATCTCTTCCCTGTTAATGAAAAACCAGGAACTGGCGATTCTGGTTTCTCTTTTGAACCAGGAGAATGAAAGAATTCTGAGAGAACTGGAAAAACTGACGGGCAAAAATGCAAGAGAGTTATAAGGGAATAGAAGAAGGAAGAACGAATGAAGAAAATTTTGTTTGTGATCAACACCCTTGGCCGGGCGGGAGCGGAAACAGCGCTGCTGGAACTTTTGCGCCGCCTGGATGCGGAGGAATATGAAATTTCACTTTACGTACTTTTGGGGCAGGGTGAAATGATTTCCCAGGTACCGCAGAGGGTACATGTGAAAAATAAGAAAATCTGTACCGCTTCTGTGCTGTCCGGTGCGGGGCGGAGAAAACTGATACAGACATCTTTTCTGGCGTTTTTCCGCCATGGTCGCACCATAAAGAAAATGCAATATGTGATACAAAATTTTTTCCGAATGAAAAAAACTGGAAACATTCAGCCGGACAAGCTGCTCTGGCGTGTAATTTCGGATGGAGCAGACCGATTTTCGGAAACCTTCGATCTGGCGGTTGCTTACCTGGAAGGCGGTTCTGCTTATTACGTTGCCGATCATGTGAATGCTAAGAAAAAAGCTGCCTTTGTCCATATTGCATACGGCAATTCCGGTTATACAAGGGAAATGGATCGGGACTGCTACGAAAAGATGGATCAGATCTTTACCGTTTCGCAGGAGACGCGCCGTCATTTTCTGGAATTTTATCCGGAATATGAGAAGAAAGTGCAGGTTTTTCACAATATTCTCGATACAGACCGGATTGCGCGTGAGGCGCAGCTGCCGGGCGGTTTTTCAGATTCCTATACAGGAATTCGAATCTTAACTGTCGGAAGACTGGCCTATCAGAAAGCATATGACATCGCAATTCCGGCCATGAAAAAGATCCGCGAAGATGGCTATGAGGCGCGATGGTATGTACTGGGAGAGGGATCCGAGAGAAATGCGCTCGAAAAGCAGATTGCAGAGCTTGGCCTGCAGGAAGATTTCCAGCTGCCGGGTGCAAAAGAGAATCTGTTTCCTTATTATGCACAGTGTGATCTCTACGTTCATGCAACACGGTTTGAAGGAAAAAGCATCGCCATCCAGGAAGCGCAGACACTTGGCTGTGCTGTGATTGCATCGGACTGTGCGGGAAACAGAGAGCAGATTGTGGACGGGGAAGATGGTCTTCTCTGTACGCTGACACCGGAAGGCATTGCCGAAAAAGTAGAAGAACTGCTGGATGATCCGAAGAAACGGGAACGGCTTGCAGCAGCGGCAAAACAGAAAATGAACGGTCAGACAGAGGAAATCTGGAAACTGCTGAATCTAATGAAATGAGGCGGACATACATATGAGACAAAAAGAGGTACTGCTGATTATTCCGGCATACAACGAGGAAAAAAATATAGAAAAGGTCATGAAACAGCTGGCGCAGCCGGAGATAGCAGATATTGTTGATGTGCTGGTCATGAACGATGCTTCTTCTGACAATACCAACTGGCTGGCGAAGGAATATGGCTGTGCGGTGGTTACTCATGTTTTTAATCTGGGATATGGCAGTGGGCTGCAGCTTGGATATAAATATGCAATCCGAAGGGGCTATTCTTATGTTATTCAGATGGATGCGGATGGGCAGCACGATGTGTGCAATATCCCGAAAATTTACCAGAGATTAAAGGAAAAAGATGATGATGGAAGAACGCCGGACATTGTGCTTGGATCCCGTTTCATGAAGGGGAGTACAGAGTTTGAAGTTTCCTTTGCAAAAAAAATGGCATTTGTCCTGTTTCGAAAAATGCTGTATTTGGCAACTGGACGGAAAATTGCGGATCCGACAACCGGACTGCAGGGTTTAAGCCGGAAAGCTGTTTTATACTATTCCAAATATAATCATTTCGATGATAAATATCCGGATACTAATATGATTACTCAGATGCTGCTTCTTGATTTTAAAGTTGTGGAGATTCCAGCTGTTATGCATGCTCGGACTTCGGGGAAAAGCATGCATTCTGGTTTGAAGCCAATCTGGTATATGATGCGGATGTTTTACAGTGTCCTGGCTGTGATTTTCCGGTGTAAGGTATTGAAAATGGATGCAGGAGCAGGACGGATTGATGTGGAGAGAGAAGATAAAAAGTATCCTGAGCTGGCAGAAGGGAAGAGAAGCTAAAGGCAGGGCAGAAAAGAAAGAATTTCCAGAACTGCGGGGAAAACAGGATAAAAAAGAGCTTTTCCAGAAAGCGATACTTCAGGAAAGCAGGAAAGCGATACAGAATCCCGGGTGTGGCTGGTATCATTTATATACTTTCAACGCGGCGCAAACCGGGGAACCGCTCTACATCGCCTGTGAAGAGGAAGAACTTGTCCTTCTCAGAATTGATATCGGAGCATTCCGGGACAAGCCGATTTCAGAACCGTCTCTGGAATGGATTCGAAGGATTCTGGCATTTTTTCGGGAGAAAAGAAAAGGAATGATCCTGCGGTTTTCCTATGATCTTGAGGGAAAAGGACTGGAGAAAGAGCCGGGCAGTATCCGTCTGGTGGAAGAACATATGCAGCAGATCGGAGAAGTCATTCGGGAATATGCGGACGATATTTTTGCAGTACAGGGAATTCTGATCGGGAACTGGGGCGAAATGCACGGTTCCCGTTATCTGACCCCGGATGCCTTTCGAACCCTGACCGATACCATGATAAAAGCAGTGGACGGCGCCTGCCCGGTTGCAGTGCGGAAACCGGCGCAGTGGCGGGAACTGACTTTGGGATGGACGGAGCAGGAAAAGAAAAAACTGACTCTGTTTAACGATGGGATATTCGGATCGGAAACGGATCTTGGAACGTATGGCACACTGTCACCGGAAACACCGGGACAGAAAATCTGCAGCCGGGAAGAAGAACTGGAATGGCAGAAAAACGAAATGTGCGGAAAATTTTGCGGCGGAGAGGCCATATGGGGAAGTGGGGCAGAACCGGCTCCTTTCGTCTCGGCCCCAAAAGCAATGGCGGATCTCGAAAGAATGCATATTTCCTATCTGAACAGTACGTATGATTTACGACGGCTGGAACAATGGAAAGCAGAAACGGTCGAGGACGAAAGCGGCCTGGAGGCAATTGGAAAACGTCTCGGCTATCGGTTTGTTGTGGAAGGTGTGGAGTTTGTTTCGGAAAGGGAAGAACTTCAGATTACACTGGAAAACAAAGGATTTGCAGAACTGACCGAAGAGGCAGACTGTTATCTGGAGCTGGAAAGAAACGGAACACTTCAGAAAAAAATACAGATTGCAACAGATGCGAGACTCTGGAAGAGCGGAGAAAAAACCACTCTTTGCCAGAAAATAAAACTGCCTGCGGAATTAGCAGAACCAGAAGAACAGAAACTGTATCTGGCGCTGTACCGCAGGCGGGATGGAAGAACTATTTCATTTGCCAATCAGGGAGAAAAACAGGGACGCCCCTTTTTGGGAATTTTCAAAATTGACCCGATTGTTTTAATATAATTTGCTGATTTCGAGCGTACCAATCGAAAATCCATGCGTATCATGAGAAAATGTGTTTGCGGGCAAAATTTCCCTTTGCAGAACAGGATCCGTCATCTGGAAATATACCGTATAACTGCCTTTGGTGAGTCTCGCAAGCGGGAGAGAAATAGAGAGCTCTGCAGTAGTCCCCGGTATCCAGAATCTGGAATCCGAAGAGATGGGAAATGAGAAAACCTCACCATCGGAAGAAACCAGGGTGAGCTGTAAATCCAGTTTTCGATAGCAGACAGAAAAACCAACATTTTCCAGCCGTATCTGAAAATCAGACGAATCCAAAGCAGTGTCCTGGATGACATAGCGGTATCCCAGATGACGCTCGATATAATCATAGCCGGACAATCCGTTAAAAACGGAAGCTTTGTCTTTGTAAGCAGCTGCTTTCCATTTATCCAGAACCGCGGGATCGTGTTCCGAATTCAGATAGGAGACATGCATGCGCGATAAATCCTGAATGGCATGTGCGAGATCATTCAATGGGTTATCCAGAGTGACCTCGCCGCCGTTTGGGACGAAATTGCAGAGTTCATTCTGGAAGGAAAGCTCATCCTCACGAACCCAGGCGGAACGGTAAGTGTCTGCGGAGGCAGCGGTATCACCATAAGTGCCGGTATCGTTGGCCGTTCCGAGCATACCATCGTTAAACAGTCCAAGCCGGGAGGAAAGCGAACCATCAAAAGCTGTTTCCTTTGTCGGCCGTTCGGAGGAATCCAGAATTTTCCGCCTCTGTACCGGTGTGCGGACAGACAGAAAAACCGAAGGATCCGTTACCTCTGCCAGATGGTGCATCAGGGTAGTACAGTCCTCATCGGACATGTAGTGAGAATTGTTCATTTCCCCGCAGTTTCCGACAAAAATGCCCTGCATCAGAAAAACACAGTCCGTGTAGCGATTTACAACTTCAGCTGTCTGGTCCATGTGACGCAGAATTTGCTCCAGACTTTGCGGCTCTGTTTCCATTGCTTTTCCATCCCAGTCGTAGAGAAAACGTAAGATCACCTGACTGCCATGTCTCTGCCAGGCAGAGAGAATGGTATCAAGCTGGGAAAGAGCTGAATCGGAGAGATCTTCGTTTGAAAAATTCTGCAGATTCACTTCCAGCATGACAATTCCCTGCCTGTTTTTGGCGTCGGAATCAGAGGCGGCAGGAAGATTCGAGAGCGAATCGCTTCCAAGAACATAGCCATACATGTGATAAAATCCAATGTATGGATTGGATAACTCGTCTGCGGATTCTGTGCATGGTTCCGGCATGTAATTCGCACGATAAAAAGAACGGATACCAAGAAATGCGAACAGTGCAAGGAATACCAGAAGCAGAAGAAAAAACAGAAGATAAGAAAATGATTTTTTTCTATTTGTTTTCATAAAGGAAAGCCTTTCCAAAAGGGATACTGCCATTCACAGGTATCTGGAAACGGCAGCAACGATAGCAGGTATTAGATATATGATACCATTTTAATGTTACAAAATCCATGAAAACAGTGGAAAATAAGAGTGATGTAAAATTACGGAACTGTTTACCCGCGTAGCATGTTATAAAAACGAGAAGAAGGAGGAACTTATGCGCATTAGAAATTTATTCCGAAACAGTTTTTTCAGTATGCTTTCACAGTTTGCGCTTCTGATCCTCGGCTTTTTCAGCCAGCGTGCCATGAACCTGTACATGGGCGCGGAGCTGGTTGGAATGAATGGTGTTATTTCCAATGTCATCAATATCCTTTCCGTGACGGAGCTTGGCATATCCACGGCAATCGTTTACCATTTGTATGGCGCGCTTGCAAGAAAGGATGAGGCAGAGATTGCATCGCTGATGAATCTTTACCGAAAGGCATATCACGTCTTTGCTGTTCTTGTATTTGCGGCGGGAATGGCGGTTCTGCCGTTCATCCACCTTTTTATGAAAAATAACAGTTATTCGTTATCCTATATCCGCGTTCTGTATGCGATGTGGCTGGTTCGAACCGTTCTTTCTTATCTTTTAACGTACCGGAAGTCGTTGCTGATTGCGGATCAGAAAGAATACATTGCAAGCATCACCGGACTGATTTTAAATGTGGTCAGCTATCTGGCGATTATTCTGCTGGTTACATGGGAACAGAATTATCTGCTGGCGCTTGGTATTGGAACCGTAACGGAAGTCGTGCTGAATATCTGGATCAGCTGGTATGTGGAGCAGAAATATCCGTTTTTGCGCCAGCGGAGAAAAGAAAAGAGCACATCGTCTCTGACGAAAAGAATTGTAAGAGATCTGAAAAGCCTGTTTATTTCCAGAATTTCAGAAAAAATGCTGTATTGCACGGACAACCTGATTATTTCCGGTTTTATCGGGGTCGGTACGGTAGGACGATATGCAAATTACTGTATGATTACGCAGGCGATCAGCAATATTCTCACGATCCTTGCGAATACGATCCAGCCGACGGTCGGAGATTATTTTACAGAAAAAAATCGTCAGAGAAATTATGAGATTCTGCGGCAATTGACCTTTGGCTTTTTCTGCATTGCGTCGGTTGTATCGGTTGGCCTGTTTTCTCTGATTACACCATTTGTCCGTGATATCTGGCTTGGTCCTTCCTACGAACTTGGCTGGGGAATTACTGTTTTTTGTATTGTAGTATTGCTGGTTCGAATTATGGGATTGCCGCTCAGCCTTGTGATGGGCGTGACGGGACTGTTTGAAAAAGAGAAAAATGTCGGAGCATCCTCCGCACTTCTTAATCTGATCGTGTCACTGGCACTTGTAAAACCGTATGGGATGGCAGGCGTTCTGCTTGGAACCTTACTGTCTTATCTGCTGCAGATCTTGTATCGGTATATCATTTATTTCCGGGATTTCCTCGAGATGCCGGGAGAGGCGCTGCGGTATGCGCAGGATATCGGAGAGTATCTGGCAGTCATAGCGGGCGAAGTTCTGCTGATGCAGAAAATCGTACCACTGATATACGGAGCAGGCGGTATGCTTCTGTTCTGCGTCTGCTTTCTCCTGTGTATTGCGATTCCGCTGCTGCTGGATCTGGTGATCTTTGGAAGAGGCTGGAGACTTCAGAGCATTGTAACCATGGTGAAGGGAATGCGAAAAGCCTGATGCAATAGAAATTTCTCTGTGCATTTTGAAAAAAATTCGGAGAGGACAATGAAAAAATCAGTGCTTCTGAAAAAACCTGCGGAAAAAAGCCGTTACCGACCAGAAAAACGGGCGGACAGGGCGTAAAAAGAGCCAGATGGAAGAAAGCATCCGATAAATTGGATACGAAACAGAAAACGATTTTCCATTGCGTACGACACCAGTCAGTTTTCCATGAATCTGCTCCGGGGAAAGAGGTCCTTCCACTTCGGTCTGATTGTCCCCGACCAGATAGAAGCCATCCCTGGTAATTCGGCAGATGCGGTGCAGAACAAGGATTCCCTGCACACGGCGATACAGAATTACATCGCCGCGATGAAGTTCGGAAGGAACACAGTGTTCAATGACAGCTTCGTCCCGGCCCGGAAGAAAAAGAGGATACATACTGTAGCCCTGCGGTTTCAGTTTGACGGCAGAACCGTTTTTTAAAAGTTGTTCAATATCGTAAGTGTACATAAAAAACTCCATTTGGCGGATACGCCGAACCGACGAAATGCGTGGCATTTTGACGAGTGGCTCTGAATAGTTACCTGAATTTTATTATAACAGCTTACCCTGAAAATAAAAAGGATGATGAGCAGAAAAAGCATAACTTTACATACAAAACGAAAGACAGCAAATATAAGAAAACAAACACAGGAAGGGAAATCAGATTATGAGAATCAGAAGGCAGGAAGGATATTTACTGCAGAAAATCGGGAACACACATTATCTTCTGCCTTATGGGCAGAAAATAGCAGACCAGCAGCGAGGAATGGAGCTGAATGAGACCGCACGGATTCTCTGGGAAGCGCTGGAAACACCAAAAACAATGGAAGAACTTCAGCAGAAAATGATTCGCTGTTATGAAGTGCCGGAAGAAGAGCAGGAGGAACTGAAAAAAGATATTCAGGCTTTTGTGCAGGAGCTTCTTGCCTTTGGTGCGGTACGACGGGAACTTGGTTCTCCGGATGGAACTTGCGCCGGAGAATTGAAGATCGCAGGAATTTCCATTGCTGTTTATGGAAAAGAGGGCTGCATTCCAAAACAGTTTGCTTCTTTTGAGAAGAAAAGAGGAAAGGAAGAAGCAACAGAGAAAACAGAAGGAGAGGCAGCGAAAAAAACAGGAGAAAAAGAAGTGGAAGAAACGGTGATAAAAACAGAAAATAGGCAGGATGCGGCGGATCTCACGTTAGAATTGATCGAGCATGTACCGGAAAGCCACCAGAATGGAAACATTCTGATCCGGAATAAAGATCTGACAGTCTGCGCGTGGGAAGAAGGCTATGTCCTCTGGTTCCCGGCTCTTAAAAATATCTATGAAATCTGGATGAAAGCGGATGGAAGCTTCGCCTGTATTTATTACCGTCTGCCTATGACAGAAGAAGAGCAGGATTCCCTCTTTCTGGCGATCCGGCCGGTATTTCTGTTCCTGGCACAGAAAAAAGGCATGTTTGTGCTGCATTCCGCATCTCTTCTTTATCTGGAAAAAGCATGGCTGTTTTCCGGTCCGTCGGGAATGGGAAAATCGACTCATACGGCACTTTGGAAAAAACTGTTTGACACGCCGTTTCTGAACGGAGATCTGAACCTCATAGGAAAAGAGGGCGATCAGTTTGTAGTATACGGAATCCCGTGGTGCGGCACATCAGAAATTTTCACAGTCGAAAAGAAAGAGCTGGGAGGGATTGTGCTGCTGGAAAAAGCGCCGGAGGATAAAATCGTTTCCCTGACGAAAGAGCAGAAAACACTCCGTGTGATGCAGCGGATGATCTCGCCGCCCTGGACGGCAGGGCTGATGAAAAAGAATCTTGCTTTTGCGGAAGAAATTGCAAATGAAAAGCCGGTTTACTTCCTGCGCTGTACGAAAAATGATACAGCGGCAGAAGTGATGCATCACAGAATCACGGAGGATGAACTTGCGCAGGAGGCTTTAAAATGAGAAACTTGTGGACAAAAATAAAAAAATGCCTCCAGGCGGAAATGCTTCAGAAGATGTGGAAAGAATTTCTGTGGATTGCACAGTATGCCAGACGATACTGGAAAGCCATGATTTTCTATACCGCACTTGGTGTTTTCGGAACCGGTGTTTCTCTTGCGTCCAGTGTGATATCGAAAGATCTGGTTGATATTATCACCGGGCACCAGACAGGAAAACTTTTGCAGACCTTCGCACTGATGATCGGCTTTTCTTTTGGAAATACCCTGATTTCGCAGGCATCTGCGTATGCATCTACGATGATTAACCTGAAGGTAGACCGCGAAATCCAGAATGATATTTTTGCCAAGATTCTGGTCACGGACTGGGAATCGCTGACAGCGTATCATACCGGAGATCTGGTAACACGGTGGAGTTCTGATGCTTCAAATATTTCCAGTGGTATCCTGAACTGGCTGCCGAATCTTGTGATCTATACTGTGAAATTTATCAGTGCATTGGCGATTGTGGTACATTATGATCCCACCTTTGCCATTTTTGCATTGCTTGGCATCCCGTTCAGTGCGCTTCTGTCCCGCCCGCTGCTGCGCCGGATGACGAACAATAACCAGCGGAGCGCACAGATGAGTGCGAAACTTTACGGATTTAATCAGGAAGCATTTTCCAATATTCAGACAATCAAGGCATTCGATATGATCCGCTTTTATGTCGATCGCCTGAAAAATCTGCAGCAGGAATACATCAAAATGCGCCTGGATTTCCAGAAAATGTCGATTGCAACCTCGCTTCTGATGACGTTAATCAGCTATCTTGTATCTTACAGCTGCTACGGATGGGGAATTTACCGTGTCTGGAGCGGGGCAATTTCTTACGGAACCATGACCATGTTTCTGTCTCTGTCCGGTACACTGACGGGTTCCGTCAATTCGCTGGTCAGCCTTGTGCCATCGGCGATTTCTCTTGGCATCTCAGCCGGCCGTCTGATGGATATTGTGGAGATGCCGCAGGAGGACTACAGTGCGGATCGGGAAGTGGAGCAGTTTGCAGAAAAATACCGGGCAAGCGGCATCGGGCTTGCTATGGAGGACTTGAGCTATACCTACCATACGGGAACAGAAGTGTTTTCGAAAGCATCACTGGAAGCGTGGCCGCATGAAATTATTGCACTCGTCGGCCCGTCCGGCGAGGGAAAGACAACGATGCTGCGGCTGATCTTATCCTTGCTGCGTGCCCAGGGGGGAGAAGCATGGATTGGTGCAGGGGAAGACAGAGAACAACGGATTGCACTGTCGCCGTCCACAAGGAAATTGTTTTCTTATGTGCCACAGGGGAATACGATGTTTTCAGGAACAATTGCAGAAAATATGCGAAATGTGAAACCGGAAGCCACAGATGAAGAGATCGTGGAGGCGTTGAAACTGGCATGTGCATGGGAATTTGTGGAGAAACTGCCGGATGGTATTGAAAGTATGGTGAAAGAACGCGGCGGCGGATTCTCAGAAGGACAGGCACAGCGGCTTTCGATTGCGCGTGCAATGCTTCGAAAATCTCCGATTTTGCTGCTGGATGAAGCAACTTCGGCGCTCGATGTGGCGACGGAACGGAAAGTGCTGAAAAATATTATGACAGATACGTATCCGCGAACCTGCATTGTAACGACACACCGGCCGACGGTGCTTGGAATCTGTACGAGAGTGTATGCGATTCGAGGAAAGAAGTGTGAGGAGCTGGGCGAGAAAGAAATTTTGGAGATGGAGAAGGATTTCTAAAATTGAAGAAAGTTGCAGAATTGAAAGTACCTGCAAAATTTGGAGCCGAATTTGTAAAAACAGGTTACAAGCGAATAAAAAATGGAATGCCAAAAGGCATTCCATTTTTTAGAATACGGGAAGTGATCCATTAATCGGTAATGCTTACTCTAGTAATTGCAAGACCTGCATCGGAAGTAACAACCAAGTCACCGAAACCGATATTATCGGTTGGATTCTGATGATAAGCCAGTTTTACTTTCAGTGTAGTGGTTTCGTTACCGGAAATAAGTCCTGCGCCGCCAGAAACATAAGTAACATTCTGGTTGAAACTGATAGTCAGAACCTGGGCTTCCTTGGTATGATCAGCATTATGCTTTCCATTTACCTGAATACGGTAATCGCCACGTCCGTTTTCTGGAGTCTGGTGAATATATGCAGATGCAGTATAACATCCACTTGCCGCATAAACACCTTCTGCCATACCAGAATCAATTGTAACGATTGGTTTTGTGTAATTTTTAGTCATATATATTCACGTCCTTTTCTTGCAAAATCATCCTTGGTTACAATTCTTATTATAGGAGGAAAATCCCGCAAATGTCAATAGATTTAATAGAAATCACAAAGTAATTTTTGACTATCTTTTCAAAAGTTCTTATATGCCGGTATAGCCTATTGTTACAGGCTTTTCCGGCATTTTTCATTGTGGAAGATACTCTCAAATCTTTTTATATCCCCGTATGTTTTTGTGTTCAAAAGTAGTATGTGGAGTAGTAAATTCTCCGTTTACTACTTATGCAATCAACCGCTTCATTTCTGTTATCGACGTTTCGGAAGTCGTATGCGCGTAATAGTTCAGCGTCATATTGATGTTGGAATGTCCCATGATGTACTGCAATGCTTTAGGGTTCATTCCCGCATTTGCTAACGTGGTGCAGAATGTGTGGCGTAAGGTGTGCGGTGTCATTACCTTTGGCAATGCTACCTTTTGCATTTTGTTGTATTTCCTTACAAGCCCCCGGAACATACTTTCATAGTTGACTGCCACTTTTGGCAAGCCGTTCCGATTAAGGAACAGAAACTTTGTGTAGCCCTCCAAAATAACAGGCTGTGCATATTTCCGTTTGTTCAGCACCCGTTGAAATGCTTCCAACACTTTTTCACTCATAGGAATAATCCGGTTGCCGCTTTTTGTCTTAGGCGTTTCCACATAGTAGCCCACGTCTGCAATCTTCAAAAGTTGGTGGTCTACATTGATAAGCTGTTTGTCTAAGTCAATGTCAGCTTCCGTCAGTCCGCAGAGTTCCGAAATGCGAAGCCCTGTCCCTAACAGTATGATAATCTCGTCGTAGTATTTCTGATAGACTTTATCATGCTGCACAAAGGACAGAAAAGCCGCTTCCTGCGTAGGGGATAGAGGTTCCTTTGGTTCCGTATCATCTTCAAGGACTGTGTTCAACTGGAAGTCAAATGGATTTTTACGAATACAATCGTCCTGTATGGCTGTGTAAAAGGCAGCCTTTAAGGAACGCTTGTGGTTGTTGATAGTCTTGAAGCCGTAACCTTTTTCTTTCATGCGTAACGCCCATTCCTTTGCGTCGGAGAGCTTCACATTTTCAATCCGGCAGGCTCCAAGTTTATCCTCCTGCAAAATCCGCATGAGCTGTTTTCGCCCCTGCTTTGTACCATGCCGCACATTTGCCCGGTGGCGTATCTGCTTTGCGTAGAGTTGGCAGACAGTCATTTTCTTTCCGATATGGTCGATACCGTCGTCAAGGTCTTTTTGGATTTCTTTCTCTTTTTCCCTCAACGCTATATCGTCGCGCTTTCCTGCCGGGGTTTTGTCCGTAGGCACTAACTTCCAAGAATAAACAAACTGCGGTTTTCCAAAGGTATCTATATATTTGTAGGCATATCTCCCGTCTTTTCTCTGACTCTCTCCGGTGCGGAGAATACGATTTTTATTATCCCGTCTTTTTTCCGACATCGTTATGCTCCTTTCCATAATGGAAAGAGCCTTGATATGCTTGACTATATTGTACCACATTCAAGGCTCGATTTCACTATCAGATTGCGTCCACCGTATCAATCATTTTTTCAAATTGCTTCCGCTTAATCTGAATACGGTTTCCGTTCATCATTACCCAGTCCGGGACGGGATTTTCTTCTGCCAGTTTCCGCAGCTTGCTTTCTCCGATACGAAAATATTTTGCTGCTTCTTCTATGGTAAGCGTGTACTTTTCCCAAATCGGCACGTCGTTATTGTTCAATTTGTCGTCCCCCTTTCTTAATGGGTCAAAAATCAATCTGTAACATAGGCTTTAATCGGACGGCTATTAGCGTAACCTCATGGGACTTGCACCCCTCCGGCGGTCTGCCGAAGCCCTACCCATTGCCTGCGACGCTTCTAACGCTCGGACTATGGCTGTAAGGAAGTATCATTATGTATTTTGTGCGTTATCGCCCGCAGGGTGCTATCCCTGCTTTACGGTGTGGTATTTCTCGCTCGCTTTTCGGTTAAGAAAAAGGTCATGGCGTACCCACCGCATGGCTCGGCACAAAAGGAACGTATCCGATTTGCCTTATACTGCGTCGCCGTTCTATTGCGCCGCTTTCTTTGTCAAAGAGCAGAGGGCTGTCCTGCGATATGGAACGGAAAAGGGGGAAGCGTTCCAATACCGCGTTGGTTTATTCAGCCCTAAATGTGAGGATTGCCCTCATTAGTTTTGCTTGCAACCTTTCGCGTATTTCTTCGTCTACTCCAAAATAAACATTTTCTCGCTCATCATAGAGCTTCCGCATGGAAAGACTTGCTATGTAGCCGCTGAAATGTTGCAATACAATCTTCATTGCGTCCGGGTCGCCTTTGCTCGCTGCCAAAATAACGGGATAGGGAACAAGGGCATTTTCCGGGTAGTCGTTTTGATTACCATTCAATCCATTCATCAGCGTTTTCCTCCAAATATTTTTTTAACTGCTCAAAGGAGCTTGTCCGGCGATACTGTACCGTACTTCTTGAGATATTGAGCTGCTTTCCGATTTCTATATCAGTTAATCCCTCAAAGTAATACAGCAGTACAATTTTGCGCCGTTCTTCGGGTAAAGCCCGGATAGCTTCAAGCAACAGTTTTGGGGTTATTTCTTTTCCTGCCATTTGATAAGACGGCTCTACTTCTTCGTCTTGAAAATACTTATCGACGGTATAAAGTTGCCGCTCCTCATGCAAGGCAAGGTCAGAAAAAGCAACTTCCCGAACTCTGCGCCGACGAATTTCTTCATGGGCGTTGCACGCTTCATTGTGCAGCACTGATTTACAGAACTTTTGAAACGCACATTGCTTTTCAAATTCCCTGCGATTAGGTGTCATGGTGTTCACCTCCTTTCTGCCGAAAGGCGGTAGTACCTCCCCTTTTCGCGGGATAATACAGGCGACTTTTTGTTTTGCCAAAAAGAGGGCAAAGTTTTTGAAAAATCTTCTGTAAAATGCGAAATGCGCCTGCCTGCAAAGTGCAGACAGACGCATAGGAATAATAAAAAGTATTTAGATGATTTGATAGTTCATATCTAAGGGTAGAAATATCCCCGGTGGCGGTCGGGCTTTTTTTGATAAGCCAAAGAATGTAAGAATTTGTCGATGTGGTTTATAACTCATGGCGGCTACCTCCTAAAGCCGCCATGTCTGCATGGTTAAGGGTCGTCGTACAGACAAAAAGAAACGGCGGCTCTGAAAATCAAAGCCGCCGAATTTGTAATAGGCGCGTGAAAACTGTCTGCGTTGCGACGGCTTTTTTTCTTTACCGTCGTCCGGCAGATTGACTTTTTATTTAAGTTAATGTAACTTGATGATTTTTTACTGAACAATGCTAATGAATAAAGCAAGAGCAATGATACCGCCCATTAGTAATACCCAGAAACTACTGATGATAGTTGAAATAATGTTTATTGCACTCCGGCTATCACTGTTTTTAATGCAGATAATTGAAAGTATCAATCCTGTGAAAACAGAAACAATATTTATACCCGCCCATACAGAACGTACCCCGTCTGTCAATGTAATATGGAACAAAACTGGGATAAAGGTCATAAGTGGAAAAATGCTTATAATTAACGCTGCTATACTCAATTTTTGAAATTTCTTTTTTTCCATAATGCTACCTCATTTCTTTTTTTCCAAAACGTGTTACCGCTACACCAAATATAAATGCAAAAATCACAATGGCACATGGTAAAAACGGGAACAATTCAAACCCGGTACTTCCTCCTGTTGTTGAGAAGTCATGTAAGGAGCAAGAAACCAAATAACCGCTATAACAATAGGGATATACTATCCAAAGCGGGGTATTTGCCACTAATACACCCGGAATAACAAGGAATAGGTTTAAGCCGACAGATAGCAGCGGCTTGTCAAAAAGTATAGTGATTGCCCACATCGCCGCTACACTGGGGAGCATGGTAAGAAATAATCCCGCGCACCATTTCAGCAGATACACGATAGGTAAGGTTTCTGTAATTCCAGTACTGCTCGTTGCAATCAATCCGGCTATAATGAATACAACAAGAAATACAATCATTTCCAAGAGTAGATAAAACAACAGTATACAAAACTTTGCGGCTGAAAGTGCATATCGGCTAACAGGTAAGGCTAACATCTTTAATATCCCGTTATTTCCTGTTTCCCGTCCGGCAATCATTACACAGACTACAATCATGCTGAACGGAAGCAGATAGTAGGAATAGACTAATGCACTTTGAATGAACATAGCAGCCCATGCGTTCGTATATTCCGGGGTAAAGTAACTGTGTAGATTTGCCACGCCGGAAACAACCACGAGCAGCGGGGCAATAAAAATCAAAGGTACAATTTTTCCTCGTTTGACTTTCATAAACTCAATTTTGAGTAATTCCCAAAAACTCATTTCTATACACCTCCTTATTCATAACGCAGTTTCTTTGCAGACCACAATCCGGCACATAAAAATAGGATTGTTTCAATCATAGACACAATTACAACTGCAATATCCGGCTGGGCACTCATGGCAATAGCAGGCTTTAGCATAACCACAAAAGGGTGTACCATGAATAGCGCAATTTCAGATGTTGCCAATGCCATACCGCTTAAAAATCCTGCCACACCGATACCAAGCGGAACCCACATATTTTCAAAGCGGGACGCTATGAAAAGCATAAAGGATAATACGGGCATTGATGTAAGAAAGGAATATCCGGCAAAGGATATTAAAGTGTGCGCTTCAAATGTGCCTTTTGGCAAATCTGTTACACCGATTTTCGCAAGTGCCATATTTTGAAAGCATACTGCAATTAACAGCATGATAGTCAAAATCAAAAATTTACATAGATACATGGTGGGAACACTTATGGGTAACATATACATTTTTTTGACGGCGCTTCCCTTAAATTCCATGTTATAAATCATACAGGCGGCGACTATGATACCAAACATATTTAAGACCATAATCATACCATAAAGCTGCGTAAGTAAAACGTCCATAGGAGCTAATGGCAAGTTTAGTAACGTGTCCTTTCGGACAATAAAATTGACAAAGGCGTATGCTGCGCCTAAAACGCCAATGGCAATCATCAAAGGAATAACGCCTGTCCGTTTTTCTTTCCGAAGTTCGATTACAAACGTCCTCATAGTTTTGCCCTCTGCTTCCTGCTGGCATTGTCTTTCTCAACCATAGACAGGAACATATCTTCCAAATTATCAGTAGCAAACCCGGATTGCAGGGCGTGTTGTCGCAAGTCGTCTAAACTGCCTTCAAATAGCAGCCGCCCATGATTGAGTATGCCTATGTCGTCTGCTATCAGTTCTATTTCAGACAGCATATGAGAAGAAATAAGGACGGTGCAATCGTAGAGGTCAGGCAGGGACTTAATCAGATTTCGGATTTCATGTATACCGGACGGGTCAAGTCCGTTTGTAGGTTCGTCTAAAATCAAAATAGGCGGTCTGCCAAGCAATGCTCCGGCAAGCCCTAATCTTTGTTTCATACCAAGAGAATATTTTTTTGCAAGACGGTTACCAAACTCTGAAAGACCGACAAGCTCTAATGCGTCATCAACTGTGCTTTGGGGCAAACCTAAAATACGACGTATAATGTCAAGATTTTCTTTTCCCGTTAGATTTGCATAAAAAGACGGGGACTCAATAAATGAGCCAACCTCTTTCAAAATAGCAATACGGTCAGTAGGAAACTGTTTTCCGTCTATTGTAAAACTACCGTTTGTAGGGGCAGTCAAGCCCAAGAGCATTTTCATAGTTGTAGATTTTCCTGCGCCATTCGGACCAAGAAAGCCATAAATACTCCCTTTCCGAATGTGAAGTGTAACATCATTGACAGCAACAAAAGATTTGTATTTTTTTGTCAACTGCTCTGTTGTGATAATATAGTTCATAGAAACATCTCCTTTCGTTGCTTCTATGATATAACATGAACCTTGCGATAACATTCTCCCTACCTTACATCTACCTTACATTTTGTAGCAGACTAAAAAATTTCATAGTTCTGTGGTACAATGTAAAAATGAAGGGAGGTTTTTACCATGAGCAATGATTACCTGTTAGATAAACATATACTGCTTGTTGATGATGAACAAGAGTTATTAGATATGGTTCATTCCATTCTTGATGAATACGGATTTCATCATATAAATACAGCAAAAAGCATAGAGGAAGCCATAGTGCAAGCAAAAAAATCCCCCCCGGAATTAGCAATACTTGATGTGATGTTATCGGACGGTAGCGGATTTGATTTAATGGAACAGCTAAAGATGAATGGCGATTATCCGATTTTGTTCCTTACTGCACGCGGCGAAGATGATGACAAGTTTCGCGGTTTCGGGTTAGGCGCAGATGATTACATAGTAAAACCGTTTTTGCCAAAAGAACTTGTTTTTCGTGTAATGGCGATTTTAAGAAGAAGCTATAAGGGCGACAATCCCCTTGTGCAGTTAAAATATAGTCAGATTGATTTTTCTCGCGCAGAAGTGATAAAGAATAATGAACATATCCCGTTGACAGCAAAGGAGCATGATTTACTTTCTGCCTTATACCGTAACGCAGGACGCATTGTAACGATTGACGCATTGTGTGAAGCGGCGTGGGGCAATAATCCTTTTGGATATGAAAATTCTTTAATGGCGCATATACGCCGTATCAGAGAAAAGATAGAGAAAAACCCCTCGCAGCCGATTTCCTTAGTAACGATTAAGGGGTTAGGTTACAAGTTGAATGTGGAGGGCAAATAGTATGAAAAGTGTGCCAAAACTTATACGGCGTTTTGTGGGCATTTTGTTGTTAAGCTCTATCCTCATAGTGATTATAAATGTGATTGCATTTGTGGCACTTATGGCAAGCAAAATTCCTGATGAAAATACATCTCCTTACAGTATAGCTAAGGAAACGGGAACAGCGTTAAAAGCGACAGACAGCGGAAACTATATGCTGTCAGAAGATATATCTGCAAGATTAGCGGAAAATGATATATGGGCGATTTTGATTGAAGATGATAGCCGTAAGGTTGTATGGAAAACAGAAAATGTACCTGCCACTATTCCAAACGATTATACTTTGTCTGATATAGCAAATTTGAGTGTCGGTTATCTTGACAGTTACCCAACCTATACGGGGAAACATGAAAATGGTATCGTTGTTCTCGGATTTCCGCAAAAAAGTTTTTGGAAACATATACAGCCCAGTTGGGATTACAGTCTGATTGCTGATTTGCCGAAAACGGTTTTAACAGTGTTATTTATCAATGTTGCGCTCATTCTTGCAATCTATGTAATAGCCAATATCAAACTTCTAAAATCAATAAAGCCGATTACAAAAGGAATACAAGATTTATCTGCCGGGGCGTGTGTCCACGTTTCAGAAAAAGGATTGCTTTCTGAAATTTCAGCTAATATCAACTGTACTTCTGATATTTTGCAAAAACAGCAGGAACAGTTAAGAAAGAAAGAAACAGCAAGAGCAAACTGGATAGCAGGAGTTTCTCACGATATTAGAACACCATTATCAATGGTTATGGGATATGCCGAACAGTTAGAAAATTCTCCTAATCTTTCGGGAACTGAACGCCAAAAGGCTTTTGTTATTGTGAAGCAGAGTAAGAGAATGAAAAATTTGATTAGCAATCTCAATCTTGCTTCAAAACTTGAATACGATATGCAACCACTGGTAAAAAAACAGGAAAATGCAGTTGCTATTGTCCGACAAGTAGTTGTGGATTTTATGAATATGGATATTGATGATAGATTTCCGATGAAATGGAACACAGACGAAAAATTAACAGTTTGCAATATAAGCGTAGATAAAAATTTATTAAAACGCGCAATTTCAAACCTTATTCAGAACAGCATAAGCCATAATGAAAACGGTTGCACGATTTATGTATCAGTTGTCGCAGACAATAATAAGTGTATTATCTGTGTTGAGGATAATGGCATAGGTGCTTCTGATGAACAAATAAAAAAACTCAATCATGCACCGCATTATATGGTCTGTGATACGAACACCACCGAACAGCGACATGGTTTAGGGTTATTGATTGTAAAGCAGATTGTGAATGGTCATGGAGGAACTGTTACAATAGACCATAGTAAATATGGCGGCTTCAAAGTCGCGCTAATGATACCGCAATAGGTACAGAGGAAGCAGGGGTAACCCTGCTTTTTTCATTTTACCCGTTACTTCTTTTTGTTCATTGCATAATAGGAATTATTTAAGCTAATAATGTGAACAGTGTAGGCATATCCAAAACAAAAAGTGAACAGTAAAATGTAACTGGGTGAATAAATATGGCAAAAAGACCAGTAGAAAAATATGACTTCAAAGCATTTGGAGAAGCGATAAAATCTGCGCGGACGGGACGCAAGGAAAGCCGCAAACAGGTAAGTGATGAAATGTATATTTCCCCTCGTTACCTTGCGAATATTGAAAATAAAGGACAGCACCCCAGTCTGCAAATCTTTTTTGAGCTTATGCTCCGTTACAATATATCCGTAGACCAGTTTCTTTTAGATACGCCTGCCGAAAAAAATACAAAGCGGCGGCAGCTTGACGCTCTGCTTGATGAAATGAGCGATAACGGCATACGGATTGTAACAGCAACTGCAAAAGAAATTTCAGAAGTCGAAAAAGAGGACAAATAAATGTGTCCAGTAAAATTAAATAGGATTAGGAAGCGTTGTAATCTTTGTAGATTGCAGCGTTTTTCTTTTGCTCTTTTTTGGCATATAGAGCATTGCATTGTAGTAACCAGTGAGGAAAAAACTTTCGTAGCAAGCATAGGAAAAGAGTACCCTTTTCCGTATTTTCGCCCTCCCGTCCTGCGGTGCGTCGGTTGAAAATTGCTTGTTGGGAAGTGTCCCAAACCCTCGGAACGGAAAGGAACGATTGCATGAACGGACGCAAAAGAAAAGTACAAATCAAATTCTATGTAACAGAGGAAGAACGGGCATTGATTGAGCAGAAAATGAAGCTCGTACCAACCCGGAACATGGCGGCGTATCTTCGCAAGATTGCCATTGACGGGTATATCATTCAGACAGACCATAGCGACATAAAAGCTATGACTGCGGAGATACAGAAAATCGGGGTTAATATCAATCAGATTGCAAAGCGTGTCAATGCGACAAGCAGCGTCTACCAAGAGGACATAGAGGAAATAAAGGGGGTGCTTGCGGAGATATGGCGGTTACAAAGATTAAGCCTATTAAAAGCACGTTGAGCAAAGCCCTTGACTATATCCAAAACCCGGATAAAACAGACGGGAAAATGCTTGTGTCCTCTTTTGGGTGCAGCTATGAAACGGCAGACATTGAATTTGGATTTACGCTTGCACAAGCCATAGAGAAAGGGAACAATCTCGCCCACCATTTGATACAGTCCTTTGAGCCGGGAGAAGTAGATTATGAGAAAGCCCACGAAATAGGAAAACAGCTTGCCGACGCAGTAACAAAGGGACAGCATGAATACGTCTTGACTACCCACATAGATAAAGGGCATATCCATAACCATATCATTTTTTGTGCGGTCAATTTTGTTGACTACCATAAGTACAATTCCAATAAGCGCAGCTACTACGGCATACGGAACATGAGTGATAGGCTGTGTCGGGAAAACGGGCTGTCTGTTGTCGTTCCGGGCAAAGGCAGCAAGGGAAAGAGCTATGCGGAATATCAAGCGGAAAAGGTCGGTACAAGTTGGAAAGGCAAGCTGAAAATTGCTGTTGATACGCTTATCCCCCAAGTGGCAAGTTTTGAAGAATTGTTGCAGCGGTTACAGGCAGCGGGCTATGAGATAAAGACTGGAAAATATATCTCCTGCCGCGCTCCCGGACAGGAACGCTTTACCCGCTTAAAAACTCTCGGTGCAGACTATACAGAGGAAGCAATCAAAGAACGGATTGCAGGCAAGCGCACAAAGGCGGCGAAAGCTCCCAAAGAGCAGCGCGGCGTATCGCTGCTTATCGACATTGAAAACAGTATCAAGGCACAAGAGAGCCGGGGCTATGAACAGTGGGCGAAAATCCATAATCTGAAACTGGCTGCAAAGACTATGAATTTCTTGACGGAACATAAGATTGAACAGTACGCAGATTTAGTCAGCCGGATTGAAGAAATAAATGCGGAAAATGAAAAGACAGCAGACGCATTAAAGAGCGTGGAAAAACGTCTTGCTGATATGGCGGTGCTGATGAAGCACGTTACCACCTACCAAAAGACAAAACCCGTCTATGAAGCATACCGCAGGGCAAAGGATAAGGACGCATACCGGGCAAAGCAGGAAAGCAGTCTGATACTCCATGAAGCGGCGGCAAAGGCATTGAAAGCGGCGGGCGTTACCAAGCTCCCCAATCTTGCCGCCATGCAGGAAGAATACGGGAAGCTCCAAGCGCAGAAAGAAGCCCTTTACACTGATTATGGCAAGCTGAAAAAACAGGTCAAGGAATACGACGTTATCAAACGGAACATAGACAGCATTTTGCGGCAAGGCAAAGAGCCGGAACGGGAAAAAGGAAAGGAACGGGAATAATTATGAAAATGGTTGGTATTACACCATGTTACAGAATAACATTAGAAAACGGCAGTTATGGCGTGGAAACTTATATTGACGCAGACAGTAAAATCCAAATTACTTTTGAGGACGGAAATACACTTATCGGATATATAGAATGTGTGGAATATGGAACTTATTCCGAAGAAAATGATACTTTGGTTATAAGGGTAGAGAATGGAGAGCTGTATATCCTATCGGGAAACCGAATAAAGGATATAGAAGAACTGCACGAATAAAGTAAAAAAACAGGGCGCAGACAGCTAACAAAAGACTGTCCGCGCCCTGTTTTATGTAGGTGCATTTTTGGTATCTGTTACGCAATAGAACGCCATTTTTAGGGAATAAGGTATAAAACCCTTGCCGCGTCATTTTCAAACACTGAAATCCCCTTAAATCAAGACTTTTTTTGCCCCTACTGCGTAACAAGGGCGCGCCGTTTTCTCATGCGCTCCGCTGCCTGTCTGCGGGTAATACGCTTCCGGCAGTCCGGGCAGTATTTGACGCTGTTAGAGGTGGACGCAAAAGAAGTTCCGCACTCGGTACAACGCTTTTTATCCTCGGTCTTGAAAAGCTCTGCATACAGCAGCTTATCAAGGGGCAATACGGCGGTCTGAAACCATTTGCAAAGAAGCGAATAGGAAATAAGCTGCGGGCGGACACATTCCTCCCCGTCGTCCAGTAAAATACAGTGTCCGTTATCGCAGTTGCAGCACTCCTTTTTTACAAGGCTGTTGACTTTCCGGCTTTGGGGCGGCGTAAGCCGCTTAACCCCGGTCATACTTCATCAGCGGCGAAAATGGCAAGCTCCACATACTCATTTTCTGTCAGAGGTGCGATTTTCGCAAGGGTACGTTTCGCAAGTTCCCGCATATCCTCGTCCATGAATGGCAGCGCAGCGTTGATGTTCTCCATAAGCCCGCGCTTGCCGCCCTCATTGTAAATGCTCAACAGGTTTGTTTCTTCAACGGTCAGTCTAATCATGTTCATACCTCCAATTCGTGATTTTTTGATTTTGCCGCTTTTTTCTGCGCGGTCTTTTCTTTGTCTGCTCTAAGCTGCGCCCGGATAGAGGGCTTCTTTTCCGTTTTCGCCGCCTTGCCGCGTTCCTTGTCAGCCTTGACAGCTTCCGCAAGGTCAACAAGGGAAATGGTTTCTCCTGCCTTTACCTTTGCTTCCAGTTCTGCGACGGTCGGGGTGTTATTTATCTGCCCGTCAATCATGTTGTAATTTTGCTCTGTGGTCTGCTCGGCAGCTTTCAGATAGTTTTCCGGCTGAACGGGAACAGCAAAAGCCCTTGTGCCGTTCCCCATAATCAAATATTTTCCGTCGTCGGACTGGTGGTGCAATCCATATCCGGCAGCTTCCATTTGCTCGCGGCTCATGGCGGTTACATAGAAAGTCCCCCTCGGTGTTTTGATTGTTTCGCCCGTTTCCAAGTCATCGGGAATGAGGGCTTTTTCCTGCTCCTTGAAAAACTCCGGCACTTCCTTATAACCAAAGCTGTCTACATAGTGGGCGGTGTCCTGCCCGTTCTGATGAAGCACCACCACGTCGGAAACGGAAAGGCTGTGTCCCTTAAAATCTTTCGGGTGGTCGATATTAAAGCGGGTGTAAATATCTTCAAGGGAAGTCCCCGGCGTAAGCTCTGCGGAATAGACAAGGGCATAGTTTTTCGGGTCTACCCGGTGTCCTGTGGCAGTCAGACGGTCGTAAGGTTCAAAGCGCAAGTCCCTTGTTTCGTTCCCGCCTTTTATCTGATAAATGGAAAAGGTGTCTTTGTCCTGTGGGGCTTCCTGTTCCGGCTGCTCCTGTACTGGTTGTTCCTGTGCAGCTACCTTTTGTTGCCGGATATGCGCCCGCTGTAACTCGGTAGGCTTTTCCCCGGTAAGGGGTGCAATCGCTTTCACATAATCAGCCGCATAGTAGGCGTTACTGGTAAGCTGCCGCTGCCATGCCCCTGCTTTTGGCGACCAACGGAAGCCATTACTTTTTAAGGCTTCCCGCGTGGCTTCGTCCGGCTTATCCTCAAAGAAGATTTGCAGTCGGTTCGCTTCGGTGTTTGCTTCCACCTTGCCGCCGTCAAATTCCCAACCGACAAAACCGATTTCTTTTTGCTGTGAAAGGGATTTGATACGGTCTTTTACACGCCGGATTTCTGCGCTGTTGTTGGATAACGCCCAAGTCGCAAAGGGCTTGTCCTCCAAATGCCAACTGCTCGCCATGTCCGCTTTCAGTTTTTCCAGTTCCTCCGGCGGTAAATGCGGGCAGCCGTCAAGGGTCTTATGCTTACGGTAATAGGCGTTTACGGCTTTCATGGTTTCCTGTGATTTTTCAAGGTTTTCCAGTTTCTTTTCTAACTTCTGTACTGCCTGCGGGTCGTCTGCGCTGATACCGCCCATGCCGGTGCTGCGGATTTTATCAAGAAGCCCTTGTATGTCCTGCCATTCCCGGTAATTGCTGTCGCGGGCTGCGTTCTGCTTTTCTTTCTTCCTTGTGGGGAAGTTAGAGCCGCCCGCAATCAGGATAGAGGGAACACGCGCGTCAATCTCATAGCCCTTGTTCATGTTCGCCGCCAGTTTCCGGGCGTAGGTGTCAAGCAGGCTGTCGATTTTCTCATGGTACATCGGGTCTACCCGCTGTTTCTGCCTTTCTGCAAGCTGTACGGCTTCATCAACGTAATGCCTGTATTCAGCCGTCGCGCTGCCTTGCTTATAATCGGAAAAGCTGTTCATATCCTTTGCGCGTTTGGCGGCAGCTTCATTGATAGTGTAATAAGGGGCGGGTGCAGCCTGTTCCGGCTGTGCTTCTTTTTCCTGTACCGGGGCTATTTCTTCGGGAAGCTCCGGCGCGGCTGCTTCTGCTTCGGGTTGTTTGGCGGCTTCCTGTGCGGGCTGCGCCTGTTCGGTGGTCTGTTCCTTATCCTGTGCCTTTTGGATTTCTGCAAAATGCCCGTCTATGGTATCAATCAGACTTGCGGCTGTGCTGCGGATTGTTTCAAGAGAGCCTTTCAGTTCTGCAAGTTCTTTTCCGCTGCTCCACCCGGCGATATATCCAAAAGAATAGTCCGACGTATCAAGCCCGTAATGTTGGCAGACCGCATAGGCGACGCTTTCCGCCTGTACCTCGCGGGTGCGGCGGTCGGGGCGTTCCGGCATGGCAAGGGCGGTATCATGCAGCGTGGCGTGGGCGATTTCATGGATTGCGGTCTTGATATTCTGCAATTCGTCCATACCCTCGTTGATGATGATACGCTTTTCCTCATAATTGCAGCGTCCTTTTACGCCGCCGCTTAGTGCTTCAAATCCCATAGCAAAGGGGGAAGTCTTTTCAAGGGCAGCGAAAAAGTCCTTGTATTGTTCCACGTTGCCTGTCAGCTCATAGGTAAGGGCAGGAAGCTCCTTTCCCTCGGTCTGTGAAATATCAAAGACAGATACCACACGAAAAGCGGGTATCTTGATTTCCTTTTCCTCGGTAACAGGCTTCCCGTCTTTATCGAAAACAGGCTTTTGGGTGTCCGGGTCGATTTTTTCCACCTGTTTCTTGACGGTAAACGGGGACGGCGCAAGTATCTTGATAGCTTTTTCTCCCGGCTTTACATGACGGTCAAATTCTTTTTCCCATTGTTTATAGCCTTTCACAAGATTGCCGCCCTGCATGGCGATAAGGATTGTATTGTTAAGGCTGTAATCATGGAATTTAGACATAGTACGCAGATAATCGGCGTAACGGTCGCTTTCATACAGTCCTAAAATTCCCTGTTCCAGTCGGTCGGTAATCTCTTTCATTTTATCGGCGGGCTTTTCAGAAGATAGGATAATCGGGAGAACCGGGGGTGGCTCTGTGGCGGCGGTTTGTATGGCTGCGGAAGCGTCAAGGTCTGCCTGCTCCTTTTCCTGTACTGACGGCTGCGGCGTTACCCGGTATTCCTCCGGCACGTCGCGCCCGTCATACCATTTTGTAAAGGTGTTGCGGTTATTGTAGATATAGCCCTGCTCGGTAAATCTGCCCCCGTCGTTAATAGCAGCGTCCCGTCCGTATTCCTCATAGAGAAAATAGTTTTTTGCTTCTTCGGGCAGCTCCAACTCGTCCAGTTCTTCAATCAGATAATGCCCGTAATCTTCCTCGCTTTTTATGGACGGGTAAAGCCAGTAACAGTCAAGGTTTTGTGCAAGATTGATAATGTCCTGCAAGTCCCTTGTATGGTCGCCGTATGCCATAGCTGCAACAAATTTTTCCCGGTCGTCGTCAAACTGCATTTTCAAAAGTTCGCTCAAATAGTTCAGCTCGTCAAGACTTTCAAGCTCGGTCAATTTTCCTGCCAGTCCCGAAATAGAGGACTGATATTCTGTGATATGCAGCTCCCCGTAGTTTTTGCCGTCTATGCCGATACGGTCAAAGACTTCTTTCAAATGCTCGGCAGTCGTGGGGAATGATACCCATTCGCCCGCAGGTCTGCCCTCGGTGTACTTTCCAAGATTAGAAAGATACCCGCTTAAAATCGTTTCTGCCATGCGTTCACTCCTTTCGTTTTCAATCATGCGGTGCATAAGTTCGTAGTCCTCCATGCTCATGCTCCCGTCAAATAGATAGGGGTCGGGTTCTTCGCCGTCCCGGTAGGCTTTTTCAGAGAAAGGAAGCCCCGCAGCGTGGGCGGCGGCTCTTGCTTCCTCAATAAGCTCCGGCGGCAGCCTGTCGTCGTGGGCTTCGATAAATTCCCCGATATTGCTATATCCGTTTTCGTAGTGGCGGCGCACTCCGGCGGTCAGCTCGTCAAGGTTCATATTCTCGCCAAGATAGCCGGAATAATAACCGTTTACCACAACGGCGGCAGGGTCAGCCTGCTTGATTTCTTCCATACGGCTTCTGTCCTCCGGGTAAAGGTAGTCGCCCATTTCAAGGTGGAAATATTCTGCGTTCCAAGAGCGTCCCGTTTTCCAAAACGCCACCCAAGCGATACCGTCCCTTAATTCTTCTTGATAGTCCTTTACGGTGTCCCGTAAACTTGCCATGTGTAACCTCCTTTCCCAAAGGCAGCGCGGACGCTGCTTTTTCCTGTTTCATCATTCAGTACCCTGCCGCCCGCCTTTTTGCCAAAGATTTTATATATTTTTTCAAGATTTCAGAGGGTTTGGGACACTTCCCAACAAGCAAAAATCCCCGCCGTTCTCGGTAGAGAAAGCAGGGATTTTACGGAAAAGGGTACTCTTTTCCTATGCTTGCTATTCAGTTATTTTTTCTTCGGAAGCTCCACCCGGTAGTTGACATATTTCCCGCCCGTATCAGCCAATACGATAGTTCCGTCGTAGGTTTTGCCCGTCTTTGGGGAATAGAGCTTTTTCACATTTACCTTGCCGGATTTTAAGAGTGCCGCGGCAATTTTTGGGGTAAAGGTTACTTTTCGTTCTTCAAAGAAACGGTCATTTTTCCACATGGTAAAGCTACATTCCTTATTGCTGCAATAGTAGTTTTTCTTTCCCTCATAGACAGGAGAACCGCAGCGGGGGCAGCTTCCCAACGCTTCCCGTTCCGGCTTGAACATCTGCGCTTTATCATCAGAAAGAAACGGATAGGTCTTTACCAGTTCCCGCGCCATATCCTCAATACCCTCTATAAATGCGGCGGGGTCTTCCTTGCCTTTTGCAATCTGCGTCAGATTGTTTTCCCATTCTGCGGTAAGCTGCGGGCTTGTCAAGGTGTCCGGCAGGACGCACACAAGGTTGATACCGTCCTTTGTGGGAAGTAGCTGCTTGCCTTTTCGCTCCACAAAGCCGCCCTTTACCAGTTTTTCAATGACGGCGGCGCGGGTGGCGGGAGTTCCAAGCCCTTTGCGTTCTGCGTCCGGGTCGGTGTCCTCGTTTCCGGCGCGCTCCATAGCAGAGAGCAGCGACGCTTCGTTGTGAGGTTTTGGCGGTGTTGTGTCATGCTCCGTTACCGTTGCCGCCGGATTTTCAAAGGTCTGTCCCTCGGTAAATGGCGGCAGGGTATTTTCTGTGTCGCTGTCTGCGTCGTCCGTTTCGGGCTTGTTCTTTAAGGCTGTCCTGTATTTTCGGTCAATCTCTTTCCACCCGTCGGACAGTACCGTTTTTCCCCTTGCGGTAAAGGACTGTCCGGCACACTCAAAAACTGCTGTAACCGCTTCAAAGGTATGCGGTACAGCAGTCGCCATAATAAGACGCCCCCCGGCAAGAGTAAGGATATTTCTTTCGCTTTCCGGCAGCGCTGCAAGGTCGGTCTTTGCAAGCTCCATAGTAGGGATAATGGCATGGTGGTCTGATACCTTTTTACTGTTCAGCACCTTTCCAAGCTCCGGCGTGAAGTCTTTTCCCGCCATAAAAGAAAATTTTCCGCAAAGCAGCTTAATAATGCCCGCCGCTGTGTCGCCCATGTCGTCAGTAAGATAGCTGCTGTCTGTTCTCGGATAAGTAAGAAGTCTTTTTTCATACAGGGCTTGTGCAAGGTCAAGGGTCTGTTTTGCCGTATATCCGAACAGGCGGTTTGCTTCCCTCTGTAAAGAAGTAAGGTCAAAGAGTTTCGGCGGGGCTGCGGTCTTTTTCTCTTTCAAAAGGGAAGTACAGACTGCTTTTGACGCTTCGCAAGTCGTTTTTAATGCGTCTGCTTCTGCCTTATCTGAAATTCTTTCACTTGCAGCTTCCGCGCCGGATAAGGCAAGGCGCACATGGTAGTATTTTTCTTTCTTGAAAGTGGTAATCGCTGCGTCCCGGTCAACAAGCATTTTTAAGGTTGGGGTCTGTACGCGCCCCACGTTCAAGGTATGATTGTAAAGGACAGAGAAAAGGCGGGTGGCATTGATACCAATTAACCAGTCAGCCTTTGCCCTGCATAATGCGGAAGCAAAGAGCGCGTCGTATTCCTCGCCGTTCTTCAGACGGGAAAAGCCCTCTTTGATTGCGCTGTCCTCCATAGAGGAAATCCAAAGGCGGCGCATAGGTTTCTTGCAGCCCGCCATTTCATAGACAAAACGGAAAATGAGTTCTCCCTCGCGCCCTGCGTCGCAGGCATTGACGACTTCGGAAACGTCTGCCCGGTGCATAAGCTCTTTTAGGGTTTTGAATTGCTTTTCCTTGTCAGAAGCAACGGTGTACTTCCATTCCTGCGGCAAAATCGGTAAGCTGTCATAGCTCCACTTTTTATATTGTTCCCCGTAGGCGGCAGCTTCCGCAAGCCCTACCAAATGTCCTACGCACCAAGAAACGATATAGCCGCTTCCTGTGAGAAATCCGTCTTTCTTTTCCTTTGCCCCAAGTACGGCAGCGATTGTCTGCGCCACACTGGGCTTTTCTGCAATAACTAAAATCAAATATAAGTTCCTCCTTTCGGGTAAAAGAAAAGAGCAACCGATTTTTCGATTGCTCCTACAAGTGATTGTATAAAATTGTGCGATATGAAATAGTAAAATAATTTGACAAACTGTAGCTTTCGGTTATAGATTTACAATCATAATATATTCCTCATTATTTTCATCAACAACAGTAAATCCCACTTTCTCGTACATCTTGACTGCATAATTACTTTTCTGAACGGATAAGGATATTTTTGAATATCCAGCCAATTTTTCTACCTGTAATAGTTGTTTCAATAATGAAGTTCCAATGCCTAATCCTCTGTATTTTTTGTGGACAGACATAGCAAGCGATGGAGTATCATTATCAATGTGTCCATAATCATTCATAATTCTTACCCAAATAGCTCCTATTACATTTCCCTGCATTTCTGCAACTAAGGCTTTATCGTGTTTTCGATTTCCAAACTCAACGATATATTCTTGTAATTCTGGACATTCTATTACTGATTTAGGTGGCGGTTCAATTCCTTCTGGAATATAAATCGCTTCGTACAAAAAATCACTTAATAAACAGTATTCTTCACTTCTCATTTCTCGTATTATATAGTCCATAATTTCACTCCAAAGTCCGATTTTACTTAACAATATGTGCTGTGATAATTGTATAACTATATGAATTGATAGTAATTTTGATATTTTCAACTTCGCAATACCAATTTTTACCCTGTTTGTATATATTGCAATTTTTATCCAACACCTTATTTTTGCAATACTCAACAACATCTGCTGTATCTATTTTTAGGTTTCTTTTAATTCTATCAATTCCCATTTCGGTTGTATGAATTTTATCAATATTATCAAGCAATATCTTTTTATCTTCCATTCTTTCTTTTCCTCAACTTCAAATTTGTTTAACTCTGTCATTTCCTATGGTTGGAACAATTATATCATATTCCATATCGCAAGTATATCTTTTTATCGTTCTGTCGGTTGTTTGTTTTCAATCTTTCTGATACAGTACCCCACACAAGGGGACTGTCCCTTATAAGGGCAGGAAGCACAAGCCGGGGGATAAAGAACAGGCGGCGCATTATCACGCCGCCTGTTCGGTTTCTGTATCATCATCTTTTCAAAGGGATTGTCGGTAAACAGGGTCATAGGGTTTCTTCCTCCGTTTCTTCATCTTCGGAAGTTTCCCCGGTATCTGCTTCCGGCTCGTCCTCGTCGTAGTCCTCAAAGTCAAAATCTTCAAGGTCGGTGTTTCCTTTCACGTTCTGCTTCGGTTTTACAAACTTAAAGTAGTAGAACACTGCGCCACCACCAAGCAGCACAAAGAGGACTAAGGCAAGCACCGCGCCGGGATTGCCCCCTTTTTCTTTCGGTTCTTCCGGCTGCTCTGTGGGTGTTGGGGTAGGTTCTTTGCCTGTGCAGCCTGTCAGAGTAGTTGCACATACAGGGCAGGACGTATTTACTTTTCCGGCTTCGCATTTCTCCGTACAGTTGCAGACTTCCGGTTTTTTCGTGGCTTCCCCGGTTTCGGTCAGTGCCATAAGGTCGGCTTCGTCCACTTGATTAAGGAAATGTACGGTCTGTTCCCCCTCGGCTGCCCGGTCAATGAGGATATAGAAATAATTGCCGCCTTTGGTGGTAACAGTGATAAGCTGCTTATTGCCGCCGAAATCGTCCACCAGTGTTGCGTTGCCCTTTGGGGTAAGGGGCGGCGTTTCTTCTTTTTCCTCCACAACTACATTGCTGTCGTTGGTCGCGTCCTCTGTAGGCGGCTCTGTGGCTGTCCCCTGTGCATAGGCAGGGACAGAAAAACCGCCCATAAGGATAAGGGCGGCACAAAGGGCTGTCATGGTCTGTTTGAATTTATTCTTCATCTGCATTTTCCTCCTGTTCTTCATAGTCTGTGGCTGTCATGCCGGGGATAGTATCGCCTTTGAGCATGGCGTTAAGTTCCTGTGGGGTCATACGCATAGCGCGTACAAGCTGCACAATTTCAAGGTTTTCCGCTTCGGTTTTCTGCGCTTCCAGTCCTTTTAATTTGTTTTGATATTCTGTGATTTTCTCGCGGGTCTTTGCGATTTCCTTATTGATACGGTCAATTTTTTTGTTTGCCATAAAGTAAATTCTCCTTTCTTTTTGGGGCTGCTTACCAGTTCATCAGCCCATAGCCTTTGATACATTGATAGTTGAGGTCGTAGCTTTTTATCTTGCAGGCGTCGCCGGAATTGCCCTCAACGGTATAGACGCGGCTGCCGTCCCTGCCAAGCACAAGCCCCACATGGTCGGCAACACCGTCTAAATCCCAGTCGAAAAAGATAGCGTCGCCCGGTGCGATATTCTCATAGCCCCGCGCGCCCCATTGTCCCCTTGACTGGAACCAGGGAACGCCTTGCCATTCGCAGCCTGCAAAGCGGGGTTCGCTTTTTCCGGCTTGATTGTAGCACCATGACACAAAGCAGGCGCACCATTCCACGCGGCTGTTAAAGCCGTACCAACTCCAATAGGGGTAGCCGCCCACATTTCCCACTTGCTGCTTTGCAAGCTCCATAAGCTCCGGGTTTCCGGGACGTGTGCCGTTTACAAACTCTACGCCGCTTAAATCCTCGGACGGGCTACCGTCGGGGGAGCCGCCGCCAAAAATCAGCGGTTTGTTGCCCTGTGTCTGTAAGTACACTTTGAACATTTCAAACTGCTGTGGGTTCAGCAGTTCTTCCGCAAGGGAAGCAATCGGCTTGTTTGTCAGTTTCACATTTAAGATACGGTATTCGTATTCTTCCTCGTTGCCCTCCTCGTCGGTGGTGGTGCGTATCTCGATTTCTTCCGTCAGCGTCAAGGTGTACTGTAAGCCGAACAGCCGCTTTAGCTCTGCCTGTGCGCTCTGCGGGGTATAACTCTGCAAAAGGGCAGTCAGATAAGACGCAAGCTCATGTGGGTTATGCCCGATAGTATCAAGGTCATAGCGGTATTCATCATAGCCGCTGTGGGTGCTTTCGATAGCGTCAATCTCACTTTGCAGCTCGTTTTCCATTGCGGCATAGCTCTGTTCCGTTGCCACAAGGTCGCTGTCCTCGGACGTGTAGGAAGTCCCTAACACGCTGTTCATGCTGCCGGAAAACATTGCCCCACAAGAGGAAAGCCCTACCGATACCATGATGAACAGAAGCAGCGCGGTGATAGCGATTATCACGCCTGCCGGGTGTCGCCCTGCAAAGGCAGCCGCTTTTTTTGCTGCTGTTTGGGACGCTCCGGCGGCTGCTTTGGCGGTAGCTGCGCCGCCTTTCTTTACCGTCTTTGCATACTGGCGTTTGATTTTTTGTTTCTGCATGAACCGGGAAAAGGGATTACTTGTAAGCTGCGGGTTTTCCTGCAAGGCTTTGTGATACTGGAAATTGACGTTTGCCTTAAACGCTGCCCGTTCTGCCTTTGCCGCTTCCCGGTAGGGTTTCAGCTTATGGCTGCGGTAGCCCTGTTTTAGTTTCTGCGTCCCGTACCTTGCGCCGCGCTCGGCAAGTTCCTCCGATTTGTGCGCGCCCTCCACGCCGGAATTGTCTTTCTCGACGCTGTGGATTTTGTTGTGAACAAAAATACCCGCTTCCTGCGCGGGGCGGGATAACGGATTATTGTGGGGTTTGCCGCCGGGTAGGGGCTTTTCCTGTTCCTCAAAGTGAAGCCGGGTCTTTGCCTTTCCGGTGGCTTCCTCAAAGGTGCGCTCTTTTACCAGTTTCTTCTGCTTCGGGAGAGCTGCCTTTGCCGCGTCCAGTTTGTCGGCTGCTTTTTCTGATTTTTTGATGTAAGTTTCCAGTTCCGGCGTTGCCCGTTCCTCGTCGGTAAACTGCAAGCGGGAAGTGGAAGTACGCAAAACGGTAGCTTCCTGCGCTTTCTTGACTGCCTTTTTGCTTGCCTTTCGGGTATGGGCTGCGTCAAGGTGTTCCATGACGCGCTCTGCGGTAGCGGTGTCCGGCTGTGAAAAGTTGCTGTCTGCTTCCCGGCTGCTGATACGCTCGGCGGTCTGCTGTGTTTCGTTGACTTCCACCGCACCGTCGCGGGTCATTTTCTGTGTGATTTTATCGCGTGGTTTTAACTGTTTCATAGGCTGCTCACTTCCTCCGGCTTCGTCGTCATAATGCGGTAAAGCTCGGTGTCTTTCGGGAAATGGTCTACAAAGGGCAGCACCACATTTCCGTAAAAGATAAGTCCTTCGCCTGCTTCGGTGTGGGTTACATATTTCATCTGCTGTGGGCTGATATTTAGCTGCTTTGCAAGGATAGCCCGGTCGCCCTGCGCCTGATTGAGCATGAGGACAAAATCAGAGTTTTCAAAGATATTTTCCACCTCGCGGGAAGCAAGCAAGTCCTTGATGTTCTGCGTGATAGCTGTGGGTATCTGTTGTGTGATTAGCGGACAGTTTTTTATCTGTCCCTCCGGGGCTTTCGCCCATTTTCAGCGGTATGTCTGTTCATACCCGGCATAGCATATCTTTTTATCCTGCGGTTTATGCCGCAGACCGAAACGATAGCGGAGCCTCGTGGGGCTGTTATATTCCCGGCTATTGCAAACCGGGGGTCAAGCCCTATGCGTTGCGTGTGTATCAAGTATTACCTTGACACTTCCACTCGGATTAGGATTGCAAAACCTTTCCCGTTTTCTTCTCCGCTGATATTCTTAACCGTTCTTTTCGGCTTCGGTTAAGACGGCATACACAATCCCCATTTGCAAGATTGTAGGGACTGTGCCTGTTTACCTCCCCATTTTCTAAAACGCTTCCAAATCTCCACACTGTAAGCGGCGGTCTGTTCCTCTTTTAAGAGCAAATGAAATTCGTCCATATAGTAGCGGGTAGATTTCTTTTCTGCCCGGTTAATGGTAACGCGGTTCCATATCTGGTCTTGCACAATGAGCATACCTAATTTTTTGAGCTGTTTTCCAAGCTGCTTAATATCAAAGCAGACAAGGCGGTTAGAAAGTTCCACGTTAGTTCTGTGGTTGAACACGTTAAGACTGCCGGAAACATACAGTTCCAACGCCGCCGCAATACGGGCAGCTTCCGGCTCCGGCTGTTTTAACAGCTCGTCGTAAAGGTCGCCCAAAATAGGCATTTTTTCCGGTACAGGGTCAGCAAGATAGTCCCGGTACACATTCCTTACGGCGCGGTCAATGACGGTCTTATCAACGGGCTGCAAGCCCTCCTTGCCGCCAATGACAAGCTCGCAGAGGGACAGGATAAAATCACTTTTCAGTGCAAGGGGGCTGTCGTCCTCGCTGTAATTAAGGTTCATATCCATAGGGTTCACATATTGGGGCGTACCGTCCATGCCTTTCCCGGTCGGGGATAATCGTATCACTTGCCCGCCAAGCCGCTTTACAAGGGCAAAATACTCGGCTTCCGGGTCGCAGATAAAAATATCGTCGTCGGTAATGAGAAAGGCATTTGTGATTTCCCGCTTTGCCGCAAAGGATTTTCCGCTGCCCGGTGTTCCCAAGATAAGCCCGTTGGGGTTTTTAAGCTGCTTGCGGTCGCAGAGTATCATGTTATTACTTAAAGCGTTCAGCCCGTAATAAAGGGCAGCCCCGGTCTGAAATAGCTCCTGTGTGATGAACGGAATAAAAATAGCGGTGCTGCTCGTCGTCAAACCTCGCTGAATAGGGATAAGGTTCTCCCCCAAAGGGATAGAGGACATCAGCCCCGCTTCCTGCTGATAGTCAAGACGGGTCAAGGCGCAGTTGTATTTCTGTGCAATGCCCGCCGCCGCGAAAATGTCATTTTCCAGTTTCCGCTTCGTGTCTGCCATGTTTACCACAAGGAACGTGAGAAGAAACATTCGCTCGTTGCGGCTCTGTAAATCCTGCAATAAATTCTTTGCTTCATTTCCGAAAGTGGCAAGGTCGGACGGGAGTATGTCAATATCGTAACCGCTTCTAACCGCTTTTTTCTGTTCCTCAATCTTCATCTTGTCAAGGTCTGTGATTTTGCGCTTAATGGTCTTGATTGCTTCCGACTGGTCGATACTTTTAATGTGGAGATTGACAATAACCCCTGTTTCCAAGTCCAACATATCCGCTAAGATACGGTCGTTTAGCTCCGGGGCAAGGATTTCAAGGAACGATACCGCCCCCGTCTTTTTCCCCATAGCAAAGTAGCGTCCCTCCCTGAACTTGAAAGAGGACGGGGCGATAAAGTCCTTTGTGGTAAGCCCCGTCGGGGTCAGCCAGTCATAAGAGAATGAGAACGGCTCGCCTGCCGGGTGGAATACCCCATGCAGCACCTTTAAGCGTTCATAGCCCGATAAGGGGTGCGCCGATACGCCAAGCACCTTGAAATTGTTGAGTACGTCGGTTTCAATACGGGAAAGCCGCGCCCTTGCTGCCGCCGGATTGTCCGCTTCAATGGAAAACGTGATGTACTTGTGCTTTACAAGCCCGTTGTTCCCTTTGGCAAGCTGCGCTTTCAGCATATCGGAATACTCGGTGCGGATAGAGTTAAAATCGTCGTTTTGCGGCGGGATATGGATTGCCCGCGCTGCCTGTTCCTGCTGTGAGCCTTGATTGATGAAAGAAAGCTGCACGTTCACGCTCGCGTCAAAGTAGTTGAGGAAATCGCACCAGTTTTCAAAAATGGCGGTCTTATCATCTGCCTGTGCAAGCTGATAGTTGATGTCCTCAAAAGCAATGCTTTTTGAATATTTCCGCTGTGCCACTTTGCAGATACCGTCCGGGTACATGGCAAGATAGGGAATGGTCTGCTGTGCGGTGTGGGCTTTCCCGTCCCCCTTTGCCTGCCGGATAACCGCCGCTATCTGTTTCTTTTCCGCGCGGGTCAGCTTACGCTTGTTTCCTGCGGTTTCCCGCGTCTTTTTTGTCTGTCCTTTTGACAATCGCTGATACCTCCTTTTCTAATGCCCGCTGTTTCTCCAAAAGTGCATATAGGTTTTCCGTCTGATACGGTCGCACTTTGGGGCGGGTCAATTTTGTCTGAATGATGTTCTTTATAACCACTTCAAGGGGCTGTCCATGCTTTTCATACATGGCAACCAAGAAGCAGGGAAGCATGACGACAATCATTGCCATTGCCGCAAGGCTCGTCCCTGCGCTGTCTTTGAGCAAAAAGAAAAGCGGCAGTCCCATAAGAAGTGCCACTGAAAAACAAAGGATTTGCCGCTTTGTCAGATTGAAAGCGACTTTTGTTTTGACTTTGGATAAGTCTTTGGGTACAGGTACATACGCCAAGAAAAAACCTCCTTTCTGCGGGACTTTCCCGCGTGTGCTGTGTTAATGTGCATTGAAAATGGATTTTGCCAGTGCGCCGGATTTGAACAGGGAGAAACAAAGGATAACGGTATAGGCTGCAAGGGAAAAAATCGCGCTGTGCAGATTGTCCGCTACCACCATTTCGCCTACTAAAACTGCGTAAATGCCGACGCATATCATAATGAGGAAGCCTTGAAAGCCCAGTGCAAACAGCCCCTTTAGGTAGTTGTTCCCAATCTGTCCCCATTCCCGGTTTGTCATGGTGGCAAAAGGGATAGGGGAAACGGAACAGTAGGCGTATATCTCAATCATTCTTCCGTAGAGGATAACGGTTATCAGTACGGACATGATTTTCATACAAAGGCTTACAAGGCTCGTTTCCATGACAAGTAACAGTAGTTCGGGGATTTCCATATCTTTTAGTCCCTCCTGCATGGCGGCAAGGGCTTCGGTTACGTCGATATTCGTATCGCCGCCGATTACCCCCGCCGCGCCGGACACAATATGCTGCGCCATATCAAACACCGCCATAGTAATATCAAAGGTATGTGTTACCAAGAAAACGGCAACAAAGGCTTTGAAAAACCACTTGAAAAACATAAAAGTGTCAACGTCGTGCATATTGTTTTTTTCCGTTACCATGCTGATAAGCTCATAACAGAGGACATAGGTAATGACAAGCCCCGCAATGGGTACAATCACATTTTCCGACAGGTTTTGTATCATGCTGAAAATGTTTGCGTTCCACCCCTGCGGGGTCTTGCCTACCTCCGCTGCAATGGTGCCTACTTTTTCATTTACGTCCCCGAACATAGTTGACAGATTACCGTTTATCGCACCGATAAGGATTTCCTTTATCCATTCGTTAATCGCGTCAAGTATGCTCTCCATAGGCTACCCTCCGTAATCTTATCCGAACAGACCGGAAAGAAGCGGTACAAGGATAGTGCCGATAAGGGCAACGCCGCCGCCCGCCATGAGCTGCTTAATGCCTTGTGATTTTGCACCCGGATTGTCGTTTCCATATCCCTCCAAGAGATTGATAACGCCCCAAATGCCTAAGCCTGCGCCCAGTGCGATAACAAGGGTCTGTAATACGTCGATAGCAGAGTTAAAAAATTCCATAAAGCTCCTTTCTGCCGCAAATGCGGCTTGCCCTATAAAAGGGCATAAAAAACGGCGGTCAGTTTTGTAACTGCCGCGGTCATAAGTCCCCGCGCTGCTTATGTGTCTGCCGCGCGGCGGTATTCAGTTTTTAAGTGTGGGCGTTATGGATTTTCCAGTAGGGGCGCGTATTCTGTAAGTTGTCTGTTTCTTTGTTACTGCGTCAATTCCTCCTTTCTTTTCAGCCGGGAACACACATTTTTCGTCATTCCAAAAGATAGCTCCTACGCTGCATATACTCGGTAACGTAAAGGGTCTGTTCCCCTCCGCGTTCCTGCAAATACTCCCGCAGAGCGTTTTCTGCATTTTCTATCATCTTTGTAAAATAACGTTCACGACGTATATCATCAGTTTTTATTTTCTGTCTGCTCATAGTATAACCTCCCGTAAAATCAAAGTTCCCGCCGCACCCGTTTCTGCTCATACAGGGCTTCACACCGTTTCACAAACTGCTGGATAGCTGCCTGCCGTTGCTGTTCCCGTCGCTCGGCAATGAAAACAAGCCCGTTTATGGCTTCTGTGATTTTCTTATCTTTTTTCTTCTGCATACGTCTATTCATGGTCGGTGTCCTCCTGCAAATCTGCTTCGCTGATTTCGTAATAGTCAAAGGGTTCGTCCGGCTTTACAAGGGCGGGTCTGCGCCTTAAATGCTTTTCCATATCAAAGGTATTTTTCTTGTCATAGTCGGAAAGATATTTATAGTTGGGGTGCTTTGTAATGTCGTACTTATCAGAGAAGAACGGGCGCACCCCGCGTAGCTGTAAGATACATTTCCCGCCGTCCATAACCGCAATTTCATCTTCCGTCATAAGCTGCTTGCCTAACTTCTGATAGTTCAGCCCATGCGATACCTCCCGCCCCCGGTTCTCGGAAGTGTTGAAGCTGTCAATGGTTTCTTTCCCCAAGATTTCCGACATTTCTTTGAGGGTGGTTTTCTCCTTTCCGCCTAAGAAAAGGGTGGTGTCGCAGTTGCCGGCTATGGTATCGGCGTTGTCCTTGTAAATGGCTTTTAACTGCGACTGGCTCTGCAAAATGATTGAAGCGGAGATTTCCCGGCTTCGTATGGTGGCTATGAGCTTTTCAAACTTCGGTATCTGCCCAATATTTGCAAATTCGTCTAACAGACAGCGCACATGGACGGGCAGCCTGCCGCCGTATTCATCATCTGCCTTGTCGCAAAGGAGATTGAAAAGCTGCGTGTAAAGAATACTCACGACAAAGTTAAAAGTATCGTCGGTGTCGCTGATGATAACAAACAGGGCGGTCTTGCGGTCGCCTATGGTGTCAAGCTCCATTTCGTCGGTTTCCATAAGGTCGCGCAGCTCCTTAATGTCAAAAGGGGCAAGCCGCGCACCGCAGGAAATGAGGATAGAGCTTCGTGTCTTTCCCGCAGATAACAGGAATTTCTTGTACTGCCGGACGGCAAAGTGTTCCGGGTCTTTTTCCTCCAACCGTTCAAACATGAGGTCAACGGGGGACTGAAATTCCGGGTCGTCCTCGCGGGCTTCACTGGCATTTATCATTTCAAGCAGCGT
Organism: Fusicatenibacter saccharivorans; assembly: GCF_015557635.1. GTDB lineage: Bacteria > Bacillota > Clostridia > Lachnospirales > Lachnospiraceae > Fusicatenibacter > Fusicatenibacter saccharivorans. The sequence continues at coordinate 100,351 of NZ_JADNOP010000013.1, forward strand.
CGTGAAGTTCTTTTCTTCCTCCGGGGCTTCGTACCAAATGTAGCCGATAAGGGCGCAGTAAAAGAGCCGTTCCGATTTTACCCAAAAATCCTCCCCTGCTTTTTCCCCGTCCCCTTTGGTGTTGGCAATCAAGGTATTTACCAGTTTCAAAATGTCTTTTTCGCTGCGGAGATAGGCAAAGGGATTGTAACGCATGGATTTCTTAAAGTTTATCGTGTTCAGCACCTTTATCCGATACCCGCCGCGCTGTAAGAGCTTCCCGCACTCGACTAAAACCGTTCCTTTCGGGTCGGTTACAACATAGCTTGAGTGCATTTGCATTAAATTCGGCTTCACAAAAAATCTCGTCTTGCCGCTTCCGCTTCCCCCGATAACAAGGATATTTTTATTCCTTGCATACTTCGGCTGCTTTGGGCGGCTGTTCATGGTAAGCCGTTCCGTCTGTGTCAGCAGCACGTTATTCTGAAATACCGGGTCGGTGTAGGGCTTAATATCTTCGGCAGTCCCCCAACGGGCAGAGCCGTATTCGATACCTTTGCGGTATTTCTTTGCGTTCTTGCTTTTTACATAGACAATCAGCCGGATAAGCACCGCGCCGAAAAACCCTATCAGTAAATCCATAGGGGCAAGGCTCGGAAACGGGTTTGCAAAGGCAGCGGAAAAGCCGTCTGCAAGGGAAAGTACCTTGCCGGAAAGGTCAGCCCCCGGCGCAAGGCGTACCGCTTGCCCGACTTTATCAAAAAGATACACAAAGAGCAGATAAGGAATGTTGGGAAGCAGCAATTTTTTCCAGTTGATAGCGTTCATCTTGCAATCCCCCTGTCTTTGTTTTTTACTTTGTCCCGCTGTGCGTTCAGAGCCGCCGCCTTTTCTTTGAGGGAAACAATCAGCTTGCGGATAGAGGGCTTTTGTTCCTGCGTCAGCTTCTTTGCGGAAAACTCCTTGAAAGCTGCGGTCAGTGCGTCCGCGTCCCGTCCCTTGAAAAACACAAGATAGCGGGGCGGGGTTTCGGTGCTGTCTTTCTTTAGGGCAAAGTCAATCCCGTATTTTTTCGCCGTACTCTCAAAGGCTTTGATATTGTCCTTTGTGATTTCAATGTTGGAAACGCCCGCGTTCTGCTCCATAAGCTGCTTTAGGGTCTGCTTTCCATGCGGGATTTTCTGTTTGTCATGCTGCTTTTTCATCTGTGCAAGCAGGGCTTTCATAGCCTTTTGGAGCTGCTGCGCCGTCAGCTTCCCTGTCTTGATGTAAAGGGCTATGGTCTTTTCGTTGGTTTCCTCCTGCAATGGGTGTCCTCCTTTCGTGTTCTATGGTGGTATGCCCGCCGCCGGGAAGCGGGGCGGGCATGAAAAAAGAGCGTCCGCTTTCACGCCGCCCTGTTAAATCCGTACCCGCAGCCCGGAAAGGTCTGCCGCCCGAATACCTACAAGATACCAGTTGTCCCCGTACTCCATACGGGTAGGCTTCCATTTGCCCCGCACAAAGACCTCCATGCAGTCGCCGCAATGCAAGCCCCCGTAATAGTCGTTTACGTCAAAGCGAATGTCGTAGCGGTCAGCGGTTTCATCAAAAATCAAAGCTCCTGTTTTCTGTGTCATCATAAAATCCTCCTTTGGGTTGGTTTACAGGCTTTCGCCCTCGTTGCAGGTGTAATCGGGTATGCCCCTGCTTCTTGCCGACTGGATAGTGTGCCCGCCGTACATATCGTGAGATACAAGGGACGTGTAATAGCTGCCAATCGTAGACGGGGCATTGAAAAGGGCAGCTTTCATGTACTGTTTGATGTTGCGGATTTTGGTGGTGTTTTCCTGCATACAGTCCAGTACAAAGCGGATATGTTCGCTGTTCAGTTTCATAAATTTTGCTTTTACAAGCTCTGCCGGGTGGTCGTCCCCGGCGATACGGATTGTTCTTCGTTTTGTGCAGACGGTTTCAAGAATAAGGGCAAGGATTTCCTCTATCCTGTCCCGGTCAAGGTATCTGTCCTGTATCAGATAGTCGTACTCGATATTGTCCTTGATGATTTCCTCATACACGCTATATGCGTCTGTCGCTTCCTTTCGCTTCCGTTCCGACGGCTGTGCCGCGTCCTCTAAGGGAGAGGGATTTAGGGAATGGAAAGGAATGGAATGGGTACTTGATATATCTGTATTTAATTTTTCTTTTTTTGGTAAGTTAGTTTTTTGTATCTCTTTATTTAATTGCGTTGGATTTTCCGACGTCGGGTTATCCGGTGTCGGATTTTCCAATATCGGCTTATCCGCTGTTGGATTTTCCAATACCGGACAATCCAATGCCGGGGGCTGTGGCTGTTCGTAAATGGTGTACTCGATAGCGGTCATTTTGCCTTTCTCGTCGCGTCCCTGCCGCCTTGTGATATATCCGGCTTTTTCAAGCTCCCATACAGCAGTGCGGATAGCGTCGATACTTTCCCGGTTGATAAGGGACAGCCCTGCAAGGGTGTAGTCCCAATCTTCGGGAAGTGAGAGCATTTGCGACAACAAGCCCTTTGCCTTTAGAGAAAGTTCCTTGTTGCGTAAATGGTGGTTGCTCATAACCGTATAACCTTTGTTCTTTTCCACGCGGAAAACTGCCATAGCTTCATCACTCCTTTGGTTGGATTTGTTACGCAGTAGAAACGCGGTTTTGAGGGAAAAGGTATCAACCCTTGTCTTTCTTATTTCCGCGCTCTAAGAGCCGCATAAATCAAGGCTTTTTTGCCCCTTACTGCGTAACATGAGGGCATAAAAATAGCGGCGTTCCTGTTCTCCTGTGTAGGAGTGAGAAACGCCGCCTTATAGGTGGTGCTTATTTTATTTTTTCTTTTCGACGTGTCGCGTAAAGTGGTGCAGCGGTCTATCCGGCAACTTCGCAGGTGCTTTTGCATATCAAGGCTCAATTCGTTAAAAGTAGTAAATGAGTAGTAAAATCAATCTGCAAACCTGCGAATATGCCTGTAAATCAAGCGTTTTTCAAGACAATCAACTAATTTGGGGTAAAAATGTTACTATTTCGATTAAAAAACAAGAACGTTCCGATAACGTAATGCCAAAATAGATGCAGATAAATTTCCGCCTCTGAATATGGAACAAAATTTACTTTTCAAACTGTGATTTCTGCGGAAAAAGTTTGGAAAAGGCATCGTTCAGTTCCCGTTTTACATGTTCATATGGGATTTCAAAATTGCTGTCATTGATGCAGATGCACTTTGCAGTCTGCTTTGTGATTGTCTTTACCAGTTCCGGGTTTTCCGGTTTTAAATTGAAGTATTTACAGAACTTGTGCGTGTTTCTTGGAACGAAATCACCACTCAGTTTCTGATATTCCCGCAGAACATATTGGCTCACATCATCTTTATGACGAAATGGGTGGCTGCAGACACCGTCTAACAATTCTTCTTCCTTTTCCCAGAAGAAACGATAAGTCTCCTTTTTCAAAGGAGACGGGCCATGAACGGTGTAAAAACCGGTAAATCGTGGAAATGCCATTTCCAGAAGATTATATCCAAAGTACATGGGAGGATATCCGATGTGAAAATAGGCACCTGGCTGCTTTTTCATGTTTTCCCGTTTGTCAAAGTACTTGGCAAGCAGCATAGTATTGTTCAGATAGATATATGGCATAATGGTATCTTCTACGTTTGCAACATCGGGCTGCAGGGCAAGCATATCAACGGGTTTTCCGTTTTCAAAAAAATCGGTTGGCTTTATTGGATGCAGCAAAAACATATCATCATTAAAATAAACAAAGTGTTCCGACAGATTTTTTATCCGGTGGAAATTCCACTCAATGGAATGCGAGTTAAAGGTGGGGAGATATTTTTCGGGAATAAAATCTTTGTGTGAAACAATCTGCAATTTTGGACATTCTGTATTGAGCCACGCCGGCAGATGACCGCATGTTACAAAATATACGTTATTTACCCATGGAGCAAAGTTTTCTATCGAACGAAATAGATACTTTAGAATTTCCCAGTCGCGATAGCGTTCAATACGGTCGTCGATATCAACAGAAACTCCTTGCTTTTTTTTGGCGTTCTGTTTTTGGCGAAACCATAAGGGGTCTGATCCGTCCACCCATGTGATGACAAAATCAATGATCTGTTTTTTCATTTGTAACGATCCTTTCGTATATTGTACCAAAAAAAACAGTATACTTTCGATAACGAAACAGTACAAAAAATCAGTTTACATTGTCAAAGTTGTTCAATTTTCTTTGTAGAAGTTGATATATTTTTTTCTTTACTTTAATAGTGAGAACGATTTATTTAGTGTTTAAGGAATTTTTTGATATAATGTATAAATGTTGTTGGTATACAATTCAGTATAATCTTTTTCCAGATATGTTTGTACAATTTGGTTTTGAATCTGCACATTGCGCCCTGTTACTATGTACATAGGCTCTCTGTGCTCGAATAAATTTTGAATATGCTGAAAAATTTCATTTGAAAGCATCGAAAAATGGTCTGCTGTAATACAGTATTTGTCATAAGGTTCAAGTCCAGACAGCAGCCATTGGGAACTTGTCTCATAATTATATACACTGGACCGCTCATTTTCTGGTATTTTATTTAAGATAGCATCTGGTAATAATGGATATATCCATTTCCAAGATTCATGATTAACAACATGACAAAAGCATCCAGACAGATAAAACGTATTTTTTTATGATCTGTTCGCCAAAGCCATATATTGATGCAACTGCTAAGTAGGAATACTGCCAGTAATGTCCAACGTGCAGAATATATCCGAAAAATGTTTTCAGGAAAAATAGGAATGGGTGTGCAAATGTTTGACCCTTTTATAACTTTAGCACAACATATACTGTGGTGTAAAGAGTGGATGAGAAATAGCTTGTTTTATAGAATAATGGAGGAATCAATACGCTGAGACATTTGTAAATGAAAACAAAAAGAAAGCAAAGTTCAGTTGACGTTTCTTTAAAAATCCGCTATATTTTGGGTACAAAGAATAGGAGAAGAGGAAAGAAAAAAGATGTTTTATCCACTGGTAAGTGTGATTATTCCGGTCTATCAGGCGGAAAAATTTCTGACGGAGTGTGTTGAGAGCGTACGAAAACAGGACTATTCAGAGTTGGAGATTGTTTTGGTGAATGACGGTTCAACAGATCGTTCCAATCAAATGTGTGAGGAACTTGCTGCAGCAGATCCAAGAATCCGTGTGATTCATCAGAATAATAAAGGCAGTGGAGCAGCCAGAAATGCAGGGATAAAAGAAGCAACAGGAAAATATCTTCTCTTCCTGGATGCAGACGACAAGCTGGACGATTCATCTGCCATACGTTCCCTTGCCGCACGGGCAGAAAGAGAGCAGGCAGATATTGTGATCGGAACATATCGCAGATGGAGGGCGAATGGCGAAAAAGTGAAATGCTGCAGTAATCTGGAAAAAGAAAACCCGGACAGCGCAGAGTTCCGGTTTCATGGATTTTTTCAAAAAGGAACGCTTTCTTACGACTGGGGAAAACTCTACCGCAAATCTTTTCTGGAGTCTCACGATTTGTGGATTCCCCCATACAGTTACGCCGAAGACAAGGCACATAATTTTAGATGCTGTGCATGCCATCCGAAATATGCTTTTGTCCCACAGAGCATCGTTCTTTACCGTGAAAATCTCCAGTCCCTGACATATCAACCGAAAAAGAATCTGATGAGAAACTGGATTTTGATTGCATCTGATTTTGAACAGTTTCTGAAAGAAAAGCATCTTTCCAGAGAATATGGAGATCTGATTTTCTTTCATCTGCTCATTGGTGCAATGTATCTTGCCAAAGAAGAAATGACATATCAAGGGAAAAAAATTCGTGTCGCGGCGAAGATATTAAAGCAATACAGCAGAAACCCGTTTGTAGAACAAAAACTGACACTAAAAGAGTGCATTCGTTATACAAGGCAGATTAAATCGCTGTTTTGGAAATTATTAGCATTTACCTTGGTACTTTTTATACAGATGCATATGTATTTTGTTGTGGCAGCTGTTTTTGTATGGATGTCAAGCCTTGGAATTGATAGTTTATAAATAAAAAATCAGTCTTTATATTTCCTTTCTTTATTTCCTTCTTGAAAGAGCTGTTTTCCAGTTTTTCATTTTTATAGCCATTCCTTTCACTTCACACAGGTGCAAAACGTTATGAAAATGTAATCTGCTTTTTCGAACGCTTTAAACATTACAAATTTCTTCGTTTCTATAACTGCATCACAACAGATAGGAGTGTGTAAAGAATGGTTGTAGCCGTTTTAAAATGAAAAGATGTGATGGAAGAATAAGAAGATCGGGTTTTCTGCGCTGTCTCTGTGCGACCAGTTCTTAAAATCCTGTCTTTTTTCTGAATATTCCACCTCTCCGCTTGCTATTTTCATTCTCATATAGTATCATGAATCCAACAGCCAAGAAATCGGAAAGGAGAGAGGAGCATGGAATATGCAGTGTACTGGCTGATTGCGCTTGTGGTTTTGCTGGTGATTGAGGCGGCAACGTTAGGTCTGGCAACCATCTGGTTTGCGGGCGGCGCCCTGATTGCTCTGATCGCAGCTATGTGCGGAGCCGGATTTGTAATTCAGATGGTCTGCTTTCTTGTTGTATCGCTGATACTTCTGATTTTTACACGTCCTGTAGCCGTCCGTTTCCTGAATAAGGATACCTTAAAAACAAATGTAGACCGCGTGATTGGAATGGAAGGGATCGTCGCAGAAGAGATTTCCAACCTGGCAGGCACCGGAAAGGTATCGCTGGGCGGAAACACCTGGACTGCGAGAACGGAAAGCGAAGGAGGCATTATCCCGAAAGAGACCGTGGTGGAAGTGCTCCGTGTGGAAGGCGTCAAGCTGATTGTAAAGGTCAAAGAAAAAGAAGGAGGAAATGAAACATGAGTGGTGGAGGAATTGCAGGAATTTTAATGATTTTTCTTCTTGTGATTGTACTGTTTATTGCAGCATCGTGTGTGAAGATCGTGCCGCAGGCCAGTGCTTACGTTGTTGAGAGTCTTGGAAAATACAAAGGCACCTGGGCAACCGGTCTTCATTTTAAGGTTCCGTTTATCGAGCGCGTGGCAATCCGCGTGAACTTAAAAGAGCAGGTGGTGGATTTCCCGCCGCAGCCGGTCATTACAAAAGATAACGTTACGATGCAGATTGATACGGTCGTATTTTTCCAGATTACCGATCCGAAGCTGTTCGCATACGGTGTTGTAAATCCGCTGATGGCCATTGAAAACCTGACCGCAACGACACTTCGAAACATCATCGGAGATCTGGAGCTGGACGAAACACTGACATCCCGTGAGATTATCAACACGAAGATGCAGGCAGCTCTCGATATCGCAACCGACCCGTGGGGCATTAAAGTCAACCGTGTTGAGCTGAAAAACATCATGCCTCCGGCAGCCATTCAGGAAGCCATGGAGAAACAGATGAAAGCAGAGCGTGAACGCCGTGAAGCAATCCTGATTGCAGAAGGTGAGAAAAAATCGACCATCCTGGTTGCCGAAGGTAAAAAACAGTCTGCGATCCTGGATGCAGAGGCAGAGAAGCAGGCAGCGATTCTTCGTGCTGAGGCAGAAAAAGAGAAACGAATCCGCGAGGCAGAAGGCCAGGCGGAGGCGATCCTCAAAGTACAGCAGGCAAATGCCGATGGTATCCGTGCCATCAAAGAGGCAGGTGCTGACGATGCGGTTCTTACCTTAAAGAGTCTCGAGGCACTTGGTGTTCTGGCGAATGGAAAAGCAACGAAGATTGTTGTTCCGTCCGATCTGCAGGGACTGGCAAGTCTGGCTACCACATTCAAGGGAATCGTGGAAGAGCAGAAAGGCCCGGCAGGGAAAGAAGGACAGAAATAAAAAAGCAGGATTCTCCCGTGAAACGCATCATGCCGGACACGGGAGAATTTTTTATTGCTCTGCATCCGGAGGGAGCTGCCACTGGCAGATTCTGTAGTTGCCGGTAAGAATAACAGAATAAAAATGTATAAAAATACATATATTATGAATAATACAAGTAAAATACGTAAAAATATACATTTCACCCCTTGACAGATGCGCCGGCCTGTTTCATAATAGAAACCATCTTAAGCGATAAAAATACATTACATACCGATATATTTAAGGAGGAACACACCATGGATTTAAAAGGACGCGATTTTCTGACATTAAAGGATTTCACCCCGGAAGAGATTTCCTATCTGCTGGATCTGTCCGCAGAGCTGAAGGATAAGAAAAAGAAAGGCATTCCGGTGGACACCCTGCGCGGTAAAAACGTTGCGCTGATCTTCGAGAAAACCAGCACCAGAACCCGCTGTTCCTTCGAAGTAGCCGCACATGATCTCGGCATGGGAACCACCTATCTTGACCCGACCGGTTCCCAGATCGGTAAAAAAGAGAGCATCAAAGATACGGCCCGCGTTCTTGCAGGAATGTATGAGGGAATTGAGTACCGTGGATTCGGCCAGGAGATCGTAGAGGAGCTGGCAAAATATTCCAAAGTCCCGGTATGGAACGGACTGACCAACGAGTACCACCCGACCCAGATGCTCGCCGATATGCTGACAATCCAGGAAGAGTTCGGCCACTTAAAAGGCATCAAACTCGTTTACATGGGCGACGCCCGCTACAACATGGGAAATTCCCTGATGATTGCATCTGCAAAAATGGGTATGGATTTTGTAGCCTGCGCACCGAAGAAATACTTCCCGAACGCGGAACTCGTTGCACAGTGTGAAGAGTATGCAAAGGAGAGCGGCGCAACCATCACCCTCACCGAGGATGTAAAAGAGGGAACGAAAGACGCCGATGTTATCTATACGGATGTCTGGGTATCCATGGGTGAGCCGGACAGCGTATGGGAGGAGAGAATCCACGATCTGACTCCGTACCGCGTGACAAAAGAAGCAATGGCAAATGCCAAGGATACCGCGGTATTCCTGCACTGCCTGCCGTCGTTCCACGATCTGAAAACAAAGATTGGAAAAGAGATCCACGACCGTTACGGACTGGATGAGATGGAAGTTACCGATGAGGTATTTGAGTCCGCACAGTCGAGAGTCTTCGAGGAAGCAGAGAACCGCATGCACACGATCAAAGCTGTGATGGCAGCAACGCTTGGTGCATAAACTTTCTGGTGGAAAAACCGGAACAGACTGTGTATAATAGAAGAATGGCAAGACACGTACAGCAGCGCTGCGGAGCACGTCTTTCGCAGCGCTGCTGTTGGTTTATGTGAGGAGTGTGAAGATATCATATGCTGGAAAATAAAAGAGCTGAGACACTGCGCCTTCTGCGAGAATCAGGAGAAAATGTTTCGGGTCAGGATTTGTGTGAACATTTTGGAATTTCCCGTACTGCAGTGTGGAAGATCATGAATCAGTTAAAAGAGGAAGGATACGAGATCGAGGCGGTACAGAATAAAGGTTACCGTCTGCTGAACGAGCCGGATCTGATGACGAAGGACGAGCTGGAAAGCCGCACGCATACGAAATATGTTGGACAGACGGTCTATTACAGCCATGAAGTAGATTCGACAAATACGTGGGCGAAGCGCCTGGCGGAAGAAGGAGCGCCGAACGGTACACTGACAACGGCCGAGACGCAGACCGCTGGAAAAGGCCGCCGCGGAAGAGTCTGGAAATCGCCGGAGGGAACTTCCGTTTCGATGTCCCTCCTGCTGTACCCGGATCTCGAGCCGGCCAAAGCGCCGATGCTGACGATTGTGATGGGACTTGCTGTTGTGCAGGGGGTACAGAGAGCGCTCGGCGTCGACACGAGAATTAAGTGGCCGAACGATGCGGTGCTGAACGGGAAAAAGCTCTGCGGAATCTTAACCGAGATGAGTGCACAGATCGATTACATCAATTATGTCGTCATTGGAACGGGAATCAATGTGAACCAGACGGAGTTTCCGGAAGAAATTGCTGAGATCGCGACGTCACTGGCGATCGAAATGGGGCATCCGGTCAATCGGGCGAAAATAGTCGCAGCGGTGCTGGAGGCGTTCGAGGAGAATTACGAAAAATTCCTGGAGGCGGGAGATCTCTCGGCGCTGCAGGAAGCCTATGAGGCTGTACTTGCAAATAAGGATCAGCCGGTGCGTGTGCTGGATCCGAAAGAGCCGTTCGAGGGTGTGGCGCTCGGCATCACGTCGACGGGTGAGCTGCGTGTGAGAAAAGAGGATGGAACGATCGCGGAAGTGCATTCCGGCGAGGTTTCAGTGCGCGGCCTGTACAGTTATGTATAAAAAACTTGGATCAGGAAAGGAAAATATATGTATTCAGATGATGAAAAAGTAGTGCTCTGCGGAGCGAGTGCGTATGAGCAGAAATATTATTTTAACCAGGATTTTGCATCCCTGCCGCAGTCCGTGCAGGATGAGCTTCATATCATGTGCGTTATGTTCACCGTGGAAATCGGCGGCATTTTCACCATGTGGTTTGACAGTGACGGCAGTCTGCAGTTCGAAACAGAGGCTGTAGATGCGGATGCGATGTACGATGAGATCGGCGGTGCGCTGCGGATCAAGCAGTATCAGGAGGAGAAAAAGGATCTGCTGGAATCTCTGGAGCTGTATTACCGCGTTTTCTTCCTCGGCGAGGAAGTGCCGGAGGAAGCGTTCGCAGAAGAAGACGGAGAGAAGCCGGATGGAAAGTAAGAAACGTACGCTCCAGACGATGTCTCCGCTGAAAATCGGAAATGTGGAAATGCAAAATCCGCTCGTGCTCGCACCGATGGCAGGTGTGACGGATCTGCCGTTCCGCGTTCTCTGCAAGGAGCAGGGAGCAGGCCTGATCTGTATGGAGATGGTCAGCGCGAAGGCGATTCTGTATAAGAACAAAAATACCGAGGATCTGATGACGATTCATCCGGGTGAACATCCTGTATCGCTCCAGCTTTTTGGCAGTGATCCGGAAATTCTGGCGCAGATTGCCGCACAGATCGAGGAGCGGCCGTTTGACATTCTGGATTTTAACATGGGCTGCCCGGTGCCGAAGGTCGTCAACAACGGCGAGGGCTCCGCGCTGATGAAGGATCCTGCGCTGGTGCGGAAGATTGTGACCGGTATGGTAAAGGCAGTGAAAAAGCCGGTGACAGTTAAAATTCGAAAGGGATTTAACGAAGAGTCGGCGAATGCTGTGGAGATTGCAAAGATTCTCGAGGACTGCGGTGTGGCTGCGATTGCGGTGCATGGAAGAACGCGGGCACAGTTCTATTCCGGAAAAGCAGACTGGGATATCATCCGTCAGGTAAAAGAAGCGGTTTCGATTCCGGTCATCGGAAATGGCGATGTGGTTGATGCGGCGAGCGCCGAAGCGCTGGTTGAACAGACGGGCTGCGATGGCATTATGATTGGCCGCGGCGCGGAAGGAAATCCGTGGATTTTTAAACAGATTCTTCATTACAGGGAAACCGGAGAAACACTTGCAAAGCCGACGCAGCATGAGGTAAAAGAGATGATGCTTCGCCATGCGCGCATGCAGGTGGAATACAAAGGCGGCGCGATCGGCATCCGCGAGATGCGGAAGCACGTTGCGTGGTACACGGCGGGATTCCCGCACTCGGCGAAACTGCGCGCAGCGATCAACCAGGTGGAGAGCCTGCAGGAGCTGGAACAGATGCTGAATGAGTGGGAACGCGGCTGACAAGTAAGTAAAATAAGTCAAAAAAGTACCTATGATATGCCAATATTGATATATCACGGGTACTTTTTCTATGCTATACTGACATTTAGAGGTATTGGGAATAAAAAAACAAAAGAGGGAGTGTAGTGTATGACTATCAAAGAACTTTTCGCACCGTCCGACATGACGGTGGGAAAGCCGTGGGAAAAGATTGTAGCTTTTACAATCCCTATGCTGATCGGCAACATTGCCCAGCAGCTCTACAACACGGTTGACAGTATTGTGATCGGAAAATATGTCGGGGACAATGCGCTTGCGGCAGTTGGAAGCGCCAGCCCGATCTTAAACCTGCTTCTGGTTCTGTTCGTCGGAATTTCCGTCGGCGCCGGCGTCATGGTGTCGCAGTATTTTGGGGCAAAACAAAGAAAAGAGCTTTCGATGACGATCGGAAACTGCGTCACGCTGACAGCAATTTCTTCCATCATTATTATGATTCTGGGAGCCGTCCTCTCAAGGCCGCTGCTGGAAATGCTGAAAACACCGGATTCCATCATCGACTGGTGTACCTCGTATCTGGTGATCCTGATGGTGGGCTGTGCCGGCAGTGCGTACTATAACATTCTATGTGGTATCCTTCGCGGACTCGGCGATTCGATTTCGGCGCTGATTTATCTGCTGGTGGCAACGGTCATCAACATTGTATTGGATATTGTATTCGTTTCCCAGTTCCACATGGGCGTTGCCGGAGTTGCATACGCGACCGTGATTGCGCAGGCAATTTCTGCAGTACTCTGCATGTGGCGTCTGATGCGTATGACCGACATTTTTGATTTCAGACCCAAATACCTGAAAATGAAAAAACAGTATTCGATGGAAATTATCCGCCTTGGTCTGCCGTCCGGTATTACCCAGGCGATCTTCTCCATGGCGATGGTTATCGTACAGTCGCTGACCAACAGCTTCGGTGAAATGGTTATCGCCGCGAATGTTATCATCATGCGTGTCGATGGCTTTGCAATGATGCCGAACTTTTCGTTTGGTACCGCGATGACAACGTATGCCGGTCAGAATGTCGGTGCACGCCGTATGGACCGCGTAGAGCAGGGCGCAAAACAGGGAACACTGATTGCGGTCGGAACCTCAACGACCATTACCCTTTTAATTGTTATTTTCGGCCATCATCTGATGGGAATCTTTACGAATACCACAGAGCTCGTAACATTAAGTGCCAATATGATGAAGATCCTTGCGGTCGGCTATATTGCCATGGCAATAACACAGTCGCTTTCCGGCGTCATGCGTGGAGCAGGCGATACGATGACCCCGATGTGGATTTCGATGGTTGTTACCGTTGTAATCCGTGTGCCGCTGGCATACGGTCTGGCCTTTCTGACCAGAACGCCGGAGCTGCCAAACGGACGATATCAGGTACTCTGGATTTCCATGCTGGTAAGCTGGTGCATGGGTGCGCTTCTGACGCTGATTTTCTATAAAAAAGGAAATTGGAAAAAGAAAGCACTGACAGGAAGCTCATCCGAAAAATAAAGGAAAAATAAGAGAAAGATGCAGGAAGGATTTGTGAAAAAGAAAATCTTTCCTGCGTTTCTTTTTTTCTTGACATTCCGTGGGCAATCCTTTATACTACTTTAATTGTTAGGATAGGCGGAGTCTATCCTTATTTCAACCGGGAATACTGAAAATACAGCGCATTTCCGGAGAGTTTACAGAATAAAATCAGATATGACTGGATACAGAAACGATAGAAAGGGTGTATAAAATGGAACAGAAAAAAACGATTCTTACCTATGCCGGCCTGAAAAAACTGGAGGACGAGCTTCATGATCTCAAAGTAAACAAACGTAGAGAAATTGCCGGTAAAATCAAAGAAGCAAGAGAGCAGGGAGACCTTTCCGAGAACGCCGAGTACGATGCAGCCAAAGATGAGCAGCGTGACATCGAGGCAAGAATTGAAGAGATCGAAAAAATCCTGAAAAACGCAGAGGTTGTTGTTGAGGACGAAGTAGATTCCGATAAGATCAATATCGGATGTAAAGTAGACGTACTGGATCTGGAGTATGACGAGGAAATCGAGTTCCAGATCGTTGGCTCCACCGAAGCAAACAGCCTGGAAGGAAAAATTTCCAACGAGTCTCCGGTGGGAAAAGCTCTGATCGGCGCGCACAAGGATGATATTGTCGATGTAGAAACACCGGCCGGAATTATGCAGTACAAAGTACTTTCTATCCAGAGAAATATCTAAAAAATACAAAGAAAAGGGAGTGAAGAGATTGGCACAGCAGACACAGGAACAGGATATTAACCACTTACTGAAGGTTCGCCGCGAGAAACTTGCAGAGCTGCAGCAGAACGGAAGAGACCCGTTCCAGATTACAAAGTTCGATCAGACACATCATTCGCTTGAGGTGAAAGGTCTTTATGAGGCACATGAGAGTGAGCTGTTAAAAGACCGCCAGGAGCCGAACGTAGAGGGAATGGATGAGGAGCAGGCGAAAGAAGCTCTTAAAAAGGATTACGAAGAGAGAAGAAATATCATGGACGCAAGCCCGATCCATGTGGCAATTGCAGGACGTATGATGTTTAAGCGAGTCATGGGCAAGGCATCTTTCTGCAATATTCAGGATTTACAGGGAAACATCCAGGTATACGTTGCAAGAGATGCGATCGGAACAGAGTCTTACGCTGATTTTAAAAAATCTGATATCGGTGATATCTTCGGAGTGGAAGGATTTGCTTTCAGAACAAGAACAGGTGAGATTTCTATCCATGCAGAGAAAGTGACACTCCTCTCCAAGAGCTTACAGATCCTCCCGGAGAAGTTCCACGGTCTGACAGATGTAGATACCCGTTACCGTCAGAGATATGTAGACCTGATCATGAATGCAGAGTCTAAAGATACCTTTATCAAGCGTTCCAAGATTCTCAGTGCGATCCGCAAGTACTTAAGCGGAGAAGGATTCATGGAAGTTGAGACTCCAATGCTTGTACAGAACGCAGGTGGAGCAGCAGCAAGACCGTTCGAGACACATTTCAATGCCCTGAACGAAGATCTGAAGCTTCGTATTTCCCTGGAGCTGTACCTGAAGAGACTGATTGTCGGAGGACTCGAGAAGGTATATGAGATCGGACGTGTATTCCGTAATGAGGGTCTTGATACAAGACATAACCCGGAGTTCACTCTGATGGAGCTTTACCAGGCATTTACAGATTACCACGGCATGATGGATCTGACAGAGAACCTGTATCGTTTTGTCGCACAGGAAGTGCTCGGAACGACACAGATCGTATACAAAGGAATCCCGATGGATCTCGGTAAGCCGTTCGAGCGTATCACAATGGTTGACGCAGTGAAGAAGTACGCAGGCGTTGACTGGAATGAAGTTGAGACTCTGGAGCAGGCAAGAGAACTTGCAAAAGAGCATCATATTGAGTTTGAAGAGAGACATAAAAAAGGTGATATCCTGAATCTCTTCTTTGAGGAGTTTGTAGAGGAGCATCTGCTTCAGCCGACGTTCGTTATGGACCACCCGGTTGAGATCTCGCCGCTGACGAAGAAAAAGCCAGAAAATCCAGAATATGTAGAGCGTTTCGAGTTCTTCATGAATGGATGGGAAATGGCAAATGCTTACTCTGAGCTGAATGACCCGATCGACCAGAGAGAACGTTTTAAAGCCCAGGAAGAACTGCTTGCCCAGGGCGATGATGAAGCCAATACAACAGATGAAGACTTCATGAACGCACTGGAGATCGGTATGCCGCCGACCGGTGGTATTGGATTCGGCATTGACCGTATGTGTATGCTTCTGACAGGAGCTGAGGCAATCAGAGACGTGCTGCTCTTCCCGACGATGAAATCACAGGGCGCTGCTAAGAACGAAGCAAACAACGCAGCTCAGTCTGGTGCAGCAGCTCCGGCAGAGACAAAAGTAGCTGAGAAGGTTGATTTCTCCAATGTGAAGATTGAACCAATCTTTGAAGAAATGGTTGATTTCGATACATTTGCAAAATCTGATTTCCGTGCAGTTAAGATTCTTGAGTGTGAAGCAGTTCCGAAATCCAAGAAGCTTCTGAAGTTTGTACTGGATGACGGAGAACGCAAGGATCGCGTGATTTTAAGTGGTATTCACGAGTATTACGAGCCGGAAGAACTGGTTGGTAAGACAGCAATCGCTATCGTTAACCTGCCACCGAGAAAGATGATGGGAATTGATTCCGAGGGTATGCTGATTTCAGCCGTACACGAGGAAGATGGTCACGAGGGACTGAACCTTCTGATGGTAAATGACAGAATCCCAGCAGGTGCTAAGCTCTATTAAGATGATGTAAAGATGTACCGTTTTACCAAATAGACGGGACGTACTTCATTTGATAAAAAACTAAAAAAACAGCGATTTACATTAAACTTACATCAATTGATGCAGAAATCGGTGCAAGCAAGGGAAAATCGCATAATTAGTGCAATGGGTGGGCAATTCCAATCGGAGTTGCCCATTTTCTAAAATGAATGGAAATGTAAATCGATATTTAGCGAGGTAAAGATATATGCTTCATTTAGAAAAAGTAAATGGTAATAATGTCTGGGATATCCTGAAACTGACGGTATCGAAATCGCAGAAGAACTTCGTTGCCACCAATGAGATCAGCATCATTGAAGCGTATACTGCAATTACGGGAAACGGTCATGCATTCCCGTTTGGTATATATGATGAGGATAAGCCTGTAGGCTTCCTGATGATTGGTTTTGATGTTGATGATTATTGGACGGATGCACCTGAAATTGCAAAGGGAAACTATAATCTGTGGCGTCTTATGATCGATAAGGCATATCAAAACAGAGGGTACGGAAAAGAAGCGGTCAGCCTTGCATTAGAGTTCATAAAATCTATGCCTTGTGGAGAAGCGGAATACTGTTGGCTATCATATGAACCCGATAATGCAGTTGCCCGTCAGATGTATCGCTCTTTCGGTTTCGAAGAAACCGGTGAAATGGACGGCGAAGAACTGATCGCTGTTCTGAGACTGCAATTAACAACTTCAAGTTTTTGAAACTGAGAAATAGGAAGTTGTGGAGGTAATTATCAATGAGAAATATTTACGATAATAGTGAATTTTTTGCCGCATATGCGGAAATGGGAAGAAGCAAAGATGGTCTGAAAGCTGCTGGAGAGTGGCATCAGTTGCAACCGTTATTCCCTAAATTACAGGGAAAAAAAGTTTTGGATTTAGGATGTGGTTACGGTTGGCATTGCAAATATGCCGCACAAATGGGAGCTACTGAAATTCTTGGTATTGATAGTAGTCAAAAAATGATTGCAAAAGCAGTAGCTGATAACTCTGATGACAAAATCAAGTATAAAGTTTGCGGTGTTGAAGAATACATTTATCCTGAAAATACTTATGACCTAGTTGTTTCTAACCTGGTACTGCACTATATCGAAAATTTAGCTAATGTTTATCAAAAGGTGTATTGCACATTAAAAGTAGGTGGGTATTTCCTATTCAATATTGAACATCCGACTTTCACCGCAGGTGTTAATGAGGATTGGATTTATGATGAAAATGGGAAACCTAAATATTGGCCAATCGACAATTACTATTACCCAGGCGAAAGAGAAACCAATTTTCTTGGTCAACGAGTAATTAAACAGCACCACACATTAACGCAGATATTGAATCCACTTATAAAATGTGGTTTTCAAATTGAGGCTATTGAGGAAGCAATGCCTCCGGCAGATATGATGGGTATGCCGGGAATGTGTAATGAAATGCGTAGACCTATGATGTTGTTGGTTAAGGTTAAAAAGGTTTAATAAACAACTTCTAGTTTGTAGATGCAAATACATAGTAATTATGGTGTAGGGGACAAGGAATTGTTCCTTGCAAATCGCAATTTATAAAGGAGAATATTGATGAACCTATTTTTATGTTCGCACTTTTCAAGTGTAGGAAGTCTGATAAAGGAAGAAATTGAAAATAAAAAAGTCGCATTTATTCCAACAGCTTCGCTGCGTGAAGGCTACACCGGTTATGTCGGCTCGGCTCGAAAATTATTCAAAAAGTTGGGAGCAATCGTAACTGAAATTGATATTTCAACGGAGGCTTATTCAACGATACAGTCTGTTTTTGAAGATGCGGATGTGATATATTTTACCGGCGGAAATTCTTTTTTCCTTATAGACCAGCTCCGTAAAACGGGAACGGATGAGCTGTTGAAGAAAGAATTGGCAAAGGGAAAACTGATGATTGGTGAATCGGCAGGTGCGATTATATGCGCTCCAAGCATCCAATATATCGAGCAAATGGATGAAAAGCCGGAGGACTACTCACAAGAAGATGATGCAGGGCTTGATTTGATTGATTTCTATGTTCTTCCGCATTATCTTACAGCACCATTTAAGAAAGTTACCGAGAAAATAATGACTGAGTTTTCGGATTTGAATCTATGCCCAATTAACAACCGTCAGGGAATTGTAATTGATGGTGAAGGTTCAAAGGTTATTTGTAAAGACTAATTTGAAAATTCAAGTTTGTCGGACTTACTCTACAATAATCAAAGACCGCTTACATCGTGTAGGCGGTCTCTTTTCTTATTCAGAAATATTTGATTTTGAGCTTTCTTTTCTTGGCTGACATTACCTTGCAGAGAACATCGTCAACCCCGTCGGTATATCTGCCTTGTGCTATCAGGCTGTTCTTTAAACGGATAAGTGATTGTATTACTCTGCCATATTCGTCATCATTAAGATAGATGAAGCACTTGAATTGATGGGCAGGTAGACTATATGTATGGAGAAGCACTTTATAAGCCTGAAATGAAAGAAGGAAATCCTATAAGGTTATATAGTTTGGATGAAATCACGGAGATATTCGGTAAATTAGGACTTCGTATTTGTAACAGCTTTGCTGATTTCAGTGGAAAGCCGAGTTCTGATAATGATATTCAATTGATGGTTTATTCCATACGAGAATAAAAATAGAGTAGACGAATTATTTAGCAATCTTCATCAAATCTTTATTTTTTTCTGTTAGGTTATATTTCAGTAAGAAATGAAATATGGAAGGAAGGATAGTAAAGATGGAAATGATGTTGCAGACACAAAATTTGTGTAAATATTTTAGAAAGCAGAAAGCGGTAAATAATGTTTCACTTAATATAGAAAAGAAACAGATTTATGGACTGCTTGGACCGAATGGTGCGGGAAAATCTACCACATTGAAAATGTTGACTGGTATGATGAAACCAACTGCAGGAAAGATTTACTTTGATGGAAAACTTTGGGATAGGAAAGATTTATCAAAAATAGGAGCGTTAATTGAGAATCCGCCTATTTATGAAAATCTTTCCGCTAGAGAGAATTTGAAGGTAAGACAATTATTGCTTGGTACAGATGAAAACAGAATTGATGAGGTCTTGCAGATTGTATCACTTACAAACACCGGAAAGAAGAAAGCAGGACAGTTTTCTTTGGGAATGAAGCAAAGACTAGGCATTGCAATGGCATTGCTTGGAGAACCGGAACTTTTGATATTGGATGAACCTACGAATGGATTAGATCCAATAGGCATCGAGGAATTACGAGAGCTGATCCGGTCTTTTCCGGAACAGGGAATCACTGTAATTCTCTCCAGTCATATTCTCTCAGAGGTACAGTTACTTGCAGATAAAGTCGGGATTATTTCAGGTGGAATCTTAGGATACGAAGGAGCATTAAAGCAGGGAGATAATCTTGAAGATTTGTTTATGAATGTGGTAAGAAAAAACCAGAAAGCAGGTGAAATCCATGGTTAATATTATAAAAGCAGAACATCAAAAAGCCAAAAGAACCATGCGAAAAAAGTTTATCTGGGGATTTCCTCTTCTTACATTTGTCATGGCATTTATATTTACTCTTGGGATGACAAATGCTTATGCAGAAAGTGTTTGGAACTGGTGGTATACACTTTTGCTGCCGGGGATGATTGCTCTATTTTGTTATCTTTCTGTGGCGCAGGAGAAAAAGATAAAATACTATCATTTAACGACTATTCCCACAGATAGAAGAAAATTGTTGCTGGGGAAAATTATTTATATTGGGTACATGATTTTGTTTTCTAATGTGATTGTGTTTGCAGGAGCAACGCTTGGAGGCTTTCTTCTAACGACACATGTTCCAGTTGGAGGAGCGTTGATTGCAGTATTGTTTCTGACGGTTTCTGAGTTATGGGAGATTCCGGTAGCTTTATTTTTAAGTGAACGATTTGGAATGATTGTAAACCTGTTCGTCTGCCTGTTTATTACCGTCAGCGGTGTGGTAATATCACAAACCAGAATCTGGTATGTACTTGTTTCTGCAATCCCTATGCGAATGATGTGCCCGTTGCTTCATGTTTTACCAAATGGACTTGCCGCAGAAGCAGGGAATCCTCTTTTGGATACGGGAGTCATTGTTCCGGGAATGTGTCTCTCAATCATCTGGTTTGTTTTTGTAACGGTTCTGTTTTTGAAATGGTTTGAGAGAAGAGAGGTGAAATAAGATGGTTGGAAGATCTCTTAATGCAGACTTGCGAAAGATGAAAGGAACATCTGTGATTCTGGCACACTTACTGATTCCGATTATAACCAGCGTTATATTTTTAATATATTACTTTTTTTCACCATGGAATGAAAATATGAAAGTGATTGCATTTTATCAGGCAATAGGAGCAGGACTTCCGGTACTTATTGGAATTTTTACAGCAAGTGTGATGGAACAGGAACAAAATGCAGGTGATTTTCAAAATCTGTTGTCTTTACCGGATAAACCTGCAGCATTTTTATCGAAACTGTTGATGCTACTGGTTTTGTGTCTGTGCTCTATCCTATTGACAGCAATCATATTCGGAATTGGATTTGGAAGAATCGCATCAAGCGATATCGAAATCATGAAAGGATGTATATTTGCAGCATTGCTGCTGTGGGGAAGCAGTGTTCCACTTTATCTGTGGCAGCTGATTCTGGCTTTTCAGTTTGGAAAAGGGGTATCCATTGGAGCAGGGATTATATCAGGACTAATTAGTGCATTGATGCTTACCGGACTTGGAGATTATGTGTGGAAATATGTATTTGTCTGCTGGACGGGTAGAGTACCATATACTTATCTGCAATCTGTATTGGGAGAAACTAGTGTAGGTGAATGGTTGTCATTCATACCAGGTTGCTTAATATTTACAGGGATTAGTATGGTATACTATTTTTGGTGGGTAAACCACTGGGAAGGAAACAGAATATCGGAATAGAATCGAGGGAAACTATGGCAAAAATACTGGCAGTTGATGATGAACCGGCAATTTTGGAAATGATAGAAAGCATTTTGAATAAGGATGGACATCTGGTTACCAAAGTAAGTAATCCACTAAAAATTAATATGGAAGAATTACATCGTTATGACCTGATTTTACTGGACATTATGATGCCTGGAATTGATGGCTTCGAATTATGCAAAAGAATTAGGATACTTGTGGATTGTCCGATTTTGTTTCTTACGGCAAAAACCGAGGAAAACAGTCTTGTAAACGGACTTTCTTTAGGAGCAGATGATTATATTTCAAAGCCATTTGGAGTGATGGAACTTCGGGCAAGGATCAATGCACATCTTAGAAGAGAGCACAGGGAACATTCTGTCCGGATGGTTTTGGGGAGGGTCTGTATTCAAATATCTCAAAAGAAACTATTGGTTGATGATAAGGAACTTCCTCTTACGAAAGCGGAGTACGAAATCTGTGAATTCCTGGCTAAAAACAGAGGACAGGTTTTCTCGAAGGAACAAATATTGGAAGCGGTCTTTGGCTTTGACAATGAGAGTAATGACAGTACTATAATCACGCATATCAAAAATATAAGAGCAAAATTTGCGGATTATGATTATACACCGATAAAAACAGTCTGGGGGATTGGATATAAATGGGAAGAGTAAAGAGAAGCAATGCACTCAGCAGGATTTTTATGAGATATGTACTGGTCATGCTTGGATCATTAGTTGGTTTGGTGATTGTTGCTTATCTGCTGCTGTACCTTTTGATTAGTGTGGGCTGTATTTATCCGGCAAATTATGCAGAGCAAAAGATTAATGAAGCATATGATACGATTCTACGTGCAGATAAAGTGACTGCTGAGATGATTCCCACACTTTGTGATTATGTAATCTTTTCAGAGAATGGAGAGAAAATAGGTGGAGATCTGTCAGAACAATACGAACAGATAGCATGGAATGTTGCAAAGTACGGAAACGCATCCGGGAAATATTTTTATAAAGTAATTGTAAGGGAAAATGAATATGTTGTATTGCAATATCGCCTGACACCTCAATATCATTCAGCTTTTTTGAGGGAGCATTTTATAGGACCACAGAATGTGATGATTATTATGTCTGTGATTGGAGCGGTAGCGATTATCATCATTCCGTCCATACGTTTTGGAAAAAGAATCAAAAAGCAGATGCAGCCTGTATTAGACGCAATCAGACAAATAAAGGATCAAAATCTGGAATATGAGACATCCTGTTCCGGTATCAAAGAGTTTGATGACTGTTTATCGGCAATCGATGATATGCGAGATGCATTGCGAGAATCTTTAGAAAAGCAGTGGAAAACAGAGCAGGAAAAGAAACAACAGATGTCTGCTTTGGCGCATGATATTAAAACACCTCTTACGATTGTACGGGGAAATGCAGAACTACTTTCAGAGACTGAACTGACCACAGAACAGAAGAATAATATCACTTATGTTTTGAACGGCACAACACAGATACAAAGTTATGTAAAACAGTTGATAGATGTCACAAAATCATGGAATTGCAGTGATGTTACCTATACAACGGTGAGGTTAGAAGATTTTTTCGCAGATATAAAGGAACAGGCACTCGGACTGGTAGAAATCTATCACCAGAAGATAGATTGGAAGGCGGAACAAAGTGATAAAAAGGTAACGATTGCTTATGATCCAATGTTCCGAGCCGTAATGAATGTGATTCAGAATGCAGTGGAGCATACAAAAGAAAATGGAATCATTTATATTGACGCAAAGGAGCAGGATGACCGGCTGACATTCATTGTGGAGGATAGCGGATCAGGATTTACAAAAGAAGCATTATTGCATGGCACAGAGCAGTTTTTTATGGATGACACAAGTAGAAATGGCGAAGCCCATTATGGGATGGGACTATTTTTTGCAAAAACTGTGGCTGAAAAATATGGTGGAGGTATTAAACTTTCAAATTCTGAAAATACAGGTGGGGCGCGGGTAGAAATATTTTTCCTGAGTAGTCAAGAAACAAGCTAAATGAAAAGTCTAATCCCCCAGCATAGCTGGGGGATTAGACTTTTCATTTATACGGATATTCGCAAACTACAAGATAAAGCCAAAACTTCATATACTCTAACAGTTAGCGAAAGATGCCAGAGCAGTATACCATGTCAAACGAATTGTGTTAGTTAATCTGGATCTTATTGATGAATATCTGGAAGCATTCCGTGATGAAGAATTTTGATGAAAGAACAGGAGGAACAACTATTCCTCGAAAATTGAGAATTACATATGTTCAATTCTTTGTATTAGGTATATATTTTGAAAAGTTATCCGGTTATACTGACAATATCAAAAGGCAGAACTGTTAGAATGAGGTGAGCAGATGGATACAGCACAGAGAATAAGGATAATTCGGATGATTGAAAAAATAGAGAAGAACCCAGGATTCAGTAGTAAAATCGGTGTGAGAAATACATCTGAGTTTATATCAAGTAAACAATCAAAAAAATGAATGATTCAAATCATAACAGGAGTCAGAAGGAGTAGAATATGTTATCGTTATTATTTGCTATATGCATGATCTGGTTTATTGGAAAATTTTTTATATTTGGTGTAAAAGCATCCTGGGGAATCTTAAAGCTGCTCTGTACAGTTGTATTTTTCCCGGTGATTTTGATAGGAATGGTTGTTGGCGGACTGATTTATATTGCACTTCCATTGTTGATCATCGGCGGAATCATTGCACTTATATCATCTAACTCATAAAAATACGAGGAGGGAAGAAATTATGGGATATGATATAGAAAAAGAGAAACGAGAAGCGATTGAAGCAGGACAACGTGCGTTAAGTAGTCTTCGGACAGCAAAAGAGAACCTGAACAGTGCAAAGAATTGGGGCTTGGTGGATATGTTTGGCGGTGGATTCTTTTCTACGATGTTGAAACACTCCAAGATGGATCAGGCAAGACAAAATATGGAACAGGCGAAATATGATCTTCGTAATTTCAGTAGGGAATTAAATGATGTGAACGTGGCTTGTAATTTAAACATCAATACTGGAGACTTCTTATCCTTTGCAGATTATTTTTTTGATGGATTTGTTGTGGATTGGATGGTGCAGGATCGAATCAACAATGCTAGACATCAGGTGGAAGAAGCTATCCGCAGAACGGAATACATCATAAACCAGTTACAGCATATGTAAAGGAAAGAGGCAGTGAACCATAAATAGGTTCGCTGCCTTGTTTTTTCATACTTATTTCTGTTTCTTTTTTTCTTCTCTGAGCAATTCGATGTTTAGTCCCTGCTCTCCGGCTGTTTTATCAACCCAGAGATTCAGAGAATCTATTGCCAGAGAAATTTCATCCAGTTTGTTGCTGATAAAAGCAAAATCCTTGATCTCATCATCACTGATCTTACCGTCACGGGCAATCTGGATCAGACGTGTGGTAAGAGGATTAATCTCATTCAGACTGGCAATGGTTTCCAGGATTATATTGGACAAGTCAGAAACTTCGACTTCCGGGACATAACGGTGACCGATTTCGCATTTATGAGAGCAGTAATAATTGCAGAGATCTGGTCGCCCGTAAGCGTCTGCCATCTGGATAATATCATAAGGTGTAGGTTCCTGCATTTCATATTCAAATTTTTCAATTTTAGAATCAGAAACAGCAGTCATTTTTTCGCTGGCTTCTAATCTGGTAAGACCGGCTTCTTCCCGGCAAATCTGATAAATTGTTTTATTTTCTCTTGTAGATTGTTTCCCCATGAGAATAACCTCCCCGTATATCGCCGAACATGAGAATTATCAGGTGTTAAGTCCACATGCTGTGCGTGTATTTTCTTTATAGATTTTATTATACTTGAAGCATCAGTAAACAACAAGTGCATTGTTGATACGGAATTATGAAAGGAAGAAAAAACATGAGGAAAACTAGAAGTGATTGTAGAGTAGGAACATTTGAAAAGAAGCATGGTCTTCCACCGGGGACTATTAGAAACAAAAATGGAAGAGATACCAGAAGTGACAAAAAAATTGGCACCATTCGCAAAGAAGCAAAGTAGGAACATAATCATGGAAAAGAAAATAAGAAAAAGATATCATTCAGAAGAAGCTGTAAAAAAAGCGTTAAAAATTGAATCATTTCGAAATTTAACAAAGGATAAAGTGATGGAGTTTACATCTATGATTCCATATATGGAAAAGGAAGTGGCGCTTGAAATAATAAAGCAGTTCCCAGTATATGTAGAGTTTGTGGAATCAGCAATAGAAAATTATACACAGTTATGCAAAACAATTTTAGAAACAAATAAAGAAGAATATGAACAAGCAGTTCATGCACATCAGTATGTTCTTGAGACCTTCGCAAATCAGCTGGAACAAGAAAACTTAACAGAGGAGGAAAGAAGGGAATTTTCTGAAAAAATGATGGAAGAAGCTGATAAAATAACGGAATTATATTTACAGCAGCAGAAATTTCATGAGCGAGTGTTCAAGACGATTGGGGGAGTTGTAACATTAGCTTTGGGAGTGACGGTAACAATGTTAGGTTTAAAAGCAATTGGTAGCGATGAAGATTTACCTCAACTAGATGATGAGAATCAGAATGTTGCATAATAGCTTTATCTATAATTGAAAACAACAGGATGGAAAGGCTCAGGAAAAAGTATTCTGGGCCTTTTGTCTTAGAAGGATAGCAGTATAAAAGAGCAGGGATTTTTATACCCCACCTATTGATATACACTGTAACCATCAAAGAAGATTAAATCATAAAATTCAAAGAAATGGAGGAGTTGGCAATGAAAGGTTTTAACACTGGTGATGGTTACATGGGATTGGAGACTGTGAGAAAAAGTCTGTAACACTTTTTCTATGCGAACCCTACAAAAATATTAGAAGAATAACGTATGCAAAACTTCCTGTTTGCCAACTTGCCCTTTGAGAGAGGAAAAATCCTTTTCTCAAAGGGCTTTTTTGTTTATACGGATATTCGCAAACTTACAAGATAAAGCTAAAATTTCATATACTCTAAGCACAAGGAGGTTGAGGTTTATGAGCCAAACAGCACAGTGTCTAAGGCATATAAGCCACGAACCTGGTATACATTCTGCCAAATGGGAACAATGACGCAGGGTATCTGTAAATTAAAAAATAATGAAAAGAAGAATAAAAAAATACAACACGAAAGGATGCGTCAAGGTAATGCAAGAATTATCGTGATACATCCTTTTGTATTTGGATTGAGTATTTTTCTTTCCCTGCTTGTCAAAAGTAATGGATGGAATGTATAATATTGTTAATGATCCAGAGATATTTATTTTGGAAACAGCTTAATCAATTTGGAGGTATAAAATGAAAGCACATAAGTATTGGTCAATCGGAGCGTTAATTACTATGATTGGAACTTTTTATACTGGATATAAAGGATCCAAATCAGGTCATAGGTATTTTGCGTGTAGCACTCTTATATGTATGATCATGTCTATGTATACGGGACATAAAATGATTTCAGGTAATAAAAGAACAAGAAAACAGGTAGAAAATACAAAAGCGGAGGAATAGTAAATGTTAGAGTTAGGAAAAAAAGCACCGGACTTTGAATTGCCGGATCAGAATGGAGAAATGCATAAATTAAGCGATTATGCAGGAAAAAAAGTGATCTTATATTTTTATCCAAAGGATAATACACCAGGATGTACGAAGCAGGCATGTGGCTTTTCTGAGCGTTATCCACAGTTTACTGAGAAGGGAGCTGTTATTCTCGGAGTAAGCAAGGACTCTGTAGCGTCTCACAAGAGATTTGAAGAAAAATACGGACTGGCATTTACGCTATTAGCAGATCCGGAGCGTAAAGTTATTGAAGCATATGATGTCTGGAAAGAAAAGAAAAATTATGGAAAAGTATCTATGGGTGTAGTAAGAACTACATATCTTATTGATGAGCAGGGAATCATTATAAAGGCAAATGATAAAGTCAAGGCGGCAGATGATCCTGAAAATATGCTTAAGGAATTGGCATAATGAAGATTATTTTATCACCTGCAAAAAAGATGATTGTAGATACCGATAACTTAGCACCGGTTGAACTGCCTGTCTATATTGATAAGACAGCAGAAGTATTAAACTGGATGAAAAGCAAATCAAAAGAAGAACTGAAAGCTATCTGGAAATGTAATGACAAGATTGCAGAGCAGAACTTTAACAGATTGGAAAATATGGATCTTTATAACAGGCTTACTCCGGCTGTTTTAGCATATGAAGGGATTGCATTTCAATATATGGCACCATCTGTGTTTGAAATCCAGCAGTTTGAGTATTTGCAAAATCATTTAAGAATCTTGTCTGCGTTTTATGGCATTTTAAAACCAATGGATGGTGTGACTCCTTATCGTCTTGAAATGCAGGCAAAGGTTGGAATTGGAGATGCAAAAAATCTGTATGAGTACTGGGGAGAATTGTTATACCGCTCAGTAATTGATGACAGCAGGATTATCATTAATCTTGCATCAAAAGAATACTCAAAATGTATAGAAAAGTATCTGACACCACAGGACAGATATATTACGATTGTATTTTGTGAGTTATCCGGAGATAAATTGGTAACAAAAGGTACCTATGCCAAGATGGCTCGTGGTGAAATGGTCAGATTCATAGCGGAAAATAATATTGAAAATCCGGTGGAGATTCAGAAATTTGACAGACTCGGATATTCGTTTAGGTCTGATTTATCTTCAGATTCAGAATATGTATTTGAACGCAAAATAAAATAGTTATTCAGATAAAAGATGCTCAGTTTGGCAGTTTTTATAATAATGAGAATTATTACTATTTTTATTGACGACAGGATAATAGTGGTATATAATCCTTATTAAGAACTAATCCTAATAAGGAGGACGAATGACAAGTAGGAGAAATACCATTCAAAAAGATCTCGTAAGAAATACCGTATACGAAATGAGAAGACACGTTACGGCAAATGAAGTGTATGAATTTATAAAAGAAGCATATCCAACAATTGGAAAAGGAACTGTATATAGAAATCTTGATATATTGGTAGAGGAAGGTGCATTAAGAAAGGTTGAAGTTCCGAATGGACCGAACCGATTTGATTTTACATTGAAAAATCATTACCATGTAAGATGTATAAAGTGCGGTGAAATTTTTGATGTGGATATGGATCAAATACCGGATTTACTGGAAAGAATTCATAACACTCATGGAATTGAATTTGTGGATTATGATATTTCATTTAAAGGCATTTGCCCGAAATGCAGGGAGAAGGTAAAGGAGGAACAGCATGGATAGGAAAGCAATGTATAAGTTGAGTTATGGACTGTTTATATTAACCGCTAAAGAAGCAGAAAAAGATAACGGATGCATCATTAATACAGCCATTCAGGCAGCTTCGGAACCAAACCAGTTAAGTATCTGTGTAAATAAGGCAAATTATACGCATGATATGATTCAAAGAACCGGAAAATTTACTGTATCAGTCTTAAGTCAGAAGGCACAATTTGAATTGTTCAAACATTTTGGCTTCCAATCAGGAAGAGATACCAATAAGTTTGAAGCCTTTGAGCAGTGTGCCAGGGGCACAAATGGTATTTATTATATTACAGAAGGTACAAATGCATACATTTCTGTGACAGTTACTAAAACAGAGGACTTGGGTTCACATACGATGTTTATCGGTGAGATAACCGATATGGAAGTTTTAAGCAATGTTCCTTCAGTAACATATGATTATTATCAGAATAATATTAAGCCTAAGCCACAGGAGGTTGGAAAAACAGAGGACAGTCAGACAATATGGCGTTGTAGAATTTGCGGATATGAATATGTAGGCGAGGAATTACCAGATGACTTTATATGTCCTTTGTGCAAGCACCCGGCATCAGATTTTGAAAAAGTAGTAAAGAAAACGGAGGTAAAAGAGATGGCAGAAAACAAATATGCAGGAACACAGACAGAGAAGAATTTACAGGAGGCATTTGCAGGGGAATCACAGGCAAGAAATAAGTATACCTATTTTGCTTCTGTAGCGAAAAAGGAAGGTTACGAGCAGATGTCAGCATTGTTTTTAAAGACTGCAGATAATGAGAAAGAACATGCAAAGATGTGGTTCAAGGAATTAGCAGGAATTGGTGATACAAAGGAAAACCTGGTGGCAGCGGCAGAAGGCGAAAATTATGAGTGGACAGATATGTATGATGGCTTTGCTAAAACAGCTGAGGAAGAAGGATTCCCTGAGCTTGCAGCAAAATTCAGGGCAGTAGGTGAGATTGAGAAGCACCATGAGGAAAGATATCGTGCACTTCTTAAGAATATTGAAACTTCACAGGTATTTGAAAAGAGCGAAGTTAAGGTATGGGAATGCCGTAACTGCGGACATATCGTGGTAGGAACAAAGGCTCCTGAGGTATGTCCGGTATGTAACCATCCACAGAGCTATTTTGAAGTACATGAAGAGAATTATTAAGGAGATGAGATTATTACGAAGAAGAAAGTGATTAATTCAAAAAAAGCAGTAATGATAGGCTGTGGCTTTGTTGGTTCTGCATCGGTATTTGCCCTGATGCAGAGTGGCTTGTTTACAGAGATTAAGTGATAATTCTTTTGAAATGAAGCTATGGGAGATTATCCCAAGACAAAAACAGGTTTTTGATTGGAAAACGTGTAAAAATGTCGCAGTTTTTTTGCAAAGATTGTAGATTATAAATCTTCTTTTACAAGCGATAATAATCTGATGAAAACAATGATCATCAGGTGCTTCAAAACATCTTTCCAATTTGGTGCAGGCAGATATTATTGAACCAGTATCCGGTCACGGAAAAGGAAAATATAAATTCAAGAAGTAGTTTAGGTATTGTAAAATTTCCACTCGATGAGTGGAAAATTTGCTTATCCAATGCGTCGTAAAACCCCTTGCTTCAGCTATGGGGATATAAGACGCGTCCATCGAATTTACGCAAGTAATTGAAGATGGACAAAATAACAATTGTGTTAATTGATAAAACAT
>NZ_JADNOP010000014.1 GCF_015557635.1 Fusicatenibacter saccharivorans
GTACCGCAGGGCATACGGGAACAGGATAAACATAGCTTGTGGACACTGTGTAAGACATTGCAGTACCGTAAGGTATTTGTCAATGCAGTAGTGGAAGAAACAAGAATCCCCCTGCTTTAGCTGGTTGCTCATAAAAAAGTGAATCCGACCTATGGCTGCAATCAAAGGTCGGATTCTTTTTTTATGTTAGGGCTGGAATATCCATGGCTCCCTCTGACGCGGGAGGCTTGGATGCGGTGCAAAATCGCACATTACCGCACTACACCGAATGGTGTATAGAAGTGCGCCCTTACTGTTTGACAAATTGGAATTGATTTTCCTTTTTATTTCTTAGTATCAATCCAAATGAAAACTCTCTCGTCAGTTCTTTCAGTAACAACACCTCCGTTTGCTATTGCCACAGCTTGAGATGCTATGTTATCTAAAAGAATGGTTACTAACACTTTATCTATTCCCATTTCTTTCGCTTCATTAAGCAATAATCTCAGCAGTTCTTTTCCATATCCTTTTCCACGAAACGCTGGTGCAATTCCGTACCCGATATTTCCTCCTGCTTTTCTCAGTGCCTCAGTCAAAAAATGTCTGGCAGAACCAAATCCAACCGGAATACCATCAGCATATAGCCAAAAAGTTGTAGAAGGCACTTTCCAACCATCTACAATCCCTTCTTGCTCAGAATCCCTCTGTTTTACAATCAGCCATTCTTTATACTCATCAAATGTTAATCCGTTGGCTTTGTTAATTAATCCATTTTCTTCAGCAGGGATCTCTTGCAGCATTGTGTAAATATCTAAGCCATTATCAACTGACAATCTTTTTAATTCCAACATTATTTTCAATTCTCCTTAATCAAATAAACTCAAGTTTATCAGTCTGTTTAATCATATCATATGGCTTCAATGTACGGCAAGAACAATCCCGGCAGACATTACTGCCGGGACTGATGCTGTTTTATGGACATCTACATTTAGCTGTGGGGAGTGTCAAAAAATGATATGGGTGTCAAAACACTCGTTTTATAGTAACTCATTAACTAACGTACCTTGAAAATTTCATATAAGACAACAAATATTTCATATTAGTAGTGTTTTCCATTAACATACATTCAGATTCTTTGTTGCTTTTTTAGCTGTTTGCTGAAAGTAAGGCGCACTGATCCAGACTGTCCAGATATGCTGACAGTTTCTTAAAATTCAATGCCGCAAGTTTAATTCCGAACCGAAGCTTTGTGGCTAAAAGTCCTCTGACCGGCATTGCCCTGTCTGCTTGATATAGCTGCAGCTTTTCGGGGCATTTCCGGCAGGACAGCTGATAACCCTGGTCCCTTCTTCTGTGAATAAGAAATTATTCATTCTTAGCAAAAGACATGGGATCACCTCACAAATAATCTGAGATCATTATACCATTTCCTGACATAAATTTATTGTTTTATATGAAATTTTCAAGGTTCGCACGGGTGTACCTTTTTTTACAAAAATGATTAG
Source organism: Fusicatenibacter saccharivorans (assembly GCF_015557635.1). Classification (GTDB taxonomy): domain Bacteria; phylum Bacillota; class Clostridia; order Lachnospirales; family Lachnospiraceae; genus Fusicatenibacter; species Fusicatenibacter saccharivorans. The sequence continues at coordinate 1,485 of NZ_JADNOP010000014.1, forward strand.
TCAATATTTCTAAATTTAAAGGTTAATTCTTCTATATCTTCCAATATACTATCCATGATATCTTCTAGATAAGTAAAAACGCGCGTGAAAATCTAAAATAATTTTGGAGAGTTATTGCAATGAGAGACAAATAATAGAGGTATTGTAAAATCTCAAATGTTTGGCCTTATAGTAGGACTTTCTAAGAATATAGGGAGGAATAACATGAAAAGGAAGAAAATTTTAGCTCTGCTTATGGTAGCAGCACTCTGCGTTGGAACAGTGGCAGGATGTGGCTCCAAGGATACGGAAAGCAGTAAGAATGAAAACAGCGAGAGCAGTACTGGGGACAGTAAGGATGATTTGTCACCTATAACTTTCAAGTACTACAATGCAGACGGAAAAAATGGTAACTGGGAAAATCCTGTTGCTCAGGCGATTACTGAAGCCACAGGTGTGACTTTGGATATTTCCTATCCGGTATCCAGTACAGGCGATCCTGACGAGGATATATCTTTGATGATTGCTGAGGACAAATATCCAGATATGATTTATGCTAAGCAAAGTGTAAACAGTCTGTATGAGGCAGGTGCACTTATTGATATGACAGATCTGATCGAGGAATATGGTCCAAATATTAAAAAAATGTACGGCGATGAGTTTGAAAAGCTGAAATGGGGTTCTGGAGATGAAGGAATATATCAGCTTTCTTATGCTGGTGTAGGATACCAGATTTTGGCAACCGGAGGAAACTGCCAGATACAGTACGCAGCTCTTAAGGAAAATAATTATGAATATCCTAAGACTCTGGAGGAGTATGAAGCCCTGATCAAGCAGTACCTGGCAGCACATCCTAAAACCGATGATGGTCTGGATACCATTGGTATTTCCATGAGTGCTGCTGACTGGCACTGGCTCATTACACTCAGTAATCCCGCTGGATTTATTGCTGATGGTGCACCGGATAACGGTTCCTGGCTTGTTGATGATAACTATAACTGCATTTACAAGCATGTGAGTGATAAAGAAAAAGAATATTTCAGATGGCTGAGTCGTATGTATGATGAGGGAATTCTGGATCCAAACTTTGCAACACAGACAGATGACGATTACATTGCAAAGCTTGCCAGCGGACGTGTTGTAGCTATTACTGATGCACTTTGGCATTATGGACAGGCGGAAGCAACATTGAAAGCAGAAGGAAAACTGGATAAAACATATTGTCCGCTTCCTGTGACAATTGATGCTGAGACGAAGGCACCCACACTGATGTATCAGGGTCTTCAGGTTGGATACGGACTGGCAATCACAAAGGACTGTGAGGATCCGGTTCGTGCAATTAAATTCCTTGATTATCTCTGCTCCGATGAGGGTGCAGTACTTTACAAATGGGGTGTTGAAGGAGAAAACTATTTTGTAGATGAGAATGGAATGAGATATCGTACGGAAGAAGAGATTGCAAAAGCAAGTTCTGATCCGGATTACGGAAAAAATACTGGTATTGGCAATTATACGGGATTTCCGATTTATGGAGACGGTGCAGTGGATGAAAATGGTAATCCTTACACACCTGTTACGAGAGAATCTGTAATTGCAGAGTATAACGAGGAGCAGAAGGCAGCTTGTGAAGCATGGAATGTAGAGATGCTGACCGATATCTTCCCGCAGCCAGATGAATTCGAAACACCGCCGTATTCCCCACTTTGGGCATATGCGACACCGCAGGAGATTACGAACAATGTGGAAATTCTGAATGAGATTGCATGGCCGGGACTGATTAAGTGCGTAACAGAAAGTGTAGATAATTTTGATGCAAACTGGGATAAGCTGATTGCGGATTATGAGGCTAATGGATTGGAAGAAACAGAACAGATGATGACAGATTTCCTGGCAGAAAAAATTTCATAAACAAAAATATGGAAACTGATAAAGGGACCTGATTCGTAAGGAGTCAGGTTCTTTTCATAAATGGATAAGAGGGGAATAGAAATGAAAGGCAGGGAAAAAATATGAAAAGTAATACGATATATCCGCCGATGTCCGAACGTGAGATCAGCGGTGCTGCAATATCGAGAGAAGCGGCGACGCAGGGAATGGTACTTTTAAAAAACATAAATGGGGTTCTTCCGTTAAAGGGCAGGGGAAAGATTGCCTTGTTTGGAAACGGAGCTGCCAGAACAATCCGCGGCGGAACGGGATCGGGAGATCCTTTTAACGGCGGTCTTTCCGGCGGTGGTGATCAGGATGTGGATCAGTCTCTGCGTTATCATATTAATATTCTGAATGCTATGGAAACAGAAGGTTTTGAGATTGTGAACCGGGAACAGCAGATGGCGTGGGCCAGATGCTATGATCTGGCCAAAAGAGAGATGAAGGACCAGGTCATGAGTGTTTTTGCGTTTCCGGAGGAACCGCTGACAACAGAAAAACTGGAAGAATATGCAAAAGAAACAGAAACTGCTATTTGTGTCATTTCGAGAAATTCCGGTGAGGGAAATGATCGTTTCATGAAAAAAGAAGTATCCATTGGGGATAAAAAGTATGAAATTGGAGATTACAGGCTTTCTGCAGTGGAGATGGATAATCTTAAAAAGCTGCGGTCAGCTTTTTCCTCATTGATACTGGTGCTGAATGTTCCGGGCTCCATATCGGTGCAGGATCTGGAGGCAGCTTGTGCGGATGCTATTCTTCTCATGGGGCAGGCAGGACAGGAGGGAGGAGCCGCCGTTACCGATATTCTCACAGGTAAGGCAACACCGTCAGGAAAACTGACCGCAACCTGGGCAAAAAAATATGAAGATTATCCTACGGCAGGCAATTTCCTTCAGGATTTTAATAAAGCAGTATATACGGAAGGAATTTATGTAGGTTATCGTTACTTTGATACATTTAATGTTGATCCGGGTTATCCTTTTGGTTATGGACTCTCCTATACGACATTTGCACTGGGAAATCTGGAGGCATCGCTGGATGAGGATACACTGGTTCTTGGCGTAACAGTAGAAAATACAGGAGCGTTTGCCGGACGTGAAGTTGTGCAGGTATATGTTTCTGCACCGGTATCGGAGATGGATATGCCGGAACAGGAGCTGAAAGGTTTCCAAAAAACGATGTTACTGGCACCGGGCGAAAAGGAAGATGTCAAAATCCGCATACCGCTGCGTAATCTTGCATCTTATAGTGAAAATGCAGGAGGTTATATTCTGTCAAAAGGAGATTATGGAGTGCGTATCGGTACTTCTTCCAGAGATACAAAACCGGTGTGCAAGATTCGGCTGGAACAAACTGCTTTGACAGAACAGGTATTGGTGGAGCTTCCGTTAACGGAAACTTTGGAGGAAAAGAAGGGGTTAACTGACCGAAAGGATGAAACTATATGGAAGGATGTACCGGTTCTTCTGGCTGTGCAGATACCGGAAACGCTGGATTCGCGTTCAGCCTATAGCGATGAAAAGGTGGTTACATATGCGACAGATACCAGCTATCAGCCGGTTATGCCTTACGAAACAGTACGGTACGTGGAAAAGAAAGAATGGAAGCTGAATGATGTGGCTTCGGGCAGAGTGTCAATGGAAGAATTTGCCGCACAGCTTGATGCTGCGCAATTGGCGGATCTTTGCTGTGGTACAGGCTGGGGTGTGCAGGATGAGAACAATCCTGTGATTGGAGCCAGTTCGGAATCTGTACCTGGAGCGGCAGGGGAAACAACACACGCACTGGAAAGTTATGGTGTTTCTTCTATTGTATTGGCAGACGGTCCGGGCGGTGTGCGTATCACACAGCAGTTTGAGGCAACCGATCTGGAATCGGGGGAAAAGAGGCAGGTATACCATTACTGTACGGCATGGCCGGTGGGTACGCTTCTTGCTCAGTCTTTTGATCCGGAAATTTTGGAACAGGTAGGATGCGGAATGGCAGCAGATATGCAGGCAATGCGGATTGATTTGCTTCTGGGACCAGGAATGAATATTCAGCGTGATCCTATGTGCGGACGAAATTTTGAATATTTTTCTGAAGATCCTCTCATATCTGGAAAGATGGCGTCAGCAATGGTACGCGGCCTTCAGAGCCTGCCAGGAGGAGGTGGATGCATTAAGCATTATGCAGCTAATAATCAGGAGACGAATCGAAATGCTGTGGATTCTGTGATTGGTCAGCGGGCACTGAGGGAAATTTATCTGGAACCCTATAAAATTGCTATTCAGGAATCTCAGCCGTTGTCTATCATGAGTTCCTACAATCTGATCAACGGTGTTCCTACAGCAGATAGTTATGACTTATGTACGGATCTTGCCCGCGGAGAATGGGGATTTGAAGGTCTGATCATGACTGATTGGAACGGAGGCAGCAGTACACCCTGGAAATCCATGCATGCCGGAAATGATTTGATTATGCCGGGAGGAAAAGGAAGGGCCATGAATATTCTTCAGGCTGTGAGAACAGTTATGCCGGAGTTTGATGAACGTGGGCAGGTAATTATGGTGCAGGAAGTACCATTTGCACCGGTTTTTGCAGCCCGCTGGAATTCCTTTACGGTTGATCCGGAAGGACCGGATACAGTCATGGCACCTCTGGGTGAAGGACATACTGCCGAGATGAAGGATGGAGAGATTTTGGTTGATGGGGAAAAAGTCTACATGCAGGCAAATGATATGAAAACATTTTTCAATGATCCGGCAAGCTTTGTGCCAAAGATATGCCCGGCCAATGAGGAAGTTGCTTTTATTTTAGATGATGGCAGAGCAATCGGGTACAAAGGACATTTAGATAAGAAACCTCGTCTGTGTCTCGGAGATGTGCAAAGATGTGCAGTCCATAATCTTCGGATCATTCTGAAATGTATGGGATTATAGTAGATGGGTATCAACAATTATTGTATAATGAGGTGAAAAAGTTTAGAAAATGAGAGGATGACTGAAGTCGGAAAAGAGATTGGATATGAAAATACGGAAAACTTTTTTCGTGCGTTTAAAAAGCATTATCATATGACTCCCTCTCAGTATCGGGCTGCAATACAGGAAGAGACCAATATGCAAACTGTATGTGGAGATAGAGATGTAATAAAACGGTAACAAAAAAATGACAAAATGGTAATGAAATAAGATATACATAAAATTACTAAAGAAAGGTGGAATACAAAATGGGAGATTGTTTTTACTGTAGTAAGGCAGAACCGGTAGTTCAGACTAAGGCGGGTAAGATACGGGGATTTAAGATGAATTCTACATACACTTTCCATGGCATCAAGTATGCTGATGCTGATCGCTTTCAAATGCCCAGAGAGGTAAAACCATGGAAAGGTATTAAAAATGCTCTGGCCTACGGTTATGTGTGTCCTATGCTGATGCAGGATCATCCGTTGATGGAGGTTATGATCCCACATCGTTACTGGCCAATGGATGAGAATTGTCAGTATCTGAATATTTGGACACAGAGTCTGGATCCGGAAGCAAAAAAACCGGTTATGGTATGGTTGCACGGAGGTGGATTCTTTGCAGGCTCATCCATTGAACAGGTGGCGTATGAGGGAGATCATCTGAGTGAGTACGGAGATGTGGTTGTCGTGTCATTGAACCATCGTCTGAATATTTTGGGATATCTTGATTTATCTGCTTATGGGGAAAAATACTACAATTCTGCTAATGTGGGAAATGCAGATATGGTCGCAGCCCTTCATTGGATTCAGGACAATATTGCTAGTTTTGGCGGAGATCCAGGTAATGTAACCCTGTTTGGTCAGTCCGGTGGTGGAATGAAAGTTTATTCCCTGATGAATACACCGGCTGCAGAAGGTTTATTCCATAAGGGGATTATCCAGAGCGGCGTAATAGAAGAAGGTAAAAAAGAGGCAGAGGATGACGGTACCGCAATTGTGGAGGCCCTTCTGACGGAATTGAAGTTGGAATCCGTTGAGGATTTGGAAACGATTCCTTACTATTTCCTTGCGGAAGCATATAATAAGGTGTCACCCAAGCTGCAGGAGAAAGGACTCTACGTGGGCGGAGAGCCGAGAGCAAATTCATGGTATGCCGGTGATCCGCGCAGAGTAGGATTTACCGATGGAGCAAAAAAGATTCCGGTGATAGTGGGTAGCGTTTTTGGAGAATTTGATTTCAAGCCGGTTCTGGAGAATAGGGATGAACTGACCCGTGAGGAAACGATGAAACTTCTGGAAAAATGCTTTCAGGAGGATGCAGAAGAGATTGCAGCAGAATTCGAAAAAGCATATCCGAATAATCGCCTTGTAGATGTTCTGTCGCTGGATTATATTTTCCGTTATGCATCGAAAGATTTCATTGCGAAGAAGTCAGTACATAAGGAAGCTCCCGTATATTCCTACATGTTTAATTATGAATTCCCATATGAGGGAGGAAAACTGGCATGGCATTGCTCTGAAATCCCGTTTGTTTTCCATAATATTGACCGAATTCCTATCTGCAATGTGCCGGGAGAAACAGACCGCCTGCAGGAGAGAATATGTGGTGCCTGGATAAACTTTGCGAGATACGGAAATCCTTCCGTTCCTTCTCTTCCGCAGTGGCCGGTATGTGAGCCAGGTAAAGAGGCAATTATGATTTTTGACAATATCTGCGAAGTTAAAGATAATTATGACCACAGGCTGATGGAGCTTCTTGTTAAACATGCTCCGGCATTTACTGTACCATTAGATGAGGATGCAGAAAATGTATTTATGCACTGATGCGGAAAGGATGGAATGCATATGGCAAAGCTGACTACATATCAGGTGACGGAGATTGCAAAAGACACCTGGGTTATCAATGAGGCTGGTATGACAGCCATGTTTTTGTTAAAAGGTACGGAACGTGCATTACTCATCGATACGGGTGTCGGAATGACAGACCTGAAAAAGCTGATTTCCTGGCTGACTCCGCTTCCCTATGATGTAGTGCTGACACATGGACATCCGGATCATATCGGAGGAGCTGCTCAGTTTGAAGAGGTATATATTCACGAAAAAGATGAGGATAGTCTTAAACCGATAAATTATGATAGAATCGCAGATTATGTGGAACTTTTGGGAAATATGGGAGCTTACGATGTGTATGACTGTAGCCCTGCGGATATCCGGCGGATACAAAAGATGCCAAAATGTCTTCCTTTGAAGGAGGGGATGGTGTTTGAGCTGGGGGGACGCAGTATCGAGGTAATTGAGACACCGGGTCATACATCGGGAGGCTGTTGTTTCCTTGATCGGAAAGAGCGAATCCTGTTTTCTGGAGATGCCTGCAATGGTAATCTGCTCTGCAGAGACAGTATTAATACACTATTGGGAGCTCTGGATAAAATCAAGTCCTATGAAAGTGAATTTGACCGCAATTTTAATGGCCATGTGGGATATGCGGGAATGCCTTTCGTTGGTTCCATGGATCATAGCATCATGAATACAGCGATACGCATCTGTGAGAATATCCTTTCAGGAACTGCGAAAATCGAGGATGGCGGTAAGAATGCGTTTGACGGAGATTGCAAGGTTGCGACAGACGGAAGAATCCGTATTGTATTTTCCCCAGACAGACTGATAGATGAAGGTGAAATTCCAGTAAGATAAACACAACAGACTCCGCTGGGGTTAACTTAAGCCTGAAAGCCTTGAAATCAAGACCTTTGGGCTTTTTATAAGTGTGCCATCAAGGCAGAATCTCCGGTTCTGGTGGCTTACAGTACCATAGAAATGATGAGGTAATAAGAATGAAAAAATATTTTTTATATTTTCTTGGTTTGAATTTAATAGCTTTTGCTGTTGTATTAAATGTTCGCTTTGATTTAGGAGTTGCTGCTTTTAGTTCTGTGATGTATTCAATATCACAAATCTATAACATTTCTTTAGGAACAGCTTCTATTATCTGTTACTTAATATTTGTTATTATTCAATGTATTTTATCCAAAAAGATCACAGTTACTTTTATTTTAGAAATTCCGTTATCGTTTGCTTTTGGTTGGTTGACTGATTTATATGATTTTATAATTCCTACATTATCGTTAAGTTTATACTTAAGGGTTATTTGTTTTATTATGACGATGTTCATTACTGCAATGGGCGTATTTTTAAGCGTGAAAACAAATCTTATTTTAACACCAACTGATGGTATTGTAAAAACTATTTCAGAAGTCTTCTCTTTTCCTTTTTCAATAGTGAAAAATACTTTTGATATTACACTTGTGTTTGTCACTATTATTTTATGTTTAATTAATCATACCCATTTTTATGGTCTTGGTATAGGAACCATACTGACAGCCTTATTTATAGGAAGAATTATTAATATTTATGAAAAAAAGATACAGTTATCTTTTTAAAGGTGGCAATTGGGTATTACGATGCTAAACTGTTGCTGGAAGCATCGAAGGAGACACGGATCCATATGCAGATGGTCTTTGCCTTGTTAATGGGGCTTAGCCAACCTTGATCATAGCGCACAATAAAACACTTGCAGCACAGCTGTATGGTGAGTTTAAGGAATTCTTCCCGGAAAACGCAGTGGAATACTTTGTCTCCTAGTATCTTGATATTAATTTGCATACCATATATTGATTTGGAAAAGTAAAATAATACTATATAAAGCATAATAAACGATGCGTTAAAAGTAAATGGACATGATGGATTGGCTATAACGGTGAATAAAATTCGTCGAAGAAAGTAGTAAAATTGATACATGGAAAATACTGATTGAGAAACGAAGGTAAACTGGTTATAATAAAATCAAGAAGAAAGATTTGTGAATCGAGAAACTTATAGTATTATCAGCAGAAAATGAGGTGATGATGTATGCCAAAGATTATGCAGGATTTAATTAAACAGTATGTGGAAGAGGTCAAGAAGATTTATGGTTCCCATGTACGTCAGATAATCCTTTATGGTTCTTATGCAAGGGGTGACTTCCGTCCGGATTCTGATGTGGACATTATGATTCTGGTAGATATGTCAGATCTGGAATTAAAGGCATATGCACAACAGCTCTCGTACATGACCTATGACTTTAATATGGATCATGACACGGATATTAAGCCTATTGCAAAAAGTGAAGCACATTTTAACAAGTGGATTGTGAACTATCCATTTTATTCCAATATTCATAAAGAAGGGGTAGTTTTGTATGGAGCAGCATAATCAGGAAATCGGTACTAGACGGGATCTGGTGTTATATCGTCTGGAAACAGCCCGAAATGATCTGAAATCAGCAAGAGCATTATTTTCTATTGAAGATTATAAAGGAGCCAATAACAGGGCATACTATTCTATTTTTCATGCAATTAATGCAGTACATGCTGTAAGCGGTAAAGCATATAAAAGGCATAAGGATGCTGTGGCTAACTTCAATAAGGATTATGTGAAAACATCAGTGTTTCCAAGAGAAATGGGAAGGAAAATCGGACAGGCAGAAGAGATTCGCCATGCCAGCGATTATGATGATTTTTATATTGCAAGTAAAGAAGAATCAGAACGGCAGATTTCAGTTGCAGATGAATTTATAATTCTGGCAGAAAAATATTGTATGGAACAGCTTGAAAAACAAAAGGAAAATTGAAATGAACGAGGATGCCCCTCAGGGTTTGAAACCCTGAGGGATATTTTATGTAAAAGTATATTATTCTAATAAGCGCAACGGATGCTCCCCATACCACAATGGAAATATTATAGCTGAGGAGATTCCGCCGGAATTGCTTTCTTATATGGAAGAAGTATTACCGGAAAAGAAGGAGCTGGATACGGAAATTGTTCTGGATACAATGATAAATGTAAATGAATTTTTGAAGAACTAATGTTCGCATCATATATACAATTTTAAATTTCCATGATATAATATCTCTTACATTTGAGTGTTAATTCGTCCACGTTAGTTTTACTACTTTTTATCAGTCTATAAAATATCGGGTGGTGAACAGAATTCGTCGAGAGGCATATTCGGCTAAAATCAGAGAATGTGCTTCGACGAATTTCTGACTGATAGACGAACTTTTTTGATATAAAAACCAGGAGGTGCTTTTTTGCAGAATTCACAACAAATATTCAAATTACACTCCGAATACCAGCCTACAGGCGACCAGCCCCAGGCAATCGAAAAACTGGTCAAAGGCTTTCAAGAAGGTAATCAATGCGAGACTTTGCTGGGCGTTACAGGTTCCGGCAAGACCTTTACCATGGCAAATGTTATTGCACAGTTAAATAAGCCAACCTTGATCATAGCGCACAATAAAACACTTGCAGCACAGCTGTACGGTGAGTTTAAGGAATTCTTCCCTGAGAATGCAGTAGAATATTTTGTCTCCTACTACGACTACTACCAGCCGGAGGCTTACGTGCCGTCTTCGGATACGTATATTGCGAAGGACTCTGCGCGGAACGATGAGATTGATAAGCTGCGGCTTTCCGCGACTTCTGCACTGAGTGAGCGGAACGATGTCATTGTGGTTTCCAGTGTTTCGTGTATCTATGGAATCGGAAGCCCGAAGGACTACATGGAGATGATTATTTCGCTCCGCCCGGGAATGGAAAAGGACCGGGACGATGTGATCCGGCAGTTGATTGATATTCAGTATGACCGGAATGATATGGATTTCCACCGCGGTACGTTCCGCGTGCGCGGTGATGTATTGGAGATTTTTCCGGCGGAGGAGACGGACAAGGCGGTGCGCGTCGAGTTCTTCGGGGATGAGATTGACCGTCTGGTGCAGATCGATACGCTGACGGGTGAAATCTTATGTGAACTGAACCACATCGCAATCTTTCCTGCCTCCCACTACGTTGTGCCGATGGACACGATCCTGAAAGCAACAGGCGAGATTGAAAAGGATATGGAAGAGCAGGTGAAGTTCTTCAAGCACGAGGGAAAACTGATCGAGGCCCAGCGCATCGAGGAGCGGACCAATTTCGATATTGAGATGCTCAAAGAAACCGGCATCTGTTCCGGCATCGAAAACTATTCGCGTTACCTCTCCGGATTAAAGCCAGGCGAGCCGCCCTACACACTGATGGACTATTTCGGAGATGATTTCCTCATCATTGTGGATGAGTCGCATAAGACTGTTCCGCAGATCCGCAGCATGTATGCCGGCGACCAGTCGCGGAAATCGACGCTGGTGGACTATGGATTCCGTTTGCCGTCCGCAAAAGACAACCGCCCGTTGAACTTCGGCGAGTTCGAGGACCGGATCGATCAGATCCTCTTCGTATCTGCCACGCCGGGCGACTACGAGGCAGACCACGAGCTGCTGCGCGCCGAACAGATCATCCGCCCGACCGGCCTTCTCGACCCGGATGTCGAGGTACGCCCGGTGGAGGGACAGATCGACGATCTGATTTCGGAAGTAAAGAAAGAAACTGAAAAACACAACAAAGTTCTCGTGACGACGCTGACGAAGCGTATGGCAGAGGATCTGACCGACTATATGAAAGAGGCCGGCATCCGCGTGCGTTACCTGCACTCCGATATCGACACCCTGGAACGGACCGAGATCATCCGTGATATGCGTCTCGATGTCTTCGATGTGCTCGTCGGCATCAACCTTCTGCGTGAGGGTCTCGACATCCCGGAAATCACACTCGTGGCGATCCTGGATGCCGATAAAGAAGGTTTTCTGCGTTCCGAAACCTCCCTGATCCAGACCATCGGCCGTGCCGCGCGAAACAGCGAGGGCCATGTTATCATGTACGCCGATGTGATGACCGATTCCATGCGCCTCGCGATCGACGAGACGAAGCGCCGCCGTGCCCTGCAGGAAGCCTACAACAAAGAGCACGGCATCACTCCGACCACCATCAAAAAAGCCGTCCGCGATCTCATCAGCATTTCGAAAGAAGTGGCAAAGACAGAAGAAAAGATGGAAAAAGACCCGGAGTCCATGAGCCGCGAAGAACTGGAAAAACTGATCGGCCAGGTACAGAAACAGATGAAAGCCGCTGCCGCCGAACTCAACTTCGAAATGGCCGCCGAGCTGCGTGACAAAATGATCACACTGAAGAAGAGCCTGGATGACATGGAAGAATAAAAAATCAGAAATAAAAAAGAAGAAAAGAGCATGAAAAAAAGCGTGCCGGAAAAGCGACAGAAAACTTTCCGGCACGCTTTTTTTGCGTCCGATTTTGCTTCCTTCTTGTTCAGAATTGACGCAAAATAAGAATACCATTATAATATAAAATACGACCAAACGGTCGTATCAAAACGCAAAACACAAAAATAAAAAAGACAACAATAAAAAAATTAATCGCCGAATTTTCTCTTTTTACTGGAGACACTCAGCAGATAGTCGACCGAGCAGTCATAGAACCGTGCAAGCCGGATCACATAGTCGATCGGGATGTCGCGGATTCCTTTTTCGTAGCGGGAATAGACGTCGCGGTTGCATTCGAGCAGGGCAGAAATCTCTTTGATGGTGAGATCCTGATCGATCCGCATATCTTCAATTCTCTGGTATTTCATACGTTGTACCATCCTTTCAGATTCAAACCCATACTACCAAACGGTTGGATGGACAAAGTTAAATCAGATCATATGGTCGCAAATTGAAGAATGGGGCGGGAGAGAGAAACGGCGGGTGAAGACAGCCTGTGCAGAAAACAGAAAAATATGTACGGCAGAAATGGGGGAACGAATGGGAAAAGCAGAAAGAATAGAAATAGAAGATTTTGTCCAGAATATAGTGGAACGGATGGAGACGCCGGAAGCGTTTGAAAAAATGATCAGCCGGGAGGAAGAATGCGAAGCGCAGGGGCAGGAGAGCCGTCTGAGGGATGTGCTGAAGAAAGAATGGCCGGTGGACGAAAAGGGAGAGCGCATCTATCAGATCACTAATATATATGAAGAAAAAGCAGAAGAACTCCTCATTGTAGAACTGTATACCGGCATCCACCTGGAAAACGGAGTCCCGTGCGGGCATTTTACGCTGTATCTCTGCGGGGAGCCGGACGGATGGAAACTCAGCGAAACGCGGATGATGGAATATCTGCAGAATCTGTAAACGAAAAAGCAAAACAGGGAGGACAGGGAAAAGAAAAACTGTCCTCCTGCTTTTGCTGCGGCGGAGACACCGGAAAGTCAGGATCCATACGGCCGCTTCTCATCGCTGATGCCGACCAGATAATCCAGACTGACCTGATACAGCTCCGCCAGACGGATGGCAATGGAGATCGGCAGCTGCCGGACGCCTTTTTCATATCGGGTATACACATCGCGGTTGCAGCCGAGATAGTCGGCAACCTGGCGGATCGTCAGATCGTGGTCCGTGCGCAGATCCTCCAGTCTCTGATATTTCATGATTCATCACCTCTGAGAAAAATGCTACTAAATGGTCGTATCAAAATGGCAGAATCCTACCATACGGCTATAGCGCCTTTGAAACAGTAGAATGCAATAAAAAAGAAAAGTCAGATTCCTTTTCAGAAAGAAAACGGTTTATACTTTTTTCACAATTTCTTCATAGAAAAACCGGGAAAAGGTGTTGACAAACAAAAGGCAGCGTGCTATCTTAAGAGCATAGATGTTAGCACTCCACTGAAACGAGTGCTAACAGGACTATACAACAGGAAGGAGCTTATCTTAGTGGATACAGAATTGGATGAAAGAAAAAGAAAAATATTAAAAGCGATCATCCAGACGTATCTGGAAACGGGCGAGCCGGTCGGCTCAAGAACGATTTCCAAATACACGGATTTGAATTTAAGCTCCGCCACAATCCGGAATGAAATGTCCGATCTGGAAGAGATGGGTTACATCTTACAGCCCCACACTTCCGCAGGACGCATTCCTTCCGATAAAGGCTACCGCCTCTATGTAGATGAGCTGATGCGGGAAAAAGAACAGGAAGTTGCAGACATCAAAAACATGGTCATTGAAAAAACAGACCGAATGGAAAAAGTTCTGCAGCAGGTTGTCAAAGTCCTCGCTTCATCTACCAACTATGCAACGTTGATTACAGGACCGGAATATCACAGAAATAAAGTGAAATTCATCCAGCTCTCAAAAGTCAATGAAGAGCAGCTCCTGGCCGTCATCGTCGTAGAAGGCAACCTGGTGAAAAACCAGATGATCGACCTCGACGAGACCATCAACGATGAACAGATATTAAAGCTGAACCTGCTTCTGAACACACAGCTCAATGGCCTGACCATTGAAGAAATCAATCTTGGCATGATCAAGAAGATGAAAGAGCAGGCAGGCATCCACTCCGGCATCATCAGCAAAGTGGTCGATACCGTAGCGGAAGCCATCGCAGTCAGTGAAGAAGATGTGCCGGTGTACACCAGCGGCGCAACCAACATTTTCAAGTACCCTGAGCTTTCCGACAGCAGCAAAGCCAGCCAGCTGATCTCCACATTCGAGGAACGGCAGAAACTGGTCGATATGATCAAAGGAGCTGCCGAGGAGCAGGACGGAGAGGAAAATACCGGTATTCAGGTATACATCGGAAATGAATCTTCGATGGAACCATTACGGGACTGCAGCGTGGTCACCACCACATACGATATGGGAAACGGTATGCGCGGAACAATCGGTATCGTGGGACCAAAGCGGATGGATTACGAAAATGTGGTAGATAACCTGAAAACATTAAAAGTTCAACTGGACGCCGTCTTCAAAAAGCCGGACACAGGTGAGTAGAAAGGTGGAATGATCAGTGAGCGAAGAAAATAGAAAGAAAGAGGAAACCATGGAAGAACCTACACGCGAGATGGAAAAAGAAACCGGAGCAGAGACCGATCTGCCGGAAACCGAACCGGCTGCGGAGCAGGAAGAAGCAAAGAAAGCAGCAGAGGCAAAAGAAGCGGAAGCTGCAGAAGAAACTGCTGAGGATGGCAAAGAACGAAAGTTCTTCAAAAAGAAAAAAGATAAAAAAGATGAGAAAATCGAAGAGCTGACTGACCGCCTGACCCGTCAGATGGCAGAGTTCGATAACTTCCGCAAACGCACCGAAAAAGAAAAAGCAAATATGTATGCCATTGGAGCAAAAGACATCATCGAGAAGATTCTTCCGGTTGTTGACAGCTTCGAGCGCGGACTTGCAACGGTGGAAAACCCGGAGGAAGATCCGTTCGCAGACGGCATGAATAAAGTATACAAACAGTTTACCACAGCACTCGATGAACTCGGTGTAACCGTGATCGAGGCCGTTGGAAAGGAATTCGATCCGAATCTGCACAACGCAGTGATGCATGTGGAGGATGAGGAAGCCGGCGAGAACATCGTCGTAGAAGAGTTCATGAAGGGCTACATGTACAAAGGTTCCGTAGTCCGTCACAGTATGGTCAAGGTGGCTAACTAAGCCTTGAAGATAAATAAATAGAAATTAAACCATTTTTTAGCATAATTCATTGAGGAGGAAACAACAATGGGCAAAATTATTGGTATTGACTTAGGAACAACAAACAGCTGTGTAGCCGTTATGGAAGGTGGAAAACCAACCGTTATCGCAAACGCAGAGGGTGAAAGAACAACTCCATCTATCGTAGCATTCACAAAAACAGGTGACCGTCTGGTCGGCGAGCCGGCAAAACGTCAGGCTGTAACAAACGCAGACAGAACCATCCGTTCCATCAAACGTGAGATGGGTACTGATTATAAAGTAGACATCGAAGGAAAGAAATACTCTCCGCAGGAGATCTCCGCTATGATCCTTCAGAAACTGAAAGGTGATGCAGAGAACTACCTTGGTGAGAAAGTAACAGAAGCAGTTATCACAGTTCCGGCTTACTTCAATGACGCACAGCGTCAGGCAACCAAAGATGCCGGTAAAATCGCAGGTCTTGATGTAAAACGTATCATCAACGAGCCTACCGCAGCAGCTCTGGCATACGGACTGGATAACGAGAAAGAGCAGAAGATCATGGTATACGACCTTGGAGGCGGTACCTTCGATGTTTCCATCATCGAGATCGGTGACGGTGTTATCGAAGTTCTTTCCACAGCAGGAAACAACCGTCTGGGCGGCGATGACTTCGACCAGAAAGTAACAGATTACATCCTTGCTGAGTTCAAGAAACAGGAAGGCGTAGATCTTTCCAATGATAAAATGGCTCTGCAGAGAATCAGAGAAGCAGCAGAGAAAGCAAAGAAAGAGCTTTCCAGCGCAACTACAACCAACATCAACCTGCCGTTCATCACTGCAACCGCAGATGGCCCGAAACATCTCGATATGAACCTGACAAAGGCTAAATTCGATGAGCTGACCCACGACCTGGTAGAGAAAACCGCAGAGCCGGTACAGAGAGCACTCTCTGATGCAGGTCTGCAGGCATCCGAGCTTTCCAAAGTCCTTCTGGTAGGCGGATCTACCCGTATCCCGGCTGTACAGGATAAAGTAAGACAGCTGACCGGACACGAGCCGAGCAAGAGCCTGAACCCGGATGAGTGCGTAGCACTTGGTGCTTCCGTACAGGGCGGTAAACTTGCAGGAGATGCCGGCGCAGGCGACATCCTTCTTCTGGATGTAACTCCGCTGTCTCTGTCCATCGAGACGATGGGAGGTATTGCAACTCGTCTGATCGAGCGTAACACCACAATCCCGACCAAGAAAAGCCAGATCTTCTCCACCGCAGCTGATAACCAGACAGCAGTAGATATCAACGTAGTACAGGGTGAGCGTCAGTTCGCGAAAGACAACAAATCCCTCGGCCAGTTCCGTCTGGATGGAATTCCGCCAGCAAGAAGAGGCGTTCCGCAGATCGAGGTTACCTTTGATATCGATGCCAACGGTATCGTAAATGTATCTGCAAAAGACCTGGGAACAGGAAAAGAGCAGCACATCACCATCACCGCAGGCTCTAATATGTCCGACAGCGAGATCGACAAAGCAGTCAAAGAAGCTGCTGAGTTCGAAGCTCAGGATAAGAAACGCAAAGAAGCAATCGACGCAAGAAACGATGCAGACTCTATGGTATTCCAGACCGAGAAAGCAATCGAGGAAGTCGGCGACAAGCTGGATGCAAACGATAAGACAGCAGTAGAAGCTGACCTGAACGCACTGAAAGACCTCATTGCAAAATGCAATCCGGAAGAGATGACAGATGCACAGGTAGCTGACCTGAAAGCAGCTCAGGAAAAACTGATGACAAGCGCTCAGAAACTGTTCGCAAAGCTGTATGAGCAGCAGGGCGGCGCAGCAGGCGCTGGTGCCGGAACAGCTGGTGCAGGCCCGGATATGGGAAATGCAGGAGCAGCAGGCGGCCATGACGACGATGTCGTAGACGCTGACTACAAAGAGGTTTAATTTTCAGCATGTCACACTCCGTGAAAATACCGACTGTGAGTTGAAACAATAAGTAAATAAACGCAAAAAGCCCTGTGAGGCGAATGTTTGCAGGGGACGGAAAATACATTCCGCCCCCTGTATTTATGCTGGTATTGCTTTCGGAAAAGAGCTATACTGGAGCGTGCGGAAAAACATTTCTGCAAAGATGAAATTTGTGGAACAGAAATGAAAAGGTGAACATAAATGGCAGAAAAAAGAGATTATTACGAGGTCCTCGGCGTAGACCGCGGAGCGGACGATGCAACATTAAAAAAAGCATACCGTAAACTGGCCAAGAAATACCATCCGGATATGAACCCGGGCGACAAAGAGGCCGAGGCAAAATTTAAAGAGGCGACAGAAGCCTATGGCGTGCTGAGTGATCCGGACAAACGGCGTCAGTACGATCAGTTTGGCCACGCTGCATTTGAAAACGGCGGTGGCGGCGCAGGAGCCGGCGGATTCGGCGGCTTCGACTTTGGCGGCGGAGATATGGGTGATATCTTCGGCGATATTTTCGGCGACCTGTTCGGTGGCGGCGGAAGCAGAAGAAGAGCAAACAATGGACCGATGAAGGGAGCAAACCTCCGCGCTGTTGTCCACATTACGTTTGAGGAAGCTGTTTTCGGATGCCAGAAAGAGCTCGAGATCAACCTGAAGGATACCTGTACAACGTGCCACGGAACCGGCGCAAAACCAGGAACTTCACCGGAAACATGCTCCAAATGTAACGGTACCGGTCAGATTACGTACACACAGCAGACCATGTTCGGTTCTGTGAGAAACGTGACAACGTGTCCGGATTGTAACGGAACCGGAAAGATCATTCGCGATAAATGTACCGCATGCCACGGCACGGGCTATACATCCAGCAGAAAACGCATTCAGGTCAACATTCCGGCCGGAATCGACGATGGACAGAGCATCCGGATCCGTGAAAAAGGTGAGCCGGGTGTAAACGGCGGACCGAGAGGAGATCTGCTTGTCGAGGTTCAGGTAACCCGTCATCCGATCTTCCAGAGACAGGATATGAACATTTTCTCCACTGCACCGATTACGTTTGCCCAGGCAGCACTCGGCGGCGATGTGAAGATCAGCACCGTTGACGGAGACGTTCTCTACACTGTAAAACCGGGAACCCAGACCGATACGAAGATCCGTCTGAAGGGAAAAGGTGTTCCGTCCCTTCGCAACAGCAATGTGCGCGGTGATCACTACGTAACACTCGTAGTCCAGACTCCGACGAAACTGAATGAGAAAGCAAAAGAAGCCCTCCGCGCCTTCGACGAAGCCTGCGGAAACCGCCCGGCAGCAGAAGCAAAAGCAGCCGATGGTGAGAATACCGCAGAACAGCCGAAGAAGAAAAAAGGGTTTATGGATAAGGTGAAGGAAGCGTTTGAGGATATTGATAAATAAAAAATCTATCTGTTTTTGTTCTCATTCGGACAAAATTTCTCACAGACTTGAGCATGTAGAATATGAAAAGTCTTTTCCAACACGCTCTAATATGAAAGAAATAGAAAATATGAGATAAATGAAAAGAAGAACCTGCAGGAGAAACAGGTTCTTCTTTTTTGACAAAATTTAAAAATACAGAATATTCAGAAAATTGCAAATATTGATCTAAATCAAGAGAATGATGAGATGTGAAAAACTGTTCATGATATAATTAACAAAATTGCATAGGAATAAAAAAGATTGATGTTATGTAATGTAAAATAAAAAGGCAGAAAGGAAATAGAGCGGTTGGAAAATGAAAATATAGAAAAACAGGAGTTCTTCAAAACTTATTTAGGTATCAAAAATAAAAATGTGCTGAGCAGTCTGGAACAAATGGCGTATGTCTGGAAGGTGAAAGATAAGGAAGTTATCATTCGAGAAGGGGAACCGCTGCCATGCGTTCCTTTTCTGATATCGGGCATTGTAAAAGGGTATTGTGAAAGCAAGGGAGATGGAAAAGAGCATGTTTCCTGCTTTGGTTATTTAAAAGGAGACATTGTTGTAGGAATTTCCAATTTATCCGTAAATGTGAAATCACTTTTGACGATAGAATCAATCAGTTCGTGTACCATGCTGTGCGTCCCGATACCAGAATTGTTGAAGTTGATTGAGCAATCGCCGGAAATGATGCGTTTATATAACCGTGCACTCAGCCTTGCATATAAAAAGCTAATTGAACATGAGGATATTGTTGCAAACCACAGGGCAAAGGAACGATATCAATATTTTGTTGATACCTATCGGGATCTGGTAGACGTTGTGAGTAAGAAAGATATCGCTTCCTATCTGCATTTATCGCCGGAGAGTCTGAGCCGTGTCCTGAAAAGCTATAAGGAAGAAAAATAGAAAAACGAATCGAAAAGTGATGCGCGCTGAGCGGAAAAATTTAATCAAATCAAGGAAATCCCTGTTTTCATTGAGAAAAGCAATAAGCAGTGAGGCGGGGAATTGCGTGAATCAGGAGGGGAAAGCCCCTTATAAGAGAGAAGACGGCAGATCTAAAAAAAGCAGATTATAAAGTACAAAAAAGAAATGGAAGGGGAAGAAAAATGGCATTTTTAGATGGAGTAAAAGGAAAAATTTCAAAAGCAGGATATTCAACTATGCAAAAAGCAAAGGATTTGTCGGAGATTACGAAACTGAATATGGCGGTTTCTGAATCGGAGACGAAAATCAATGAAATCTACAGTGAAATAGGATATAAAGTTTACTGTGCATATCGGGAAAATCCGCTGGAAGAAGTCAAAGAGGAAATTGGCCAGATCCGGGAGCTGGAAGAGGCTATGGAAGCATGCAAACTGCAGATCCAGGCAATCAATGCAATGAACAGCTGCCCGCGCTGCGGTGCAAAAATCAAACCGGAAATGATGTTCTGCAGCAGCTGTGGAATGAAACTGCAGAGTGAAGAACAGGAAACGGTGGAAGAAGAACAGGAACGGCCGGCTTTTTGCAGTGAATGCGGAGCACCGCTGGAACCGGATATGAAATTCTGTACGGTTTGTGGACATAAAGTTGACGAGTAAAATCGAGAGCGTGTTTGAAAAAGCAAAGCACAGAAGAGAAGATCAAATCAGACAGCAAAAAGATAAATGATCCAAAATAGGGAGGTGGATTTTGGATCATTTATTGCAAAGAAAAAAGATTTGTGGATAAAAAGGGACAGGAGAGGAAAACAAGTATGAAAAAATGCCCGGTATGTGGAAAAGAGTGGTCAGATGCGACAAGATTTTGCGGAAGCTGTGGAGCAAAACTGGAGGATGGAAATATTGTAGTGCCAGATATAGTGCCGGATGATGGGAAAGAGGAGCAGAGAAAAAAAACAGAGCCGGTCAAACCGAGTGTGAAAAAAACGATAGAACCTGTCAGACCGAAAACGAGGGAAACAGCAGAAAATAAAAAGATAGCAGAAGAAAAAGAAGAAGAAAAAAACACAGCTGAACGTAAAAGAGCAGAATACAATAAATCGGACGCCGTGCTGCCGGTAAAACGCAGAAAAAAAGGATGGAAAATTGCGACAGCACTTGGCCTGACTGCAATAGTGGCAGTCGGAGCAGTAGTTTTCTGTGTGAAGTCCGGGGAAAATATGGAACACCCATTTGTAGAATTATATGGGGACAGTTATGAAATTCTCACGAAAGAAAAACTGGGACATACCATAACCATTACAGACAATGGGCTGGACTGGCTGGGCGATGCCGTAATGCAGCTTTCACCGGATCGAAAATATCTCTATTATATGGAAAACTATGATATTTCGACGGGAACGTCCAGACTCTACCGGTGTGAATATCAGAAGTTGTCCAAAAAAGAAGAAAAAAATGAGAAATACAAAACAAAAGTTGCGGCAAATGTCAGAGTTTTTTATCCGCTGGAAAACGGAAAACTCCTTTATATCGACAAGGATTCCGAGCTGTTTTGTTATGACGGGGAAGTATCTGTGAAGATTGCAGATTCACTGCAGGGATATTATCAGCTCAAAGACGGAACGGGACTCGTTTATACGAAGGGAAACGCTGACGAAGGATTTGATGTCTGTGGCGTAAGCTATAACAATCCAACGGAAGAAGTATTTCTGGCGGATGGGATGACCGATGTTATGCTGGCAGATGATCAGGAGCATATTTTGTGCAGACGATATGACGGTCAGTCAGAGGATGATCAGCTTGTTTTTCTAACATCTTTTGAGGAAGAGACAAAAGAGCTGGGAACACCAGTCAGTGATATGTATGCATGGGAAAATGGCGCGGTTTATTACTTTGCTTCCGGCGAGAATACAGAATGTGAACTGGAAGACTTCGTGATTGACAGCAGAGGAAACACGGAACAGTGGCAGGAATTACAAAAAGAAGCGGAATCATATCATCCTGTTCCAACGGAGTGTCAAAGTCTTTATGAATATAAAGATGGTGAAATAAAACAGATTACAGCCAATGACATTAATAATGCCGGACTTTATAGGGGAAATAGCGTACTATACCTGGATGTAAAGAAAATGGAGCCGGTAGATTTAGCAGAAGTGAAGGATGCAGATTATATGATTGACCTTTTAGATCAGAGAATATATGAGCAGGGAATGTATGTTAAACCAACGAGCAGGAAGAATTCCATTCACATCATAGGAGAAGTTGCGAAAAAAATTGAAGACATAGATGAGGAAGGAGAAAACTTCTGGATCTATGCAAACGAAACAGATCTGTTCCTGGAAAGCGGATCTGATTTCTGGCACGCCGCAATCAAAAATGATGAAGTCAGCGATCTGGAAGAGATGCCGGAAGGCTATGTAAAATCTGTTACGCCAACAGAGATTTATTATACAAGCAATTTCTACACGGAAGGGGACAATGCGTACTACGATGTCAACGTGATAGAAAATGGAAAAAGCAGATGCCTTGCAAAAGAAGTGCTGGAAGACTATGTCAAGATTTACGAAGATGGAACAGTCATGGCTTACACGGATCGGAATTCCGATGGAGAATATGAACTTTCCATTTTTGATAAAAAAGGAAATAAGACAAAAATTGCAGATGGAGTCACGAAGGCGATTCGGGAAGAGGATGGAGATATTGTGTATGACAGCCGGCATGATCTGATGCTTTATCAAAAGGAAGAAAGTGAGCGGATTGGAATCGGTATAGTAGATTTCTGGTATGCGGATGAAATGAAAACGGAACAGAATTTCCGGCTGGACTGGTGAGAAGAGATCCCTATTACCTATTGTGGAAAGCAGAGTAGCAGTGTCCTTACAGAGTAAGAGAGTGCAAAAAATCTGGAAAATTATATTAGGACTCTATTCAGAAGTAAAGATACGATGAGAGAAAAAGGAGTAGAGAATATATGAAAAAAGCAGGAAGCCGAATTTTGATCATTACTTTTGGAATTATGGCGGCTATAGCAATTTTATATCCATGGAAGTTTGTTCCGGAATATGGAATACTCCAGATGACGGAATCAGGGGAAAAAGCTGGAAAAACAGCGGAAAGCCAGGAGTCCGATGAGGAATATATGCAGGTGGCAGATCGTGCAGTCGAAGCATTATTTACAGGAGATACCGATACGCTTCTGAGCCTGTTGCCGGAGCGGTATTTTGGCCAATATGGGGAAACGTTACAGTGGATCATAGAAAATGCAGTGGAAGAGGAATTTCAGAAACTGCAAGATGAAGTTGGGGATATACAAATTACCCATTGGCCAGTCAGATCAGAAAAACAGTCCGAAGGCAACATGGAAAAAATAAAAAGTCATTATGGAGAAGAAGGAGATACGGTCACCGATGCAAGAAATGTGTTTGTGGAAGTGAGTGCATCTGGCATAGAACCGGAAGAAATGGAGATAGCGGTTGTTGAAATTGACGGAAAATGGTATCTCGACTTTGAGGGTTGGGACGATGGATCGGAAGAAAACTATGACGACGAAGACGACGACGAAGAAGAAGAAGAAGAAGATGATGATGATGATACATGGTCGGATGATGAAGACGATATAAGTTCAAATGCGGAGACGTCTCATACATTGGAAAATATGAAATTTTCTGATGCAAGAGAATTTCAGGATGGACTTGCCTTTGTAAGAATTCACGGAAAGGGGGAATCTTACAAAGGCTTTCTGGATAAAAAGGGAAAGTTAAAGTTTTATATACCTTTTGATGAAGATGCAATTGATGCAGATATTTATCGGTACGATGTGAATTTTAATAATGGTTATAACTGGTTCGTCTATGACAATATTTTTTATGTGATTGACACGGATGGAATGATAAAAAGCCAGTATGATGCAGACAAAGTGGCAGATTACGGCGGTGGTTATACCTGGCTGGAGGAGGAAGAAAATGTATCCTGGGATGATGCCGGGTTTTGGAAATATACACTGTATAGTCCGGAAGGGGGTGAAGTGTGTGATTATACAGTCAGCAATCAGGACCTGGAAAATCTGAGCTTTAAAAGATCCTACATGGGTGATGGAAAATTTCTGTATAAAAAAATGGACGGTACGAAAGAAGTCTGTGTTCTGGTTGAGCCGGAACTGGGAAAAGAAACAGAGTTAAACGTTTCGTTTGACAAAGCAGAAGAACATGGAATGCGGGACGGACTTATCATAGAAACGGGCGCAATGGACGATGGATATTGGGCAGGGGATGAAAATCCGTTTCATATTACAGTGATCGGGAATGGAGAAGAAAAAGAAATTGAAATCCCGAGTCAGTATCTTGGCCCGTTTGGCGGATATCCGACTCTGCTCGACTGGACAAAAAAATATGCACTTTTTACGGTAAGACAGGACGACCAGGACATTTATTTTTTGTGTGATCTGGAGACAGGCGATATCAAAAAATATACAGGAAAGTATGCGCCGTATTTTAAATATTATTCCACTACAACAAGCTGCATCGAGGATAATGTTCTTGCACTTTCCATGTATGGGGAAGATAATCAGTTTTATGTCTGCCTGATCAATGCGGATACCATGAAAGAAATTGCCGATCCGATTGCCGGAGAATCTTTTTCCATGGAAGATAAGACATTACTGATCGATCAGAAAGAATTGTATGATTTAAGCGGGAATCTGTTATATACCGTTGAGGATGGAAAAAAAGGAGAACTGGTCAGTGATGGAATCCTGCAGGTAACATACAGCGAGGAAGAAAAAGAGACTGTGGATGGTGAGTCGGAATATGTCGAGGTAGATAAGACAGATTATTACGATCTGAAAGGCAAAAAGTTATTTTCGGAAATGGATACAGCAGATAGCAAAATGGTGCTGGAACCATCAGAAGAAGTATAAAAATAGAGCAGAACAGGAGAATTTTCAGATGAAAACAAAAGCAAAATACGTCATTGTAATTCTGTTTTTATGTACGATACCACTATATTTCTGCAGAATGATCGGCTGGAAAGATGATGCCATCCGGCTTTACGATGTGATTCTCTATGGAATGGAAAGCCAGGAAGGAGACTCTTTTGTCGGAGGGATGATCTGGAAACTGATGCAGGAAAGTGTCTTTGAAAATATCAACGCATGGTTGATTGGAACAGCGGCAGTAACGCTTGTGGGATCAGTTCTGGTTACGCTGTTAAATGGAAAAAAGACCTATGTTCTGGCAATTGTATTATCCATCGTGACAAACGGAGGTCTTGCGTGGTCAATGCAACGACTCAGCTGGGGATGGAAAAACAAGGTTGATTATAACGGCCAGATGACAGGAATGCCGCTTCGCATGGAATTTGTGTGGGTGTGGATAGCACTTCATGTTCTGATTCTTATATTTGCACTGTGGGGAATGGTTTCTAAAGAGAAAAGTGCTTCAAAGAAAAGTATTTCAAGAAAAATCAAGCCGGAAGAAACCGTATCAAAGAACCCGGCAGCTTCGAAGATGCGGTCAGCGTGTCCCTCCTGCGGAAGAATTCCGAAAGAAGGAGAAAAGTTTTGTACGCGCTGCGGATCAAAACTGCAATAAGAGGAGCAGAAAATGAAAAAGGAAATCAAATGTCCCAGGTGCAGACGCAGGATTCAGAAAGAAGATGCCTATTGCCAGTACTGTGGCTGCCATGTGGCGGAAGAAAAAAAGAAGAAGAGAAAAAAGAAAATTCGAAGATTTCTGGTACTTGTCATTGTGATTGTGCTGTTTTTAGGTATCCTGCTTGCCATTGCAGTTGGATCACAGAAGAAGCAAATACAGGGATGGAAAGAAAGACAACTGGAAGAATGGAAACAAAAACAGGAAAAAGTGCAGGCAGATGAAGGTGACCAAAGCCAAAAACAGAACAAGAATCAGAATGGAGAACAGTCGCAGGATAGTCAGGATGTGAAAGAGCCAGGCACAATGAAAAAATGTGTCAATGGGGATACGGTTTATCAGCCGTCGGTAAGTACCGTTTCTTATGATGAAGATACCGGCCTGTTGTACTACGAAAATCTGCTGATTGTTTATCTGATAGAAAACAGCAGCCAGGAAGAGCGGGAAGCACTTGCAGCAAAGGTAGATGGAACGCTGGTTGGAAATATGAGCGGAAGCATGAACGTGATTGAAATCCTGGTGGAGGACACCGCGTATGCGGATCTGGAACAGAAGGCTGAAATTCTGATGGAAGAAGAAAATGTGCTCTACAGTTCGACGGAAATTCCGATGATGATGGAAAATACTGCAGATGAGAATCCATGGGAGGCAGGAGAACAGGATAAAAAGAATAATGACCATAATGAAAGCAAACCAGATGGAAATGACTGGTGGGCAGAGGCAATTGGAGCATTTTCTGCATGGGACTATGTTGATTCCCACGAGCAGGATCTTGCCAATGTGGCGGTCGGCATTATGGATGATGGAGTTGATGCGGAACACGAAGAATTTCAGAAAAACGGCGAAAGTAAAATTCACTGGCTGGAAGATTACAAAGAAAATCTGGCATTTGACCATGGCACACATGTGACGGGATTGATCGGTGCGGAAAATAATCAGGCCGGAATCCGTGGTGTGGCAGATCGGACGGATTTGTATTTTGTGAGCTGGTGGAAAGAAGATCTCTTCAGTACAGGAGAATATGTAAATGTAACAAAACAGATGATTGAAACGATGCTAAGTGAACATACGGCCTGCGTGGTGAATAATTCATGGGCAACTGTGATACAATCCAGAGAGCAGTATTTAAAAGATACGCTAATCGGGGAAAGACCGGTATGGGAAGAAAAAATAGCGGAGTTTCTCATAGAAAAAGGGAAGATTGATCAGAAATATGAGTTGTACGAAAGTTATCAAAAGGAATTAGAAACGAGCGCAAAATGCACTTCCAGTCAGATGACAGTGATGCTTTTTGAATTGCTTTTAAATCAACAGGAAAGATTTTTAATTGTCCAGAGTGCAGGCAATGGGTATGATAACGGTGGTGTGGGATTTGATGTTCAAAAGACAGGAGATTATTGCGGAATTAATGAGGAGGTTTATAACAGACTGGATGGAGAAACGCATAGATTAAGCAGAAGCGGATACTCCTATGAGAAAATTCGAAATCATATCCTGATTGTAGGTGCAGTGCAGGAAACAGAAAAGGGATATCAAATGACAGAATTTTCAAATTATGGTTCCAATATAGATATTGTTGCACCTGGATATGATGTTTACAGCACGATTACAGAAAAAGATGATTCCTATACCGAAGAAAATCCAGGCCATAAAAATCTTAGAACAGTGAAAAACGGGATTAAATATGGAAATCTGCCTGGAACATCCATGGCGGCCCCACTGGTTTCCGGTTCTGCGGCTGTTCTGTGGTCTGTGGCTCCGGAACTTTCGGCGGAGGAGGTAAAAGAGACACTGATCTCCACAGCCGGAACCGCAAGATCAACCTGTCAGGAGGACAAGCGGGAAGAGTATCCGATGCTGAATCTGAAAGCTGCTCTGGAAAAGGTGGCAAAAAAAGATGCAACACATGTAATACTGGAAACCTTTTATAATAACGGAGAAAAAACGCATGACCTGTTTGCTTCAGAAGAAAATCGGGATCAGGAGTATGCTGTGATTACCGGATTGGATCAGGATGAAAATGTAGTATGGACCATTGAGACAGAAAAATCTCCGGCAGCGGAGATAACAGCCAATACAGAAATTGGAATTTATGAAGACAGGTATTATTATGCGCATTGTGGAGTTATTTATGCCGTACGCCTCCGGGACGGAAAAGAAATCTGGCACAGTGCATCATCACATGGTTCCATGACAGGAACGGATTTCGGACCGGACGGAACACTTTATTACTGCTCTTTCTATGGACCGGATTTTGGCGCAATTGATAAAGACGGAAATGAATTGTATGAAGTAGAAAGTTTCTATCCGGGATACTATTGGGCATATGAAGTACATTACGAAGGTGATCATGTTGATGTGAAAATGGACGGTACACCGTCCGGAGAAGAAACGGTGATCCGTGTCAATCTTTCTGACTATTCTTATTCTGTGGTACAGGAGTAGAAAACATGATTCCAGGCATAAACCCAAGGATAGACTGAAACATGAGTCTAGGCATAAGCACGGGATAGGACAAAACATAAGATAAAGTATAATGGGATGCCGCAGTTCGGGAAAAAAATCCGGATTGCGGCATTTTTTTGCTGTCATGCACACGAACAAAAGATCCAAGGGGAGCTTTTTAGTGAAAAAAGAGTGAATTTGCACACAGGAAGTCCGAAATTTGATATAATATGAGAAATTTGAGGGAGATAAAAATTTTTTAACCGAATCATCGCGAACTACAGATATCCATTCGATGAACAGGAAAGGGACAGGGGACTTTATTTATGAAATTTCGACCATGTATTGATATCCACAATGGAAAAGTAAAACAGATTGTTGGGGGATCCTTAAAAGATCAGGGAAACCAGGCAAATGAAAATTTTGTTTCGGAGCAGGATGCGTCTTACTATGCGCAGTTATATAAAGAAAAAGGGATCACCGGAGGTCATGTGATTCTTCTGAACAAAAAAGATTCCGAATATTATCCGGAAACAAAGCGGCAGGCGCTGCTGGCACTTTCTACGTATCCGGGCGGACTGCAGGTTGGCGGCGGTATCGACGCGGAAAATGCCTGCGAATTTCTGACGGCCGGTGCAAGCCATGTGATCGTGACATCGTATGTGTTCCGGGATGGCCATGTATTCTATGAAAATCTCGAAAAACTGGTAACGACTGTTGGAAAACAGCGGCTGACCATGGACTTAAGCTGCCGGAAACGAAACGGGAAATATTATATTGTAACGGACCGCTGGCAAAAGTTTACAGAGGAAGAAGTAACGGAACCGCTCCTGCATCATCTGACGGAATACTGTGATGAATTTCTGATCCACGCGGTAGATGTCGAAGGAAAAGCATCCGGTATCGAGACAGAACTGGTGGAATTACTTGCGAAAATGAAAGATTTCCCTGTTACATATGCCGGCGGCGTCGGAAACTTTGCGGATCTGGAACTGCTGAAAAAGGTTGGGAACGATTATGTGGATGTGACGATCGGAAGCGCACTGGATCTGTTTGGCGGAAACATGAAATTTGAAGACGTACTGGAAATGTGCAGAAGGTAAGGAAAAAGATAACAAGCAAAGAAAATAACATGACAGGATAAAGTGTGTTTGATTTCCTCATATAGATGCGAGAAAAAATGGACGGAAAGAAAGAATCACAAAAATTGCAGGAAAAAACTCTAAAATATTCATGAATTTTCTAAATACTATTGCAAATAAAGACAACTATTGCTATAATTAGAGTTACTTACAGGGGAAGTGAAAAACCTGTAAAATTTGAGAGCAAAGGGGTTGGGCATAATGAAAATTACCATCAGCGGAAAAAATATTGACGTGACAGAGGGATTAAAAGCCGCGGTCAATGAAAAACTTGGCAAACTGGAGAAATATTTTACGCCTGACACAAATGTCATTGTAACCTTAAGCGTAGAGAAAGAAAGACAGAAAATTGAGGTTACCATTCCGGTAAAAGGAAATATCATCCGTTCCGAGCAGGTAAGCAACGATATGTACGTATCCATCGATCTGGTAGAGGAAGTCATCGAACGCCAGCTTCGCAAATACAAAAACAAAATTGCCGACAAACAGCAGGAAGCAGGAAACTTCCAGAAAGAATATCTGGAGCATGACTATCTGGAGGACGAAGACATCCAGATCATCCGTACGAAAAAATTCGGCATGAAACCAATGTATCCGGAAGATGCCTGCGTACAGATGGAACTTCTTGGACACACCTTCTTTGTATTCCGCAATGCAGAGACCGACGAAGTAAACGTCGTTTACAAGAGAAAGAACAACACCTACGGTCTGATCGAGCCGGAGTGCTGAAAAGTAAATAAAGAATGAACAGTCACCCTGTTTCCAGCTTAGAAAAGCTGTGAAACAGGGTGATTTTTTCGCGGAAAGGGCCGGAAAGTCCGGGAAAAGCCGTAAAAACAGCGGGAAACCGGGGAACGGCACCAAATGTTTACGAAAAATTCATTGTTATCTTGTGCCAGAAGTGGTAGAATAGTACCATATGTTAATATGGCAATTAATAGAGAAAGCAGGAGCAAACATTCTATGAAATTCACAGAAAAACTTTTTGGTACGCACAGTGAGCGCGAGCTGAAACGAATCTATCCAATCGTAGACAAAATCGAAGCTCTCCGCCCGACCATGCAGGCGCTGACCGATGAAGAGCTGCGTGCCAAGACAAAGGAATATAAAGACCGCTACAACGGAGGCGAATCCCTGGATTCCATTCTCCCGGAAGCATTCGCAACCGTCCGCGAGGCAGCAAAACGTTCCCTCGGTATGGAACACCACCGCGTACAGCTGATCGGTGGTATTATCCTCCATCAGGGCCGTATCGCCGAGATGAAAACCGGTGAAGGAAAAACCCTCGTTTCCACCCTTCCGGCTTACCTGAATGCACTGACCGGACGCGGTGTCCACATCGTTACCGTCAACGATTACCTGGCAAACCGAGATGCTGAGTGGATGGGAAAAGTCCACAGATTCCTCGGTTTGACCGTCGGTGTCGTTCTGAACGATATGAAGAACGATGAGCGCCGCCAGCAGTATGCATGCGACATCACCTACATCACCAACAACGAACTTGGTTTCGATTACCTGCGTGACAACATGGTGATCTACAAAGAGCAGCTCGTACAGAGAGAGCTTGCTTACTGTATCATCGACGAGGTCGACTCCGTCCTGATCGACGAGGCAAGAACACCTCTGATTATTTCCGGACAGAGCAGCAAATCCACCAAGCTGTACGAGACCGCAGATATTCTGGCACACCAGATGCAGCGCGGCGAGGCAAGCGGCGAGATGACCAAGATGACCGCGATCATGGGCGAGGAGATCGAGGAGACCGGAGACTTCATCGTCAACGAGAAGGACAAATTCGTTACCCTGACCGATGACGGTGTGAAGAAAGTCGAGAACTTCTTCCATATCGAGAATCTCTCCGATCCGGAGAACCTGGAGATCCAGCACAACGTGATCCTGGCGCTGCGTGCCAATTATCTGATGCACCGCGACAAGGACTACGTAGTCAAAGACGACGAGGTTCTGATCGTCGATGAGTTCACCGGCCGTATCATGCCGGGCCGCCGTTATTCCGATGGTCTGCATCAGGCAATCGAGGCAAAAGAGCACGTAAAAGTAAGAAGAGAGAGCAAGACTCTGGCAACCATCACGTTCCAGAACTTCTTTAACAAATACGAGAAAAAAGCCGGCATGACCGGTACTGCCCTCACCGAGGAGCAGGAGTTCCGTGACATCTACGGCATGGACGTTATCGAGATCCCGACCAACCGCCCGGTCATCCGTGTGGATATGGACGATGCCGTATACATGACGAAAAAAGAGAAATTCCACGCAGTCGTAGAGGAAGTCAAAGAGGCACATGCCGTGAACCAGCCGGTTCTGGTTGGTACCATCACCATTGAGACTTCCGAGCTGATCAGCAAAATGCTTCGCCGCGAGGGAATTCCGCATCAGGTCTTAAATGCGAAGTTCCATGAGCTCGAGGCAGAAATCGTAGCCCATGCCGGTGAGGCAGGAGCCGTTACCATCGCGACCAACATGGCCGGCCGTGGTACCGATATCAAGCTGGATGATGTGGCAAAAGCTGCCGGCGGCTTAAAGATCATCGGCACCGAGCGTCATGAGTCCCGCCGTATCGACAATCAGCTCCGCGGTCGTTCCGGCCGTCAGGGAGACCCGGGTGAGTCCCGTTTCTACATTTCCCTGGAAGACGATCTGATGAGACTCTTCGGTTCCGAAAAACTGATGGGCATTTTCAAATCCCTCGGCGTACCGGAAAATGAGCAGATCGAGCACAAGATGCTTTCTTCCGCCATCGAAAAAGCGCAGAAGAAGATCGAGGGCAACAACTACGGAATCCGTAAAAACCTGCTCGACTATGACCAGGTCAACAACGAGCAGCGTGAGATCATTTACAAAGAGAGACGCCGCGTTCTGGACGGCGAGAGCATGAGAGACACCATCTTCAAGATGATTGCCGACACCATCGACAATACTGTGGATCTCTGCATCGGCGAGAACACCGAGCAGTCCGAGTGGGATCTGACCGAGTTAAATGAGATGCTGCTCTCCATCATGCCGGTGAAGGCAGTGACAAAAGAGCGCGTAGAGAAGATTTCCAAAAACGAGCTGAAACAGCAGTTAAAAGAGGAAGCTGTTAAACTCTACGAGGAGAAAGAAGCAGAATTCCCGGAGGAGGAGCAGATTCGTGAGCTTGAGCGTGTCGTTCTTCTGAAGGTTATCGACCAGAAGTGGATGGATCATATCGATGATATGGATCAGCTCCGCGAGGGTATCGGCCTGCAGGCATACGGCCAGAGAGACCCGAAGGTTGAGTACAAGATGGCAGCTTACGACATGTTTAACGAAATGCTCGAGTCCATCCAGCAGGATACCGTCCGTCTCCTGTTCCATGTACGTGTTGAGCAGAAAGTAGAACGTGAGCAGGTAGCCAAAGTGACCGGAACCAACAAAGACGAGTCCGGCCCGAGAAAACCGGTACAGCGCGCAGAACGTAAGATCTATCCAAACGATCCATGCCCGTGCGGAAGCGGCAAGAAGTACAAACAGTGCTGCGGAAGAAAACCGGTTTGATAAAAGCAGAACAGCAGTGAGACGGATGAGCACGATCCGTTTGACAAAGCACGCAGCTTCCCTACCAGAAGCTGCGTGTCATACAAAATATAAAACAGAAAGCAGGTGAAGCTTGTGGTAGTTGAATTAGACCAGTTCAAAATGGAACTTGGCACATACGATAAACCATTAGTGGAAGTGAGGGATTCACTTTGACCTCGCTAACAAAGAGCAGAGGATCGAAGAATTAGAGCGTAAAATGGAGGAACCCAATTTCTGGGACAACCCCGAAGAAGCGCAGGAGCAGATGAAACAGCTGAGCAGCATGAAAGAGGACAGAGATACGTATCAGAAACTGGTATCCGCCAAAGAAGATATGGAAACTCTGATCGAGATGGGACAGGAGGAGGATGACGATTCCGTTGTTCCGGAAATCGCGGAAATGATGGAAGAGTTCAAGGCATCCTTCGATGCCATCCGCATCAAAACCCTGCTGTCCGGCGAATTTGACAAGGACAATGCGATCATCAAACTGAACGCAGGTGCAGGCGGAACCGAGGCGTGCGACTGGTGCGGCATGCTGTACCGTATGTACACCAGATGGGCAGAACGCAAAGGCTTTACGATCGAGGAACTCGACTTTCTGGACGGTGATGAGGCCGGTGTGAAGTCCGTGACATTCCAGGTCAACGGCGAAAACGCTTACGGTTATCTGAAATCCGAAAAAGGCGTTCACCGTCTCGTCCGTATTTCTCCGTTCAACGCGGCAGGAAAACGCCAGACATCGTTCGTATCGTGCGATGTTATGCCGGATATCGACAAAGAGATCGATGTTGAGGTTCGTGATGAGGATATCCGTATCGATACGTACCGTTCCAGCGGTGCCGGCGGACAGCACATCAACAAGACGTCATCGGCGATCCGAATCACGCATATGCCGACCGGCATCGTGGTTACGTGCCAGAATGAGCGTTCCCAGTTCCAGAACAAGGACAAGGCAATGCAGATGCTGAAAGCAAAATTGTATATGCTGAAACTCCAGGAGCAGGCAGATAAGCTGAGCGACATCCGCGGCGAAGTAACCGAGATCGGCTGGGGCAACCAGATCCGTTCTTACGTTATGCAGCCATACACCATGGTCAAAGACCACCGTACCAACGCAGAGACCGGAAACGTCGATGCAGTCATGGACGGCGGAATTGATCTGTTTATCAACGCATATCTGAAGTGGATTGCCCTCGGAACCGGAGCGAAAGAGGAAGAAGCATAATTCGGCTGTGGGCAGAGCACAGTGACAAGTAAAATAAGGAGCATTTTCACCAACAGAGGACGGAAATGCTCCTTTCTGTTTTGAAGCCAAAGGCAAACAGGAGGTAAAAGTATGGGTATTATCAGAGCAGCAGTCAATGCAGTACACGGCAGTCTCGCCGATCAGTGGCTGGAGACCGTGGAACCGTATGAGATGGGGGAACATACGGTATTTACAGAGGGAATTCTGGTAAGAAAAGGCCAGAATAAAAAGGGAAGCCAGACGATTTCAAACGGTTCTGTGATCCATGTCTATGACAATCAGTTCATGATGCTGGTGGACGGCGGAAAGATTATTGATTACACCGCAGAGCCGGGCTACTTTACCGTAGATCAGTCATCGTCTCCGTCGATGTTCAGCGGATCGCTTGACGCGGCAGTAAAAGATACGTTTGAGCGCCTGAAATTCGGCGGCCAGACCCCGCATGAGCAGAGAGTTTTCTATATTAATCTGCAGGAAATCAAGGGAATCAAATTCGGAACGAGAAATCCGGTCAACTATTTCGACCAGTTCTACAATGCCGAGCTGTTCCTTCGGGCACACGGTTCCTATTCCATCCGCATCGTCGATCCGCTCCGCTTCTACGCAGAGGCTGTGCCGAGAAACGCATCCCGCGTGGAGATTGAGGATATCAACGAGCAGTATATGAACGAATTTTTAGAGGGCCTGCAGTCCTCGATCAATCAGATGGCAGCCGACGGCATCCGCATTTCGTTCGCAGCATCCAAGAGCGCCGAGCTGTCCCGCTACATGGCAGATGCGATGGATGAGAGCTGGCGGGCAATGCGCGGCATGGAGATCCAGTCCGTGGCAATCGCAAGCCTTTCCTACGATGAAGCTTCCCAGAAACTGATCCAGATGCGCAACGAAGGTGCGATGATGTCTGATCCATCGATCCGTGAGGGTTATGTACAGGGAGCGATGGCACGCAGTATGGAGAAAGCAGCAGCCAACCCAAACGGAGCCATGAACGGCTTTATGGGTGTTCAGATGGGCATGAATGCCTTCGGTTCCTCGTTTGCATCGGCGTCCGCTTCGAATCAGCAGCAGATGCAGCAGCAGGCGGCAGCCAAGGCACAACAGGAAGCTGCAAAAGGCGTATGGAAATGCTCCTGCGGAACGGAAAACACCGGCAATTTCTGCTCAAACTGCGGAAGTGCAAAGCCGATGGTGTGGATCTGCGGCAAGTGCGGAACGGAGAACAGCGGGAAGTTTTGTTCGAACTGCGGCAGCCCGAAACCGGAAGCGGCAGGAAAATGGGTCTGCGCATGCGGGACCGAGAATACCGGCAAGTTCTGCTCGAACTGCGGAAAACCAAGACAGTAAAAGAAAACAGATAACCATCCAATACAACAGCGGCTCCGGGGAAGGAGGGATAGAATATGGAGGTTATTACATACAAATGCCCGAACTGCGGAGGCGATCTGACCTTCGATCCGGCAAGCGGAAAGTATAAATGCGAGTACTGCCTGTCCTCGTTTACACAGGAAGAAGCCGAAAAGGCGAACCCGAAAGTAGCGGAAGCGCTGAACGGGGAGGACGATGCTGCCGGTGCACAGGAAGCATCCGATGCACAGAAGGAAAGCAGTACGGAGGAAACAAAAGGGGAAACAGAGCAGGGCGAAGCAGTTGTTTACACCTGCCCGAACTGCGGCGCCGAGATTGTGACCGATGCGACGACGGCAGCGACATACTGTTTCTACTGCCACAACCCGGTGGTGCTTTCCGGCCGGCTCTCGGGAGAATATATGCCGGATTTCGTGCTACCGTTTAAGATCAGCAAGGAGCAGGCAATCGAGAAATTTTTGTCATTTGCGCGGAAGAAACGCTTTATTCCGAAGGACTTTTTCGAGAAAAACCAGGTACAGAAGATGACGGGTGTCTATTTCCCGTACTGGATTTACGGCGGAGACTTTGAGACGGATTACATGGCACGCGGCCGGAAGGTGAGAGTCTGGCAGACCGGTGATGTGGAGTACAAAGAGACCAGCATCTACGATGTCCGCCGGGAGGGCGAGGTCCGCGTGGGTGGTCTGTCGCGCAATGCACTGAACAAGGCCGACCGCGATCTGATCGAATGCGTGCAGCCCTATCGTCTGGAGGAGATGCAGCCGTTTTCTATGGGCTATCTTTCCGGATTTCAGGCGGAAAAACGTGATATCGAACAGGCGCAGATCGCACCGGAACTGAAAAAAGAACTGGAGACGATGGCGCGCGGCGCAATGCGGAACGAGGCGAACGAGTATCTCTCCCTCGAGCAGGAGAAAATGAAGCTTTCTCCAAAGCAGGAGGACTGGCGTTACGTACTGTTTCCGGTCTGGACACTGACGTATCCGGGAAAAGACGGAAAGGTTTATTACTACGCGATGAACGGCCAGACCGGCACGATCAACGGTGATTTTCCGTTTGAGCGGAAAAAAGCGCTGCTGACGTCGGTTGTGAGTGCACTTTTCGTACTGATCTTTATGCTGGTGGGAGGGTATTTCTCATGAGAAGAATGAAAAAAGCGAGACAATATCTGCTCGGCATTTTTGCAGCCCTTCTGCTGTGCGGGATTTTTTCTGTGAATACCGTAAAAGCGGACACCCAGTATGTCTACGACAACGCATCGCTTCTTTCGGATGAGGAGGAGCAGGATCTCGAGCGTTCCTGTGCGGAGTTCGAGAGCAATACGGACATTCATATGGTGATCCTGACCGAGTACAGCAGCGGCTCCGAGGACTGCCAGGCGATTGCGGATGATTTCTATGATAAAAAGTATCCGAAGGAGCCGAACGGCGTCTGCTTCCTCATCGACATGGGACAGCGCCAGATTGTGATTTCAACGTCGGGCATTATGCAGTATTATATGTCGGACGCGGAAATCGATGACATTCTGCAGGCAGCGCAGAGCTATGCAAAAGAGGGCGACTATGCGGGGACGTTTGCAAAAATGATTACGATAACGCAGGAGTGCTTCGACCGCGGTGTTTCCGAGGCGGACTACCTGATTACAGAAGACGGCTCGATCATTCATTACCGTAAAATCAACAGTACCGAGGCAATGATTGCTATCCTTTTAGCTGCTTTGACAGGATTTTGTGTTTATTTTGGAATCTGGAAGAGTTACAGACGAAAGAAAAACCGCGGTGCAAAGGGCTATGCAGATCTGAAACGCGTAAAAATCAGAGACCGCAGGGATGCACTGATTGACCGCCATGTGTCGATGCACAAGATCCCGAGGGACGACGGAAACCACGGAGGAGGCGGTTCCGGCGGCGGAGGAGGCGGTGGCGGCGGAAGCCACGTTCACACATCCGCCAGCGGAAACAGCCACGGCGGCGGAAGTATCGGATTCTAAAAAGTCCTTGCGCATTGTGCCGGAATATGGTACGATCTTTCCTGTGAAAACAAATGTATTTCCTGGAAAGAACATAGAAACAGAGGATTGCCATGAGAGAAGAGAAAACAAAGTATTATGTAATCAAAGAAAAGGCGGTTCCGGAGGTCCTTTTGAAGGTCATCGAGGCCAAACGGTTGATGGATATGCAGGAGCTTACCGTGCAGCAGGCAACGGAAAAAGCGGGAATCAGCAGAAGCTCTTTCTATAAATACAAAGATGATATTCTTCCTTTTCATGACAATGCAAAAGGAAAAACGATTACGTTTATTCTGCAGATGGACGATGAGCCGGGACTGCTTTCCGATGTGCTGAAGATTATCGCCGAGTTTCACGGAAACATTCTGACCATTCATCAGACGATTCCGTTAAACGGCGTGGCGTCACTGACAATCAGCGTGGATATCGCGGAAGACCGGGGAGACGCCTCGGAGATGATCAACGAGATTGAGTCCAGACAGGGAGTTCATTATTTTAAAATCTTAGGACAGGAGTCCTGAAAAAGAAAAAGCAAGAGAGGGACAAAAGAGATGATTCAGATTGCAGTATTAGGATATGGCACCGTTGGTTCCGGCGTGGTGGAAGTCATCAACACGAACCATGACAGCATCAACAAGAGAGCAGAGAACGAGATTAATATCAAATACGTTCTGGATTTAAGAGATTTCCCGGGAGATCCAGTGGAAAAAGTGCTGGTACATGATTACGAAGTGATCGCAAACGATCCGGAGGTTGATGTTGTTGTCGAGGTCATGGGCGGCGTAGAGCCGGCTTACACCTTCACAAAACGTGCGCTGGAGGCTGGAAAGAGCGTCTGCACATCCAACAAAGAGCTGGTGGCAAGACACGGTACCGAGCTTCTTGCAATTGCAAAAGAGCACGGCGCAAACTATCTGTTTGAGGCAAGCTGCGGCGGCGGTATCCCGATCATCCGTCCGTTAAACTCCTCCCTGACTGCAGATGAGATCGATGAAGTAACGGGTATCTTAAACGGTACGACAAACTACATCTTAAGCAAAATGGCAAGCGACGGTTCCGATTTCGCAGATGTATTAAAAGAGGCACAGCGCCTCGGCTACGCAGAGCGCAACCCGGAAGCAGATGTAGAAGGCTACGATGCGTGCCGTAAAATTGCGATTCTTTCTTCTCTTGCTTATGGAAAAGAAGTCAATTACGAAGAGGTTTACACCGAGGGAATCACAAAGATCACCGCAGAGGATATCAAATATGCGACCTCGATGGGAACCGCAATCAAACTGCTCGCAACAAGCCGCAAGGTGGGTGATCAGTATTACGCCATGGTAAGCCCGGTGATGATTGACGCGAAAAACCCGCTGTACAGCGTAAACGGTGTCTTCAACGCCATCTTCATCCACGGAAATGTACTGGGTGATGCGATGTTCTACGGAAGCGGAGCAGGAAAGCTTCCGACCGCAAGTGCCGTTGTAGCCGATGTCGTAGACTGCGCAAAGAACAAAGGCAGAAACATCATGATGAGCTGGAGCGAGGAAAAACTGGACCTGCTGCAGATCGATGATGTAAAGAGCCGCTTCTTCGTCCGCGTGTCCGGCCACGCCGCAGAGCGCCAGAGTGAGATCGAGGAGCTGTTCGGAAAAGTAGAAATCGTAGCAGTTCCAAGTCTGTCCGAGGAGTTCGCATTTATTACCGGCGAAATCACAGAGCAGGAGTACAGAGAAAAAGCAGAGAAACTCGACGGAATCCAGAGCAGAATCCGCGCGAGAATTTAAGATCTCGAAATAGACATAACTAAAAAGACGTTTCACAGCCGTAAAGCAAGGGGTGTGAAACGTCTTTTTAGTTATCTTAAAATTTATTTTTAAAGATCTGTGCCGGATCCAAAGGAATCCGTATCATATCCCACCGGTTCCGATGCCGGATACAGGACATCTTTCCGTTCCTGATAGAACGCAGCCATCGTGATCTGCATATAGGGCATTACCCACAAAAAGCCGATGGCACAGGAACAGGATGCGAGAATCTCAAGCCCTAAGAAACTTAAGAGAAGCAGAATGTAGCGGAAAAAGTTCTTCTTCATCATCGCAAAGCTCTGACGGATCGCCTGGATCGGGCCGATGCCGGGAGCGTCGTTCATCACAAAGGTGGAAAGGGAAAACGGAACCAGCACCAGCGTGGAAACGAGAGAGCCGATCAGCTTGTAAACGTAAACGTTCATCAGAGAAGAAAGCTCGGCTTCGATGGAAAGTGCTGTTCCAAGCGTCAGTTCCGCACTCGGGGAGGAAAGATACTGGAAGCCTGGAATGCTGGAAATCAGGGCGATCACGGAGCTGATGCCGTTGATGATAAGGAACATCAGCACGTACTGGTCCGGGTGGTGATAGAAAGCGTAGAGCATATCACCGACGGAAATCGGTTCCCCGCGCAGCGTTGAGAGGCAGATCTTTAAGTAGCCCGCCTGAAAGAGGCTGAGGAGCAGGGAAAACAGGAACAGCGTCAGATTCAGGAAAATGATATCGTACAGCGTTGTGCCTGAAAAAATCAGCGTCGGGATGAGGGAGCAGGAGAAGGTGAGAAACAGGTTGATCGCGGTTGCGCCCACCAGCGTGCCGCATCGGCCTGCCATGGCCTCACGGGCCTGCTTTTTCAGTTCTGAAAATTTCTGTTTTTGTCCGTTCATGAAAAATCCTTTCTGGTACCTAGATGGTATTTCCGTCGGTGGTTGTTCCGTTATCCGGTGTCATCTGGTATTCCTGCATGTACTGATTGTAATACCGCTCAAGCAGGTTGGTGCTGCCGCCGCTGACCATGTTGAAAAGCAGGAAAGCATACATGATGCAGATACCGACAATTATGCCGATGGTACAGCCCGCAAGACCGGCTTTTGCCGTGCCGCTCATGCGTCCTGCGCCGCGGCTTAAAAGGGCGAAGATCACGCCGAGCGAGCCGAAAAACAGGGACCCCATGTTAAGCATGAACAAAAAGGAGCAGATCGCCATGACCATCGAAGCGGCTGCAAGGGCCTGCGAACCCGTCCTGCGCGGCGGCTGTACGGGAGGCTGCTGCTGGTAATGCTGATACGGTCCGGGACGCTGGCCCTCAGGCACGCCGTACGGATGGGAGGACTGATAGGAATCTCCGGACTCATTGGTGTTTGGATCGTAATTTTCTGGTGTCATAAAATGTCCTTTCTTCTGCAAAAAAGCGCGGTTTCACACGCAGTCTGTCAAAAAAGCTATAGTAAAGATTTTATCATGTAAGGTTGACAAAAACAAGACCTATTGATAAGGTAATAGAGTGGCTGTTCCGCCAAGGGTCCCGCTTTTTATGCGGGAAAAACAGAGAAGGAACAGCGTGTTTTGGAAGAGACAACAGGAGGAATTTACCTATGGATATGAATCAGGTATTGGCAGTCGAGCTGAACGTCAAACCGTGGCAGGTAGAAGCTGCAGTGAAACTGATTGACGAGGGAAACACGATCCCTTTTATTTCACGATATCGAAAAGAAGCAACAGGTTCCTTAAACGATGAGATACTGCGAAATCTGTACGACCGTCTGATGTACCTGCGCAGTTTAAATGACCGCAAGGCCGTTGTCCTTGCGAGCATCGAGGAGCAGGGCAAGCTGACCGCAGAACTGAAAAAATCCATCGAAGAGGCCGCAACTCTCGTGGTCGTAGAGGATTTATACCGCCCGTACCGTCCGAAACGCCGGACGCGTGCGACGATCGCAAAA
The DNA here is from genome assembly GCF_015557635.1 of Fusicatenibacter saccharivorans. GTDB lineage: Bacteria > Bacillota > Clostridia > Lachnospirales > Lachnospiraceae > Fusicatenibacter > Fusicatenibacter saccharivorans. The sequence goes on from NZ_JADNOP010000014.1 coordinate 42,216, forward strand.
GAAAAAGGACTGGAGCCGCTGGCGAATATCATTCTTCTGCAGATGACAAAAGAGCCGCTCGAAAAAGAGGCAGAGGCTTTTGTTTCAGAAGAAAAGGAAGTCAAAACGGCAAAAGACGCCATTGCTGGTGCCTGCGACATCATCGCTGAGAGCATTTCCGATGAGGCCGATTACCGTATGGAGATCCGCCGCAGAACCGAGGCGAAGGGCCTGATCGTCTCGACAGCAAAGGATGAGAAAGCAGAGTCCGTTTACGAGAATTACTATGAGTTTTCCGAGCCGGTATCGAAAATTGCCGGACACCGTGTGCTGGCGCTGAACCGCGGTGAGAAAGAAAAATTCCTGAACGTCAAAATTGAGGCGCCGACGGAAGAAATCCTGCGTTATCTCGAGAAAAAAATCATCACCAAAGAGAATCCGCAGACAAAGCCGGTTCTGCAGGCGACCATCGAGGATGCCTACAACCGTCTGATCGCTCCGGCCATCGAGCGTGAGGTCAGAAATCAGCTCACCGAAAAGGCAGAGGACGGTGCGATCAAGGTCTTTGGAAAGAATCTTGAGCAGCTTCTGATGCAGCCGCCGATCGCAGGCCAGGTTGTCCTTGGATGGGATCCGGCGTTCCGTACGGGATGCAAGCTGGCTGTTGTCGATGCGACTGGAAAAGTGCTCGATACCACCGTGGTTTATCCGACCGCGCCGACGAATGAGAAGAAGATTGCAGCAGCAAAAGCGACCGTAAAAGATCTGATCCACAAATACGGTGTCACCCTGATTTCTGTCGGAAACGGAACTGCAAGCCGTGAGTCCGAGCAGATCATCGTCGAGATCTTAAAAGAGATCCCGGAGAAGGTTGCGTATGTGATCACAAACGAGGCAGGAGCATCCGTTTACTCTGCAAGCAAGCTGGCAACCGAGGAATTCCCGAACTTTGATGTCGGACAGCGAAGCGCCGCTTCCATCGCACGCCGTGTGCAGGATCCGCTGGCAGAGCTTGTCAAAATCGATCCGAAATCGATCGGTGTCGGCCAGTATCAGCACGATATGAACCAGAAGAAGCTCGGCGAGGCGCTCGGCGGTGTCGTTGAGGACTGCGTGAATAAAGTCGGTGTCGATCTGAACACGGCATCCGCGTCGCTGCTGGAATACATTTCCGGTGTCAGCAAGGTGATTGCAAAAAACATCGTATCATACCGCGAGGAGAACGGCCGTTTCGAGAGCAGAAAAGAGCTCCTGAAAGTGGCAAAACTCGGACCGAAGGCGTTTGAGCAGTGCGCGGGCTTTATGCGCATCACCGGCGGCAAAAATCCGCTGGACGGCACAAGCGTTCATCCGGAGAGCTACGAGGCAGTCGAGAAGCTGTTTGCAAAGTTAAATATGAAGACAGAGCAGATCAGCGAGGGACCGACGGCGTTCTTCATCAAAGATTACAAGAAGATGGCAGAGGAGATCGGTGTCGGCGAGATTACGCTGCGCGATATCATCAAAGAGCTGCAGAAGCCTGGCCGTGACCCGCGTGACGAGATGCCGCGCCCGATCCTGCGCACCGACGTGCTCGATATGAAGGATCTGAAGGTCGGCATGATCTTAAAGGGAACCGTGCGCAACGTCATTGACTTCGGTGCATTCGTCGATATCGGCGTGCATCAGGACGGACTCGTCCACATTTCCCAGATGACGAAACGCTTCATCAAGCATCCGCTGGAGGCTGTGAGCGTCGGCGATATCGTGGAAGTGAAGGTCATCAGCCTTGATCTGGCGAAGAAGCGGATCGGACTGTCGATGCTGCTTGATAAATAAAGTGTGATATGTGGGCTGCCCGAAAGAAAACAGGGGCAGCCCGCGGTGTATCAAAGGGGGATTACCATGAATGAGGAAGAAGTGCTGGTCGGACGGATTCAGGATCTGGCAGAGCAGTGTTATCACAGGGATGTTCCGTCACACACGGAGTTTCTGACGCTGGCGGAGCAGGATCTGTTCTACCGTACGGTAAATAGAATCCCGGGCGTGCGTTACGTGCTGTCCGGCGGATACGAGGCGGCAGAACGGAAAGCGGCGCTGTTTCTGCCATCCTATGCAGAGGACGGTGATGCGTCGATGCTTCCGATTGCAGTCGTGCGCATCAGCCCGCTGAATGAAAAATTTGCGGATGCGCTGTCACACCGTGATTTCTTAGGATCACTGATGAATCTCGGCGTGGAGCGGTATAAGCTGGGAGACATTCTGATCGATGGAAACCAGGCGTATCTGATCTGTATGGCGGATATGGCGGACTACATCTGTGCGGAGCTGAAAAAAGTGCGCCATACGAGCGTGTACTGTGAAGTCGAGGCGGGACTGCCGGAGGAGCTGACGGAGCCGAAAACCGAGCGGAAAGAAGGCTCCGTCGCTTCCGTGCGGCTCGATGCGGTGCTGTCGCTGGCGTTCAGCAGTTCGCGGAGCAAAATGGTGCCGCTGATCGAGGGCAGCCAGGTGTTTATCAACGGAAAGCTGGTGACATCGCCGAGTGCGTCATTAAAAGAGGACGATCTCGTGACCGTGCGCCATATGGGAAAATTCCGCTATGTGGGCGTGCAGAACCAGACGAAAAAGGGAAGGCTGTACGTGGCTGTTGAACGATTTGTCTCATAATAGATATTTTGAGGGATTTTACAGGAAAAGACCATTGACAGTGTTTGTAAAAAGACGGTATTATAGAGGGTATGTAGAAGGTCCGCAGTTATGAGAATTTTCATGAAATTTTTCATACAGAAGCGGACTGCGAAGATTACGTATCAGGAAGGCAGGAAGAAAAAATGGGAAAAATTATACTGACCGGCGACCGACCGACCGGCAAGCTGCATGTAGGACATTACGTTGGTTCACTGCGCCGCCGCGTGGAGCTGCAGAACTCCGGTGAATTCGATAAAATTTACATCATGATTGCAGACGCACAGGCGCTGACCGACAATGCGGACAACCCGGAGAAGGTGCGCCAGAACATTCTGGAGGTAGCACTGGATTACCTTTCCTGCGGACTTGATCCGGAAAAGAGCACCATCTTTATCCAGTCTCAGATTCCGGAACTGTGTGAGCTTTCTTTCTATTATATGAATCTCGTTACGGTTTCCAGACTGCAGAGAAACCCAACCGTAAAATCGGAGATCCAGATGAGAAACTTTGAGGCGAGCATCCCGGTTGGATTCTTCACCTACCCGATCAGCCAGGCAGCCGATATCACTGCATTCAAGGCAACGACCGTTCCGGTTGGAGAGGATCAGATGCCGATGATCGAGCAGACACAGGAGATCGTCCACAAATTCAATACGGTTTATGGCGAGGCACTTGTGCAGCCGAAGATTATGCTGCCGGAGAATGATTCCTGCAGACGTCTGCCGGGTATCGATGGAAAAGCGAAGATGAGTAAATCGCTTGGAAACTGCATTTACCTGTCCGAGGAGCCGGATGAGATCAAGAAAAAAGTCATGAGCATGTACACCGACCCGGATCATATCAAGATCACCGACCCGGGCAAGATCGAGGGAAATACCGTATTTACCTATCTCGATGCATTCTGCCAGCCGGAGCACTTCGAGCGCTATCTGCCGGATTACGCAAATCTCGACGAGCTGAAAGCGCATTACCAGAGAGGCGGCCTTGGCGATGTCAAAGTGAAGAAGTTCCTGAACAATGTACTGCAGGAGACCTTAGAGCCGATCCGTAACCGCAGAAAAGAGCTGGAAAAAGACATTCCGGCGATCTACGAGATGCTGAAAAAAGGCAGCGAAGAGGCAGAAAAAGTTGCCGCTCAGACACTGGCGGATGTCAAAGCAGCCATGAAAATCAACTATTTTGATGATCTGGACCTGATCCGTTCCCAGGCAGAGCGTTACGGCAAATAATTACCAATAGAAGATAAATGGAAAAAGCGGACATTATGGTTCCGCTTTTTCTGTTGCAGGGCGGACGAAAGTTCGGAGTCCTGCGGTCGGAGAGGATAGCATATGGTCATACATGGATTTCAAAAGCTGACGCTGCTGGATTACCCGGGCAAGGTGGCGTGCACATTGTTTTCGGGCGGATGTAATTTCCGCTGCCCGTTCTGCCAGAACGGAAATCTCGTGCAGCATCCCGAATGGGAGCCGGTGATTCCGGAGGAGGAGATTTTTGCAGTGCTCGAAAAGCGGCGCGGCGTGCTGGACGGCGTCTGCGTGACGGGCGGTGAGCCGACGCTGGATCCGGATCTGGAGCGGTTCGTGACGAAAATTAAGGAACTGGGATATCTTGTGAAGCTCGATACGAATGGATACCGGCCGGAGATTTTGAAAAAGCTGGTGGAAGAGAAGAAAATCGATTACGTCGCCATGGACATCAAAAACGCGCCGTCCCGGTACGGCGAGACGGCGGGCGTGAAAAAGATCGATGTGATGCGGATCAATGAGTCGGTCGAGTTTTTAAAGAGCGGCGTGGTGGACTATGAGTTCCGGACAACGCTCTGCAAAGAGCTGCATGGAAGGGAAGAGATCGAAGCGATCGGAAAGTGGCTTTCCGGGGCAAAACGGTACTTCCTGCAGAATTACCGGGAATCGGATTATGTGATTGATCCGAGGTTCTCGGGGTATGCGAGGGAGCAGCTCGAGCGGTTCTGCGAGATCCTGCGCGGAAAGATTGAGACGGTGGAGATCCGCGGCGTGGATTAAAAAACGCTTTAAAGCGTGCGGTACCAGTAGCCGAAGCGGGCATCGGGCGCGAGCTCGGAGGGGCGCATCGCCTGCTTGAAGTGGAAAAAGCCGAAGAGGCTTGCCATGAACTGCTCATTCGGCGTGTAGACGCCGGGGACACCGAAATACCAGAGTTCCTGCTGGTCGCGGTTCCGGGCGAGGAGCAGATGGCGATAGGACGAGGAGCCATGGAGGACGAAGCGGTTCGCATCCACCGAAAGACCGGCGGCGCGGAGCTGTGGAAGATCGTCGAGTGAGAGGCGCAGGCAGTCGGTCAGATCATCATCTGGGAACGGGTGGAACTCCGGGAACTGGTCCTGAAGCTGGAGATAGAGAGCAGCGCGGGACGGCGGCACGGCTGCTGCGGCGGGAAAATCGGCGGAAGTCATATGTAGCGGCTGGGCGGCAGAATCCGGGATGGGCTGCGGCGGTTCCGGGTTGGCAGAGGGATAGCTTTCTGCGGTTTTCACAGATTCCGCGGATGCGGGATGGAGTGTGTTGGCGGATGATTGCGTGATCCTGTCTGCAGGAACGGTGTTTACCGTGTTAGTTGATGTGGATTCTGTGGAGACGGTGGATTCCGGGTTGGAATTTTGTGGATAAAGTTCGGAATTGCTGCTGAATTCTGTGGAAAGTTCATCGAACTGTGCTTTTGAAGCGTCTGATGATGGCAGGGACTGCGCAGGTACGGCGGGATCCAGAGGTTCGGGTGTTTCGGCAGTTTTCTCTTCGGTCGGTCTGGCACCATTGTCTGCGGATGTTTTGGGCTCCTGCGGGAGCGTGGGAGCGAAAAACTCCGGCTGAATCGGAAGATCGTCCCACTGGGTGGCGATGACACCGGTCTGGCGGCAGAGCAGGATCAGACCGCCAAGCTCGTCGAGCGTGACATCCGTCTGCCCAATGGAATTGGAGTGCGTGAAGAGCTTTCCGCTTGTGGAGGAGCGACCCGCGAGGAGATTTCCGAGCGGAATGCCGTACATCCGCCCTGACCGGCGGATAAATCCGTAGACCGTGACCGAGGTCTCCGGCGGAAGCGACGGCGATTTGATCTGGAAGTCCATGCGGCAGAAACCGTTCTGCGACTCCACGCGGACAAAGCCGCAGCATCCGCCCTTGCGGTTGTTCGGGTATTCGTATAGATAGGCAATGAAACGCCGGTAATCAGACATAAAAACCTCCTGCATAGAAGTAAAAAGAGTAGAAAAAGATACTGCGCTACAGTTCACGATATGCGGGAAGGACAGAAAATATACGCAGAGAAGAAAGGAAGTGCACAATGGAAGAAGAAACAAAGCTGGAAACGCCGGAGGAAAAAGCGCACCGGAAAGAACGGGAACGCTTCATGCGCCAGGCGATTACGCAGGCGAAGAAAGCGGAAAAGCTGATGGAAGTGCCGATCGGCTGTGTGATTGTGTACGAGGGAAAGGTGATTGCGCGGGGCTATAACCGCAGAAATACGGATAAAAACACGCTGTCCCACGCGGAACTGAATGCGATCCGGAAAGCCAGCAAAAAGCTCGGCGACTGGCGGCTGGAGGGCTGTACGTTGTATGTCACCCTGGAACCGTGCCAGATGTGCGCCGGTGCGATCGTACAGGCGAGAGTCAGCGAAGTCGTCATCGGCAGCATGAACCCGAAGGCGGGCTGCGCGGGATCGATCTTAAATATGCTGGAAATGCACGAGTTTAACCATCAAGTGAAGGTCGAGCGCGGCGTGCTGAAAGAAGAGTGCTCGGAGATGCTGAGTGCGTTTTTCCGGAGACTGCGGGTGGTGAAAAAGAAGAAAAAAGAAGAGAGGAAGAGGGCGGAAGAAGGGAAAGAATAAAAGAAGAGGCAGCATCGGGATGGGATGCTGCCTGAGGAAGATTATTTGTTTGAGTAAGTTGCACTTTCGAATATTTCCGTAAAAAATACAATCCCCGCATTTCCAGCAGAAACCATCGAAAAAATCATTGACGAATCCCGAAAAAAGCACTATAATATATGATGTATTTGACAAAATACGGAGAAGTACCCAAGAGGCTGAAGGGTCTGGCTTCGAACACCAGTAGGTCGGAAACGGCGCAAGGGTTCAAATCCCTTCTTCTCCGCTATGCAAAAAAGAGACAGCAAAAGATTGAAAAATCGAAAAAGCTGTCTCTTTTTCTGTGAGAAATTATGAAATAGATGCAAAACAAAAGAAACAAAGACAGAAAAAGCATCGTCAGTTCACGAAAAGGGACCGATGCACAACAAAGCAAAATAAAAAGGAGAGACAATACATGGCGCAGTTACCACAGGAATTTCTGACCCGCATGCAGGAAATGCTGGGCGATGAATTTGATGCATTTTTAACTTCCTACGACGCACCCCGCACAGCCGGGCTGCGTGTGAATACAAAAAAATGCCGGACCGAAGATTTCCCGCCGCTTGTTCCGGGAACGTGGAAGAAAATTCCGTGGATTCCAAACGGCTATTTCGTGCCGGACGGCATGCGCATGGGCCAGTCTCCGCTGTATGCAGCAGGCGTCTTCTATCTGCAGGAGCCAAGCGCCATGACCCCGGCGTCCCGCCTCCCGATCGAACCGGGTGAGCGTGTGCTCGATCTCTGCGCCGCACCGGGCGGCAAGGCAACCGAGCTGAATGCGCGCCTGAAAGGAACCGGCCTTCTTGTTGCCAATGACATCAGCAACGCCCGCGCCAAAGCACTGCTGCGCAATCTGGAGCTGTTCGGAAGCGAAAACGTGCTTGTCACCAATGAGACACCGGCAGGCCTTGCAGACGTCTTCCCGGGCTTCTTCGATAAAATCCTCGTGGATGCACCGTGCTCCGGCGAGGGCATGTTCCGGAAAGACGAGGCAGTCATCGGCACCTGGACCCCGGAGCGGCCGGATTTCTTTGCGGATCTGCAGCGCGAGATCACCTCGAATGCTGTCAAAATGCTGCGTCCGGGCGGCCTCATGATGTATTCGACGTGTACCTTCGCCCCGCAGGAGGACGAGGGAACCGTTTCTTTTCTTCTGGAAAACTTCCCGGAAATGGAACTGATCGAGATGGAAGGCTACGAAGGTTTTTCAAAAGGCAATCCAGTCTGGGGAAACGGCGATCCGGAGATCGAAAAGACCGTGCGCATCTGGCCGCACAAAATGAACGGCGAGGGCCATTACCTTGCCCTGTTCCGCAAAAAAGGCGAAGCCATTCCTTATGAGACAGAAGAAAAACCGATCGAAAAGAAAAACAAAAAACAGAAAAACCGGAAAAAAGACCGCGGAACGGAAGCACCGGGTCCGTCGAAAGCAGAAAAACAGATCCTTTCCGATTTCCTGTCCCGGATGACAGCACCGATCCCTGTGGAGGAACTGGAAGTCCGCGCCGGAAAAGTATACCATTCCCCGTCCCTGCCGGATGGCGTGCGGAATCTTCATTTCCTGCGGAACGGTCTGTATCTCGGTGAACTGAAAAAAGACCGTTTCGAGCCGTCACAGCCGTTTGCCGTGACACTCTCCGCGGACAAGTTCAAAGATTACATGAATTTAAAGGCAGATGACGAGCGTACCGAAAAATATCTCCACGGTGAGACAATTTCCGTAGAGCCGGGAGAGACCGCATCGCCGTCGGGCTGGAAGCTGGTCTGCGTCGATGGATTCGGCCTTGGATGGGGCAAACTGGTCAATGGAACCTTGAAAAATAAGTACCCTGTTGGATGGAGAAAGTAGAAAAATCATGCCAGTTTTTGCAGGAAAAACGTCGAAATATTACAAAGTTATTAACAGAAATTAAAAAAGACTTTCATTTCAGACATACTTGTGTTATAATGGCAAAGTACGGCGGGAAAAAAGACCCATTTTCCGCAGTAACTTGGAGTGACAATCAGCAACAGAACGTAATAAGTATGAGGTGTACGACATGAAAAAAAAGAAATTATTCAGCCTGGTTTTGGCCACAGTGCTTACGGCAGCAACCGTTCTGCCATGCTATGGTGCCAGTACAAAGGAGAAAATTTCAAATGCTCAGGCAGAACAGGCTGCCGCACAGTCTCAGCTTGACAGCATACAGAGCAGGATTGACGAACTCAATTCCAAAAAGGGACAATCAGAAGAATATCTTTCCGAACTGAACCAGCAGCTGGACGATCTGCAGAACCGTCTGCAGGAGCTTCAGGATCAGTATGATGCGAAGCAGAACGAACTGGTACAGATTCAGGCAGATCTGGAAGATGCAAAAGCAAAAGAAGAAGAGCAGTACGAGGCGATGAAGCTCCGTATCCAGTATATGTATGAAAATTCCTCCGGAAACGGATACATGGCAATGCTCTTTTCTTCCAAAAGCATTTCAGAGCTGATCAGCCGGGCAGAATACATACAGAAAATTTCCGATTTCGACCGCGATCTTATGCAGGAGTATGAGGACACGGTAAACCAGGTAAAAGAAAAAGAAACACAGGTGCAGGAAGAGCAGGCAGCGATCGTAGAACTGCAGCAGCAGAGCAGCGATCAGCAGGAAGCCATCCAGGAGCTGTACGCAGCAGCTTATCAGGAACTCCGTACCTACTCAGCAGAGTTGGACGATGCAAAATCCAGCGAGAGTGCACTGGTAGATGAAATCAACAGCAAAGCAGATGCAATCAACGACCTGATCCGTCAGGCGAAAGAAGAGGAGATTGCAGCGCAGAAGAAAGCAGAAGAGGAAGCAGCCGCAGCAGCCGCCGCACAGCAGGCTGCCGCAGAAGCTGAGGCAGAGGCCGCCAGAAAACAGGCAGCCGAGGCAGAGGCCGCAAGAGTCGCAGCCGCAGAAGCAGCAAATGCCGCAGCGAAAGCAGATACCGATACAAGCAGCAGCTCCGGAAGCAGTTCTTCGGACAGCAGCGCATCCTCCACGACAACGGAGAGTCCATCCGCGTCAGATACTTCCAGCAGCTCCTCCAGCGGAACATACCTTGGAAGATTTAAACTGACAGGCTATTGCTCCTGTTCCATCTGTACCGGACAGTGGTCCGGCGGATCCACCGCGAGCGGAACCACACCGACCGCAGGAAGAACGATCGCCATGGGCGGTGTACCATTCGGAACGAAACTGATGATCAACGGCCAGGTTTACACGGTAGAAGACCGCGGAACCGCTTACGGCCACGTAGACATCTTCTGCAGCAGCCATTCCGAGGCGCTGAGCTTCGGCGTGCAGTATGCAGATGTATATCAGCTGAGCTGAGAAACAAAGATAAGAGATATGCCGGAACAGAACTTCCGGCATATCTCTTTTTTTGACTTTCTCAGAAACTGTCATTCTAAAAGAACACCAAAAAGGCCGCAAACCCGTGTAAAATGTACCTTTTGAAGCAATAATAAAAAAAATTAAAAAAATTTCAAAAAAGGTGTTGACATTCCTATAGACATCATATATAATAGCTATTGTTGACGGACGAGAGTTCAGAAAACAAAAAATCGAAGCGTGGCTCAGTTTGGTAGAGCGCTGCGTTCGGGACGCAGAGGTCGTGGGTTCGAATCCCGTCGCTTCGACTGGAATGAAAATGCCGAAAGCCTTGACAATCAAGAGCTTCGGCATTTTTTCGTATGTCAGAAAGAGAACAGGAAAACAGGGAAAAATATCTGGTCACGAATTTAGTCACGAATTTTTCAGACCGATAGGAAAAGAGTACACGAGGAGGAAATTTTTGTGAAAGCATTATTTTTTGATATTGATGGAACGTTACTGAGTGAGATTACAAAAGAAATTCCGCAGAGCGCGCTCGATGCATTGAAAAAGACAGCGGAAAAAGGAAATCTTACGTTTATTAATACCGGCCGCACCTGGTCGGAGCTGCCCGAGGAGCTGAAAAAGCTTCCATTTTCCGGATTTCTGTGCGGCTGCGGGACCTATCTGCGCCGGGACGGCGAAATCCTGATGCATCAGACGATTCCGAAAAAGCGCTGTGAGGAAATCCCGGTTATTTTAAAGGAGTGCAGGATCGGCATGATTCTGGAGGGAACGGATAATGTTTATTTTTCGTCGGAGGTATCCCGTTTTCGGGAGGTCGAGCAGACCCGTGCCTATTTCGCTGCTGTCGGAATCGGACTCGCGGAGACAGCGGAGACAAAAGGAATCATCTACGATAAATTTTGCATCGTAACCGATGCACAGTCTGATATAGAACGTATGTACCGTGAGTTTGAGCAGGAGTTTGATATCATGGACCGTCGCGGTGGTGTATACGAACTCGTTCCGCACGGCTGCAGCAAAGGAACAGCTGTGGACTATGCACTGAAACAGTTTCAGCTGGAGAAAGAAGATGCATACGTATTTGGCGACAGCAGCAACGACCTTACCATGTTCCGGTGCGGCGCACACACCATTGCGCTTGGAAAACATGATGAGATTCTGGATCCGTACACAGAGTACGTAACCGATACCGTCGAGCGGGACGGCGTGGCAAAGGCGATGGAGCATTACGGATTGATCTGACAGAAAAAAAGAAAGCGAAGGGGCGCATTTGAAAAGAAATTTTCAGGTGCGCCCCTTTGGTTGCAATTTTCTGAAAAAGGAAACAAGAAAAGCAGCGTCTGAAAAGGTATGTGCATTGCAAAGTAAAAAATTTCATGGTAATATAAAAATGAGTTTTTATGTATATTTGTAATGATACCAGGAGGTGAGCGTTCAGAAGTTCCATGGAAACAGAAAAAAATCAGATAAATAAAAAAAGCCTCAGATACCGTTTTACAGCAGGAACGATCGGAGTAAGTGTCTGGCAGCAGGAATGAATGCTCACTTGGCAAAGCCTATAAAAATTGAAAACATAAAGAGAATTTTGTATGAATATTGTGTGTAGTGGCTGCAACTTCTCAAATCCGTATATCTGTTTTTCACGTTTTGTAGGATATTATAACGTAAATGTAAAACTGGCAGGGACAGGTTCTCTGTATACAGATAAAAGCAGGATAATGAAGTATAAAACAGAGAGAGGATTTTTATAAAATGGAAAAGTATGAAGACAAAATATATTCTTTAGGTGAGGCTGTAACGGGACAGACACAGGCTATGTCACAGGCCGTACAGAAAACACTGGAAAATAATGGCGGGGTAGGTATAATGACAGGATCTTATGACCAAAACCTGTCTATTTTGTCTGTGAATAATCTGCTGTTGCATAGTACAGGATATACATTCGATACTTTCATGGAACAGACAAAAGGCTCATTGAGAAACTTCTTTTATGACGAGGAAGATATACTGGAGCGAGACCGTTTTTTGCAGCTTCACGGAACAGGGGAAGCACAGATCCTTGCAGCAGACGGTACAGTGAAAAATGTACGGCTTTGTAAAGAGGATGCGACAGATGAGGCGGGCAGACAGATCTGGGTTATGTCCGTACAGGTCAACTGGGATCATGTAAATTTGACACTGCTCAATGAGGCTATCTGTTCCGGCTTCTGGTATTTTGACTGTGACGAAAACAGTGAGATTGTGAATGCAAACTGGAGTCATGAATTCCGAAAAATGCTTGGCTATCATGACACTCTGGACTTTCCGAATAAACTGGAATCCTGGTCAGATCTTCTGCATCCACAGGATAAAGAAAGAGTAATGGTGCAGCTTCAGGCGGCAATTAAGGATAAGACGAACCAGATAAAATACCAGGTAGAGTATCGTATGAGAATGAAGGATAATCAATACCAGTGGTTTCGGGCATCGGCAGAAGTAATACGCCGTCTGGATGGTTCGGCCAGCAGGATTGCCGGGATTTTTATTAATATTGATGCGGAAAAAAAAGAGGCCATGCAGGCACAAAAATCTGCTGCTTTCCACCGGGCTTTTACGAAAGCAGACCTGTGTGAGTATTATGTAAATCTGGAAGCGAATACTTTTGATACCTTTAAGGTTGAACCGTCCCTGATGACAGTCTTTGAACAGAGTCATACATGGGATGAACTGATCCGTCATTTTGTGGATTCCTATGTTGTGGAGACAGATAAGAAGGCGGTATCCTCTTTTTACGACCGTGGTTATATTGCAGAAAGGCTGAAGGGTCTGGAAACCGAATTGGCTTTAGAGTGCCGTATCACTCTGAATGGAGAAGAACGATGGGTCCGCAATGTGGTCATACGTGGCGAAATAGAGGATTCAGAATATGCCATGATCTTTCTGCGTGATATCACAGAGACAAAGGTAGAGAGCGCACGGCATCTGCAGATGGCAGCGGATAATGCTTCCATGGAGCAGATAATTCAGAGTATTGTGCGTCTGGTTGACCGCTTTGTTGTCTGTGATTTGGAAAATGACAGATATGAATTCTATAACCTGAATGGACAGATGATATATAAACCTTTGGGATTCTATCATGATTTTCAGATGCAGGTTCTTGAAAAGTATAAGACACTGGAACCATTGGAAACTATGGACATCCTGATCGCACCGGAAAATATCCGGAAGAATCTGAAAAGTGAAAATGATATTTATAAGTTTGAGTACTGCAGCCTGGATGAAAAGACTTATAAGATCGCTTCTTATATTCCTTTGGAATGGAAGAATGGAAAGCTGGAAAAGGTATTGCTGGCATCCATGGATGTGACACAGGAGAAGAAAGCAGAGATTGAATCCCGTCAGGCACTGAAAGAGGCTTACCGGTCTGCAGAAAATGCAAACCGTGCGAAAACAGAATTCCTTTCCAATATGTCCCACGATATCCGGACACCGATGAATGCCATTGTCGGCCTGACAGCAATTGCAGGAGCAAATATTGAGAGCCAGGACAGAGTCATTGAATGTCTCAGCAAAATTACAAAATCAAGCCGTCATTTGCTAGGGCTGATTAATGAAGTGCTGGATATGGCACGTATTGAAAGTGGAAAAATGACGCTGGCACAGGAGGATTTCAATCTGCCAGATCTGGTGGATAATCTTATAACACTCACAAAACCGGTGATTGATGAACATAAACACAATTTAGATATACACATTAATCACATTGAACATGAGAGTGTCTGTGGTGACAGCCTGAGAATCCAGCAGGTATTTGTGAATCTGATGAGTAATGCGGTCAAGTATACACCGGATGGCGGGAATATTACTTTTTCCATAGAGGAAAAGCCAAATGGATTTTCGGAACTTGGATGCTATGAATTTACGATTGAGGATAATGGGATCGGTATGTCACCGGAATTCCAGAAAATCATGTTTGATCCTTTCAGCCGCGCAGATGACCATCGGACAACCAGAGTCCAGGGAACAGGTCTGGGAATGGCAATCAGCAGAAATATTGTGAACCTGATGAATGGTAATATTAAAGTGGAAAGCACCTTACATAAGGGAACTAAAATTACAGTAACAATTTATCTGGAACTTCAGGAAAAAGAAAAAGAACAGGACAGAAATCTGATGAATCTACCTGTTCTGGTTGTGGATGATGATAAGACATGTTGTGAAAGTACAGTTGCCACATTGAAGGAGATTGGAATTACAGGCGAATGGGTTCTCTCCGGCAGAGAAGCCGTTGAGCGCTGTTATGCACATCATGAGCTAAAAAATGATTACTTTGCTGTTATTTTAGATTGGAAAATGCCGGATATGGACGGAATTGAAACAGCCAGACAGATCCGGAAACGGATAGGGAAAGAGATTACCATTATTGTACTGACATCTTATGAATTCAGTGAGATCGAAGAAGAAGCAAAGGCTGCAGGCGTAGATGCTTTTATTGCAAAACCGCTGTTCCGTTCCCGTTTGACGGCTACATTGCGGCAGTTTACTTCTGGCAGAAAAGAAAAAACAGCAAGAAATTATCTGGATGAGCTGTCTGAAGCAGATTACACAGGAAAAAGAATTCTGCTGGTCGAGGATAATGAGTTAAACAGAGAAATTGCTGTTGAAATTCTGCAGATGACCGGGGCGGAAGTGGAAACGGCAGAAAATGGAAAAATTGCAGTTGAAAAAGTAGAAGCTTCTCCGAAAGGCTTGTATGACCTTATTTTTATGGATATCCAAATGCCTGTCATGAATGGTTATGAGGCAACCGCAGCAATCAGGAGCCTTCCGGGTGAACAGGGAAAACTACCGATTGTTGCCATGACAGCAAATGCTTTTGCAGAAGATGTACAGCTGGCAAAAAATACAGGCATGAATGGACATATCGCGAAACCGCTGGATATGAATAAGCTGAATGATGTTCTGGAAAACTGGCTGTAATTGTTTCCCAATTATTGAATTAATGATTTTATCAGGAAAGAATGAGGAAAATACGAGGATGAAAAAGGCAAAACAATGTCTGATAGCATTACTGTCAGGTGCGCTTTTAGCAATTACTGTTTTGTCTGGCTGTGGACAATCTCAAAAAGCAGTATCTAAAAATGACGATCACCTTACCGTGTATCTGTGGGAAAATCGTTTAATGAAAAATATTGTACCCTATATCCATGAGCAGTTTCCAGATCAGGATATTGAGTTTATTACCGGTAACAATGATACCGATTTATATAGCTATTTTGAGGAACATGGTGAACTGCCGGATATCATAACCGTACGTCGATTTTCTGGAAAAGATGCACAGGATCTGGAGCCATATCTAATGGATTTTGCTTCTTATGATGTGGTTTCCAGGTATTACTCTTATGCATTGCAATATTACAAAAATTCAAAAGATGAGATCCAGTGGCTTCCTATCTGCGGTATACCGCAGACGATTATTGCCAACAAGACATTGTTTGAACAGTATGGAATCAAGATACCGAAAAACTATAAGGAATATGCACAGGCATGCCAGCAATTTTATGATAATGGTATAAAACCGTATTCCCTGGATCTTGCAGAAGACTGGTCTGCTCATGAGGTGATTCAGACAGGTGCAATTGGGGAATTCATGAGTCTGGATGGAATTGAATGGAGAAGCTCAGCTGAAAGTGCATCAGGGGATATCGCGTTTGATGATGCATTATGGAAACGTATTTTTTCAGAAACCAATACATTTTTAAAGGACTCACATTTTACAAGTGATGATATCAGCGTCGATGTTAATACTGCAACGCAGATGTTCCTTGAGGGAAAAGCAGCAATGTTTCATGGTTATCCGGCACTTATGCAGGAATTTCAGGAACAGATGGATGCAGAATTAACTCGTATACCGTTTTTTTCACAGATTTCGGATGAAGCTTTTATAAATATGACCCCTTCTCTGAATATTGCATTTAACAAAGAACTGGAAAAAGATCAGGAAAAACTGGACCTGGCATTCGATGTCCTGGAGTGTATGATTTCAAAAGAAGGACAAACATTGATCGCAGATGGAAAGGGTGTAATTTCATTAAATGTAGATGTTCCAAACATGATGGAAGATGTACTTGGACTGGAAGATGAAATTAATAATAATTCTGTTTATATCCGATATTCTGCTCAAAAATCATTTGATGCCAGTCTTGAGGCTGTTCACGGATTATTGTCAGGGGAAATGGATGAAACACAGGCTTATGATGCTTTTCGCAGCACAATGAACAGTAAGGATTCAAAAGAAGAAACCACAGTTAATTTTGAAAATGAATATTCCATTTCGCTAAATGATAAAAACGGTCGTGATGCGGCATCTTCTATTTTAACTACGATTAGAGAAGAAAATGATGCTCAGCTGGCTTTGGCACCATATTATTATTTTACTTCCTCCATTTACAAAGGGGAGTGTACCTGCAGCCGGGTTGGTCTGATGACAGCAAAGAGTTTAGATACACCATTATACCTGGCAAAAATCAATGGCAAAGAGATTTATGAACTTGCGGAGAAATATCTTGCTGATTCTGATGAGAAATTCCATATAACCAATAAATATGAATTACCAATTGCATCCGGTATGAAATTAATCGTCAGGCAGGAGGAAAACGGATTCTCATTAAAGGACATAGAAGTAAATAAGAAAGAAATCGACAAAGAAAAGGAGTACTCTATTCTTCTTACAGACACCACAATGTCTGTTTTGAAAAAAATAAATCCGGGATGTGAGATCGAGCAGATTAAGGACACAACATTATCAAGTGCATGGACTGCAGCAATAGAAAACGGACAGCAGCCGTCAGCACCGGAAGATTATATAGAGGTTGAAAAATAAAAGTGGGAACAGAACAGGCGAAAACAAAAAGAAAAAAGATGATAGTACCATTGTTCTTTTTAATTCTTATCTTTTTAAACTTAATTTTTGTAAAGTTCCTTTTGAACAGGATGAACAGCTATATCGCAGAAAACGGGAAAAGCAGTATGGGAGCAGTTGTTGAACAGATACAGCAGACCTATGATCTGCAGGTGAATGGATACTACAGTCGGCTGCATATGCTTGAGGATTTTCTTACTCAAGAGGGAGTGAGATCTATTGAACTGGATAGAAACAAGAAGTTCTTTGAGGCATGGCAGAAAGAATCTGAAAGTACACTTATATTTCTCCAGGAAAATGGAAAGGCAATAACCACTGATGGAACAAAACTTCGGGTTGACATGCCAAGTAAACTTTTGTTGGATTTGAGGAACGGATATAATATTGGAAAATTGGTTTCTCTTGATTACAACCAGAAGAAAAAAGATGGTTATCTGGTTGCAATTCCATGTCAGGAATATACGATTAATGGGGAAACTTATACGGCAATTGGAACCTTGTATGATCATTCAAAATTAGATTCCATGTTAAGTGTGAAAAGCTATAACGGGAATGCGTATCTGTTTATGCTGGATAACGACGGAAATATTACTTATACAAATCAGAAAGAAGATAAATTTTTCAGGAACTATTTCTTGTTAAAGCATTTAAAAGGAGATCAGGCTATCACTGAGGAAGAGGCTGATTCTCTTCAAAAAAAGCTGGATGGCAGAGAACAGGGGGTAGAACTTCTGGGAAGTGACAAACCTTACTATCTGGGATACTGTCCGATAGAAAATAATAACACCATGCTGATCTGTATTGTAGAAAAGAGTGTTGTAGATAATGTACTGAGAGATTATCAGAAAACAATAGTGTTTGAAACAATACTCATGGCAGGTTTTATACTTTTGCTTTTTGCCGGATTATTCTACAGTATTTCCAGACGCAGTCTTGCTGAGCAAAAAGCTGAATACGAAAAAAGAAATAATGAGATTCAGACGCTGGCAATGAAGGAAATGGAGGAGTCCAATAAAAAACTGAAAAAAGCAAAGGACATTACAACGGAAGCCTTGCAGACCGCTGAAAATGCAAATAAGGCGAAAACAGATTTCCTGTCCAATATGTCACATGATATTCGTACACCAATGAATGCAATTATCGGCATGACATCATTGATCAGACATGATGCCGGTAATAAAGCGAAAGTAATAGAGTATGCAGATAAAATAGACATTTCATCACAGCATCTGTTAGGAATCATTAATGATGTTCTGGATATGAGCAAAATTGAGGCAGGAAAAACAGTTTTTAAGTATACCGATTTTTCCATCTTGGATTTTATTACAGAACTCAATACCATATTCCATTCACAGATAGACGAAAAAAATCAGACTCTTACAATCATAAAAGAAAACATCCGGCACGAGTGGGTGAACGGAGACCAGGTTCATCTGATGCAGATTTTCAGCAACTTGGTTTCTAATGCAGTGAAGTACACGCAGGAAGGTGGAAAAATTCAGTTTCTGGTAGAAGAATGTGAGACAAAGTCATCTGTCTACGCAAAGTACCGTTTCTTAGTCAGCGATAATGGCATGGGAATGTCGGCAGATTTCAAAGATACAATTTTTGATGCTTTTACTCGTGCTGAAAGTTCTATGACGAATAAGATACAGGGAACTGGTCTTGGAATGGCTATTACCAAAAATCTGGTTGAAGCAATGGGAGGCACCATTGATGTGGAGAGTGAACTGGGCCAGGGAAGCTGTTTTGAGGTTCTTATAGATCTGAGAATAGCAGAAGATAGATTTGTTTCTTCAGCAGAACAGGCAGAAAAGGATGAACCGGCTGGCAATGTCCTGAAAGGAATGAGGTTTCTGTGTGCAGAGGACAATGAGCTGAATGCAGAAATCCTGATGGAATTGTTAAAGATTGAGGGTGCAGAGTGTACAATCTGTGAAAATGGTAAAAGGGTCTTAGAGGCATTTGAGCAGTCTGCTCCGGGGGATTATGACATGATCCTGATGGATGTGCAGATGCCGGTTATGAATGGTTATGAGGCAACAAAAGCAATCCGAAGAAGCTCCCATGAACTGGCAAAGACAATTCCAATCATTGCTATGACCGCCAATGCGTTTTCTGAGGATATTCAGCATTCTCTGGCAGCCGGTATGAATGCCCATGTTTCAAAACCGATTGAGATGAAGGTACTGGAAAAGACGATCAGAAGCATAAAATCCGGCGGGGGGCACCGAAATGCAACTCATTGAAAGTGACAAATGGATATGGAAAAGAGCTGATGAAAGAATCTGGCATTGCCAGAACTTTCAATCAGCTCTTTTTTATCATCAGTTCCCTCTTGACATTTTTTCATTTCCTGCTATACTTATCAAAGATAATTACTAAAGATAACTAAATTTCAAGAAGAAAGGACCATTTTCCATGACACAGGAAAAATTAAAGCAGTTCCTGGATGCGTGTTTTGATGCAAAGCGTCTGATCGAGAAGCTCCCGGACCTGCCGGACGGTATGAAGCCGCGGCAGGTGCATGTGCTGGATGCGGTGAATGAGATTCAGAAAAAGCAGGGCTTCTGCCGCGTCAGCGACATCAGCAGCTATATGAACACAACGCTGCCGAGCATCACCAAGCTGGTGCAGGAACTGGAGGAGAGAAATCTTCTCGTGAAACAGGCGGATGAAAAAGATAAGCGCGTGATCAACCTGACACTGACCGAAGAGGGAAAAGAGTTTGTGGAACTCCGCGTGACGCACTTTCACGGGGAATGGGCATCCCGCCTGCCAGATCTGGACGACGCGGTGGTGGACGAATTTGTGCATGCAATCACACGGATGCAGGAAACGATGCCGGGAATAAAAGGAGTGAAAAACAATGGCAAAAGAAAATAAGAAAGAAGTATCGTTTGTAGAGGGACCGATTTTCCAGTCCCTGATCCGTTTTGCGCTGCCGGTGCTCGGCGCGCTGATTCTGCAGGCGGCTTACGGTGCGGTCGACCTTCTCGTGGTCGGCTGGTTCGGCGATGCGTCGAGTATTTCCGCTGTCGGAACCGGAAGCAACTTCATGCAGATGGTAACACTTATCATCACCAGCCTTGCGATGGGTTCGACCGTTATGATCGGCCAGCACATCGGCGAGGGCAAGCCGGATAAGGCCGGCAAAACCGTGGGAACCTCGATTGTTCTGTTCGCCATCATCGGTGTCGTCATGACGGTGATTCTGGAGCTGTTCGCAGGCCCGATCGCCAATATTTTACAGGTCCCGGCGGAGTCTTTTGACAAAACCGTCCTCTACCTGCGGATCTGTTCCGGCGGTATTCTGATCATCATCGCGTACAACGTCATCAGCAGCGTGCTTCGCGGAATCGGTAATGCAAATCTGCCGCTTTTATTCGTCGGCATCGCCTGCGCAGCCAATATTGCCGGAGATCTGTTCTTCGTCGGTGTGCTGAAACTGGACGTTGCGGGAGCAGCGCTTGCGACGGTTCTGGCGCAGCTGATTTCTGTCATCGCCTCCATGGGTGTGTTGAAAAAAGGCAATCTGCCGATTGAATTCAAAAAAGAAGACTGCCGCATCGACCATGACGAGCTGAAGAAAGTCCTGAACGTCGGTGTGCCGATCGCGCTGCAGGAGACGACCGTACAGATTTCCTTCCTTGTGATCAACTCGATCATCAACGGCATGGGCCTTATGCCGTCCGCCGGATACGGTGTGGCGCAGAAGCTGACCTCATTCATCATGCTGATCCCGTCCTCTGTGATGCAGTCTGTGTCAGCATTCGTGGCACAGAACACCGGAGCCGGAAAGAAAGACCGCGCGTGGAAGGGCTTCCTCACCGCAATCGCAACGGGCTGCTCTCTTGGAGTTGTGATTTTCTGCATCGGTTTCTTCGGTGGAAGTGTCATCTCCAGAATCTTCACGAGCGATCCGGCCGTTATCGAGCAGAGCGCCGCTTACCTGCGCGGTTTCGCACCGGAATGTATTCTGACCTGTGTGCTGTTCAGCAGCATCGGATACTTCAACGGCCGCGGCATCAGCATCCCGGTTATGATCCAGGGAATCACCTCCGCCTGCCTGATCCGTATTCCGCTGGCGCTGTTCTTCTCACACCTGCCGAATACGAACCTGACCTTCGTCGGCATGTCCACCCCGATCACAACCGTATACGGCATCTGCTTTTTCATGATCTGCTTTGCACGGTTAAAGAAAAAAGGGCAGATGTAATTGAATCAAACATAACAGAACTGCCTGGGAAACGGCACGGAGCGATCCGCCGTTTCCCAGGCAGTTTTTGGTATTGTTTGTCCGGAACTTTTTTGATACAATACAGACAGAAAGAGCGGAACCCTGTTCAGAAGGGACAGAACAGACGGAAAGGGGAAGAGGAGTGGATAACAGAGAAATCATCAATGAGACACTGGTCCATCTGTTTCACGAGATACAAAAACTGGAAGAAGAGGCGATCATTACCGAGGATTTCAAGGATCTGACGAACAACGATATGCACATCATAGAAGCCGTCGGCCTGGAGGGCGGCAATATGTCATCGATCGCGGCAAAGCTCGACATCACGGTCGGATCGCTGACAACGTCGATGAACAGTCTGGTGAAAAAAGGCTACACCGAGCGGGAGCGCAGCGAGAAGGACCGCCGGATCGTCTACATCCACCTGACCGGAAAGGGACGGCAGGCATTCCATCATCACGCAAAATTCCACGAGCAGATGACGGATGCCGTGATGGCGGAACTCGGAGAAGAGGAAGTGCAGGTGCTCGGGAAAACGCTGAAAGCGCTGACGGACTTCTTTCGGTCATATAAAAAATAGAAACAAAAAGGCTTTTGCAGCCGGGACAGAATCAGAAAAATCTGTCCGGTATGCAAAAGCCTTTTTCGCATGGAAACGCATAGAAAAATGCTATTTTTCTACGCCGTTCTTCTCACAGATATCCGCGAGCACACACCGTTCACAGTGCGGTGTCGTCCTCGCAGTACAGACCTCGCGTCCGTGCTCCACAAACCGGTGGCAGAGCGAGCTTCCTTCTTCCGGCGGCACAATTTTCCAGAGTGCCATCTCCACCTTCTTCGGATCCTTGCAGTCATGCACGAGCCCGATGCGGTTGCACAGCCGGATGCAGTGCGTATCCGTCACAATCGCAGGCTTTTTGAATACATCGCCCATAATCAGGTTCGCACTTTTCCGTCCCACGCCCGGGAGCTTCAAAAGTGCGTTAAAGTCATCCGGCACCTGGCTGTGGTACTCGTCGCGCAGCATGCGCATGCAGGCGTTGATGTCGCGTGCCTTGCTCTTTCCAAGACCGCACGGCCGCACAATTTCCTCGATTTCCTCCGGTGTCGCGTTTGCCAGCGCATCGATATCAGGATACTTTGCGTAGAGATCCTCCACCACAACATTGACCCGCGCATCGGTGCACTGTGCGGCCAGGCGGACACTGACGAGCAGCTTCCACGCCTGGTCATAGTCAAGCGTACAGTCGGCGTCAGGATATTCTTGTTTCAAACGTTCAATGACGGCAAGCGCCAGTTCTTCTTTTGTCATCGTGTTAAACTCCCATTCTCAAAGATATAAAAACAGCGAAAGCTATCAGGATCCTTTCTCGCGTGCTGCCTTCCGAAGCTGCAGCGGCGTCGTGTGAAACCGCTCGCGGAAGAGGCGGTGAAACAGCTTATCGTTTGTAAAGCCATGCTTTTCCGCGAGCGTGCCGACCGGCAGATCCGTGGCGATCAGGTCGCGGTAGATGCGGGAAAGACGGTAGGAATTCAAGTATTCCAGATACGTCGTTTCCATGTTCTGGCGGAAGAAGCGGCAGAAATATTCCGGCTGCAGCGAGACAACATCGGCAGCCTCCTTCAGCGTAATCGGCCGCTGGTAATTTTCCTGCGTGTACGTCAGAATCGTATCGAGCCGTGTCTGCGTCCGGGAGCTCATCGGGTGGTGCGCAAGCGGGCTCTTCTCAGAAAATTTCGTGTAGAGCAGATCGAGAAACGTAAAAAGCTCCCGCTGGAATGTCAGCAGATAGCCGTCGGGCATTTCCTCATGAAGCTGCATCATCGAAAGCAGAAGACGCCGGAACTGGCTGATATTTTTCTGCACTTCCGGATTCGTACTGTCGTAGTCAATCGAGAACCAGAGCTGTGACGGATCAGGCAGATAGTTCGCAAGGAACGCATCCGGAATCTGCATCAGAATCGAGCGGTTTCCCGTGGACGGACAGCGCGCCGTGTGGATACGCCCGGAATTGATCAGCAGAAATTGCCCCGGAAGGACGGTCTTTGTGCGGTCCGAGAGCGTGACAATGGAGGAACCCTCCAGAATATAAATGATTTCCAGCGCGTCGTGCCAGTGCGGCGGCGAAAAACTGCCGAAATCGTCGGTTACACGAAATTCGATGCTGCGGTTCGGCTGCAGCGTGATGTGTTCCTGGCGTGTCTGGCGCGGCAGATGATCTTTGCGTGGCATAAAAAACTCCTTTTTTGTTCAACTTAGTGTATCACTATCTTATCACGAAACCCCCGAATTGGGTATAGCAATTTTTGTATGAAGTTGTTATAATAAATGAACACAAAGCCACGTCACATACGGCTTCGTGCAAACTCAATCTAAAGAAAAGTGAAGGAAGAAAACGTATGTATCAAGTATGGAGTAATTTTTTAAATCCCGGCCAGATCGCCATGCTGGGAATCGTGGTCACCTTTCTGCTGACCTTTCTGGCGTTAAAGCATCCATTTTCCTTTCTGCCGAGCGATCACGGCAGAGAATTTGCCGTAAACGGCGGCCTCTCCCGCGGAAAACTGCGCGGCGTCGGCCTCGTGATCGTCATCTGTTTCCTGATCGGAAGCGTATTGTTCCTGCCTCTTGGCGCCGAGTATGTGATCTACGCGATCCTGCTCGTCTGCATCATGCTGAGCGGCTACCTCGATGATGCATCCGAAACCCCGTGGAGCGATTACAAAAAAGGCGCGATTGACCTCGTCATCTCCATTGTGACCGTCATCACCTTTGTGAATTACAATTCCACCACGATCTGCTTCGGAAGCATGTCCCTTACCATTCCGAAAGTGGTCTACATAATCCTCGGCATCATCCTGATCTGGATTTCGATCAACGTTACAAACTGTTCCGACGGTGTCGACGGACTCTGCGCGAGCCTTTCCTGCGTGGTTATCTTCGCGTTCAGTATGATTTTCCACGATGTCCTTGGAAGCTTCACCGTAGCCAATTACCTGTTCGTGGCAGCGCTTCTCGCGTACCTGTATTTCAATACCTCGCCGAGCAGCATGCTGATGGGCGACGCCGGTTCGAGAGCACTTGGCTTCTACATCGCCATCCTTGCCATGCAGTCCCGCCATCCGTTCTTATATCTGCTGATGGCAGGCGTGATGATCGTCGACGGAGGAATCGGCCTTGTCAAAGTATTTTTACTCCGTTTCCTGAAAATCGCGATCCTCAAAAATACAAGAACACCGCTGCATGACCATGTCCGCCTGAAATACAAATGGTCCGACAGTCAGGTTGTGATCCGCTTTGTGATCCTGCAGATCCTGCTGGCTGTCATTGCGTATCTGATTGTAGCATAAGAAAAAACACAAGAGAAACGGGAGTGTGTCTTTTGCAGACGTCTGCGGGGCACACTCCCGTTTTGCATCTCAGCCTCCGAATACACCAAAAAGATAGAAAAAGATAATATCGCCGTATTTTTTCACAGAATCCGCCCTGTTTTCGAAAGCAAGAGTGTGGTAGTATAAAATTACCAAAAAATGTCAGCCTGAAACAATAATTCTGTAAAGATTGATGAAAAGAAAGTGCTTTCAGCTATCTGTTTCAGGTTCATCCAATCAGGAGGTAATGAAAAGATGAAATTCACAGAAGGTTACTGGCTTCCGAGTGAAAAAGCAAATGCATCCCATGCAATGCAGGCTTATGAAGTAGAGCAGATCCCAGGCGGTATGCGTATCCTGGCTACCACCCGCCCGATCGAGCACAGAGGTATGACCCTGAACCTGCCGACCATCACCGTTGAGTTCGTGGCACACACACCGGATACCATCTCCATGGAAGCATGGCACTATGAAGCATACGACAACAAAGTTCCGTCCTTCGACAAAACAGAGAGCGTATACGAGGACGTAACCGTTACCATCAACGACGATGAGGCAGTTCTCGACACCGGAAGCGTACTGGTACGCGTACAGAGAAAAGGAATCTTCGCTTACACCTTTGAGGCAGACGGAAAAGTCCTGACCGGAAGCGGATTCCGCAACCTTTCCTATATCAGATGGGATCGCAAGCAGAGCACCATGCTGCCGGCACCGAACTACATGACCGAAAAATATCAGCCATACATGGTAAGTGAGCTGTCCCTTGGCGTAGGTGAGTGCGTATACGGCCTTGGCGAGAGATTCACCCCATTCGTGAAAAACGGACAGGTTGTCGATACCTGGAATGAAGACGGCGGTACTGCATCCGAGATCGGATACAAATGCGTGCCATTCTATATGACAAACAACGGCTACGGTATTCTCGTTGACAGCACCGACAACGTTTCCTTCGAAGTAGCAAGTGAAAAAGTTGAGTATGTCGGCTTCTCCGTACCGGGCGAGAGAATCAAATATTATCTGTTCCACGGCCCGTCACCGAAGAAGATCATGAACGAGTACACCGCACTGACCGGACGTCCGGCACTTCCTCCGGCATGGTCCTTTGGTCTGTGGCTGTCCACATCCTTCACCACCAACTACGACGAAGAGACCACCACATCCTTTATCGAGGGAATGGAGAAGAGAAATATTCCGCTGAGCGTATTCCATTTCGACTGCTTCTGGATGCATGAATTCCACTGGTGCGATTTCGAGTGGGATAAGAAATGCTTCCCGGACATCCGTGCAACCTTAAAGAAATATCATGACAAAGGCCTGCACATCTGCGCATGGATCAACCCGTACATCGCACAGGGAACCGCGTTCTTCAAAGAGGGTGCAGCAAACGGCTATCTCCTTCAGAGAGCAGACGGCAAGGGCGTATGGCAGACCGATAACTGGCAGGCTGGTATGGGTCTGGTAGACTTCACCAACCCGGATGCCGTAAAATGGTACACCGATAAACTGAAAACCGTTCTGGACTGCGGCGTAGACTGCTTCAAGACCGACTTCGGCGAGAGAATCCCGGTTGACGTTGTTTACCACGACGGAAGCGATCCGCAGGCAATGCACAACTACTATACATACCTGTACAACCAGGCAGTATTCAACCTGTTAAAAGAAGTAAAAGGCGAGAACGAGGCAGTTCTGTTTGCAAGAAGTGCAACAGCAGGAAGCCAGAAGTTCCCGGTACACTGGGGCGGCGACTGCTCCGCAAACTATCCGTCTATGGCAGAAACCCTGCGCGGCGGCCTTTCCTTCGCTATGAGCGGATTCTCCTTCTGGAGCCATGATATCTCCGGCTTCGAGAGCACCGCAACACCGGATCTGTACAAGAGATGGTGCGCATTCGGCCTCATGTCCACCCACAGCCGTCTGCACGGATCAGGAAGCTACCGTGTGCCGTGGCTGTTCGATGACGAAGCATGCGACGTTGTAAAATTCTTCACCAACCTGAAATGCTCTCTGATGCCGTACATCTTCCAGAAATCTGTAGAGGCACACGAGGAAGGAACCCCGGTAATGCGCCCAATGGTATTCGAGTTCATGAACGATCCGGCCGTTCCGTATCTGGATCAGCAGTACATGCTGGGTGATGCCCTTCTGGTTGCACCGGTATTCCGCGAGGATAAAGTTGCACAGTACTACCTGCCGGAAGGCACCTGGACCGAGCTTCTGACCGGCGAGACAAAAGAGGGCGGCAGATGGTATCAGGGAACCTACGACTACTTCTCCATGCCGCTGTATGTAAGAGAGAACAGCATCGTAGTAAGAGGAAACTGCGACACCAAACCGGATTACGACTACGCTGACCACGCAACTGTTTGCGTATATCAGTTAAAAGACGCAGCCGAGACAAAAGTTCCGGATATCCACGGAAACAATGTATTCACCGTAAAAGCAGTCAAAGACGGCGACACAGTGAAAGTATCCGTAGAAGGCGCACATACCGAACTGAAAGTAGAAGTCTTCGTCGGAAATGAGAAGAAAGAAGCTGTTCTGGCAGCAGATGCAAGCGAAGTTGTTGTTGCATAAGCATCGGAATGTAAGAATATAGGGAGGGAGAGGCACGGAAAAGCAAATTTTTCTGTGACCTCTCTTTTCAAAAAAGGAGAATAAAACAATGCGTTTTCAGACAAAAAATGGTGTATTAATTGCACAGGCAAACGGAGAAACACTGCGGATTGAGCCGTGGGGAAAAGATTCCTTACGTGTCCGCGCAACCATGCTTCCGGAATTTTCCGGAAAAGACTGGGCGCTGACCGAAGTGCCGGAAAAAACAGAGGCAAAAGCAGAGCAGTTTGAGGTCGATCATCTGGAAATCGACGGATCGATGGGAAAAAGAACCAGCGCATCGATCACCAATGGAAAAATCCGTGCTGTGGTCAACTTTGCAGGAGTTATCACCTTCTACAAAGAAGAACAGGAAATTTTAAGAGAATATCACCGTTGCTACGACGGAACGATCAGCAAAGAGAGCCGCTGCTTAAAAACGGTCAACCGTGAGTGGAAAGGTGTGATCGGCGGAAGCGAATACAGCCTGAACCTGAAATTTGAGAGCAACGACGAAGAGAAGATTTTCGGAATGGGCCAGTATCAGCAGAAATACATGGATCTGAAGGGATGCACCCTGGAGCTGGCGCAACGGAACTCCCAGATCAGCGTACCATTCGCCGTATCCAGCTTAGGATATGGTATGCTGTGGAACAATCCGGCTGTCGGACAGGTAACCTTCGGAAAGAACTACACCGAATGGACTGCACGCTCGACCAAAGATATGGACTACTGGCTGACCGCAGCCGATACACCGAAAGAGATCCTGGAAAATTACACCGCAGTGACCGGCCGCGCGCCGAAATTCCCGGAGGACCGTATGGGCCTGTGGCAGTGCAAGCTGCGCTACCGTACGCAGGAGGAAGTGCTTGAAGTGGCACGCCGCTACCAGAAGGAAGGCATCAAAATCGATCAGATTGTCATCGATTTCTTCCACTGGACCGTACAGGGCGACTGGAAATTCGATGAAAAATACTGGCCGGATCCAAAAGCCATGGTGGACGAACTGCATTCCATGGGAATCAAAGTTATCGTTTCCGTATGGCCAAGCGTAGACCGGAAGAGCGAGAATTTCTGGCCGATGCTGGACCGCGGCCTGCTGATTAAAACAGAGCGCGGCGCCCTGCAGACGTATGATTTCCAGGGGGACTGCGTGGAAATCGATGTGTTCAACCCGGAAACCAGAAAATACGTCTGGGAAGTCTGCAAGAAAAACTATTATGATTTTGGAATCGATGCCTTCTGGCTGGACAACTCAGAACCGGATTTCGGCGTTTACGATTTCGATCATTACCGCTATATCGACGGACCTGCTCTTTCCTGCAGCAATATCTATCCGCAGCTGTACAGCCGTGTCTTCTATGACGGCATGAAAGCAGAAGGAGAAGAAAATATTGTAAACCTGCTTCGCTGCGCCTGGGCCGGAAGCCAGAAATACGGAAATGTTGTATGGTCCGGCGATGTGCCGAGTACCTTTGAAGCCTTCTATGATCAGCTCCAGGCCGGCCTTAATATGGGTCTTGCCGGCATTCCGTGGTGGACAACCGATATCGGCGGCTTTATGACAGATGATGTCAACGACCCGGATTTCCAGCAGCTTCTGATCCGCTGGTATGAGTTTGCCGTTTACTCTGCTGTTTTCCGTATGCACGGCGACCGCGGACCGCACAACATTCCACCGCTCGATGACCGTGATTTTGGCGGCGGCTACCTGTATACCGGCCAGTCCAATGAACTGTGGAGCTATGGAGAAGAAAATTACCGGATCATGAAAAAATATTACGACATCCGCATCAGCATGCACGATTACATCAAACAGCTGTATGACGAAGCATCCGAAAACGGTTCTCCGCTGATCCGTACCATGTTCTACGAGTTCCCGGATGACAAAAAATGCTGGGAGCTGCAGGATCAGTATATGTTCGGAAGCGAATACCTGGTAGCGCCGATTTTCCATCTGAACGAGTTCGAGCGTGAAGTATATCTTCCGGCAGGACGCTGGGAAGACACCAGAGACGGAAAAGTGTACGAAGGCGGACAGACTATCCGTGCCGCTGCACCGATCGATTCGATTCCGGTATTTAAGAAAATGGCATAAGATCGTGTAAAAAGGTCAAAAAAGAAAACAGTACAGAAGACACACACAGCGTGGGGACTTTTCTGTACTGTTTTCTTTTCGACTCTAACTGCGCATCAGATATCCATATTTGCGCATCTGTCGGCGTATGATCTGCTCAACACGCTGGCGGATTTCCAGAGGATAGTAATCGGCCAGAGAATCCAGTTCCGTGCAGACATCTTTTGCAGTAAAGGAAAAGTGAAGCTGGATACCGTATAATTCCTCCGCAGCATCCAGCTGTGTATCAAAATCAGAGCTGAAAGGTTTGGCTTCGATGCGTTCTATACAGACATCCATCGGCAGATCCAGAGGATAGTCATTGCTAATGTCTGCAAACAGGCATAAACCCTGATCGAACAGAGGACTTGGAGAATATTGCTCTGTTTCTGTATCATATAGAACAGCGATGTTGTTGGTGTGCCGGTCTTCGTTTAGAAAGAAGGCATCAATTTCCAGCATAGCGGTCAGATATGCACCGAAATTCTGAATTCCCGTCATGTGTTCCATCTGATCTGCCAGAAAACGAATGCGTTCCGCCGGTTCTGAAAAAGCAGCAAGCGTGATTGCCAGACTGTCTCCGGTATTCTGGCGGTACAGTTTTTCCAATGGGATCAGCATCTGATTTGCTTTTAGAAAATCAGGACTGGAACAGCCACTGCGGAGAGTGCCGCGGTATGCAATCCGAACAGGCTGATACAGGACAAACGGGTGGGAAAGAGTGCTTTTTTGCAGTAAATGAGACACCAGTGTCTCCGAGAGTCCCTCATATCCCATATAGTCGGATTTGTACCAGATATTACCGATTTTCCACTTGAGCTGGTCCCCTTTTGAGGTGTGATCTGTTTTTTTGACAGGCAGCTGATGATCAAGACGGATCTGTTCCATGGCGTGCCTCCTTATTCTTCAGAATCAGGATCCATTGCTCGTCACCGGCCATTCGCCCATCTGTTTTTTCAATGATAAGCAGCGGATCATAAAAGGGAAGTCCCATTTCTTTTAAAATATCTTTGGCATGATCGCGTGTTTTGGGAAAACAGCGGCTTTCCAGAAACCAGGTAAAATCATCCCAGGTCGGATGCTCCACAACGCCAAAGGCACGAAGCGGAATTTTTTTTGTGTAATTCTGGATTGCAATTTTCTCATGACGGAAGTCGATATCAATCGTTGTGCAAAGCTGATCGCGGTAAAGAAAACACATCCGCGTTTTGACATCGGGATCCGTGCTGAAACAGTGAGCACGGGCAATTTGATTGTATACCGTCTGCCTGCTGACCTGAAAGGTGCGCGCGATCTCGGCAATACTTTTTCCCTGCTGCTGCATGGCAGCCATCTGAATGATTTGTGGCAGCGAAAAAGCAGGTTTTCTTCCAGCCGCATGGCGCAGTGCTTCTTTTTTCGCTAACTGCTGGTATTGTTTCGCGTCTTTGGAAAGCTTGCGCAGCTCCTTTGGGTCCGTTGTTCCAAAGATCTCGTAAATCTGTTGCTCAAATGTGTTTTTCATGCAATCACCTCGTTTCTGCCATTACTGTATCACAGAGATCTGAAAGCGTCAAGAAATCATTTATTGACAAAAAACGAACTGATTGAGAAAAGTTACGGCTCGCAGATGTCTGAGAACAGCAATCATGGCGATGAAAGAACTTCCCTGCAGTGCAGGCAAAAGCTTGACAGAAAAAAGAAAAATAGCGTAAAATAAAGAAGCAGTACAGAGAGGCACGCAAACCGTGGGATTTCTGTGCTGTTTTTTTAGCAAAAAGGGAGGTTTTCAAAATGAATGAACTGGTTGAACTGTTAGACGAACTGCAGAAAAAAGCAAAGGCAGACCCCATTCTGCGTGAAAAACTGCTTCAGACAAGGGAAAATCCGAATCCAATCCACGCATTCTGCGAAATCTGCCATGCCTATGGCGTTTCCATCTATGAAATGGATCTTGCCATGGCAGGTGAAGAATTTTACGCAGAAATCAAACGCAGCACCAATGGCGGCGGAGAAAATTCCCCGGCGCTTGAAGGGGAAGATGACTTCTATGAGCTGTTTCTGGCAGCGTTAGAAAATATATGATTTTTTGCGAAGAATGTAAGTATTGATGAGTGTGGAAAGCTGCATGGACAGTGCCTGATGAACCTGCGAAGGGCTTGCCATGTCGTAGACGACACCGTCAAAAACTTCGAAGCGTTTCTCTTCTGGAAGCATTTCATACTGTTCCAGCGTGACTTTTTCGAGCTGTGGTTGAAGAACTGGCGTCATAAAATACACATCTTTTCCCAAAAATGAAATGAAATCGCTTAAAATTCTTTCTTTAAATGTTCTGCGAGAATCGTATCGTAATCGCCTTCGATTTCCTCATCGCGCCCTGCATACCGCAGATTGGTCTCCACGCCGACCGGCTCCACATCGTCTGCAAATTCCCAGATATGATACCGCAGACCGCGGTGCTCAAAGTCGATGCTTCCGCAGTTGTCCTCTTCGACATAAGAAAAAGAGATGTTCTTCTCGTTTAAAACAGATTGAATTTCTGGCATATGCATAAAACTATAATCCTCCTAATCGTTGTTGATATATCTGTTATTAGTATAGGGCAATGGCGGAAAAAATTCAATCTACAAGCTTTTCGATAACAGTATACGTGTCTGAGAGGTTATAAATTAGTGGCGAAAACCCATAGGTTTGCCTGTGGGATGAAAGCCACATATTTTTTACTTGGTTTTTACATAGAATAGATATATAATATATGCATAGATAAAAAGGAGGTTAAGTGCATGGGAAGACCGAAATCAAACAATGTACAAATTAACATTTCAATTCCTATGGAGTGGAAAAAAGAACTGGAAAATATTGCTCGTATCTATTCTGTTGAGGAAGGGAAAACAATTACATTCCTTGATTTAATGCGTCGAGGAATTCAGGAAAAGTATCAGTTAGGAGAACAGAATGATGAGCAGGAAACCCTATCATAGTGCTTCGCATTGCAAGTATCTGATACAATATCATATTATCTGGTGTCCAAAATTTAGATTTTCTGTATTACATGGGAAAGCAGATATGACTCTCAAACAGATACTACAAAAAATATGCGAGGATTACGGATATAGAATTAAAGCACTTGAAGTAATGCCGGACCATATCCATATTTTTGTAGATGTGCCACAAACAGTCGCTCCCTGCGATGTGGTTAGAACACTCAAAAGTAAAAGTGCGATTGAATTATTTAAGGCATATCCAACACTGAAACGGTTTTATGCAAGATGTGGTGTTTTATGGTCGAGGGGATATTTTATATCTACAGTGGGACAGATAAGTGAAGCAACAGTAATGCAGTATATAGAGGAACAGAAAAGTCATGAATGAGAAGGAATATAAGAAAAGCCTAAGACAATTTCATAAACATTCTGACAGACATATCCTGGTCGTAGAAACCGATATGTCTTTTTCTGATATACAAAAGGTGGTAGCTCTTTCTGATAAGATTCGAAAAGCAGGAAATGAACTGGTTGGTCTTATGAGAAAGAATTACGACCAGCTTATCCGTACGAAAAGGTATCGGAAAGTACGGAAACTTTATGGTGCTACAGAAGAGAAAAAGAAACGAAAAGTACTTGCCCGTCAGCTGAATGAAATGCAAAAGCAATATCATGTTACATGGGATGATTGTAGAACATCTATGATACCAATCGGTAAAAAATATGGGATTGATGCTATATTTGCACTTACAAAAGCCGAAGATGTTTGGAGAGGGATAGAAAAATGCTTATATGCAAATGGTAAGACACTCCACTTTTCTAAATATGGAGTGTTGCCCTGTATTCGAGCCAAACAAAGGAATCGTGGGATTCCAATTTCTGTGAAAGAGAATCAATTGCAATTTAAATTTGGTAAATCTACGTTTGGAATACAACTGAAAGATAGATTTCAATCGGATGAAATTCACGCTGTTTTGGATTACCTTGCTGAACCTGAAATAATAGATAAGAAAGCAATCCAGATATTTGCAGAGAAAGCGTATTGTATCAATACTTACAGACCCTGCTATGCTACGCTTGTACCAAAGTTGATTCGTGGGAAATACAGAGTGTATTTGCACTTAACGATTGAGGGGAAAGCAAAACCGAAATATGACAGATTTGGGAATCCAAGGCATAAATTTGGAAAAGGTATCATTGGTGCGGATATTGGAACGCAGACCGTTGCTTATACATCGGATACGGAGGTTGGTCTTAAAAACTTATCCGAAAGAGGGAACAGTATTCAAAAATCCGAGCGATTAGAAAGAATTTATTATTGTGCAATGGATAGAAGCAGACGAGCGACCAATCCACAGAATTATAATAAGGATGGTACGATTAAAAAAGGTCGAAAGATTTGGAAATACTCGAATCATTATAAAAGACTGAAAGCGAAACACGCAGAATTATGCCGTATTAATGAAAGAAACAGACAGCTTGCGATAAATGAAGATGCCAACTATCTAAGAAGCCTTGGAGATGTGTTGATTACAGAGCCTAAAAATGCCAGTAAACTTATGAAACGAGCGAAAGAGACTACGAAAAACAATAAAGGTAAGTTTAACAAGAAAAAGCGTTTCGGTAAATCAATAAAGAATCGATGCCCTGGTGGATTTCAAACGACAATAGAAAAGAAATTTGAAGTGTCTGGTGGCAGATATATAGAAGTGGCGAGCAATTATAGAGCAAGTCAATATGACCATACCGCAGATGCTTATGTCAAAAAGAAGTTGTCGGATAGAATGTATCATTTAGTGGATGGAACATTGGTACAGCGAGACTGGTATTCCTCATTTTTACTATACTGTTACGATGATAAAATAGAAGAGATAAATAAAACAAAATGTAGAACAGAATTTGAAAAACATTACAAGAGGGAAAAAGCCTTAATTGAATGGATTCAGGCGAATCAGATTAAAATTTTAAATAGTGGAATAAAAACAGCATAAATGAAATACGTTAGGGAGATTGACGATACTTCCTTATCAAAAGATAGAAATTTGCCGTCAATGTGGTCGTAGGACTGCCCGGCAATAAAAGTCCTTACTCAAATAGACTTACACTTGTATTCCAAAGTCTGAGAATGATGTACGATTACAAGCTAAACTTGGTAGTAAGAACCCCACGGGCTTGCCCGTGGGAGTCGTCAGCCGTTCGGATATGGAATGTCCTATACGACCTTTGACGTAGCAACAGAAAATGCAGCGTGGAAGCCGGATGCAGAGCCAAAAACAATCACAGTAACCGTAAAAGTAACAAACACCGGCTCCTGTGCCGGAAAAGAAGTTGTACAGATTTACGCTGCCTGCCCGTTTGGAAAACTGAAAAAAGAGAGAAAACGTCTGGTCGCTTTTGGAAAAACAGCACTGCTGCAGCCGGGAGAATCCGAGACACTGCACCTTAAGGTACCAACTGTCCTGCTGGAATCCTACCGGACAGGCAAAGCCGTATACTGTATGGAGGCCGGAGACTATGATTTTCTGGTCGGAACCTCAAGCCGGGATGTAACCCTGGCTGCGAGACTGACACTTGATAAAACCGTGGAAACCGAGCATCTGACCAACATCTGCCCGCTGCTCGACGCATTAAAGGAAATTCAGCCGGAAGAGGAACAAGAGGAGCGCTGGAGAGCAGAACGGGAGCAGATGTGGGAAGAAAAGAAAGCAGAAATCCCGCTGCTGTTCCTGGACGAAAAAGGTCTGATCCACGATGGAAAGAGTGCCGAAGAAATGTATAAAATTCTGAAATTCGGAAAAACAAATGCAGCAGAAGCAAAGGAATGCGATGCCAACGGCTGTGAATTTGAAGCAGAAACAACAGAAGCGAAAGAGGACGCCGGAAACTGCAGATGTGGAGCAGAACAGCCGAAATGGGAAGAAAGACGGCGCCTGGCAATGGAAAAAGCCGCCGAACTCGTTCAAAAGCTGACCCCGGAAGAAAAAACGGCGCTTGTCTGCGGCCGCCGCAGCAGCGGAAGCAAAGAAATTATTGGAGCCGCTGCCGTTACCGTACCGGGTGCGGCCGGGGAGACAACCGCCTCTTTGCTGGAAAAATACGGTGTTGCCAATGTCATTCTGGCTGACGGGCCGGCAGGCATCCGCATCACCTCCCATTATCAGAAAAATCCGTCGGACGGCAGTGTTTACAAAATGAACATGTATCAGCGTCTCGAGAACCGTATTTTCGGAACCGAATTCCTCCACACCGACGGAGAAGATTATTATCAGTACTGCAGTGCGATCCCGGTCGGAACGCTTCTGGCGCAGACATTCGACACAGAGCTTCTCGAGGAAGTAGGCCGCATGATCGGCGCAGAGCTGGAGGAGTTCGGCGTGACCCTCTGGCTTGCACCGGGCATGAACATCCACCGCAATCCGCTCTGCGGACGCAACTTCGAATACTATTCTGAGGATCCGCTTGTCAGCGGAAAAATGGCGGCAGCCCTCACAAGAGGCGTCCAGAGCCGGTACGGGGTCGGAACGACCATCAAACATTACGCCTGCAACAATCAGGAAGAAAACCGCCGCGGCGTATCGAGCATCGTCTCCGAGCGCGCTCTGCGTGAGATCTATCTGAAGGGCTTCGAAATTGCAATCAAAGAATCCCAGCCAAAAGCGATCATGACCTCCTACAACAAGGTAAACGGTGTCCACACCGCCAACAGCTACGATCTGTGCACAACCGCTGCAAGAAAGGAATGGGGCTTTGCCGGCATCATCATGACAGACTGGACCACAACAAACGCCGACGGAGGCTCCTCTGCCGCAAAATGCATCGCTGCCGGAAACGATCTTGTGATGCCGGGAACCGACACCGACCGCCGCGAAATCCTGGATGCGCTGAGTGCCGAAAATGACCAGTATCTCGAGGAAAAAGACCTGACCGCCTGTGCCCAGAGAATTCTGGAAATGATTTTTACTTCCAATTCATATGAATAATGCGGCGTTTTCAGGGATAAAATAACATCAGAAATAGCTGCCGCCACTTCGCAAAGCAAAATTTTCCATGCGGGCTTTGAATATTACAGTTCGCTGAGATGCAGTGAACTGTAACATTCAAATAGTTGGGCAATTTCACGATTGAAATTTCCCATAACATGTATTAGAATATAAATGATATCAATAAATACGAGGACGTGAAAAGAATGTCAGGATTAAGTAACACACAATATTTTAAAGTAAAAACAGAGCCGGAGATTCAGGTAAAAGAGGTACTCGAAACCGTTTACAACGCCATGGTAGAAAAAGGGTATAATCCAGTCAACCAGATCGTAGGCTATATCATGTCAGGCGACCCGACGTACATCACAAGCTTTAAGGGAGCCAGAAGCCTGATCATGAAAGTAGAGCGTGACGAGCTGGTAGAGGAACTGTTAAAAGAGTACATCAAAAATGAATCCTGGAAGTGAGCGTAATTACTATGAGAATAATGGGATTAGATTACGGCTCAAAAACAGTAGGGGTGGCAGTCAGCGACGCCCTGGGTCTTACTGCGCAGGGAATCGAAATTGTCCGCAGAAAATCGGAGAATAAGCTGCGTCAGACGCTGGCCCGGATTGAAGAGATAGCAAAAGAGTACGGCGTGGAAAAAATCGTACTCGGCTTCCCGAAACATATGAACAACGACATCGGAGAGCGGGCCGAAAAATCTCTCGAGTTCAAAGAAATGCTGGAGAGACGGACAGGCCTGCCCGTTGTTATGTGGGACGAGCGGCTGACAACGGTCGAAGCAGACCGCACCATGATGGAAACCGGAATCCGCAGGGAAAACCGCAAGGAGTACGTAGATATGATTGCAGCTGTTTTTATCCTGCAGGGATATCTGGACTATCTTTTCCATCAGAAGGAATCACAGGAAAACTGAACAAAGGAATATTGTATGGAAAAAATAACATTTGTAACAGATGATGGCGGCAAAGAAGAATTTTACGTGGAGGAGCAGACCAGAATCAACGGAGTCAACTATATTCTGGTATCCGATTCAAAGGACGACGAGGCAAATGCCTATATTCTGAAGGATATCTCCACCGACACCGACGCAGAGGCAGAGTATGTTGTGGTAGAAGACGACACCGAATTCGATGCCGTTTCCGGCGTATTTGCTTCCATGTTGGATGACGAGGCAGACATCACCTATTGAACCAGCCGTTTTGAAGCCATACCGGGACGCAGACGAAGCGGGACCGGGACAGCGCTTTAAAGGGCAAATCCTGCAGGTGCGGGACATGCTCCATCAGCCTGAAGTGACGCTCAGGGGATGCGTGCGTGAAGCCGTACCGGTAACGGAATCGTTTGGAAAACATGCGCGGAGGTGCTATTTGAAAAAGAATAATGGAAGTAAATTAAAAATTATACCGCTTGGCGGTCTGGAACAGATCGGTATGAACATCACCGTTTTCGAGTATGAGGACAGTATCATCGTCGTAGACTGCGGACTTGCATTCCCGGAAGACGACATGCTCGGTATCGACCTGGTCATCCCGGATGTAACATATCTGAAAGAAAACATCGACAAAGTCAAAGGCTTCGTCATCACCCACGGCCACGAGGACCATATCGGAGCCCTGCCTTACATCTTAAAAGAAGTGAATGTACCGGTCTACGCCACCAAACTGACGATTGGCCTGATCGAAAACAAATTAAAGGAGCACAACCTGCTCCGTACCACAAAACGGAAAATCATCAAACACGGACAGTCCATCAACCTGGGCGCATTCCGCATTGAGTTTATCAAAACAAACCACAGTATTGCAGATGCAGCAGCACTGGCAATCTACTCCCCGGCTGGCATCATCGTCCACACCGGAGACTTCAAAGTCGATTACACACCAGTCTTTGGTGATGTCATCGACCTGCAGAGATTCGCAGAGATCGGAAAGAAAGGCGTTCTGGCACTGATGTGCGACAGTACCAATGCAGAGCGGCCTGGCTTTACCATGTCCGAGCGGACCGTAGGAAAGACGATCGACGGCCTGTTTGCCGAGCATCAGAATTCCCGAATCATCATCGCAACCTTCGCATCGAACGTCGACCGTGTGCAGCAGATCATCAACTCTGCTTATAAATATGGCCGTAAAGTTGTCATCGAAGGCCGCAGTATGGTCAACATCATCTCCATCGCGCAGGAGCTGGGCTACATCAATATCCCGGAAAATACCCTGATCGATGTGGAACAGATGAAAAACTACACCGGCGAGCAGCTTGTCCTGATCACCACCGGAAGCCAGGGCGAGTCCATGGCAGCACTGTCCCGTATGGCGGCACATCTGCACAAAAAGATCTCGATCCTGCCGGGCGACACCGTGATCTTCAGTTCCCACCCGATCCCGGGAAATGAAAAAGCCGTTTCGAACGTCATCAACGAACTGTCTGCACAGGGTGCCAACGTCGTATTCCAGGACGTTCACGTATCCGGACATGCCTGCCAGGAGGAAATCAAGCTGATCTACTCCCTGGTAAAACCGAAATACGCGATCCCGGTACACGGCGAATACCGTCACTTAAAAGCACACGCAGAAGTAGCACAGAGCCTCGGCATCCCGAAAGAGAACATCTTCCTCATGTATTCCGGTGATGTCATGGAACTCGATGAGGACGGCGCAGCAGTAACTGGCAAAGTCCACACCGGAGCCATCATGGTCGACGGACTCGGCGTTGGTGATGTAGGAAATATCGTCCTGCGTGACCGCCAGCATCTGTCCGAGGACGGAATCATGGTCGTTGTACTGACTCTCGAAAAGAGAACGAACCAGCTTCTGGCCGGCCCGGACATCGTATCCCGCGGTTTCGTCTATGTACGCGAATCCGAGGATTTGATGGGCGAGGCAAGAGAAGTTGTAGAAGAGGCGCTGGATGGCTGCCTTTCCAAAAATATCTCCGACTGGGGCAAGATCAAATCCACGATCAAAGATGCCCTCGGCGATTATGTATGGAAGAAAACAAAGAGAAGACCGATGATCCTTCCGATCATCATGGAGGCATAAATACCATGTACAAAGTAACAGAATGTCTGGATGCGCTCATCGAAGAAATGAGGGAGAGCAGGGCATATCAGAATTACTTGTGGATGGAAGAGGAACTTGAAAAAGACCCGGACTTAAAAAGCCGGGTCGACGACTATCGAATCCGCAACTACCGACTGCAGCAGTCCGAAAACGTAGACCTTTACGATGCGGTAGATTCCCTGGAGCGGGATTCCTACGCACTCCGCAAAAGCGAGAAGGCAAACGCTTATCTTGAGGCGGAGCTTGAGGTCTGTAAGATGGTACAGAAGGTGCAGGACCGTATTTCAGAAGAAATCCGCATCGGCGTACCGGAAATCTAAAACCGAAAATCAAAAGGAGAGCGCCCATGTCCGAAAAGAAAAGGGATGCCGGATACCACGCAGCGCTGACAGGTGCGAAAGGAACCGTGCGCCTGCTCATTTACGTCTGCGTAATTCTTGTGATCATTCTAGCAGCGAAAACTTCATATCAGTTTGGACATGACGTGTTTGCTGAGGAGCCAGTCGCATCCAGAGGAAAAGGAAAGGAAGTCACCGTACAGGTGCGTTCCGGCATGGAGGCGAAAGAACTTGGCGAACTCCTGAAAGACAACGGACTGATCGACGAAAGCCTTCTGGTTTTCGAAGTCCAGTACCGCCTGTCCGGCTACTACGGCGGCATCAAGGACGGTTCCTACGTGCTGAACACCGCACAGACCGTCGATGAAATGCTGGAAATTCTGGCGGGCGTCAACACCGAAGGACAGCCGTCCGCGGAATAACGCACGTTTGCAAAACAAGAGGAATCTTACATGATAATAGACGAACGAATGGTAACCTACATCAATTCCCTGGACACCGGCCACACCCCGTTTCTGGAAAATCTGGAGCGGACGGCCAAACAGGACCGGGTGCCGATCATTCGCCGTGAAATGCAGAGCTTTTTAAAAGTATTCTTAAAGATGAAACAGCCAAAGAGAATCCTGGAGGTAGGAACTGCCGTAGGATTCTCTGCTGTTTTCATGGCACAGTACGGCGAACCGGACGCAGAGATTACCACAATAGAAAATTACGAAAAACGCATCCCGATCGCACGGGAGAACTTCGAAAAATCCGGCTTTGCCGACCACATTACCCTGATTCCGGGAGACGCTGCAGAAGTCTTAAAAACCCTGGACGGCCCGTACGATTTTATCTTTATGGATGCCGCAAAGGGACAGTACATCCATTTCCTGCCGGAGGTCTTACGCCTTCTCGACGAAAAAGGCGTGCTGATTACTGACAATGTGCTGCAGGATGGCGACGTCATCGAATCCCGCTTCGCCGTGGAACGCCGGAACCGCACGATCCACAAACGGATGCGGGAATACTTATTTGAACTGACACACAATGAAGGGCTGCTGACATCGGTCGTGCCGCTGGGAGATGGAATCGCGATTACGATGAAAAGCCATGAGAAGAGAGAGGAAACAACATGAGAAAACCGGAATTACTGGTTCCAGCCAGCAGTCTGGAAGTATTAAAAGTAGCAGTGATCTTCGGCGCAGATGCCGTATATATCGGCGGAGAAGTCTTCGGACTCCGCGCGAAGGCGAAGAACTTTTCGATGGAAGATATGAAAGAAGGCGTGGAGTTTGCGCATGAGCATGGCGTAAAGGTCTATGTCACCGCGAATATTCTGGCACATAACCAGGATCTTGAGGGCGTGTGCGCTTACTTTGCCGAATTAAAAGAGATCGGGCCGGATGCACTCATTATTTCGGATCCGGGAGTGTATCGGATTGCGATGGAAGTGTGCCCGGAGATTGAGCGGCATATCAGTACACAGGCGAATAATACGAACTATGGGACGTATCAGTTCTGGTATGAGCAGGGAGCGAAACGTGTCGTGACGGCAAGAGAACTGTCTCTGGCGGAGATCAAAGAGATTCGGGAGCATATTCCGGAGGAGATGGAGATCGAGACGTTTATTCATGGGGCGATGTGTATTTCGTACTCGGGTAGATGTCTGCTGTCCAATTATTTCACGGGAAGAGATGCGAACCAGGGGGCTTGTACACATCCGTGCCGGTGGAAGTATGCGGTCGTGGAAGAGTCCAGACCGGGGGAGTATCTGCCGGTGTATGAGAATGAGAGAGGGACGTATATCTTTAACTCGAAAGACCTTTGTATGATTGAGCATATCCCGGATTTGTTGGATGCGGGGATTGACAGTTATAAGATTGAAGGAAGAATGAAGACGGCGCTGTATGTGGCGACGGTGGCAAGGACGTATCGGAAGGCGATTGATGATTATCTGGAGAGCCCTAAGAAGTATGAGGAGAATATGGAATGGTATCGGGATCAGATCTCGAACTGTACGTACAGGCAGTTTACGACGGGATTTTTCTATGGGAAGCCGGATCATGAGAGCCAGATTTATGATAGTAATACGTATGTGAAGGAGTATACGTATCTGGGGATTGTTGGGGAGAAGAATGAAAAAAGCAGATATGCGATTGAGCAGAGGAATAAGTTTTCGGTTGGGGAAGAGATTGAAGTGATGAAACCGGATGGGGAGAATGTCTGCGTTACGGTGAAGGGGATCTGGGATGATGAAGGGAACCAGATGGAGAGTGCGCCGCATCCGAAGCAGAAATTGTGGATTGATCTTGGCGTGGAATTGGATAGGTTTGATATTTTGAGAAGGAAAGAAATGGAATAGGATAGGAAAATAAAAGGGGATTAGGAACGTGTCATTTTCGAAAGGCTGCTAATCCTTTTTTTGTGCGAATAGAGATTATGTAAAATAATGGTAATGATAAAAGAAACAAATAGGAAAAAGTTCGACATTCTGTGAAAAAAGTTGCTTCATAATGTTTACAAACTGGAGCAAATAAGCTAGAATGTACATGATATTATTGGACTAAGGCTAAATGCTGTTTTAATAGGCCATAAGTCACAAAAATATGTTAAGTATCATTACAAACGGAATGTATATAACTGGCAATGTCTACTCAACAAAATCAGTTGAGGTCTGATGGTCAATGGTGGAGTTGAATATACATACAAATATACGCTTTTTTGCATAAATATTTGCCGCATTTTACTGTGAAAATCATGCTTTGTGTAGTAGGGCGTTGATACTGATAACTGCATTTATCTGCGTGTCGTTGAGTAACGGTCGAAAACTACTAATATTCCGTTGTGTAGACATCATAAAAGATGACTAAATCATTGTACAGGTTGCGATAAGAATGATTGGGCTGTTTGTATGAT
The DNA here is from genome assembly GCF_015557635.1 of Fusicatenibacter saccharivorans. Classification (GTDB taxonomy): domain Bacteria; phylum Bacillota; class Clostridia; order Lachnospirales; family Lachnospiraceae; genus Fusicatenibacter; species Fusicatenibacter saccharivorans. Next base: position 84,574 of record NZ_JADNOP010000014.1, read on the forward strand.
TATTACAAAAATAATGGAATGGGAGAAACTGGCAAAACATGTGAAGAAAAGCGAGTTTACTCTACAGATCAACACTTTGATGTAGAGGGTGGAGAATGCGGCGAATAAATATGCGCCGGTGAAAAGCAGGGAAAAATGCAACTGATTTTATTGAGTAAACCTGTCTGGATGAAGATATGTAGAGAAAAAGTGGAGAAAAAAGCCGTGTGATGAACACACGGGAGAATGAGAGAGAAATACCATCCGATAAGGGTGTGTAGATAGATATAAAAAGGAGCAGAGGGGACAATATTGGTTGGAGAACATTATGAAAGATAAATTTGCGGTGTCCATGTTCGGACAAAAACGACTGTCCCGTGAGGGTGGGATAGAGATAGTTGTAAAGGAACTATGTACCAGAATGGCACGAGATGGATGTCAGGTTACCTGTTACAACAGGTCTGGCCACCATGTGAGCGGTGCAGAGTATGACAATAAAATTGAATACGATGGAATCCGACAGAAGTTTGTTCCGACCATTGAGAGAAAAGGCCTTGCAGCCGTGAGTTCCTCTTTCTTCGCAGCTTTGTATAGTGCTTTTGGAAAGTATGATGTGGTTCATATCCATGCAGAAGGTCCGGCTTTTTTCTCATGGCTGCCAAAGATGCTTGGAAAGAGAATCATAGTTACAATTCATGGTATAGACTGGCAACGCGAAAAATGGAAATCCGGCTTTGGTTCCAAGTTTATCCGACAGGGCGAAAAAAATGCTGTAAAGTATGCGGATGAAATCATTGTCCTGAGTAAAGGTGTTCAGGATTACTTCAAGGACACCTATGGCAGAGAGACACATTTCATTCCGAATGGTGTGAACAGACCAGAAATTCGAGAAGCTGGTTTAATAATAGAAAAATTTGGACTTATGAAAGATTCCTACATATTGTTCCTTGGCAGATTGGTGCCAGAAAAGGGTATTCGGTATCTGGTTGAGGCATTTAAGAACGTCAAAACAGATAAGAAATTGGTCATTGCTGGTGGATCTAGCGATACGGATTCCTTTATGAAAGAACTGAAAGAGCTGGCAAAAGGTGATGAGAGAATCATCTTTACTGGATTTGTGCAGGGACAGATGTTGGATGAGCTGTACAGTAACGCGTATATTTACACATTGCCTTCTGATTTGGAAGGAATGCCTTTGAGTCTGTTGGAAGCTATGAGTTATGGTAATTGCTGTCTGGTTTCTGATATTCCAGAGTGTGCCGAAGTCGTAGAAGATAAGGCGCTAATCTTCAAAAAATCGGATGTCGGTGATCTTAGAGATAAGCTGCAAGATGCTTGCAATCATCCTGAAAAAGTTATGGAGATAAAAAAACAGGCAGCTGATTTTATCTGTGAGAAATACAACTGGGATGCTGTTGTAGATGAAACGATGAAATTATATAGATAATGCTAAAAACTAAAATAGATTTGTTGGGTGGAAAAAATGAAGAACAATATTAATGGCCATAAAATAATAGTAGTTGGTGAAGAACATTATACTCCATTAGGTGTTATTCGGAGTTTAGGAGAAGAGGGAATTGCTCCAATTGCGTATATTAAGAAGAATAGTAGAACTAAAATTGCATCATGTAGTAGGTATATTTCTGAACTTCACATGGTTGATGATTATAATATTGCGGTTGATGAAATCGTAAATAAGTATGGAGACGAAAGCTTGAAACCAGTAATAATAGCTTGCGATGACATTGTGGTTAGGAGCTTTGATAAATTATATGACAGTATTAAGAGCAAATTCTATGTGAATAATGCAGGTGCATCTGGAAGAATTGCACATTATCAGGATAAAAATGTGTTATATGAACTAGCTCGGAAATGTGGACTTAATGTTGCTAAGTCATGGAAAGTTAATTGTGGAGAAATTCCTGTCGATATAACATATCCAGTTATCACGAAACCAATTGAGTCTTATGAAGGCTGGAAGCAAGATTATTATATTTGCTCAAATAAGGAAGAACTAAAAAAAGCATACAAAAAAATTAAAGGAAATACATTACTCCTTCAATCATATATAAAAAAGAAAACAGAGATGACATTGGAAGGCTTTTCGGCAGAGCAGGGAAAGAAGACACTTTTCGCAATAAAAGCTCGATATACCTATATACTTCCTGATTATTATAGCATGGCAATGGTGGTGAGTAATGCGACGGACGATAAACTCAAAAATACTCTTGAAAAGATGATTTCGGAAATAGGATATGAGGGAATTTTTGAGGTTGAATTTATGATTGACCAAAATGAAGAACTCTGGTTTTTGGAAATTAACTTTAGAAATTCGACTTGGAGTTATGCTTCTACGAAAGTAGGAATGAACTTGCCATATTTATGGTCGAAAGCAATGATTGGTGAGTTGGAATGGAAGAATATTGAAAAAAAAGTGCCGGATAATTATAAGGCTATAGCAGAAGTCCCTGATTTTGAGCAACGAGTACGTAGGTTTAAAATGATTGGTATTGGGAAGTGGATTAGAGAGATAAAGGCAGCAGATTGTTTATATTTCTATAATAAGGACGATATGAAGCCTTTTATATCAGTTTGGCTTTATAAAGGAAAAAGTATTTTTAGAAAAACAGTAAATAAAATCATTAGAAGGTAAAAAGAGTATATGAATAAAAAATGTTTAGCTATATGTGGTGCATGCATATCTTTTTATATAGGTGCAGGATTTGCAACAATGCAAGAAGTTGTACAGTATGAAGCGTCATATGGATCATTGTTTCCAATTGCGATAATATCAGCAGCACTTATATATATATATACAAATGTGTCTTTTGCTTCAAATGGAAGTCACCTTAAGTTAAAGCGAGGCGGAGACATATATGGTGTTTATTGTGGCGTGTTCGGAAAGAAAATTGGACAAGCAGCTTCTGTCTTTTTTGATTATTTTGCAGCACTGTTTTGCTATATGAGTTATGTAGTGATGTGTGGTGGAGCAAATTCGACGGCATCGCAACAATGGGGCCTACCAAATGGTGTGGGTGCTATTTTTTTAACGATATGTGTTATTCTTACCGTACTTTTAGGACTTGATGGTATTGTTAACGCATTAAGTAAGATGGGAATAGTTATAATAGTGATGATTCTTATTGTTTCTGTTGTGACGGCAATTACGGGAATCCCGGATGTTCAAATGAACATGGAAGCATTAGATAAGGGAATGTTTTTGGATAGCATTAAACAAGTGGGTAATGGAAATCCTCTATTGGCGGGAGCGTCGTATGGGGGATTTGTGATTCTATGGTTTGCAAGTTTTCTAACGGAAATTGGAGCGAAAAATGAAATAAAGCAGGTTAATGTAGGAGTGATTTTATCTAGTATATTTATATTTGTAACATCGGCAATATGTTGTTTGGCATTGATAGGACATATTGGGATGATAGCAGGAATGGATATTCCGGCATTGGTTTTAGCAACTCAGATTTCACCATGGTTTGCGCAGATTTTTGCTATTGTAATTTGTATAGGGATTTATACCTCAGCAGTTCCGCTTTTGTGGACAGGAGTTAGGAAAGTAGCCACTGAAAAAACTAAAAAGTATACGTTAATTACAATTTTTAGTGGAGTTGTCGGATGTGCAATTGCTTGTTTCGTTCCTTATCAAGGATTGATTAATATCCTGTATGGTATTAATGGCTATCTTGGATTTATCCTTATGATTTTCATGATTATATACGATCTTAAAACAAAAATAATACGAAGAGGCTATAGTGCATAATGAACGTCATAATAATTAATAAATTTTTACACCCAAATGGTGGATCAGAAACGTACATATTCAAGCTGGGAGAGGCATTGGGGCAGCATGGACACGAGGTTCAATACTTCGGTATGGATCATAAAGGTCGTTGCGTTGGCAACCGGGTTAATGCTTACACGAGTGACATGGACTTCCACGGTGGAAGCAAACTGAGTAAGCTGACCTATCCGATCAAGACGATTTACAGTAAGGAAGCACGGGTACAGCTGAGAAAAGTTCTGGATGACTTCCAGCCGGATGTCTGTCACCTGAACAACTTCAACTACCAGTTGACGCCTTCTATGATTCTGGAAATCGTGAAGTGGCGTAAGGAGACGGGGCATAAGTGTAAGATTGTCTTCACAGCGCACGATTACCAGCTGGTCTGTCCGAACCACATGCTGAACAATCCGAACACTCACCAGAACTGTGAGAAGTGCCTCGGCGGCCACTTTATGAACTGCATGAAAGGCAAGTGCATCCACGGTTCCACGGCTAAGTCTGCCATCGGCATGATGGAAGCAGAGTTCTGGAAGTGGAAGGGTACCTACAAGTACATTGACACAATGATCTGCTGCTCTGAGTTCATGAAGAGCAAGATGGACAGCAATCCGCTGTTTGCAAAGAAAACGGTGGCAATGCACAACTTCATCGACAAGGTGGAGTGGAAAGAAACACCGAAGAAGGATTACGTCCTCTACTTTGGTCGCTTCTCCGAGGAGAAGGGCATCGGCACACTCATCAAGGTCTGCAAGGAACTGCCGGATGTGCAGTTCATCTTCGCCGGCACTGGGCCACTGGAAGAAACGGTAAATGGTGTGAAGAACATCAAGAACGTGGGTTTCCAGAAGGGTGAGGAACTGGAGAAACTTATCCGTGAAGCACGGTTCTCCATCTACCCGTCTGAGTGGTACGAGAACTGTCCGTTCTCCGTGATGGAATCTCAGATGTACGGCACACCGGTGCTGGGAGCAGACATCGGTGGTATCCCGGAACTGATTCAGGTTGGTAAGACCGGTGAACTGTTTAAGAGCGGTAACGCCGAAGACCTGAAGAAGAAGGTTGAGAAACTCTGGGGTGATAAGAAGCTGTGCGAAGAATATAGCAAGAACTGCAAGGACATCAGCTTCGATACCATCGATGAGTATTACGAGAAAATTATGAAGGTGTATCAGTAAGACTGATATGTGAGGAGAAGACTTGTGGCTACAAAAGCGGATCGATACGAGGGAATAGACGGCTTGAAGGCGTATGCCATCATTGGCATTGCGTTGATGCACATCCTCGCAAACGGAGAATATGGGATAGGGGGATTTGTGTTTGAGCGGTTAATACCATCTTTCACAAACCTCGTTTTCCTTTTTATATGGTCAGTGGCTTTGGGATGTGCTGCGGCTATTACCAGAAAATTATTGACCAGAAGATCAGCGTGGAGGATTTCTACAAGAAGCGATACATTAAAATCTGGCCGTATTTTGTACTGCTCTGTGCGGTAGACTTTGTGATTTCGCCGAGTAAGGAATCTTTGTTTGAAGTTTTCGCAAACTACACCTTGTTCATCTATTTGGAAACGGTCTGCTGGCATATATCTTCACAGCGGTTGCAGTCATCTGCAGTTCAGTTGTGTTCTCGGTATGTGCCAAGTGGTTCTTAAATAAAACCCAAACATTCTTAAAAGAAAGAGTAAACAATAGGAGAGTTAATCATGTCTGAAGAAAAGAAGTTAAATGGTACGGTCATCGTCACTTATCGCTGCAACGCTCGTTGCTCCATGTGTAACCGTTATAAAGCACCTTCCAAGCCGGAGGAGGAAATCAGCATCGAAACCATCAAGAAGCTGCCGAAGATGTACTTCACCAACATCACTGGCGGTGAACCGTTCATCCGTACTGACCTGAAGGATATTGTGCGCGAACTGTACAAGAAGTCTGACCGTATCGTCATTTCCACGAACGGTTTCTTCACAGATCGTATCGTTGATCTGTGCAAAGAGTTTCCGCAGATTGGTATCCGTATTTCTATCGAAGGTCTGGAGCAGACCAACAACGAAATCCGTGGCCTACAGAACGGATACCAGCGCGGTTATGGCACGCTGAAGAAACTGCGTGAGATGGGTATGAAGGATGTTGGCTTTGGTATGACCGTTCAGGACAAGAATGCTCCTGATCTGGTCCCTCTGTACAAAATCTCTAACGAGATGGGTATGGAGTTTGCAACGGCTTCCCTGCACAACAGTTTCTACTTCGTTGAGGCAAAGAACATCATTCACGACCGTCCGATGGTTGCAAAGAACTTTGAGAATCTGGTCAATGAACTGCTCCGTAGCAACAGCCCGAAGAAATGGTTCCGTGCCTACTTCAACCATGGTCTGATTAACTACATCTATGGTCAGAAGCGTCTGTTGCCTTGCGACATGAGTTTTGATACCTTTTTCATCGACCCATATGGTGATGTTATGCCATGCAATGGTACCAAGGATAAGGAGGTCATGGGCAACCTGAATAATCAGACTTGGGATGAGCTGTGGAATAGCCCGGAAGCAGAAAAAGTTCGTGCAAAGGTTCGTTGCTGCGATCGTGATTGCTGGATGATCGGCTCTGTTAGCCCTGCTATGCATAAGTATATCTGGAAGCCTGCTACTTGGGTTTTGGTTCACAAGTTTAAGACCTTTTTCACCAAGCATCCATATAGCATGTATGAACTGAAAATTTGTCGTGACTATCGCGACGGTAAAGTTACCAAAGAGGAACTGGATAAGTGCAGCACCTGTGATATGAATTGCGTGATCAACAACGGTCTGAGTGAAGCATCCAAAGAGCAGCTGAAGCATAAGACCGGCGAGGAAATCGTGGATGCCGATATCGCACAGCAGATGGAGACGAAGTGATGAATTATCAAATAAGCGTTATTGTTCCTCTATATAATATTAAATGGAATTTATTTAAGTTTTGCTTGGACTCAATTCTTTCACAGTTAAATAATAATATTGAACTTTTAATAATAAATGATGGTTCAAAAGAAAGAGAATCGGTTGATTGCTGTAAAAAATATATTAAAAAATATGAAAATGTAAGACTAATTGATAGATTAGAAAATAGAGGCGTGAGTGAAACACGGAATGAAGGAATAGAGTATAGCTGTGGCAGATTTTTAATGTTTGTTGATGCAGATGATGTACTAGAATCAGGTGCAATACAGAAAATAGAAACTTTAATAAGGGCAGATGCAAGTATCGATACAGTATTCTTTGAATACAGTGTCTTAAAAGATGGAATAAAGCGTCACTGTTTTCGCCAAATAGAGGCAAAAGATTGCAGAAAATTCAATAAGAAAATGGCTGAGAGAATGGTGCTTGGGATTGACTTTAATAGCCCGTGTACGATTGTATATAGTAAGAGAATTATTGATGAAAATAATATACGATTTGATTCACAACTTGCACTAGGGGAAGATTTCAAATTTAATACTCAGTATTTGCATGAATTCTCAAATGGAGCTTATATAAAGGAAAGCCTTTATATTTATAGAATGCGTGAGGGAAGTGCTACAAATTCATTTTCCATAAAAAAAGTAAAGGATACTGGAACCAGTTATTTTATCGGAAAAGAATTAATACAGAAATTCTTTGAAGATGGTGATTCAAAAAAAATAAAAGAATCTTTTTATAATCTCTATTATAAGAGTTTGCTGTCTCACATTTTAAATGGAATTTTGAGTGGTGCAAGCAAAAAACAAATAGAGCAATGCTATTTATTCGATTGGGTCATAGATATGACAAGAACAAACGGTGTTAATGTTAAGCAACCATTGAAATTTATAATAAATAGAAGAAGTTACATGATATTTTGGACATTAAGCCAGATTAAATTGGCGAAACAAGTGGGTAAAAAAGTTAAGAAGGTAAACACAAATGAGTAAGCAAATATCTTCAGTTGAGTTAAAAAAACTTGAATTAGAGATTGCAAAAGAGGTTAAAAAAATATGTGATGAAAATAATATTGATTATTTCATTATTGGGGGAACTCTATTAGGTGCAGTGAGGCATAAAGGATTTATTCCATGGGATGATGATATGGACATTGGAATGACTTGGAACAATTATCAACGGTTTTTAAAATTGGCACCAGAAAAAATGGATGATCGCTTTTTTATCCAGACCTGTCAGACTGATTTAAATTATCATAACATTTTTGCAAAAGTTCGATTGCGAAATACCCACATGATTGAAAAAGTCACAGAGAACATTGAAATATGTGATGGAATTTTTGTGGATATTTTTCCGTATATTTCCATAAAGGAATCTTTATTGAAATCAAAGTGCTATATGTTCAGACTTCGGATTTTAGGCAAAATGTCATTATTAAAACATAACTATGATTTAAATGGAATTACGGAAAGCAGTCTGAGTCGTTTTTTAAATGATATAATGAAAATTTTACCATTTTCTTCAAAGACTGTGGACAAAAAATTATATAGTTTGTTGTCACAAGCTGATCAAGGGAAAGGAGAAGCTTATTATATAGAGTGTGATGGTATGTTTAGAGGTGATTTTGCTTTCTTAAAAACCTTTTTTGACAATCTGATTGAATTGCCTTTTGAAGATACTTCATTTAAAGCACCATTTAAATACGATGATTATCTAACGAAAGCGTATGGTAATTATATGGAATACCCTCCACAGAAAGAACGAGAAAAGGGACATTCCTTATCCGGAGTGATTATCGATAACGAACTACAGTCTTATTTTAAGGAGTGATAAATATGTTAAATTTTACAGTGGGTCCAGTAATGTCATCGGATGCTGTTCGCGCGATTGGAGCAGATCAGGTTCCATATTTTAGAACGGCTGAATTTTCTGATGTAATGCTAGAAAATGAAAAATTGATACGCAAGTTTGCTAAAGCAAGTGATGATTCAAGAGTTGTTTTCCTTACAGGATCTGGTACGGCTGCAATGGAAGCAGGTGTGATGAATTGTCTGAATAAAGAAGATAAAGCACTTGTAGTAAATGGCGGTAGCTTTGGTCATAGATTTGTTCAGCTTCTTGAGTTGCACGATGTTCCACATACTGAAATTGTCTTGGGGCATGGAAAAGCATTGAAAAAAGAAATGCTGGATCAGTATGAGGGAAAGGGATATACCGCATTTGTGGTAAATCTACATGAGACATCTACTGGTGTTCATTATGATATTGATATGATTAGCGATTTCTGCAAGAGAAATGGAATGTTTTTACTAGTAGATTCTATCAGTTCTTTTTTGGCAGATGAATTTAATATGGAAAAATTAGGTGTTGATGTGATGCTGACTGGTTCTCAAAAAGCATTAGCGTGTCCTCCGGGAGTGTCTGTCATTGTATTATCACCTAAGGCAATAGCTAGAATCGAAAATAACAATCCAAAATGCATGTACTTTGACCTTAAAGATGCGTTGAAAAATGGTGAGCGAGGACAAACACCGTTTACACCGGCAGTTGGAATTTTGCGTCAGATTAATGCTCGCTTAAAAGAAATTGATGCTGAAGGCGGAGTATCAGAAGAAAATAAAAAAATTGCAGAGCTTGCAGCAGATTTTAGAGAAAAAATTAAAGGTCTGCCGTTTGAAATTGTATCAGAAGCAATGTCAAATGCTGTAACCCCACTCCACCCAACCACGGCAAATGCATATGATATATTCTTAACATTGAAAGATGAATATGGAATCTGGGTGTGTCCTAATGGTGGAGATATGAAAGATACAATTTTCCGCGTTGGTCATATTGGTGCATTGACTAAGGAAGATAATACTACACTTGTGAATGCTTTCCGTGACTTGCAGAAAAGAAAAATAATATGATTAAACTGGATAATGAAAACAAATGAATGATTCGTTATTCTGCTCTTTATTATTAGAATGTCAGGTAAAAGATACTTAGAATTTAGTTTGCAAAAGTAATATTGGTAAATTAGTTAGGAGAAAATGATATGACCAAAGTCATAACATACGGAACATATGACCTATTACATTATGGTCATATCAGGTTGTTGGAAAGAGCAAAAGCTTTAGGAGATTACCTTATTGTCGGAGTGACAGCAGATGATTTTGATAAAACAAGAGGAAAAATAAATGTCCAACAATCCTTAATGGAAAGAATCGAGGCTGTTAGGGCAACTGGGTTAGCCGATAAAATTATTGTCGAGGAATACGAGGGACAAAAGATAGATGATATTCGAAGGTATGATGTGGATATTTTTACAGTGGGTTCTGATTGGGTAGGTAAATTTGACTATTTAAATGAATTTTGTAAAGTTGTATACCTAGATAGAACCGAAGGTGTTTCTAGCTCTGAAATACGAGAAAAAAAGCAACAAATAAAACTAGGATTAGTTGGAAATTCTTATTTTCTAAATAAAATTTATACAGAGGCTAGCTATGTCAACGGTATTTGTGTCAATGCAATATATACAGAGAATCTGGCGGTAATGGATGATGGATTAAAGAAATTAAATGTTAAATCTTATGAAGAAATATTAAGTAAATGTGATGCAGTCTATATTCGTTCTAAACCAGAGCTACACTATGAGCAAATTTTGCAGGCATTAAATTACAATAAACATGTTTTATGTGAAGCGCCAATCACACTAAGTAGAAAACAGACAGAAGAATTACTAGATATTGCTTTAAAGAAGAATGTAATTTTAATGACTGGAATTAAGACAGCATATGCGACAGCTTTTTCACGGTTATTATTGCTTATAAAAAGTGGTAAAATTGGTGATGTTGTATCGATTGACGCAGTATGCACAAGTCTTAATGAAAAAACAATTGAATGGTCCTGCTTTTGTGAGTGGGGACCTACAGCACTTTTGCCAATTTTTGAAATTTTGGGAACAAATACCAAAGATTATTGGTTTACTGCTAGAAAAAAATTAAATAAATATGATTTTATTAAAATGGATTTTCTTTTTAATGATGCTGTGTCATCTATAAGAATAGGAGATGGCGTAAAGTCGGAAGGAAGTCTAGTTGTAGCAGGCACTAAAGGATATGTGTATGTTCCAGCACCTTGGTGGAAAACAGATTATTATGAAGTCCGTTATGAGGATCAGTCGTTGAATAAACGTTATTTCTATGAGCTTGATGGAGAGGGAATAAGATATGAACTCGTTTCATTCGTCAAAGCGGTTGCGAATAAAAAAGCAGTAGAAATAATAAGTAAAGATATAACAATTAAAATATCGGAGATTATGGAAAAATTTGAAAATGAAAGCAACACTTCGATAATATGACATGAGGGGGTAGAAGAAAAACTATGATATATATTATAACTTTTATTTCTTCATGTGTTTTTTTGGGTTTATCTGAAAAAAGTCGGAGTCGATACATTAAAAAACTTCTAGTGTTCATTGCAATTTTATTGCCGTGTATATTAGCAGGTATGCGGGCTGATACAATTGGGACAGATGTTAAGGTCTATGTGGAGCCACTGTATAATGCTGCAAAACAATCGACCAGTTTTTCATCTTATATGAATCAGAGATGGTATGTAATATGGAGATATATGTATGTTAGTAAATTTGAAATAGGATTTACTACTTTGGTATATTTAATAGTAAAATTTGGTGGATCGCTAGGAACTGTTTTGTTTTTTATTCACGCTTTGATTGTAGCCCCCATATATTTTGGATTGAAAAGAATGGATAAGAAATATCCTATCTGGTTAGGTATGCTCGTTTTTTATTTGATGTTTTATAATACATCATTAAATATGATGAGACAATGGATAGCAATGGCTATTCTTTTTTGGGGATTATCTTATTTGCTTACCAATAAAAAGAAAAAGTACTTTATAGTGGTAATTGTGGCATGCCTGTTCCATACAAGTGCATTAATGGGATTTGCGATTTATTTCTTGTATGTGTATTCTCAAAGAAAAAGAGAATATGTAAAAATTGCTAATTTTAGATTAGATGGATCACTTGCTCCAGTCAAAGTCTTTATATATGGTGCTATTGTTCTGCTTTCACTAAATGTAATAGCTGTATTGTTGAGAACATTTGGATTAGCAAAATATGCTGGCTATATACAAGGAAATGGATCGATTTATCTTATGCCAAGCCAAATTATACTTCGTTTGCCCATAATTATTTTGCTAATAATCAGGTGGAAAAGAATGATGGCAGAGGATGAACTTACTCCATTTTATGGATCAATGCTTGTGTTAGATTTGTTGGCTTCACAATTGATTAGTATTAACGTGTATGCATTTAGAATTGCATCCTTTTTTTCTGAATACAATATGCTCTCATATTCGGCATTGGTTTATGCGGGAAATAGAAGATATCGAACAAATCGATATGTGACATTATTTTATGTGCTAGCATATATGGCTTATTATTGGGTATATTATTATGCTATAACTGGAACTCATGCAACTTTCCCATATTTGTTTGCCTAAAAGTGATGTGGAAAGGAAGTAATATATGGTTGGATTATTAACATTAGATTCGAGAATATATAATTATGGCGGATTTTTGCAGGAAATGGCATTGCAGGATGCTATTAAGGGTCTTGGTTATGAATGTGAGATTATTGATTATGAAGTTAGTCAAGAGTTTAATACATTCAGCTTGAAAAGAGGAATCAAGAATTTTTCTTTTGATAAGATAAAGAAAAAACTGACGAAAGAAAAAACGACTCCGCTGTCCAGTTCAGTTTCTGATTCGATTACAAAACGTAAAAGAGCGTTTGATAAATATAGAGCACATAATCTTGTGTTGTCAAAAAAACTGAGTTATAGCGATTTACATAGTGTTGATCTGCCCTATGAACAACTTGTTTGTGGAAGTGATCAAATTTGGAATCCAGATTATAATATTCCAGCTTTCTTTTTGAATTTTGGAAGAAAAGATTGCAGAAAAATTATCTATGCAGCAAGTATTGGAAAAGGTCAACTTTCTGGCCTTGAAAGGAAAACATATTCGAAACTATTAGAGTTTCCAGATTATATTTCGGTAAGAGAAGATTCAGCTCAGAAGCTTATTTCAAGCATAACAGAGAAAAATGTGGAATTGGTTTTGGATCCAACATTGCTACATCAACAAGAATATTGGATGAAAAAGGCTGATGATTCATCTTTGAATCATAGAAACTACATTTTTTGCTATTTTTTAAATCTGACTGACGAAAAAGTGAAATCCGCTAATGACTTTGCAAGAAAAAATAACTGTGAAATTATAGCAATACCTTATCTTCATAATGAGGTGGAAGAGTATACAGAAAAATTGGAGGGAAAAATTCTTTCAGAAGTGAATCCTGCTGACTTTCTTAATTTGATTCGCAATGCGGAAGCTATTATAACAGACTCTTTTCATGCAACAGTCTTTTCGATTATTTTCAAAAAAAATTTTTGGTGTTTTGGGCGTAATGTGGGAACTTATAACATGAATACACGCCTTCATACTTTGCTTGGCTATGTTGAAATGCAGGATAGGTTGATTGAGCCAAATGATTTGAAAAATAAAATGCATTGTACGCATGTGGATATTGATTTGCATAATTTAAAAATGAAACAGAATGAATCTATTGCATTTTTGAGTAATGCTCTTGAAATCTCATAAGTGTATATATGCTGGAGGTGGTAAAAAAAGTGTATATAAATCAAAGAAAAGCAGGGGTTATTCTTTCCTATGCAGGACAGTTGGCAAAAATCCTTATCAGCATAATCTACACTCCAATTATGCTTCGACTCCTGGGGCAGAGCGAATATGGACTTTATCAGTTGGTCTATTCTGTCGTTTCCTATTTAAGCTTATTGAGTTTGGGCTTTAGTAGCTCCTACATGAGATTCTATTCTCGCTATAAAGCACAGAAAGATGAAAATGGCGTGGCACGGTTAAATGGAATGTTTCTATTGATATTTGCGTCGCTTTCGGTTGTATGTATTTTATGTGGCTGTGTGATGTTGGGGAATATCAGGGCAATTTTTGGTAGCGGTTTGACAGATTCTGAATATGCTACTGCGAAAGTTTTAATGGCTCTGCTTGTTGTTAATCTTGCATTGACATTTCCTAATAGCGTATTTACATGTGCAATTACAGCACATGAGAGATTCTTATTTCAGAAATTTCTGATTTTGCTTCAGAATATATGTAATCCATTACTGGCATTACCACTACTTATTATGGGATACGGATCCATAGGAATGGTTTCGGTAACAACATTTTTGACACTGTTCGTATTGGTTATGAACATATACTATTCTTTCCATAATCTTCATATTAGATTCTGCTTTAGAGAATTTCAAGTTAGTTTACTCAAAGAAATGTGGGTGTTCACATTTTTTATCTTTATAAATCAAATTATTGATCAGATAAATTGGAGTGTAGATAAATTCCTATTAGGTAGATTCGCTGGTACAACAGCAGTAGCAGTTTACGGAGTCGGTGGACAGATTAATTCCATGTACATTGAGTTCTCATCATCTGTTTCAAATGTTTTTGTCCCAAAGGTAAATCGTATTGTTGCAGAATCTGGGGATGATAGAGAACTGACAAAACTCTTTACAAAGGTTGGACGTATTCAATTCATAATACTTGGTCTGATATTGTCGGGTTTTACCTTCTTTGGTATTCCTTTTGTGAAAATCTGGGCCGGGTCAGAATATAGTGCTTCATATGCAGTGGCTTTGTTGCTTATTATTCCAGTTACAGTTCCTTTAATACAGAATCTTGGAATTGAAATCCAGCGTGCTAAGAATATGCATAAAGCAAGAGCAGTTGTCTATTTGGCAATTGCAATTGCCAATGTATTTGTTAGTATTCCGCTGATAAAACTTATGGGCCCAGCAGGTGCCGCACTTGGTACGGCAATTTCCCTTATAGCTGGTAATATCATATTTATGAACTGGTATTACCACGCTCGTATTGGAATGAATATGTTTTATTTCTGGAAAGAGATTGCAAAGTTCATCCCGGCATTGATTGCACCTTGTGCGGTCGGATTTGTCATTATGAAATTTGCCACTATTACGGGACTCGTTAAATTGGGAGTATTTGCAATTATCTATACAGCTGTATATGCTTTCTCGATGTTCTTCTTAGGAATGAATGCGGAAGAAAAACAGCTGGTTATTGGACCAATTAGAAAAATCTTAAGGAAATAATGAGATGAATGAAAAGAGAGAATATTGGCAAAGCATCCGGGGAATCTGTATATTGGCGGTTATATTGATTCATTCCTTAGGTGGATTTAATTATTCTACTGGATATGGTACAGAGTTCGTTGTTCTTCGCCAGATCATCAATTTTGCAGTTGCTACATTTGTTTTTATGGCCGGTTATTTTGTGAATGTCGATGCCTTGTCTGATAAAGAATTCAGTTATAAACACTGGATAATTTATCGGGGGGGGGGGCGACTGTGTATCCCATTTATGATTTGGTCGCTACTGTATAGTGGACTTGAGCTACTAAAAATCGTACACAGTGGCAATGAGATTCATTGGTTTGGATTTGTTTACCGATTTATTGTTGGAAAGTCAGCAACTCCATTTTACTATATTGTTGTTTTGGTGCAACTTACGGTGATTACACCTTGGCTAGTCAAAACTGTAAAACAAAATGGAGTTATCAGTAGAATTCTATGGTTAGTAACGCCGCTTTACTTAATGTATTTGTACGCTTGGAATTATATAGTTGGTATCTCACCGCGTCTATATGAAACATTATTCCCAGCATGGTTTGGCTTTTATTATTTAGGAATTCATGTGCGCTGTGGATGGAAATTGAAATGCAATGGATATGCGGCTGCAGGTGCGCTCGCATTAAGTTGCGTTGAAGCGGTTGGATTGAGAGCAGTAGGATTTGATATTGGATTCTATACGAGTCAGATAACAGTTGGTTCATTTCTTTATGCTGTTACCATAATTGGCTGGCTTCTAAAGAAAAATGAAAATAATCGTAGTGGCTGTCGCTTGCTATCAAAGATAGGAGATTGCTCATATGGAATTTTCTATATTCACATGGCAGTGCTGATGATTGTTGGTAGAATTATGTAATGTGAAAACTGGTATGCTTATTGGGCATTGCGATTTGTACTGACATCATTCATTAGTTACATCGTAGTTCATCTTGCTCAGATGACATTGAAGAACCATAAAAAATTGTTGCGGTATATTGGATTTGTATAAAAGGTACTGGAAGAGGAGGATATACTAGTGAAGCTAGAAAAAGTATATGCTTGTTATAGTAAAGATAAAGATGTGAGATTGAGCAGTTCTTCTGGAGCGGTATTTTCTTCTCTGGCAGAGTATGTGCTTAATAAGAATGGTATTATTTATGGTGTCGCGATGTCTGAAGACTGCTATTCGGCAGAATTTATTGCAGTTACGGATCGAAGTGAACTAATAAAACTCCGTGGATCAAAATACCTGCAAGCAAAAGTTGGGGATACATTTAAGAAAGTTAAGGTAGAATTGCAAGCAGGAAAACTTGTGTTATTTACAGGAACAGGTTGCCAAGTAAACGGGTTAAAGAAGTTTTTGGGAAAAGATTATGAAAACTTAATCTGCATGGATGTGATTTGTCACGGAGCACCATCACCTGCATTGTGGAGAGAATACGCACAATATCAAGAAAAAAAGTCTGGTGGAAAGCTGAAAGGAATTAACTTTCGCTGCAAGGATGAAAGTTGGACTGATTTTGGCATGAAGGAAGTTTTGGAAAATATTCCAGAAGATTCCGTAAAAAAGTTTTATATATCTAAAGATAAAGACCCATATATGCAAATGTTTCTGAGAGATTACTGCCTACGTCCTTCTTGCTATGAGTGTGTGGCTAAAAAAGAGAAAATGTCTGATTTAACAGTTGCGGACTTCTGGGGAATTAAAGAAGCTGCCCCGGAAATGAATGATGGGTTAGGAACTTCTCTCGTATTGATTCGAACCCAAAAAGGAAAAGAAATATTTAACTACATCAGTTGCAAAATGAAATTAAAAGAGGTGACATATGAAGCTGGTGTAAAAGGAAATCCTGCTGAATACAAGTCATGTGCAAGGCCGTCACAAAGAGATACTTTTTTTGATGATATGCACACAATGAGTTTCGAAGAGCTGGAAGGAAAGTATGCTGCTCCGATAAAATATTCCTTGAAAACAAGAGTAAAAAGGAAAGTAAAGAAAATAATTAAAAATATGCTTCAAGTAATCGGGGGGGGGAAGAGCAGAGAGTAATATAGAATATGGATTACTCTTTGTACTTCGTGTTTGATTGTAAGGAGAATAAAAAATGTCTAAATACTTTGGAACAGACGGCTTCCGTGGAGAAGCCGGAATTACATTAACAGCGGATCACGCCTATAAGGTTGGTCGCTTCTTAGGATGGTATTATAATGCTCTCCGTGAGCGCAACGGTGATACCGACTCTGCTCGTATTGTTATTGGTAAGGATACCCGCCGTAGCTCGTACATGTTCGAGTACAGCCTTGTGGCTGGTCTGACCGCTTCTGGAGCAGATGCCTATTTGCTCCATGTTACCACTACTCCATCTGTGGCATACATCGCTCGCGTGGATGACTTTGATTGCGGCATTATGATCTCCGCCAGTCACAATCCATACTACGACAATGGCATCAAGCTAATCGACTGCTACGGCGAGAAAATGCCTGAGGAAACTCTGCTGCTGGTGGAGGACTATATTGACGGCAAACTCCATGTCTTTGATAAGGACTGGCCAGAGCTGCCCTTTGCTCATCGTGAGCACATCGGCTGCACTGTGGACTATGTGGCAGGTCGCAACCGCTACATGGGCTACCTGATCTCGCTAGGCATCTACTCCTTTAAGGGTGTCAAGGTCGGTTTGGATTGCGCCAATGGTAGCTCCTGGAATATCGCAAAGTCCGTGTTCGATGCGCTTGGCGCAGATACCTATGTCATCAATAATAATCCGAATGGTCTGAACATCAATAACAATGCAGGTTCAACCCATATCGAGGGCCTTCAGAAGTTTGTTGTGGAGAAGGGCTTGGATGTTGGTTTTGCTTACGATGGTGATGCCGACCGTTGCCTGTGCGTGGACGAAAAGGGCAATGTTATCACTGGCGACCATATCCTTTACATTTACGGTTGCTACATGAAGGAACGTGGTAAGCTGTTAAATAATACTGTTGTCACCACAGTTATGTCCAACTTTGGTCTCTACAAGGCTTTCGATGAGCAAGGTATCGGTTACGCTAAGACCGCTGTCGGCGATAAGTATGTTTATGAGTATATGGCCAAGAATGGCTGCCGTATCGGCGGTGAGCAAAGCGGCCATATCATCTTCTCCAAGTATGCGAGCACTGGTGATGGTATTCTGACCAGCCTGAAAATGATGGAAGTCATGCTGGCTAAGAAGAAGCTGATGAGTGAGCTGGCAGCACCGCTGAAGATTTATCCGCAGGTGTTGGAAAATGTCCGTGTGACCGATAAGAAGGCTGCACAGAATGATCCTGTTGTTCAGGAAGCTGTGTCTAAGGTTGCTGAAGCACTGGGCGATACTGGTCGTATTCTGGTGCGTGAGTCTGGCACTGAGCCTGTGGTGCGTGTCATGGTGGAAGCACCAGATCATGATACTTGCCAGAAGTATGTTGACGAAGTGGTTAATGTGATCTGCGAAAAGGGATATAAGGCGTAAAGTCAATGACGACTCTGGCAATTACCCGGAGTCGTTTGGCATAAGAGGGAAAGTATAATAGACGAGAGAAGTAAATATCGGGAGGGATAAACCTATGTGTGGAATCGTTGGTTTTACAGGAAACCGACAGGCAGCACCGATCCTGCTGGATGGTCTGTCGAAACTGGAATATAGAGGATATGATTCGGCCGGATTGGCTGTCCGTGATGGAGAGAATCTGGCACAAGTCGTGAAAGCAAAGGGTCGTCTGTCCAATTTGATCGAAAAGACAGATGGCGGTAAGGCATTGAAAGGAACCTGTGGTATCGGACATACCCGCTGGGCTACCCACGGTGAGCCGAGCCAGACAAATGCACATCCGCATGTATCTGGTAATTGCACCAGATCTGGTTCCGGCCCGGTCGAATCCGAGGTCGTTGGTGTACATAACGGTATTATTGAGAACTATACCGAACTGAAGGAAAAGCTGCTGAAGCACGGTTACACTTTCTACAGCCAGACCGATACGGAAGTAGTTGTTAAACTGGTTGATTACTATTATAAGAAGTATAACCTTGGCCCCATCGATGCTATTGCGAAGACAATGGTTCGTGTCCGTGGTTCCTATGCTTTGGAGCTGATGTTCCGTGACTATCCGGGCGAGATCTGGGTAGCGCGTAAGGACAGCCCGATGATCATCGGTATTGCGGCTGGTGAAACTTATGTGGCTTCGGATGTTCCGGCAATCCTGAAATACACTCGCAATGTGTATTATATTGGAAACCTTGAGTTTGCAAAACTTGTTCCGGGTGAGGCTCATTTCTATGACCTAAATGGTGATGAAATCGAAAAGCAGACCACCGAGATCAAGTGGGATGCAGAAGCGGCTGAAAAGGGCGGCTTTGAACATTTCATGATGAAAGAGATCCATGAGCAGCCGAAAGCTGTCCAGGATACTCTTAATTCCGTAATCAAGAACGGAGTTATCGATCTGTCCAGCGTGGAGATTACCGAAGATGAGATTAAGAATTTCGAGCAGATTTATATTGTTGCTTGTGGTTCTGCATGGCATGTGGGCATGGCTGTTCAGTATGTGCTGGAAGATATGGCAGACATCCCGGTGCGTGTGGAACTTGCATCTGAGTTCCGCTACCGTAAGATGCCGCTCAATCAGAAAGCACTGGTGATCGTTGTTAGCCAGTCTGGTGAGACAGCGGATACACTGGCAGCATTGCGTCTTGCAAAAGAAAAGGGCATCACCACAATGGCAATCGTTAATGTGGTGGGCAGCAGCATCGCGCGTGAAGCTGATAAAGTGTTCTACACACTTGCTGGACCGGAAATCTCTGTTGCTACGACAAAGGCATACAGTGCACAGCTTGCCGCTATGTACTGCCTGGCAGTGCAGTTTGCGAAGGTCAGAGGCAAAATCACGGATGAGCAGTACAGCTATTATATTTCTGAACTGCAGACTATTCCGGAGAAGATACAGAAGATTCTGGAAGACAAAGAGCGTATCCAGTGGTTTGCGGCAAAGTACGCCAACGCTCATGATGTGTTCTTTGTTGGTCGTGGTATCGACTATGCAGTCAGCCTGGAAGGCAGCTTGAAGCTGAAAGAAATCAGCTATATCCACTCCGAGGCATACGCAGCAGGTGAGCTGAAGCACGGCACTATCAGCCTGATTGAGCAGGGAACACTGGTCATCGGTGTGCTAACTCAGAGTGAACTGTATGAGAAGACTGTAAGCAATATGCTGGAGTGCAAGAGCCGTGGGGCTTATCTGATGGGACTGACTACTTATGGCAAGTACGAGATTGAAGATCAAGTGAACTTCACAGTCTATGTCCCGAAGGTAGACGAGCATTTCATTGGCAGTCTGGCCGTGATTCCGCTGCAGTTGCTGGGATACTATGTATCTGTGGCAAAGGGCCTCGATGTGGATAAGCCGAGAAACCTTGCAAAGAGTGTGACGGTGGAGTGATTGGATATGGAAAGAGAAATACCAGTACTATATAAAAGAAAAGAAGATTGTTGCGGATGCACAGCCTGTTATGCTATCTGTCCGAAAGAAGCTATATCTATGGTGGAAGACGAAGAAGGCTTTGAATATCCACAGATAGATGAAAGTAAATGTGTTCGTTGCTATCAGTGCATTAAGGTATGCCCAATTAAAGCAGCACGAGCACAGTAAGGAGAGATTATGAACACAACATTACTTATCATGGCGGCCGGAATCGGCAGCCGATTTGGAACAGGAATAAAATAGTTGAAGCCGGTCGATGATGCTAACCATATCATCATGGACTACTCAATTCACGATGCGATTGAGGCTGGTTTCAAGCATGTGGTATTTATTATCCGTAAGGATATCGGGAAGGAGTTCAAAGAGGCCATCGGTGATCGTATTGCCGCTATTTGCTCTTCTCATAATGTAACTGTTGACTATGCTTTCCAAGATATTAACGATATTCCAGGAGAACTTCCGGCAGGCCGGACAAAGCCGTGGGGAACCGGTCAGGCTGTGCTTGCTGCGAAAAATGTGATTGAGACTCCGTTCATTGTGATCAATGCAGATGATTACTATGGCAAGGAAGGTTTCAAGGTAAGCGCCAAATAATAATGCGGTTAGATACAAGATTACTCCAGCCCTTTACGAGTTGGAGTAATTCACTATAATTCACATGCGATTTTTGCTAGATTGGAGTTTTTCACTCCAAGGTGCCAGTTCCGCCAGCTGTTCATCGGTCATATTTTTACTCGGTCGGTTCTCCAGCAGAAATTTAAGATATCCGTAGATGTTCAGCCCATGTGCTTTGGCCAT
>NZ_JADNOP010000015.1 GCF_015557635.1 Fusicatenibacter saccharivorans
GGGGTATATTCTGAATTTATATGCTTTGTTTGCCATGTTGGTCACTTCCTTTTTCGATCCGTTTGTCCCTGACTTTCAATGTATTTTTTGATTACTTCCATCGGGGCACCGCCCGTTGTGAGCAGGCAAAAACTCTGGCTCCAGAAATGTTCTTTCCATAATTTTTGCTTTATCTGTGGAAATTCTTTTTTCAGAAGTCTGCTGCTTGCACTTTTATATGCGTTTATGAACTTGCTTATTTCTGTATTTGGATGCGCCTTGAAAAGTATATGCACATGGTCTTTATCGTGATTCCATTCTTCAAGGGTGATATTGTAATTTGGAGCAATATACGCAAAGATCTCTTTTGCCCTGCCGGAAATTGCGTCATCAAAAACCTGTCTGCGGTACTTAACCACAAGAACAAGATGATAGTGCAGCAAAAACACTGAATGTGCATTATTATCCAAATCCATTGTATTTCGACCCCTTTCTGCCATTCGACTGATTCTATTATACCATGATTAGAACCCACTATCAAGAAGGTAACGGACGCAATTCATCTCCCACCTTAGAGGTCGGAGTCTTCTTGCTGAAAGAGGATAAAAGTCCGTTTTCTGCTGACTTTTCTTCTTATTATTAGCCAAGCGGATATTCGCAATCCGTTTCGCTACTTGCTCATAACCGAATAACTGCTTCGCAGCTTATCAGGAGTGACTTGTACCACTCCTGATACAAACAAGTCCCAACCCACTGCTTATTGCTCCACGCAATGGAAGCAGGGGACTTGCTTGATTCGATTAAATCACTTTCGTCGTCCACTCCGAGCAGTCCCATACGCTGGTTGCCAGGCCATCATAAAATTCCGGCTCATGGCAGACCATAAGAACAGTTCCTTTGTACTCTTTCAGTGCGTTTTTCAGCTCCTCTTTCGCGTCCACGTCAAGATGGTTCGTCGGCTCGTCGAGGACAAGGAGGTTAGTTTCGCGGTTGATGAGTTTGCAGAGGCGCACTTTTGCCTGCTCGCCGCCGGAAAGGACACGCACCAGGCTTTCAATGTGCTGTGTGGTAAGACCGCATTTGGCAAGCGCTGCGCGGACTTCATACTGGGTATAGGATGGAAATTCTTCCCAGATTTCCTGGATACAGCTGTTGGTGTTGCCTTTTTGCATTTCCTGCTCGAAATATCCGATTTCTAGATAATCGCCAAGCTCCACGTCTCCGCCAAGGGACCGGATCAAACCGAGGATACTCTTTAAGAGTGTTGTTTTTCCGATTCCGTTGGCACCGGTGAGCACGATCTTTTCGCCACGCTCGATCGCAAAGGTCAGCGGTCTGGAGAGCGGTTCTTCATAGCCGATCACAAGTTCTTTTGCAGTCACAACAAAGCGGCCCGAAGTGCGCGCAGTGCGGAAATGAAATTCCGGCTTTGGTTTTTCTTTCGCAAGCTCGATCACATCCATCTTATCCAGCTTCTTCTGCCGTGACATAGCCATATTTCTGGTTGCCACACGGGCTTTATTTCGTGCCACGAAATCCTTCAGTTCACTGATCTCCTGCTGCTGGCGGTTATAGGCAGCTTCCTTCTGCGCTTTTTTGACTGCATAAACCTCCTGGAAGTGATCATAATCACCAACATAACGATTCAGTTCTTTGTTTTCCATATGATAGATCAGATTGACAACACTGTTCAGGAATGGGATATCGTGAGAGATCAGAATGAAAGCATTTTCATACTCTTCAAGGTATCGTTTCAGCCAGGTGATATGTTCCACATCCAGGTAGTTGGTCGGCTCATCCAAAAGAAGGATGTCCGGTTTTTCCAAAAGTAATTTTGCCAGAAGTACCTTCGTTCTCTGTCCGCCGGAAAGTTCGGTGACATCGCGTTCGAGACCGATCTCTTCAAGACCAAGCGCGCGGCCAATCTCTTCTATTCTGGAATCCAGAATATAAAAATCATGTGCATCCATCATCTCCTGGATTACGCCGAGTTCTTCCATCATTGCATTCAGCTCGTCCTCGGAGGCATCGCCCATGGAATCGCAGATCGTGTTCATCCGCTCTTCCATCTCGTACAACCAGGAAAAAGCACTTTTTAACACATCACGGATCGTCATACCTTTTTCCAGAACGGTATGCTGGTCCAGATAGCCGACACGGACGTTTTTTGCCCACTCAACCTTTCCCTCATCCGGCATCAGCTTTCCGGTGATGATGTTCATAAAGGTTGATTTTCCCTCGCCATTTGCACCTACCAGACCGATGTGCTCCCCCTTTAACAGGCGGAACGATACATCTTCAAAAATCGCACGGTCACCGAAGCCGTGGGACAGATGTTCTACATTTAAAATACTCATGCAGTAAGTCTCCTTTTTCTGTTCTATTGAATTCTCCTGATGATTTACTTTTTCCTATCACAATCTGAATCATTATATAGGAAATTTCACCCTTTTGGCAAGCTTTTTCTATCTTATTTACAGGCTTTTATGCCATGCATAGAAGACGCAGCTTTCTGCCGCAAAAAAGAAGAATCCCGTTGAGGAGTTCCGTCACCGTCTCCTCTGTCAGAATTCTTCTCTGTCCTTATGTTCTTACTCCGAAATCAAAGATGATGGGAAGTTTTAAGAACACTTCTTCTTTTGTCCATACACCCACTCCGCATACATTTCTTTTACGGATGGATACACATACTCCACAAGATACTGCGAGTTCTGCATTTCTTCACGCGTAGATTCACCGGAAAGCACAAGGGCTGCAGAAACGCCCGCCATGTTGGCGCACGCAATGTCCGTATAGAGACGGTCTCCTACAAGAACAGCCTCATCTCGGGTTCTGTCTGTCATATCAAGTGCCATCTCAATCATCCGTATGCCTGGTTTTCCGATATAAGTCGGCATGCGGTGGATCGCATGACCGATCATCTCGCAGATGGAACCGCAATCCGGCACGTAGCCGAATTCAATCGGACAAACATAGTCCGGGTTCGTTGCAGCGTAATCGAGCTCCGGGCGCTCTGTCAACAGCCGACAGATATCCGTCAGTTTTTGATACGTCAGTTCATTGTCATAGCTTGCAAGCACACACGCAATTCCTTCTTTTTCCGGATCGCGGGTGGTACACACACCGAAGCTCTCCAATTCCCGGATCAGAGAGTCTGTTCCCAGCACATAGACGGGACGGGATCCATATTTCTGTTTCAGGTAATGAGCTGTCGCAACGGATGCTGTCAGAAAGTTCCCGCTTGTTGTCGGAATGCCCAGCTTTGCAAATTTTTTCCGGTAATCTGCTACGCTCATCGTCGTATTATTTGTAATAAACACATAATCTCCACCGTACTCGGACAGTCCGTTTAAAAACCGGTCTGCTCCCGGAATCAGACGGTTCCCCACGCAGATGGTTCCGTCGATATCCAAAAGGAACAGCTTTTTTTCTCCAATCGGTATCACTTCGCGTTGCGGCAGGAAACGGCCACATCCGGATAATTGGTGATGACTGCGTCAACACCGGCATCCATCAGGCGTTCGATCTCCGCCTTATCATTGACCGTCCACACATGCACTGCAAGATCACTTTCCACATACTGCGGAAGAAAGTCTGCCATCTGCACATGAAAGGTTGCCGGATGAAGAGCTCCTGTTCCGATTTTTTTCGCATAATTCACGACATCGTAAATAACATCTGCGTAGAGGATGCCGGTGCTGGCTTTCGGATCCAGTTCCAGAATTTTTGCAATGCTGTAATGGTTAAAGGAAGAATAAATCACGCGATCTTCCATCTCCATCTCTTTTGTCAGCTCGAGTACCTTTTTTTCCAGGTCTTTATACCAGAAAATACCGGTTTTCAGCTCGACATTGATCGTCATTCCCGTTGGCTTTAATGCTTCATATACTTCGCGAAGCGTCGGAATTTTTACATCCTGATACTCCGGATGTGTCTTATTAAAGTTCAGGATCTTTAATTCCGCAAGCGTATAATCTTTGACAAATCCGCTTCCGTCACTGACCCGGTCGATTTCCTCATCGTGGACAACAACCATCTCGCCATCTTTTGTCAGCTGTACATCCAGCTCCACACCGTCTGCTCCCTGCTCTGCCGCAAGAAGAAACGCTTCCAGTGTATTTTCCGGTGCATATGCACTGGCTCCTCTGTGTGCCCATACTTTTGTTTTCATCTCGTATCTGTCCTCCATTTTCCGTTCCCATTTCCAAACCTGCACTCTTTTCTATCTTTTGTCCCGGCTGCAGCTTTTTTTCTTTTATCGTAAACCCTGAAAATAATTAAAAAAGCGGTACTGACTCTCTTGCATTATTTGGAGGCTTACTATAAATCCGGAAACACGCCGGATTTTTGTCTCCGACGCATTTCCAGTCATATCTGAAAAATCATTTCCGTAACTCGGATCTTCCCCTTCATAGAAACCGTTCAAACACGCTTTGGGAACTCGTTTTTCTTCACTATAGGACGAAATCTTATTTTTGTAAAGTCTGTCTCTTATTCATTCACCAGATTATAATCCTCGATTGAACTGTTGATCTGGGAAGCCATCGATTCTACTGCTTTCTCCGGAGTCTCGTTTCCGTTGATCATATTCTCGATTTCTGTTTCCACAATCTGTCTTGCCTCCGGGAATACAGAGAGAAGTGCGCCGGCATACTGCGGCTTGGAATCGTGCAGCTGATCAATCGCGGTCTGGAACTGCGGATACTGTGCTACATTATCTTTGAAGGTCTGCTCCTCATCGGCGGCTGTTGTAACTGGGAAGTAACCAGTCTCGGCATTCCAGTATGCCTGAGATTCCGGGGAAATCAGGAATTTGATAAATTTCCAGGTAGCAGCTGCTTTCACATCGTCGTTATTGTTCAATGCCCAAAGAGAAGCTCCTCCAATGGAAACACCGCCCTCATCGCCGTCCTTGATTGTCGGGAAATATGCAGTTCCAACCTCGAAGCTTCCGTTGACATCCTGCAAAATCTGCTTCAGAGATGCGGTAGAGCCAAGGGTGATCGCTGCTTTTCCGGAAGTAAAGTCTGTCGTTGCGGTATCACTTCCGGCACGGCCTACGTTTGGTGCAACGTCGGCATCATTCAGGGCTTTCCACTCATTTAAGATGTTGAGCGCTCCGCCGTTGGAATCAAATTCAACCGCAGTAGCAGCAGCATCACGGCCATTTCCATTATCCGCATAGGAAAGTCCCTGTTTGCAGAGCCACTGTTCGAAATACCATCCATAGATGGAGAGTGCCAGCGGTTCACCGGCTCCGCCCTTTGTTTTCAGATCATCACCGATGGCAAGAATTCCTTCCAGGCTTGTAGGAACCTCGGTGATCCCTGCTTTTTCAAACATATCTTTGTTGTAATACAGAATCGGTGTGGACGAATTGAATGGCATCGAGTACAGCTCATTGTTTACCGTATAATAAGCAGCGATATTCGGCTCGATCTGGGAAATATCATAGCCATCTGCATTAATCAGCTCCTGCATCGGAATGACCCAGCCGGAATCAATCATAAAGCGTGTTCCGATATCATAAATCTGTACCAGGTCTGCTCCCATATTTCCGATCTGTGCACTTTTCAGTTTGTTAATCGTATCATCATATTCTCCCTGATAAACCGCCTCAACGGTAATGCCATCGGTATTCTCTTCATTGAATTTATTGACAAGATAATCCATCGCTTCGCCATTGACACCTCCCATGGAATGCCAGAAGGTAATCGTGGTTCCCTTCGTATCCTGGTTTAAGTCCGGTGCTTCTGCTCCATCCGCCGTACTTCCTGCCTCAGTGCTGGCTGTGGTTTCATCTGTTGTCGCACTCTGTGCCTCACTCGTTGTTTTTCCGCCTCCGCATCCGGTAAGCGCCATAGCTGCCATAGAAGCCGCAAGAATTGATGCAATCACTTTTTTCTTCATTTTTTTTTCCTCGTTTTCATACAGTTTTCTATTCTTTTTTCTGTCACAGGAATCAGCCCTTGACTGCTCCCGAAAACATTCCTTTGATTAAGGCCTTCTGGCCCACGATAAAGATGGAAATGGATGGAATGATAATCATTACTACGCCCGCCAGCATCAGGGTAATCGACTGTGCGTCGACGCTGTTCAGCATACTGATACCAATCTGTACGGTACGCTTGCTGTCCGAACCTGTAACCAGCAGCGGCCACATGTACATATTCCATGCATTGATAAAGGTGTAAACCGCCATTGCTCCCATTGCTGACTTTGTCAGCGGCATCAGGATTTTTACGATAAACCGCAGATTACCGCAGCCGTCCAGCTTCGCCGATTCATAAAGCGAAATCGGAAAGGTCATGTAGAACTGGCGGAACAGGAAAATTCCCATTGCAGAGGTAAGAGAAGGCAGGATCAGAACAATATAGGTATCGAGCAGTCCGAGACTTCCTACTGTCAGATAATTGGAAATAATGGTTGCCTCACCCGGCACCATCATGGTCGCCATGACCAGCATAAACAGAACATTTTTTCCTTTGAAGTTCAGGAAAGAGAAGGCAAATGCCGCAAGAGAACACGTTACAATCTGACCCAGTGTAATGCTGCCCGCAACCAAAAATGAATTCAGGACAAAGCGTACCAACGGGATTTTATGAAATGCTTCCACAAAATTTTCCAGTGTCGGATGTTTGGGAACGATATTCATCGCCATTGTGTATAACTCGCCGGACGGCATAAATGCTACGCTGATGGTATAAAGCAGCGGAAACAGCATAAACAGGCAGACAATCAGGTTCATGGTAACCAACGCTGTTTTCTGAATCATTTTCTTTCTTTTTGCTTTTGCATTCATTGCCAGATGCAGTGCCTGCAGCTCCTCTGCAGAATAAGTTTTGGGTCTGGCAATCGTAGTTGCTATCGTAGACATCAGTATTTTACTCCTCTCTTTTCCACGCGGAACATAACCAGGGTAAGCGCCATGACAATCAGAAACAAAACAACGGACTGTGCAGCTGCGCTTCCAAACCGGTAATTAAAAAACGCATCACGGTAAATCGAATATACAATCAGGTTAGTGGATTCTCCCGGTCCTCCCTGTGTCAGGATTTTCACCTGTCCGAATGACTGGAATGCCTGAATAATGTTAACAACCAGTGTGTAAAACATGATTGGAGAAAGTCCCGGCAGTGTCAGCTTAAAAAATTTCTGTACTGCATTCGCGCCATCCACAGAAGCACGCTCATAAATCGAATCGTCGATGTTTCCAAGTCCCGCTGAAAAGTACAGGAAATTGATGCCACTGTTCAGCCATGCCGTGAGGACAGCCACACAGATCAGCGCATATTTCGGATCGCTGACCCAATTAATGCTCACATGCAGCAGTTTGTTTACGATACCGATCGTGGGATTTAAGATAATCTTGAAAATCATGGCGCCTGAGCTCGATGCTACTGCCATTGGGAGTGCATAGGAAGTACTGAATACCCGGATTCCCGGAAAAGCCTTGCTGCAAAGAACTGCTCCCAGAAGGCCAAGCGCCATACTTCCGACTACAACAATCGCCACAAATTCCAGCGTAACCCAGAGGCTGTTGTAAAAGGATGGATTCGATAATAAGCTTTTATAGTTGTCCAGTCCCACATACAATTTCGCTTCTCCAAGCTTGTTTGTCTTATACAGGCTCAGATAAATGGTCTTAATAAACGGATAAAACAGAAAGATGCTAAAGATCACCATACTCGGGATCAGATACATATAAACTTCTGCTTTTTTACACTTTTCGATTACTTTTTTCACTTCTTGCTCCTTCTTATGCTGTTGCACGTTCTTCTTTTTCAACCGGCAGAGATAAAATATTTTCTTCTGTAAACGGATCAAAGATCTGTGCTTTCTCCATATCTGCATACAATGTAATGCTTTCCTTTACAGCAACCGGTGCCTCGGAAGGCACTCTTGCTGTAATCAGATTTCTTCCGGTATTCATATGCAGATACGCTTCTGCACCGATCATCTCCCGCAGGTCAACAAATGCCTTCAACTGATTCTCTTCATAACAGATCTGATGTGCGGAAGCGGTTATTTCGTCCTGTAAATCCTCCGGTCGCAGGCCCAGGATCATCATTTTTCCGAGATAAGCACGGCGAAGCACCATTTCATTCTCTCCTCTGACACGAAGGGTAATTCCTCCGTCTGCCTCCAGATAAACCGCTCCGTTTCTTTCCATCACCATCGTTTCCATAAAATTCATACTCGGAGCTCCGATAAAACCAGCCACAAATTTGTTTGCCGGATGGCGGTAAATCCGCTCCGGTGTATCCGCCTGCTGCACAACACCGTCTTTCATAACAATAATTTTTGTACCAAGCGTCATCGCCTCCGTCTGATCATGGGTAACATAAATCACCGTCGTTTTCAGTTCCTTATGTAATTTTGCCAGCTCCACCCGCATCTGTGCCCGCAGCTTCGCATCCAGATTTGAAAGCGGCTCATCCATTAAAAATGCTTTCGGCCGTCTCATAATTGCGCTTCCAATCGCAACTCTTTGTTTCTGACCACCGGAAAGTGCTGCCGGTCTCCGGTCAAGTAAATGCTCAATTCCAAGCATTTTAGCTGCCTCATGTACCTTTTTATCAACTTCATCCTTGGGCTGTTTCCGGATTTTCAGAGAAAACGCCATGTTTTCATATACCGTCATATTCGGATAAAGCGCGTAGTTCTGAAATACCATCGAAAGATCGCGATCCTTTGCTTCTACATAATTACAAAGCTGTCCATCAATCCAGAGCTCCCCGCTCGTAATCTCCTCAAGACCGGCAATCATCCGAAGCGTCGTCGATTTTCCGCAGCCGGAAGGTCCAACAAAAATCACAAACTCCCGATCCGGTATTTCAAGCGAAAAATCCTGAACCGCATAATGTTCCTTATCATAAGATTTACAGACATTCTTCAACACAATATTTGACATTCGTTTTTCTTCCTCCTCGTCTTGTCGAGATTCATTATACCTTTCCTTCCGTAAAGCCCACTACCACCGCTTTGTAAAATATCCGTTAATAAAATAACCGGTTACTTTACAAAAAATGTCCACATTTTCCCTTATCTCCATCCCCTTCTTTTCCAGCCACTCTTCCAGATCACTCTTTGTAAAATCCCCGAAAATCACCCGCAAAACCAATTTTCAAAACAAATTCTGAATAGCCATTCCTTTTCCCAATACCCAACAGATTATTTTTGACACAAAAAAAACGCCGCAACCCTCAAAGCTGCAGCTCTTTCTCATCACAACATACCATATTCTTCTTTCATGTCAACGCAGTGGGCGCTCCCGCTCCCACATCCGTGTCCGTCCTTCACACAGCCCCGTAACGCACACAAGGG
Organism: Fusicatenibacter saccharivorans; assembly: GCF_015557635.1. Taxonomy (GTDB): domain Bacteria; phylum Bacillota; class Clostridia; order Lachnospirales; family Lachnospiraceae; genus Fusicatenibacter; species Fusicatenibacter saccharivorans. The sequence goes on from NZ_JADNOP010000015.1 coordinate 9,307, forward strand.
TGATGCGCATTTGCAGGGAGCGTGTAATTCTTAGGTTCTGGCATTTTGCGTTATGCGCCAAAAATCAACTGTCTGAGCGACAGCGAGTTTTGATTTTTGGCGCATGGTTTTAGCAAAATGACAGAGCCTTAGAATTACTAGCTCCCGAAACCGCGCATCACCCTTGTGTGCGTTACGGGGCGTCCGTCCAAACCTATTCCACCGGTTCCGCCGGCACAAACACCCTGCTGTTTTCCTGTTCTTTTGGTTTTTCCGCTCTTTCCGTTGCCTCCCTGCAGAAATACTCCTGTGAATTCACCAGCATCTTTCCGCGCTTATCCGGCTTTGTATACGTTCCGTCTGCCTGTAAAATACTGGCTTTCACATTATCCTTCATCTGGATATCAAGAATATGCATTACTTCTTTCTTGATCTGCTCATCCTCAACCGGGAACACAATCTCCACCCGTTTTTCCAGATTTCGCGGCATCCAGTCCGCGCTTCCCATAAACACCTCTTCATTTCCACCACTGTAGAAGTAGAAAATCCGCGCATGTTCCAGGAAATTGCCGACAATCGAGCGAACGGTAATATTCTCGCTGACACCCGGGATTCCAACCTTCAGGCAACAGATTCCCCGGATAATCAGGTCAATCTTTACTCCGGCTGCCGAAGCACTGTAAAGCGCCGCAATAATATCGCGGTCGCATAACGAGTTCATCTTCGCAATAATATGCGCTTTCTGTCCCTTCTTTGCGTGCTCCTCTTCCATCGCAATCAGATGCAGGAACCGGTCCTTCATCCAGAGCGGTGCAACAATCAGTTTGTTCCAGCGATCCGGCTCCGAATAGCCTGAGAGCATATTAAATACCGCTGTTGCATCCTCACCGATCTTTGCATTGCACGTCAACAGACCACAGTCGGTATACAGCTTTGCCGTAGAATCGTTATAGTTTCCCGTGCCAAGATGTACATATCTGCGAATACCTGTCTCCTCACGCCGAACCACCAGTGTAATCTTACTGTGTGTTTTCAGTCCCAGAAGACCATAAATTACATGGCATCCCGCTTTCTCCAGCATCTTTGCCCAGACAATATTGTTTTCTTCGTCGAACCGTGCCTTTAATTCCACCAGTACGGAAACCTGTTTGCCATTTTCCGCCGCCTGAGCCAGTGCTGCAATAATCGGAGAATTGCCGCTCACACGGTACAGTGTCTGTTTGATCGCCAGTACATCCGGATCCTTTGCTGCCTGTTGTACAAATTGCACGACCGGATCAAACGTCATATAAGGATGATGCAGCAGGATGTCGCCTTTTCGGATGTTTGTAAAAATGTCATCCTCATTCATCAGCGCCGGAACTGCCGCCGGAATATATTTCGGAATTTTATACTCATCAAAGCCGTCGAGCCCATACATTTTCATTAAAAACGTCAAATCGAGCGGTCCCGGAATCCGGAACAGGTCGTCTTCATCGATGTCAAACTCTTTTTCCAGCATCTTCAGGAGCCGCTTATCCATCTTATCTTCCACTTCCAGACGGATCACTTCGCCCCACTGACGTTTTTTAAGCTGCTTCTGGATCTCTTTTAACAGGTCCGAAGCCTCATCCTCATCGATCGAAAGATCTGCATTTCGCATAACACGGTACGGATGCGCGCAGACCACATCGTAGCTTAAGAACAGCTTTCCAATGTTCCGCTCGATGATCTCCTCCAGAAGAATCACATACCGCTGTCCCGTCTTTTCATCCTGCGGAAGCAGAATAAAACGCGGCAGTACCGAAGGAACCTGAACCGTCGCAAATTCCAGTTCTTTCTCCTTTTCCTTCTCCTTGCCTTTCTTCTCTTTCTTATCCTCCGCACGGCTCAGAAGCGAATCCTCTTTCTTCTGCACCAGTGCACCGATATTCAATGTTTTGTTCCGGATCAACGGGAACGGGCGGGCCGAATCCATGGCCATCGGGGTCAGAACCGGGTAAATGTTTTCCTCAAAATAGGAATCCACATACTCCGCCTGCTCCTTCGTCAGCTTCTCGTGCTCACTGATAATCGTAAGGCCAACGTGCTCCAGAGACGGAACCGCCGAGCGATTGTACGTATTGTACTGCAGCTGCACCAGCTCATGCGTCCGTTTGCTGATCTCGGTAAGCTGCTCCTTCGCATCCATGCCGGACAGATCCTTTTTCGTATAGTTTGCATGCACCTGGTCTTTTAGTGAAGCCACACGGACCATATAAAACTCATCCAGATTGGAGGAGGTAATGCTGATAAATTTCAGACGTTCAAACAGCGGAATACTCTTATCCCGCGCCTCGTTTAAAACACGCTCGTCGAAGCTGATCCAGCTCAATTCCCGGTTTCGAAAATATTCCGGTTTCTTATATGGTGCAATATCCATCTTTCTTCGCCTCCTTTTACATCTGCCGTTTCAGTTTGATGACCGGCTGTATGCTGAATACCTCATTGAAGAAATCTAATTTTTCCTGGCACAAACCTTGCTCAAGGGTAAAATCGCGGTTGACCGTGAGCGAAAGCTGCAGCTCGCGCTCCTTTAATGTGGCGCGGATCGCCTGAATCTTCTGCAAATGACTCCGGTCGAGCGCATTCGCCAGACGGACGATTGCGGTCAGTTCGGATACTGTCAGATACTGCTCGGCACTCAAGGACGATTCCATCACCAGCTCATCGTAGGACGGGAGCGTAACCGTGTTGTATCTTGCAATCAATGCCACCATCTCACGCTCAATGTGCGACAATCCGATGATTTCATTTGACATGATAATATTATAGGAAGAATCCGCCACATTATTGAAACTGATGTATTTTCCAACGTCATGCAGCATCACTGCCATCTGGAGAAGCAGCCGTTCGCGCTCTTTCATACCGTGCATCTTTTTCGTCGCATCAAACATGGCAAGCGCTGTCATCTCCAGGTTCTGGACATGCGGACGGTTCACTGCGTACCGTTTTCCGATATTTTTTGCCGCCATCAGAATATCATTTTCGAAATTATGACCGCCTTTCAGCAGTTTCATCTGCTCCGCATACTCGTATGCAATACCACGTGTCATATGCACGCCCGGAATCCAGATATGCTCCGCACCCATCATATCAATCAGACATTTATAAATCACAGCAGACGGATACATCAGTGAAGCGTTTTCCAGCGGAATACCAAGTTTTACGGCGAGCTCCATCGGTGACTGGCGGATAATTTTCTCATACCAGGTATTAAAGTTTTCGCGGGAAATGATTTTTGTCGTTTTTTCTTCAATGTTCTGATAAACACTGTCGGTGAAAACATCGCCGATCAGCATAATGTTTTCAATTTTGCGGTCTTTCAGATACATCTTTTTAAAGCTTGATACTTCGTTCCAGATCAGCTCCTCGACCATCTCTTCGTAATGTTCCGTCTCACTCTGAATTCCGGCAAGACGCTCGCGGATGCGAAGACTTCCCATGCGGATGTTCTGTGTTGTGACAAGTGCATCCTTGTCGAACAGGGAAATCTGAAAACTGCCACCGTCAAGATCGAGAATCGCAGTTCCCTTTTCAATGATCTTGTTAAAATTGTCCTCCATCGCCGCGAGCGCTTTATAGCTAAGAAAACGCTGCTCCGAGTTGGAGAGAACCGTGACAGAAAGACCGGTCAACTGATGAATTTTTCCAAGGACATAGAGACTGTTCGACGCCTCACTGATCGCACTGGATGCCGTTGCACGGTAATCGTCCACGCGATAGCCTTCCATAATCCGCACAAAATCTGCGAGTACACGGCACAGCTCTTCTTCCATTTCCGGGCGAATTTTTCCCAGCGTGTACGTATCTTTTCCAAGCTCCATCCGATGGCAGATCTTATCCACGCTTCGGATACCCTGCTTTTTGGAGATCTCGAAAATCTCCAGAATGACGTCGTAGCTGCCGATATCAATGGCAGCAAATGTGGAATACTGCATATATGCTTTTCCTCCTTCTTTTTCAAAGGATATCCCAAAAAGCCCGCTCCCAATACCAAGCGGACTTTTTGACCTTTTTCTTTTTACTGTTTTCCGAGCAGATAATCGATAAACTGCTGTGCGGTACGGCCGGAAAGACCGCCGTGGGACAGTTCCCATTTGTTCGCTTCTGCCAAAAGCTCTTCCTCACTCAGCGTCACGCCGTATCGTTCGGCCAGTGTGGAAACAATCTTCTGGAATTCTTTCTTATCCGGTGCACCAAAATAAATGCTGACGCCGAAACGGTATACCAGGGACAGCTTCTCCTGTACGGTGTCGGAAGTATGCATATCCTGTCTTGTTCCTTCTTTATCACTGTAATCCTCTTTAATCAGATGGCGACGATTGGAGGTTGCATAAATAAGAATATTGTCCGGACGTTTTTCCAGGCCTCCCTCAATGACAGCTTTCAGGTATTTGTACTCAATCTCAAACTCTTCAAAGGAAAGGTCATCCATGTAAATAATGAATTTATAATTTCTGTTTTTGATCTGTGCAATCAGCTCATTCAGATCCTGAAACTGATGCTTGTAAACCTCGATCATACGAAGTCCCTGATCGTAATATTCATTCAGGATGCCCTTGATGCTGGAGGATTTTCCGGTTCCGGCATCGCCAAAAAGCAGACAGTTGTTTGCTTTCTTGCCCTCGACAAACGCTTTCGTGTTGTCGATCAGCTTCTGCTTTGGAATTTCGTAGCCGACAAGATCAGAAAGGCGCACATCCGGAATGTTGGTAATCGGGATAATCTCAACGTTCTCTCCTGTATGCGCAATACGAAATGCCTTGTGAAGTCCCAGTTTTCCCACTCCGAAATCTTTGTAAAACTGAACCATATCAGCCATAAATTCATCTGCGGATGCAGCCTTTGCCAGACGGATGGCCAGCTCACAGATACGATCCCGGACTTCTTTGTTGAACAGTTTATTCGGACTGTCCGTGTTCTCATAGGAACTGATGACAGAGGCATCGCCGGACTCAAAAATTTCATCAAAAACACAGATATCAAAATCAAACAGTTCTTTGAAACGGACAAAGTCGTGTTTTGCCATCTGGTTGATGCTTCCCTCTACTTTTCCGACAATCTCGCACGAGGTAGAGAATGCATTTTCTTTGTTTACCAGCAGATACGTCAGATAATCATGCCAGAGATTTCCGGAGAAGCCGTAGCGGTTTGCCATCTCGACAAGGCGGTTCAGTGCCTCATAAAACTGCGGCTCATATGCGCTCATATTCTCACGGAACCGGCGGTCCTTCAGGGAAATCTGAGCATTGACCAGTTTTTTGTAGGTCTCCACCAGTATCGTCATATCGCGCAGTACCTCCCCCTCTGCGAAATCGCGGTAGAGGATACATTCTTCTATTCTAATCATCTTTTGTCTCTTCCTTCCTGTCATTTTTCATTTTATTTATGCGAAAAGGCCGCTTGGTACGGCCCTCTCTTCTGGATTAATAATTTCCGAAAATCCGGAATTTCGCGGATTCTGCCTGCAATCCGCGCAGTGCGTTTTTGACTGCCGGATCGCTTAAGTTCCCCTCGAAATCCACGAAGAAACGGTACTCCCATTTCCGCTGCGGAATCGGGCGGGACTCGATTTTGGTCATGTTCAGATCGTTGTAAATAAAATGTGCCAGTGCATTGTAAAGAGAACCGCTTTGATGCGGCAGTTCCATGCATACGCTGATTTTCTGTGCATCCTTTACAAAGCGTTTCTGACCGGAAATAATAACAAAGCGTGTCGTATTGCCCCGGGCGTCAAAAATGCCTTCTTTTAAGATCTGCAGTCCGAAGTGTTCTGCTGCATATGGGCTTCCGACGGCTGCCATCGTCAAATCACCGCTCTCAGATACTTCTTTTGCAGCGGCGGCCGTATTCAGTCGTTCCTCTGTTTTCCAGTTTTCATTGGAATCGAGAAAACGGCGGCACTGGGCCAGTGCCTGCGGGTGGGAAATCACGGTACGGATGTCCTCAACTTTCGCACCCGGCAGTGCCATCAGCACATGCTCGACCGGCAGCTCCTGCTCGCCGACGATGTAGTGCGGGTATTCCACGAGAAGATCGTAAATGTCGGATACGATGCCTGCGGTGGAGTTCTCGATCGGAAGCACAGCGTAATCAGCCTCGCCCTTTGTGATCGCCTCCATCGCCTCTTTCCAGGTGTCTACGTGGAAACTGGTGATCGTATCATCGAAAAATTCTTTCATGGCACCGAAACTGTAGGCGCCCTCCACACCCTGGAAAACAACTCTTTTGCCGTGTGTCGGGAGGTGGTCAACCTGCGTGTAATCGGTCATCTCCTCGCCGCCGTTTTCTGTCAGCAGCTGATACTGACGCTTCCGGCTGATCGACATGATCTGCTGGAACAGCTCCTGGATGCCTTTTATATTGAATGCATTTGTTCCCTCGCCTGTCAGCTTTTCCAGCTTCTGGCGCTCACGTTCCGCATCAAAAACGGCTTTTCCTGTCTCTATCTTGTACTGCGCAACCTCCGCCGTCAGCGCCATCCGGTGCTGGAACAGGCGGACGATCTCGTCATCGGTGGCATCGATCTCGTCGCGGATTTTTCCTAAGTCTAGCATATCTGGTCCTCCTGATACTCTGCATTTGTTGCAGATATCAATATTTTACTCCATCTCCGTTTAATTTACAAGAAAAGATCTTCCGAAATTCGGCTTTTGTACAATCTTTTTCCTTTTTGACTGCTATTTCACTTTATTTTTTCACATTTCATATTACTCTGCTTTTCGACCTTTTTCCTGCCATTTTTTATCTTGCATTTATCCTGTTTTTGTGTTAAGGTGGAACACAGAAAAAATAAGTTACTGTTCACTCAGCAGGGAAACACCTGCTGTTTCGCTGCGTAAGAAAGTGATTCAGGCGTGAGCAGCCCTCCTTTTGCGAAGCAAAACTTTAAATGAGGGCTGCGAATGTTACCGTTCGCAGGGAACCTGTGAACGGTAACAAAAATAAGGATCTTCATAGGAGGTAATATATGCGACACTTAATGAGTCCCCTTGATTTCTCGGTCGAAGAACTGGATCAGTTAATGGATCTGGCGAACGATATTGAAAAGAACCCGGAGAAATATGCACATGCCTGCGATGGCAAAAGACTTGCTACTTTATTTTATGAACCAAGCACACGCACCCGTCTCAGCTTTGAGGCTGCCATGATGAATCTTGGCGGTACTGTTCTTGGTTTTTCTTCTGCCAATTCTTCTTCCGCTTCCAAAGGTGAAAGCGTAGCCGACACCATCCGCGTGGTATCCTGCTTTGCAAATATTTGTGCCATGCGTCATCCGAAAGAAGGCGCTCCGCTCGTTGCATCGATGTACTCCCGTATTCCTGTGATCAACGCAGGTGATGGCGGACATCAGCATCCGACGCAGACTCTTACCGATCTTCTCACCATCCGTTCTTTAAAGGGTCGCCTGAACAATCTTACCATCGGCTTCTGCGGTGATCTTAAATTCGGCAGAACGGTTCATTCCCTGATTGAAGCGCTGGTTCGTTATACCGGCATTAAAATTGTATTAATCTCCCCGGAGGAGCTTCGTCTCCCGGATTACATCCGTGATGATGTGCTGCGGGCGAACAATGTTCCATTTGAGGAAGTTATTAAAATGGAAGATGTTCTCCCGAAGCTGGATGTTCTTTATATGACCCGTGTCCAGAAAGAACGTTTCTTCAACGAGGATGATTACATCCGCATGAAGGATTTCTATATTCTGGAACAGTCCAAAATGGATCTTGCTTCTCCGGAAATGCTGGTTCTGCATCCGCTGCCGCGTGTCAATGAGATCTCCGTTGACGTGGATAATGACCCGCGCGCTGCTTACTTTAAACAGGTTCAGTACGGTGTTTATGCACGTATGGCCCTGATTCTGACGCTGCTGAACATCAAAGTCGATTAAGAAAGGAGCATCTTTCGCTATGCTGAACGTAGGACGTATTGAAGAGGGCTTCGTGCTCGACCATATTAAAGCAGGAAAGGCTATGACCATTTACCATGATCTGGGACTGGACAAGCTGGACTGTACCGTAGCCATTATTAAAAATGCCAAAAGTGAAAAAATGGGAAAAAAGGACATTCTGAAAGTTGAGTGTTCGGTTGATAAGATGGATCTTGACATCTTAGGCTTTATCGATCACAATATCACTGTCAATGTCATTAAAGACGGCGAGATTACGGAGAAAAAAGAACTTCATCTGCCGAAACAGGTGGTTGATGTGATTAAATGTAAAAACCCGCGCTGTATCACCTCTATTGAGCAGGGATTAAAACATGTCTTTATCCTGGCTGACCCGGAAAAAGAGGTTTACCGTTGCAAATACTGTGATGAGAAGTATACAGGAAACAGAAATAAATAAGAGCTGTACGGCAAAGCGCCCGGAACCACGTTCGGTTTCGGGCGCTTTCTTTTATCTTTCCTATGCAGTTTTTGCTTCTTTCGAACCGAGGCACACAATCAGCCAGCCGATGAAGGCCGCAAGAGATGCGCAGATCAGCATCGCGCCAACACCGGCTGCATCGATAAGCCAGCCGCCAAACAGGGAGCTCATTACATTTCCTGCGGTGATGGTCATCGCCATATATGCCTGTCCTTTAATCGAATCCTGCGGCTCCATGATGCCGTCCACGTAATAGACGCAGGCGACGTTGATCAGCGCCCAGCCGAACATCTGGAACGGCTGAACAGCGTAGTATGTCGGAATATTAAAGGCCAGGAAGGTTCCTATGCTTTTCAGGACAAAAAACAGGCCGGAGAGACGGAGCCAGAAAACACTGCTCTTCTTTTTCAGCAGATAGCCGAACAGAAACATCGTTGGCAGCTCGGAAACTGCAGAGATGGTCATCGCATTTCCCATCTCACCGCTGCCACCACCTTTTGCCATTGCAATCTGATAATTGAAGCTGTTAATCAGGCTATGTGACATAAAGATCAGAATGCAGCCAAGCAGTACTACCACGAAGGACGGATACCGTTTCAGAAAATCGACCGGACCGGCTGCTCCTGTCTCTTCTTTTTCTGCTTCTGCTTTTTTCCTGTCCTTTTTAAACGGAAAGCGAAATACACAGATGAGGAAAAGAATGGTCAGTGCGATAGCCCAGATCGGAATCATGTCTGCTCCAAAGGATGCGGTCAGCCGGCCGAGCAGCCATGATGCAATCGCATATGCAACGGAACCCATGCCGCGCCCGATTCCGTAATCAAGTTCCTCTCCCTGGCGGATCGTCTCCATACCAAGAGAATTAACGAACGGAATCATCAGCATCAGCATCGTAATGCTTGCGCCGTACAGCAGTGTCCTTACCACCATAGAACTGCTTTCTGCCGTTGCAGCAAGGGAAATGATAAGAACAAGCTGAATCAGGTTCGCTCCAAGGAGCATTGTTCGTACGGACGGGCTTTCCGGCCGATCTGCGTAGGATGCCAGCGCAGGCTGCAGAACCGCTGACACGATACAGCCAACTGCCGTCAGAAGGCCGATTTGTGTGTTTGTGAAGCCTTTTTCAAGAAGATAAACGCTGGCATACCCCATCAGTGCCGCGTATCCCATCCAGTAGCAGCCCTGAATCGTGCCGTAGCGCACGGACAGGTGTTTTTTCATGTTTTTGTCCCCCTTTTTCTACAACTTTTCCCTTATCGTAGCGTATTCTACAGAAAATGGCAACTCAAAATCAACAATAAAACTATTTAGATTTTTTTCGAAATGCTTATTGACTTTTCGCTTTCCATGTGATAAAAAGTATTTAGATGAATTTCTAATTAGATTGTATTCATACTAATGTACTCTCGGAGTCTTTCTGTGCTTGATTTTGTGAGATGATTTTTTGTCAGTTGTGCCCAAATTTCTGAGGCGTACGCGGTGCGTACGTTGATGAAATTCGGGTGCAACTGGCGGAAAATCAGCCGCAAAAGCAAGTGCAGAAAGATTCCGAGAGTACATACTACTGGAAAGGAGGTTCCATGGCATTCGCAGAAACGTTTAAAGCTCTCTCCGATCCTGTCCGGCGAAGGATTCTGGAGCTTCTGAAAAACGAAAGACTTTCTGCCGGGGAGATCGGATCGCACTTTGATATGGCAGGTGCAACCATCTCCTACCATCTCGGTATTCTGAAAAAAGCAGACCTTGTGCTGGAATCCCGGGAGAAAAATTTTATTTATTATGAACTGAACACTTCCGTCCTGGAAGAAATCATGCTCTGGATTTCAGAGCTCAAAGGAGGCACTTCTGATGTGGAAAAAATATAAAACAACACTGATTCTGACAACACTCATTTCTCTTTTTCCGATGGTGATCGGACTTCTGCTCTGGAATCGCATGCCGGACACCATTGCCACCCATTTTGGCACAAACAATGTTCCAAACGGCTGGAGCAGCAAAACGATGGCAGTGATCGGTATTCCTCTGTTTCTTGCCGCTCTGCAGATTTTTACCGCTGTTCTCACTTTTTCTGATCCGAAGCGGCAGAACATCGGCCCGAAGATGATCCGTCTTGTTCTGTGGATCATACCTGTAACCTCCCTGATAATCTGCTGCTCCATCTACGCAAACGCAGTCGGCATCGCAGTTGATATCGGTTTTGTTAGCAATGGGATTGTCGGCCTTCTCTTTATTCTCATCGGCAATTACATGCCAAAATGCAAACAGAACTACACAACCGGCATCAAGGTTCCATGGACCCTTCACAGTCAGGAAAACTGGAACCGCACTCACCGCCTCGCCGGCTGGGTTTGGATCATCGGCGGCGTTGCCATGATCGTAAACAGCTTTCTGCAGCTTGAATGGATTTTATTTCTCACGATCGCAGCGCTGGTTTTGATTCCGATCGGATATTCCTTTCTCCTGTTTCAGAAAGGAATCTAAACCCGGAGAATTTTTTATAAGAAAATTCAACGAAGTTTCCTGTTTAAAAAAGCTTCTGTTCTTCCCTTTTTCCGGGAGGAACAGAAGCTTTTTTATTTCGCGATTTTTATATCTATAAGGAAATGATTCCTATTTTTATACTTATTCTACTGGATGCAGATTTTTCAATGATACATCAAGAATCGGTGCAGAATGCGTCAGTGCACCGCTGGAAACATAGTCTACGCCGGTGTCGAGGATCGTGGCGATATTTTCTTTTGTCACATTTCCGGAGCACTCGGTTTTTGCTCTGCCGTTGATGACGGCTACCGCCTCTTTCATCTGTGCTGGAGTCATATTGTCGAGCATGATAATGTCGGCACCTGCATCTGCTGCTTCGCGGACCATATCAATATTTTCGCACTCGACTTCAATCTTGCGCACAAACGGAGCATAATCACGTGCCATCTCGATCGCTTTTGTGACACTGCCTGCAGCTCCGATATGATTGTCCTTTAACAGAACGCCGTCGGACAGATTATAGCGGTGATTCTGGCCGCCGCCGATTTTGACTGCATATTTTTCAAAAATACGCATATTCGGGGTCGTTTTTCTGGTATCGAGAAGGGTCGTTTTGGAACCTTCGAGCAGCTTCGCAACGCTTCTCGTATACGTTGCGATTCCGCTCATCCGCTGCAGATAATTGAGCGCGGTTCTCTCACCGGACAGCAGAACACGGATATCGCCGTTTACGGTTGCGAGCAGATCGCCTTTTTTGACTTCATCTCCGTCTTTCACATACGGAATAATCTCGGTTTTCTCATCGAGCAGAGTAAATACTCTTGCAAATACTTCCATACCGGCAATGATGCCGTCCTGTTTGCAGAGAAGCTGTACCGTTCCCTGGCAGGCTTCTGGCATGACAGCATTCGTGGTTACATCTTCACTGGAGATATCTTCCTGCAGCGCCAACAGCAGCAGATTATCCACATTTAGTGTTCTTGTGATTGGATTCATATTTGTCTTCCTTTCTGATCGCATCCCAGATGCTCTCTTTGCAGCGTTCTGCATATTCTTCCATATCCTGGTAATCTTCTTTTCTAATATCGTACCGTTTTGCAAGGAGCTTCCATTCATCTTCCTTCGGCTCCGTTGCCGTTTCTTTGCGGTCTGCGTTCTCTACAAGACCCTCTGCGGCCCATTCGGCAGCCATCTTCTTTGCCGCGCGCTCTGCGAATACAAGGCTCTCCAGCAGAGAATTGCTTGCCAGACGGTTTGCACCGTGCACGCCGTTGCAGCTCGTCTCACCTGCTGCATACAGATGATCCATCGTCGTTTCGCTATTGCTGTCTACCTTGACGCCACCCATAAAGTAATGCTGGGCCGGTACAACCGGGATCGGTTCTTTTGTGATATCATATCCCTCTTCCAGGCATTTCTGGTAAATATTCGGGAACCGTTCTTTTACATCGAGCGGAATCGTTTTCAGAGAAAGCCATACGTGCTTCGTGTGGTCCTTTTCCATCTGGCGGTGGATCTCACGGGATACCACGTCACGCGGCTGCAGTTCATCGGTGAAACGCTCGCCATTTTTATCGAGCAGTACAGCGCCCTCTCCGCGGACAGATTCGGAAATCAGGAAACGGCGGCCTTTCTTTTGGGAATACAGCGTTGTTGGGTGAATCTGTACGTAATTGACATTTTTCAGCGCTACGTTCCTGTGAATTGCAATTGCAAGTGCATCTCCTGTCAGATGCGGGAAGTTCGTGGAATTATCGTAAATTCCGCCGATACCGCCGCATGCCCAGATCACATCCCTGGCATAAACCGGAATCAGCTTTCCTTCTTCATCCCGGATCAGAACACCCTCGCAGACATTTTTGCAGGAAAGAATATCACACATTTCCGTGTGCGCAAGAAGCGTCACGTTCGGCAGCTTTTTTACCTGCGCGAGAAGCTTGCTCGTAATCTCCTTTCCGGTTACATCGTCGTGGAACAAGATGCGATTGGTAGAATGTGCGCCTTCTTTCGTATAGCAGAGTTCCCCGTTCTCATCGCGACGGAAATCCACACCCCAGGCGATGAGCTGATTGATAACATTTCGGGAAGAACGGATCATAATGTCGACGGATTCCGGCGTATTTTCGTAGTGCCCGGCATGCATCGTATCTTCATAGAACGCATCGTAATCGCTCTCGTTTTTCAGAACACAGATACCGCCCTGTGCGAGGAAGGAGTCGCTGTCCTCGGTATCTGCTTTTGTTATCATCAGAATATCGGCTTCCTGGGGCAGATGAAGTGCCGCAAAGCATCCTGCCACACCGCATCCTACAATCACTGCATCATAATACTTTTTCATTTCGTTTCCTCTTTTCCGCTTCTGCGTTCTGCTTATTTTGTTACTTTGCAAGCTCGAGCATTCTTAACAGCGGCGCATGTGCGTCTGAAATTTCCTGTTCGCTTAACAGAACTTCATTCTCCTCGTTTTCCAGTGCTTCTATTAATTTGTCCAATGTCACTTTTTTCATATTTGGGCAGATCTGCGTATTTCCCACTGCATAAAACTTCTTATCCGGGCAGCGCTTTTTCAGCTCCGCGAAAACACCAAGCTCGGTTGCAACGAGAAACTCGGTATCTTTACTTGCCTCGGCATATTTGATGATGCCTGCGGTGCTTCCGACATAATCGGCAAGTGCAACGACTTCACTTCTGCACTCCGGGTGAACGAGAAGCTTTGCCTGCGGGCGCGCTTCCTTTGCAGCCTTTGTAGCTTCCGGGCGGATGGCAGCATGTACGTGGCAGAAACCGTCATTTAAGATGATATGTTTCTCCGGCACCTGCTCAGCCACATAGGTACCAAGATGCTCATCAGGGATAAAGAAGATGTCGTGGTTCGGCAGTTCTTTTACAATTTTTACTGCGTTGGAGGAGGTGACACAGACGTCGGAATGACTTTTTAATTCCGCGGTGGAATTGACATAGCATACGACAGCCACATCCGGGTACTCTTGCCGGACTTCCTTGATTTTTTCAATCTCTGCCATGTGAGCCATCGGGCAGTCGGCATGCAGATCCGGGAGCAGTACTTTTTTGCCCGGGTTTAAGATTTTGGCGCTCTCACCCATGAAACGAACGCCGCAGAGAACGATGACACTGGCGTCCACTTTCGTCGCCATGTCGCTTAAGTAATACGAATCCCCGATGTAATCGGCAATTTCCTGCACCTCATCCGGCACGTAATAGTGTGCCATGATGACAGCATTTTTTTCTTTCTTTAATGCTTCCAGCTTTTCTCTTCTGGTATCCATTGGTTTTGTTTCCTTCCTATTTTTACTATAACGATTCAGAACCCTGAATAGTGATATTTTTTTAACACTTTAGCGCTTAGTATACCACAACTTTTGTCATGTGACAAGACAGTTGTAATATCCATTGTCCATTTTTTTCCTGCCTTTTCCCTTCCCCGTGCTCTATAATAGAAAGTACTTGTCTAAGACATGAAAATCTGTGACGCAGTAATTCACGTTCTGCTGCGCTGAATTTTTGCATTATTTTCCGAGATTGCTATAAAAACACCCGTAAATTTGACGGTTGAATAATTATCTACAAAAAAACGGCCACAATACCCATATTTACTGGGTTTGTAACCGTTTTATCACCATACAGCTGTCAAAGACGGGATTCTATCATTTCACCTCTGATATGTCACTATTTACCATCTCTTCCGCCGTATCTTCTTCTATTTCTGTCTTTGTCACCTGTTTGATATGCTTTTTTTTCAGATGCAGATATACGAATTCCCGAAAAATAGTATAGAACACGGAAAGCAACGGAATGAAAACAAGCATACCTATAATTCCCATAAGGTTTCCGCCGATCGTAACTGCTGCAAGAACCCAAATCGATGGAAGCCCTACAGACTCACCCACAACATGAGGATAGATCAGATTTCCCTCTATCTGCTGCAGCACCAGAAATACTATAATAAATAAAATTGCCTGTTTCGGATTTACCATAAAGATCAAAAAGCTTCCCACCGCACACCCGATGAAGGCTCCGAAAATCGGGATCAATGCCGTAAACGCAATTAAAACTCCGATCAAAAGTGCATATGGCATCCTCAAAATGCTCAATATAACAACAAACATACCGCCAAGGATCACGGCTTCCAAGCACTGACCTGTAAGAAAATTTGCAAATGTCTGATAAGTCAGAGAGCAGACTTTAAGAAAAGCATCTGCTTTTTCCTTTGGAAGAAAAGCGAAAAATACTTTTCGAATCTGCACCTGCAGCGTTTCCTTCTGAAAAAGGACATAGCAGGCAAAGGAAAATGCAACAAAAAAGGCTGCCAATCCACTAACTATGGAACCCACTGCTGACATTGTGATATTCATCATATTTCCTGCACCATTTCCAAGCAGGCTTATCCCCCACTTGATCGCCTGATCCGGATTAAACTGTACCTGATCTACAAGCTTCATGATTTCCTGGTTATTATGGGAAAACTCCCGGATCCAGCTTTGCATCTGCGGAATAAAGTCAGTGATACTCATCATCAGGGTTCCCATTGTCCGCGTAAGCTGCGGAATCACACCAAACATCACCAGTACAATCACGCCAACCGCAAATACGATCGTAAGGAACAGGCTTATCGGTCTTGCCAGTTTTTCGACTATCTTATTTTCTTTTTTTGCCCTTCCAAAAATTTTCTTTTCCAAAAAGCTCATTGGCACGTTGGTCACAAATGCGATCGCTCCGCCAAGTACAAATGGAAATACGATCCCCCATATTGCTTTCAACACATCGAGTACCACATTAAACTTCCACAGTGCGACCACAAGAAATGCTGTAAACACAATAAGTTCCCGGATTTTTTTTACAGATTTTTTACTTATATCCACTATCATTCTCCTCTTTTTCTTAATTTCATGCGTATCCATTTAAGCAACTGAATAATCGGAAGACTTGCAAACGCAAATTTTCAAACTTAAATTACTCCCCTTTATTAGACCTAATCGTATAACAGAATCGGTACCTCTGTCAAGATTTTTGAAATTATATTTAAAGTGTAAAAAGATATAGTCGCCATTTTCTTTCTTGCCTTTTCCCTTCCCTATGGTCTATAATAGAAAGTACTTGTCTAAGATACGAAATTGCTGATAAAGGAGCATTCTATATGAACAAAAAGGAAATTGCCGAAATTAAAAAACTGTTTACCCCATCCCACTGTGCGATCACGCGAATCTGCGGATGCTATGTGGATGCGGAAAAGAATATTAAGACAAAATTAAAAGAAGCGTTTCTCTCTCTCGAAGAGGAAGAAATGTTTAAGTATTTTAAGATTTTTAAAAGCACCCTCTCCGGTACCATCGGAAAGAATCTGCTGAATATGGAGTTCCCGCTCTCCCAGGAAAGTGAGGGCGGCACACAGGAGTTTCTCTTAAAACTCCGCAACAGTGAGCTGAAGGACGAAGCGCTGATTGATGAATTTTATGAAAAGGTGATGGCGGATTATCTCTATCCGGAAAACTACTATATTATTCTGATCCATGGTGCCTACGATGTACCGGGACGCGCTTCTGATAATCTGGATATGGACGATGCTTCCGATTACGTCTATGAATTTATCCTCTGCAGCATCTGCCCGGTAAAACTCGACAAACCGGGTCTCTGCTACAATGTGTCCCACAATACGATTGAAAACCGCGTGCAGGACTGGGTGGTCGGCGCACCGGAAAACGGTTTTCTCTTCCCGGCCTTCACAGACCGCAACACGGATATCCACAATCTGCTGTATTTCACGAAAAACGCAGAGATGGATCAGCCGGACTTTCTCGACCACTTCCTGGGCTGTCAGGCGCCACTCTCCGCGAAATCTCAGAAAGAAACGTTTCAGTCTATTATAGAAGAAACTCTCGATTCCGCCTGTGATTTTTCTACTGTTATGACCATTCAGGAGAACTTAAATACCATGATTGAAGAGCGGAAAGACGATCCGGAACCGGTGGTGCTCGATAAACACGAGGTAAAACGTCTGCTCGCCAGCAGCGGCGTACCGAATGAACAGCTTGACGAGTTCGACGAGAAGTACGAATCCATTGCGGATGAGAAAGCAAGCTTCGTTGCCTCGAACGTGGCCAGTACACGGAACTACGAGATCCGCACCCCGGATGTTATCATCAAAGTCAGCCCGGAAAAGGCCCAGCTCATCGAAACCCGTACGATCGACGGAACACCGTATATTCTGATCGAGGCAGCCGATGAAGTGGAAATCAACGGAATTCTTTTAAAACCGTCACGGCCATCCGATGCGGATGATACCGAATTTTAACAGCCAAATGACAGCGAGTCTTTCTCCCTGTCCGAAAAAAAAGCGGCAGTCCCAGACAAAAGGGCTGCCGCTTTTTCTTCCTTTTATTTATGCTTAGCAGAGTGCTTTTCCAAGTGCAATGCATGCTGCCTCAGCTTCATCATCTGGCGCGTCTGCGCAGATCACGCTGTCGCATACCAGCTCGGCGCCATCATTTTTGCAGCTTTCTTCCCAGGTGCGCATCCACTCGCCGTCTCCCCATCCATAGGAACCGAACAGAGCGATTTTCTTTCCGGAGAGTTTGGATTCACATGCGGAGAACATTGGCTCGAACTCGGTATCTTCCAGCTCTTCTGCCCCCATAGCCGGGCATCCGAAAGCGATTGCATCGTATGCATCTACATCATCCGCAGAGAAATCTGCGCAAGTCAGAACAGAAACTTCTGCGCCTGCCTCTTTTGCTCCCTCTGCTACTTTCTGTGCCATCATTTCTGTGTTGCCGGTTCCACTCCAATAAACTACTGCTACTTTGCTCATGTTTCAAATCCTTCTTTCTTTATTTTCTGATTCCGGGGGATTTTTCTTTCCCCGATCCTACTGCCCTTTTTATGGTATGCAGGATTTTATGTTAAACAGCTACGGTGAGCTGTAAAACGCTTCTTCCCTGCTTCCAGAGACGCAGATACACGTTTCTGCATTTCTGATAGCGCTGAAATGTTTTCTGTGTTTCGCACTCATTGCAATAGACCTTCCAGCATCCCTTGCATTTATAATTGTGGCCTTTGTTCTCAATAAAACCGATCACATCACCGAGCGGATAGTTGAGAAACACACCGATCTCATGCGGAAATCCTTCTTTACACTCTGCTACCCGGGTTTTCAGGCGATTCAGTGCATAGGCAATGTCTGTATTTTCATATCCATAGGATTTCAAAAACGCTGCATTCTCCGGATTTTCCAGCTCTTTCTGGAGAAGCCCTTCACGGTACACATAGACCAGTGCTCTCGTCTCATGCTCCCGCAATACAAAGATGTGAATTCCTTTTGGTTCCAGACAGGCACTCCAGTATGAAATCTGATCTTCCAGTTCTTCTTTGGATGAAAATGTCATATTACATAAATTTGCGGCTTTGATGGAAGCCAGCGTTGCCGAACAGTGTTCGATCAGAAATCTCTCAATCATGCCTTTTACGTCTCCTTCTTACATTGCTGCTGCGCAGTGCTCATCTAATACCGAGCGAAGTGCGGTGGCACTGCTGGTATGGATTCTTGCGATCGGAATATTGTTTTTCTTTGCTTCCTGGGAAGCAGTGATGACCATTTTGTGGGATACGGTGTTGGTAAAGAGAATCATCAGATCCGGATTCCCGATTTTTTTCTTAACGGAGCCATGCTCTTTCGGGAACACCTTTGCTTTACATCCATAGTCTTTACAGATATCTGTATATTGACACACCATTCTTTCATTTCCACCGATAATTACGACACTCATCTTCTCTACCTGCCTTTCTGTTGTTATCTTTTGCTACTTGAAATTAGTTTATTCTAACTCCTGTGTTTTAAGAAAGAATCCCTCTACCGGGATCCCGTATGATTTTTGGTTTTATCCGTTGTACTTTAGTTAGCTACATCTAACTGTTGGGTATATCATACCGTTTTTGTCGGATTTTGTCAAGGATATCCTGCAAATTTTTCCAGCTTTTCTTGAGAAAATTGTATCATTTTCTTTTTCACATCACGCTGGTGAAAGAATATTCGCAATGGAAGCAGAGGCTTTCCCTGCTTTTGTTAAAAAGCCGCTGGAATCTTAAGAAGAAGACTCCAGCGGCTTTCCCGTTGCTATTCTGTTCTGTTTTTTATACCGGCTCGTCCAGCAGGTTGCCCATACTCTTTAAGCCAATGTAAAGAGTAGATGTATTGTGAAGCAGTGCGGAAGTGGTTGGCTGTAAAATGCCGCCCACGCCGAGCAGAATCAGTCCGGCGTTGAACGTAACGATAAAGCGGTAATTCTTATGAATCCGTTTCATCAGACGGTTGCTCAGCATACGAAGCACCAGAATTTCTGCCAGATCGTCTGCGGCAACGGTGATATCCGCGATCTCACGCGCAATCTCTGCGCCCTCGCTGATGGCGATTCCAACGTCTGCGGCAGAAAGTGCCGGTGAATCGTTAATACCGTCACCGATCATAATGACTTTACGTCCCTCTGCTTTTTCTTTCTCCACAAAGTTTGCCTTATCCTCTGGCAGTACCTCAGCATAGTACTCGTCCACGCCGACCTTCTTCGCGATCGCTTTTGCCGTGCGCTCGCTGTCTCCGGTCATCATGACGATCTTTTTCAGACCTGCTTTTTTCAGCTGACGGATAATTTCGGCCGCCTCCGGACGAAGCGGATCCTCAATGCAGATAACTGCTGCAAGTACACCTTCTAAGGCAAGATAGAGATGAGAATACTCCTCCGGCAGATGACGGAACTTCTCTTCCATTCCTTCCGGAATGATACTATTCTCATCCTCAAATACGAAGTGATAACTTCCAATAATCGCTTTTTTGCCATTGATCGTTGTAGAAATACCGTGTGCAACGATATATTCTACCTTGGAGTGCATCTCCTCGTGATCCAGATATTTCTCTTTTGCCGCGTCTACTACGGCTTTTGCCATGGAATGCGGAAAATGCTCTTCCAGGCAGGCTGCGATGCGCAGAAGCTCATCCGGGCTCTTTGTTTCGCTGAAGGATACCACCTCTGCTACGGTCGGCTGCGCTTTTGTCAGTGTTCCGGTCTTATCGAAAACGATCGTATCCGCTTCCGCCACAGCTTCCAGGAATTTACCGCCCTTTACGGTGATCTTGTGCTGGTTTGCCTCGCGGATTGCAGAGAGAACGGAAATCGGCATGGCAAGTTTTAACGCACAGGAGAAGTCTACCATCAGAATAGAGAGTGCTTTCGTTGCATTTCTGGTCAGAAGATACGTCAACGCCGTTCCGCCAAGGGAATACGGTACAAGACGGTCTGCCAGATGCTCTGCCTTGCTCTCCAGTCCGGATTTCAGTTTCTCGGACTCTTCGATCATCGCGGTAATCTTCTCGTAACGGCTGGATCCGCCGGTCTGCTTCACAAGAATAGTAAGCTCGCCCTCCTCAAGAACCGTTCCCGCATAGACAACGGAACCTAAGGTACGGCGTACCGGAACAGATTCTCCGGTCAGAGAAGCCTGGTTCACCATACCCTCGCCGTTGGATACCTCGCCGTCGAATGGAATCAGATTTCCCATATGTACGACAATCTCGTCGCCCGCAACAATTTTTTCAGACGGAACGAGAATTTCCTGGCCGTCTTTTTTCAGCCATACCTTTCCGACGTTCAACGACATGCTGCGTGCCAGATCTCCGACGGATTTTTTATGCGTCCATTCCTCAAGCAGCTCTCCTACGCCGAGCAGGAACATGACAGAGCCTGCGGTTCCATAGTCGCCGCGGAGCATCGAAACACCGATTGCAGTTGCATCAAGAACCGGAACTTCGATCTTTCCCTGTGCCAGTGTCTGGATTCCTTTCCAGATATATTTTACGGAAACAACCGTAGTATAGATGGCACGGATCGGTGCCGGAAGAAGCCATTTTCTTCCAAAGTGGTAAATCACTTTGCTGATCAGCTTTTCCTGATATTCGTTGTTTAACGCTCTGCCGGAGCTCTCAAGCAGTCCGGTCGGCAGCTCTACTTCCTCGTAGTGGAAGAGCTGTATCATCCGAATCACAGCGGCTCGTTCTCCCTCGTAACAGATCACGGCATCGCCGGTTCTGTCATATACCTTCGCGAAAGATACCTGGTTCTGATTCTGCAGATAGTACAGCAGTGTCTCTGCCTGTACGGAGGACATGCGCTTCTGTGCCAGATGGATTCGGATTCTGCCTCTGCTTTCGTGTTTAATATAAAATTTCAAATCTTATGCCTCCTAGAAAAACACCTGCAGAGAATTCTGCAGGCGTTTCGTTTTTTCCGTATGAATACGACGTAAATCAGATGTTGCTGTGTACAGCTTATGCCTCAACCGTATCCTCTGCTTCTGCTTCAACAGCTTCCTCTGCTGTCTCTTCAGCTACATCCTCTACTGCCTCTTCTGCTGCTTCACGCTCTTCGTTGATCTGTTTTGCGTCAGCATAGATGTCCTCCGCATTCTCCTGGATGGTCGTTACCGTATCCAGAACAACTTTCTTTGCACGAAGAACAGCTGCGGTGCAGTTGGTGTAAAGTTTTTTCGCATCCTTGCTGGACAGTGCTTTGATACCTGCTGTTCCGAATAATACTCCTGCTGCGAAAAGTCCTGGATGTTTTAAATCTTTGATTGTCATATTACATTTCCTCCTATTGTTAAAATAAATTTTTCCTGAATTTTACATCTTCCCCCGCTGTGGTTCACAGTATAGCACTCACCTGCTCGGTTAGACAATACGTACAGTTCTTTTTGATAATTATTTTCATTAAAACAGGGAAAACGGAAGGAATTTTCACCCGTTTTCCCCGTTTTTCAGCCTTCCACCGCTGAAACAATCACATTTTCAATATCCTGATTCTGAATATAGCCCTTTGCCTTCAGTCCGGATTTCATCACGTCCATCCACATCTCTCCGCTTAAGCGGCAGATGGTATGATCGCTCAGTTCTACGGTACAGCCCTGATCTTTGAAGCATTCTTCTCCACAGGCAATCTTGTAAAAATTTTTGCGGCTGATTGCACCGATGCTCTCCAGTGTATTCACCATGCGATACACCGTAGCAGGCCCGATGCTGCTGTCTTTCTGCAGAGCTTTATAGTAAATTTCTTTACAGCAGGAGCACTCCTCTTCCAGGATAATATCGAGCAGAATCCGTCTCTGTCTGGTTATTCTGCATCCCTGTTCCCGGAGCTTCTGAATAATCAGTTCTCGCTTCATCTGTGTTCTGTGATAATTTCTGGCTTCATGCTTTGTCTGTTCCTGCGGCATACGTTCTACCTCCTGATGATGATTCCTGTCCTGTCAGTCGCAATGTCCCTTGCACTGCCCGCAGTTACCACCACAGCTTCCCTTGCCACTTTTTTTATCTTTAATCATACTGCGTACTGCAAGTCCTACCAGACCAACAACGACTACAAGTGTGATAAAAGTTCCCATAGAAACAACTCCTTTCTTTTCAAAAGAGTCCGCATCCTGCAGCGGATGCCGGATACGGACTCTTCATCAGATACATGTTCTCTATCTGTCACAGCAATTATTTGCTGAACATTTTGTTGGTGGAAACGCTCAGAGTTGCGCTCTCTTTGTAAGGTCTTACCAGCAGATATACAAATCCAATGATGAGCAGAACAGCAACTACCGTTCCGATTCCAAAACCGCCGCCGATGAACAGGTTACCGATCTGATAGATGCACAGGGATACAACATAGGCAAGCAGTGTCTGATATCCGATTGCAGTAAAAAACCATTTGGTATTGTTCATCTCACGTTTGATTGCACCCATTGCTGCGAAGCACGGTGCGCACAGAAGGTTGAATACCAGGAAGGAATAAGCTGCTACCGTAGATAAGCTTCCTGCGAGCTGTCCCCAGATCTCGGCGCCGTCTTCTGCAACTTCACCAAAGCCAAACAGGATACCAAAGGTACCAACAACGTTCTCTTTTGCGATCAGTCCGGAAACAGCTGCAACAGCCATCTTCCAGTCGCCCCATCCAAGAGGTGCAAACAGAGGAGCGATCACGCTTCCGATGGAAGCCAGGATACTGTCATTTAACTGCTCGGCTTCCAGCATTCCGAAGGATCCGTCAACCCATCCGAAGTTCATCAGGAACCACAGAACGATGGTGGACATCAGGATGATCGTACCGGCTTTTTTGATGAAGGACCAGCCACGCTCCCACATGCTGCGAAGAACGTTGCTTACCGTCGGCCAGTGGTAAGCCGGAAGCTCCATAACAAACGGAGCCGGATCACCGGCGAACAGTTTTGTTTTTTTCAGGATGATACCGGAGCAGATGATTGCTGCAATACCAACGAAGTAAGCACTTGGTGCAACCCAGGAAGCTCCATTAAACAGGGCGCCTGCGATCAGGGCGATGATTGGAAGTTTTGCTCCACAAGGTACAAACGTTGTTGTCATGATGGTCATTTTACGGTCACGGTCATTCTCGATGGTACGGGAAGCCATGATACCAGGAACACCGCAGCCACTTCCGATCAGCATCGGAATGAAGGATTTTCCGGAAAGTCCAAATTTACGGAAGATACGGTCCATGATGAATGCAACACGCGCCATGTAACCGCAGGACTCCAGAAATGCCAGGAACAGGAACAGTACCAGCATCTGCGGTACGAATCCAAGTACGGCACCAACACCGGCAACAATACCATCCAGGATCAGACCCTGCAGCCAGTCAGCGCAGTGGATCGCGTTCAGCAGATTTTCAATGGCCGGCGGAATGATCTCTCCAAAGAGTACATCGTTGGTCCAGTCCGTTACAAAAGTACCTACTGTTGTGACAGATACATAATATACAACCCACATAACAACTGCAAAGATCGGAAGTGCCAGCCAGCGGTTGGTTACGATCCGGTCGATCTTATCCGATGTTGTCATGGCGTTTTTCTTGTTCTTTGTGACACAGTCGCCGATGATGCTGGAAATATAAACGTAACGCTCGTTTGTAATAATACTCTCGGTATCGTCATCAAATTTGTCTTCCAGCTGTTTGATCTCGGCAGATACATCCGGAACGGATTTCATCTGCTCTGTGATCTTATCATCTTTCTCCAGAAGTTTGATTGCAAAGAAGCGTTTCTGCTCATTTACAATATCACTTCCGAGTTTGCTCTCAACGGTGCGGATGACTGCCTCCACATCCTTGTCAAACTCATGAACCGGTACAGCAGCACCTTTTTTCTGTGCAATCTGCACTGCTTTATCAGCAGCTTCTTTGATTCCGGTTCCTTTCAGAGCAGAGATGGTTACAACTTCACAGCCCAGCTTTTTCGCCAGTTTGTCGATATGTATTTTGTCTCCGTTCTTCTCAACAATATCCATCATGTTGACAGCCATGATCACCGGAATACCAAGTTCCATGATCTGTGTGGACAGATACAGGTTACGCTCAATGTTGGTACCATCTACGATGTTCAGGATCGCATCTGGTCTTTCATTAATCAGGTAATTTCTGGCTACCACTTCCTCCAGTGTATACGGAGATAAAGAATAGATACCCGGAAGGTCCATGATGGTGACATCTTTGTGGCCTTTGAGCTTTCCTTCTTTTTTCTCGACGGTTACACCTGGCCAGTTTCCTACGAACTGGTTGGAGCCTGTCAGTGCATTGAACAATGTTGTCTTACCGCAGTTCGGGTTTCCTGCGAGTGCAATCTTAATTGCCATTTTTTCCATGCCCCTCTTTCTTTGATTTTTACTGATTTTAATAACTTCACAAGCCTTACCAATATTGGCTGCAGCTTGCTTTTGTTAGCATCCGCTAACAAGCAGGCAAAAAAAATTTACTCTACTTCAATCATTTCGGCATCTGCTTTTCTTAAGGATAATTCGTATCCTCTGACGGTTACTTCGACCGGATCGCCGAGCGGAGCAACTTTGCGCACGAATACGTCAACACCCTTGGTGATTCCCATATCCATGATTCTTCTTTTGACCGGACCGGAGCCGTTGAGTTTTACAACTTTAACGGTTTCTCCTACGGAAGTCTCTTTTAAAGTCTTCATCTTCTCTCCTTCTTTCCTATCAAATCAGGATTTTGGCTGCCATATCTTTTCCAACGGCTACCCTGGAATCTTTCACATTCACGATGAGATTGCCGTCGATTTCCGATACGACTGTCACGTTTCCGCCAACGACGAAGCCAAGATTTTCAAGAAATCTTCTGGTCTCTTCTTTTCCGCCAACTTTTCTGATTGTGTAACATTCGCCTGGATTTGCCATCGTTAAAGGCATAGTCAATTACCTCCTGTGTATGATAATGAGTTTCATCTCTATTTCAGTTGTTAGTATATGCTAACGTACGTTAGATGTCAACTGCTTTTTTACTATTTTTTTGTATTTTTTTCTGAAATTTACTCCGTTACTGAGAAAAAGCCTTCGTTAAGGGCCCTGTTTTTTTGAAAAATAAGGCAGAACAGAGAAATTTCGTATCTCCCTGTTCTGCCCTTTTTGCTTTCCATTTTTTTTAGAAACGGTACATCATCTTATGCCATTTTGCACCGCCATGTGTCGAGTCGGAAAGTTCAATATATTCGTATCCGATCCTTTTGTAGAATGGAATCATATGATCCTTGCACGTAAGAACAACGGCTTTTTTGTCACGCTCTCCTGCGCTTTTTACCATATGACGCATCAGTGCTTCTCCAATGCCCTGTTTCTGGAACTTCGGATTGACGTCCAGTCCGAAAATCATCTGATAATCACCGTCCGGGTTGTGCAGCGTGGCGTCATGGTAGAGTGCATCCGCCAGATAATCGGTATCCGCACAGCAGCCATTGCAGAAGCCTGCGATTTCGCCGTCTTCGGTTTCCGCTACAAAAAAGCTGTTTTTGCAGGTTTTGTACCGCTCCATGAAGTCTTCATAACCTGCCGCCTCGGCAGCCGGGAAACATAGCGCCTCCACCTCGGCTACCTTTTTCAGATCTTCGTCTTTTACCGGACGGATCGTATACTTTACTTTTCGTTTTAAATAGGGCTTCAGTCCCGCAACGACTTCTTCCACCGTTCCATCCACGAACGGATTCTTCAGTCCGGCCAGCTCCAGCAGTGCAAAATATCCCTTGCTTCCGCCTGCCTGGCAGAGACGGTAATAATCGCCCCACGCCTTTTCCGGCTCTTTTTTGGAACGCTCAAAGAACTGGAAAGCACAGATCTGTGCCAGCGCATAATCAATATAATAGAACGGGTTCACAAAGATATGCTGCTTCTGCATCCAGAAACCGCCCTCCTCGAGGAACTTGTGGCCGTCATAATTTCTCCATGGCATATAGGTCAGCTCTAACTGATGCCAGATCGCACGGCGCTCCTTGGCCGTCATGCCGATATTTTCAAATACCTTATGCTGGAACTCATCCACACATACCATGTACGGAATCACTTCCAGCGCGCTCATCAGGTGCGCATAACGGTAATCATCTGCTTTCTCTCCAAAGAATGCATTCATCCAGGGGTATGCGAAATGCTCCATTGTCATCGAGTGAATCTCCGCCACCTCGCTTGTCGGGAATACCATATCCATAAACGGAATCTGTTTTGCCGCCGTATAAGCCTCGAATGCATGGCCCGCCTCATGAGTCAGAACATCAACGTCCGCGCTCGTACCATTAAAATTGGAGAAGATGAACGGCGCCTTGAACGTATTCAGAAATGTGCAGTAACCGCCTGTCTGTTTTCCCGGCTTCGTCTCCAGGTCAAACAGCTCATGCTCCACCATAAAATCAAAGAACTCACCCGTCTCTTTCGACAGCTCATGGTACATCTTCTGCGCCTTCGCAACCAGTTCCTCCGTCGTTCCTTCCGGAACCGCGTTTCCTTCCGGGAAAATCAGCTCCTCATCGTAATAATGCAGCCTGTCCACTCCAAGCCGTTTCTCCTGCTCCTTCCGAAGCTCCAGGCAGAGCGGTACAATCTTCTCCTTCACCTGCGCACGGAACCTTGCAACATCCTCCGCCGTATAATCGTATCTTCCATAGCTCAGGTAAATAAATTCAATGTAAGAAGAAAATCCCAGCTTCTTCGCAATTTTATCGCGCAGCGGAACCATCTTGTCATACAGCGCATCCAGCTCCCCGGAAATCTCTTCATACAAATCTCCCCATGCCGTCATCGCCTCTTTCCGCATCTGGCGGTCCGTACTCTGCATCGCCTTCAGCAGTCCATAAAAATTACACGTTTCGCCCTTAAATTCCGTCGAAGCATTCGCCGTAATTTTACTGTATTGCTGCGTCAGATTCGCCTCTTCGATCAGATCCTCCACGATACAGTCGTCCGCTAATTTTTGGCCAACCTCCATATTCTTCACAAAAAATTCCCCGAACTCCTCTGCAAACTCTTTGATAAACGGAGACTCCAGAATCACCTTCTCTGCCTTTTGTATCAGCAGATGGATCGCCGGAATCGTCTCATTCCAGAACTGAACCTCTCCTTCATAAAACGAATCTCTGGTGTCCACCGTATATCTTACCTGCGCCACTTCCGCCATTGTCGCCCAGGCATCCTCGCGCGTTTTTTCTTCCATAAAAAGTCCGCGCAGCTCCTCATATGATTTTGCCTCTTTGAGCGCCTTCGTATACGCTCTTACTTTTTCCCGCTCTGCCTCCATGTCCGGCCTTACGTATTCAATTTCCGAAAACTTTTTCATCTTCTCTTACCTCCTTCTATTCCAGAACGCCCAGATTTTTCAACTCATGATAAACCCGGGACGCCGGCAGTCCCATCACATTATAATAGTCTCCCTGGATTCCTTTCACAAACTTTGTCCCAAACACGGTCTGAATTCCGTATCCTCCAGCCTTATCCGACCACACAGGAGCCTCCCCCTCTTTCTCAAGAGCAAGATACCCGTTTATCTCCTCCTCTGTCATCGCATAAAACTCTACATCTGTGCGGTCACAGAACGATACCACACGCTTTGCGTCCCCCTCTGTTACCGCAATCGTAACTCCAGTATACACCTGATGCACCTTTCCCTGCAACTGCTGCATCATGCTTCTGGCATGTTCTATCCCCTTCGGCTTGCCAAGGATCTCCCCTTCAAAAGCCACAACCGTATCCGCCCCGATCACAACGGCATCCCCTTCGGTAATCTCCGCAACATCCAGACATTTCAGCCGTGAAAGCTCCTCCACAACCTTCTCCGGTTCCGCAGACGTCACAACTTCTTCCGCCCCTGAAGCCTGAACCTTACACCGTATTCCCAACATCTCCATCAACTCTCTTCTTCTGGGTGACCCCGAAGCCAATATCACTTTCATCCTGCTGTCTCCTTTATTTTTTCTTTCATGACATGCATTTTTTTCACACCATGCAGCGGTCCGCGGGAATGTGCGGCTTGCGCCAGATGGCCGGATAAAATAAGTACGCCGGGAACAAACACAATCCACTCGTGTCCGTTCCCGGCGTACTTATTTTATCCAGATGCCTGAATTTCCGTCTTATGCAAAGCAAAACGATAAGCCGGGTTATGTCGTGTGTAATCATCTATCCAATGGAACTGTCGCCAGTCCCCTTAAGCGACCCACCTGAAAACATGACGGGCAGCCATATACGTTTTCTATTCGGTCTTGCTTCGGATGGGGTTTACATGGCTTTCTCTGTTACCAGAGAAACGGTAGTCTCTTACACTGCCTTTCCACCCTTACCAGGAAAAACCTGGCGGTATCTCTCTGTTGCACTATCCCTGGAGTCGCCTCCGCCGGACGTTATCCGGCATCCTGCCCTGCGAAGCCCGGACTTTCCTCACCTGGCCCCTTTCGGTCCTGCCAGCCGCGATTACATATCTTACTTTGTCAAAAACGGAACATCAGACAGTTAATAATCATACCACAAACTCTCTTTCTTGTCCATCCCCAAATCGCAGATCCCACAAAGCCATACAAAACAGCCTTTCACACATCAAAGCAGCTTCCCCCCACAAACTCCCGCAGAATCGAATTCTTGGGAATATCCTCAATCGGCACCCCGACAAAATAATCCAAAAACTTCAGCAGCCGCTTTGCCTCCTGGTACTCCGGCTCTCCCTCCTCAATCTGGAACAAAAGCGGCTCCGCATACAGCTTCAGCACCGAAAGCTCATACACCAGCGCTGAATTGAACATCACATCCGCCTTCTCCTGATTCGGGAAAATATTACGATCTTCCCCGCGGCGCACCGACGGCCACATCGCAATCGTCTCCTTCGCCGACGTCGCCCGTGTCCGGCTGTCACGCACCATACGCCGGATCAGCCGGCCATCCGTCGTCGGAATCCGGTTGTGTTCATCCACATTAATCTGCGTCAGCGCACTGATATAAATCCGGAATTTACTTTCCGAAGGAAGCGACCACGTCAGTTTTTCATTCAGCCCGTGAATCCCCTCCAGCACCAGCACATCAGTCTCCTTCATCTGAATAAAATTCCCCTTGTACTCGCGCTTGCCCGTCTTAAAATTAAAATACGGCAGTTCCACACGCTCTCCGTTCAAAAGTGCTGTCATATCCCGGTTCAAAAGCTCGATATCCAGTGCTTCCAGGCATTCAAAATCATAGTCGCCGTTTTCATCCCGCGGCGTATCTACCCGGTTCACATAGTAATTATCAAGGCTGATCGGATGCGGCGTCAGACCATGCGCCGAAAGCTGGATCGACAGCCGGTTGCAGAACGTCGTCTTTCCGGAGGAAGACGGACCCGCAATCAGCACAAATTTAACCTGCTTTCTTTCCGCAATCTGCTCCGCAATCTTCGCAATCTTCTGCTCCTGCAGCGCCTCCGCAATCAGCATCATCTGCTGAATATTGCCCTTCGTGATGCGTTCATTTAAGTCGGCAACCGTGGAAATTCCCATCTGCTCACCCCAGCGCTCCGATTCCCGCTGCACCTGGAACACCTTCGGGGAGAGATTCGCCGCCGGCACCGTCTCCGGCGCCTTTTTCTCCGGCATCTGCAGCACAAAGCCGTCATCGTATAAATAGAGATCAAAATACTTCAGATAACTCGTATCATACGTCATAAATCCATAATAATAGTCTTCAAAATCCCCGAGACTGTACAGATTCACACGGGAGACACGGCGGTAACGGAACAAGCGGTCTTTATCCGTCATGCCATGCAGCCGGAACCGTTCTCTCGCCTCGTGCGTATCGACACTCCGCTTATAAATCGGCACCGCCTTTTCCACCTGTTCATGCATATACGCTTTTACTTCGTCCAAAAACGCCTGATTCAGCGTGATATCGCCGTCCACCGTGTAGAAAAAGCCCGAACCCGCCGAAAAATGCAGCATCACATGGCGGATCTTATCGTAGCCTCCCACATGATACACCGCTTTTACCAGCAGAAGAGAAAGACTCCTCTGATACGTTTTATGTCCGATCTCATCCTCCGTTGTCACAAATTCCAGTTCACAGTCTTTTTTCAGCTGTTTGTGCAGCTCCCGCAGCCGTCCGTCCACTTTCACAAGGACAATCGGCGCGTCCATTGTTTTTTCAAAATCCTTTGCAATCTCATAATAAGAGCAATTTTCCGGATATTCGTATCCTTTTCCATCAATTGTTACCTGAATCAATTGTAATTCCTCCTTCTTGCAAAACTTTCTGAAAATTCAGAAGTGACAGAAAAGGCGCGCCCGAAAATTACAACTGCTGAAATTTTCAGACACGCCCCTCTTGTGCAAACGCTGTCGTTACATCGTATGGAAACGCGCAAGCGCAGATTCCAGTACTGCCTCTTTTTCTTTTAATTCCCAAAGGCGCTGTGCTGCCTTTTCACTGGAGTGATCCGAAAGCTGGCGGATCAGCGTCTGGTTCTGCTCCTGCTGTTTCAGAAGGTATTCCCTCAGCACCGGATTTTCCTTTTCCAGAAGGCGCGGTCCATAGAAAAGCTCCTCCGCCTTCAGATTCTCCTTTTCCCCTGGCACTGCCCGCAGAATCGGATAATATTTTCCATCCTCCTCTACAAAATTCTCCTGTGCAAGGAAAAATCCGTGTTCCAGAAGCCATGCACGCACGCGGTCGATATCCGACTGCGGCTCCAGGATCAGCTCCCGAAAACCGGACAGCAGCGGCTCACCTTCGCTTAAAATTCTTATGGTAAGCCCGCCGCCCATGCCCGCGATGAGAAGAGAATCACCCTCTCCCGCACGCAGGGCATGGAGTCCGTCGGAAAGTCTTGTTTCTATGTAGTCCCCCATCTGGTACTGCGCAATATGCTCCCTGGCCCGCTCCAGCGGTCCGCGGTTCACATCCATGGCGATTGCGGAGGAAATCTTCTTCTGTTCCAGCAGCGCAATCGGCACATAGCCGTGATCTGTTCCCACATCGACCAGGCAGCCGCCCGAGGTGACAAACTCCGCTACCGCGGAAAGTCTTTTTGATAACTGCATTTTCCTGTCGTCCTTTTCTTCCTCGCAGATTAGTCCAGGTAATCTTTCAGCTTTCTGGAACGGCTCGGATGGCGCAGTTTACGGAGCGCTTTCGCCTCGATCTGACGGATACGCTCTCTTGTAACATTAAACTCTTTACCAACCTCTTCGAGGGTTCTCGCACGGCCATCATCAAGTCCGAAACGGAGACGCAGAACCTTCTGCTCACGGTCGGTCAGTGTGCTTAAGACATCCTCCAGCTGCTCTTTCAGCATCGTGAATGCTGCCGCATCTGCCGGTACCGGCACATTGTCATCCTGGATGAAGTCACCGAGGTGGCTGTCCTCCTCCTCGCCGATCGGGGTCTCAAGAGAAACCGGCTCCTGGGAAATTTTCAGGATCTCGCGGACACGCTCCACAGACATATGCATCTCCTCTGCGATCTCTTCCGGCGTAGGTTCGCGGCCTAACTCCTGCAGTAACTGACGGGAAACGCGGATCAGCTTGTTGATCGTTTCTACCATATGAACCGGAATACGGATTGTTCTCGCCTGATCTGCAATCGCTCTTGTGATCGCCTGGCGGATCCACCACGTTGCATACGTAGAGAATTTGTATCCTTTGCGGTAGTCGAATTTTTCCACCGCTTTAATAAGACCTAAGTTACCTTCCTGAATCAGATCCAGAAACAGCATACCACGGCCTACGTAACGTTTTGCAATCGAAACAACAAGACGAAGGTTTGCCTCTGCCAGACGTTTTTTTGCTTCCTCATCTCCCTCTTCCATTCTCTGTGCCAGCTTAATCTCTTCCTCTGCAGAAAGAAGCGGCACTTTACCGATCTCTTTTAAGTACATGCGGACCGGATCCTCAATGCTGACGCCTTCCGGAACGGAAAGGTCGATGTTCTCCATATCGATCTCTTCTTCTTCAGAAAGATCGATGTCATCGTCGTCCAGAAGGAGAAGATCACGGTCTGCCGCATTTGGATCCTCGGTCATGTCTGAGAGACGCAGTACGTCGATGCCGCTTGCCTCCAGGTATTCAAATACCTTCTCCATCTGCTCCGCGTCCAGCGGCATATCGCGGAAAAAGTCGTTGATTTCCTGATATTCCAGGACGCTCTTTTTCTTTTTGCCGTATGCTACCAGCTCTTTTAATTTTTCCATAAATTTTGCTTTATCGAACTCCATTGACTGTCCATCCTTCCATAGCTTGTATATATTCTGTCCCTGCCCTGCGAAATTAAACACACAGAACAGAAGATTCCAGGGTTTTTCTTGGGTATCCAGTTTTGCTTAAAAAGTGAATTCCGGAAGCTCCCCTGCTTTCCACCGCTCCAGGCTTTTTTTACCTGCCATCAATTTCTGCAGCGCCGCCATATCGGTCACATTCATATGCGCCGACTGATATGCAATACTGTTCTCTTTCATATTGCAGATCACATCGTGCAGCGCGCGCCGTTTTTCCTCCTCTGTCTCCAGCGGGATTCTGGCATTAAAAAGGCCTGCAACTTCTTTCTGCTCCTCGGAATCAACAAACTGATTCAAAAGCTTTGCCGGATTCACCCCGCCCTCGTGATACTGCAGCACAATCATCTCTGCAATCTGGTGGTAAAGAGGTGTGGTAAAATCCTCCGGCGTAATATATTTTTCCAGTTTTCCAATGAGCGCCGGATAAGAGGTCATCCATGTCAGCATCAGCTTCTGTGCTTTTTCGACACCGCCCTCTTTCTCTTTTTTGTTTGCGGCTGTATTCCGCGGCTTGACACGCTCCGTCCTTCCGGCTCCTGATAGTGCCATCTGACCGACCTGCTTTCGCAGTACTTCGACGGCAATCCCGTATTTTCCTGCCACTGCCTCAAGATAACTGTTCCGCTCGATCTCATCCTCGATTGCAACGAGACGACGCACCGCCTCATGCAGGAAATCGGATTTGCCCTGCGGGTCGGCAAGGTCGAAATCGCGTTCCTTCATGCGGATCTCATACAAAACGCTGTTCTCCGCCTCTTCCAGACGTTTTTCGAACGCTTCGCAGCCCTCGTGCTGGATAAACTCATCCGGGTCCTTATACGGTCTCAAATTGACGACACGCGTTGTAAGACCAACCCCTTTGAGCATCGGAATCGCACGAAGCGCCGCTTTGACGCCTGCCTCATCGCTGTCATAGATCACAAGAACCTCGTCGGTATACCGTTTCATCAGCCCCGCCTGCAGCGATGTGAGTGCTGTTCCAAGAGAAGCTACCGCGTTATTGAATCCTGCCTGGTGCATGGAGATGACGTCCATATAGCCCTCGCAGATAATCAGATTTTTTCTCCGTGAAGAGCGCGCCAGATGCAGCCCGTAGAGATTGCGGCTCTTATCGAAAATCTTTGTCTCCGGCGAGTTCAGGTATTTCGGCTTTCCATCCCCCATCACACGGCCTCCGAAGCCGATGACACGGCTGTTGGCATCCATGATCGGGTAAATGACACGGTTCCAGAACTTGTCCTGCATGCCATGCACCTCGTCCGCCAGAAAAAGGCCCGACTGACGCAGGATTTCATCGTCATACCCTTTTTCTTTTAAGAAACGGTACAGCAGGCTTCCATACTTATCTGAATAGCCAAGGCCGAATTTTCGAATCGTATCATCCGAAAGGCCGCGCCCCTTCAGGTAATCGTAGCCCTGCTTTCCGCGCTCGGTGTGGAGCTGGTAATAATAGAATTTCGCCGCCTGCTTATTGATCTCCAGCAGCGTATTCTTTAAATCGGCCTGCTCCTTTGCTTCTTTCGAATACTCCATCTGCGGAAGCTCCACCCCGGCCCGGTCCGCCAGAAATTTCAAAGCTTCCACAAACGTAAAGTTTTCATATTCCATCAAAAACGTAAAGACATTTCCTCCGGCTCCGCATCCGAAGCAGTAATACATCTGCTTTCCTGGGCTGACGGAAAAGGAAGGGGACTTCTCATTGTGGAACGGGCAGAGCCCGAAGTAAGAGCTTCCTCTTCTTGTCAGCTTTACGTAGCCGGATATCACATCTACGATGTCATTTTTCATACGAATCTCTTCCACTAAATCATCGGAATATCGCATTTTTTCCTCCCTGTATCTAATAAACCGCCCAGGCTTTCGGCACGAACAGCTCCTCGTATTTGTGCATGGAATACTGATCGGTCATACCGGCAATATAATCGCATACTACCTGTGTCTTGTCCTCGCCGCACCCGATCAGATTCCGGTACTCGCGGGACATCTGTTCCGGGTGCTCCTGGTAGTAGGTGTAGAGGGAAATCAGCATCTTCTTTGCCTTCTCCTCCTCTTTTTTCGCCTCCGGGTTGCGGTAGACGTTCGCGAACATCAACTCCCGCAGCAGGCGCATTCCCTCGGCAATCTCCGCCGACTGGCGCACATACTCCGTTCCGCGGCTCTGCTCCACAATATCGTGGATCAGCGTATTGAGCCGCTCGCGGCACGTATCGCCAAGAACAACGCGGATCGTAATCGGGATGTCATCCTCGCTTAAGATGCCGGCGCGGATGGCATCGTCCATATCGTGGTGGATGTAGGCGATCTTGTCGCAGAGACGCACAACCTGTCCCTCCAGGGTCGACGGCTTTCCCGCCGTGCGGTGGTTCAGAATTCCATCCCGCACTTCCCAGGTCAGGTTCAGGCCCTGTCCTTCCTTTTCTAGAACCTCCACGACACGGACGCTCTGTTCCGCGTGGCGGAAGCCCCCGGGATGCACCGCATTGAGCGCCGCTTCCCCGGAATGGCCAAACGGCGTGTGTCCGAGATCGTGGCCGAGCGCAATGGCTTCGGTCAGATCCTCATTCAGATTCAGCGCCCGCGCAATCGTGCGGGCAATCTGGGACACCTCGAGTGTGTGCGTCAGGCGGGTCCGGTAATGATCGCCCTGCGCAGCGAGAAACACCTGTGTTTTGTCTTTCATCCTGCGAAAGGCTTTGGAATGGAGAATCCGGTCCCGGTCTCTCTGGTAGACGGTGCGGATGTCACACTCCGGTTCATATCGGTCCCTTCCTCTGGAATTCCGGCTGTGCGCCGCATAAGGACTCAGCTCCTGAAATTCCCGTTCTTCAAACGATTCTCTCAAGTTCAAACGAAGACCACCTCTTTCCCGGTAATATGCCTGTAACAGTTCTTTTCATTGTCCTCCTATTTCCTATATTCGGTGCCCGATTCCGATTTCCTTTTTTATTTTTCAAATTTTTCAAATTTTTTCAAAAAAAGTGTTGACGGCTTACAACTCTGGTGCTATAATACATCTTGTCGTCAGCGAGATGACAAAAACTTAAAGAACATGCGGAAGTGCTGGAATTGGCAGACAGGCCAGACTAAGGATCTGGTGGTCATTGCGATCGTGTGGGTTCAAGTCCCATCTTCCGCATGAAATTTAAAAAACTACATAACATGCGGAAGTGCTGGAATTGGCAGACAGGCCAGACTAAGGATCTGGTGGTCATTGCGATCGTGTGGGTTCAAGTCCCATCTTCCGCAGAACGAAAACCCTTGTGCATGCAAGGGTTTTTTCCTGCTCAAAAAAATCAGAGGAAATTCCTTTCCGGATCCCTCTGATTTTTTATTTTTCTTTTTTTCAGAATTTTCTCTGCAATTTCTGTTTTTACAGGTTCGGTCTTACAATCTTCGGTGTATAGCCAGCCTCTTCCAGTGCTTTGACAATACGGTTCTTGTGATCGGTGCCGAATGCCTCCATTGTGATGCGGAGCTCTACTGCAGCACTTCTGTTCGTTGTGAAGAACTGGTTGTGGTCCAGTTTGATGACGTTTCCGTTCTCGTTTGCAATCACCTGGGAAACGCGTACCAGCTCGCCTGGTTTATCCGGCAGAAGAACGGATACAGTAAAGATACGGTCTCTCTGGATCAGTCCGTTCTGGATCACGGAAGACATGGTGATGACGTCCATATTTCCGCCGCTTAAGATCGAAACAATCTTTTTGCCTTTGACATCCAGATGCTTTAATGCAGCCACAGTCAGAAGACCGGAGTTCTCAACGATCATCTTGTGGTTTTCTACCATATCAAGGAATGCTACGATCAGCTCATCATCATCCACAGTAATGATCTCGTCCAGGTTCTGTCTTACATACGGGAAAATCTTGGATCCCGGTGTCTGTACTGCAGTACCGTCTGCAATTGTGCTGACAGGAGATACGGTCGTTACCTCGCCTTTTTCAAAAGAAGCCTTCATACAGGCTGCTCCGGACGGCTCAACACCGATGACTTTGATGTTTGGTTTCAGCAGTTTTGCCAGTGTGGAAACACCGGTAGCCAGTCCGCCTCCTCCGATCGGAACAAGGATATAATCTACGAGCGGAAGCTCCTGAATTACTTCCATAGCGATGGTTCCCTGGCCGGTTGCAACGGTCAGATCATCGAACGGGTGAATAAAGGTATAGCCATGCTCTGCTGCAAGCTCGTATGCTTTTGCACATGCCTCATCGTACACATCTCCGTACAGAACAACCTCAGCGCCGTAGCTCTGGGTACGCTCTACTTTGATGAGCGGTGTGGTAGTCGGCATCACGATGACAGCCTTTGCACCGTAGCATTTTGCCGCATACGCAACGCCCTGTGCATGGTTTCCTGCAGATGCGGTGATCAGTCCTTTTGCGCGCTCCTCTTCACTTAAGGTGCTGATTTTGTAATAGGCACCGCGCAGCTTATAGGCGCCGGTCAGCTGCATATTTTCCGGTTTTAAGTAGACTTTATTTCCCGTCTGCTCGCTGAAATATTTGCTGTAAACCAGTTTGGTCTCCTGTGTTACTTTTTTTACAATTTCAGACGCTTCCTCAAATTTCGGGAGTGTCAGCATTTCTTCTGCCATAGTCTTTTCTCCTTGTTGTCTTTTTAAGCATTCTCTTCGGATGTATGGAACAGTGCATTTACAAACTGGTCTGCATCAAATTTCTGCAGATCGTGGATGCTCTCGCCCACGCCGATGTATTTGACCGGAATATCAAGCTCGGACTGGATGGCAACGGCGATACCGCCCTTTGCAGTTCCGTCCAGCTTCGTCAGAATGATACCGGTGACATTTGCCACTTCTGCAAACTGTCTTGCCTGCTGCAGCGCATTCTGGCCCGTGGTACCATCCAGCACCACCAGCGTTTCCAGATATGCCTCTGGGTACTCTTTTTCCAGAATCCGGTAAATCTTGTGGAGCTCTTCCATCAGGTTCTTCTTGTTGTGAAGTCTTCCTGCCGTATCACAGATCAGCACATCCGCATTTCTGGCTTTTGCCGCTGCGACTGCATCGTACACGATGGACGCCGGATCTGCTCCGTTCTGTCCGCCGATGATATCCACGCCGGCGCGGTGCGCCCACTCCGTGAGCTGCTCGCCTGCCGCTGCACGGAACGTATCTGCTGCCGCAAGAACAACCTTTTTGCCCTGATCCTTCAGAAGGCCGGCCAGCTTTCCGACGGAGGTCGTTTTTCCGACTCCATTGACACCGATCACCAGCACTACCGATTTCCGGTTTTCAAATTCATAGGCTGTATCGCCTACATCCATCTGTTTTTTGATGCTCTCGATCAGAAGCTGTTTGCACTCTGCCGGATCGGTAATGTGCTCTTCTGCCACCCGCTCTTTTAAGTGGTCAATAATTTTGGTCGTTGTATTGATGCCGATATCTCCCATGACGAGAATCTCCTCGATCTCCTCATAAAAATCGTCATCAATATTGGAATAGCCGCTGAAAATAGAATCAATTCCAGCTACAATGCTGTCTCGGGTCTTCGTCAGACCGTTGACAAGACGTTTGAAAAAGCCTACTTTCTCCTCCGCCATACCGTTCGCCTCCCTTTATCTTTTCTATCTTACTTCTTTCGTATTGTATCTTATTCGTTTCTATTTGTCCAGTTCTCCCTCGATCAAATCGACAGAAACAAGGGTAGAAACACCCTTCTCCTGCATCGTGATGCCGTACAGACGGTCTGCCGCCGTCATCGTACCGCGCCTGTGGGTGATGACGATGAACTGGGTATTTTTTGTCAGCTTATGCAGATACTGCGCAAAACGCGTTACGTTGGAATCGTCGAGCGCCGCCTCGATCTCGTCAAGTAAACAGAACGGGGACGGCTTCAAGTTCTGGATTGCAAAAAGCAGCGCAATCGCGGTCAGTGCCTTCTCGCCTCCGGAGAGCTGCATCATATTCTGCAGTTTCTTTCCCGGCGGCTGGGAAATGATGCGGATACCTGCCTCGAGTACATCCGTGTCCTCCTCGAGCTCCAGCGTTCCCTTTCCGCCGCCGAACAGCTGGCGGAACACGCGGTCAAACTCTTTCCGGATCTCCTCGAATTTTTCCGTGAACTGCTTGCGCATACCGGCATCCAGCTCATCGATGATGCCCTGCAGTGTCTCCGCCGCCTTGACAAGATCGGTGTGCTGTGCATCGAGAAAGGCGTGGCGCTCCGAAATCTCTTTGTACTCCTCAATCGCATTCACATTGACAGAGCCAAGTTTCCGGATCGCATCTTTTACTTCCAGCACACACCGCTTTAATTCACTGCGCTCCGGAATCTCCTCCATCTGGAACTCTCTTGCGTGGCCCGGTGTCACTTCGTACTCTTCCCAGAGATACGAGGTCTGTGCCTCTTTTGTCTCCTCCAGCTTTTCTTTCTGGCTGTTCAGACGGAAGCACTCTTTGTCCATCAGGGAAATCTGGTCGGAGAGCTGATCCCGCTTCTCGAAAAATTCTTTGTGATCTGCGCTTAATGCTTCTTTTTTCTCCTGCAGTTCCACAATCCGGCGGTCTTCCTCTTCTTTTGCCTGCACTGCTGCTGCAATCGTCTTCTGGATCTCCACGATGTCCTGCTGTTTCCTTTTGACATCGTCTTTTTCCTCCGCCGCTTTTTCCAGCATGGTGCGGCTTTCCGCTTCCAGTTTTCCCGTCTCTTCCTCAAGACGGCGGATGTTCTGGGCAAGGAATCCATCCTTCTGGGACAGATTTGCGTAATTTAACCGGATTTCTTCAAGATCCTTCGTATATTCTGCTTCCCGGCGGCGAAGCCCTGTAAGCGCCTCCTGCGCCTTCTGGATATTCTCCTGCAGCGTGCTTTCCCGCTCCACCGATTCCTGCATTTCCTGACCGATGACTTTCCGGTTCCGCTCAATCTCGGCGATCTGATTTTCAATCTCGAGACTCTCCTTCTGAAGCGCTTCAAAATCCAGACGGATTTCCGTCTTTTTCTCGCGCGCTTTTTCCAGATTCAGGCGCACCGTATTCTGCTCGATGTACTGCCGCTGCAGTTTTTCATTCAGCTCGGTGCGGAGATCGCGGATTTCATTCCGCTTATTTTTCTTCTCTTCAAGTTCCTGCTGGATTTCCCGCAGTTCCTTCGCAAGACCCTGTACGCTCTTTTCGAGTTCCTCAATCTCACGCCGTCTTCCGAGCAGGTTGCTGTTGTTCCGGAACGAACCTCCTGTCATGGAACCGCCCGGGCTCAAGAGCTCGCCCTCGAGGGTTACCATGCGGAGCGTCTGACGGTATTTCCGCTGGATCACAATGGCATGGTCGATCGTGTCGACCACCAGCGTTCTTCCAAGCAACTGTGCCACAAGGCCCTCATACACCGGGTCGTACGAAACAAGTGCATTTGCCACACCAAGCACACCGGTTTCTCTTGCCGCATCCTCATTCACCTGCGTTTTTTTCCCGCGCATACTGGTGAGCGGAAGGAACGTCGCACGGCCGAAATGGCCCCGTTTCAGGTATTCAATCAGGTATTTCGCCGTCGCCTCATTGTCGGTGACAATATTCTGAATGCTGCCGCCAAGTGCGGTCTCGATCGCCATCTCGTACTTTTTCTCCGCCTGCAGAAGATCCGCCACAACGCCGTGGATGCCGGGATTCCGGTCTTTCTGCTCCATGACCTTCCGAATACTGTTTCCATAGCCGTCGTACCGCTCGGTGATGTTCTTTAAGGATTCGAGCCTTGACGCTTCTCTGTGGTAATTGGTCTGGCCGGCTTCCATCTCTTTCGTCTGGTTCGAGAGATCCGCCGTCAGCGCGGTAATCTTCTGATCTGCCTCCTGGTACTGCTGTTTCAGGCTGCTTACCGTCTCTCCGAGCGCTTCAAACGCGTTCTGCAGTTCTTCCATCTGCCCGTTCTGTTCGGACTCGCTCGTCTTTAAATGCAGCACCCTCTGGCTTAATTCTGCCTTTCGGATGCCGATCTGCTCGAGCATCGCATCGTAGCGCTGCATTTTTCCCTTCGTGGAACCCCGCTGGTTCAGAAGGCCGATGACTTCGCTCTTATCCTGTTCACTCTGCAGCTCGACTGCCTGGATCTGCTCCTGGCATTCCGAGAGAGCGGCCTCTTTCTCACTCTTTTCCGTCTCTGACCCAAGAAGTGCTTCATGAAGTCCGTCCTTTTCTGCCTGATATGTATTTTTTTCTGCCGTCTTTGTGCGGCTCTCC
Organism: Fusicatenibacter saccharivorans; assembly: GCF_015557635.1. Classification (GTDB taxonomy): domain Bacteria; phylum Bacillota; class Clostridia; order Lachnospirales; family Lachnospiraceae; genus Fusicatenibacter; species Fusicatenibacter saccharivorans. Next base: position 49,962 of record NZ_JADNOP010000015.1, read on the forward strand.
GCGCGGATCGCCTCCAGACGTCCTCTTAATGTGTCGCTGTTCCTCTCCGATGCATGAATCTGCTCGTTCAACACCTCGATCTGGTTTTCGAGCTGCTGGCGTTTCAGTGCATTCTCCCCCGCCTGATCGCGCGCAGAAAGAATCGTCTGGTCCAGTTTTTCCTGCTCCTGTTCCAGCTTTTCATACTCCTGCTTCGTATGCTCAAAAGCCTCTTTCGTGCTCTTTAACTGCTCTTCTGCAATCCGGTACCGGTCTTCTACTTTCGTGAGATCGTTCCGGATGCGCTCCATCTCGAGCAGAAACATATTGATATCGAGGATCTTTAATTCCTCTTTCTTCTTTAAATAAATCTTTGCCGTCTCAGACTGGCGTTCCAGCGGCTCTAACTGCCTTGTCAGTTCCGAGAGAATGTCGTTGACGCGCACCAGATTCTGCTGCTCTTCCGCCAGCTTCTTTTCGGTCACGGCCTTCCTTCTCTTGAATTTGACAATTCCTGCCGCCTCGTCAAACAGCTCCCGGCGCTCTTCCGGCTTACCGCTTAAGATCTTATCAATCTGACCCTGTCCGATGATGGAATAGCCTTCTTTTCCGATACCGGTATCGTAGAACAGCTCGTTGATGTCCTTTAACCGGCACGATGCACCATTCATCAGATACTCGCTCTCACCGGAGCGGTAGAGCCGTCTCGTCACCGTGACTTCCTCGAAATCGACATTCAGCTTGTGGTCGGAATTGTCGAGTGTAATTGCAACCGACGCGTAGCCGAGCGGCTTTCTCGTCTCGGTTCCGGAGAAAATAACATCCTGCATATTTCCGCCGCGGAGCTGCTTGGCGCTCTGTTCGCCGAGCACCCAGCGCACCGCATCGCCAACATTGCTCTTTCCACTGCCGTTCGGCCCTACAACGCCGGTAATACCGTCGTGGAACTGCAGAATGGTTTTGTTGGCAAACGACTTAAATCCCTGCATTTCAATGGATTTGAGATACATAATTCACCTACGCTTTTTTTCTGGCAAGAATTGCATCGTATGCCGCTGCCTGTTCTGCCGCTTTTTTCGTTCTGCCCTTTCCGGTACCGAGCGCTTTCTTTCCGACGCTGACCTGTGCCCAGAAGCTCTTGTCGTGATCCGGTCCCTCTTCTTTTAAGATGGTGTAAACAATCTCTTCATCCGTCTCACCCTGGATCAGCTCCTGCAGAATCGTTTTGCTGTCGTAGAAAAGCTGTTTGTGTTCGATATCGTTTAAGATATAGTTCAGAACGAACGTTTTTGCCGGTTCAAAGCCGCCGTCCAGGAAAATCGCACCGATCGTTGCCTCCATGGCATCCGAAACGATGGAATCGCGGTGACGGCCGCCGGTTGCCTCCTCGCCCTTTCCAAGGAGCAGAAAGCTGCCAAGGTCAATCTCACGGGCACAGAATGCCAGTGCCGGTTCACAGACGAGGCTGGCGCGTTTTTTCGTCATCTCGCCCTCCGGGAGACGCGGGAATGTCTTGTATAAAAATTCGCTGGATACAACTTCCAGCACGGCATCTCCTAAGAACTCCAGACGCTCGTTGCACTCCAGGCGCTCCATATGGTGCTCATTTGCGTAGGAAGAATGGCGCATCGCCATCTCCAGCAGTCCGAAATCCTGAAATCTATACTGGATCTTCTTTTCCAAATCCACGAGTTTATCAATATTATTCATAACCTGTTTTAAGCCTGTCCTTCCTCATAGTTACCGTTTGCAGGTGTTCTGCGGACGGTAACAAAGGGGCTGTCCTGTAGTAAACAGCCCCTTCGCCATTTTCTATTATTCTGCCAGTTTCTTTTTGATCGCTTCCACCGCATCCTCAACCGATACGATGTGCTCTGCTTCTTCTGCTTCGATCTGGATATCAAATTCTTCTTCAATTCCCATCACAATCTGAAATACATCCAGGGAATCCGCTCCCAGATCATCTGCAAAGGTTGTCTCCATGGTTACTTCATTCGGATCTACGTTTAATACATCCGCAATGATCTCCTGTAATTTTTCAAACTCCATCTTTCGCTGCCTCCCTGCTGCTCTTATAGTCCGCCAGATGCTCCTGCACTTTCTGCGGAATCTTCTCTTCGCTGAATGAAATGCACTGGAGAATGGAATTTTTAAATTCGTTGGCTTTTGAGCTTCCGTGCGTTTTTACAACGAGTCCTTTTAAGCCAAGCAGCGGTGCTCCGCCGTACTCACTGGCATCAAAAGACTTCAGTGTCTCTTTCAGCGCCGGTTTCACAAGAAGGGCTCCGATTTTACTGCGCAGAGATGTCATCATGCCCTGTTTTACCTTGGAAATCAGGGTCGCGCCGACGCCCTCATACAGCTTTAAGATAACGTTTCCGACAAACGCCTCACAGACAACAACGTCTGCGGCTCCGTTTGGAATTTCTCTTGCTTCGATACTGCCGACAAAGTTGATATACGGGTTTTCTTTCAGAAGCGGATACGTCTCTTTGACGAGCGCGTTTCCTTTTTCTTCTTCCACACCGATATTCACGATTCCCACCCGCGGATTTTTAATGCCGACAACGTGTTCCATATAGATGGAACCCATCATGGCAAACTGCACCAGATGGGACGGTCTTGCATCAACATTCGCACCGCAGTCGATCAGAAGGGATACACCGTCTTTCGTCGGGATCAGCGGAGCCAGCGGCGGGCGCTCTACGCCCTTGATGCGTCCTACGATCGTCTGTCCGCCGACCAGGACTGCTCCGGTGCTTCCGGATGAGACAAACGCGTCTGCCTCTCCGTAGCGCACTTTCTTCATGCCGACAACGATCGAAGAATCCTTTTTATGACGGATCGCATTGACCGGCGGTTCTCCCGTCTCAATGATTTCGGTCGCCGGGACGATCTCAACCCGCTCCTTCGGATACGTATATTTCTGCAGCTCTTTCTCGATGACATCCACCTGACCGACCAGCTGGACTTTGACGCGTTCATCTGCGTTTACGGCCTCAACGGCGCCTTTTACCGGCTCCACAGGCGCATAATCGCCGCCCATCGCGTCCACTGCAACTCTGACTAAGTCACTCATGTTTTTTCCTCTTTTCTCTTTTCTAAAGCGCGTTTGAAAACTCTTTTTCTTTCAAAAAACCGTTTTCAACCACGCTCTAAAAGCACTTATGCAAGTGCTGTATTAACTATACTAAACTCCTTTGCAAAAATCAAGCACAAATGCCCATCCGCGCTTTCTCCTGTATTCCAAAAAAGCGGGTGGATTTATCTTTCCAAAATCCACCCGCTCTGTTTTGTCTTATTTTTCTTAAGAAACCTTGACTCCGCTCGAATTCATCTCATGACCGTCTATGGTTGTATTCCGTGCCATGACACCGGTATCCGGATCCAGATAATATTCCTCACCATCCTGCGTGAACCAGCCGGTCTGCATCTGACCGTTGTCCGCCAGATAATACCATTCTTCTCCGCTCCAGTACCATCCTGTCACCATGTATGAATTTTCATCAAACACGTACCAGTAGCCGTCGATATTCTGCCAGGTATTGGTTGCATAGCTTCCATCATTATTCTGATACTGCCATCCGTTTTCATTCTGAACCCATTTCCCGGCCGGAATTACCGTAACTTCTGTTACTGTACTCGTCGCCATGGAAACGGTATTTCCAACCGTGTTTGTTGCCACAACGTAATAGTAATCTTTTCCCTCCGCCGAAGTATCGACCTGGTATGTCACTTCTGTTGCGCCTTCAATCGGCGTTCCTCCGCCGTTGGAATTTACGTTGTTCTTATACCACTGATATGTTACTGTGCCTTCTCCCGTTATTCCTGCCTCACAAGTCAGCTTTCCAGATGTATTTCCAACGGGAATCTGCAGGCTCTCCACCGGATTTACCGAAAAAACCGGCTTTTCCAGATTGGCATCTACATGAACAGCATCGCTGTCCTCTTTTGAAATATCTACACTGGCCGAAGACGAAACCGTCGTCTCAGTTCCCATCATTTTATCCATCAGACTGTCTGTGGAACATCCTGAGAGGAATACTACACTGCACATGCATGCTGCCAGAAATATGATTCGTCTATTCTTCATATGCTTTGCACTCCTTTTTTATAATTGTTACGAAAATGTTGCAATATTGTTTCAATTCTCACCGAGACCATTATAGCACATCACGACACACCACGTCAAATCTTTTATATGACGCTTCCAGACAACCCGCAGAGACAACAAAAAAGCCCCCGGTGACGGGAGCCTTTTGCTGCATTGCACATCGGAACTGATTCCGATTTATGAATATTAGTCCATTGCAACGACTTCTTTTTTGTTGTAAGAACCACAAGCTTTGCAAACTCTGTGCGGCATCATAAGAGCACCACATTTGCTGCATTTTACAAGGTTCGGAGCAGACATTTTCCAGTTTGCTCTTCTCTTATCGCGTCTTGCTTTGGAAGATTTATTCTTAGGACAAATGGACATAGTTACACCTCCTTAAATTTGCTGAATATATCTTTGATTGCAGCCATTCGGGGGTCTAGCCCTGTGGTATCACAATCACAGGTCTGAATATTCAGATTCGCACCACAACGGCTGCAGATTCCTTTACAGTCATCTTTACACAGCACTCGAATCGGCCATTGGACTATGAGTTCATTACGAACCAGTTCTTCCACATCGAGCTCGTCTCCCTCCACAAACGAAGAGTCCTCTTCTTTTTCCTCGCGTTCTTCCTCTGACAGATTCAGATCAATCTGCAGATCGAACTCGAGCTGGAATGGAGTCGCTACCGGTGTCAGGCATCTTGCACATGGAATCTCCATTGTAAGGTCTGCGCTGCCGGTGATCGTGATCACACGATTGCCTTCATGCGTAAGGCCAAGGATAACAGGATGTTTTTCGATTACCCGATAGTCCTGCCCGCCGATCGAAAAAGTTTCGGATGTAAGCGGAATTTCATACTTTTCGGACTTTCCGTCCTGCGCAAATAACTTGGTCAGACTGATTTTCATATTGTTCTCCTAATCACACTTTACCAATTATACCCGGGAAGGTAAGAATTGTCAACTGCTTTTTGAATTATTTTTTATTTTCCTTTTACTAACTCTACGGTCTCCTCGCAGATTGCGATTTCCTCGTTGGTCGGGATCACGCATGCTGTAATCTTGGAGCCTTCTTTGGTGATGATCTTCTCAACGCCACGGCAGTTATTTGCCTCAGAATCGAATTCCAGACCCATGAACTCAAATGCTTTGCAGATGGTCTCACGAAGCGGAATAGCGTTCTCTCCAAGGCCTGCGGTGAAGGTGATCACATCTACGCCGCCCATAGCTGCGATGTAGGAACCGATGTATTTGATAATACGGTAAGCGTATGCTTCCAGACAGTTGATGGCATCCTGATTGCCTGCCTCTGCTGCTGCAGATACATCACGGTAATCGCTGGAGATGCCGGTCATGCCGAGCATACCGGATTTCTTGTTCAGAATGTTCAGAACCTCGGATACGGTCAGGTTCTCTTTGTTGCACAGATACTCAACAAAAGCTGGATCGATATCTCCGGAACGGGTTCCCATGATCACACCTTCAAGCGGGGTAAGGCCCATGGAGGTATCTACACATTTGCCGTTCTTTACAGCGGAAAGGGAAGCACCATTTCCCATATGGCATACGATGATCTTCAGATCGTTGTAGTCTTTGCCAAGGAACTCTGCGGTTCTCTTGGATACGAATTTATGAGAAGTTCCGTGGAAGCCGTATTTACGGATTGCGTATTTCTCATAGTACTCTTTCGGAATACCGTACATATATGCTTTCGGAGGCATGGTCTGATGGAATGCGGTATCAAATACTGCTACGTTCGGAACGCCCGGCATCAGTTTCATGCAGGCATTGATTCCCATCAGGTTTGCCGGATTGTGCAGAGGACCAAGGTCAGCGCACTCCTCGATAACTTTGATTACTTCGTCATCGATGATAACAGAGTTTGTGATCTTCATTCCGCCGTGCAGAACGCGGTGTCCGATGGCATCTACTTCTTCCAGGCTCTTGATGACGCCGCTCTTCTCGTTTACCAGAGCGTCCAGAACCATCTGGATTGCCTCTACGTGTGTCGGCATTGCTGCTTCTGTTACCTCTTTTTCGCCGTTCTTTGGCTCATAAACGAGGCGTCCGTCGATACCGATTCTCTCACAGAGTCCTTTTGCCAGGACGTCACGGTTATCGTAATTGATCAGCTGGAATTTCAGAGAGGAACTTCCGCAGTTTACTACTAATACGTTCATTTCTAAATTCTCCTATTTTAAAAGTCTTATTAAAACTTCTGGCCGGCCTGTTCTCCGCAGCCGGCCAGAAAACCGCTTGTAATTGGTTTTATTTCGTGCTTACTGTGCCTGGCACTGTACAGCAGTGATTGCTACAACACCAACGATATCCTCTGCGGAGCATCCACGGGACAGATCGTTGACTGGAGCTGCGATACCCTGCGTCATTGGGCCGTATGCTTCTGCTTTTGCCAGTCTCTGTACCAGTTTGTATCCGATGTTTCCGGCATCCAGATCCGGGAAGATCAGAACGTTTGCTTTTCCTGCTACTTTGCTGTCCGGAGCTTTGGATGCACCTACGCTCGGAACGATTGCTGCATCAAGCTGCAGCTCGCCGTCGAGAGCGAGATCCGGGTTTGCTTCTTTTGCAATTCTGGTAGCCTCAACAACTTTGTCTACATCAGCATGTTTTGCACTTCCTTTGGAGGAGTGGGAAAGCATAGCAACTCTTGGCTCGTTTCCGGTCAGCATGCGGTAGGACTCTGCGGAAGACTCTGCGATTGCAGCCAGCTCTTCCGGATTCGGGTTCTGGTTCAGACCACAGTCACCGAATACGAATACACCGTCATCGCCGTACTCGCAGTCCGGAACTACCATCAGGAAGAATGCGGATACGAGTTTTGTGCCTGGTTTGGTCTTTAAGATCTGCAGGCATGGACGTAAGGTGTTTGCGGTAGAATGGCAGGCACCGGAAACAAGTCCGTCTGCATCTCCCATTTTAACCATCATAACGCCATAATATGTATAGTCATTCAGGATGGTCTCTCTTGCTTTCTCCGGAGTCATGCCTTTCTTTGCACGAAGCTCTACCAGCTTATCTACATAAGCCTGTGTTTTCTCGTTTTTCTCTGGATCTACAATAGTAGCTTTGGAGACATCCAGTCCCTCGCTGCCTTTCTTTACTGCCTCTTCGCTTCCGATGATGATCAGATTTGCAAGGTCCTCTTTCAGGATCTGTGCAGCAGCCTCATATGTTCTTCTGTCTTCTGACTCTGGCAGTACAATTGTTTTTTTGTCTGCTTTTGCTCTTGCTTTAATTGTGTCAATAAATCCCATGATCTTTTGACTCCTTTCGATAAATTTACTCGATATTCTCATTGTAGTACGCTTTTTGCCCTTTCGCAAGTATAAAATTCAAAACAACTGGACAAAAAATCCAAAACGGAGGAATTCTTGCATTCCTTTTCTGTTTTTGTTACGATAGGGCTATGTGATCCGCGGTTCCTCTCTGTTTGGAATCGTGCTATTTTTTTCGAAAGAAGGTACGTTTTATGACCATTACCGCAGTCATTGCAGAATATAATCCTTTTCATAACGGCCATGCTTATCAGCTGGCAAAAGCCAGGGAACTGACCGGGGCGGACTATCTTGTCGTGATTATGAGCGGCGATTTCGTCCAGCGCGGCGCACCTGCGATTCTTGACCAACATGACCGTGCGGAGCTGGCGCTTCTTGGCGGCGCGGACCTTATCTTACAGCTTCCGTGTCACTTTGCGCTCGGCAGTGCACAGCATTTCGCACGCGGGGCGGTATCGCTCCTTACTGCGCTTGGCTGTGTCGATTTTCTCTGCTTTGGCAGTGAATATGGAGACACGGCGCCGTTTCTGGAACTCGCTGATATTCTGCTCCACGAGCCGGAGGAATACCGTGAGCTGCTCTCCGGTCTGCTTCGGAACGGACTTTCCTTCCCGACGGCGCGCGCACAGGCACTTTCCGCTTATTTTTCTGACAGCGCTTCCTTCTCTTCGCTTTCAAAAGAAGAACTTGATACCTTTTTAAAAGAACCAAACAATATTTTAGGCATTGAATATGTCCAGGCACTTCTGCTGTCACAAAGCCGCATTCGGCCGGTAACGATCCGCCGGGAGGGCAGCGGCTACCACGAAGGAGCGCTTTTCACACATGCACTCCCTTCTGCTACAGCAATGCGGAATCTTCTTTTTTCCAATCCGCATAAGGATCTGGAACTGTCCGCGCTCGCCTCCTGCATGCCAGAAGCGGTCTTTCACGCTTTTCAGAATGCCGTCGCATCTCATGGACTGTTGACCGCCGATGATTTCAGCCTGCTCCTCGCCGCACGGCTCCTCACGGAGACGAAGGGATCTCTCTCCTCCTGTCTCGACCTCTCGCCGGATCTTGCCAACCGCATCCTCCGCCAGCGCCACGCATGCTCCTCATTTTCAGAATTCGCCATGCAGCTTAAAACAAAGGAAATGACGTATACCCGCATCAGCCGCGCCCTGATGCATCTGCTTCTGAACCAGAAAACATTGTACCCGGCCGGCTATAACCGTGTTCTCGGTTTCCGAAAAAGTGCCGGTGCATTGTTAAAAGAGATTAGAAGACGTTCTTCTCTGCCGCTCATTGCCAAGGCAGCCGACGCCCCGCGGCTTCTTACCGGCGATGCACTTGCCGCCTTTGAGAGCGATATACAGGCCTCTCTTTTTTACGAGACTGTCCGTTCTCACAAAACAGGGACACCGTTCGTCCATGAATACACAAAAAAGCTGGTTCTGTTATAGAACCAGCTTTTTTCCAGCAGCATCATCATCTACTGCTGTGGAACTGTATAGTCCTCCACAAACAGGAAAACATTTTTTGTATCTGCACTTTCTCTTGTAAAGTCAAACTGCATGAAACGCATCTCACCATTCAGTATAAAATTGATCATAACATGATGCATGATGTGTTCTGCTGTTCCCTGTGTGATTGCTTCCATCGTCATCTGCTGTTTTATCCGATTAAGATCATCTATATTGCCAGATGCATAACGCATGAGTATCTTCAAAATCAATGTACAGGATTTCTATATAATGATTTTTAAGAGCTTTTTCATATATTGCAGCCTGAACCGCTTTCTCCAACAACTGAATTCCTCCTTGTTTTCTCATGTACTATTAATGCTTCATAGCACTCCCGCTATAAATTACTTTCATCAGTAATTCCACATCAACAGGCTTAGCAACATGTTCATTCATCCCTGCTTCTTTTGCCCTTATTCTGTCCTCCGTGAACGCATTTGCTGTCATTGCAATGATCGGTATTTTCTTTGCATCCTCTCTGTCCAGAGACCTAATCATCTTTGTAGCTTCATAACCATTCATGACCGGCATCATAATGTCCATAAGAATGACATCAAATTCACCAGGTTCACTATTTCTGAACAGTTCAACAGCTTCCTGACCATCCCATGTTTTTGTCACGTCGGCACCTTTTTTCTTTCAGGAAATCCTCTCTTAGCTGCCCGCCGTTTTCTGTTTCCATTTTAATATTTGTACTCATTTGTCTGGCACTTTCAATGGCACGGAGGAGACTTTTGGATTCCGAAGATTCATTATAATGGGTGTAGTGGAACACTGCACTTTCACATAGTTTACAATCTCCACCATTCTTTTCTCTGCTTCTGCTTTTTCTGCGTGGAAGAAATAAAACAGAGAGACTACAGCTACACAGATTCCTATCAGACCGCCGAGCAGCTGGATCCGTTTTTCTCCACCTCCAGATACTTCTGGGGATCATCCAGGTATTTTTCAATGATTTTCAGGGATGTGCCATCCAGACGCATCTCTTCCTGTGTCTGGCCCATCTGCTCACAGATTCCCCTGTCATCCTCTTTTGCAAAAGCAACGCCTATTCCGGTGATCATCAGAGGCTCTTCCAGGATACGGAAGCTTGCATCATAATCCTTCCTATACTGAACGATAGATTCCTCGTGTGCAGCAACCGCATCTACATATCCTTTTCCCAGAAACGTATAGATCAGCTCCCGGTGTCCCAGGATGATCAGATTTCCCAGCTTTGGGATCCTCTCATCCGTCCGGTTCAGAAAGATGCTTTCCGGTTTGGTTGTGGACTGGACAGCGGTAATCGTCAAGACGTCCTTCCATAGAAAAAACAGCCCATGATACAATCAATCTCGCCGCTCTCCACCAGTTCTTTTTTCTCCTCCCAGTTGATCTGGACAACCTTCACCTGTTATCCCATTCTTTTGAATGCTTCCGTAGCCAGTTCTACATCAATTCCTGTCGGTACACCATCCTCATTCAGATAATTGTATGGTGGATAGCTGTCGCTGCCGAGGGTAATAACAGGCTTTTCGGTTTCTTCTTTCGTGTTATCTGTGTTTTTGCACCCTGCCAGGGTGACTGCTAAATATCAAAAGTCCTAATAAAATTACTATAGTTTTTCTTAATTTCAATGAATGATTATGTTTTTGCGTTTACTACCCCTTTTTTGTCAGCAGTTTTGTGATCGCTCTTTTTAATCGCGGAATATCAATCGGCTTTCCAATATGTTCATTCATCCCGGCCTCCAGACATGCTTTCCGATCTTCCTCAAAAGCATTTGCCGTCATGGCAATGATTGGAATCTTTTTGGCATCTTCACGTTCCAGCATACGAATTGCTTTTGTTGCTTCCAGCCCATCCATGACCGGCATCATCACATCCATGATGATGACATCATACTCATCCAACCTGGAATTCTGAAATATTTCAAATGCCTCTTTTCCGTTTTTCGCTTCTGTAATGTTCAGATGCTCCTCCTCCAGGATTGCATGGGCTATCTCCATATTAATGACATTATCTTCAACAAGAAGCACCCGTTTTCCTGACAGATCCATATCCTGTGAGTAGCTGTCCTTCTGTGAATCATTATTTTCAGCCAAATAATCTATTTCAAATGGAACCGTAACCGTAAACGTGCTTCCTACATTTTCTTCGCTTTCCAGTTCTATCGTTCCACCCATCCGTTCAACAATATCTTTGACAATCGAAAGTCCCAGACCGGAGCCACTGAATGTTGTAGTTGACTGTTTGCCTTCCTGCGCAAAAGCATCAAACGCATGTTTTTGAAATTCTTCACTCATACCAAGACCGGTATCTGAACATACAAACTGAAAAACAGCTATATTCCCATCATCCGATAATTCTTCGCAATGAACATTCACTGTTCCATGAAAATGATTGTATTTAATCGCGTTGGAAGAAAGATTCATTAAAACCCTGCTCAGATGTACCGGACTTCCAATCAAATATCTGTGGCGGATTGTGCTTGCTTCCACGCCGCCTTCAAATCTTACACCATTCTCATAAGCACTCATTGCAACAACCGTCAGATTATTCCTTAACAGTTCTGCCAGATCAAAGGATTTATGTTCCAACACAAGGGAACCGGATTCCAGTTTGCCGATATCCAGGACATTGTTGATCAGATTTTGCAGATAATCGGCGGACTGAAGTACCTTCTTCCTGCATTCCCTTAACTTGACCACATCATTGTTATATTTTTCAGCGATATGGATCATCCCCACGATTCCGTTTAGCGGTGTACGGATATCGTGGCTCATACGCCGGAGAAAGGCTGTTTTTGAAAGATTCGCGCGATGAGCATCTTCCATGCTTTCCTTAAGCTGTTTCTGATACATGAGTTCCCGTGATTTTTCTTCCGTAATATCTCGTACGACATAAAGCACATCCACAGCGTTTCCATGTGCATCTCTGCTCTTTACAATAAATCTGGCCAGCCGCCATTCTCCGTTTACTCCCATAAATTCAATCGAAACAGAATTCGTATTACGAAGTCTCTCTGTCAATGTATCAAAGTCAAGAAACTCCCGGTATTTTTCTCTCTCTTCCTGGGCGGCAAATGCTGTTGGAAGTCTTTCCATAACATCATCAATTTTCCCCTTTTGTCCAAGGATTTTTTGCACAAGGTCATGGCCTTTCAAAAGCTCATATGTCCGCTCTTTAACATTGGCTTGTACGATTGTTACATACAACGTAGCAATTGCGGCAATAATCTCTGACCTCTTTGTCGCCTCATCAAGAGCCTTTTTCAACAGTACCGTACTTTTCAGATTTTCCCTCACACATCCAAGATGTCCGCCAACATCAGACAGCAGTGTAATGGAAATCTCATTCTGCCTCAAATCAGGATTATCTACCCCGATGAATCCATTCATCTGATGATTGGCATAAATCGGCACCGCAATCAAGGAACATATTTCCTGTGTTTTTAACAATTCATATTCTTCCGGTTCAGAATTTTTTGTCGCTTCCAGATCATGAATCACGATTACTTCCTTGTTTTCAAATCGTTTCACCCAGTTCGGCATCGAACTGACCGGGATTGCCTGAAGGTTATCTATCTCTGGTGCCACTCCATCGGCACACCATTCAAATGTATTGCTCAGACTGTCCTTCTGATCGGTTTCCCAGTCAAAAACATATACCCGGTCTGCCCCTGTATAGTTTCCAATCGCCTGCAACAAAGAGTGAATGATTTCTGACAGCTCCTGCTCATTTTCCACCTGATCCATAAGCGATATCTGATGCAGGATCGTGTCCATACTATGTAATTTTATTTGATAGAGTTCCTGAATCTCTTTTGTTTTCATTTTCTATCCCCCCCTGCAGTAAAACTATTATGGTTACGTCTGTGAAATAACACCGTAAGAAAGGATCCTGCTACGGCAGGATTCTCCGCCTAAACTTATGCAAAAAAACTGGTTTTATTATACTCTAACACTTTACTGCACACAAGAAAAACATTACCTTTTAGCGTTAAAAGGCAAAAAAAGAACAGCAACTGTGCCCAAAGTTCCAGTGATGTGTATCAAAAACGGAAATGGACTTTCGGCAGATATATTTTCTTCTGTTTCTCTGTCTTCAGGATCAGATGGAGGAACTGACAAAACAGACACAGACCCGCAATGATAAGATGCAGCTGATGATGGAACAGATCGTGCTGTCCAATAAGAGCAGCCAAAAAGAAAAAACAGATCGGCAAAAAGAATGAAAACAGCTTCCAGATGCCATATCAAGATGTTACCGCTTTGTGCCTGAAAAGTCGAAGTTGAGGAACATCATATTTTGGAGATCTGAAGATCGCAGGGTGCTGGGTACATTACAGGCGCAAGTTCCATGAGGCACTGGAGGTCATACCGAAAGATCTGAGGAAACAGTCTGTTTTGTACCTCATCATGAACCCGATCCGTGCGATTTACCGGGAGGAAGGAAAGCTTTCCGGTCTTTCATCAGACGAACGGACTGCCCATCGACTTTTACATAATAAATTCCGCTGATCCATTTAGATTCCTGCAGCGCTCCGTTCTTATCCATGTAATACCATTTTCCACCGATCTTCTGCCAGCCAGTCTGCATTTTGCCGTTTTTGTTCAAATAATACTTTGTGTTTTCTATGGCGGCCTTCACATGCACATCCGCAGAGGTATTGCTAGAACAACGGCTGCTATCGCTGAAGTTCCCCGTAATAATTCATTTTTTCTTACACTTTTTATGGGTTGCAAGTAAAATTATCAGTATGTAATATATCATACTATACATTCCTTAAAATTACTATTTTTATTTGCGCAGATGGTAAAAAAGCCGGCAGCGATCCTTTCCATTCAGGATCACTGCCGGCTTTTCAGCTTTCTCTTTAGTTTTTAAACGAATGAATCGGTGCCGGGATTCTTCCTGTTCTGTTGACGAATGCCTCGCAGGAGAAGTTGTTGACCGGCATGATCGGTGCATAGCCGAGGAGGCCGCCGAATTCTACGGTCTCGCCCACGCCTTTTCCGATGACCGGGATCAGGCGGACTGCCGTTGTTTTCTGGTTAACCATACCGATGGCAAGCTCATCTGCGATGATTCCGGAGATGGTCGATGCTTTCGTGTCTCCCGGGATGGCGATCATATCAAGACCTACGGAGCAGACACAGGTCATTGCCTCGAGTTTTTCAATGGTCAGTGCGCCGTCGTTGACTGCGTTGATCATACCCTGATCCTCAGAAACCGGGATGAATGCGCCGGAGAGACCGCCGACATAGGAAGATGCCATAACACCGCCCTTTTTCACCTGATCGTTCAGAAGCGCCAGCGCCGCTGTCGTTCCCGGTGCACCTGCGTGCTCGAGGCCGATCTCCTCAAGGATATCCGCAACGGAATCTCCGATCGCCGGAGTCGGTGCCAGGGAAAGGTCAATGATACCAAACGGAATGTTCAGCCGCTTGGAAGCCTCCTGTGCAACGAGCTGGCCGACACGCGTTACCTTAAATGCGGTCTTCTTGATCGTCTCGCAGAGTACCTCAAAGTTCTCGCCGCGTACTTTTTCCAGAGCATGTTTGACAACACCAGGGCCGGAAACGCCGACATTGATGATGGCATCCGCCTCGGTTACGCCGTGGAAAGCGCCTGCCATGAACGGGTTGTCGTCCGGTGCATTGCAGAAAACAACGAGTTTTGCGCATCCAAGGCAGTTGTTCTCTTTGCTTGCCTCCGCCGTCTTCTTGATGATCTCACCCATCAGTTTGACAGCATCCATGTTGATACCGGTTTTAGTGGAGCCAAGGTTGATGGAGCTGCAGACAAAATCCGTCACAGCCAGTGCCTTCGGGATAGAACGGATCAGAAGCTCATCTGCTGTCGTCATACCTTTGCTTACCAGAGCGGAATAGCCGCCGAGGAAATTGACGCCGACTTCTTTTGCCGCACGGTCCAGAGTCTGTGCAATCGTCACGAAATCCTCCGGCGTTCTGCAGGCTGCTGCGCCGACTAAGGCAATCGGGGTAACGGAAATTCTCTTGTTTACAATCGGAATACCGAACTCGCCCTCGATCTCCTCACCTACGGAAACCAGATTTCTGGCAGTCGTCGTGATTTTGTCGTAGATTTTGCGGTTCAGCTTGTCAAGATTGGAGTCGATACAGTCCATAAGACTGATTCCAAGGGTAATGGTACGAACGTCCAGATTCTCTTTTTCGATCATCTCGTTCGTTTCCTTTACTTCAAACAGATTTATCATGTCGTTTTTCTCCTTCGCTTTAGATACGGTGCATCATATTGAAAATATCTTCATGCTGGCAGCGGATGACAACGCCGATGGAACTTCCAAGCTCCTCCAGATCTTTTGCAAGCTCTGCGTTGGATTTCTCGCTCTTGGAGACGTCCGTTACCATCATCATGTTGAAATATCCCTGCACAATCGTCTGAGAAATGTCTTCGATGTTTACCTGGTTCTCTGCCAGATAATTACATACCTTTGCGATAATGCCCACGGTGTCCTTGCCTACGACAGTGATAATTGTCTTCTTCATGTTTCCATTCTCCTTTTTCTGGTTTTATGTCAAAGCCCCGGAAAAACCGGTAATGGCGGCCTTGCGAAAAACATGGTATGTAGCTCTAAAAATGTATATTTAAACCTCAATTAACGGTGATACTTCACTTCTTTTAGCGACAGCGAGATGAAAATCACCCGAGTGATACGGATTATCACCCGTTGTGACCTCGCAGGCCACGGTTTCAAAGGCCAGTGCCTCATAATTATTTTCCTTGCTCAGATGGCCGAGCAGCACTTCCTGCAGATTGTCGTGCAGAATCTCGCAGAGGAGATGGCCTGCCGCCAGGTTCGATAAATGGCCTTTTGCCCCGGCGATCCGCTGTTTTAACGGATACGGGTACGGTCCGACCGCAAGCATGTTCTCGTCGTGATTTGCCTCTAACAAAACGGCATCCAGCCCGGTCAGATTCTGAACCGTGTAATCGCTGTAAACGCCAAGATCCGTCGCAATCGCAATCGATTTCCCGCCGGATTCCATGCGGTAGCCGACCGGCTCTGCCGCATCGTGGGAGATCGTAAACGGATGTACGGCGATGTCTCCCAGTGTAAACGTGTCATCCGCGTGAATCGTGTGAAAAATCCCCTCCGGAAACTTTCCAAGGCTCTTCGTCTGCTGCATCGCCTGAATTGTTCCATCCGTTGCGTAAATCGGAATACCATACCGGCGCGCCAGCACGCCAAGGCCCTGGATATGATCGGAATGCTCATGTGTCACGAGAATGCCGTCCAGCTCCTTCGCGCTGCGGTCGAGAACAGCCAGTCCCGCCTCCACGCGCTTTCCGCTGATGCCCGCATCGATCAGAAGGCTTGTGGTCTCGCTTCCCGCGAAAATGCAGTTTCCGCTCGAACCACTTGCAATACTACAAAGTTTCATATTTTTTCATCCTATGGTCTAACTGTTTTTTTGTTTCCTCAAAATCGCCGCTGTTGTCGATTTCAAAATCGCAGTGGCTGCTGAATTCATCCTCGGAAAGCTGATTTGCCATGATTTCGCGAACTTTCTTCTCGGAATAGCCGCGTCCTTCGATCAATCGCTCCTTCCGGACTTCTTCATCCGCATAAATATACCACAGTTCATCACAAATTTCATCATATTTTTCTTCGATTAAGAGTGCGGCCTCCACAAAGACGTATTCCGTCCCTGCTTTTTCCGCGGCTGCAATGGCTTTTTTGATATACCGTTTTACCGCCGGATGAACGATCGCATTCAGGGCTTTTAACTTTTCTTCGTCCTGAAAAACGATCTCAGCAATCCGTTTCCGGTCAAGTTCGCCGGTCTCTGTGGTGATCTGTCTGCCGAACAGCTTCACAATCTCTCCATAGCATTCGCCGCCCGGCAGCATCACAAGGTAACCTGCCTCGTCCGCCTGGATCACCGTTGCATCATAATTCTGTCCAAGGTACGTGAGCACTTCGCTTTTTCCGGCGCCCACGCCGCCTGTAATTCCAAAAACTTTCATTCTTTTGTATCCTTTCGCTCCTGGTATGAGTGCGCTATTTTGCCTCGTACCAGTTGTTTCCTGTGTGCATATCGATCTCGAGTTTGACAGCCAGATGTGCTGCCCCGGTCATCTCCTCTTCCAGGATCTGTTCTGCCTTTTCGAGCTCGTCTTCCGGCACTTCCAGCAGCAGCTCATCGTGTACCTGAAGAAGAAGTCTGGTCTTTAACTGCTCCTCTTTCAGCCGTTTCGCCACGCGGATCATCGCTATTTTAATAATATCCGCCGCCGTTCCCTGGATCGGCGCATTCATCGCAACGCGCTCGCCGAATGACCGCTGCATAAAGTTGCTCGATTTCAGCTCCGGCATCGGCCGTCTGCGTCCGAACATCGTCACGGAATAGCCTTTCTCTTTGGCATCCTCTACGCAGCGGTTCAAAAACTCATGGATACCCGGATACGTCTCGAAATACTGCTGGATATAGGCCTCTGCCTCTTTCCGGCTGATGCCGAGATCCTGGCCCAGACCGAACGAACTGATGCCGTATACGATACCGAAGTTGACCGCCTTCGCATTTCTTCTCTGCAGCGGTGTTACCTCTTCAAGCGGCACATGGAACACTTTCGATGCCGTCATGCGGTGGATATCCTCCGCCTCGCGGTACGCCTCGATCAGGTTTTCATCGCCCGACATATGGGCCAGCACGCGGAGCTCAATCTGGGAATAGTCGGCATCCAGAAAGACACAGCCAGGCTTTGGCACGAAGGCTTTCCGGATCAGACGGCCAAGCTCCATCCGCACCGGAATGTTCTGCAGATTCGGATCGGTACTGCTGATGCGGCCGGTCGCGGTAATGGTCTGGTTAAATGTCGAATGGATTCTTCCATCTTTCCCGATCACGGCCTGCAGACCGTCGGCGTACGTCGATTTCAGTTTGGCAAGCTGGCGGTACTCCAGAATATCGGCAACGAGTTTGTGATCCGGTGCGAGCTTTTCGAGCACATCGGCGGCGGTGGAATAACCCGTCTTGGTCTTTTTGCCGCCCGGAAGCTGCAGCTTTTCAAACAGAATCACGCCGAGCTGCTTCGGGGAATTGATGTTGAACTCCTCGCCGGCCTCCTCGTAGATCTGTGCCTCCAGCTCTCCGATCCGCTCCGCCAGCTCAGCTCCGTAAACGGAAAGTGCTTCTTTTTCTGCGGCGATTCCATCCGCTTCCATCTGACGGAGCGTAAACACCAGCGGAATCTCCACATTCCGGTACAGATCCCACATGCCCTGCTCCTTCAGCAGCTTTTCCATGTTTTCCTGTGCGGCAAATACAGCATACGCCTGATGACCTGCATACGACTCCTGCTGTTCCGGCGTCATCTTTCCTGCGGCCGGAATCTTGCTTCCGCCGAAGATCTCTTCCACTGCCGGCACATAGCGGTGTACGTACTCTTTTACGATATCATCGTACGAATACTGTGATTTCAATGGATTTAATAAATACGCGGCAATTCCGGCATCAAACAGATGGGCTTCATCGGCGTCCGGCATATCCTTCAGAAATTCTTTTCCGTCCATGACGCAGAAAACCGGAATCTGCTTCTGCAGCTCAGTCAATTTTTCTTTTAAATAATCTCCGGTCAGGAAACCTTCTGCTGGGAAGTAAACAACATCCGGCTCTCCGCTTCCATACGCAACTGCCATACCGACAAGTGAACGGCTCCGATCTGCCATCGGTCCGTCCTTCGGGGTTTCTTCTGTCAGAAGAGCGGCTCCTGCCTTCTCCTCCTTCGCGATGGTTTCAAAGAGTTCTTCCGCCTCGGAAAAATCCGTTACGGTGCGTAGAAAGACGGCATCCTCTGGTTCTGCATTCGTCTCCTCGAAGCGGCCCAGCAGGTTCTTAAACTCCAGACGTTTGAACATCTCATACGCTTTTGGTGTATAAAAATTCGAGAGTGCCGCTTTTTCACGGTCGAGCTCCACCGGCGCATCGGTATCAATCGTTGCAAGTTTTTTGCTTAATTCCGCCAGATCATAATGATCACGCATCGCTTCTTTTGCCTTGTTCGGTTTGATCTCCTCGAAATGTGCATGCGCATTTTCCAGTGTCTCGTACTGCAGCAGGATTTTCGTCGCGGTTTTCTCGCCGACACCCGGCAGACCCGGGATATTGTCTGCGGTATCGCCCATCAGCGCTTTCAGATCGATGATCTGTTTCGGGAGAAGACTGTATTTTTCCAGCACCTCTGCCGTGTGGTAATTTTCAATCGTCGTCACACGCTTTACGGTCTTTGGAATCCGGATCAGAATGTGGTCCGTTGCAAGCTGCAGCAGGTCGCGGTCTCCGGATACGATCGTAACTTCCATCCCTTCCGCCTCGCATTTGCGGCCGAGCGTTCCTAAGATATCATCCGCCTCATAGCCCTCTTTTGTGACAATCTCAATGTCCATTGCTGCGAGCACTTTCTGGATCACCGGGACCTGTTCGCGCAATTCCTGCGGCATCGGCTTTCTCGTTCCCTTGTACTGGTCATACATTTTGTGGCGGAATGTCGGTGCATGGAGGTCAAACGCCACGGCAAGATACTGCGGCTGCTCCTCATCGAGAATTTTAAACAGAATATTCAGGAATCCATATACGGCGTTCGTGTGCAGTCCTTCTGCATTGGACAGATCCGGTACGCCGTAAAAAGCCCGGTTCAGAATACTGTGTCCGTCCAGTAATACGATTTTATCACTCATAATAATCCTTTCAGCCAGGGTAATTCTATCACTTCAAAATAGTGCAGAGCCAGGAGCACCAGAAACAGAACGAGAATCAGCATCAGCACCCGGAAAAACGTATCTTTGTACCGGCGGTGTCTCGCTTCTTCCTCTTTTTTCTCCAGATCGCGTTCCAGAAGTCCTGTCAGATTGTAGGAATCGGGCGCGTCATCCTCGAAATATGCCATCGCACGGTTCACAATAAAATATGTCTCCAGTTCCTCGTGGCATGTATGGCATTTCCGGATATGGGAAATAAACGGTTCCATCTCTTTCTCCGGCATATTTCCCTGCACGTATGGCTGTATTAATTTTTCTGCTTCTTTACAGTCCATAAAATCCTGCTCTCCTTTTGTATCCGGCCAGTGTTTTCCTCTGGTCGTTTTTTCTGCTATCTACCATCATACACTATTTTCTCATAATTTAAAAGAGACAACCCGCCGAAAATGGGTTGTCTCTTGTTCTCTTATAAGATAACTGTTTTCTAGTGGATTTCCATTATGCACGGACAATGTTCGGGGTCTCTTTTCCTGCCTCGAAATCCAGTGCATTCTGCAGTGTGGTCTCTGCAATCGCACGCAGTGCTTCCTCGGTGAAGAATCCCTGATGTGAAGTGATCATAACGTTCGGGAAGGACAGGAGACGTGCTGTGGTGGAGTGCTCCAGAATCTCATCGGAACGGTTCTCGAATACGTTCGGGGTTTCCTCCTCGTATACGTCAAGGCCGACGCCGAAGAATTTTCTTGCACGGATTCCCTCGATCAGGTCGTCTGTCTTTACCAGACCTCCGCGGGACGTATTGACCAGGATCACGCCGTCTTTCATCTTTTTGATGCTCTCGCGGTTGATCATGTGGTATGTGCTGTCCATCAGCGGGCAGTGCAGGGAGATCAGATCACTCTGTGCCAGCAGTTCATCAAGAGTTACGTACGTAACAAAATCTTTTAAGGATTCATTCTGGTATACATCGTAAGCAATGACTTTCATGCCGAAACCGCGGCAGATTCTTGCCATAGCCGCACCGATTTTTCCGGTTCCGACGATCCCGGCGGTCTTCTGATAGAAGTTAAATCCCATCAGTCCGCCCAGGCTGAAGTCGTTTTCTCTTACTTTCGTATATGCTTTGTGCATGTGGCGGTTGACCGTCATGGCCAGTGTCATCGCATGCTCAGCTACAGCCTCCGGGGAGTAACCCGGTACACGGCGTACATCAATTCCGTATTTTGCAGCTGTCTTTAAATCTACGTTGTTGAAGCCTGCGCAGCGCATCAGGATCAGCTTGACGCCTGCCTCATGCAGTGCTTCTACGGTTTTTGTTCCGACATCGGAGTTTACGAAGGCGCACACGGCATCGTAGCCCTTTGCCAGGGAAGCGGTTCTTGCAGCAAGGCCGGTTTTTAAATATTCCACTTCAATTTCTGGAAACTGCTCTTTGGTTCGGTCGAAAGATTCTCTGTCGTAGTTCTGGGTATCGTAAAATAAAATTTTCATAATGTTTTTCCTCCTCGCTTTGCGGTCATCTTATTGTTCCCGCTTACAGTCATTACTATACTTCATTGTTAAAACTTTGTCAATGTATTATTTGTTAAAATTTTATCAATTAGTAAATTTATTTTCAACATCTTTCACAACAGTACAAATTTACTGGATCACCTCGTCCAGGAACCGGGACGGCTCGACTTTCTTTTCAAACCGTTCCTCCACGTAACAGAGCGTCAGCTCTTTCCGGGCGCGCGTCATTCCGACGTAGAACATCCGCCGCTCCTCCTCGATCGCCTCCGCAAGGACTGCTTTCTGATACGGCATTACACCCTCGTTGACGTCAAGAAGATAGACCTTGTCGTACTCGAGTCCCTTGACGCTGTGCAGGGTGGAAACCATAACTCCTTCCGCACTCTCTGCGCGCTGCTTCTGTTTTTCCTTCATCTTCTGCTGGTATTCCTCAATATGTGCAAACCAGCCCTCGATGCTTTTCTGGGTCTTTGCCGCCTCCTGCAGCTCGTCCAAAACGGAAATCAGATCATCCTCTTTCAGATGGCGGTATGCAGCATATTCCTTCACATACTGTTCATAGCCGATCGCATAGCGGATGTAATTGACCGCGCCGAACGGCGATAAATGCGTCAGTGTCGTGATATCCTGCTCCAGTTTGCGGATCCGCTGGCACATCCAGTCTTTTTCTTCGTAATATTCCAGAAGTGCATCGAACGAAACAGTCGCCTCCTCAAAGGCATCCCGCGACAGATAACGGTTCGGGCGGTTAGCAATCTTTAAAAACTCGCCGCGCTTCCGGCTTCCCATCGCAAGATTCAGATACGTCAGCAGATCTTTCGCAATCCAGTGGTCATAGAGATCCGGCAGGGCATCCCGCATCTGGAACGGGATCTGTGCTTCCATCAGTTCCTCTACTGCTGTCCGGCAGCCAAGATTCGTGCGGAACAAAAGCGCCATCTCTTCATACGGACAGCCGTTTTTCTCCGCCTCCCGCAGCTCCTCGGCAACGGCACGCATCTCCTCGCGCGGGTTCTTATATCCCCGGATTGCAATCGGAGCGCCTTTCTCGTTGTCGGTGGAAATCGCCTTTTCATACCGCTTTTTGTTGTGGTGGATCAGGCATTGGGACCGCTTCACGATAAATTCCGTACTACGGTAATTTTTATCGAGCACTACCTGCGCCGCGCCCGGGTAATCTTTCGGAAAATTCAGCATGATCTCCGGCTTGGCCCCGCGGAACTGATAAATCGACTGATCGTCATCCCCGACAATAAAGAGGTTATTTTCCGGCAGCGCCAGCATCCGCACAATCTCATACTGCACGGGGCTGATGTCCTGAAACTCGTCAATCAGGATATACTGAAATTTCTGCTGCCAGGCGCGGAGGACCTCCGGCCGCTCCAGAAAGAGACGTTTGCACTGCACCATCAGATCGTCGAAATCGAGTTTTTTGTTCTCCTTCCGCCATTTCTCATACGCCTCATAGATTTCCCGGAACTTTTCCTGCGGCATGCAGGCGGAATAGTAATGTTCCAGCGGGATCTGATTATTCTTCACAGTGCTGATCTCACGCGCCAGATTCTCCTCGAGATCTTCTTCCTCCAGGTCTCTCGCATAGTGGTTGACCAGCTCGCGCATCAGCCGCTTTTTCTCTTCCTCGCTTAAAATATTGTTGCCGGACATGCGGTACGTATGGCGCAGAATCGCGTAGAATACCCCGTGGAACGTTCCAAAGGTGACCTGGGTACTCGTCTTTCCCATCGCCTTCAAATACCGCTCCTTCATCTCTTTTGCCGCCGCACGCGTAAATGTTACGACAAGAATACGAGAGGCGGAAATGCCGCTCGTTACAAGCTGGCAGGTCCGCCCCGTAATCACTGCGGTTTTCCCCGACCCCGGTCCGGCAAGGACCATCATGGGGCCGGTGGTATGCATCACCGCTTTTTTCTGTGAATTATTATATATCATTTGGATAATTTCTCAATCGCTTTGTCGATGCGGGCAAGAGACTCCTCTTTTCCCAGAACCTCAAGGATTTCCGTTGCGCCGGCCGGTGTCATCTGTTTTCCGGAAAGAGCGGTACGGATCGGCCACATAATATAACCGGTCTTGTATCCTTTTTCTTTTCCGAATGCGCTGAGCATCTCAAAGAGAGCATCATTGCTGAAATCTTCCTGCGCTGCCAGCAGCGGTTTTACTTCCTGAAGAAGTGCAAGGGAGGTCTCCTCGTTTGTCTTCATCTTTTTGTGAGTGTACATCGAAGCGTCGTACTCCGGAACTCCCTCGAAGAAGTCGATGAGGTCTGCAATATCCGGGAATACTTCGATTCTTGTTTTTACCATGGCTGCAATTTTCTTAAAATCGAGCGGACGGTGGACTGTCTTCTGGATATACGGAAGCGCCATCTCATAGAACTTCTCGTCGTCCATTGCCTTCATGTACTCGCCGTTCATCCAGCGGAGTTTTGTCATATCGAAAACGGCCGGAGATTTGCTGATGTGGTGGTAATCGAAGATTTTTACCAGCTCCTCGAGAGAATAGATCTCGCGGTTTCCTTCCGGGCTCCATCCAAGAAGGGCTACGAAGTTGACAATGGCATCTTTTAAGAAACCCTGATCGATCAGGTCTTCATAAGAAGAATGGCCGCAGCGTTTGGACAGCTTCTGATGCTCCTCGTTGGTGATCAGCGGACAGTGTACGTAAACCGGAACTTCCCAGCCGAATGCCTCGTAAATACGGTTGTATTTCGGGGATGAGGACAGATACTCATTACCGCGGACAACGTGGGTTACACCCATCAGATGGTCGTCGATGACGTTTGCGAAGTTGTAGGTCGGATATCCGTCGGATTTGATCAGGATCAGGTCTTCCAGCTCCTCGTTGTTTACGGTGATGTCTCCGTAGATCTCATCGTGGAAGGTTGTGGTTCCTTCGGTCGGCATATTGAAACGGATGACGTACGGTTTGCCGGCTGCCAGATTGGCCTCTACTTCCTCTTTGGAAAGACCAAGGCAGTGTTTGTCGTAGATCGAGATTTCTTTTCCGCCTACGTTACGCTTGCACTGGCTCAGGCGCTCTGCGTCACAGAAGCAGTAATAAGCGTCACCCTGCTCTACCAGCTGTTTTGCGTATTTCAGGTACAGACCTGCTGCATTACGCTCGCTCTGTACGTACGGGCCGCAGCCGCCGTCTTTGTCCGGTCCCTCGTCGTGTACCAGGCCGGTCTCTTTTAAGGTACGGTAGATGATATCAAGTGCGCCTTCCTGGAAACGCTCCTGGTCGGTATCCTCGATACGGAGCATAAAGGTTCCGTCATCGTGTTTTGCGATCAGATACGCATACAGGGCAGTACGCAGATTTCCTACATGCATCCGGCCTGTCGGGCTCGGTGCAAATCTTGTTTTTACATTGCTCATTTTTCTTTTCTCCTGATTTCTGGTTTTTCTGGAACAATCCTTTTGTCTGTTCCCTTCCACCATTTATTTAGAATGGAAAACAGCCCGGCGTTTCTTCCGAGCTGCACCATCCTTCCACTTTTGCCAGCGGCAATGCTCTTTTTCAGACCTCTACGCCGTGCTGTTTCAAATATTCCATAAAGTCGCCGACGGTAGAAAGGTCTGTCAGTTCGTCGGTGTCGATTTCAATTCCGTACTCGTCTTCTAATGCCATAACCATCTCGTAGAGATCCAGGGAATCTGCACCCAGGTCATCTTTAAAAGAGGTATCTTCGTTGATGCTGTCTGCATCACAGTTGAGCTGTTCTACTAAAATTTCTTTTATCTTTTCTAACATTGTTCTGCTCCTTCCTGCCTCTACCCGGCAGCCAGTATTTCTTTCGAAAAAAGTGTATCTGTTATTCCGGCATTTGTCAATAGATTTTTCTACTTTTACTGTTCTTCCGCCTGTGCCTCTCCTTCTCCGCTCTTTCCATCCTGGAACACAATAAAGCGGGAGACGCACAGGGCAATGCCGATTTCCGTCAGGATAAAGAGCACCGATGTTCCTCCGTAACTGATAAATGGAAGGGTAATTCCCGTTGCCGGCATCAGTTTCAGAACAACGCACAGGTTCAGAATAACCTGAATGGAAATATGTGCAAAAACGCCGCTCACCATCAGCATTCCATACGCGTCCGGCGCATTCTGTGCAACCACAAACAGACGGTACAGCAGGTAGCCAAACAGCAGCAATACAAGAATCGCGCCAAATATTCCAAGCTCCTCGCAGATGATCGAGAAGATCATATCGTTCTGTGCTTCCGGAATTGTTGTAATCTTCTGCGTACTGTTGCCAAGTCCTTTTCCGAGAAATCCACCGGAGCCAATCGCATAAAGTCCCTGCAGAATCTGATAGCTGCCTCCGGAAAGCCATTCATAGATACGGTTCGACCGGAAGTCACCGCCTATTCTTTCAAAGATCTGCAGATTATTTTTTAAAATGATAATCGCAAAAACGCCAATTACCGCCGCGCCCGGAATCACACGCGCATAAAATTTTACCTCCGGGTCCGCCAGAAACAAAATGACGCAGGCGATGAGTCCCAGAATAATGGCGGTACTCAGGTTGTCCGTCAGAATCCACGCAGCCAGCGCCTGCAGCACGCCAAGTCCGAGGACAATCGCTTTTGCGCGGATGGTACGCATATTTTTTCCCATCTTCAGGATAATGTATGGCAAATACAGAATCAGCCCCAGCTTTCCAATCTCCGCAGGCTGAAGACTGACACTGCCGATCCGGAGCCATCTTCTCGCCCCGTAGGCTTCATAACCAAGCGGCGTAAACCTTACCGCTGCCATCAGAAGGAGACTTCCCCAGTATACCAGTGCTGCAATCCGCTGGAACCATACACTATGATAATCTACAAACTTCGACAATATCACAATCCCCACCAGAACAATAGCAGAAAGCCCCGCCTGATGCGTGAAATAATACATATCATTTCCTTTGAATGTACTGGCCGCCTCGTAGGCGCTCGCGCTGTACAGCATAATCAGTCCGAAGCTGGCCAGCAAAATCGTGCAGGCCAGCAGGTTATAATCATAAAAATCCGAAGGAAGTTTTTTCTTCCTCTTTTTCTTCTTTTCTTTCTTCTGGGATGGCATGTTTACTTTCTCTGCCATGAAGTTTCCACCTCCATTGTTTTACTCCATTTATTTCAGTGCATAGCCAAGCAGGCTGACAAAGCCCGGATTTCGGTCGGTCGTTCCGAGGATAACCTTACGCACCAGCTCCGGATCGTCCGTGATAATGTTGTCCACGCCGCAATTGACCATCCGCTGCATATCTCCCTGATAATTCAGCGTCCAGGCACAGACTTCTTTACCAAGACTGTGTGCATGCTCTACAAAGCTTTCTGTGATGTACGTATATTTTACAGAAAAGAAGTCCGCCGCGTCCATATCCTCCAGGCCTCCGTACGACATTTTCATCGTATACCCGGTCTTGATATCCGGATTGATTTTCTTTGCCTGCCTGAGGAAATTGTAGTTCATGGAAGTCAGCACACACTGATCCACAAAGTCATTGTCCTCGATGATTTTCACCACTTTTTTGACAATATTCTGGTTGTGGCCGTTGTATTTTACTTCGATATTCAGGTTGATTTTTCCTTTCGCGTACGCGATGACTTCTTCCAGCTTCGGAATCTGCTCGCCGCGGAATTTTTTGTTGAATCGTACACCGGCATCGAGCTGGCTGATTTCATCGTAGGTCAGGGTCCAGATGCTGGCATTCAGACCGGTTGTCCGCTTCAGATTTGTGTCGTGCATAAGGACAATCTCACCATCACTCGTCTCCTGTACATCGATCTCCGCGTAATCCGACATGCTGTCCACTGCATATTTGATCGCGCTCATCGTATTTTCCGGTGCTTTTCTGGCTCCGCCCCGGTGCGCTGACACCGAAATATACTGGGAGGAAGCCGTTGCCTCTGCACGTGTTGCGCGCATGGCATATACAAGATAAACCGTTTCTCCCGCCAGCATGGCGATCGTGAGAACCACCGCCGTTACCGGACCGCAGAAGGTGCGTACCAGCTTCGAGCTCGGCTTTTTCGTTGTCCGGCTCTTCTGGTAGCCCTTTCGGGAGGAACGGATAAAAATCAGATACAGATACGTAATGCTTCCGACAAGGCCGAACGCTCCGCCGATCAGGCTCATCGTCGATTTGACCCAGTCACCGTAGACGATGACGGTACTGACAACGGTAGACGGCGTTTTCACCAGCTTTGCATAGGCAACGACAGCCGTTCCGAAAATCAGATACAGAACCCACGTAATCAGAAAAATCATCACCTGGAAAAAGACGTTGATGCCAAGCTCACGCAGCACGCGTTTTTCCAGTGTCTGGCGCACCCGCAGATGGGTATTTTTCTCTTTTTCCGTCATCATGCACCGGAACGGGATGGTGTAGGAAAACACAAACGAGAACGCGACAAGCAGAATCGTCAGCACCACCGGGATCCAGTATGCCGGGAAGGCATTGAAAATCTTCGTCAGGGAAACCTGAAGCAGTTTCATACTGCGGATGGCGCTGTAGCTGCTGTGCAGCCAAAGGTACGGGAAGCTCGCTGCCATGTAGAAAAACCAGGTCCACGGGCGGGCACGCACAAACTGTGCAGCTCCTCTTCCGCCGGCAAGCATCATGACAGGAACGGAAATCCGTTTTCGTTTCCAGGAGGCCTCCAGAGCCGCCATGACAGCATAGATTTCAAACAGCATACAGAAAAAGAAAACAAGCAGAATTCCAAAAATCAACAGAAGGGTCAGCGGATGCAGCATGATCTTGTTGAAGTTTTCCGATGTCATATAACTCGTTCCCAGCTGTTTTAAGGAAAAGTTGATCGCCGCATTGGCGAGTCTTGAAACCAGCTGGCTGGAAAACAGGCGGTAGACCGTCTCAAATATCACGATGCTAAGCAGGTTTTTCTGCAAAAGTTTCCATGCCATATTCAGATAAATTCGTATCATTCCTGCATTTTTTACTGCCTTTTTTCTCATCTGCTGTTGTTCTCTCCTGTCAGCCGCAATTCCCCCCGATGAATCTGTATGCAAAAATTACCTTTATTTTTTCTCTTTTGTATTTTACATTTGACACTTCGAGTCTTTTTTGAAGCTCTTTTTCTTTCTGTTCATTTTAAACTATCTTCCAGTATAACACAAAACCGGGTCTTTGAGTATTCTTTTTTCTATTTCTGGTTGCACCACTTCTGCAGTTTTTTTACCATGGCGGATGGGCTGCTTACTGATTTTTCCATCCTGCTGTCCGCATCCGGTGCCTGCCGCAAAGCAACACCGAAAAAATACAGCACGAACGCAACGACGATGAGTTCGGGCTTTACATAATTCATTGCTTCCATGGAACATCCTTTCTGACTGTTCTGTTTTTGAAAGTCTTTTTTCTATATTATGATGGGATAATGATTTACGACTGGATAAGATTTTCTTACTGTAAACCCAAAAAATCCCACCTGTTTTTCAGATGGGATTTTCCAGTGATGTGCTGTTCTTTGATTTTTAATTTACTATCTTGTGCAGCAATTCCCCTGACCTGCCCCTGGCTGCGGTGCCGCACAGAAAGTCTTTGCATCAAACGACGGATTAAACGCATAAAAGTTCTTCGAATTCAATTCATCCTGTACAGAACGCAGTGCTTCACCAAAACGCTGGAAATGCACAACTTCACGCGCCCGCAGGAAACGAATCGGATCTGCAACTTCAGGATCTTTTACCAAACGAAGGATGTTATCATACGTTGACCGGGCTTTCTGCTCCGCAGCGAGGTCTTCGAACAAATCTGTCAAAGGATCACCTTTCGACTGGAACTCACAAGAATTAAACGGAACTCCGCCAGCCGCCTGCGGCCAGATGCCAGTTGTGTGGTCTACATAGTAATTGGCAAAACCAGAGTTCTGAATTTCTTCCAGAGAAAGATTGCAGGTGAGCTGATGAACGATCGTTGAAACCATCTCAAGGTGTGCGAG
The DNA here is from genome assembly GCF_015557635.1 of Fusicatenibacter saccharivorans. Classification (GTDB taxonomy): domain Bacteria; phylum Bacillota; class Clostridia; order Lachnospirales; family Lachnospiraceae; genus Fusicatenibacter; species Fusicatenibacter saccharivorans. The sequence continues at coordinate 79,047 of NZ_JADNOP010000015.1, forward strand.
TTCTTCTGTCCCAACATCATTCAACACCCCCGCTACAATTCGGTTCGGTGCTGTGAAACGCTGAGAGAGATACCGCATGGATGCGCCCATCTCTCCATCCGGTCCACCGTACTGACTCATGATAATTTGGGCGATTTTGGGGTTTGGTGTCGTGATGTTTACAGGATACTCGAGGCGTTTTTCATAATTCCACATCCGTCAGCACCCTCCTTTCCGGTTGACTTCCCACGGCCATGGCTGCATAACCCATTCGAAAGAACGGCTCATGCGGTCGTTGGCGGTATCGATCGTGAGCGGGCCGTACTGTTCGGCGTACTGTTTCAGTGCTTCTTTTCGAAGCTCCACTTTTTCCCGGAAAAAGGCAAGTGCATCTTCATCCTCCGGGTGGGTGTCGAGGTAAAGGTTCATTTCAACAACAGCAAAGCTGACCTGATCAATCCAGGCGAGCATCTTTTCGCGGGATGGCATCTGCGGCATCATAGGCACTGTCCTCCTCCCTTTCCACAGAATGGTTTACAGAGTTCCGGGAATAAGGTTCCATTTTTTAATGCAGCGGAAAGATCATAGATCTGTTCAAACCGCTGCATCGGAACGTACGCCATTGCAGGTATCATATGATCTACATGCTGCATTTTCCGCGGGAAATTCCTTGGTTCCATCTTCAGTTCCATATTGTTTGAAGCGGCGCGGCGGTTCTGCATATTGTTCGCACCGCAGCAGCCGCGATTCATACGGGATGAATCCATACCATGTTCCTCTTTCATTTTCTGTTCTTTATAGAGTATGAAGAAAATAAGAAAGTGTCAAAAAAGGCAGCGGTTTCTCTTCCGCTGCCTTTCTGTCATACTAATGAACTTTTCATCAAAACTGCATCTCATACAAATGCGCATAAATCCCGCCCTTCGCGAGCAGTTCCTTATGTGTGCCTTCCTCCGCAATTCCATTCTCCGTCAGCACCAGAATCCGCTTTGCATTCCGGATTGTGGACAGCCGGTGCGCAATCACGAAGGTTGTCCTGTCTTTCGCCAGAAGTTCCAAAGATTTCTGGACGACTTTTTCGCTTTCGTTGTCGAGCGCTGAGGTTGCCTCGTCGAAAATCAGGATCGGCGGGTTTTTGAGGAATACGCGGGCGATGGAAAGCCGTTGTTTCTGGCCACCGGAAAGTTTTACGCCGCGCTGGCCGATATCGGTGTCGTAGCCGTCCGCCAGCTCCATGATAAATTCATGTGCATTGGCCGCTTTCGCTGCGCGGATGACCTCCTCGTCGGTCGCATCCGGTCTGCCATAGCGGATGTTGTCGATGATCGTTCCTGCAAACAGATATACATCCTGCTGCACAATACCGATCTCATCGCGCAGATCCTTTAACTTCACATCGCGGATGTCCTTTCCATCCAGCAGAATTCGTCCTTCCGTCACATCGTAAAAACGCGGAATCAGCGAGCAAAGCGTCGTCTTTCCGGCGCCGGAGCTGCCGACCAGTGCCACATAGTCGCCGGCCGGGACATGCAGATTCACATTGCTTAACACGTTTTCCTTCGACTCCTCATAGTGAAACGAAACGTTTTCAAAGGTTACTTCTCCCTGCACATTCTTCAGTGGCAGTGCATCCGGCTTGTCCTGGATGTCCGGTGCGATGCTCATAATTTCCAGGAAACGTTCGTAACCGGAATAACCATTCTGGAACTGCTCCGTAAAGTTCACCAGCTTTTTCACCGGATCTGTACAGTTGTTGATGTACAGAAGAAAGGTAACCAGATCCGCCGCCCCAAGCTTCCCACCTGTCATCAGCAATGCGCCGACAATCAGCGAAATAACGGTAATCAGCGTCGAAAAGGCTCCCATTCCCGAATTGTAAATTCCCATATAGCGGTAGCTGACCTTCTTCGAATCGACAAAACGGTCATTTCCCGCATTGAACTTTCGCATCTCCTCTGTCTCATTTCCAAACGATTTGACAACACGGATCCCCGAAAGGCTGTCCTCGATCTGACTGTTGATATCCGCAATTCTGCGGCGGTTTTCCTTGAATGCACTCTTCATGCGGCTGTTCATCACTAACGCAAACAGCAGCATCACCACAATAACCACAAGCGGCACACATGCCAGCATCGGATTTACCACAAACAGAATAATCATCGCGCCGATCAGTTTGATAAACGAAATGACAATATTCTCCGGCCCATGATGTAAAAGCTCACTGATATCGAACAGATCGCTTGTGATGCGTGACAACAGATGGCCGACCTTCTGGTTATCGAAAAAAGCAAACGAAAGCTTCTGATAATGGCCGAAGATCTCGTTCCGCATATCATGCTCAATCCGCGCCCCCATCACATGGCCGTAATAGGCAATATAAAAGTTACAGTACATTTCAACCAGAACCATAGCAATCATCAGAATACCTAGGCGGATAATCTCACCCGTTGCCTGCTCCAGCGGCTTTTCCACAACCGTACTCGTAATATACCGTACAATCAGTGGAATCACCAGTGTAATGGCTGCTCCAAGCATTGCAAAAAACATGTCGGTAAAAAACAATCCCTTATATGGAATGTAATACCGCGCCAGCTGGCGGATTCTTCCCTTCTCTTTTCCGGTTTCTTTTTCTTTACTCATCCTGTCCTCCCTTTCCGTTGGAAACCATTTTGTAATCTTTTCGGAACTCAGACGGTGATACGCCGCATGCCGTTTTAAATGATTTCATGAAATGCTTATCATTTTCAAATCCAACCTGTTTGGCAATTTCCGTAATTTTATCTTCTGTTTGAATCAACAGACGCTTTGCCTCCGCAATGCGGATCTCCTTCAGATAGTTCACAAAATTCACACCGGTATGTTCTTTAAACGCTGCTGAAAACAGCGAATAATTCATACAAATATGGTTAGATACCATCGCCATATTCAGATCTTTTGCATAATTTTCCCGAATATATGAAATTGCCTCTTCCATTTTTTCTTTTCCGGCTGTCTGACTTTTCAGGCTTTCCCTGTAAACGTGTATCCATTCTTCAAACGCATCCAGAAACAGATCTGCATCACGGTACTGCAGAGGACGCGGACATTTTTCCTGTTTTTCCGGCATGCGGTAAAAAAGATCCAGTTCTTTGCAGATTGCTTCCGTCACTGTCAGAAGCTGATAGGGGGAGACCCTCTGATGCGCCGCCTCAAAATACCAGTTCCGCATTTTTCGCAGCACAGTATCTGCCCGGTCCGTTGGCACCTGCAGAATAAATTTTTCCTGAAACTGTGCCAGCTCCGGCTTTTCCTCAAAACATTTTTTCTGATATTCTTCCACAGGATTTTTCTGTATAAATGCCATTTCCCGGGCCAGCAGTGCTTCCTGGTATGCCTCTGGAATTTCCATCACAGAACGATGTTCTTTTCCCACTCCGAGACAAAATCTCTCATCTTTTTCTTTCATGATCCGCTCTGCCTCCGGTTCCGGCAGAAGATACAGAACTCCTCCTTCTACGCCTTCCAGCAGAATTCCGCTGCATTTCGAAAACCGTTCCCCATTTGCCTTGCTGGTCAGCAGGATCCGGAAGCTGTCGTTTCCGATGTGGCGCCGGATCCTGCTTTCCATATCCATCCATTCTTTTTCTTCGGCCATTTCTGCATTCATCATCAGATAACGGAGCTGATTTAAAAAGCACCGTTCTTCCTCTTCTTCCGTTTCCCGGGTCTCCGAAAGCTCTCGTTCCAGATTTTCCAGAAGCTGTTCTATCGTCTCCCGCTTGATCGGTTTTAAAATATAGTCCCGAACTCCATGTTTCATCATTTCAACCGCATAGGAAAATTCATCATAGCCGCTTAAAACAATAACAACAGGTTTCTGTGACAGCTCCTCCATTTTGTTGACCAGTGTCAGACCGTCCATTTTGGGCATACGGATATCAGTGAACATGACGTCCACCCTCTGTTTTCCCAAAATCTCCAATGCCTCTTCTCCGTTTCGACACTCCAGAATCTCCTCCACCGGCACGCTGCTTCGCCGGATCATCGCCACGATTCCCTGTCGAATCAATTTTTCATCTTCTACAACCAGCAGTGTATTCATTTTCTTTTTCTTCCTCTTTCTCGTCACCCTCTTGATCCATCGGAGAATATTTCCCCCTCGTGATGGGAAGATGAATGCTCACCTTCGTATAGCAATGCTCTTTTGTATAAACTGACAGTCCATACTCTGTTCCAAATTGAATGTGGATTCTGTCCTGTACATTCCGAAGCCCGATTCCATGTTTCGGCTGTGTATCTGAATTCAGGCGCATTCTTAGTTTACGTCTCAGAATTGCAAGCTGCTTTTCTGACATGCCTATTCCGGAATCTGTGATTTCAATCTCAAAGCTCTTTTCATGCTCTATTCCTTTGATTTCAATGACGGCGTCTGCATCCAGCTCCTCAATTCCATGTGTGATTGCATTTTCCACAATCGGCTGAAGAGACATCTTGGGGATATCCTGCCGATACAAATTTTCCGGTATCTGAACAGATAATGTAATTGTGAAATCATACCGCAGATTCATCAGTTCCACATAGTTCTGAATATAATTCATCTCATCCTGAACGGTTACCAGAAATTTATTCCAGCGCATATTGTAGTGCAGCATTTCACCAAGTGCTGTTACCGCATCGGAAATCGTATACTCTTCATCAATCTCAGCCATCATCTTAATGGATTCCAGAACATTATAAATAAAATGAGCGTTAATCTGGTTCTGCATTGCCCGGATTGCCGTATCTTTCAGCGCTGCCTCCCTTTTGATGCTTTCCTCGTTCTGTTTCTGAATTCTCTCCAGCATTCCGTTGATACCATAGCTCATTTCCCGCATCTCTTCTGCGCTGTAACAAACCTTTATCTTTGTTGTTCCATTGTCAATCTGACGCATCTCACACAGGACGTCATAAAACTCCTTCAGCAGGCCACGCACAATCAGATTGACCACCACAATCAGAAGCAGCCCGAAGCCGGCAAATTCAAGCAGCATTCTCTGCTGCTGTTTGATCATGTTTCCGGTTGCATCATCCAAATTGGTCAGTGTTACAAACATTCCATTGAGTTTATCGACTTTCCGAAGCACAATTGCAACGTTTTTCCGGTCAATCACCGCGCTCTGCTGACTCTCTTTTCTGTCACGGATTCCTGCCCGGAACAGAATCAGCCCCCGATAGGACTGCCATTTGCAGGCTGCCGCTGTTTTTCCGCAGTCATATAAATTCCAATTTTCATCAACAAAGCAGGCCCAGCTGCTGTCACCGGATCGATAAATTTCGGGAAATATGTCTGCCATACGCATGGATACCTCGATCACGCCAAGCCTTCCTCCGCTTTGATCCCGCAGTTCCCGTACATAAGTCATCAAATGGGAACCTTCTTTTTTTGTACCGGAGATAATATTTTTTTCCTGTATGTCAAAAAACCACTGTCCACCGCCCTGATAGCTTCGGTACCAGGCGCAGTTTTTCATCTTTTCCTTCTGGTACAGGATCGGCTGCTGCTCCAGAAAACCATCTGCCATGGCAAAAATATGGATCTGGTACAGATCTGGCATTGCCTCCTGCATTTTATCGATTATGCTGATGCTGTTGTTCCGAAATTGCTGATAATAGCTCTCCGAGATCTCCTCTCCCCTCCTGAGATGAAGAAGATATTTTTCCAACGGTTCATACTCCTGCAGCGTATCTACAACCATTGAGCAGGCATTCGCTTTTGCATTCACCTCCGCACAGGTAAGATCTATTGCCGTTACTGCTTCATTTACCCCATGATCTATGGCATTCTTTTTGATACTCCTAAACCCAAAGCACATCATGCCAAAAAGCGGAATAAAAATAAAGATCAACGTTGTTACGGTAAATTTTTGGTTCAGTTTCAGTCCGCGAAACCAGTTTCGCATTTTTCATCCCCCAGTTTTCTTTTCGGTTCTGTAACCTTACTAATTTTACCAGTTTTTTCTTTAAAAAGCAATTTTTTCAGAAAAATTATTGACAAAAAGAGAAGACGGTACACTTTTTTTTCGTGCACCGTCTCTCTTTTCGCAAGACTCATATATGACGCAAAGCATGATTCCAAGGAAACAGCTTTCGTACCATTGTTATACTGTTGTCAGATCCCACGGTTCATAAATCTTTGGAACATCGCTGATCAGACGTTTGGTATACGCTGCTGTCGGGTGAAGAATTACTTCTTCTGCCGGTCCCGATTCCACAAATTTTCCATGCTCCATAATATAAACATTATCGGATACATAGTAAGCAAGACCAATATCGTGGGTGATGAAGATAATCGTCATATTAATCTCATCACGCAGCTTCAGCAGCATATCCAGGATCGTTGCACGTGAGCAGGCATCAATCATAGACGTCGGCTCATCGGCAAGCAGAATCTTTGGTTTCAGAAGGAAAATACGTGCAATCATCAGTCGCTGCATCTGGCCTCCTGACAGCTCAAATGGATATTTGTTTGTCAGTTCTGCGTATTTTAAGTTTACAAAGCTGCAGGCCTCTGTCATCAGACGTTCTTTTTCTTCTTTCGGCAGATTCTTGTCACCGCGCATATTAATGCAATCCAGCAGAACAGAATCTACACGTTTAAACATATTGTAGGAAGCAAACGGATCCTGGAAAATCGCCTGAATTCCCTTCCAGTACTCTTTTTTCTTCTTTCCGTTCGAGATGTCTCTTGGTTTACCCTGGAAATCAATTTCACCTTCCGTTACGCTGATCAGCCCGAGCAACATCTTCGAAAGGGTTGTTTTTCCGGATCCGGATTCTCCTACGATAGAAACAAATTCACCTTCATGAAAATCGAAATCAACATGGTCTACAGCGACCGTTTTTGCATCGCCAAAGCCAAACACTTTCGTTACGCCTCTTCCGGAGAGGCATGGTTTTAATTCTTTACCATCACGCATTTGCATACACCTCCCGAACCTTTCTCTCAGACATCAGGCAGCGGTACTCTCTTCCGTTCGGCAGTTCGATGACCTCTGGTTTCATACCGCGGCAGGTTGGCTGTGCATAAGGACAGCGGTCTGCGAAACGGCAGCCCTCCGGCGGATGCTTCAGGTTTGGCGGAGTTCCCGGAATTGCAGTCAGCTTCTGTTCTCTTACACCTTCCTCCGGAACGATGATCGATCCCATCAGACCTTTGGAATATGGATGCAGCGGATCGAATACCATTTCTTTTGCGGTACCTTTTTCTACAATCTGTCCAGCATACATAACCATAATATCATCGGTTACGTTGTAAAGAAGCGGCAGCTCGTGTGTGATGAAGATCATGGATTTGATAAATCCTTTTTCCATCAGATCACGCATCATTTTAATAACCATTTTCTGGGAAGTTACATCCAGCGCGGACGATGGCTCATCGGCGATCAGTACCTTCGGAGAAAGAATGGTCGAAATTGCGATAACGGTTCTCTGTTTCATACCTCCGGAAAGCTCAACCGCATGCTTCTGCAGTACCTCCTCCGGCAGGCCTAAGATCTGAAAACGTTCTTTTGCCAGATCATAAATATCCTTTCTCGGCATTTTCGGATCATGCGCATGAATAACGTCTTCTACAAATCGGATGATTTTCTGTGTCGGGTTCAGGGCATTCATTGCTGCCTGCGGAATGTAGGCGATCTCATTGCCCAGAATATTTTTCCGGACATCGTCTGGTTTCATTCCGGAAATTTTTCTTCCATCTACGATAATATCGCCGCTGATGTAGTGAAGCGGTGCGAAATAATAGCCCATCAGGGACAGTGCCAGCGTCGATTTACCACAGCCGGACTCACCTGCTACACCGAGGGATTTTCCCTCCTCAATCTTCAGGGAGACTCCGTCTACGGCGTATACATCTTCATGAAAACGAGTTACATATTTCGTTTTCAGATTGTTTACTTCCAGCATTACTTTTCCCATAGCTGCCTCCTTAGTCTCTTAACTGCGGGTTGAATACCTGGTCAAGACCGGTGTTCATCAGGTTAAGAGAGAATGAAATAAGTGCGATTACAAGAATGACCGGGAAATATGCCCACCATGCACCGTTTAAGTGTGCATTGTACTGGGTTGCCCATTGCATCATAAGACCAAGTGTTGCAGTCTTTGTGGTTGCCGGTCCAAGTCCGATCATAGAAAGCTGTGCCTCTGCCAGAATTCCGGAGGAAATCTGGAGAATGAAGGCCATAACAACGTAGGATGCAACGTACGGAAGGATGTCGGTAAGGACAATCCGCAGCATGCTGTGGCCGGACAGTTTGGAAAGGTTTACATGGTCACGGTTTCGAAGAGAAATAACCTGGGAACGTACAGAACGTGTTGTCCACGGCCATGCGGTAATTCCGATCAGGAGTGCCACCATCATGATTCCCCTCTGAGACTCACCTACGCTGTAGGAGATGAGGATCAGGAGAACGAAGGATGGGATAACGGTGAACAAGTTGGTAAAGAACAGAATCAGGTTGTCCACAAAACCTCCAAGGTAACCTGCAAGAAGTCCGAGGAACAGTCCGATCACAGTTGCAATGATTCCCGCAACCAGACCAATTTTCAGGGATGAACCTGTTGCAGAGATCAGCTCAGTCAAAACATCACGACCAAAGTTATCTGTACCAAGAACAAAGTTCTGACGGTTAATGACATCTTTTTCATTGATGTACTGCTTGCTGTCGATGCTCTGAACCTCTTCCAGCTCACCGGTCTCTTCATTTTTCTCGGCAATAATGGTTGGAACATCCTCTAAAATACCGTCGATTTCGTTGTCAAGACGCTGATATTTTTTCTTTTTTGCTGCGATAAGGCCTTTCTGTTCTGCATTTGGGTCATATTTTTCCTCCCAGAGAGCAATCAGACCTTCTGCATCGGTAACATCGATTTCACTGGCATCTACACCGCCGTATTTTTCCAGCCATTCTGCCATCATAGAACGGTTGTCCATTGTCAGTTTGCTTTCAACGATGGATGCGGTTGCATCAACATTCATCTTATACGTTTTGCCGGAATTTACGGTGTCCTGAATCGAAAGATAGGTACCCGGTTTGAAAAAGTTTCCGTTTCCGATCATTGCCAGCGGATCTTTTGCCACAACAAGCGGATAGATGATAATAGTCAGGAGAATTGCCAAGAAGATTACAAATCCTGTCACGAATTTTCCTGAATGAAAAATCTGTTTGATTGTATTTTTCATAGCGTATTCTCCTTTCTAATCCTGCTGGGATGCTTTGACACGTGGGTCAATGACTGCATACAGAAGTTCAACAAGCAGGTTGGCCAGCAGAACCATGATAGTAATGATTAACGTACAGGCAGAAAGCAGCGGATAATCCTGGCCGGTAACTGCTGAGAGCATCGTTGTTCCAAGTCCCGGATAACTGAATACCATCTCAGCTACCAGGTTACCGCCTATCATGGTACCAAGGGACATTGCAAGACCGGTGATCTGCGGAAGCATTGCGTTACGGAACACATATTTCACAATCGTATGATCCTTGATTCCAAGGAAACGACTGTATTTTACATAGTCGGCATTCAATTCATAAATTGACATTGAACGCATACCAATAGCCTGGCCGCCGATCGTGATGATTACGATAGACCAGAACGGCAACTGGTAATGTGAAAGCACAGATTTCATAAAAGCAAGGCTCATATGCGGAATCATACTGCTCGCATAGCCGCCTGCTGCAGGTGCAATATGTAATTTCAGTGAGAAAACAAATAAAAGTACGGTTGCCATACCAAAGGCAGGTACGTTACTGATAAACAGGAATGCCGGAAGGATTGCCTTGTCGAAAACACCTTTCATGTAAGCTGCAATTGCACCAAGCAGGTTACCAAGAATCCATCCAACAATAATGGCCGGAAGCTGTAAACATATGGTCCACAGAACCGAACTGGAAATAATATCGGATACGGTACGCGGATACTGGCTGAAAGAAATGCCGAAATCACCGCGAAGTGCATTTTTTACCCAGGTAAAAAACTGGACATACATTGGTTTGTTAATACCAAATTTCGCTGCATAGTCTTCATATACTTTCTGAATTGCAGTCGCATCGGTCATACCTTCTACCGATTTGGACGCAATAGTTGAAACCGGATCGCCCGGCATCAGACGCGGAAGAATGAAGTTCAGCAGCACTGCAAAGACTAACGTCAAAAGATACCACATGATCTTCTGCGTATAATACTTTTTCATTCCTTTCATAGAGGAACCCTCCTTCTGATTTTGTAAAAGCGGCCGGAGCACCCCGGCTCCGGCCGCCTCTGTTACAATTCAGTGTGTGCTTTCTTTCTGTTTGGCAAATCAGCCGTCAATCAGTTCCAGATTGTACAGTGCTGCTACGCCATAACCATCGGTGCAGTCCATCGGAGGAACATTGGTTCCATCGTCTTTCTGCGGATAGTTGGTCCATACGGACTCGTTTACTTCGTGGAATACCTGCGGTCTGTACATCAGCGGTACACACGGGCAATCTTCCAGCATAATCTTGGAAAGTTCTGTATAGTAATCTTTCAGTTTTGCATCATCGGTCTCATGAGGAATTGCTGCAAGGATTTCATCTACACGGTCGTTCTGATAATGACCGAAGTTACCACTGAAGTTAACCTCAAGATCGTTGTAATCAGAGCTCATGAAGAAACGGCATCTCATGTACGGGTTGGCAACCGATGTACCAGGGCCGGACTGCATGGTGATTTCGAAGTTTCCGGTACTGTAATCGGTGCTAAAGTTTGCTGCTTCCGGGAAGTAGGTCTCAATGTTGATACCAATATTCTTTCCTGCTGCTGCTACGATTTCAAGGGTTGCATTCCAGTCAGACCATCCTGTCGGGCACTCAGCCTTATAGGAAAGGTTCTTTCCGTTGTACTCACGGATTCCGTCTCCGTCGGTGTCTACGATTCCGGCATCGTCCAGAAGCTTCTTAGCACCTTCTACATCGGCATTGGACCACTGATACTCTTTTAAGGCATCCTGATCCACCATAGCCTGCTCAGCATCGGTCGGGTTCATGACAGAACGCGGAACATCTGCGAAGGTAGGAGACTGTCCGGACATTGCTGAAGAAATAACCTGATCGTAGTCAACTGCCATAGCGATTGCCTTACGAACAGCTACCTGATCCAGTCCTTCTACTTCTGTATTAAAGAACAGGGTAGGCATTGTCATACACAGCTGATACGGTGCTTCATCAACATAGGTAGAAATCGGAAGATCCTGCTCTAACCACAATTTCTGAAGGTCTGTGATGAATATCTGTGCCACATCAATATCACCATTCTGGAATGCGGTGGTAGCTGCTGCGTTATCTTTAAAGATCGGGTGAGAAATATATTTCGGAACCGGAAGCTTACCCCACATGGAATCTGCCTGTCCCCAATAATTATCATCGCGGATCAGAACTACGTTCTGGTCATTGTCAAAGTATTTTTTGTACGGTCCGGAAGTTACCAGATCGTCCATCTTATCCATTTTAATTGCTTCAGCATCGTTGTTGTTTCTGTCAGCTACGGTCTTCAGATAGTTTTCCTGCATGATATAAAGCATTGGAAGATATCTTTCCGCAAGAACCGGGTTAACTGCTTCGCCGGAGTCATCGGTTGTCAGTTTGAAGACTACGGTACTGTCATCCTGTGCAACAACATCTGCAATGTAGCTCTTCATTTCAGCGCCGGTAGAAGAATTGTAATCTACATGTGCATGATAGGTAGCTGCTACATCTTTTGCAGTAACCGGTGTGCCGTCATTCCATTTTGCGTCAGCTTTGATCTTAACGGTAATTTCGGTACGGGCATCGTTCCAAACCGGATCTCCGTCTGCAAGCAACGGATACATTTTTGCATCCAGCGGATTCCACATATAAAGAGTTTCATAAACAAGTACACGTGAAGCATCGCCCTGTGCTATAACCATTGCATTGTTTGAGTTTGCGGACATTGGGTTGTAATCGTTGACGGTACCCCACTGCTGTCCTGCGAAGTAAAGAGTTTCATTTCTTGGAAGCTCTCCTACCACATCATCTGAACCTGTGGTATCTTCGCTGGAAGCATCTGCTGTGCTGGAAGATGCTGCTGTGGCATCGCTTGATGCATCTGCTGTTCCGCTGGAGGATGCTGTTGCTCCTCCGGATGAACCGGTGCTTGTACTTCCGCTGTCTCCACATCCAGCAAGCATCGTTCCTGCCATTGTCACTGTCATTAACAGTGCAAGGACTTTCATGTTACGCTTTTTCATACTTTTTACCTCCTTAAGGTTTTCGTTCTTGCTTGATGAGTTCATTATACACAAAGACTGTTAGAAAAACAGTGTCTATTTTTTGTTTTTGGTGTTCTTTTTTTGTTTTGTGTTGGTTGAATTGCTCGTTTTTCCCTTTTTAATCTCCTTTGTTCTGCTCATTTTTCACATATCCATTTTCGCAATATCTGCACTGTTTCGTCATTATGATTATTTGTACCATTTTTCCGTCTTTTCCGACATTTTTCCGTTCGCTTTTTCCATCTGTTTGTGCTATGATGAATATCGTATCAATTTCAGGAGGTTTTTTCTATTATGAATACTGTTTCTCATAAGTACCGACAGTCAGCGCTTCTGCTTCTGACCGCTGCGATCTGGGGTTCTGCCTTTGTCGCACAGCAGACCGGCATGGATTATGTCGGACCTTTTACATTCAACGCGGCACGAAACCTGCTCGGCGGACTTACGCTTCTTCCGCTGATTGTCTTTTTCTCCTCGTGTAAAAAGCGAACCCTACCTCCAGATGCTTCGTCAGAAAATGGCACACAGTCAAAAACGCTCTGGGCGGGCGGTATTCTCTGCGGCATCGCACTGTTTGCCGCCTCAGCTCTGCAACAGATCGGCATTCAGTACACAACCGTCGGAAAGGCCGGTTTTATCACCGCACTTTACATCGTCCTTGTTCCGGTCTGCGGCCTGTTCCTCCGAAAACGAGTACAACCGAAGGTCTGGCTCGCAGTTCTCATTGCCGTTGCCGGTCTCTATCTGCTCTGCATGACAGACGGATCCTTCTCTTTGCAGAAGGGCGATCTTCTTGTGCTTGCCTGTGCTCTCGGATTTACCATACATATTCTAGTTATTGATCATTTTTCTCCGCTTGTCGACGGCATCAAAATGTCCTGCATTCAGTTTTTTACCTGTTCGATCCTGTCAGCTGTCTGTATGGCCCTCTTTGAAACCGTAAACGTTTCCAACCTTCTGCACGCCTGGATACCGATTCTCTATGCCGGAATTCTCTCTTCTGGTGTCGGCTATACCCTGCAGATTATCGGGCAGAAAGGATTAAATCCCACCATGGCTTCTCTGCTGATGAGCCTGGAATCCGTTTTTTCCGTTCTCGCCGGTTGGATTTTCCTTCATCAGGCACTCTCCGGTCGCGAGCTCTCCGGCTGTATTCTGATGTTTGCAGCGATCGTGCTGGTACAGCTTCCGGGCTTTTCCAAAACCAGCGCTGTTTCCTGATGCCATTCCTTTTTCAGTGTAAAAAAGATTCCTGTTTTGCGAGCTTCTTTCTTACGACAGCTTGCTTTGATGACATAATTTCCCTCCGCCGCAGTGTGATCCTGCCCGGAGGGCTTTTTTATGCCTTCCGAAAATTTAACCGAATCTAGTAAGTCCCCTGCTTCCATTTCGAATATCCGCTTGCCCAATATTTTCATAGCATAAAAATACAAAATTCTGCATATTGATTGCAGGATTTTTTAATTCGTGCTACACTGTTTTTATTGTACCAATAAGCACTTATTTTATTAGGAGGTTCTGTCATGCCCGTTTTTGATTTCAGCAATTCCCCGGAAAAAGCAAAAGTTTCCGAATGTACGTATACTGTTTTCCGCACAAATGCACCGTTTACTTCTCCGGATCAGCCGATCCTAATTCTGGATACAAAAGAGAAGGCTTTCCCGCATCATCCCTGTGGTATTTTCACAAACCCATCCAAACGGACCTCGTTTGAATTTAAAAACGAAGAAGAAACCTTCATCGCCGATATTCTCCAGATTGATGCCCGTTTTGTCAGCCTTTTAAAATGGCTCGGTGAAAACCATATCAATGTCCGCCTTTCCGGCACACAAACATCCGACGGTTATGCAGTTTACAAAATCCGCGAGATCGCTTTCGGTGGCGGCGCAAAGCTTTCGGCTGAGGATGGATTTTTACAGTTTATGATTGAGCGTCTCCTCGCCAGCAATGCACCGGAAGAAGAAGTTGAGGATGAGGATCAGGAGGAAACCGGTGACAGCATGAAGCTCACCAGCATCCAATCCATCACTGATTTTATGAACTGTGCCGGAAGAACGCTGCCGGATAATATCCGCCTTTGGGCTCGTCGAAACCTCGCTGTTGCCCGTTCCCACGAAGTCTCTCCCGAAGAACGTCGTCACGCGCAGCGCGCCCTCTCCATGATGATGAATATTCAATGGAAAAGCAACTATTTTGAAGCCATTGATCCAGTGGAAGCACGCCGGATCCTCGATGAAGAACTGTATGGCATGGAACGTGTGAAGCAGAGAATTATCGAAACCATCATTCAGATTAACCGGACTCATACGCTGCCGGCCTATGGTCTGTTACTGATCGGTCCTGCCGGAACCGGAAAATCGCAGATTGCTTATGCCGTTGCGCGTATCTTAAAATTACCGTGGACAACACTCGATATGAGTTCGATTAATGACCCGGAACAGCTGACCGGAAGTTCCCGCATCTACGCAAACGCAAAACCGGGAATCATCATGGATGCTTTTTCCATGGCTGGTGAATCCAACCTCGTCTTTATCATCAATGAGCTCGACAAGGCTGCCTCCGGCAAAGGAAACGGAAACCCGGCAGATGTTCTGCTGACCCTTCTTGATAATCTTGGTTTTACCGATAACTATATCGAATGTATGATCCCGACCGTCGGTGTATACCCGATTGCAACCGCAAACGACAAGGACCAGATCAGTGCTCCGCTGATGTCCCGCTTCGCTGTGATTGAAATTCCGGATTACACACCGGAAGAAAAGAAAATCATTTTCTCCCGCTATGCACTTCCAAAGGTGTTAAAACGTATCGGTATGAAAGAAAAGGAATGCATTCTGACGCCGGAAGGACTCGATGCCGTAATCTCCTGCCACGAAAACACAAGCGGTATTCGTGATCTTGAGCAGGCTGCTGAGCATATCGCAGCAAATGCGTTATATCAGATAGAAGTCAACCATGTTTCCTCTGTTACCTTTGATGCAGAAATGGTACGTGAACTGCTCTTGTCCTGCTGATCTGCCTTATTTTCTATTTTGAAGGCGTATCAAGGTACGGCGAAAACCAGTGACGCAACAATTCACGCTCTGTGGTGCTGAAATTTTTTGCATTATTTTGGGGTGTGCTGTAAAATAGTTTCCTGTCCCATCAGTCTGTACTTTCGGGCAGGGAACTATTTTATTTCTCCAGATATTTTCATAAAAGAAAGCCCCTGACACTTTCATGCCAGGGGCTTCCTTTCGGTCAATTCAGAAAATTTATTTCTGCGGACCAGCGGAAACAAGTGCTTTACCAGCAGCGTTTCCTTCATATTTTGCAAAGTTCTTGATGAATCTTTCAGCCAGATCCAGTGCTTTGGTCTCCCACTCGGAAGCATCAGCATAGGTATCGCGAGGATCCAGGATAGCCGGATCAACGCCCGGAAGTTCAGTCGGAACTTCGAAGTTGAAGTACGGAATAGTCTTCGTCGGAGCTTCGTTGATAGCACCGCTTAAGATTGCATCGATGATTCCACGGGTATCACGGATGGAGATACGTTTTCCGGTTCCGTTCCAGCCTGTGTTAACCAGGTATGCTTTTGCTCCGCTCTTCTCCATTTTCTTAACAAGCTCTTCTGCATATTTGGTTGGGTGCAGCTCCAGGAATGCCTGGCCGAAGCATGCAGAGAAGGTAGGAGTCGGCTCGGTAATTCCGCGCTCGGTTCCTGCAAGTTTTGCAGTAAATCCGGACAGGAAGTAGTACTGAGTCTGCTCTGGTGTCAGAATAGATACTGGCGGAAGTACGCCGAATGCATCTGCGGACAGGAAAATAACATTCTTAGCTGCCGGTGCAGAAGAAATCGGGCGAACGATGTTCTCAATGTGGTTGATCGGATAAGATACACGAGTATTCTCGGTTACGCTCTTATCATTGAAGTCAATTTTGCCTTCCGCATCAACAGTAACGTTCTCAAGCAGAGCGTCACGTCTGATTGCATTGTAGATGTCCGGCTCAGACTCTTTGTCCAGGTTGATAACTTTTGCATAGCAGCCGCCCTCGAAGTTGAATACTCCGTTGTCGTCCCAGCCGTGCTCGTCATCACCGATCAGAAGACGTTTCGGGTCTGTGGAAAGTGTTGTTTTTCCTGTTCCGGAAAGTCCAAAGAAGATTGCAGTATTCTCACCGTTCAGGTCTGTGTTTGCAGAGCAGTGCATGGAAGCGATGCCTTTCAGCGGCAGATAGTAGTTCATCATGGAGAACATACCTTTCTTCATCTCTCCGCCGTACCATGTGTTGATGATAACCTGCTCACGGCTTGTGATGTTGAATACTACTGCTGTCTCAGAGTTCAGACCCAGCTCTTTGTAGTTCTCAACCTTTGCTTTGGATGCGTTGTATACAACGAAATCCGGCTCGAAGTTCTCAAGCTCTTCTGCTGTAGGTTTGATGAACATGTTAGTTACGAAATGTGCCTGCCAAGCTACCTCAACGATGAAGCGGATAGCCATACGGGTATCTTTATTTGCACCGCAGAATGCATCTACAACGAACAGTCTTTTGTTGGAGAGCTCTTTTTTTGCGATCTCTTTTACTGCTGCCCATGCTTCCTGGGTTGCCGGATGGTTATCGTTTTTGTACTCATCGGAAGTCCACCATACAGTATCTTTCGAATTCTCGTCCACAACGATGTATTTGTCTTTCGGTGAACGGCCTGTATAGATACCGGTCATAACGTTAACTGCACCAAGCTCTGTCTCCCGGCCTTTTTCATAGCCTTCCAGCTCTGGTTTTGTCTCTTCCTCAAATAACTGCTCATAAGAAGGGTTGTACACAATTTCTGTGGTACCGGTGATGCCATACTTTGTTAAATCGATCTGTGCCATCTTGTAATTAACCTCTTTCCTTTGATAGTAATACTGCTTCATTCTGCAAAATGCAGAAATTTGAAGGTATCCTTTTTAAGAAACCGGACCAGCCGGCCTCTTCTACTCTAATTATACATAAAAGGCCAAAAAAATCAACTGAAAATCTTCCGTTTTTTTACAGAACGTGTCCCAAAATCTGTAAAAATTTTATAAACTTCGATTTTTCGAAATTTTCTGACAATTGCACTTTTGTACACTTCATCCTGCAAATTGACATTTTTTGATTTTTTATGTTATAATATTAATAATTATGTTCGGAAAGAAGTTTCTTTATGTATTACGATCTGACCCGCGGGAAAATCTCCCGCTCTCTTATCCTGTTTGCCCTGCCGATGATCGCAGGAAATCTGTTGCAGCAGTTTTACAACATTGCCGACACCCTGATCGTCGGACGCGTTCTCGGAAGCAATGCGCTCGCCGCCGTCGGCTCCTCCTATACGCTGATGACGTTTCTGACTTCCATTTTTCTCGGCCTGTCGATGGGCGCCGGTGCGCTCTTTTCGATTTATCAGGGACGAAAAGATCTTTCTTCTTTAAAACTTTCGATTCTCCACGCGTTTCTGCTGATCCTTGCCGTTACGCTCGTGCTGAATCTCGCTGTTTATGCAGGCATCGAGCCGATCCTTACGTTTCTTCGCGTCCCGGATGAAGTCCGTCCCGGCATGCGGACGTATCTTCTGATTATCTTTGCCGGCCTTATTGCAACATCCGTATACAATTTCTTTTCCTGTATGCTGCGCGCGCTCGGAAACTCTTCTGTGCCGCTGATTTTTCTCGCTGTCTCTGCTGTGCTGAACATTGCACTGGATCTGCTCTTTGTCGCTGTACTGCCGTTCGGCATCGCAGGCGCGGCGCTCGCTACGGTTCTTGCGCAGTATGTGTCCGCCGTCGGTATTCTGCTCTATGTGCTGCTCCGCTGCCGCATGTGGCTGCCGTCAAAAAAAGAATGGCGTTTCAGCCATTCCATTTTAAAAGAGATTCTGAATCTTTCTTCGATGACCTGCATTCAGCAGTCGGTCATGAATTTCGGCATTCTGATGGTACAGGGGCTCGTCAACAGCTTCGGTCCGGCGGTCATGGCGGCATTTGCGGCCGCGGTGAAAATTGATACCTTTGCCTATCTGCCGGTGCAGGATTTCGGAAATGCCTACTCCACTTTTACCGCACAGAATTACGGGGCCGGAAATCACGAGCGGATCCGGCGCGGCACGAAAGATGCTTTTGCACTGAGCGCTGCTTTTTCCATCGTCATTTCTCTGCTTGTCAATCTGTTCGCGCATCCGCTGATGCAGATTTTCGTGAAAGCATCAGAAATGGAGGTCATCGCGATCGGCGTACAGTACCTGCGGCTGGAAGGCTCGTTCTATCTCGGCATCGGATGGCTGTTTCTGCTGTACGGGTATTACCGCGCTGTCAAACGCGCCGAGATGTCGGTTGTTCTGACCGTCATTTCGCTTGGCATGCGTGTGGCGCTGGCATACCTTTTCTCCGCCACGGCGCTTGGCGTTGCCGGAATCTGGATCGCCATTCCGATCGGCTGGGCACTGGCTGATATGACCGGACTTTTCTTCCTGCGGCGTGCATTCCGATCGCAGAAGCCTGCATAAGTTCCGAATCTTATATCGCAGTACGGTTTTCTGCGGATAAACTACGGAACTGCCCCGGCGTCTGGTGCATGCGTTCCTGGAAGACGCGGTTAAAATAGCTGATATTTCGGAATCCGCAGTCGCTCGCAATCTTGCTGATCGCCTCCTCGGTGGAAAGCAGCAGCCGGCAGCTCTCGGCAATCCGCAGGTTATTGACATACGTCACGGCGGAAATATGCATAATCGACTTAAAGAAGCGGCAGAAAGCGCTCTCACTCATATGAAACTGGCTCGCCAGTTCCGCGATTTCGAGATCCTCACAGAAATGAGCATTCATGTATGTGAGGATCTCTTTCATTCTGCTGACACGGTAATTCGTCGAGGCATCCGTTTTTCCGCCGTTCTTTTCTGCCGCACTGTAATATCCCTGCCAGATTTTCAGAAGTTCCGCTTTTAACAGCAGCTCCCAGCCCGGTTCTTTTCTTTCCTGCAGATTTCGGATCTCCTGCATGGCCTGTGCCGTTTTTTCTGCAAGGCGTGTCCCCCGCTCTGTCTTGGATGGAAAACGGATCTCGGAGGACAGCACTGGTTCGATATACTGCTGCTGGATTCGGTCAAGCGATGTGCCGGACAGAAAACGCGGCTGGAATACAACGGCAAGAAACGTAAATTCCTGTCCGTCGATTCCCTCTACCTCATGCAGACGGTTTGCATTGACAAAGGCGGTCTCCCCTTCCCGCAGGAGAAAGGTCTCGGTATCCATATGAAAAACAGCTTCGCCCTTTACTGCATAAAAGAGCTCCACTTCCTCATGCCAGTGGCAGTACACCCGCACGGTACTCTGCAGGTCTGTCTCGAAAACGTGAATGCTCAGCGGAAAAAGCTCATCACCGTGGGGCTGTGTTTCTTTTCGGTAATTCATCTGTGAGAGCATATTTTTGTCTCCTCTCTTGTTTTGCTCTGCTGTCCCAATTGTAACACGAACTTTGCGATTCCGGCAAGTTTCCATGTTCTGCCGGCGAATCGCCCTTCCATGACCGTATTTTTCCTTCTTAAATGATAATAATTATCATATTTTATCAGCTTATTGACATTTCTTTTCATCCGCGCTATATTTTAGATACCCCGATAGGGTATGTGATTTCAAATTTTTCATCAAACACCAGGAATACAGTCCGGCACGCTTTCGTTTCGCTGTATTCCCGGAAGAAAGCAGGTATTGTATGATTAAAACAGTCTTAAAAATTGATGGTATGATGTGCGGCATGTGCGAATCCCATATGAATGATGTAGTCCGCAAAAGCTGCTCTCCAAAGAAAGTAAACTCTTCTGCAAAAAATGGCGAGACCGTTGTCATCAGCGAAGCACCGCTCGATATTCCGTATCTGAAACAGCAGATCAAGGACATCGGATATGAGCTGGTTTCGTATACGAGTGAGCCGTATGAGAAAAAGGGATTTTTCCATTTCGGACGATAAGCGGATTTCATGCCTTTCCTTTTGCAGTTTGTGCGTCGGAAAAAAGCACCGTTTCAGAAATTTATTTCCTTTTGGAAATCTGCCTCTGAAACGGTGTTTTCTATTTTTTATCTATGATTTGATCAGCCGCAGCAGCATCCGCAGGACGGCGGCGTTTCTTTCTCCTCTTTTTTCGGAGATTCTGCGCCCAGATCGTACCAGGTCGGGTCGATGTCGAATCTGCGGTTGTTTCCAAGATAGATCGGATGGGTCGGGTCTGAGGACAGGTAGGCGCGCTCGGTCGAAACCTTCCACTGTGCATCCCAGTCAATCTTCGGAAGTGCCAGATCGTAGTGTGTGCTGGCGCGGAAGCCGTCTTCCTCTCCCTCAATTCTTCCCTGGCGGATGATGGCTGCAAAATCTGTGTGATGTGCAAATGCCGGGATCTGGTACAGATCTTTTAAGTAATCCGAAACATTTTTCAGATCCTGCACACGGTATTTCACCGGTCCGAGGTAACGGGAATATAAGAGGTCAAAGCGCACAAGGGTAACATAAAGCGCTGCGTCTGCCTCGGTCACAAAGTCTCCTGCCAGGAAACGGGTGGCTCCAAGTGCTGTTTCGAGCTCTTCGAGGGCTCCGTAGAACTGTTTTGCACTTTCTATGTACTGTGCCAGTTCTACGGCATTCAGCATCGTATCCAGCGGCTCGGCGATCTTTTTCTTTACTTCTTCAGCGGCTGCTGTGGACGATTTTGCATTTGCTGTTGGTGACAGCTCCGGTCCGTCCGGCAGTTCGCGGATTTCGGCAAGAATCGTCTGATAATCTTCTTCTCTAGTATCAGCCAGCGGCGGAAGGCTTGCCGGATCTTTCTTCATCGGCAGTTCCTCCTCGGTATATTTTGCAAATTCTGTGCTTGGGATGGCGTGAATCTTCGCATAGATTGCGGCATCCTCACGGTTCTTTTCTGTTTCAACATCTGCATCGCTGCGTGCGGTTCCGGCATCGGTCTCTGCTTTCAGTTTGTGCTCCGGATCACTCGATAAAGCAGAACGATCGTCCACATTACCCCAGAACTGTGCAAAATCGAGCTGTTTTAAGAAGCGGACATTGAAGCTTCGCTCCACACTTCCCTTGGCGTCTGCCGGCGGCACGGCAAAATCTGCAAAGAAGGTATTATTTTTGAATGCCGGGATCTCCCACAACTCTTTTGCGTAGCCCCACAGGTTTTTGTAAGTGTAGAGCGGATGCTTCGTCTCGCCGAGCTGTGCGGTATAGCGGATGTCCAGACGGGCAAGTGTCACGTACAGGCGGATATCGGATCTTCCAGGCCCTCCAGCTCTCTTACGATCGCCGCGCGGTTGGACCAGTGGCACAGCTTTGCCCAGACGAGACAGTATCTCTTATTACCTTCTGCCTTCAGATCGTTTTCACCGTCGCCGAACGGAGTCGTGAAGTGATTCGGCTGTCTGCGGAAATAGCCGTTTTTGTCGATCTCCGATACGGTTTCTTTTGGTCTTACGCGGATTTTAATTCGCCATTGATTTTCTGCCTCTCTTTCGCATGTTCTATCGAATGAATTTTCAAATAGGAAAGCTTTTGTTTTCCTATTATTTCGCTATGTTTTCTATGCAGTTATCATACTATATCTGTCTGGTTACGTCTAATTGCTAATTCTTTGGAGTGGCTATAGGATTTTCTTATAGTAAAAGGCCAGTGCCGCATTCTCTGCAAATGAGCACTGGCCTTGTTTT
>NZ_JADNOP010000016.1 GCF_015557635.1 Fusicatenibacter saccharivorans
TTTGTCAAGAACTTTTTTAATTTATTTTTTGAAGCTCTTTCGAACTTCTTTGCTGTTCTCTCGATCAGCAACTCGTTTATTTTATCAAACTCATTTGCTTTTGTCAAGAACTTTTTTCAAGTTTTTTTGAAGCAGTTTTTGCAACCCGCGGCAGCCACCCGGCTCCGAACTAGGTTTTTCTGTTTCAAAGAAACTCATTCGCATCAGCTCTCGCTGACAGCTTAGTTATAATAACACCGCCAAAAGCAAAAGTCAACACCTTTTTTCGAATTTTCTTATTTTTAGAAAAATATAGTTAATTCTGCATATTTCGTATTTTATCTGACTATTTACAATCTATCCGAAACCGTCCAAAAGAAAAGGCGCCTTCCGGCGCCCTTTCCCTTTCCACTCTTATTTCTCACGTTTACGATAAACAACTGCTCCGACCACTGCTGCTGCAGAAACGCCGAGCAGGATCACCCACAGCATCACCTGTGTGCGGTCTCCCGTGTCCGGACTCTTTGTTGCTTTCTTCAGATAGAATACGGTATCCGCCTGGCCCTTGCTTGAAACGATCGAAATCGTATGCTTGCCTTCTGCCAGACTCTTTGTATACTCTGCCTTCAGCGTAACCTGCGTATTCTCTTTTCCAGCCGTCACATAATTCTTCGCATCAATCTCTTTCTGGTCGATGAGAACCTTTTTGAGATCCTTTACTTCAAAACCTGCGGTGAAGGAAAGCTCCTTGCCCTGCATACCTGACTGATTGACTCCTTTGGTAATCTTCGGAAGATTCTGCGCAGTCATCGGTTTCTGTTTCAGGCCGGCAATCGCTTTTTCCAGCGCTGCCGCATAACCATCCACCGTCTTCTGCTCCGTGATATTCTTTCCGCGTACAATCGCTGTTTTTGCATCATTGACTGCTTTTACGCTCTCGTCCGTGTATTTCTTCAGATCGTTTGGAATCTTCTTCACTGCGGCGTCTACTTTGCTGTAGTCCGCATCTTTATACGTAAGGCCGGCAATCGCTGCCTCGATCTTTTTTGCGTAACCGTCTACGCTCTCCTGCTCTGTGACCGGCCGCTCGGTTACGACGCTGTTCTTTGCATCTTCCAGTGCTTTTACAGACGCATCGGTATACAGACTGAGGTCCGCCGGAATCTTTTTGATGGCTTCCTCTACTTTGGAATAATCTGCTTTCCGAACCTGCAGTCCTGCCAGTGCATTTTCAATTGCTGCTGCCCAGCCGTCTACTTCTGCCTGATCCAGAATGGTTTTTCCGCTTTCTACGCTGTTGATCGCTGTCTGAAGCGGCTGAATGCTTTCTTCCGTATAAATACTCAGATCATTCGAAACTTTGGCAAGAGCCGCGTCTACGGTGCTGTAGTCCGCCGGTTTCAGGGTCAGTCCGTCAAGAGCTGCTTTCAGGTTTTCTGCAGACTGATCGACTTCCTCCTGTCTGCTGTCATCCAGATCCCATACAATGGCTTCTTTTGCCGCATTCAGTGCTTTTACACTCTTTTCGGTATAAATGGATAAGTCTTTCGGAATCTTTCCCAGGAGTTCTTCCACTCCCTGATAATCTGCCGGAACCGGTTTGCGTACCAGTGCTGCAATTGCATTCTCCAGTGCTTCCGCATAAGCAGCAACTGCCTGCTGCTCTTCTATCGTTTTGGTGCGGTCGATGGATGCGATGACTGCATTCAGTGCTTCCACGCTCTCTTCCGTATAGATAGAAAGATCTCCCGGAACTTTGGCAAGTACTGCATCAACTTCTGTGTAATCTGCGCCAAGAAGCGTCAGTGCGTTTACTGCTGTCTGAATGGCTGCCGCATAACCATTTACGGTTTCCTGTTCAGCTGATGGCAGGTTCTCTTTTACCGCATCTTTTGCTTTCTGAACAGCTGCCGCGCTTTCTTCTGTATACCGGCCCATGTCCTCCGGGATCAGCGCCAGCGCTTCTGTTACTTTGGTGTAATCTGCGGCTTTTACAATCACAGTGAATTCCTGTGTGAAGTCAACGCCGGTTTTCTTTCCGTCTTTGATTGTCGCCAGAAGTTTTACGGTTCCGGCATTCGTTACTTTCAGGTTTGTGCCGTCTAAAACAGCACCTGTCATTCCGGCATCCGTGATTTCCCATGTGATCTGTTTCTGATCTGCATTTTCTGGAACTGCTTTGCCCGTCAGTGCGGTGGTTCCCGGGATTTCTTTCGGTATGCCCTGGATTTCTGTTACAGCTGCGTACTCATAGGTTCTTACCTGGATTTCAATGGCATCTTTTGTTTCCGTTTCTGCGATCTTTGTTACAATCCAGCTTCCGTTCCAGCTGTCTGCCTTTTTAAGCAGATAATCTGCCGGAGCCTTTTTGGCCTTTTCCGTAAGATCCTTCAGATTCCAGGAAGCCGCCGCTGCGATCACAGCCTCTTTTTCTGTTTTTATTCTTTCTTTGTCATCTTTCTGATCTTTCTTTTCATCCGGATTTGTTTTTTCTGAAAGTATTCGGATTTCTCTGTTCTCTGCATCATTTTTAATCTCCGTATCTTTGCCGAGAACGTCGCCTGCTTTCAGTGAAAGCTCTCCGAACTTCCACGTTTTGGCTTCCTCTTTTGCGAATGCCATGGTTGGGAACATCGTCACGATCAGAAGCATGGACAGTACAAACGAAAGCATTTTTTTCGTTTTCTTCATAACACAAATCCTCCTTTCCTTTTGATTGTTTTGCAGCCGCCAGGGGCCGCAGTTTCTCTTGTTACTTTCATTATACGTGTGTCAGAAAAAGAGTCAACGGGCCGTAAAAATTCGTAAGAATTCTTGTGCATTTCCGCTAAAATACTTTCAACGTTTTTTCACAATACTTCCATGAATTTTTACGGCCCGTCAGATTTTCTTAAGATATTCCTTTATTTGTGATGAAGCACATATTTCACATACGCAATTCTACGGCTGTCCGGTGCCCAGGAGTTGACGTTGATACTGCCCTGGCCGCCGAAAAGATCCAGCAGTTTTTTCTTATTCTGTCCGTCATAATCCATCATTCCAAGCGATACATACATGTTCGGCAGATGCTCATTCGGTTCCAGCTCACCTTTAGC
Organism: Fusicatenibacter saccharivorans; assembly: GCF_015557635.1. Classification (GTDB taxonomy): domain Bacteria; phylum Bacillota; class Clostridia; order Lachnospirales; family Lachnospiraceae; genus Fusicatenibacter; species Fusicatenibacter saccharivorans. The sequence goes on from NZ_JADNOP010000016.1 coordinate 3,075, forward strand.
GAAGGTCAGGTAAATGACGTGTTTTCCATCCGGCGAAACGTGGCCGAACCAGTTGTTGGCATCGGAATCGGTCATCTGGGTGAGACCGCTGCCGTCACATTTCATCCGCCATACCTGCATCAGACCGCTTCTGGTGCTGTTGAACCAGATGTGCTTTCCGTCCGGTGAATACTCCGGACCGTCGTTGTAGCCTTTGCCGTCCGTCAGGCAGGTTTCCTCGCCGCCGTCTGATGGAATCGTACAGATCTCAATGCGCATGGTCTCCTCCTCCGGCTTTTTGCGGAAGGCACAGTACGCAAGCTCTTTTCCGTCCGGCGACCAGCCGTGCAGATAGCTGAGACCCGGTCCGGTGAGGTCTTTTGGTTCACCGCCTGTCATCGGGAGCACGTAGATGTGGGATTCATACGTTCCATCTGTGAGTTCCGGCGGCATGCAGCTTACCGCCAGCAGCTGGTTGTCCGGTGACGGAACGTGGTCATTGTTGCACTGCACGCAGAAACCGGTATCAACCTGCTCCACATGGTCTTTGTCGATCTCATAGCGGTAGATTTTTCCATCCGCATTATAAAGCAGGGTGTTTCCATCGTTCAGCCAGTTCGGTGCCTCGATGATTCCCGGAAACTCATGCAGCACGGTTTCTTCTCCGGTCTCCACATCCATCGTGCAGAGAATGCTGTCGGTGTTGTCTCTGTCCCCTGTCCATCCGGAGAGCATTTTTCCGGCGCGGCAGGTATCCTCCAGTGTTGCCGCATCCATATCCACAATCTGCAGTGCACCGTTTGCGCGGGCGAACTGGAAGCAGGCTTTCAGATCAACCATGCCTTTTCCAAGCGGCGCTTCCTGGCCGGTGATTTTCATATCTTTATAATGAACGGCTTTGACTCGGTCCGCATGCGCCCAGAGGAACTCTTCCGGGTCGACGCCGCCGCAGTACATCCAGCCGGCATCTACTTCTGCTCCGACTTTTTCACCGCAGGCTTCCAGTAGATATTCGTACGCTGTTTTTCCATTCACGCGGATACAGATATCTTCTTTTTCGTTGTGGACCAGAAGACCTGCTCCGGCTTTTTCCAGTTCTTCTGCCAGTTCGCGGTATCTTGCAGCGGTTTCGTCCAGAACATCTTTTGTCAGGCGTGCCGGGCTCTTTACGACAAACCAGGAAATGTGGTATTTCTGCGCCAGTTCTGTAAGAATGGCAAGTTCTCTTTCATAGTGGTATTCATCCAGGAAAATGTGGACCGCATGAACCTCAATGTGGTATTTTGCAAGCAGCGGCATTGCCTGCTCCAGATCCTCCGGGATCCAGAAACCGTAGTCCCTGGCATCAACACGGAATCCGAGACACGGCTCGATCTGGCGGTAGCCTGCCTCATAGATTTTCTTTAAAAATCCTTCGGGATCCTGTTTCCATTCTTTGGATACCCCATACATCTGTACACCAAAATACATATTTGTTTCCTCCTTCTCCAGATCCGCTGTTTCCCCATTTTCAGCGGATTTTCTTTTCCTCCATTTTACCACATTTCTTCTATTATAGATATGATTTTTCCTGTCAGTTATAAGAAACACGCTTTGCGTAAAAAAGGCGCCCCGTATGTGTTTTTTCCACATACGGAACGCCTTTTTCCGCCATTTTTTTCAGGGCTTGGTTATTCTTATACAAACTGGTTCGTTTTCTCATCGTACTCATAGTCGATGAGCGCCAGTTTTTCCCGCAGATCGGATTCCTCTGTCTGCATGGCCGCGCAGAATTCTGCGAGCGACGGGTAAAAATCTCTTAGCTGCGTATTGACATAGCTCAGCAGCATTACGGGATCTTTCGGCATCATTCGTCTACTACCTCCACACCTGGTTTGATCATTGCCTTCAGGCCGCCGTTTTCCACATCCAAAAGGATCGTATCGCCCTCGCTGACCTGACCGCCAAGGATCAGTTTTGCGGTGCTGGTTTCTACCTCTTTCTGTACGAAACGTTTCAATGGACGGGCGCCGTAAACAGGGTCGTAGCCGCCCTCGATGACAAACTGTTTTGCAGCCGGGCTCAGTTCGACGGTAAGCTCCTGGTCTGCCAGACGTTTGTTCAGTCCTTTCAGCAACAGATCTACGATATGACCAATGTTGTCTTTTGTCAATGGTTTGAACATAATTGTTTCATCCAGACGGTTCAGGAACTCCGGACGGAAGTGTGCACGCAGATCCTGCATGACCAGGTTTCTCGCCTCTTCGGAGATGCTGCCGTCGTCCTGAATGCCGTCCAGCAGATACTGGGAGCCGATATTGGAGGTCATGATCAGGATCGTATTTTTAAAGTCTACGGTACGGCCCTGGGAGTCGGTGATACGGCCGTCATCGAGTACCTGCAGCAGAACGTTGAAGACGTCCGGATGCGCTTTCTCGATCTCATCGAACAGAACAACAGAATATGGTTTTCTACGCACTGCCTCGGTCAGCTGGCCGCCCTCCTCGTAGCCTACATATCCCGGAGGCGCTCCGATCAGACGGGAGACGGAGTATTTCTCCATGTATTCACTCATATCGATTCGAACCATGTTGTTCTCATCATCAAACAGCTTTTCTGCCAACGTTTTCGCAAGCTCTGTTTTACCGACACCGGTAGGTCCAAGGAACAGGAACGAACCGATCGGTTTTGTCGGATCCTTGATTCCGGCTTTGGAACGGATGATCGCATCCGAAACCTTGGTGACTGCCTCATTCTGGCCGATAACTCTCGTGTGAAGTTCATCTTCCAGGCCGAGGATCTTAGTTCTCTCGCCTTCGGTCAGTTTTGCAACCGGGATTCCGGTCCAGCGGGAGACAATTCTGGCAATCTCTTCATCCGTTACACTCTCGTGTACCAGGGAGAGATCTTCATTTTTAACTTTTTTCTCTTCTGCTTCCAGCATCTGCTGTAATTTCGGGAGTTCACCGTACTGCAGTTCAGCGGCGCGGTTCAGATCGTAATCATTCTTTGCTTTCTGGATCTGGCGGTTCATGTCCTCGATCTGCTCACGCAGTTTGGACAGTTTCTCAACGGAACTCTTTTCATTTTCCCACTGTGCCTTTGCAGAATTGAAGGTATCCTTTAACTCAGCCAGCTCTTTCTGCAGTGTTTCCAGACGCTCGCGGCTCAGATTGTCGGTCTCTTTTTTCAGTGCGGCTTCCTCGATCTGCATCTGCAGAATCTTACGGCGCTGCTCATCCAGCTCGGCCGGCATGGAATCTAGTTCTGTCTTGATCAGAGCGCATGCCTCGTCGACCAGGTCGATTGCTTTATCCGGCAGGAAACGGTCGCTGATGTAACGGTTCGAAAGGGTTGCGGCTGCAACGAGGGCACCGTCGGTGATTTTTACGCCGTGATAAACTTCGTAGCGCTCTTTTAAGCCACGCAGGATGGAAATCGTATCCTCTACGGTCGGCTCATCAACCTGAACCGGCTGGAAACGGCGCTCCAGGGCGGCATCTTTTTCGATGTACTGGCGGTACTCATCCAGCGTTGTGGCACCGATGCAGTGCAGTTCGCCTCGTGCCAGCATAGGTTTCAGCATGTTTCCGGCATCCATCGCGCCGTCGGTCTTTCCGGCGCCGACGATCAGGTGCAGCTCATCGATGAACAGAATGATTTTTCCGTCGCTCTTTCTGACTTCCTCCAGAACGGCTTTCAGACGCTCCTCGAATTCGCCGCGGTATTTTGCTCCGGCTACCAGTGCTCCCATATCGAGGGAGAAAATGGTTTTATCTTTCAGGCTCTCCGGTACATCGCCGTTGGCGATTCGCTGGGCCAGGCCTTCTACGACTGCGGTTTTACCAACACCAGGCTCACCGATCAGAACCGGATTGTTTTTTGTCTTACGGGACAGGATACGGACAACGTTCCGAATTTCGGTATCACGGCCGATAACCGGGTCCATTTTCTGGTTTCTGGCTTTTTCTACGATATCCTGGCCATATTTTTCCAGGGTGTCATATGTTGCCTCCGGGTTGTCGGTGGTAACTCTCTGGTTTCCGCGCACGGTGCTTAATGCCTGCAGGAAACGTTCTCTTGTGATGCCGTACTCCTGAAACAGTTTTTTCATGGACGGGCTTGGGTTTTTCAGCATTGCCAGGAAGAGGTGTTCTACGGAAACATACTCGTCTCCCATGGCTTTCGCCTCATCCTCAGCATTTATCAATGCTTTATTCAGATACTGACCGATATACGGCTGACCGCCGGATACTTTGACGCGGTCGTTCAGCGCCGTCTCGACACGGTTCAGAAAATGATCTTTGTTGATTTCCATCTTTTCGATCAATTTCAGAATCAGGCTGTCGTCCTGATGCAGGAGGTTATACAACAGATGCTCCTGCTCTATTTCCTGGTTGCCGAAATCGTATGCGGTCTTTTCCAGGTCCTGTACAGCCTGCAGCGATTTTTGTGTGAATTTACTGATATTCATAATCGGCTTCCTCCTTATCTATTTTGGTGCTAACATTCGCTCCGAACAAAAAGAGCGTTGATGTGAATTTTCTTTTCTTTCTTTGTTCTAGTCGTACTATAACACTAGTTGTTAGCACTGTCAAGAGGAGAGTGCTAATTTTTTTATTTTTTCCCGACGCTCCTTTTCTCCCTCCCCCCCCCTAAAAGATTTTTATTCATCGCCGTACACAGCAATAAAATGAATCAGTGCCTCTGTTTCGGAACTGGCATACTTTTTGGCAGATGCTTCCAGCGGCTGTGATTGATATGCTTCAAACGAATCGCCCTCGTCGCGTCCAGATATGTAGCGATTATCATTTAGTTTCCACTTCCTCATTTCTTCAAAATAAGCAGTATTCGCCATTTCCGAATTCCAGTCCATTCGCTCCAGCAGATAATACTCCATTCCATGATAACATTCTTCGCAAATTCCCGTAAAAAATTCTTCTGCTGTCTGAGATGTTAAATGCTCTGGAGCATACCATATTTCGTTCTCTTCGTTATTATATAATGCAACGCAATTCGATGATCCTGTCTCTTTCACATACAGCGGAATTTCGGGAATTCCAAGTCGTTCTGTTTCAAGCCGTACCATCTTCTGTGCTGCAATTGTTCTTTCTTCCAGTGTTTTTTGCCTCCATTCGCTCTCCTTTAAGCTCAGCAGAAATTCTTTATTTTCCTGAAAAATGTTCTCCTGATTCTGGACGAGATTATAGTCCTTTTTTCGTTCGTAAAGTTCTGCCGCTCCGGACGGAGACTCAAGCTTCCAATATATCATCATACAAGTCGGTACCATACTCACGCATACTGAAACAAACAGAAATGCGTTTAAGTCACTTCTTTTTAATCTCCAGAATTTTTTCGGAGAATATTTTCGTTTTTTTCTATGTAAATCTCTTAAAACCGTAACAAGAAATATCCCATCCAGCACTGCAAGAAACAACACAATTTTCAGTGAATATTGGGCAAATAAAAACAGCATCAGTATGCTCGGCGGAAATGCATAGAATAAAACTTCATTTGCAGTTCCATCTGCGCAGTAGCTTCGAATGGGTGAGGCCAGCCACAAAATCAGGCACAGCGCATAGACAAAAAGCATTGTCCCCGACGAAATATGGACGGAACATTCTGTAATATATACCTCAACCTGTTTCACATACATCACATACAAGATACAGATCGGATATAAAATCGAGCTTTTGCTCAACCAGTATGCCGCTGATTTTCTTTCCCGTCTTCTTTTCTGTTCCTCCATATCAGATCCCCCCTGATTTTTCTTTTGTTTTATTTGGAATACTTGTATGTTTATTTTAGCGTAATTTTTCGTTTTTGCCTATCCTTCGTTTTTCAGTTGAATCTTTCTGTAAAAACCAAAATTGCGAAACCCTGTTTTGGCAGGACTCCGCAATCTCTTTTTCCTATTTACTTTATGATACATGACGGGCAGCATATTTCATTTTCTGGTTTCCGGCGCATTTCTTAAAATACTGCCGGATCGCATCTTCGTTCATATCGTTTCCGATAAACACAGCCTGGCCGGCGTTTTTCTGTTCTGTGCCGGTGATGCTGTAGCGGTGATCGGCGACATCAAATTGGAGAAACTGGTCTCCGGCTGCGAACTGTCCTTTTGCACGGATGATATTTCCAAACGCTCCGCGAATGATCTGTTCCAGAAAACACCACAGGGTTTCCGGTGCCTCCATTCGGATATTTTCGAAGGAGAAGGTCTCCGGCATCTTTTCGCCGCTCTGCGTATCCTGTACTTTTTTCTCATACCGGCTGCCCAGCAGCAAGCTCTGGTAATCTTCCCGTGTCATCGTGGATGCATAATCCGTGATGATTTTTGCCTGCGAGTTAATTTCCTGCAGAAATTTCTGGATGCGCTGTTTTTCTTCCGCCTGGCATGCTTCTGTTTTGGAAACAATGATCGTATCCGCGCTTCGGATCTGATCCTGATACAGCTCGGGATATTCCGCCATATAGCGGCGGTAACTGTAAACATCCACAATAGTGACCGGCGAGAGAAGCTGAATTCTCTCGTACTCGATCTGACGCAGATTTTCTATAATCCGGGCGAGACTTCCGACGCCTGTCGGTTCTACGATCAGGTATTCCGGGTCTACCACATTGGCAATGGTCAGCACGGATGCTGCAAAATCCTTTTTCCCGATGCAGCAGATGCACTGCTCTGTCATTTCCCATACATTTTTCTGCGTTCCCTGCCGGTTCTGGCCAAGACGTGCGCCGTCGATTCCTGCGGCTCCATATTCATTTTCCAGTATGGCAAACCGCTGATCGACGTTCCTGGCCAGCCGTTTGATAAATGTTGTTTTTCCCGCGCCCAAAAAGCCGGATACGATCAATATTTTCATACGTTTCCTTTTTCAGTCAAATTTTCAAATCATCAGTCAGCCAATTTAACGACTGGTTTGATTAAATCCTTCGGTTTATCTCTCATCAGGAACAATGCTTCTTCCAGATGATCCCATCCATCAAACACATGCGTGGACAGCGGGCTGACATCCAGCTTGCCTGCCGAAACAAGAGCTCCCAGTTTTTCCATGCGGAGTCTTCCGCCAGGCATCAGGCCTCCGTTAATCTGTTTGTGACCCATTCCAACGCCCCACTCTACACGCGGAATATCAATGTTGTCACCGGATCCAAGATAGTTTACATTTCCGATCTTTCCGCCCGGTTTCAGGCATTTTACTGCTTCTGCAAAGGTTTCTACACCACCGCCGGCGATGACTACTTTATCAACACCTTTTCCATCTGTCATATCAAGTACCTGCTGGAAAATCGGTCCGTTCTTGTAGCTGACAAAATCCGTTGCGCCGTATTTTTTTGCCGCTTCTACGCAGACCGGTCTCGTTCCGACAGCAATGATTCTCGATGCGCCGCGCATATTCGTTCCGGCTACCGACATCAGACCAACTGGTCCGATTCCGATGACAAGAACTGTATCACCAAACTGTACATCGGCAAGCTCTACGCCGTGGAATCCGGTCGGCACCATATCGGAAAGCATGCACGCGTCGACAACATTGATGTTTTTCGGAAGCAGCGCAAGGTTTCCATCGGCATCATTTACATGAAAGAATTCAGAAAAGACACCATCTTTGAAGTTGGAGAATTTCCAGCCTGCCAGCATTCCGCCGGAGTGCATGGAATAACCAGCCTGTGCTTCCAGAGAATTCCAGTCCGGAGTGATGGCCGGCACAAGAACCCGGTCTCCCGGTTTGAAATCTTTTACGAGCTCTCCGACTTCCACAACCTCTGCACAGCACTCATGGCCCAGAATCATGTTATGACGGTCACCGATGGCCCCTTCCCATAAAGTGTGGACATCTGATGTGCAGATGGCAACTGCCAGTGGACGGCAAATGGCATCCATCGGCCCGCATTTCGGGCGTTCTTTCTCGATCCATCCGGATTCACCGATTTTCAGCATTGCATAACCTTTCATATCTTTTGCTCTCCTTTCAGATTGTTAATGATTTATCGATTCCTATGGTTCGAATATATCACTAATAGGTTACTAATTCAACAGAAAAGTCACGGAATGCCGTAGAATATTCCGTGACTTTTTTATAGCTTTTGCACAATAGATTACTTATAGATACTTTTTATCAAATTCTGCACCGACCGCATTCCCATACCGAAACGGCTGCAGCCGGCTTTCTGCATTTCCTGTATAGTTTCCAGACTGCGGATTCCACCGGCGGCCTTGATCTGAATGCGACCGGCGGCTTCACGGCTCATGATTCGAACCTGCTCCACGGTGGAAGGACAGCCGGGATACCATCCGGTGCTCGTCTTTACATAATCCGCACGGCCTTTCACACACAGATCCACTGCCTGGCAGATTTCCTGCTCCGTCAGCTGCGGTGCCTCGATGATCACCTTAAAAATCGCCGAAGGCACCTGCTCCCGGATGGCCAGAAGTTCTTCTTTTACATAAGAAAATTCGTGGCTTCTGAATGCCGTAAGATTCATCACCATGTCGATTTCCCGGCAGCCAGCCTCCCACAGTTCTTTTGCCTGCCGCTTCTTCTGTCCGGTCGTATCTCCGCCGCCCGGAAAGCTTACCACGCCTCCCGCATGGATTTCTCTGGTGTCCTGCAGCCGTTCTGCCACATGGGCGCTGAACGCCGGCAAGGTAAACACAGCAGCCAGACGATATTTCTTTGCCAGCTCCACCATCGCATCAATTTCATCCATTGTATGAAATGCCTGTACACAGCTGATATCAATCTGCCGCATCAGTTTCTTCTGTTCTTCTGTCTCATCGCTCATTTACTCCGTCCTTTTCCCGAAATCTCCACCTCGTACTTGCTTCCGATGATCCGCACATGGTCAATGCTCACCGGCCGGTTCTGCCAGTAGGTGACTCTGTGCACCACAAGAAGCGCATCCTTCGGCTCCGTTTTCAGAACCTGGGCTTCCATAAAGGTCGCGGATTTCGCTGAAATTCTGTCTCGTGTCTCATCAATCTGCAAGCCGAATTTCTCCTCCAGAAACTGATACAGCGCTACAAACTGATTCTCATACGCTTCGATGCCAGGGACTTTCGCATATTCGATATAATTTTCCATCAGCGTAACAGGCTCTTCATCCGCAAGCTGCAGCCGCTGAATCCTCGCCACGCTGGTTCCCTCCGGAATTTCCAGTTCATCGGCGAGCTGTTTGTCCGCCGAAATGATGTCGATCATCATATCTGACGTCGTTACCCGATATCCTTTTTTCATCAGGGATTCCGTGACCGATGTGACCTTGTTATAATTCTGAATTGCCTTATGATTCAGCACCCTCGTTCCAGAACCCTGGCGAACCTCAACCAGTCCCTCCTGCACCAGTATCTTTACTGCATTCCGTACCGTAGTACGGCTGACCTGATAGATTTTCTCCAGTTCACACTCCTTCGGCAGAAATCCCCCGACAGGATATGTTCCCTTATTGATCTCGTTTTTCAGTCTGCTGTAAACCTTCACATAAGCCGGTGCATTTTTCATCTTCTTCCCCTCCCGTGAAATATCAATATCCGCTTTTTGATCCTTTTTGCAGTATACCATATTTTGACGGCACAATCGAGTCCCAAAGAAGAGTTCCTGTTTTCTGCTTTGTCACCGACACATACTCTGCCAGACGCACAGAAAAAAGGCAGACGCATGTCATTTCTTTATGACTCACGTCTGCTCTGCATGAATCTTCTTTTTTCTGCTGTCTGCGAAATACTTCCATTCTCCAGAAGCAAATCTCTCTTTCTGCGGTGTAAATTTTTGTTACAAATTTTTTATTGTTCTTTTCTATTTTTTCGTATCAAACCGCATCACCGCCATGTGCACCACGTACGGCACCAAGATGACCGGGATTGCCAGGTATGCCAGGATGCTGTACGCCTTCTGGATCAGCGTCAGCAGACCAAACTGTGCGATGAGGAAGTCTGCGATGCAGCAAGCGAGGGCGGCGAGGATCTGGGTGCGGCTGATTTTGCCTGCGGTTTCTGTTCTGCTGCTTCGTTCAGCGAGACCGGCGTGGATTCGTTTGACCATGGCGGCAACCATGTTGACGGCTGTGGATACGGCACCGAGGATGATCAGTACGGAAATCAGCGGTGTCATGAATTTACTGCCGACGCCCTGCTGAACCATAAATAATGTCGGGACGCTCTGCTGGCTCATTTCCGGGTTCTGGTATACGGTCATGATTCCGAGGACGACCATGATCATCAGAAGGGCATTTAATACGGCACCGACTGCCATGCTCTTTCCGGCATCCTGCGGTTTTTCGAAGGATTTGGCATGCTGGACGAAGACTGCGACATTAGCAAGCTGGAAGGTTCCGTAGAGGAATGCGGCGTACAGGGCTTTGCCGAATGGGAGGTCTGCGGTTTTCATGGCGTTTACAGTATCGCCGATCTTTCCGGCTCCGGCGATGATGTTCGGGACGTAGACGATCAGCAGACCGGCGATAATGCAGATGGACAGCACTGACGCTACTTTCCGCACCAGATCCGTTCCGAATACCGAAACGACGAAAATAATTTTCCAGTTTCATAACGATTCTCCCTTCTTCCTAACAAGCAAAAGGGCGTACTGACCTTCTGTTGGTCAATACGCCCTTGTATCTCCGATGTGCTTTAGTATATCACAGTTTTAACGCGAATGCACTCAATTTTAAGCAAAACGCAAAAGATCCCGGGATTTTTCTCTCCCGGGATCTGAAAATTCTTACTATGTAATTCCTTTTTAAACCACACGTCTTACCGCAAGAATCGTGGTATACGCTGCGTTGCTGCTGATCTTGATACCGTCGCGCTCATTGCTTGCGTGTACGATTGCACCGCCGCCGATGTAGATGGCTACGTGGCCGCTGTAGCAGATAATATCGCCCGGCTGAGCCTCGGCATAAGATACACCGCGTCCTACACCACGCAGTGCACTGGAGGAATGCGGAAGGTCGTATCCGAAGTGTGCGTAAACGCTCATGATAAAACCAGAGCAGTCAGCTCCGTTGGTAAGGCTTGTGCCGCCCCATACGTATGGATTTCCAATAAACTGTGTTGCATAGGATACGATGGCACTTCCGGTTGCGCTTCCGGTGCTGCTGGAGCTGCTGGAATCATCCGAGCTGCTGGTATCGCTGGACGAAGAATCATCGTAAGAGCTTCCTCCGTTAGACGGTGTTGTTGTCGTGGTGGAGCTTCCTGTGCTGGACGGTGTGTTGTCTGCCGTTGTTGCATTATTTGCAGCACTGCTTGCGGCTGCTTCTGCCTGTCTTGCAGCTTCTGCCTGGCGCGCTGCCTCGGCTGCTTCTGCTGCCTGACGTGCCTCTTCTGCTTTTCTTGCTTCCTCAGCGGCTTTCGCTGCTTCTTCGGCTGCAATCTCTTCCTGAATCTGCTGGATCTTTGCGTTCTGTTCTGCCAGGACTGCGTTGTACTGTGCAGCCATGTCATTCAGGTCTGCAATCTGGTTCTCGTAGTCATCGGAAACGGCTTTCTTCTGCTCGAGCATTTCCTCGAGGGACTGCTGCTGTGCTTCCTGCTCTGCCTCGCTGGCTTCCAGGTCTGCTTTCTCGTCTGCGAGCTGATTGCTGTAATCCGTTACCTGCTGTACCAGATCCATGTACTCCTGCAGGCACTCTCTGTCGTATTTGTATAATTTCTGGGTGTACTCAGCCTGGTTCAGGATGCTGCTTAAATCTTTTCCTTCCAGAATCAGTGCTGCCCAGCCGTTGTCTCCGCCGCTTTCATAGAGGAATTTGATACGTTTTTTCATCTGCTCGTACTGCTCGTCCTCTTCTGCCTGTGCGTCACTTAATTTTTTCTGAGTATCTTCAATCTCAGTCTGTTTCTCTGCAATTTCATTTTTCAGATTTTCAACGGATGCCATGGTTACGACAAGCTGTGCGTCCAGGTCATCAATCTCGCCGGTAATCTGATTCTTTTTAGTTTCCAGATCGTCGATTTCTGCTTTTGCGTTGTCAAGCTGTGCGCTGGTCTCGGCCTGTGCTGCCTGCTGCTGCTGTAACTTCTCCTGTTTGGAGGCGCTTACTGTCATTACCTGAGCTGCACTTACGATCACTGCTAAACTTAAGGCAAGAAATTTTTTTCTCATTCTTTCACTCCCAAATTGATTCGTTGTATGTAGGATTTCTGTTTCCAGTTTTACCTGTTTCTTAGAAATTCAATTATTCTGTAACAATTTTGAAATATTTTTCCCAATTCTTTTACATAATATCACAATTCACAAATGGATGCAAGGAAAAATATCCCGCCTTTTTGTAAACAATTCGTGAACAGTAACGATACATGTTATTTTACCTTCTGTACACTCACACAACTCAATTTGTATTGATCCGGCGAGGAAAGCGCATCGCCGTCGGGGATTGAAAAGTCCTCTGCGGAGAATTTCGCACAGAGTGCCCGGTACTGATCCTCTGTAAAAGACGGCACCGCATCCTGATTCCATTCCAGACTGATTTCCTGATCGGTCACGCCGCGCGTTACAATTTTCCCGCCTTCAAAATCCTTTTGTTTCATTTCTTTTAACGCATTGTAAACTGCAGTTCCATAATCCAGACGTACTTTCAACACGGCATTGGCGTACTCCTCCACGCCGCCGTTTGCGATCAGTGCTCCGCCTGCCGCAGATGCTGCTGCGCCAAGTACATTCTGATACGATGCACCGTCCGAGAAGAGAATCTGTCCGCTCTCACCGTACCAGCTTTTGATTTTTTCCAAATACGACGGTGATACGCTGCTGCTTTTCCGATACGTATAATCCAGCGTGATGCTGTTTTCTCCAAGTCCCAGATCCGCAGCGGCCGCCTCTGCACCGAGTGCATAACCTGTCCCGTACTTTGTTCCGTTCTCTTCGTTTTTCTGTCCGATATAGCCCAGGTGCGTGTAGCCGGCCTGTACTGCCGCATATCCTGCCAGGTAGCCGGCCTCTGATGCATCAATTTCCAGGCTTTCTGTATTTCCGCGGAGACGGCTGCGGCCGCTCTCACTGACCGGTTCTGCCTCCAGCAGCAGAAAACGGACATCCTTCCAGTCGCGCTGTGCATCGTAAACGGCGCGGCTCATGCTCGTTCCGGCACAGACGATAACGGATGCTCCCTTCTGCGCCGCCTCTTTGATGGTGTTTTCATAGTCCTCTGTTGTCCGTCCTGCCGGAACACTTGCTTCATATTTCAGACCGCTCTCGTCTCCATACTGCGCAAGACCGTTCCATGCTGACTGATACACGGCATCGGAAGCTACCTCACTGCCGTCGGTTACCAGCACCAGATCCACTGGTTCCGTCTTTTCTTTTCCGCAGCCGCCCAGCAGCAGCAACGACACTACGCCAAGACAGAGCGCCCATTTCCAGCTCTTTCGCATGTTTACTCCCCTTGTATTTTTATTTTCCAGATTTTTTCTTTTGTATTTCTGATCTGCGTCTTTCACGCACCTTCTAGTATAGACAATTCCAGCGCAAAAAGAAAGAGAGAATACACGAACTACAAAGTTTTTTTGTATTCTCTCTTATTTTTTATAGAAGATATTTTACTGGAACAGATCGTTCAGGATTTCTGCCGGTTTCTTCCTGCGGTAGCCTTCACTGTCACTTAAGATACTGCTGCTCCAGGTGAAATGATTCACACCGGTCAGATAGGACCGGTCAAGAACTTTTACACCATACCGCTCATACGCAACCGGATAATACATTTTCATGTATTCATTTGCCAGCTCAATAGCTTCACTGTTAATGCTTCCTGTCGAAGAAACGGTTCCGCCAAGCTGAATATACGGCGGTGTCGCATGAATGACAACCACGCTGCCGTCCGAGCACTGGCCAATGACAATCCAGACATGACCGCTCTTGCTGACCACATCACCCGGCGTAAATTTCTGGGACGTATCGCCTGTCACGCAGGTTCCCCAGCCTTTTCTTGCAAAGTAGGCCGGCATTCCAGTGGAGGTTGTCGTTGCATACTCTTTCGTCACCTGATGTGCGGTCCATCCGACATAGCCGGAACAGTCAAGACCTTTTCCGTACTCATACAGATGATCGGAATAGTTGTAGGTGGAATTCTGTGTATTGAAGAATTGTTTCCACTGCGCATTGACGCCGTAACTCTCTGCCTCTGCGTCTGTGTGGCCGCCTCCCCAGATATACAGGGTGTTTCCAAGCGGAAGCAGTGCATTTTTCAGAAAGTTCCGTACGGTGCGGACACCGATCTGCGCGGACGGTTCAAATCCGTCCGGACTCTGTACCAGCTTGCCGTCCTCATCGAACACATACGTTTTTCCGTCGATCACCTGTTTTCCGGTTATCATGCCGCCCCAGCTTCGGAAATAGTATGTATTTCCGCCAATCGACTGCCAGCCGATTGCCATTTTCGAGTCAGATCCAAGGTAATAGAGGTTATTATCATAGGTAATAAACGCATTCTTGTACATGCCGCCCCAGCTTCTCGGATAATAATAGTTATAATCCCAGTATACCCAGCCGCTTGTCGCCATAACGCCGTTTTTGTCTACATAATAATAGTTTCCGTCGTACTGAAACAGCTCGTCATCTCTTCTGGTTCCATTGGCGTTGATCCAGTAATACGTTCCGTCCAGAAGCAGCCAGCCCGTATGGCTTGTGCCGTCCTCATCGAAATAATATGTTTTTCCGCCGTTCTGCACCCAGCCGGTGGCAAATGTTCCATCTGAATTGGCATAGTATGTTTTACCGCCGATGGTAAATGTCTGATCATGGTACAGACCGCCCCAGCTCTGGAATGCGTATTTTGTTCCGCCGATGGTATGAATTCCGGTGTACATGCCGCCCCAGCTTCGGAAATAGTAGCGGTTTTTGTCGTAGGTGATCCATTCAGACGATGCCATCGTACCGTCTTCTTTCATCCAGTACCAGTTGTTGTCATATTTCACCCAGCCGGTCTGAAGCGACGTATCCTTGTTGATCCAGTAATACGTTCCGTTGGTCAGATACCAGCCCTCTTTTGTAATCTGCTCGCCGTCTTCCAGGAAATAGTATTTCTTTCCATTGATATCGCAGACACCTGTATAGAAGGTTCCGTCATCCTTTGCCCAGTATTTCTTTCCCTGCCAGGTAAAAGATTCGTTATGGTAAACGCCGCCCCAGCTGTGGAAATAATATCTTGTTCCGTCAACCTCTTTCATTCCGGTGTACATCACACCGTCACCGTCAAAATAGTATCGGTTGTTGTCATACGTGATCCATTCAGATGCAGCACGTGTGCCGTCCGCTTTCAGCCAGTACCATTTGCCTTCCAGCTTCAGCCAGCCGGTCTGAACAGAACCATCCTGATTAATCCAGTAAGTCTGATCTCCCAGCTGAACCCAGCCGGTCTGGCTGGCATGATAGATCGATCCGTCATTCTGCGCTATGTAGGTTTTCCCTTTTACGGTAAAGAAGGTGTTTCGATATACACCACCCCAGCTCCTGAAATAATACTCGTTTCCTCCGATGCTCTGGAAACCGTTTTTATAAATGCCGCCCCAGCTCCGGAAGTAATACAGATTGTTGTTGATTTCTTTCCAGCCGGATGTCATCATGACACCATTATCATCAAACCAGTACCAGTTATCATCGTACAGCAGCCAGCCGGTCTGCAGGACGCCGTCTTCTCTTACCCAATAATATGATGTGCCTTTTTTCAGCCAGCCTTTTTGTGTGATCTGCGCTCCCGTAGTATCATCAAATGCGCAGAGATCACCATGTCCATTCATTGTTCTGACTATTCCACGGGCAACGATACCATTTTCCTGTACATAGTACATTTTTCCGCTGATGCTGAGATACACATTTCTCTGAATGCCGCCCCAGCTCTGGAAATAATAAAGGTTTCCATCTACTTCCTGAAAACCATTTTTATAGATTGCTCCGTCTCCCTTGGCATAATAAAGATTATTATCGTATGTGAACCAGCTGTTTTCTGCCATGCGGCCGTTCCGGTCCGGATCCAGCCAGTACCAGTTTCCATTCCGGTAAAGCCATCCTGTTTTCAGCTGTCCGTTCTCATAAAAATACCAGCCGCCGTCGCCTGCCTTAACCCAGCCATTCTGACTGTCCCGCACAGCAGCAACGCTGTCCTGTGAAGCCTGTGTCTGCGTTTCACTCTGCATCCCGCTCTGCTGATCCTCTGTCTCCACAGACTGGTCCATCACCGTGCTGCTCCCCACAGCACTCGCGGAAACAGTCGTCGGGTGTACGCTGAGCATCAGCACCATAAAAAGTGTACCGCCCAGAAGACTTCTCAATTTTTTCTTCGATGTCATTGGTAAGTAACTCCCTTACTATATTATATCTGCTTTTCTCTCTATGTTATCATTAGAAATTATATTATCTTTTGTAATATTTTGCAATAAAAACGTAAAAAAAGAGACATTCACGAAGGAATGTCTCTTTTTTCTGTGTTTTATTTCATGCTTTATTCTGTCTTTTCAAGACAATATCCTGTGTTATTAGAACAGTCCTGTAATCTTTCCAGTAGCGTCTACATCGATACGCTCTGCTGCCGGAACTTTCGGCAGACCTGGCATGGTCATGATGTCACCGGTCAGGGCTACGATGAAGCCTGCACCTGCGGAGATTTTCAGGTTACGTACGGTAACTTCGAATCCGGTCGGTGCGCCGAGTTTGGTCTGATCATCGGTCAGGCTGTACTGGGTTTTTGCCATACAGATCGGGCAGTTGCCAAATCCGAGAGCCTCTAACTGTTTTGCCTGTTTCTGTGCATTTGCGGTCAGGACAACTCTGCTTCCACCGTAGATCTTCTGAACGATGGCGTTCAGTTTCTCTTCGATGGAGCCTTCCAGATCGTATGCATAGGTGAAATCGTTCGGCTGCTCGCAAAGACGGACAACTTCTTCTGCCAGGGCTACGCCGCCCTCGCCGCCTTTTGCCCATACCTCGGACAGAACAACGTTGACGCCGAGCTCTTTACATTTCTCCTCAACCAGCTTCAGTTCTGCTTCGGTATCGGTCGGGAATGCATTGATTGCAACAACGCAAGGCAGTTTGTATACGTTTGTGATATTGCTTACATGTTTCAGAAGGTTTGGCATACCTTTTTCCAGAGCTTCCAGGTTTTCGCCGTTCAGTTCTGCTTTTGGAACGCCGCCGTTGTATTTCAGGGCACGAACAGTTGCTACGACAACAACTGCGTTTGGTTTCATACCTGCCATACGGCATTTGATGTCGAGGAATTTCTCAGCACCAAGGTCAGCGCCGAAGCCTGCCTCTGTAACGGTGTAATCTGCTAATTTCAGGCACATTTTGGTTGCAGTTACAGAGTTGCAGCCATGTGCGATGTTTGCGAACGGTCCGCCGTGAACGATAGCCGGTGTTCCTTCCAGTGTCTGTACCAGGTTTGGTTTCAGAGCATCTTTTAAGAGAGCTGCCATAGCGCCTTCTGCATGCAGATCACCTGCTGTTACCGGTTTCTGTTCGGATACTTTTCCATAGGTATATCCGATGATAATCTTGGAAAGTCTTTCTTTCAGATCCGTAATATCGCTTGCCAGACAAAGAACTGCCATAACCTCAGATGCTACCGTAATGTCATAGCCGTCTTCTCTTGGCATTCCGTTTGTTCTTCCGCCAAGTCCGTCTACAACGCTGCGAAGCTGACGGTCATTCATATCTACACATCGTTTCCAGGTGATCTTTCTCGGATCGATGTTCAGTGCATTGCCCTGGAAAATGTGGTTGTCGATCATAGCAGCCAGCAGGTTGTTCGCTGCGCCGATCGCATGGAAATCACCGGTGAAGTGAAGGTTGATATCCTCCATCGGAACGACCTGTGCGTATCCGCCGCCTGCTGCTCCGCCTTTTACACCGAAGACCGGTCCAAGGGATGGCTCACGAAGTGCAACCATTGCCTTTTTGCCGATTCTGGAAAGTCCGTCTACCAGACCTACGGATGTTGTTGTTTTTCCTTCTCCTGCAGGTGTCGGGTTGATGGCTGTAACAAGGATCAGTTTTCCATCCTCCGCATTTGTTTCTTTTAACAGGTTGTAATCAATTTTGGCTTTGTATTTTCCGTACTGCTCCAGATATTTGTCATCGATACCTGCTTTTTCTGCGATCGCTGTGATCGGCTGCATGGTACACTCCTGTGCAATCTCAATGTCTGATTTGTAACCCATTGTTTTCAAATCCCCTTTCTTTTTCCGCTTTGTCCGCCGATTGATAGTCGTATTTTACCATGTTTTGTGCAATCATTCAATTGATAATTATTTATTTCACAATCTTTATACGTTTTGTACAAAAAATTGCAGAAAATTCCGCCAAAAGGCGGATCGGCTGCCCGAATGTAAAAAAAGAAGAATCTCAGACTTTTCTCTGTCTGAAATTCTTCTTTTTTATCATGCACTGCAAGTTTCAGGAGTACTGCGACTCATCCACCTCATACGGCTCATCGCACGGGCCGACGAGGAAACGGCAGCTGCCTGTCTTGGAGAAATAGTACCATTTTCCATCGATCAGTTTCCAGCCCTGTACGGCATAGCCATCGGCATCGATGTAATACTTCTGTTCCGTGTCGCTCTGATAGCGGTGCGGGTTGTTGGTAACCCACTCGCCTTTGGCGTATCGGTCTTCCTCCGCAATATAGAATTTCCATCCATTCTCATCTTTGGTCCAGACCGGATTCAGGTTCTCTTCCATTTTCTCAAAGAATTTGGATTTCTGGGAGAGCGCGTCGTTCAGTTCTTCGTAGCCCATCTGCTCCGCGAGGGTCTGCTCGCCGGAAAACAGGTTGGTGCCAAGGCCAAGACGGTCGCCTTCGATGGTGACGCCCATGCTCGCAAGGGTAGTCGGGAACATGTCCATCGTCGTGAAGGTTCTGTTTTTCTCCTGCTGCGGCTGCACGGCAGAATTGATGATTACATTATAAACAGTTCTCTGGAAATCTGCGTCGATGTTTTCACAGAAATCTGCGTCCATGGTCGGATGATCGCCGGAGATCACGATCGTTGTGTTATCGTAGAAATCCTGCTGCTGGATCCAGGAAACAAATTCCGTAACCTGTTTGCTCGAGCAATGCAGAACCATTCCATACTGATTGTCGCCATCGTTTTCCTCATCACAGAGTTCGCACGGATATCCATCCTCGAAATGAGTATCGGCAGTCAGCATCGTGAAGTTGAACGGTTCGCCTTCTGCTGCAATCTGGGTCAGACGGTCTTTGGCGAAGGCGAAGAGTTTTTCGTCCTCATAGCCCCACCATTCGTAGTAGTCTTCCGGGATCAGGCCCTGCTCCTGTGCCCAGTTGTAATCGTCGATCTCGTAATCGCCGTGCTCTTTGAAGTAGTTTTCACGGCCTCCGAAGGCGCCGATGGAACCAATGAAGAAGTACTGCTTGTAGCCTTCATCCGCAAGGACATCTCCGAGTGTGTTGATCTCCGGGAAGAAGCTTTCCTGGTATGCCATCTCATTTCGGCCGATGCCGGTGTTCAGCGGCAAACCGGAAGTCTGTGCAAAGATTCCGCCGATCGTCCAGGTCGTGTAAACGC
Source organism: Fusicatenibacter saccharivorans (assembly GCF_015557635.1). GTDB lineage: Bacteria > Bacillota > Clostridia > Lachnospirales > Lachnospiraceae > Fusicatenibacter > Fusicatenibacter saccharivorans. Next base: position 22,561 of record NZ_JADNOP010000016.1, read on the forward strand.
TGGAATGGCCGCCTCCGAGAAGATCAGAGTTGGAAAAGCTGACGTTATCCGCGGCAAGCTGAGTCAGTTCCGGAATATAGTTCTTGTCAAAAGCACCGCCGTTGGCTTTATCTGCGTAAGTGCTTTCCATGGATTCCAGATAAATATAAATCAGGTTTCGTTTCTGCTCCGGGAATGTCATCCTGGCGCGCGCCGGATCTACGTAGTTGTCTTCCACAATCGTGTTGTAGGTACTCTGATTATTCAGATAATTTTTGATGTCAAGCGCTGCCCAGACGTCGTTGATTGAATACGCAATGCTTGCGATGCCGGCCACGATACAGGTCAGACCAAATGCCAGGTGTGCCATCTGCTTTTTCCGCAGAAAAATGCTCACCAGAACGAGGGCCACAAGTGCGATCACTGCCAGAAGTGCACACGAGCGGACATAGCTCATCAGCAGATCATGGCTTGTTCCGGCAATGGGTGCCTTCAGCTGATAGGCAAGCTCTTCCATATTAAGGTTCGGCCAGGTTTTCCGCATCCAGCGCTCCGACGTAAAAAGCAGAACGCCAAGTGTTCCGATCAGTACCGCGAGCACGGTAAGCACGATGCATCCTGCCTTTTTCCATTTACTTTGTTTCATGTTCATGCCTCCAAAACTTCCTTTAAAGCTTTCATCTTACATTTTCTTTACAAATACTTTACATATTATAACAAACCCTCCCTTAAAAAGATAGAAATTTTTTCTAAAATCTTGTATAAAATCAAAACCAGATAACACAGCAAAAGCCGCCCTGACGCTGCGGATTTCTTCGCAGCGCCGGGCGGCTCTTATCTCTGTTCGGGAAAGCCTTACTATCAGCTTGCCTTGTTCTTTCTCTGTTTGATGACCTTCAGTCGTGTGAACTCCTCGCGCTCCTTCTCCTCCAGTGCGTCCGCGATATCCTTGGACAGCTGGGTGTAATGCGGAATCGTGATATTCTTCAGCGCATTTGCACGCTTCTGTGTCTTCTTGATTGCCGCCGCAAGACGGTAGGCTGAGTTCTCAATCATGGAAAGTTTTAAGGTCAGGTCTTTTACTTTTTCAAAAGCCTGCCTTGCCTGATCCAGCGACTCCTTTGTGCTGTAGTAAGCATACGTCGGCGCCTGGCCGGACGGGTCGGCTTCTACCAGCGGGATCTCCACGCCCATGATACTTCTCGTCTTGATCCGGATAGATTCCTCCACCGGAACGGTATAGGACACGGTCTGTACGTTGGTGATACCGATTTCCATGTTCGCAATCTGCAGTGCCGCATAAGCCTCGCGGAATGTCACATCGATCTGACGCTGAATGTCTTTTGCCTCATCGATCAGGCCCATGAGCTCGCGGATCAGAATATTCCGCTTCTTGTCCATCAGCTCGTAACCCATGTGGGCAAGTTTCAGAGAGTTCTTTGCAAGAATCAGGTTTCCCTTGGTAGGAAAGGTATTCGGGTCCATTCCGATCTCACTCCTCTCGCTTACTCATTCATGGCATCGGCTTCTGCCTTTGCTTTTGCTACTGCATCAATGGTGGTCGGATGATAATACTGATCCAGAACCTTGGTGTTGACACGGTCGAGCTCTTCTCTCGGAAGCAGTCCAAGAAGCTCCCATGCCTTATTCAGCGTATCTTCCATGGAACGGTTTTCATCCATTCCCTGGCCGATGAATTCATGCTCGAATTCATTACCGAATACCAGGTACTGTTTATCGATCGGAGAAAGCTCATCCTCACCGATAACGGATGCCAGGGAACGCGCATCTCCTACCTTTGCATAGCAGGAGAACAGCTGGTTCGCTACGTCCTGATGATCGGCTCTTGTGTAGCCCTCACCGATACCGTCCTTCATCAGACGGGAAAGACTCGGCAGCACGCTGATTGGCGGGTAAATAGACTGGCCGTGAAGCTGGCGGTCCAGTACGATCTGACCCTCGGTGATGTAACCGGTCAGGTCAGGGATCGGGTGCGTGATATCATCGTTTGGCATGGTCAGGATCGGAATCTGTGTTACGGATCCCTCTACGCCCTGTACGATTCCGGCGCGCTCATACAGCGTAGCCAGCTCACTGTACAGGTATCCAGGATAACCTTTACGGGAAGGAATCTCTCCACGGGAGGAGGAAACCTCACGCATAGCCTCGCAGAAGGATGTGATATCGGTCAGGATAACCAGGATATGCATGCCTTTCTCGAATGCAAGGTACTCGGCAGCTGTCAGTGCTACCTTCGGGGTGATCAGACGCTCTACAACCGGGTCGTTTGCCAGGTTCAGGAACATAACAACGTGGTCAGATACACCGCTTTCCTCAAAGGTCCGGCGGAAGAACTCTGCTACGTCGTATTTAACACCCATAGCGGCAAATACGATTGCAAACTTCTCATCGGAATCTCCAAGGGATGCCTGCTGTACGATCTGTGCTGCCAGCTGGTCGTGCGGAAGTCCGTTTCCGGAGAAGATCGGCAGCTTCTGTCCACGAATCAGGGTGGTCAGACCGTCGATTGCAGAAATACCGGTATGGATATAGTTTCTTGGGTATTTACGGGTAACCGGGTTCAGCGGCAGGCCGTTGACGTTTCTTCTTACCTCTGCGTCAATCGGTCCCATGCGGTCGATCGGTTTTCCGATACCGTCGAAGGTACGTCCAAGGATTTCTTCGGAAAGTCCGATCTCCATAGGATGTCCGGTCAGACGGGTATGGGTATTGGTAAGAGACATGCTCGAGGTTCCCTCAAATACCTGAATAACGGCTTTGTCTTCGTATACAGCAACGATACGTCCCAGTTTTTTCTCATTGCCGTCTACGGTAAATTCTACGATTTCCTCGTAGGAAGCATTTTTTACACCTTCCAGAACAACCAGAGGGCCATTGACCTCACTAAGGCCTAAATATTCAATTGCCATGATGAATTCCCTCCTTAACCATTCTTCTCGAGTACCTTATCGTAGAAGGTGTCGATATCTTTTTTGTATGTGTCAAACAGATCCAGACGGTCATTCGGTACATCGTATTTAATAGAAACGACGCGGTCGAAGATCTTGTCCTCTTTCAGTACGGACATTGGCATGCCCATCGTCACGAGCGCTTTGGATTTCTTGTACAGATAAAGAATAACTTCCATCATCTTGTACTGTTTTTCCAAGGATACGCAGGTGTCATCTGGATGGAATGCGTTCTGCTGCAGGAAGCCCAGTCGAATAACTCTGGCGATTTCCAGGGTCAGCTTCTGGTCATCCGGAAGAACATCGCTACCGATCAGTTTTACAATTTCCATCAGGGAGCTCTCGGAGTTCAGGATTCCCATTAACTGGTTCCGCATATCTACAAAGTTTTTGTTTACGTGATCTTTGTACCACGGCGACAGATCCTGCAGGTATTCACTGTAGCTGGTCAGCCAGTGGATCGCCGGGAAATGACGGGCGTAAGCCAGAGATTTGTCCAGTCCCCAGAAGCAGCGGACGAAACGTTTGGTGTTCATGGTAACAGGCTCGGAGAAGTCACCACCCTGCGGAGATACAGCTCCGATGATGGATACGCTTCCCTCTGCGCCGCAAAGGGTCTGCATCATGCCGGCACGCTCATAGAAAGCGGACAGACGGGATGCCAGATATGCCGGGAAACCTTCCTCGGCAGGCATTTCCTCCAGACGGCCGGACAGCTCACGGAGTGCCTCTGCCCAACGGGATGTGGAGTCTGCCATGATTGCTACATCATAGCCCATATCGCGGTAATACTCAGCCAGTGTCAGTCCGGAATACAGAGATGCCTCACGGGCTGCAACAGGCATGTTGGATGTGTTGGCGATCAGGGTAGTACGGTCCATCAGCGGGTTGCCGCTCTTCGGGTCGATCAGTTCCTGGAACTCCTCCAGAACCTGTGTCATCTCGTTTCCACGCTCTCCACATCCGATATAGATGATGATATCGGCATCAGACCATTTTGCGATCTGGTGCTGGGTCATGGTTTTTCCGGTACCGAATCCGCCAGGGATGGCTGCTGTGCCGCCTTTTGCGATCGGGAACATCGTATCCAGGATACGCTGTCCTGTGATCAGCGGAACGGATGCCGGATATCTTTTCAGGGTTGGACGCGGTACACGGATCGGCCATTTCTGTGCCAGTGTGATCTCTTTTTCGGTGCCGTCCTCCAGCTTCAGTTTTACAATCGGGTCAAGGATGGTGTACTTTCCGTCTTTGGCGGTCCAGATAACCGTGCCGTTGACATCCGGCGGAACCATCGATTTGTGTACGATGGAACGAGTCTCCTGTGTCTCTGCAATGATTGCGCCGCCCATCAGCTCTTCGCCTTCCGAAACAGTTACATGGACATCCCATTTTTTCTCTGTATCCAGAGAATCTACGGTAAGGCCGCGGCTGATGTATTTACCGGACTGCTTTGCAATCTCGGACAGCGGACGCTCAATACCGTCAAAAATGTTGTTCAGGATTCCAGGTCCCAGTGTAACAGAGAGGGCATCTCCGGATGCGGTAACTGTTTCGCCTGGTTTCAGTCCTGTGGTTTCCTCGAAAACCTGTACTGTAGTGGTATCCTTTGTCAGGGCAATAACCTCGCCGACCAGACGTTCTTTACCAACGTAAACCATCTCGGACATTTTAAATCCGGTGTTTCCTTTCAGATATACGACCGGACCGTTGATTCCATAGATAACTCCGGTTTTATTCATGCTCTACACCTCCGTGAAAGATGAAATTCTCCCGCTCTTCGTTCAGAAGGGTCTCGAAGGAATTATCGATCAGAATATTTTTCTCCGGAATGACCGCGCGCACGCCGCCAAGGAACGGCATGGCCGAAATGGTAAGGGTTACGGAGAGTTTCTGCTCCAGGGAAGCCTTATGAGCTTCGTCTGACGGATCCAGATATAAGGTCAGTTTGTCATTTCCGGCAAACGTAACGGCTTCGCGGATTTTGCGCTCCAGATACTCCTCATAGGATGGATCCTTTTTATAAGCGGTAAGTTTTTCACGAACTTCTTTAAACAGTTTTTCTTTTAATTCCAGATTTTTACGGGACAGCTTCCGTCTGATATGAAGCTGATCCGCAGACAGTGTCTTATTGACATCACGTTTTGCTTTCTCGGTCTCGGCAGCAACTTCTTCTTCTGCCTGACGTCTTGCGGTTGCTTTATGCTCCTCGAAGATCTTATCCAGAGCTTTCTGGTGATCGCCGATCACACGTTCTGCTTCACGGTTTGCACTGTCCAGGGAATGATTATAAAAATTCTGAAGTTTTTCCTCAGTAGTCAATGTGTGTCACCTCCAGGGCATTCTTACAGTTTTAATCCAATAGATTCATTTACAAAGGAAGTGATAAAGTCCGGCGCTCTTCCGGTACCGTGACGGTCCGGAATTTCAATGAGCAGCGGAAGCTTATGGTTGAGGCGGACATCCTCCAGAATGTCCGGGAATTCCTTCCCGAACTTTTCTGTAAGGAGAATAATTCCGATCTCTTTGTCTGCCAGTGTTTTCTGCAGTGTATCATAAAGCTCCTCGCGCTCATGAACGACAACGCCTTCCACTCCGGCCAGGCGCATGCCCGTCTGAGTGTCTACGTTATCACTGATCAAGAACATTTTCATTTATGATTCCTCCAACTTAAGGTGAAGATCAATACCTTCCGGTTTTGGAATCAAAGTTTACCAAGAATCATGAAGGAGATGATCAGACCATACAGAGCGATACCTTCGGCCATAGCTACGAAGATCATGGATTTACCAAAGATGCTGCCGTCTTCGCTGATTGCTCCAAGAGCTGCGCTTGCGGAAGATGCAACGGCGATACCGGAACCAATACCGGAAAGACCTGTAACAAGAGCTGCACCGATGTAACCAAGACCGGTTGCAAGACCAGCGCCTGCTTCTGTTGCAGCAGATGCAGTTGTTGCGCCTGCGAAGGAAACAACGGTTGCGATCAGCAGAAGGCCGAAGAAGCCGCTTACATTGGCTGCCAGAGATTTTTTGTAACGATTTTTGTTGTGCTCACCTTTGAAGTAATAAGTCATAGGAACAACGATGGTTAATACCATTGCGATTGCAGTAAGTACCTGTACAAATGCTGAGTTCATAATAGTTTTCCTCCTGAAGTTAATTCATTAAATTTACTCTTTGCTGCGATCCGGAGCCATTTTCACTTTTTCCCGATACAGCTTCCCGCCATATTCGCTTCCATTTTGCATGGCTCTGAATCCTCTTTTATTTCTCGCCTTTTTTCAAAAACGGAACAAACGGTTTTCCATCTCCTTCATAGAACCGGCTGAACATCTCGTAATACTCCAGACGCAGTACCTGGATCGCTACCAGCAGTGCCTCAAGGCAGGCAACGAAGACATTTCCGAGAACAATAACCGGCCAGCTGATGCTGCCGCCGCCTGTTGCTCCGCCGAGCATCAGGACAACCTCCATCATAGCCGCATGGCTGACTGCATATGCGCCGACACGGACAAAGGAAATTGTGTTGGAGAAGTAGCTCAAAAGCACATCGAAGAGTTCGAAGAATGCCTGTACAAAGAACATTCCCTTTCCGGTCTCCGGAAATGCATTGCCCTTCTTCTCTACCATACGCTCCAGTGGCTCTTTTAAGAAGATCGCAAGAAGCGGAATACCGAACATGACTACCATCACGCCGACAGCCGGAGCTTTATGGCCGCTGAACAGGAGAACGAGTGTAACGGCAAGGGCTCCGTAGAAAATGAAGCCTGCCAGGGAGTTCTGGCTGAACAGAAGCTCGCCGAGCTTATGGTTTCTTGCTGCATTGATCATATGCAGAACCATTCCTGTCAGAATCATGAACATACCAAATGCAACCGCTGCGACAAATACGGTGTTCATCGAACCGATGAACGGAAGCGTTGTCATCGCTTCCTTCGGATGCAGCCAGAGGGCCGGTATGACATTCTCAAATCCGAAGAAGCTGCCGAACAAGAATCCGAAGATCACAGAGAATACCGCGCAGGTACTCATGATCGCTGCCAGATCCATCTTCTTGTAGTGGTACAGCAGTGCGCCGCCAATCAGCAGACACAGTCCCTGCCCTACATCGGCAAACATGATTCCGAAAATAAATGCATAGGTAAGTCCTACGATAATCGTAGGGTCAATTTCATTGTAATTTGGCAGTCCGTACATCTTCACGTACATCTCAAACGGACGGAAGATTTTCGGATTTTTCAGCTTTGTCGGCGGCTGACGCAGAACGTTGTTTGCATCATCCTCGATGAAGCAGAAGAGATTTGTGTCGTTTTCGATGTCCTTCTGGAAGGAAGCGGCATCTTTTTCCGACATCCAGCCGCACAGAATATAGAAGGTTTCCTTCTTGGATTTCGTGCAGGCTGCCAGGCGACGGACATCAAAGTTGCCGGAGAGCTGCTCTAACTGCTCTTTTGCTGCAACCAGATCCTCTGCGGAATCCGAAAGGCATTTTGCCAGTTTCCGTGAGCACTCGCTGAGTGCATCGTCTGTCTTTTTGATTTCTGCCTGAAGTGCTGCGTAAGCATCCTCCGGCGTTCCGCTGTACTCGTCCGGAACGTAGATTCTTTCGAAGTGCAGGGATGAGAATACGGCGTCCACTTTCGTGACCTGATCTCTTGGGCAGAAGTAAATGCCCCATACATACTGCTCATCGGAATGGCAGCGGTAGAATACCGTATCGCTGTTCTCATAGCAGTAGCTCTCAAATTTGTTGTAATACTCTTTTGTGATCTTTCCGAATCTGAATTTAATAAAGTGGAAATCCAGAATGGAGGAAAGATTGCAGTGCAGATCCTGGAACGGCTCGATTTTCTGTGCTTTTTCCATCAAGTCTTTCTTTTTTGCTTCCAGTTCTGTACGCTCCTGGTTCAACTGGCCAAGGGTGTGATCCAAACCATGGACACAGTTGATGGCATCTTCCAGGGAAAGTCTTTTCGTGGTGGTACGCTTCTCTTCCGGCAGAAGTGCTGTAAAATCTTCCGCCTGTTTTAAGGTCTCTTTGTATGGGTTGATCTGGATATACGGTGTGATATTCTGCATCGTAGACAGCTCCGTCAGAGCGTTTTCCAGATGTATCTCATATTTTGAGAGATAAGTGTTGACCACACGGTCAATGTCGGCTTTCGGCCCGGTGATGCTCAAAAATTTCATCTTGACAATCAATGAGTACACCTCCCCGTGTATTAAGTTTTTGCGATATGCTGCATTGCCTCGTCAGCGCTGATACGGTAACGTACGCACTCGAGTGCAATAATAAGCCGGTTTACCTCGTGCTCTTTGTGATAGAGGTATGAGTATATTGTGGCAACGGAATAAGGATCCTGTCTGGATTCACTGGAAAGTATGTGCTTCATAATGGCTGCATACATGGATTCCAGCGTATCGACCTTGAAGGAATCATACCGTTTCGCATAATAGGTTTGTTCCAGCAGCTGGGAAAATGCACTCATATTCTCGGCTTCTACCAGTGCCTTTACCACATCCTTTTTCAGCCGGTGATGAACCGGAATCAGCAGGGCGTAGATTTGTGCGCTGGTCATGTGATAATAGCGTTTGGAACGGTAGATCCACTGAAGGTTCAGCATGTCAAACTTGCTTCCCCATGCAGCGGTCAGCTCTTCCAGATCCCGCTTTGTCACTACTTTTGATCTGTCTTTCCACATCTGTGCAAAGTAATACAGATCCAGGGTCATCTCATAGTCGAACAGGGTCGGACGCTCGATATCCGCGAGCTGCGACAACGGGGCATAATATTCTGTCCCTTTCAGGTTCGCAATCAGTTCTTCGATCGTCCTGGAGGACGCCAGAAGATTGATGTCCAGCTGGGAATGCTTGTTAAAGAACTCGTCGAATATGGACAGGTTCAATACCACATCACGGTGATCAAATACCGTGTTCAGGCATTCTTTGATAACGGACACTTCGTATCGTTTGAAGTAGAGTGCAAGAAACTTTCTCTGCTCTACATTTGCAAAACGGTACAGCTTGGAAAAATCCCGGTACACCGTCAGGCGCAGCATTTTCTCGATCTGACCCCGGTGAAGGTCAGCTTCGTTGTAGCCCTCAAACAGATCCTCATAGCCTTTATGCTGCTTGAGGTAAGAAACTGCCTGCGGTACACTCTCCAGTTCCACGATTTCCCGAAAATTCTGGTCGTTTAAAAGATGGCTCTGCATGGCTCTTATCTTTGTGGTAAGGCCGCTGTAGGATAATAGACCGCTCATCGTTTCACTTCCTTATAATGTTTTCGTAAATCTGCGTGGACAGTGTTCCGTGATTCTGTTCGTAATAAGCGTCCAGTGAAGATAGAAGTTCGGCGGCAGAGTCCCGCTGCTTTTTCTGATCCGCATCTGTAGTAGAATGAAGTTTCGTTGTAATCTCTTCAATCCGCTTTGCCGTTTCTGCTTCCAGATCTGCATCGAATTTTGCAATCCGCTCTTCCTGCTGCTCATCCTGGAGCTTCTTCTGATTCTCGGCAGCCTGCATAATCTTAGTAGCAGCCGTTTCGATCTCTGCAAGTTTGTTAATTACAGATTCCATAGCATCGCTTTCCCTCCTTATGATATTTGCATAACAATCAAACCTGGTCCACTGACCAATTTTGATATACAGGGCAAAAAGTACAGGAGAAACTCCTGCATCTTTGCTGTTAGTATTCTACACCTTTTTTTCCAAAGTTGACATATTGAAATCGTAAAAAAAAGTGGGATTTCGATCGACTTTTTGATTAAAAATAGACAATGGGTCATATTTTTTCTTCCAATATCAATAGCCAAAAGATGGCCCCTCATATGATTTCGATATGGAACCAATCCGATTGTCATATTGCTGATAAGAAATGCTATGTGCAGGTTGATATTGTATACAGTATTTTGAAAACTTCGAAAATTTGAAAACGGGATTTTTCTGTTTTGCTTTTTCGGGAGCTATGATATACTAGATATGATTGGCTTTTATTCTAATATTTATCACTTAAGAAAGGAATTTTACGCATATGCGCCTTAGAAATATCAGAGGATCAAAAGATGTGATTGCTTCCTGTCCGTTCGTTGTGCAGGAACCGGAGAGCTGCCGGGGACGGTGGGTTGAGGTTTTTGGAAATGAAAATCCGATTCATATTGAGGTTGGAATGGGAAAAGGACGCTTCCTGATGGATATGGCGGTTCTGCATCCGGAGATCAACTACATTGGTATTGAGATGTACGACAGCGTACTGCTCCGCGCGGTACAGAAACGTGAAAAATTAGAAACAGAACTTAAAAACCTGTTTTTCATCCGCATGGACGCGCGCCAGCTTCCGGAAGTATTCGCAGAAGGCGAAGTTGACCGCATTTACCTCAACTTCTCCGATCCGTGGCCGAAGGACCGCCATGCGAAGCGGAGACTGACGTCGCATGAGTTTCTTGCACGGTACGAGAAGATTTTAAAGAAGGACGGAACACTGGAATTCAAAACCGATAATAAAGATCTGTTTGACTTCTCTCTTGAGGAGATGAAAAATGCAGAGGGATGGGAACTCACTGCATTCACATACGATCTGCACCACGATGTGGTTCTCTCAGAAGGAAATGTAATGACGGAATATGAGGAGAAGTTTTCCTCAATCGGAAACCCGATCTGTAAGATGGAGGCACGGTTTCTGTAGCGGAATGCTTTCGCAAATGATTTGATTCCCATCCAAAATACAAACCGGCAGCAGAACGGTCTCTTGAAAAGTAAGACCGCTCCGCTGCCGGTTTTTCTCTGTTTCTATCGCAATGTAAAAAAGTTGATACACAGACTTTTGGTATTTTGCTTGTAAAACAAGAAAAACACCGTCCCCGCAGCTCTCAGGTCTGCAAAAACAGTGCTTTCGATGCGCCTTCAGGGACTCGAACCCTGGACAAATAGATTAAGAGTCTACTGCTCTACCAACTGAGCTAAAGGCGCTTACTTTTGTTTTTCTGTGTTTCATTGGATGATCCACTCGCTGAACACAAATAAGATTATAAAGGATTCTGCCGAAAAAAGCAACCTTTTTTTCACTGTTTCTTTACTTTTGTTAAAAACAGCGAAAACAGGTCTTATAATTCTATTAAATTTCACAATTTTTTCGTATATTTCCGTTTGTTTCGACGACGGCTCCAATGGCAGCCGAACCTACTTCCGTTTCTTATCTTTCTTTTTCAAAAGCTTCTCCAGCTCCTGCATGGATTTCTGGATTTTATAAAGACAGCCGCTGCCGGCATATTTATTCTGATAGCAGAAATCCTGGAGTTTCTGCTGAAGGAAACCTGATTTTCTGATCAAACTTCTTCTCCGCTTTCCGGCGTACCGGACACGGGCACCGGAAAAGTTCTTTTTCTTCTATATTATACAGGGAATGTCAAAAATGACCAGAAAATAGCTTGTTTTAGCCATTGTTTTCCCATTTTCTTTCCGCTATAATACAGCAGAAACTACTATTTACTTTGGGGGAATTTTTATGAAAACACGAATGAATTTTAAGGATGAATTTTACCAGAAACTAAAACTCCTCGTCCTTCCGATTGCGATCCAGAATTTTATGCTGGCTCTCGTCAGCGCAACGGATGCGATCATGCTGGGCTGGATTGATCAGACTTCGTTGTCTGCTGTTTCACTGGCCGGACAGGTGCAGTTTGTTTTGAGCCTTTTTATCTCAGGCATCGCGGCGGGCGCCGGTATTATGGCAGCGCAGTACTGGGGGAAACAGGATGCCGCTTCGATCGAAAAAGTGATTCCGATCGCACTTCGCACCAACCTGCTGTTCTCCGGCCTGTTTACCATCCTTGCCGGTTTCTGTCCCGAAATGCTGATGCGCATCTTTACAAATGATGCGGCCCTGGTTGCAAGCGGAAGCCAGTATTTACGCGCTGTTGCACTCTCCTACGTACTCTGCGGTATTTCGCAGGTCTATCTGATCCTGCTGAAAAACACCGGTCATGCAGCAGTCAGCTCCCGCATCAGTTCCACTGCGGTTGTACTGAACATCATTTTAAATGCCATCCTCATCTACGGTCTTTGCGGTGCTCCGGCACTTGGGATCCGCGGAGCAGCTTATGCAACGGTAGCTGCCCGCGTTGTGGAACTGATCTGGGCTTATCTCGAGACAAAGAAACCGGAGCGTGTACGGATTCTCTGGAACCGCCTCTTCTCTTCCGCAGGGAAAATACTTTCAGAAGACTTCTGGCGCTACACGCTTCCCGTGCTTGCGGCCTCCCTCGTCTGGGGAATTGCCTACGTTCTGTACTCCGTTATCATGGGACATATGGGAAGCGATGCCGTTGCGGCAAACTCCATCACCTCGATTGCCAAGAGCCTCCTCTCCTGCCTGATCCGCGGTGTGAGCGGTGGTGCCGGGGTTCTGATCGGAAATCTGCTCGGCGCGAACGAGCTGGAAAAAGCCCGCGAGTATGGAGGACGTTTAAGCCATCTCTCCATTGCCATCGGCATTGTGACCGGCGGCCTGCTGATGCTCATTTCCCCAGCCATCGTTCATTTTGCCCCACTTTCCGATACCGCAGCCGAGTACCTGCAGTACATGCTTCTCTTCTGCGGTCTGAACCTGATGGCACAATCGGTCAACACCACCGTTCTCGACGGTATCTTTTGTGCCGGAGGCGATGCGAAATTTGATATGCAGGGAAACATCGGCGCTATGTGGTGCTTTTCTGTACCGCTTGGCTTTCTTGCCGCATTCTGGCTGAAGCTTCCGGTTATGGTGGTTTACTGCATTGTAAATCTCGATGAAATTGTAAAGCTTCCTGCCGTTTATCATCATTATAAAAAGTACATCTGGGTTCGCAATATTACCCGCGATGTCGAAGATTAATTCTCACATTATCTGCAGTCCCTGCCGCCGGCAGCTTCCACCGGATGCAATACCCAAAAAGCCTCTGAGGAAAGTCACATTCACACCGGACTTTTCTCAGAGGCTTTTGATTATTCCATTGATTGTTCCATTGATTATTTCATGGATGATTACATGGATTTTCTTTCCGCAATTTCTGCCATCTTCGCCTCGTTCAGACGGGTGTCGCCATGGACACGGCTGTAGGAAAGATAGCCGTTCATACGGTCAATCTTCGTCAGGTTCTTGGAACCGCAGACCGGGCAGACATCCATGTCGAGTTCCTGGTGGCCGCAGTCATCGCAGTAAGCCAGGGACAGGTTGACGCCCTCGTAGTAGCCGAGCTCCATTGCACGCTCGATCAGGGTCTTGATCGCACCTTTGTTGTAGCCAACCGGGTAGCGCACGTACTGGATTTTTCCGCCGTTGCAGAGCTCCCAGAAACGTCCCTCGAGATCCTGTTTCTGGATCGGGGTGATGTCCTCGGTTACGTGGCAGTGGAAACTGTTGCTCACATACGGGCGGTCCGAAACGTTGCGGACGATGCCGTACTGTTTGCGGAACTGCTCTATCTGCAGGCCGCACAGGGATTCTGCCGGTGTGCCGTAGATCGCATAGAGGATGCCGTCCTCTTTCTTAAACTCGGCAACCTTGTCGTTGATATATTTCAGCGTGTCGAGTGCAAACTGTCCGTCCTCAACAAGAGATTTTCCGTTGTAAAGCTCCTGCAGCTCGTTCAGCGCCGTGATACCGAACGATGCGGTCATCGGCTTTAACAGCGGGCGGATCTTGTCGGACGGTTTTAAGTGGCCGCCGTAGAAACCTCCCTCGCAGTAAGCCAGCGGGTTCGTGGATGCACGCATCTCGCCGAGGTAATCGTAGGTCCGTTTGTGCAGATCGCGGATCATCTCGAGGTAGAAGTCAAGCACTTCGTGGAAATCGCGGTTCTCGGAACGGGATTTTGCCAGGATCATCGGAAGATGAAGGGAAACGGCTCCGATGTTGAAACGTCCGACAAAGACCGGTTTGTCGTTCTCATCTGCCGGCTCCATGCCTCCGCGCTCGTACCACGGGCTAAGGAAAGCACGGCATCCCATCGGGCTGATGACTCTCTTGTATTTCTTGTACATCTCGGCGATGTAGCCCTCGCCGCTCATCGACAGCCAGTCCGGATACATCGTCTTGGAAGAACAGTCAAGTCCTGCCTCGAAGACATCTTCTGCGATGCCGCCCTCTCCGTGAATTGCCTTGTCATATAAGAAGACGATTTTCGGGAAGAGCACCGGCTTTTTGTGGCCTTTCTTGCCCTGTCCGTTTTTGTGGACCTCGAGAAGGGAGATGGAAATCATCTTCTCGAACATGCTCGTTCCAAGGCCGAGGGTCACGGTAACGAACGGATAATCACCGCGGGAAGAGCCGACAGTGTTCAGTTTATACTCAATTCCCTGCCATCCCTGATCGCACTCTCTTCTTACTTTGTCGATCGCATACTCGATGGCTTTCTCCTGTGCACCCTCCCAGGATGCGTCGGTATATTTCAGGAACTCTTTTACGTAGTAATCGTAGCTCTTCTGTGCGTACGGAGCAAGGATCTTGTCCACCTCCGGCACGGTAAAGCCGCCGTACTGCTGTGCAGCGGTGCTGAGGACGATATCGCCCATGACATCAAATGCGGTGTCGAGTGTCTTCGGCTCGTTGTACCAGACATTTCCCATCTCGAAGCCGCCTTTTAAAACGTTTCCGACATCGAACAGACAGCAGTTCATGGTATCGAGACGTGCGGACTGGTCGTGGATGTAGATGTAGCCGTCCTTACAGGCCTGCAGCTCGTTGCGGTTCATGAAGAACTTGCGGTACAGCTCTTTGTTCAGCTCGTTGAAAATCAGGCTTCGCTTCGTTGCAACGAGGGCGCTGTCGGTGTTGGCATTGCTCTTGTCGCCGATGTAGCGGATGGACTGGCTCTTCGTGTAGACCTCGTCCATCATATGGATAAAATCAGTTTTGTAATTGCGGTAATCGCGGTAGCTTTTTGCCACAGCCGGGTTTACTTTTTCGAGTGCTCCCTCCACGATATTGTGCATATCGCTGATCGGAATTTCGGTCTTTCCAAGAGAATATACGTGCTCAGTTGCGAACTTACAGATAAAGTCAATCTCCTGCTGTGAGAAGGTATACAGGATTCTCTGTGCGGATTTATTTACGGCACGGACGATCTTCTGCGCGTCGAATTCTTCTTTGGTTCCGTCCTTTTTGATAATATAAACCATTGTGGTGTCCTCCAAATCAAACACTATATCTTGTGTGTCCCCCACCCTTTTCTTGTAGCGGGTACCACATATTGTAGCATGTTTCTTTTGAAAAGAAAAGGCATTTCCTGTAAGTTTTTATTTTCAGAATATTGCATACTGCTCTTTCGTGCAGACAGAAATCTGCATTTTTCAAATTCGTTCTGCAAGCGTTCCTTCAAAAACGGTCTCGGCCGGGCCGGTCAGAAGGACCTTATTTTTCGTCCGGTCCCATGTAACGAAAAGCCTGCCGCCGCGCAGTTCTACGGCAGTTTCTCCCTCCGAAACACAGCCGGAAACCATCGCCGCGACGGCTGCCGCACACGCTCCCGTTCCGCAGGACAGCGTTTCACCGCTCCCACGTTCCCAGACTCTCATTTTTATTGTGTGTTGATCTAAAATCTGGATAAACTCTGTATTGATACGGTCCGGGAAGCAGGAAAGGTGTTCAAAAGCGGAACCGGTCTTTGCAATGGATATTTTTTCCACATCTTCCACCGGAATCACCGCATGCGGATTTCCCATCGAAAGGCAGGTCATCGTATAATTTTCCCCGCACACGGTAATTTTATGCTCCAGCACATATTCCCCCAGAGAAACAACGGGGATCTGTGCGGCGCGGAATTCCGGCGTTCCCATCTCCACTGTCACCTGACAGATCTCATTCGGATTCTCCCCCGTCTGCAGATGAATCACACGGTTTCCGCTGACGGTTTCGATAGTCAGCGTCGTTTTTCTCGTCATCCCATGCTCGTACACGTATTTTCCCACACAGCGGATGCCGTTGCCGCACATCGCGCCCTTCGAGCCGTCGGCGTTGTACATTTCCATCGAAAAATCTGCTGTTTTGGATGCCCCGATCAGAATCAACCCGTCCGCGCCGATGCCGAAATGGCGGTCACTTACCGCTTTTGCCAGCCGTCCCGGACTCTCCACCCGCTCCTCCATGGCATTTACATAGATATAATCATTTCCGCAGCCCTGCATTTTTGTAAAACGCATACACAGCCTCCTCCCAGACTTCTGCCCTTTCCAGTTCCTTACTAAATATGTATTCCGTACCGCGCTTTTGAAAAACCATTTTTCTCAAATCCGCTTCAGACATTGGAAAACGAAGCGGAATGTGATAGAATAGGGGGAACTGATATCGTTACTTACATGAAGTAACTTTCAAATATTTTTAACCATTTATTATGAGGAGGTTTGGATGAAAAAATACCGTTGGGTTTTAACAGCAGTATTTGCCGCTTTCCTCGTGGGAACGAGCGGCTGCGGAAAGAAAACAGAAACGATTCCGATCACAACCATCAGTCAGAGTACCGACGATGACGACCCCAAAGACAATCTGGCGGCCTCCGGCGATTCCGATGAGATTCCGGAATACGATGTGGATCTCTCGAAGAACCTGAACAGTTTTCAGCTTGCCATCTGGGGCGATACATACGAAATTCCGGAATCCTACGCGGATTTTACAGCGCTTGGCTGGGTCTACAGCGGCGACGACACAAAGGAAATCCAGCCGGAATCCTTCTCAGAGGGCGAAAGCTTTGAAAAGGACGGAAACCAGATTACCGTCGATATTGCCAATCCGGACACCACGGCAAAGCCAGTGGCGGAATGCCTGATCGGAGGCATTCACATCGATACCTCGACCGCTGAGGGCCAGAATATCTATGTCGGCCTGCCGAACGGCGTCACCCTGCAGCAGTCGCTGATGGAGGATGTGGAAAGCATCTACGGTGCGCCAAAGGACCGTTATGAGGCCGATACCTCTGTGCAGTTCACGTATGAGTACGGGCTGTACCAGACGATCACGCTCGGCTTCGATAACGAAACGGGAATTCTGTATTCCCTCGATATGCAGAACTTTACGACCACGGCTGATGCAGAAGCGCTCGATGGTGTCAGCGATGCCACAACACCGGAAGTGGAGGCCTACCAGGCACCGGAAGCCGACAGCAGTGAAATCAACGACTGGACCGTCCGCTTTGACGATGTACTCTATCATCTTCCCGTTCCGGTCAGTGAACTTCTGGACCACGACTGGACCGTCAATACGAAAGAGTCCGATACGGCCGTTTTAAACGGAAAATACGGCTACGTCACGCTGGAAAAGGGCGGTCAGAAACTTTACTGCACCGTACATAATTACGGCGCGGAGGCGACGACAGTGCGCAACTGTTTCGTTACTTCGCTGTACGGCGATCTCGATACGACAAAGATTCCGATTTCAATCACAAACGGCATCACGCTCGGCACTTCCGAGAGCGATTTTCTGACGAAGGCAGGGGATGCCAAATCAGAAAAAACGGAAAAAGAGGATAGTAACCTGACACTCTACACATTCTATAGTGATGACGAAAAGCTGGACTACACGGAAGTCGGCATCGACAACGATCTGAAGCTGGTACGCAGCATCAAGGTGGTTCACAACCAGCCGGAAGCGCCGGAAGAAGAAGCCCAAAAAACTTCCGCGGAAGATTCATCTTCCGTTTCCGACAGTCAGGAACCGTCCGAAACACCGGCTCCGTAACGATACTTTCAGAAAAATGGCTGCATGGCAGCTTACTACAGACGAAAACGAGGATTTTTATGGAAAACTTATACGACGTTATCATCATCGGCTCCGGCCCGGCGGGTCTTTCTGCCGCGATTTATGCGAAACGCGCAAAGCTCTCCTCTCTTACGATTGAGGCAAACTTTGCAAGCGGCGGCCAGGTGCTGAATACCTATGAAGTAGACAACTATCCCGGCCTTCCGGGCATCAGCGGCATGGATCTCGGAAGCACGCTGCGCGCACACGCTGAAAAAATGGGCGCGGAATTTTCCCGCGAGCGTGTGAAGGAGCTTGTTCTTGACGAAGAGATCAAGATTGTCCGCACAAGAAAAAATGAGTATCATGCCAGAACGGTCATTCTTGCAACCGGTGCGGAGCACCGCGCGTTAAATGTACCTGGTGAAAAGGAACTCTCCGGCATGGGCGTCTCTTACTGTGCAACGTGTGACGGCGCATTTTTCAAAGACAAAACCGTTGCCGTTATCGGCGGCGGCGATGTCGCCGTGGAGGATGCGATTTTCCTTGCCAGAACGTGCAAAAAGGTTTACGTGATCCACCGCCGCGATGAACTGCGGGCAGCCGGTGTTCTCCAGGATGCACTGCTGGCACTGCCGAATGTGGAAATGGTGTGGGATACGGTTGTGGATTCCATCGAGGGAAACGAGATGGTGTCCGGCGTGAAGGTAACGAACAAAAAGGCAGGGGAAGCCGGTATGATCACGGTAGACGGCGTGTTTATTGCCGTCGGCATCGTTCCGGTCTCCGCACTGATCGCAGGCACCGTAGAAACCGATGAGGCTGGCTACATCAAAGCCGGCGAAGACGGTGTGACGAGCGTGCCGGGCGTGTTCGCCGCAGGCGATGTCCGCACGAAGCAGCTCCGTCAGATCATCACGGCAGCCGCCGACGGCGCGAACTGTGTGACTTCGGTAGAGAAATATCTGATCAGCCACTGATGGCTTCTTTCGAATAGAATACAGCAAAAGCAGGCATTCTTCGTATTGTACGGAGAACTGCCTGCTTTTTTCTGTTTTTCCGTAGTTTCTGAAATCTGAAAAACCTTTCATGTCAGTCGTATAAAACTTTAAAACCTCTTTTGTCGAAATTGCACAAAGAAACCGGGGTTTTTCCACACGGGCCAATTTTATAAACATACCGTCCACAAGTTATCCACATAGTTAACCACCGAAAACATGCCTAAAAACAAGTTATACACCGAGTTATCCACATTATCCACGAAAAACGGTGTGGAAAGCATGTGTTTAAATCTCGCGAAATCAGAACGCGTGTTTTGGTCATAACAGAGAAAACCGTTATTTCGCCAAAAGATTTTACAAAGCACTTGACTTTTTAAGTGTCAATCTCTGTTGGTTTTTGACTTGAATTGTGTGAATTTTTCGTACAATTTAATATTACATTTTTCGTGTTCTTTTGCTGTTTTTACAATGGCTGCAAAAAGAAAATCTCCTGTTCGGAAAACGATTGTTTCGTTCCCAGACAGGAGATTTTGATTGGATTTTTCTTTGTTTTACTCTGCCAGCTTTCCAAGCCGCTTTGCTTCTGCCCTCAGCTCTTCGATCCGGCGGTTGCACATGCCCACCGGGACGCCGGTGTCGATGACACGTTCACAGCTCTTCATCAGCTCGCAGGCGCGGGCAAATGCCTCGTCGCTGATCTCCTGGAACGGTGCTTCGGTTACCGTCTCCATCGCCAGAATGCGGGCGAGCTGGTAATCGATATCGTTCGTATACAGGACGCCTGCCGCAAACGGGACATTTTCCTTCTGCAGTTTCCGGAACACCGGGATTCCCGTTCCGCCGCCTGCGAGGACAAAGACGCGCGGTGTTCCCTCCGGCCGCGGCAGCTCGATGCTTCCGAAGCACGGGTCAAACGAACCATTGTCAATCTCGTACAGTTCGCGGATGATATCCTCGCGGAAAATTGTCTCCGGTGCGCCGAAATGGGAAATAGCATCGCCCTTGACGCAGATGATCTTATCTGAAATTTTCTGTGCCAGATCGATCTCATGCAGCGACATGATGACGGTGATGCCCTTCTCCTTTGCCATGCGGCGCAGAATCGCGAGCAGTTCCAGCTTGTGGCGGATATCGAGGAAAGAAGTCGGCTCGTCGAGGATGATGACCTCCGGCTCCTGACAGATCGCACGCGCAAGAAGCACTCTCTGGCGCTGGCCGTCGCTGATGGCGTTGAAATCGCGGCCGCCGAGCTCTTCGGCATGAACGGCGCGCATCGCCTTCTCGACCTTCTCCTCATCCTCGCGGGTCAGCATGCCGAGCCGTCCGGTGTACGGATAGCGGCCCGTTGCCACGATATCGTGGCAGGTCATCAGCTCCGGCTTCATGCGCTCCGTCAGCACAACGGCCATCTTCGTGGACAACTCACGGAACGAAAGCTCATGCAGGTTTTTCCCGTCAAACTCCACATTTCCGCCGACCAGCTTTAACTGGCGGGTGATGCTTTTCAGAATCGTTGATTTACCGGAACCGTTCGGTCCGATCAGCGTAACGATCTCGCCTTTTTCGATGCCGATGCAGATATCTTTGATCAGCGGCTTCTTATCATAGCCGACCGTCAGGTGGTCCAGATGAAAATAATATTCATTCATATTCTCTTACCCCCTTTTCCGGCGCAGCATCATGAAAATGACGACCGGCGCACCAAAGATCGATGTGACCGTACTGATGGACAGCTCCAGCGGTGCAAACGCCATACGCGCGATCAGGTCGCACATCATACAGAAGACGGCTCCGCCGAGGAACGTTCCCGGGATTACGACGAGCGGACGCGATGTGCCGAGGCTCTGTTTGACGAGGAACGGGACGGCAATGCCGACAAACGAAATCGGACCGGCAAATGCGGTGACGCATGCGGAGAGAATACTCGAAAGCAGAATCAGCGCGATGCGGAATACTTTGATGTTGACACCCATGCTCTGCGCATACGCCTCACCGAGCTGATATGCACCGATCGGTTTTGCCATCAGGAACGTGATGACAAAGGTGATGCCGATCACAGCCGCAGAGATCGCTACGTTGCTCCAGCTCATGCCGGAGAAGCTTCCCTGTGACCAGCCGTGGAGGTTGACGATATCGGAATCCTCCGCGAAGGTGACAACAAAATCCGTGACCGCCGAGCAGATGTAACCGATCATAATACCGCCGACGAGAAGTCCTGCCATATTTTTGATCCGTCGGGACATCAGCAGAATGAAGCCGACGGAGAGAAGGGATCCTAAGAATGCTGCAACAATCATCGTGTAAGATGTGATATTGCGCGCCCACTCCAGATAAAAGATCATGGTCAGCGCCACGACCATTTTGGCTCCCGAGGAAATTCCAAGAACAAACGGACCGGCAATCGGGTTTTCAAAGAAAGTCTGTAAAAGGAAGCCCGACAGGGACAGAGCACCGCCCAGGATTGCCGCCATCAGAATACGCGGAAGGCGGATTTTCCAGATAATATTGTACTCTTTCCCCTCTCCGGTCCGCCGCAGCAGAATCCGGAAAATTTCCGGAATCGAAATATTTACGTTTCCGGAATTGATATTCAGCACGGTGATGGCAGCGAACGCCAGAATCAGCACCAGAAACACAGCGGCATACCGCGAACGGCGCCGGAAGTTTTCCATATGGAAACTGTTCTCTTTTCCTGTCATATTTTTTTTCTCTGACATACGTTCCTCCATCAGGATAATTTTCTTAAGAATACCATCTGATCCGGATCGCCGCCCGTTACCAGAAGGTTAATGTCGTTGGTAAACTGTGCAATTTTATCGGTTGCCTGATACATCGATTTCTCGGTTGTCCAGACATTGCCCTCTTTGACTGCTTTGTAATCGGCAAACATAGAATCCTTTGCCAGCAGGTCGTCCAGGGTTTTGACGGTGGAATCGATACTTGCGTTGTAGATCAGGTAGTCCGCATCTTCGGCCGTATCGTAGAACTGCTCCATCGTGATCGGCACGGATGTTTTTCCGCTGTCGTCCTGGAGATCACGGAAGGCGTTGCGCGCACCGCCAAGCTCGATCATGTTGGAAATGTAGTCCTCCGGGTTCCGCACAACGGCAGCCCCGCTCGTATTAATATAGAAGAAAGCGACCGTTTTTTCGGTATTCTGGAAATCCTTCAGATTTTCCACAATACTTGCCTGATTTGCAAAGAAGTCGGCTGCCTCCTCCTCTTTGTCCAGCATGGCACCGTAGAGTTTGATCCATTCGGTTCTGCCAAGAGGCTGGGATTCATAGCTGGAACGGTCGATGAAGACCGGAATATCGAGCATCTCGATCATCTCCTGTACCTTCGGGGAATGGAGGATCATCGTGGATTCAATGGCCAGATCACAGTTCTCACTGACCAGAAGTTCGTAATCCGGCTCACTGTATTTTCCGGCGAAGATCATCGTTCCGGCATTCATCGCGTCAACGGCATCCTGTACGTACCAGTTGTCTGCGGTTTCACCGGAGAGACGAATCGTATCGAGGGAGTCGATGGCATCGAACAGCGCCATCGGAGAGGTTGCTGCCATGTAGATGCGTTCCAGCGGCTGATGGATTACAATTACGTCGGAATCGAGGTCATCCGGTGCCTCTTTTCCGTCCGGGACGAGCAGATACTGCGCGCCGTCTTTGACATCGATCAGTTTATAGCCGTCTGTGCAGTAGTATACGTTAAAGCACTCGGCGTAATTCAGGACCATCTTGCTCTCGATGGTGATTCCGGTGATGTCCGGTGCGTCGCTGACATCGTCTGTCGTTGCGAAACCATCCGCGGATGCGGTATCACTCCCGGAGGTGCTGCTCTCAGCAGTGGCTTCGGAGGTGCTTTCACTTTCAGCTGTACTTTCCGAGACGGATGTGCTCTCCGTCTGGCTTTCGGAAACGTCTGCTGCGGATGCTGTGGATGTGCTGCTCTCAGAAACTGCCGAAGTGCCCGACGCGGACGATGTGCTGCTTCCCGTTGATGCGGTGCTGCCGCAGGCCGTCAGTGACATCGCTGCTGCAAGAAAAAGTGCGGTCCATTTTTTCAGCTTTCTTTCGTTTTTTCCTGTCATTTGATATTCCTTTCTTAAAGAAAAAGCCGCTGCCATACGGCAGCAGCCCTTTCTCATTTTTTGCTGCAAATTATTGTACTTATTTATTCTCTTCTGCCTTTACCATCTGCTGGAACAGCTCGTTTGCCTGATCCTCGCATCCGAAGATCACGCCGTAGACTTTCAGCCACTCTGCTTTCGCAAGATCGGTCTTCTCGTCTGCGGAACGGTCAACCAGCATCGGAATGGTCAGGGTTGCCAGACGCTCTGCGGTGTCGGACAGACGCTCATTTTCCTCTTTCAGAAGTTCTTCCGGAGTCTTGTCTTCGTCTGCTTTCTCATCCGTTGTCTTATCGTCTTTATCGTCCTTCTGATCCTCAGATTTGGTATCTGCGGTCTCGTCGGCTGCATCAGCATCTTCCTCATCTTTTGCATTTCCCGGAAGGAACTCAGACGGAAGAATTGCAAAGTCGATTTCGTCTTTTACCAGAGCTTTGTAGTCCAGATCATCGAATGCTCCGTCGAAGGAGATTTTTTTATCTTCCATTGCTTTTGCAATGTTTTCGATCTGGCAGTCTTTCTGCTCCATGCCGACTGCTTTGATGCTCTCTGCTGCGTCTAACTGCTTGTCGAGAAGTTTCAGGGCATCCTCAGATGCTACGTATGTTTTCTCAACCGGAAGCTGGATCACAATCATATCTTTGTCCAGTCCTGCCGGAATCTCAACATCTTTCGGAACGATCAGATATTTGACAACATTGCCTTCGTACAGCTCTTTTGTCTTTTCGGTCAGATCTTTCGCTTTCTCAGTGCTGGTTTTTTTGGAATTGGATGCTGCTGCCGCTTCTTCCTCGTCGGTTGCTGCTGCGGTATTCTCTGCTGCTGCGGTATCGGTATCTTCTGCTTTCTTGTCGTCCTCGGTCTGTTTCTCCGGATCACGCTCGGTATCTTTTGTCATATCGATCTCCAGCAGGGTGATGCCTTCGTCGTAATGATACATCTTGAAGTACTCTGCGTAAGCAAGTTTTGTCTCTGCTTTGTATTCCAGTCCCATGATCTCTGGAGCGGTGGTATCCAGCTTGGAGTTATCGGTGCTGATCGTGGAGATTGTTCCGTCTGCTTTTACAAATCCTGTGCTGGAAGAAGTGCTGCCGCCCTTCTTTGCTGCTGCCAGGGAGATGAAGATGTTGTAGGAAATCTCATGGGCAACGGACATTCTGGTGGTCATACCGATGATGGTATTGTTCTTGTTCAGCTCAACCGGAATGGTGAAGATGCTGCTTCCGCCGCTGACATTTGCCATGTATTTATTTCCGTTTGCTTTTACATATCCGTAGTACGGACTGCTGAATGCGATCGTTGCATAAGCCTGTCCGTTCGTTACAGTAATCTTGCTGCAGGAGATGGTTACCTTTCCGGATCCGCCGGAGAAGGAGAATCCGTCTGGTGTGTAAACGCCGTCTGCCAGTGTGGTTGCACTGTCTACTTTGGATGTGCCGCCGCTTAAGTCAGACTCATATTTGGATTCCTGCTCCGGTTTGGTATCGGCCGGTTTCTGGGTCGGTGCCGGAGCCGGGGTGCTGGTCGGTTTTACAACCGGTGTCTCAGATGGAGATACGGTTGGGGTCTTGGTCGGAACGAGGGTTGGTTTCGGAGTATCGCCCTTGTTGTCATCCGACGGAAGGTCTCCGGTCTTTTTCAGGCTGGAAGATGCAATCGTGATGGCTCTGTCGTACCATTTGCCGCTCTTTACTGCATGAGCTGCTACAGCAAATTCCTGATCAAGTGCCTCTACCGGGATTTCAAACTGCATTCCGGTTTTGGTTTCACCGTCTAAGGTGTAGTCCACTTTTCCGGTGGAAGCGATCCATGCGCCGCTCTCTGCTGCCGCATCTTTTCCGGTTCCCATATACAGATAATCATAGCCGCTTCCGCTTAAGGTGATAACTGCTGTCATTTTTCCGTTTTTCGCGGTCAGTTTTACGCCGACTACCTTGAACATTGCTGCATTAGTTGTTGCCTCTGCACTGTAAATACCATCTGCTACTTTATTGGTCTCATCTGCCGGAAGATCTGCGGTCTTTTTCAGACTGGAAGATGCAATAGTAATGGTTCTTGCATACCATTTATCCCGTTTTGCAGAATGGGAAGAAACAACAAGTGCCTGATCAAGTGCTGCTACCGGAATATCATACTGCATTCCTGTTTTCGTCTCGCCGTCTGCTGTTGTGTAATCAACGGTGCCGACGCCTGCAATCCATGCACTCTTGTCTGCGGCAGCTGCCTCTTCCGGTGTTCCCATGTACAGATAATCGTAGGCAACACCACTTAACGTGATGCGTGCTTTCATGTCGCCGTCTTTTACGGTCAGCTCTACGCCGACTACTTTGAACATAGCTGCGCCGGTCTCCGCGGTTCCGCTGTAGATACCGTTTTCTACTTTCGCCGGTTCCGGAGTTGGAGTTGCGGTTGGAACCGGAGTCTCACTCGGAGTCGGGGTTGCAGTCGGGACCGGAGTCTCGGTCGGCTCCGGTATCGGAGTTACTTCCGGTGTTTTACTTCCCGGAACTGCAAGATAAAGCTGCTGTTTGATGTACCAGGTTCCGTCTTTCTTTCCAAGAACGATCGGAACGGTTGTGCCGGCTTTGTCCGCATCTACTTCAAATGTAAAGGAATAACCGCCGTTTGCTTCCTGCATTCCCTGGATAGCCGGTGTTTTTGCAAGGTCATCGTTCTTTCCAAGATACAGTTTATCAAATGATACGTTGTTTGTTTTCAGTGTAAGAACGAGTTTATCGCCCTTGTTGATCATTGTTGCCTCGGAGATGACGAACATTTTGAATACGCTGCCGTCCTCTTTGGTAACCGGTGCTTCTACACTGGCTGGCTTATTCGAGGAATCCTCACCTGGATTTTCGCTTGGAGTCTCGGTTGGTTCCGGTATTACCGTCGGGATTGCAGCGGTGCTGTGAATCGTAACAGTTTTATCAGCCCATGTTTTTTTCTTGGCTGAGCGAACGGCAACATCCATCTGTTTGTCAAGCTCTTCCACCGGAATTTCAAAACAATATCCGGTCTTTTCTGCACCGGTCTTCGTATCCGTATAGGTTTCGCTTCCTGTCGGAGCAATCCAGCTCTTTTCATCTGCTGCGGCAGCTTCTGCTGCTGTTCCCATATACAGGTAATCATAGCCGGTTCCACTCAGCAGAATGGATGCTTTCAGTTTTCCATCTTTTACGATGAGTCTGGAAGAAACCACACGGAACATGCTTCCGGTTGCTTCTGCAGAAGTCTCATACTCACCATCTGCCGGTTTTGCTGCTTCCGCTGCTTTTGTTTCTTTCTTCTCGGCTGTATTGGATGCCTCATTTTTGGTCGTTTCTTTTACTTCCGTTTTCGGCTGTTCTGCCGCCGGACTGGTATTCTCTTTTACAGCATCTTTGGTTTCTTCTTTTGCCGGTGTTTCTTTTTCAGCATCCTGGGAAGTCTCATCTGCTGCTTCCGGCTCTTTTTCTGTGGTATCGGCAGTCTCTTCACCGTCTTTTGCAGTGTCCTCTGCAGTATCTTCCGAAGCATCCTCATCTGCGGATGGTGTCTCGGTCTCGTCAGATCCTGCCGGTGTCTGATCCTCTGCAGGCGCGGCCGGTGTTTCCGTCGGCTCTTCTGCCGGAGTCTCTGCAGTGCTTTCACTGCTCTCGGTTTCTGCCGGTGTTGTTTCCGGTTCTGCCGTCTCTGCTGTTTCTTCGCTCTGCGGCGCTTCCTCTGCGGCTGCGCTGCTTTCTGTCTGTGCTGCTTTTTCCTGCGTATCTGCTAATACGCTGACAGTCGGGCTCATGATCATGGACGCCGACAGCAGCAGTGCCAGAAATTTGCTTGAATTTCCTTTCATAACTTCTCCTTTTCTTCGGATATCCTTCGCGCATCTGCTCCGGATTCCGTCTGACTTTTTCAGGCAGCTGGGCGGTGCCTGTCCCCGTCAATGATGTCTCCCTGCAAGTAATCTTGTTTTTGAGGACACATTTTTTCTGCGAAAAGACAAACAGACATCTGCTTTTTCTGCAAAAGAGTTTCTCCACCGGAGCTCTTTTTCGGACGCATGGCGACAAAAAAGCAGATGTCCGATTTTACTTCGTACATCTTTCCATGAATATATATGCTTTTATCGGAAGCGATTCACTAACCTTTCCAGCAGGTTTCCTGACTCGCAGATCTTCACGGCAGCCGCGCCTTCTCATGCGTTTCGCACAATGGCATTTCTGCAGCTAACACTCCCTGCTTACAGTGACCGGATCGCTCAGGATTTCCACCTGATTCCCTTTTACCTTCGCGGATTCTTTTTCAAATCCGTTCCGCACTGAAAAGTCCCTTATTTCATTCGTTACTGATTATAGCAAAGCCGTTTTGGAAAGTCAAATGAAAGGCCACGGAAAAAGCGCATAAAATCAGCATTTTTTACATACTTTATGATAACTGTCCGCACCGGAGCCTATTCTATGAAACCAGCTTCTCTGCACCGCCGCATCCTGTTCCCTCTGCTTCTGTGCGGCGGACTTCTTTTCGCTCTGCTGTTCTGGTATTTTTCCCCGTTCTTTTCCCCTGGTGAGAACCGCCGGTTTTCCGCGTATGTGGAGGAACGCTTCCACTCCGAGGTAACCTCTTCTGCCATCACGCTCCACTATACCCTCGCCGATCCGGCTTCCCGCGGAATTGCCCCCGGCACTGCCTCGTTCGGCACGGTTTCCATCCCTGACCGCACCTCGTATGATGCCCTGCTGCAGAGTGTGGAAACAACGCTCACATCCTTTCATCGAAACCGCCTCTCCGCGGAAAATCAGATCACGCTCGATCTTCTGCTCTACGAGCTGAACTGCGAGAAAATGCCGGGCAGCACCAGCCTTCTTGCGGAACCGCTCGGTCCGTCGCTCGGGATTCAGGCACAGCTTCCCATTCTGCTCGCGGAGTACCCGTTCCGCACACAGCAGGATATCGCCGACTACCTCCATCTTCTGCAGGATCTCCCGCGCTATTTCTCCGATCTCATCGCACTCGAGCAGGAAAAATCCCGGCAGGGCGTGTTTCAGAATGACCTTGCGGTCGATGGCATTATCCGCCAGTGCAGTGCTTTTCTCGCCGACGCGGATACACCGGAAAGCCATCTGCTCCACACCGTTTTTCAGAATAAACTGCAGGCGTCTTCACTGTTTTCTGAGGCGGAAAGGAATCTCTGTCTGCAGACGCATGAAAAACTCCTTATCTCCTGTGTTTTTCCCGCCTACCGCTCTCTTTCCGATGCTCTTTCTTCACTCCGCGGCAAAGGAACGCAGAACGCCGGCGGTCTTTCCCGGCAGGAAGGCGGACTTTCCTACTATGCGTATCTTCTCCGCAGCCGCGTCGGTGTTGACGCTTCACCGGAGGAGCTGACCCGCCTTTTAACACAGCAGCTTGCGGACCAGTGTGCCGAAATGCAGATTATTCTCGATCAGAATCCGTCGCTCTCCCTCTCCGAGCAGGCGCTCGTGCTGCCGTTCTCCACGCCGGAGGAAATGCTTGCCGATCTGCAGAATGCCGTTTCTGAAGATTTTCCCGTTCTTTCGGGTATCGCATACGAAGTAAAGACCGTGGATGACTCTCTCAAGGATTTTTTAAGCCCCGCCTTTTATCTCACACCGCCCGCCGATGTCAATTCACCCAACTCCATTTACCTGAATCCCGCGGATGAAATGACCGGCATCGAGCTGTATTCCACACTTGCCCACGAGGGCTTTCCCGGCCATCTGTACCAGACCGTCTCGTTCTCGCGCTCCGACCCGCTTCTGATCCGCCATCTCTACGCGCCGTCGGGTTATGTGGAAGGATGGGCAACCTACGTTGAATCATATGCCTGCCGCTACGCCGCACGTAATCTCGATGCAAACACGCAGGCGCTCTGCCGTCTCTGGTATCTGAACCGCTCGGTGCATCTTACCCTCTGCTCGCTGCTGGATCTCGGAATCCACAGCCAGGGATGGCTCCTCTCGGATGCGTCAGCCTTTCTGGCGCAGTTCGGCATCACGGATGCGTCGGCCGCTGCCTCTTTATATCAGTATATTCTCGAGACACCGGCGAACTATCTGAAATACTGTGTCGGATCGCTCTCGTTTTCGCAGCTCCTCTCGGAAGTGCAGAAACAGGAAGGTGACTCATTCTCATTGATCGGTTTCCATGAAAAACTGCTCCGTCTCGGGCCTCTGCCGTTTCCGCTCGTAGAAAAATATCTGTAAACGGTTCGCCCTGCTGAAAAAAAGATCCCACAGACTTTCTTCTATAAATAATAAAAAGTTCTGTGAGATCTTTTTCATTTTCAAAATTCTTTAACCTAAATTGTAAAGAGATGGATCTGTCGGCCGCTGCGGATCAATAACAGAGGCAGAATCAAACAGATCGCTTGTTCTATCCTCGCCGCCTCCGTAGAGGTTCTGGTACAGACGGTATCCATCCAGGTTTCTTCGTCCCATACGCAGGTAATTGTCTCTTACCTGAACGAAATACTGGGAGGAATCTACGTTGCAGTAGATGTTGAAGCCCTGACTCTTTAAGTAAGCAAACTTCTCATTGTCCATCGTGTAATCGTGCCAGTCGGAAAGATCCTGTCCATGTGCAAAGATGATGATATCGCTTCCGCCGATGAGCGGTGCAACATACGTCAGCCATTTCTCGGTATCCGCCTGGATCGTCTCGATCGGTTTGTCGCCGACACGGATATGGCCCCAGGTATGGCTTGCGAATGTCCAGCCGTCTGCTTTGATCGCATCGGCTACTTTTTTCGCCTCCTCGCACTCTTTATCCCAGTCGAAATCCGGGTGTGCATCAAGCCATGCTACCTGATCATCCGTCAGATCTTCTCTTGTCTTGTAATCACCGTCGGTGCGGTATCCGAGGATTCCGTCGTAGCCGGTCAGTGCTACGGTTCCGCGCGCATTATGGTATACGGCATCCGGATGCGCTTCGATAAACTGATCCATCAGCGGGATGCAGTCGTAAGCACCGGTCACAACAGTTCCGTCATCCTGAATGTATTCGCAGGTCGGTTTTCCGTCGTCGCCGACTACCATCTTGCTGGCAATGCCGCGTCCGTCGTAAGAGTGGTAATAGGAAAGGTCATCCAGAGAAAGAACGAATGCTTTCTTGCCCTCCGGCAGGTAAATGTCCCCTTCCTCGTAATGAACGGTTCCGTCATCATCTACGGTCTTTTTCACGAGATCGTTGATCGAAACCATGACATATCCTCTGTCGTACATCTGCTGGGTAATCGCGTTGAACTCATCCACGGTGGTCATCCACTGGCAGAAGCCTGCGGTCTGTGCGTTGTCCTGATAGAACGCTTTCTGCGGATCGACTACAAGAGAATGATAGAAAATGTGGGTTACTTCGTTGACGTTGACGCGCACACAGGCATCTCTCGTGCTGGTGTACTCTGCTACTTTTGTGATGATATCCGCGTCGGTTGCTGCGCCCTCTACGCTCTGGAGCTTTTCAATGGCTCCATCGTAATCGTATGTCTGCGCAAGTGCATCGGCTTCCGCCATAATCTGTGCTTTCGTTGTCGGCGCTTCAGCACTTCCCGTGCTGTCCGACGATACGGAACCGTCCACCTCTGCTGTTTTCTGATCCTCTTTTTCCTGTGCTTTCTGCTGGATTTTTTCTGTTCCTCCGGCCAAAGCCCAGATTCCAATGCCGAAGATGACAAGCAGAACACATAGAATTCCTGTTTTGATCATCAGCGCACGCTTCCGCTTTCTTCTTCGGAGCTCCTTTTTACTGATGTTTTTTTTCTCACTCATTTTTCCTTCCTCCCAAAACAGCTTTTGCTTTTCTGGCAAATATTACAGTTTTACCGGACTGACAGAAATTCAGCCCGGACTCTGCTCTTTCTATTTTAGCTCAAAATACCGGTTCTGTCGAGTAGGTTTCCGGCAGGTTAAGAGAAATGTAAGAAAACCGGTAACGCTCTTTCTTTTATGCGCGCTGGCCGTGTGCCTCATACATGAGAACGGCGGATGCAATCGCTGCGTTTAACGATTCCACTTTTCCTTCCATCGGAATACGGATCAGGCACTCGGCGGCCTCTGCCATTGCATCAGTCAGGCCGTTTCCCTCATTTCCGATCAGGAATGCCGTTCCTTTTGTGTAATCCTCCTCGCGGTAGGAATGCACGCCGTGCAGATGTGCCGCGTACGTACAGATCTTCCGCGCTTTTAAGCCTTTTACAAATCCGACCGCATCGTCGACGATCAGAAACGGCATACGGTAGATCGAGCCCATCGTCGAGCGGATCGTTTTCGGATTGAAGATATCCGCGGTACCGCGGCTCATGATGATGCCGGTGACTCCTGCGCCCTCTGCGGTGCGGATGATTGTTCCGACATTTCCAGGGTCCTGCAGATCCTCAAGTACCATCAGAAGCGGTGTCTTTCCGTTGTCCATCACCTCCTCTTCGGTGTAGTGCGGCATACGGATCACACTTAAAACACCCTGCGGCGTCTTCGTGTCGCACATGGACTGGAACACGCGGTCGTCCACTACTTCGTATTCTGTCCCGTCGGACGGTATTTCATGCATTTTGCTGCCGCTCTCAGACACATATACTTTTTTCAGCCATTCCCGCGGCGCTTCCTGGAACATTTTCCAGCCCTCCGCCACGAAAACGTCCTGCTCCCGGCGTTCTTTTGCTTTTTTGTTCAGCGCAATAATGTTTTTTACCTGTGCATTGCTGCTGCTTGTAATCATGAATGGTCCCCTCATTTCCTGTTTTTCATCAATTTGGCAAGTTCTTTGTTTTCGCCGATCAGAATCAGCACTTCCTCTGCGCGGAGCAGCGTCTTCGGATTGACCGTGACACGGATGTCTTCCCCGTCCTTGACGGCGATTACGTTGATACTGTATTTCTTCCGCAGATCCAGCTCCTCGAGGTTATGCCCCGTCCACGCTTCCGGCACGGGAAGCTCTACCATGGAGAACGAATCCGACAGCATGAAGAAGTCCTGGAAGCCGCCGGAAATCAGGCTTTTTCCGAGGCGGATACCCGTCTCACTCTCCGCCATCACGACGCGGTCCGCGCCGACTTTTTTCAAAATATTGGCATGCATCTGGCTCATGCACTTTGCGATGACGAGCGGCACGCCCGCCTCTTTTGCCTGCAGGGTGGCGAGGATGCTCGACTCCATATTTTCGGAAATGCCAACGATCACCACATCCATATTGCTGATGCCAAGAGATGCGAACACACGACTGTCCGTGATGTCTGCACGCGCCGCATAGGTAACAAGATCGGCAATTTCCTGTACCGGCTCAGCGTCTTTATCAACGGCAAGCACTTCTTTTCCTGCCTGCGCAAGTGTCGTTGCTACAGAAAAACCAAACTTTCCAAGTCCAATGACTGCATACTGTTTACTCATTTCTTTTCCTCGTTTTCTGAAATCTGTCCTGTTTTTTATTTTCCCAACTATCCAATCAGAATCCGCTGCTCCGGTCTCTGAATATCGACATCTTTTCTTCCTGTTCTGCGGCGCAGTGCGACAGCCAGCGTCACCGGCCCGATTCTTCCCATAAACATAACCAGAATAACAATCACCTTTCCCATAAAAGGAAGCGTCGGCGTCAGGGAACGGGTGAGGCCCACCGTTGCAACCGCAGAAATAATTTCATACGTACAATCCAGCAGCGGGCTTCCGGTTACGGAAATCAGCAGCACGGTGGCAGTAAAGACTGTCGTCAGTACAAAAAAGAAAATGACGACAGCGGTACGGATATTTTCTTCCATCACTTTCCGCCCCCAGGCCACCGTATCTGAGTCTCCGCGAATATAGGAGGCAACCAGCACAACCAGAATGGCAACCGTTGTCGTCTTAACACCACCTGCCGTTCCCATCGGGGAGCCACCGATGAACATGAGAACCATACTTACCATTGCAGAGCTGTCCGAGAAATCAGCCTGCGGGATCGTCTCAAAGCCTGCCGTTCTTGTCGTCACGGACTGAAAAAAAGCCGCCATGACCTTCTGCGCCGGTTTCAGGCTGCCAAGTGATGGCGCGTGATTCCAGTCCAGTGCAAGAATCAGCAGTGCTCCACCGAACACCAGAATCATGGTTGTCGTTAAAACCAGTTTCGTATGAAGCGTGAATCCTCGCACAAAATTTTTACGGGGCCGTTTTCCCTTCACAAGCTCCTGCACCCGCTCCATAACTTCCCACCAGACGGGAAAACCAAGACCGCTCAAAAGAATCAGTCCCATCGTCGTAAAGTTTATCAGCGGGTTCGTTACAAACGGAGCAAAAGAGGCTTCGCCAACGAGATCGATTCCCGCATTACAGAAAGCGGAAACGGCGTGAAAAATACTGTAGCCGATTCCCTTCCAGAAGCCATACTCCGGCACAAACCAGAAGCTATACAGAACCGCCCCCGCAATCTCTACGGTTGCTGTTCCAATCAGAAGCCGGCGCACGATGCCCACACTGCCCTTTAAAACCGGCAGATTATAGGTATCCTGAATTAATTTCCGGCTCTGCAGACTGATTTTCCGGCGCAGGATCAGAAACACCATCGTCAGGCACGCCATGATGCCAAGACCTCCGAACTGAATCAACCCGAGGATCACAATTTTTCCAAAGATACTCCATGTCGTCGCCGTCGGAACGGTGACAAGGCCCGTCACGCAGACAGATGTCGTTGCGGTAAACAGGGCGTCGAGCCAGTAAACGCTTTTTCCGTCCGCCGCAGAAACCGGCAGGCAAAGAAGAATTGTCCCCAGCAGAATCACCGCAGCAAACCCCAGCATCATAATCCGCTCCGCCGGGGTATGCCATTTATTTTTGCTTTCTTTTTCGGCCATTGCTCCTCCTATTCTGCCGCTTCATTTTCTGCTTCACTGCTGTAGTAGAGCTTTCCGCTCTCACTGTCCGTCACGGTAATATCCGCAAAATATTCCCCGCAGGAACCCTCACACTGGTAATAGACGTCAAACGAAACCGTCATGTCATCTTCTCCTTCCAGGTATTCCGCGTGAACCTGATTTTTCGCGGTCCGCGTCGTTCTGCTCCACACTTTATCATCCGCAAGAAGCTCCTTTTTGATCTTCACAGGAAATTCACTGGATGCAATTTCGTGCTGATTGGACTCGTTTTTGATCCGGTAATAGAGATTCATGTACAGCCCGTCATCTTCCTCATGGAAAAACCAGCCGTAGATATCATCCTCCGCAACAATCGTCGGCTGGATCAGCTCAGCGTTTGTTTTGGTCGTGAATGCATTCATCTCATGCGTAAACTCATTCTGCATCCGGCGATGCTTCATCAGCCAGCTGCCTTCCTTCACACCGGCCGCAGCCACGGCAAGAACGACAGCGCCGATGCAAAGGCCAATGATTTTCTTTTTTGTCATTATTTAATTTCCCCTTTTCTTTTCGAAACACAAAAATAAGATACCCCTAAGAACATACTTATGAGTATCTTATCAGTTTGCACATATAAAGTCAACGGAGCCAACCCGATCCAGCCTGCTGTTTCTGCCTCACCGAGTGCTTCTGCTACCATAAGCCGGCTGCTGCGGTTTGTAGAAAAGCTACGGAATCTGTGCTTTTTATTCTACATGAAATTGAGGGAAGATTGTGTTAAAGTTGCGTAAAATATGTTCTCAGGTTTATGCACTCGCAAGCACAAGCTCTCTTGTCTCCACAATCACGATCTCATCGATCGACACATGCAGTACCGCTGCCAGTACGATCAGGTTGTCGATTGCCGGCATGGCGGTGCCGTGCTGCCACTTGTAGATTGCCTGCGGGGTGGTGAAACCGAAAATTTCCTGCAGGTCGCGGACGGTAAGGCCTGCCTGCTGCCGCAGTCTTGTAATGTTTCTTCCTGTTGCTTCCATATCAATTGACGGAATTGCCATCATTTTTTTCTTCCTCCTTCTTGCGGAGGAATTTTACTGGTTTCCTCCGCCTCTATTCTGATGCTTTGAAATTGTAAACGGGACGCAGCACCTCCACGACATCGACCGATGCACGGACTATATCGAGAATATCATCCAGCGATTTGTACGCCATCGGCGCCTCGTCCAAGGTATGTTCGTTGACGGAAGTCGTATAGATTCCCTCCATGCTCTTCCGGTATTCCTCCAGTGCCAGGGTTTCCTTCGCTTTTTTGCGCGACATCAGCCGTCCGGCTCCGTGCGGGGCAGAATCATTCCACTCCGGATTTCCTTTTCCGACGGCGAGAATACTGCCGTCACGCATATTGATCGGAATCAGCACTCGTTCTCCTTTGTGCGCTGCGATTGCGCCTTTTCGGAGTATCATCTCGTTTGTGTCGATATAGTTATGAATCGTGTGGAACGCATCGGTGCCGGTAAGGCCGGTTCGTTCCAGCAGGATTTCCGCCATTTTTTCCCGGTTCCGGCGTGCAAACTGCTGGCAGATCTCCACGTCGTGCAGATAGGCTTCCAGATATTTTCCGGTCAGATAGCAGAGATCCTCCGGCATCTGCGCTTCGTCCGGTTTCCACTGCAGCTGTTTTAACGCCTCCTGGATTTCCTTTCTGCGGCCCTGCTCTTTGTAGGTGCGTATGAGCTCCTCGCGTTTTTCCAGGTACTCGTCATAACCGCGGTCCAGCCGCACTGCCAGATTCTGGTAATACTCTGCCACCTGTTTTCCGAGATTCCGCGAGCCGGAATGGATGACGAGATATTTTGTGCCGTCGGCGGCTTCATCGATCTCGATAAAATGGTTGCCGCCGCCTAAGGTTCCAAGCGACCGCTCCAGGCGTTTTGTGTCTTTTAATTCCCGGCTGCAGGCAAGTGTCATCAGATCAAAACGTTCCTGTCTCCCCTCCCAGACATTCATGCCGGACGGGATAACATGTGCCGCCTCGTCGATTTTTGCAAAATCAAGTTCGGCTCTTCCAAGATTTACGGTGTACATGCCGCACCCGATGTCCACGCCGACGACGTTCGGCACTGCCTTGTCGCGGATGGTCATCGTTGTTCCGATCGTACATCCTTTTCCCGCATGCACATCCGGCATGATACGGATCCGCGAGCCTTCCGTCATCGGATAATCGCACATGCGGCGGATCTGCTCTATAGCTTCCTCCTCTACGACCCTGGCATAGCAGATGGCTGTATTTACTTTTCCTTTGATTTTGATCTGATCCATTCCGGATTTCTCCCTTCTCAATTTGTTCTGATATAAAAATTTAATAGAAAAAGCCACCTATCCCATGTGTTCAACATAAGATAAGCGGCTCCTCTTCGTTCGTATCCAGTTGTCTGATGCGGTCGTCTAATTTGATCCTCCCGTATCATATTCCACAGAATCCGTTCTGTCGCTTTTCTCAATTGAACATATCAAAACAAAGCCACGCTGTTTGACGACAAACGTTGCTTCTGGGGTATGTTCTAAATTGCGGTAGCCAAAACGTATTCCTGCTGACATCTGTTTTCCCTTTCCAAAACCTTTTTAACCGGTTCTTTTTCTGCTTTTTCTTCACTGTATCACAAAATAACGATTTTGTCATTATACCAGCGGTTTAATCTTTCTCGAATTTCTCTGTATTTGCTTCGGAAACGAGGAATATCCCCGTCAATGACGAGGATATCTTCGATGCTTGTGTTTAATAATCTGCTTAAAATGAGAAAGTTGTCCAGACTTGGCAGGCACTTGCCGGAAATCCATTTATAGACCGCCTGTGGATTTTCAAAACCCATGGCATTCTGAATGTCTCTCACGGTGTATCCGCTTTCACGAAGAAGGGATTTGATGCGGCTGCCAGTTTCTTTCTGCTGGATTGACAAATAAATTGGTTCCATCCTGCACCTCCATATGTTTAAGCCATCCCGAAACACAGTTTTATCTTATCATCCGGTACTGGAAAAATCCAGTTTTTTCTTCCTGTTTCTACACAACCCGAATGATCTGTTCATACAAAAGGATTTTCTTTTCATCTACATTCCGATTGTCGTGTGCTGCAAGATTGTTCCGTCCCTCTTCCATCTCTTCTTCGGATGCAAGCTCCTCTTTCCACCAGCTCAGGTGATTGATCCGGTACGGCTTCCAGCCGCGGTCAAAAATCTCATCTCAACGACTCTCTTGCATATGCGCTTTCCTTTTTACCGGAAGAAGATGTTTAGCTCTCCTGTTTCTTTTCTTCTATCAAATGGTGATTCAGCCATTTTCCTGATTTGAACCGGATGGTAAAGAGAATGGACCGCAGGCTCCAGTCTGCCGCCATACCGATCCAGACCGCAATCGGGCCGAATCCCCATACGCGGCACAGGTAAATACAGAGACTCACACGGCACAGCCACATCGTACAGCAGGATGTGATCATGGAGAATTTTACATCTCCGGCAGCCCGCATACCGTATCCCGGGACAAACGCCATGACCCAGCAGAGCGGCTTTGCAATTGTGATAAAGATCATCATCTGCATGCAGAGCTTTGCACTCTCTGCTTCCATACCACCGATCATCGTAATCGGTTTTGTCAGCACAAATACCAGCAGACAGCTTGCAACGATAACCACTTCTGACAGCCAGCACAGTTTTTTAATATAGTAGATTGCTTCATCCTTCCGGCCCGCGCCGAGACACTGACCGACTACCGTCATCAGTCCGATGCCGACACCGATCGCAGCGACACCGTTCAGGTTCTCAAGTATGTTTGTCATCGCCTGCGCGGCAATGGCAACCGTGCCAAGTGTGGACACAGTGGACTGAATCGCCAGCTTTCCAAACTGGAACATACTGTTCTCGATTCCCGATGGAATACCGATGAAAAGTATTTTTTTGATCAAACCAAAGTCCGGCCGAACGGAAAGATACTGCTTCACAAAAATCGGTTTGCTTTCATCCCGAAGCTTCCACAGTACGACAACCGCACAGAAAATACGCGAAATTAAAGTCGAAATCGCGGCTCCTTCGACACCCATGTGGAAGCCGAAAATAAGAATGGCATTTCCGCCGATGTTCATAAAGTTGGAAATCACCGAAATCACCATCGGACTGCGGCTGTTGTTCTGCGCCCGCAGAATCGATGCGCCCGCATCGTAAAGACCGATAAACGGGAATGACAGCAGCGTAAACAGGAAATACACCTGTGAATTTTTCATAACATCCGCTTCCACTGCCCCGAAAATCACACGTAGCAACGGAACACGGAAAATCAGACAGCCCGCGGATAATGCGACGGACAAAACTGTCATAACAAAAAGCACCTGTTGTGCCGAACGGATTGCTCCATCCCGTTTTTCGCTTCCAATATACTGCGAACAGAGAATCGCTCCTCCTGCCGCCAGCGCAGAAAGCGCCTGAATGACTAAGATATTAATGGAATCCACCAGCGAGACTGCCGAAATTGCGGCAGAACCGACATTGCTGACCATCATCGTGTCGACAGTTCCCATCAGGGAAGAAAGTAACTGTTCAATGATGATCGGAATTAAAAGTTTGCGAAGATCCGTGTTACTGTATAAATGAGTTTGTTTTGTTGTAGTTTTCATTGTTTTTACTTCTGCATGACCTCATCTGCCGGATATGCTTTGCCAGCCCTGCCTTTTCCACACCTTTCTTTTTTCTCTCCATTCTATTCCATTTTACTATCCATTGCAATCATTTCGCGAATTTTGCTCTTATCTGATTATTTTTATCAAGCACAACATACTTTTCTATCTCATAATGACTTTTTCAGTCTTTCCAAATCTTCGCTGTCCGGGTGCGACAAAGCACGGTCAAAATTTTGAATCAGCAGATCAAGATTGGCCGGATGTTCCGGGTTTTCTTTCATTTTCATATACCGTTCGCGCACAGACTGTGGCATCTTTCCCTGACACATATACTCACCGATGACCGTATTGCTTGCATCGATCGACTGTTTGACTTGTCCGAGAATCTTTTCAAAATAGGCATCACTTCCTCCAAATCCAGCTGTTCCAAACAGAAAAATCTTCTTATTTTTTAATTTCGACAGCAATTCTAATGTCTTTTGGTCCGCATTCCCTTTGTCCGTCCAAAATCCGATATAGCATACGTCGGATTGCGGTACCTGCGAATCGTTTGTGCCAAAATAATCGCATTTGTCCTTTGGCAACGTTTCATAGATTGCATCAGCCAGCTTCTTTGTATTACCCGTTAAGCTGCAAAACAGGATCGAATAATGTTCTTTTATCATATCCCATACACCTCCAGTTCAGATATTATGTAGAAAATCCACTTTTTCGTAAATTGTATTACCTCTTCAGATCACATCTCGATTTCGCTTACGCTGCATCCCGATGTTGCTTCTCACTATTTCCTCTCAGGCTTTTAAGTCA
Organism: Fusicatenibacter saccharivorans; assembly: GCF_015557635.1. Classification (GTDB taxonomy): domain Bacteria; phylum Bacillota; class Clostridia; order Lachnospirales; family Lachnospiraceae; genus Fusicatenibacter; species Fusicatenibacter saccharivorans. Next base: position 61,631 of record NZ_JADNOP010000016.1, read on the forward strand.
AGCGGATATTCGCAATCCGCTTCGCTACTTGCTCATAACCGAATAGCTGCTTTGCAGCTTCAGTTAAACTTAAAAATATTAAGTCCGGTTTCTTCATCATGAACTCTGTCCACTCTTCCGTCAATTACCGTGATGACCAGCTCACAGGTTGCACTGACAATCGCTCTGTTCAGATGTCCTCCAAACACCTCGCCCTTCTGATTTCCGGCACTCATATGAAGATGTGCATAATATTCTCCATCCATTGTATTGATTGTACCTGTCAGTGATGTAATTTCATAATACCCCTGGAAGCTGTTTGAATAATATTTCTTTTCGTCTGTCTTGTATACTCCGACTGTGAAATCATTGATTGCTCCAAGAGCCTGAACACCGGCAAGCTTTATATTCTCCTTTATGGCAATTACCCTCAGCTGCTCCAATATTTCCTCATCTTTGTCAATCCTTGCTACTATAATATTGTCAAATTTTCTGTATTCCATTTTATTCTCCTTTCTCTTTCCGCCCGGTCACTTTTCAGACATTACTGCAATAAACTCAATATTTATTCAGGAAATGCTCCCTGTTCGGATACTCCTGCCGATATGCCCGGAGGGCGGCTTCCCGGAACAGGGTGAATTCTTTTTCCATGTGAAGCAGGCGTGGTGCCTTGAACGCGATCACACTGATCTGTTCGGCGATTTTTTTCGCGATTCCTTCTTCGGACAATTGTCCCATGCCGAATACCAGAGAGGTAAATCCTCTGCCTCCTCTGCTGACCTGAATAAATTTCAGGAATACATTGTACAGTTCATCCGTAAGAATTTTCTGGTATCCCTCCTCCGACTGCATAGCTTCCGCCAGGCACAATGTGGAGAGAATCCGGGCTCCCATCTTTCTTCTGTCGCCTCCCAGATCCAGAGAGGTTCCTTCCGCCAGATACTTCAGTTCCATCAGGCATTTGACAAATTCATCCTTCTGGAGCCTGCGTTGTCCGTATCGGGCCGTCCAGAGCCGATCCCGGTATTCTTCTTCCCAGGCTTCCTCCTCTCCGATATGTTCTTTTAAGATCTGCTGCCGTTTCGCTGGATCTGTCTCCTGATAAAAATCTTTGGTCCATGTATGTTCCATCTGTTTTTCCTCATTCTGTCAAGCGGATATTCGCAATCCGTTTCGCTGCTTGCTTGATTGGTTTAAAATAAAGACACGTCTTCACTTACTCTTTCTGCCTGCAAACGCAGTCTTCCTGCTTACATTCCGGAATGGGAAATCGTCTCTTCTGCGTTCAGGTACTCATCGATGTTGCTGCCGTCTACCTTCTGATATTCCGAAAAATAGTACCGGCCTTCTTTCAGGCTTTCCTGTTCAAAGTCCTCTCCCTCGAACAGCTCCACTGCCATTTTCGCCATTTCCTTTGCCTGATCCACTCTGTCATTTAGGATGCTGCCCTGCATCTCTCCTGCCTTTACGGCTTCCAGAGCCTCTTCCAGGCCATCAATTCCGAAGATCACCGGCCAGTCTTCACGGGCATAGCCTGCTTTCCGATAGGCCTCCACCGCCCCCAGTGCCATCTCATCGTTGTTGGACATGACAAGTTCGATCTTTTTTCCGTACTGGCTGATCAGACGGTTCATGCGGTTCTCCGCCTGTCCCCGGTTCCAGTCCGCTAACTGATAACTTAGCTTTTCCAGTATAACATCATTTTTCATCAGTGTCTTTACGGAATATTCCGTTCTGCTGATGGCATCCTGATGGCCCGCTTCTCCTTCCAGAAGCACATATTGGATCTTTCCGTCCTTGTTTTTATCGACTTCCGAATGGCTGTTGATGTATTCTGCTGCGATCTCACCCTGCATGATCCCGGATTGTTCTGCATCACAGCCCACATAATACAGCTTTTCCCACTGCACCAGGTCTTCTCTTACCGGTTCCCTGTTAAAGAAGATCACAGGAATGTCTTCATTCCTTGCCATTCGGATGATCCGGGACGGAGCTGTCCGGTCCACAAGATTGATACAGAGCACATCACAGCCGGCATCAATCATCTCTTCCACCTTTTCGTTCTGTTCCTGCTGATCGTCGTTTCCGCTTTTTGTCGATACGATAATCCTTCGTTCTTTGTTTTCCATGGCTTTCAGCTGCTCCTTCAGTTCATCCGTCAATCCATTGATAAAAGGATCATCCTGAGTGTAGGTTATCACTCCGACCCGCAGGGTTTTCTCTGTCTGGTCCGACTTGCCGGAACACCCCGACAGCACAAGCACCGCACTCCCTATCGTGGCAGATAATAATACTGCCACCCTTCTTTTCTTTTTATTCATAGGAATATAAAAACCTTTCTAAATCTTCGTCCATAGAGAAATTTTCCTTGCCAAGTACCTGATATTCGGTTATATATCCTTGCATTTTATAAGACCTGTGCTCGATCCTTTTGGTTATTTCTTCCACACTTTTATAGCCGATTTCATATCCGTCCGGCACAGCCAGCCCCTGAATGTTTCCGTTATCCAGAAGTGCAATCGTCTTCAGACTGTAACCCACTCCATAGAGCTCTGCGCCCTCGTATGTTCCATTTTCTGCCTGCTCTCCAAACTCCTCCAGGATTCCTGCATCCAGGACGACAAGGGCATCCGCTTTTGTTTCCTTCTTAATCCGCTCCACAATATCCTGTTCTTTTCTCCGGTAAATACACCAGCTGATCTTGCTTTCGCTGCCTTCCAGCGCCTCGTTCAATCCACAAATCTCAGCCTGTACAGCCTCGGACATTTTCCAATCGGCGATAATTCCGACCTTCTGCTTTTTTGTTCTCAGCCGTTCTCCCAGCCATCTTCCGATCTCCCGGTAATCCGGCTGGATCGTGGGACTGGCAGTTTTTCCTTCTTTTACCGCCAGACCATCTGCAATCAGCAGATACGGTTTATTTCCACACTCTTTTTTCAGCATATTTTCCGTCTCATGACCGGGTGCCGGATATATGATAAAGCCATCAATATCGTTGTCCTTCTGTTCCCTGATAAATTCTCTTTCCGCCTCCGGCCCGTCGATCTCTTCCGTATTGCAGATGATCATATGAACGTTGTTCTCTGCCGCAGCCTGCTTCATTCCCTTGATCAGGGCATCCCAGCGTTTGTCACCGGACTCCGGAAGAATCACCGCAATCCGGGGCTCTGCTACGTTCTGATCGAAAATTTTCCATACAAAGAATACTGCCATCAGCAGCAAAAGAAACTCAATTATAAGAAATTTCATTCTGTTCTTTTTCATCCGCCCGGTCTCCTCTGTATGTATTTTTGTAATTCCAATGCTTCTGCGTTTTCCGGTGTATATGGGATTGCCGGAATACGGATCGTAACCCTTGTTCCTTCGTCCGGTTCGCTTTCTATGGAAAGTCCGTATTCTTCGCCAAACATCAGCCGGATTCTGGAATGCACATTGATTACGCCCACACCGGAACCGTGCTTCGGAACCTTGCTGTTATCCGTCAGAATATTTTCCAGGACTTCTTCCCGCATGCCCATCCCATTGTCTTCGATGGTGATCAGAATGTCCTCGTCTTTCTTTTTTCCGCTGACGATGATCATGCCGCCATCATCCTCATCCATATTGCCAACGCCATAATAGATGGCATTTTCCAGGATGGGCTGGATCACCAGCTTTACGATGCAGCAGTTTTCGATCTCTTCCTCGATTCGGAATTCTGTTTTAAACCGCTCTTTGTACCGGGCCAGCTGGATATTCATATAGCTTCTGCTGTGCTGCAGCTCATCCTTAATGGGAATGATGGTCTTACCGCGGGATAGACTGACACGAAGTAATTTTGCCAGTTCAGAAATCATACGAACCGCTGCTTCATTTTCCTGGGCTTCCACCATCCACGTGATGGATTCCAGTGTATTATACAGAAAATGGGGGTTGATCTGGCTTTGCAGGGCATCCAGTTCACTTTTTCTTCGTTCATTTTGCTGCCGGATGATCTCGTCCATCAGTTTTTCGATCTGTTCATAGGACTTCTGCACAGAATGTCCCAGATGGCGGATCTCCGAGGAGCCGCCGATATAGATATCCGGTTTTCCTCCTGCCTCATGGGCCTTGACGGAAGCATCCAGTTCCCGGATCGGTTTGGATATCTTCCGGGAAACCAGCTGGTTTCCCTCCAAAAGCATGACCAGAAGAACCAGAATCGTGGCAAATACATAGTAGCGGAAGTTCTTATAGTTTGCCGCCTGCACGCTCTCTGGCACAACACCGATCATCTTCCAGCCTGTATAGGCTACGCTGCCGACAATCACGGTCTCGTTCTGACCGCCGGAACGGATCTCGTAGGTTCCGTCCTCGTATTTTGCCGCGTCCAGACTGTTTTCTTCAAATAATCCGCGGTTTAACTCCGTTCCCCGTGGATGATAGATCATCTCTCCGTCCTGACTGGTCAGATAATAGTAGATTCCGCCGGAACAGTCATTGATCTGTTTCATCACGTCTCTAATCACAGAATATTTCATATCCAGCAAAAGAATACCGGTTTCTGGTGTCTCTCCCTTGTTGACATCTACATACCTGCTCAGGGAAACTACCCATTGGTACCGATAAGATCCGTCCTCAAACAGTTCCTGGATATGCGGTGTGGAAAAATGTATATTTTCAATGGCATCTTCCGCATTTTTATACCATTCCTGCGTCTGCACCTTCACATTTTTCTTTTCTGCCGCCACCGGCTCTGATGCGATCAGATTTCCTTTTGGGTCATACAAAGCCAGACTCTGAATTTTATCGGAGTTTGTCTCATAGAGCAGGCTAAACTGCTCCGAGAATTCCCGGCTGGATATATCAAACTGCTGGACTATGTTGTAGTTTGCCCCGTTTAGGATCTGCCGGATATCCAGCAGGTCTGCATTTAACCGGTCTACGGTAGCCTCCACAGTAGCTTCCGTGTTGTCCACTGCTGTTTTTTCCAATGCCAGCTTGAATCGATGGTAGAGCAGCAATCCCATTACAATGATCGTAACCAGTGAAATCGCCATAAGAACAGACAGGATAATCGACTGTATGTTAAGTGCGATATTCTTCCGGGAATCCGGCTTTCTTTTTCTATCTTTCATGTATTTTCCCTTTCACCTGTTCCCTATTTTCCGGAAGCTCTGTATTTGGAAGGGGAAACACCGAATTTCTTTTTGAATACATAGCTGAAGTAGTTCGCATCCTGATATCCCACTTTTTCTGCGATCTTATAGCTTTTTTCATCGGTGTTCAGCACCATTTCTTCTGCCCTGTCCATTCGGTAATCGGTAAGATAGGAGACAAAGGACTGACCGGTTTCCTTTTTAAAGATGGACGAAAAGTAAGAATTGGACACACCAAGATCTGCGCACACATCATCCAGCGAGAGCGCCGGTTCCATATATCTATCTTTTACAATGTTCTGCGCATCGGTAATGATCCGTCTTGAGGTACTGTTTCTGGTACTTCTCAGTTTTTCGCTGATCGCCATAGACATATTGATGATCCAGTTTGTCATAGAGCTTTCATCCAACTGAGTCACTCTTTCATAAAGGTTCTGTACATTTCCGGAAATTTCATTGAAATCCATGGAATTATTGGCACAGAATTTGAAAAATCCGCTGACAATCTCCATGGTAGCCAGATTGTACTGGCTGATGGTGGCTGCATTCTTATGGAGCTTTTCTGTCTCTTTGATGGCTTCTTTCCGGATCTTCTCCTGATCCCCTACATGGATGGCACGAAACAGCTCCTGCATCCTTGTTTCTTCTAAGGGAACCGCCTTTTTTGACTCTTTGGGAACGATCTCTGCGATATTGATGGCTCGTTTCGTTCCGTACAGGACACGGTAGGATACCGCCTCTCTGGCTCCCTCGTAGGAAATACTGATGTCGTACAGACTGTTGCAGACGGTTCCGATCCCTGCGGTAACCGCCGCCCCCATAATTCTCCATGCCCAGCGGCAGAACCGGTCACACTTGTCCGTCAATTGAGCTATCTCATCTTCTGAATGGAGTTCCATAATCAGAATGGTATTACCCATATAGATGAATTCCTGGCAATTACAGTTCTCCATCAGCCGCTGTTTGACCTCCCGTTCCACGGACATGGATAATAATAAGGGATTCATCCCATCCGGCACATCATTTTCCGAGGTATGAAAGATAATGCAGCAAAACAAAGGTCCCTTCATATCCACCTGATAATCCAAAAGGAATCGTTCATAGTCCTCTTCTCTGACTCTTCCTTCAATCAGGGAAATGAAGAAATTGGACTGCAGCTTTGGTAATACCTCCTGGAAATAGTCTTCCAGTTTTTTTACATTTAACTTTTCTTCCCGTTCCCTGTCCAGTGTTGTTTTCAGCTTCATCAGGCTCTCTGACAGCTCGGTGGCGCTGATGGGTTTCAGCATATATTCCTTAATCTCCAGATGGACGGCCTCTTTCGCATACTCGAATTCGTCAAAGCCGGTGCAAAGCATAATGTAAATATTAGGATAGTCCTGGTTCAGCTTTCTTGCCAGCTCCAGTCCATCCATATAAGGCATCTTAATGTCCGTCAGCACCACATCAGGCTGAAGCTTTTCCACCAGTTCCAAGGCCTTCACACCGTTGGTGGCACTTCCCACTACGTCAAATCCCAGATCATTCCAACGGATCTTTTTTTTCATAACATCGATGACCTCTACTTCATCATCGACAAGAATCACTTTATATTGTTCCATCCTTATCCTCCTGTTTTCCGGAGTACGTTGTTGTTCCTTCATTATAGCAGAAGATTGCTCTCTACTAAATGAATAGTTACAAAAATTTTTGCCAGAACAGAATAAAAGACCGCCCTGGTCATCCATCGGACGACCGGGCTGTCTTATATTCTATCGGTTTATGTATATTTCATTATTTTTTCTGTACATATTTCAGACAGTCAAGTGTTACGGCTGCCAGAATAATGATACCTTCGAAGATGAACTGAAGGTTGGTATCAATACCCAGAATCGTCAGGGCATATGTCAGGGAGGTAAAGATCAGTACACCGGTTACAACTCCGGAGATCTTACCGATACCACCGGTAAAGGATACACCACCAACTACGCAGGCTGCGATGGCATCCATATCCCATCCCTGTCCGTAAGCTGCACTACCGGAACCAACCATACGGTTACATTCCAGCCAGGAACCGAAGCCATACAGGATACCTGCCAGCATAAATGCTCCCATTGTTACTTTAAATACAGAGATACCGGATACTGCTGCCGCTTCCGGGTTTCCACCTACCGCATACAGGTTTTTGCCAAACGTTGTTTTGTTCCAGATAAACCATACAATGGCAACTGCTGCAACAGCCCACAGAATGATGGTCGGGAATTTTCCGATCTGCGGAATGAAGGTATTCGGGATGGCAGAATCAATCGCACCGAAGGATACACCCTTGGTCGCATAGGTAACCAGACCGAAGATGATCAGCATGTTCGCCATGGTAGAGATAAACGGATGCATTTTGAATCGCGCCATGAAGAATCCGGCAATCATGGCAAATGCCGTTGTAAGGATTACACACATTAACAGTGCAAACAGTGCTTTCGCTGTGGCAGGCATAGCGGAGAAGTCAAATACATGGCCGAATACGGCACCTGTATTGATTCCGTTATGCATGATGATGGTTGCTGTAACCATACCCATACCAACCATACGTCCCACGGAAAGGTCGGTACCTGTTAACAGGATCAGACCGGCAACACCAAGTGCAAGGAACATACGCGGGGATGCCTGCTGTAAGATATTCAGGATGTTGGTAACAGTCAGCAGCTGTGTATTTTTAACGATCGGTGTGATGATACACAGTGCGATGAAGATCAGAATGATTACGATATACAGACCGTTTTTGTACAGGAACTGAGATAAATCGAAGGTATATCTGTAATTTTCCAATTTCTGTATTCTCTGCTGCGGGAATGTAAATTTGGAAGCCCGCAACAGGTCGATCAGGTGATATTTATGCATGAATGCTTCATGTCTTCTGTCCTTGATCTCCTGAAGCTTCGATTCGTGAGCCATCTGTGCATCAAACAATTTATTTTTGAGCACATATTTCTCAGCCTTAATCTCTTCTGCATCCTTCAGAGAAGCAACCTTTTTCTGATGCTCGCTCTTTAGATCTGCTTTGACCTTCTCATATCTGCTGTTTTCTTCTGCTTTTGCAGCTTTGCAGCTTTTGTTTACTACGTCGTAATAATCCTTTTTATAATGCGCGGCCAGATAGCTTTCTGCCTCTGCGATCAGCTTTTTGATTTCTTCTTTGTTGTCTGCTTCTACTTTTTTTGCATTTTCCAGCTCTTTTTTGCTGTTTTCAATGATCTTATCTCTCTGTGTTGCGGATAAGTTCTTGTTTTCTTTTGCGATCGCGATCTGTTTTTTCAGATCGTTCACTTTGTCAAAGCCGTCTGCACGTAATGCATCGATTTTTTTCTGGATTTCTTCCACATATTCATCGATCGGCTTCAAAAGCTTTGCTTCTTCTTCCGACGAAATAATAACGCTGTTTTCTGCCATTTCCAATTTTCCTCCTGTTACAGGTATTTAGCACTGAGTCTCAATAATTCTTCCTGGTTTGTTTCTTTGGTATTTACGATTCCGGCCAGACGTCCGTTAGACATAACACCGATTCGGTTGGTAATACCAAGAATCTCCGGCATTTCGGAAGAAACAACGATGATTGTTTTTCCCTGTTTCGCCATATTGATAATCAGTTCATAAATTTCATATTTTGCTCCAACATCAATTCCTCGTGTCGGGTCATCCATCATGAATACGCTCGGTGAACGCTCCAGCCATTTACCAAAGATGACCTTCTGCTGATTACCACCGGAAAGGTTGGCGATCATATCATCCGGTCCCATACATTTTGTATGCATGATCTTGATTTCTTCAGCCGTTGCACGCACCATCTTGTCATGCGATAATGCGACTCCGCTCTTATAATGCTTCATATTCGCAATGGTAGTATTGAATGTAATATCGCCCTTCAGGAACAGACCATTGGCTTTTCTTTCCTCTGTAATCAGAGCAAATCCGTGATCCATAGCATCTTTCGGGGAGGAGAAGTTCAGTACTTTTCCGTCATATACGATATTTCCTTCTGCTCTTGTACGAATTCCGAAGATGGTCTCCAGAAGTTCGGTACGACCGGCACCAACCAGACCATAGAATCCGAAAATTTCTCCTTTTTTGATATCAAAAGAAATATTCTGCAATTTCGGTGCATATTTTGTTGATATATTCTGTACTGAGAGAATAGTTTCTCCCGGTGTATTGTCTACAGGCGGAAATCTGTTGTCCAGAGAACGTCCAACCATGGCGGCGATCAGCTCGTTCATATCCGTTTCTTTACTTGGCTTGGTCATGACCAGACTACCGTCTCGCAGTACGGATATTTCGTCACAGATTTCAAATATTTCATCCATTTTATGTGAAATGTAGATCAGAGCAATTCCCTGTGCCTTCAGCTGACGCATCATCTTAAAGAGTTTTTCAACCTCCGGTGCAGTCAGGGATGATGTAGGTTCATCCAGTACAATAACTTTGGAATGATACGAAATCGCTTTTGCGATCTCGCACATCTGTCTCTGAGATACAGACATTTTCTTCATTGGCTGCGTCAGATCAACTGTAATTCCCAGTTTTCTAAACAGGTCTGATGTTTCTTTTTTCATTCTTCCTTCGTCGATCACTCCAACGGAATTCTTTGGGTATCTTCCAAGGAACATGTTATCTACAACACTTCTTTCAAGACACTGGTTCAACTCCTGGTGTACCATCGCCACTCCGTTTTCCAGTGCATCCTTCGGACCGGAAAAATTTACTTCTTTTCCGTCCAGTACGATGGTTCCTTCATCTTTCTGATAGGTTCCAAAGAGGCATTTCATCATTGTCGATTTTCCGGCACCGTTTTCACCCATCAGTCCCATAATGGTTCCAGGTTTGACATTCATGCTGATATGTTTCAGAACCTTATTTCTACCGAACGATTTGCTCATGCCGTTAATCGATAAGATATATTTATTCTTATCATCTGTCATAGCTGCGCTTCCTTTTCTTAATAAAGAAGGGTATCATTGCTGACACCCCTCTATAATTTCATTCATTTACGGTAACAATTCAGAGACCTCATCTCGATTTCGCATGGCTCCGAATCGTTACCATTTACACTCTTATTCTGTCTCAAATTATTTGGAGAGAAGTGATGTATATGCTGCCGCATTATCGGTCTTAACCATGTTAATTGCAAAAGCATCATACTCGCTCGGGTTTCCAAGACGGTTTGTGATATTGGACTCTGTCTGTCCGTCTCCACCGATGTAATCTACCTTCAGGTTCAGCAGATCATCATATTTCTCCAGCAGAGGCTGATAGGTAGAGCTCAGGAAGTTATCCGATGCGTTGTAGATATTCAGCCATACTTTTTTGGATGGGCTCTTGCTTTCATCCAGCTGTTTTGCAACTTTATCGTAAACTTTTGTGGAGTCTGTGAAATCGTTATAGTTATCGGCTGTTACAGCAATATTTAATGCGTAGTAAGATCTCTCTTCTTCGCTGTATCTGTAATCTTCACCCTCTGTCAGGCAGTTGCCGGCTTCATCTGCTGTACCGATACCGGTATTGATATCTACACCGTCCAGTGCGTTACGCAGAACTCTCAGTGTCAGGTAAGCCTGAACGTCTGCATGCTGAGAAATTGTTCCGCCGTATCCTTCAGCGATTGCTGCTACAGCATCGCTGTTCGCATCGTAACCGAAGGTAGGAACTTTATTATCTTTTGCCCATGCGTTGAACATAGACATTCCCATACCATCGTTATTGGAAACTACAACATCGATCTGATCACCGAAGGAAGCTGTCCATGTTCCGATCGCGTTACCAGCTGTTGCAGCATCCCATGTTGCACCTGCTGAGTTTTTCATTTCCTGAGAAGCCAGCTCACGGATGGTATATGTTTTTCCGTCTACATCCAGAGTTGCATCCTGCACAACCTTTGCTTTTCCGTCTACGTTTGTTCCGGCCGGTGTAGAATCTACTCCGCCGTCTGCATCTACACCTGTTCCAAGTGCGGAACGAACACCACGTGTACGGGCGATAGAATCGTTATGTCCGATATCACCGATTGCCAGAACATATCCGATTACGCCGTCACCGTTTCTGTCGATCGTGTCTGCGTTTTTCTTGATGTAATCCAGAACCATCTGTCCCTGCAGCTCAGCACCCTGATTTGCATCGAAACCTACATAATAAGTATTTCCGTTGAAGTTCAGAGCATCTTTGTCCAGTTCGCCGGTAGCACTGCTGGATGGCTGACGGTTGAACCAGCACAGAGGTTTGTCCTTGTTTTCTACGCTTCCGCCCGTTGATGCCGTAGAATCTGCTGTTTCTGTTTTCTGGGTAGAATCTTTAGACTCTGATGTGGATCCTCCACAACCAGCCATGGATACTGCCATAGCTACTGCCATAATTGCTGCTAATGCTTTTCTTTTCATTTTTATTCCTCCCGTTTGGTGATTTTGCTAGATTCGCTTCGTTCCTAGCTGATGAATTCATTATAATCACAAGAGGCCTGAAAAAAAATAGAATATTTTTGGATTAGTTATTGAAATTTTTGGTTGTTTCTTGTCGTAATTCCCCAAAACTCCAAGAATCATGCAAAAAAGCAGTCCCACAGAGCGCAAATTACTGCATGACAGATTTTTGTCGTACCTCGGGTACGCCTTCCCATCTGTTTCCTGTAGTTTGCGTTCTGCAGCACTGCTTTTTTTGTATTATTTCTTACTTATGCTTTAAGCGGGGTAAGAGCTCTAAAATCCTCTTGCATGCGAGACTGCATCAGCTTTCTGACGTTTTAGCATCTTTATATTTTCGCATCAGAATCATATAGCTTATGATCAGTAAAACAGCTGCACTGCTCCATGCACAGATCTCGGCATAGTATATTCCCTCTTCGCCGATCCATTTCGGCAGCAGCAGCGCAACGCTGACACGCATCACAAATTCCGCAATGCCGCTGGCAAGCGGAATCAAAGTATTGCCCAGCCCCTGGATCGCGGAACGATACACATGCAGCAAATACAGTATCCACAAAAAGACAGCCATGATAAACAAATACTTATATGCAATATCTAACACCTGTCTGATCTGCTCCGGTTCACCGGATACAAACAGAGACAATATATTACGTCCAATCAGCACCATCATACCGGAAATGAAAACAGAAGTGAGTACTGCCATATACGTACCGCTGCGCACACCTTTTCGGATTCTCTGATATTTCTTTGCGCCAAGATTCTGCCCTACATACGTTGTAATCGCATATCCATAGGAAACGGCTGCCATCTCCAAAATTCCATACAGCTTGTTCGTTGCCGTAAATCCGGCTACAAACAGAAAGCCAAAGCCATTGATCACATACTGCACCGTAAGTCCTCCCACAGAAATGATCACGTTCTGTATGGCAAGAGGAGTACCCAGCTTCAAAAGCCGCAGACTCATAGACGGCTGCCTGTAAAAATCCTCCTTTTCCAGTCGGATATCCCTGATTTTCCGTAATACAAGCAGACAGTACAAGGCTGAAAATCCCTGTGCAATAACAGTCGCCACGGCTGCTCCGGCTACGCCCCAGCCAAAAACTGCCACAAACAGCAGGTCAAGTCCCACATTGATCACTGCTGCCACTGTCATTGCAATCAGTGGAGATCTGCTGTTTCCAAGTGCCCTCAGGATCGCCGCAAAGATATTATAGGCAGCTATAATCGGGACTCCCGCAAAAATCAGCCGCAAATATAGCATCGTCAGATCAATAACATTATCCGGTGTCTGCAAAAATAAAAGAACGTGATAAACTGCTCCTTCACTTACCGCGAGTACAATCACAGACAGTAATGCTGTCATAATATAGCTTTTCGCCACCGCACATTTCAGATTTTCCTTTTCCCCTGCTCCATAGTACTGCGATACAAGAATCGAAAAGCCCTGTGTGATACCTGTCATGATGCCCAGCACCAGCCAGACCAGCCAGTCTCCGGCGCCTACTGCCGCCAACGCTTCTACTCCTACCACCCGGCCAACAATCATGGTGTCCGCCATCGTATAAAACTGCTGGAAAATATTTCCGAGCATCAATGGTATGGCAAACGTTATGATCAGTTTTCCGGGGGATCCCGCAGTCATATTCTTTTCATTTGTTCCCATAAGATTAAGAATCTCCTTTTCTCTCTTTCTCCTCCTGCCCGCTATTTTACATGGGACCCTTGCAAAACACAATTCTATTTTTTCACAAAGTTTTTCCGATATTTTTGGTGGCTATTACTTTCTTTTTCCGAAGAGAAGCCAGAGCGTGTCTGAAAAATCATTTCCGCAATCAGGAAGAATCAACCGATTGTATCGTAATGCACAGGAGGCAGCGCTATGAGAGAGGTAAAAAGAGATTTTCCTTGGTTTTCCATTACAGAGTATGAAAAAGAAGCAGCGTATTTGAGACGCAGACTTGACACTCCCCACAGCTAAAGCAGGGGGATTCTTGTTTCTTCCACCACTGCATTGACGAATACCTTACGGTACTGCAATGTCTTACACAGTGTCCACAAGCTATGTTTATCCTGTTCCCGTATGCCCTACGGTAC
>NZ_JADNOP010000017.1 GCF_015557635.1 Fusicatenibacter saccharivorans
CTGGGCTTCATATGCATCGCGTCTATTCTAATTTGGTTAAAATAAACAAAATCAAATGTTTTTCAAACACGCTCTAGAGCGTGTCTGAAAAACGGTTTTCGCAAGCTGCGAGTCCCAGTTTGTGGGAGATTTTGTCCGAATGAAGGCGGCTTAAGACCGCTACGGCAACCGAATGAGGGCAAACTATACCGCAAAGTGGGGCTTGCAGCTTGCGGAAATGCTTTTTCAGATACGCTCCAGGATCAAATCCGATTTTACGTGGCAGGAAACTTCAGCGAACTTTCCTGCCACGCAAAAAATCAGCCACAGAAACCCTTTCGGAAAACTGTGGCTGATGCTTTACCCTCTACTTTTTCAGAATCACATCGATGACTGTATCGACTCCATCCGGCAATACCGGGTCTTCGCCGAGATCGGCGAATGCCATGGTCGGATAATCGCTGTGTACCCAGCTTGTGGAAACCGGGATTTCCGCGCCGGTTGCGACGTAGCGGATCGCCTGAATTTCTTCTTTTTTCACGCCGGGCAGCGGCAGCGGCCCAACGGTATTTTCATAGACATGAAAATACAGATGGTTTCCGTGGCGCGTCACACGGCCAAAGTCCGGTTTCTCAATACCGGCTTTTCCGCAGCCGTAAATGCTCTCTCCGTTTTTCTTCATCCACTTTCCAATCTCAGCCAGCCGTTCGATCGACTCCTCCGGGATATTTCCCCTGGCGTCCGGGCCGACATTCAAAAGCAGGTTTCCACCCTTCGATACGCACTCGACCAGCTTTTTGATCAGCATCGGTGCCGGTTTGAAGAAGTGGTCGTTGGCACAATAACCCCAGTGATTGTTCATCGTAACGCAGGATTCCCAGGCGATATCGTTTCCATTTACATCCTGGATGCCGTTCGGCGGAATCATCTGCTCCGGGCTCACAAAGTCGCCGTGGTACGAGGTCGGATTTCCGGCCGCCAGAGAACCGTAGCCCTCTCCGCTCACCTCGAGACGGTTGTCGATGATGACATCCGGCTGGAGCTTCCGCACCATATTGATCAGCTCCGTCGCTTTCCATGCTTCGCCGCGCAGCGTATCGTAGGAAAAGTCAAACCACAGCACATCGAGCTTTCCGTAGTTTGTGCAGATCTCGCGTACCTGATTGTGCATGTAGGTCAGATAGCGGTCGAAATCGCGGTCATCGTTTTTATATGCCGGGTTGTTCCGCATCGGGTGGTTCCGGTCGCCGTAATGTGGGAAATCGTCGTGGAACCAGTCGAGCAGGGAGAAATACAAACCGACCTTCAGTCCTTCTGCGCGGACGGCATCAACGTACTCTGCAACGAGGTCGCGGCCGCATTTCGTGTTGGTGGATTTGAAATCGGTATACTGGCTGTCGAAGAGGCAGAATCCATCGTGATGCTTGGCAGTCAGAACCACGTATTTCATACCGGCCTCTTTCGCCGCCTTGGCCCATTTCCGCGGCTCGAAATCAACAGGATTGAACTCCTCAAAATATTTCATGTAATCTTCTTTTGGAATCTGCTCGGTACTCCGCACCCATTCTCCGCGTGCCGGGATGGCATAAAGTCCCCAGTGGATAAACATGCCGAAACGTGCGTCGCGGTACCACTCCATCCGCCTGTCATAGGCTTCTCTGTCAAATTTGTACATCGTTTTGCTTCCTCCTGTTTTAGTTTTATATTGGTAATGATTCGGTTAAATCTTGATTTTCACCCATTTTCCCTGTTTGAATCGGATCGTCGCAAAGATAAACCGGGACATCTGATCCGCCAGCACGCCGAACCAGATTCCGACGATGCCAAGCCCCAGCGTGTAACCGCCGAGATAGGAAACGATCGTACGAATAAATGTAACGCTGATCATAGATGCAACTGCCGTATAAAGCATATCTCCCGCACCGCGCAGGCATCCCATGTAAATAACCTGACAGATCTGGAAAATGACGACGAAGATAATGACATGGATGATGCTGACACCGATTTCAATGATATGCTGTTCTTCGAAAAACAGGCTGTACAGCCATCTTCCGCCGAAAAGATAAATGGCAACGAGGCATACTGCGATGCCCGCGCCGATCAGACGGCACGTTCTGCCGTACTCTTTCGCAAGATCCGGCTTTTTTGCGCCAAGGCTCCGGCCGATCAGTGCAACCGCTGCGGACTGAAGGCCGTCACCGAACGCAAACGAAAGTGACATAATATTCATGCCGACCTGGTGTGCCGCCATCGCATCGGTGCCCTGTTTGGCCGCCATGATCGCCGTCATCATAAAACCGATGCGCATGAAAACCTGCTCGAAAAACACACTGTACCCGACCCTGACCAGGCTGATGAACGCTGCAAGCGTCGGTTTAATTTTGTTCTTCAGAATATAGCCAAGATTCAGAAATCCGTCTTTCTTCATGATGGAACGGATACTCATCACACATCCGACAACCGTTCCTGTGACGGTTGCCAGTGCCGCACCCTGAATACCAAGCGCCGGGAACCCGAAATGGCCGTTGATCAGAAGATAATTCAGGATAATATTAATCGTATTCGATGTTACATTCGTGCGCATCGTGATTTTTGTATTGCCCGCACCACGCTGTGCCGAGTTGATCCCCATCTGGATGCAGTTAAAAATCATACCGCCCATGATGATACGGAAATATGTTACTGCGCCGTTATGCGTCTCCGCCGTTGAGCCGCACAGACGGATGATCGGACTTGCAAACGCCACAAATCCAATGCTGAATGCAGCTGCCGCAAGGATAATAAATACAAGCGAAGTCACCAGAGTCTCATTCGCCGCACTCTGTCTTTGTTCGCCGCGCCGCCGCGCAACAAGGGCGGAAATCGACACATTCAGCGCAAAGAAAAACGCCAGGCCAAGCAGCTTCGGCTGTGTCGTCAGACCGACCGCCGCAACTGCGTAAGAGCCAAGCGAGCTTACCATCAGCGAATCTACAAGACCCGCAAATGCAATAAAAAATGACTCCACGATCGCCGGCCACGCCATGTTGACGGCGGTCTGGAATGTGTCTTTGTGGTATTTCCCCTGTAACTTGTTTCCTAAGTACCCCATCTCTTTTCCTCTCTTTCGTCCCAATACCAATTTCTATTTTACTTTGTTTTAACAGAAGGGTCAATACGGTATCGGCAAAAAAAGCCAGCCGCAAAAGCAAAATTCTTTTCGCTTTTTGTGGCTGGCTTTTCTTTTATCTTTCCGTAGCGATTCAGACCCCCATCTTGCTTCTGCTTACGCTACATCCCAATCTTGCTTCTTATTTCTTCAGCACAAACTCTGCCTTATTCTCCGTCGTGCTGTCGCTTCCGACGAAGACTTCGAAAGCACCGTTTTCACTTTCTACACGCTCATTTTCTGTCAGGAAGCGAAGCTCTTCTTCTGTGATTTTGAAGATGACTTCGGTTTCTTCTCCCGGCTGAAGGGTTACCTTGCAGAAATCTTTCAGCTCTTTCACCGGGCGTACCACGGATGCGGCTACGTCGTGGATGTAAAGCTGTACGGTCTCGGTTCCCTTTGCATCGCCGGTGTTTTTCACGGTTACGGAGGCTTTAATCTCATCTTCCATGCCAAGCTCTGCCTTGTCCAGTTTCACATCTGAAATTGCAAAGCTGGTGTAGCCAAGGCCATATCCGAACGGGAACAGTGGTGCGTTCGGGATGTCGAGGTATTTGGAACGGAAACGGTCTTTGTCCTTGCCCGGCACGTGCGGTCTTCCGGTGGAATACTCGTTGTAGTGAACCGGCACCTGGCCTACAGAGTACGGGAAACTCATGGTCAGCTTGCCGCTTGGAGCGTATGCACCAAAAACAACGTCTGCGATTGCATTGGCACCCTCGGTACCCGGCATCCACACTTCAAGAACAGCTTTTGCTTTCGATACGACATCGCGCAGGTCGAGCGGACGGCCATTGAAGAGGACAACGACAACGTTTTCATTGACTTTTGAAACGCGCTCAAGCAGTCTCTGCTGGATTTCCGGGATACGGATGTTCGCGTTGCTGGTTGCCTCGCCGGACTGCAGACGATCCTCACCGATCGCAAGAACGACAACATCGGCCTCTTTTGCTGCGTTTACAGCCTCAAGAAGCATTGCTTCTTCCTCTTCCGGCGTGGTGGACTGCTCCATCGCCTCGCCGAAGCCCTCCAGGCGGATGTCGGAGCCAAGCATCGGAGAGCCTGCATGGAAGCTCATGTTGGTCGTATCTGCCTGCGCTTTTACGGCCTCTTCCAGATTTGTCACATCCTTTGCATCTCCGATGAAGGACCAGGAGCCCATCAGGTTTCTGCTGTGGACATACGGTCCGACCCAGGCAATCTTCTTCTCCTTGCCAAGCGGCAGAATTTTCTCTTCGTTTTTCAGCAGGACAAACGATTTTCTTGCGGCTTCTCTTGCCAGATCGCGGTGCTCTTTGCAGAGAATGACTTCTTTTTCTTTCGTCTCGTCTGCGTCTTTATACGGATTTTCAAACAGTCCCAGTTTGTTTTTCAGTTCCAGGATACGCATGCAGGACTCATCGATCAGATCCTCGGAAACCTTGCCCTCTCTTACCAGGCGGCACAGGTTCTCGCAGTAAATACCGGTCATCATATCAATGTCAACGCCTGCCTCGGCGGAGCGGACAGCTGCCTCCTCACGGTCTGCGCAGTAGCCGTGGTAAATAATCTCCTCGATTGCCGCCCAGTCGGAAATCAGAACTCCGTCAAATCCCATCTCGTCACGCAGGATGCCGCGCATCAGTTTCTTGTTTCCGGTTGCCGGAACACCGTTTACCGTGTTGAAGGAAGTCATTACCATCGCTGCGCCTGCATCGATACCGGCTTTGTAGGATGGCAGATAGAAGTCACGGAAGGTATGCTCGGAAAGCTCTACCGTATTGTAGTCTCTTCCTGCTGTCGGAGCACCATAGCCTGCGAAATGCTTCACACAGGAAGCAATCTTGTACGGCTCCTTCAGATCGTCTCCCTGGAATCCGCGCACCATTCCGGCACAGAACAGACCGTTCAGATACGGATCCTCACCGGTAGACTCCATGACACGGCCCCATCTTGCATCGCGGACCAGGTCGGTCATCGGTGCGAAGGTTACGTGAAGGCCGGAAACAGCTGCCTCTTTTGCAGCAACTGCCGCACACTTTTCGGACAGCTCCGGTTCAAACGTTGCGCCCTGTCCCAGCGGAATCGGGAAAATGGTCTTGAAGCCGTTGATGACATCCAGCATGAACAGCATCGGAATGTGATGCGGGTGCTGCTCCACAAAATCCTTCTGGATTTTCTTTAACGTTTCTGCACCCATGCTGCCCAGGATGGAACCGGAAAGCGCTACATTTTCCGGCGTAAAGCCTTTATCCGCCATCGGTCCCATGGCTGTGATGTCCATATCTTTATTGAAGAAGGCGCCCACCACCTGGCTCATCTGGTTTACTTTTTCTTCCAGCGTCATGTCGGCCAGAAGCTCTTTTAATTTCTGCTCGGTCATTTTTTCTCCTCCATACCTCGTTTTTGCTGTATCTGCTTCTTCAGAAACCCCTAAAATGTCAGAAAAATATCGTTTTTCCGTTTTTTCTGAATCTTATACTGAAATTTTACCACATCTGACCTGAAAAAAATATCCCCTCATCCGACCTTTTTCTTTCACTATTCCGACCTGTTTGTTGCTGTTCCGGTGCGTAAGAAAGTGATAAAATCCTCTGTTATTTCCCGGACATGTGAAGGGTGGCTTTCCGCTATTTTTCACTAAAGCTTCTTCGGTATTCCAGAGGTGCGTATCCCGTATTGTCCTTAAACATCTTCGTAAAGTACGAGAAATTGCTGTACCCCACATACAGCGACACCGTATTGATCGGCAGCGTGCTCTGTGTCAGAAGCTTTTTTGCCTCCTCCACCCGCTTTTGGATGATATAATTACTGATCGAAATACCCTTTTCTTTTTTAAAAATCCGAGACAGATAATCCGTATTCAAAAAGACAAGCTCCCCAAGCTCCTCCCGGTAATGTGCATCGATATAAGCGCATACCTGACTCGTAACCGAATCTGATTTGTTGATGTACTGTCTGTACTGAACTGCTTTCCGAACCAGTACCCCGGCATATTCCATCATCTCTTCTCTGCCATAAAGGGAATTCCGATGCAGGTTTTCCATATCCGCATCTGCAAACAGTGCATACGCCTTGATCTCCCGTTCCGAAAGCCATGCATACACCACCTGCGTCAGATCGGTACGGAGTGCTACCAGAAGCTCCCTGGTAATCATTCCTTCCCGTTCCGTCCGGTCAAGGTATTTCTGCAGCCGCTCCAGCAGCTCCTCCGGTTTTTCCTCCGAAAGCAGAGCTTTCCATACATCCAGCTCCTTATTTTCGTAGCTGGTCTGCGGAGCCTGAAATTCGTTCAGAAACAGCACCTCGTTCCGCACGGAAAGGCTTCCCTCCCGCATTTTCTGAAGATTCCGGCTCTGCTTTTGCATCCCCAGTACAGATTCCCACTGTCCGACACCGCACCACAGCTCCAGATAGATTTTTTCATTCATCCACGCAACAAACTGCCGCAGAATTTCACAATCCCGCCCGCCGTCCTGCGGGAATGCTTTTTCCTTTGACTGTGTAACAATCCAGTAGATGCCCGGTTCCTGGTAAAAAACAGTATCTACCGCAATATCCGTTTCCTCATACAGTTCCGACAGCACATTTTCGATCACAAATTCCATGGTCGCGGTATCCCATATCTCCCGCTTATTGCTCTTTATTTCCGGCATCAGACAAATCAGCCGGAAATAGTGTCCCGGTCCGTATGGCAGCTGGCGCTGTGCTGCCGTTTCGCAGAACTTCTCCTCGGAGAAGCCGTCTTTCAGCACATTTTTCCAGATATCCTGCTGCAGAATTTTCCTGTTCTGGTTCCACTTGATGCTTTCCTGCCTGAGATCCTGTATTTTCTTTTCTTTCGCAACGGATTCCGCCGCACGCTGTACGGCCTCCTTCAGCTTGTCAAAATCGATGGGCTTTAGCAGATAATCGACACTGTTCAGCTGAATCGCTCTTCTGGCATAGTCAAACTCCGCATAGCTTGTCAGGAATATGACCTGGACCTTCAGCTCCTCTTTTCTGACCCACTCCACAAAGTCGAATCCCGTTCCGCCCGGCATCACGATATCGCTGATCACGATATCAATGTCCACCATTCCCATGATGTTTTTCGCCTGCTGTACGGAAAACGCAGTGTACACCTCGCTCACCCCGGTCTCTGTAAGATCGAGGTTTCTTTTGATACTTTCAATCACGTACTCTTCATCATCCACGAGCAATAGTTTCATGTTCTTCTCCCCCTGTCCTGTATGGAATATGGATATCTACAATCGCTCCGCCGAGCGGACTGTTATCGAAATGAATCTCTCCGGAATCGCCATAATAATAGTGGAATCGTTTCAGGCAGTTTTCAATCCCGATATGCTTTCCATGCTCGGAAATATCTTCCCCTGCTTTCAGCCTTTGCAGTGTCTCCTCCGGAAAGCCGTTTCCGGTGTCCGAAATATAAATGTTGACATACTTTTCGTCTCCGCGGTCCTCCGGGTAAACCGTCACGGAAATCAGCGGAACCGTCTCCAGCGTCAGGGCATGTTTTGCCGCATTCTCTACAAACACCTGAATCAGGAACGGGAAGATTACTGCGTTTTCCACCTCTTCATGGACCTCAAAATAATAGGTGAATTTTTCCGGATAGCGCAGCAGCAGAATTTTGAGATAATTTTCACAGTGGTTCGTCTCCGCCGTTACCGGCACCATCTCGCTTGTATTCCGGAAAATATACGCAAGATAATCGGACGTAATACGGCTCATCGACTTTGCATGGTCGTACTGACCGAAGTCGATCATGCTGTAGATAAAGTTCAGACAGTTCATGTAAAAATGCGGACGGATCTGGATTTTCAGGTAGTCCATCTCAATTTTCTGTTTTTGCAGCTCCTGCTCATACAGCGTGATCTTCAACCGGCGGATCTGGTGAATCATGTTCCGGAATTTATCGTCAATCTGCTCCAGCTCTACCAGGTTTCCTTCCGACATCTGATAGGTGAGGTCCCCATTGTCATATTTCTGAAGATTTTCCGTAAACATACCGACCGGCTTCAGGATTTTTGTTTCCAGGTGGAACAACAGCACGGAACCGGCAATCACCATCAGAAAAGCAACGCCAAGAAGGGCAAACACACTTCCCGTCATCAGATTTAAGACTCCCGTCCAGGAGATTTTAATCCGGATTTCAAACGGCGCCTGCGAAAGCTCCTGCCGGAAGGTGTAATTGTCAGTATCAATTTTCGAATCGTCCGTTACAATTCCTTTTTCCGTCAGTATTCCGATGCTTTTTCCGTTCTGGTCAACGAGGCTGACATAGCCGCTCTTCCCAAGAGACAGTTCAGAGAACGGTTCCAGAATTGTCTTCAGATTGACGTAGCAGCCGAGTCCAACGCCCTGACTCTGCGCTACCTTGAGCATATAAATATCGTCTCCCTGGCACATCACGGTCCATTTTTTCTTGACTGCATACGCCTGCTGCGACAGGCTTTTGATCCGGCGCTTCAGTGCCTCCTGCAGATACGGGTCAACGGCGTAAAGCCCGTCGGAGGAAATGCTCAGCTGATATAAGCTGTCATCCTTCTGCGTATAGAGAAAAACATTGTAATCCGTTCCAAAATCCCACGCTGCAGATACATAATTCCTTCGCAGCTGCGTAATGACATATTCCTCATACTGATCCTTCTCCATCAGATCCATATATTTCCAGAACGCAGAATCCGGGTTGGAGCCGTCCATTACAGTCGAGAACAGGTTTCGGCTGATTCGAAAAAAACGGTTATCCAGCTCATCCGTATACAGCTTTGAAATCTCTTCCAGCTGCTCATATACCTGCCGCTGCGTCCGGTTCAGAATAAGCACGCTCCCAGCCAGAAAAAGCAGCAGCATACTCAGCAGGCAGATCAAAAGATAACGCCCCTGCTGCGCCAGTGTTGTTTTTTTCGTCTGTTTTGAAATACGCATGAAGTTTCCTCCTTTTTTCTGTTCCGGTACGCTCGAAATTTTTCCGTGTTTGATTTTACGAACTGATCTTTTTTTCTGAATATAATACAGCAGAAAAACAGTACACCTCATGTTTCCATGAGTCTGTACTGTTTTTCTGATTTATGTCGGAAACACCGAAATGTTTCTCTTTTTTATTCCTGCATGGAAAATCATCCCTTTACCGCGCCAAGTGTGATACCTTCTGCGAAGTATTTCTGAAGGAACGGATAGATGATAAACAGCGGCAGCATGGCGATAAATGCGATTGCCATACGGATCGAGGTTGTCGGCAGCTTTGCCACCTCGGCACCGATATTTCCAGTTACTTTTCCACTTGCCAGGTACTGAATATCGGTGATCATCTGGTTCAGCAGGTTCTGGATACTGTAAAGCTTCTGGCCTTCATTTCCTGATAAATAGTATAAACCATTTGTCCAGTCATTCCAATAGCCAAGTGCGGAAAACAGTCCCATGGTTACCAGAATCGGTTTTCCAAGCGGCAGTGTGATGCTGGTGAAAATCTTCATGTGTCCTGCGCCATCGATTTTGGCCGCCTCGAACAGCGCGTCCGGGATACTGGTGTTAAAGTAGCTTCGGATCATCAGCACGTTGTTTGCACTTAACAGGAAGCCCGGAACAATCAACGCCCAGATCGTGTTTTTGATGTGAAGATAATTTACATACATCAAGTAGGTCGGCACCAGTCCGCCGTTGAACAGCATCGTAAAGAATACGAAAAAGGTAATTGCTCTGCGGTACGGCAGTTTTTTAACAGAAAGCGGATATGCCAACAGAGCGGACATCGCAATATTTGCAGCGGTACCAACAATCGTTACAAAAACGGTGATTCCGTACGCTCTCAGGATTTTCTCACCCTGACGGATGATATAGGAGTAAGCATAAAAGCTGAATTTCTCCGGGAAGAACGAATATCCGTTGCGGATCAGTGTGTTTTCATCGGTCAGCGAGGAAATAAATACGAGTACAAACGGCAGTACAATGGATAACGTAATCAGAATGAGTACTACATTAATCCAGAACTGGAAACGTTTTGCTTTTTTTGAATTTGTCATACTTCCATCCTCCTAGAATAATGCCTGGTCTTTGTCTACTCTGCGGACAATCCAGTTACTCAACATTACGACACAGAAGCCTACCAGAGACTGGTATACACCGGCTGCAGATGACATACTGATATTTCCCTGCTCAATCAGGGCGCGGTATACATAGGTATCGATAACGTTTGTGGTCGGGAACAGAACACCGGAGTTCATTGGTACCTGATAGAACAGACCGAAATCGGAATAGAAAATTCTTCCGATGCTGAGAAGCAGCAGGGTGATGATGGTCGGAACGAGGCTCGGCAGTGTGATTTTCGTAATCTCCTGCCATTTGCTTGCGCCGTCCAATCTGGCAGCCTCATAGAAGGAAGGATCGATACCGATCAGCGATGCAATGTAGATCAGGCATCCGTATCCTATGCCCTTCCAGCAGTTCGCGATGATCAGGACCGCCGGCCAGTATTTCGGTTTCTGGTACCACTGAATCGGGTCAATGTGGAACAACGGAAGGATCGAGTTGTTGACAAGACCATTTTCTGCACTCAGAAGCGCATATACAATGTAGCTTAAGATAACCATGGACATCAGGAACGGAAGAAGAATCGCACTCTGATATATCTTTTTGAGCTTTGTGTTTCTTACCTCCGTAATCAGAATCGCAATGGCAATTCCGACTACCATGTTTACAAGAATAAATGCAACGTTATACAGCAACGTGTTTCTTGTAATAATCCATGCATCCTTGGAAGCAAACAGGAACTTGAAGTTTTTAAGTCCTGCCCACGGGCTTGCCCAGATACCTTTCGCAAAATTCAGTTTTTTAAACGCAATCACCATACCTGCCATCGGGATATAGTTGTTGATCAGCAGATACAGAAGTGCCGGAAGCATCATCAGATAAAGCGGCCAGTATTCCTTCAGCACGTTTTTCTTTTTTCCTTTTTTAACCTCTGCTTTTTTCATAAAGCGTGTCTCCTTTTATGAGGGCTGTTTTTTCAGGTTCTTTCACAGAGAAGGCTCCACATCTTTTCTAGTAAGAGTGGAGCCTTCGGTTACTGTATCACACCGGATTTTCTTCCGCCCCGGTCGTGTTCTTTTTACAAATTAGCCTATTTCTTTGCAAGAAATGCATCCAGCTGCTCCTGCTTTGCAGCAATGACATCATCGATTCCCGCATCGTCCAGTGCCTCCAGGAACTGTGGAAGCAGTTCTTCCGGATCTCCGGAGCCGCTGCTAAGTGCGCCGTTGTACTGGCTGATTACGTTGTTCAGGGCTGATACCTGATCCGCATATTCGCTGTTATCAAAGACAAATCCCAGTGCTTTCGACTCGATACCGGAAGCGTTGAACTCCTGCATTTTGTCCCAGAGCTGCGGGTCAGATCCATCCCATTTGTATGCGATGAACTGGTTCGGAAGCTCCCATCCACAGTTAAAGCTGTAGCCTGCATTGTCTGCTGTTACACCGTCCGGGTAGTTGATGATTCCGTTTTCTTCATCTTCTACTACGTAGTCGGTTCCCTCTTCGCCCCAGTTCAGAAGGTTCATGACCTCCGGGCTGCCATAGATATAATCGAGAACCTGCATTGCTTTTTCCGGATTTTCGGAGTTCTGTGCTACAGAGAAGATAATTCCGCCGTAAGAGGATGAGTTGATGATCGGCTGATCATAGAACGGTACGATTTCAAACTCATATCCTGTGGAGCTCTGGAACTCAACCGGGGTACCTGGATGATAAGCAAAGAACAAGGAGAAGAGATTTCCTGCTTTGCATACGGTTCTCCAGTTTTCTGTGTTTGTTCCGGCATCCTTGCTGATATAGCCTTTCTGATACCAGTCATGCAGCATAGTTGCAGTCTCCTTGTACCAGTCGCTTGCAAAGTAGTTTTCTACGGTTGTGCTGTTGGTCTGATCCATCAGAGCGCCCGTGTTGGCATCGCCAAGTCCATCAGCGCGGGACAGACGGCTCAGAGGCGTATCACTGTTGTTGCTGGAGAACAGCATTGTCATATCAGGCTCGCCTGCCTGTACGGTCTCAAATACTTTCTCCATATCCTTCGGCTCTTTGATTTCATCGGTATTGATATTATACTTTTCTACCAGGTCTTTTCTCATGAAGATGGCTGGAATGCTGCCTCGTTCGATCTGGTTCGGAACGCCATAGACAAACCCATCAATCTGATTTGTTTTTGCAATATCCTCGCCATAGATATCTTTCAGGTTTGTGCCGTATTTGTCAATCAGTTCAGACATATCCATGATCTGGCCGGAATGCATATACTGTACAGCTGTTGTTGCACTTGTGTACAGAAGATCGATTTTCTCATCGCCGGAAAGCATCAGCTGTAACTGCTGAGATGCGCTTGCCCACGGAAGAACAACGATATCGAGCTTTGCATTCAGCTCCGGCTCCAGAATCTCGTTGATTTTTTCTTCGATTCTCTCTTCATCCGGCTGCTGGCTGCCCTGCAGTACCATAGTTACAGTGTACGGCTCGCCTTTTTCCTCTGTCTTTGCTGTGCTTCCGGAAGCTGCGGAGGAACCGGAATCAGAACTGGATCCTGTGCTTCCGCATGCTGCCATGGAAAATGCCATAGTTGCTGCAAGAATGCCTGCTAACACTTTTTTCTTCATACTTTTTCTCCTTTTCACGTATCGTGTTGTGTGACCTTTGATGATTGTATTATAGCAGAATTTTGACTTACAACTCTATAACTGATTTGACTTTGAAGTATCACTCTTCCGACCTTTGTGTCTTTTTTCTGTCATCCCCATCCAACGAAAAAAATGGCTCCTCCTCCATCTGTTTTATGAAGGAAAAGCCATTTTCTGTCAAAAATCTTCCACCATCTTTGCCCCTTCTGCCCCATCGAGTTCGGTCACGGTTCCATTCATGACACGGTAGACTCTCTGGCAGAGGCCGAGGACACTCGGACGGTGCGTCGTAACGATACAGGTTTTGTTGGGACGCTGACGGATGATGTTTCGGAGGACGTTTCGTTCCGTCGTGACATCCAGTGCCGAGGTGGCTTCATCCAGAAGCAGCACCGGGGCATCGCGGAGGACGGCACGGGCGATGGCAAGCCGCTGGGACTGGCCTTCGGAGAAACCGCGGCCACGTTCCCCGACGCGGCTGTTGATGGTATCCGGCAGATGCTGAACAAAATCCCAGGCGCAGGAGATTTTGAGCGCTTCGATGATCTCCTCGTCGGTCGCATCCTCTTTTACCATGCGCATATTTTCGGCGATTGTGCCGGAAAGGATCGTATTTCCCTGCGGAACATAGGCGAAGAGATGACGCGTTTCGGCGTTCATGGGAACCGTTTTTCCATTTGAGGCAATGATCACGGTTTCCCCCTCCTGCGGGCGGATAAGGCCGAGAATCAGGCGGATCATCGTTGTTTTTCCCTCGCCGGACGGGCCAACCAACGCTACAATCTCGCCGGGGGCGGCCTGAAACTCCGATTTGGTGATTACTTTGTTTCCTTCTATATAAGAAAATTCTACCCCATGCATCTGTACCCGGAAGCCATCCTTTGCCAGTGGATCGAGCTTGGCGCTCTCCGGGATATGGACCTCTTTTGGCAGCTCTACGAGCTCACGGATCCGGTGTGCCGAGACGGAGCTGTTGAGGAAGGACGGAATAATCGAAATCACGTTTCCAAACGCGCCGGAAAGGTTACTCCGCTGCTGCAGGAACAGCGTCATGGTTCCATAGGTAATGTCGTGCGTCCACAGACGGAACAGGCAGTATCCGAACGCCGTAAACTCCACCGCACTCCCGAGAATAGACATTACGATATTGGTTTTAATCGTAAACAGATTATATTTCAGACTGATATCCTTGAAAAGTCCCTGCCACCAACGCATCTTTTTACTGTAATACGGTGCGATGCCAAACGACTTGATCGTATCAAAATTGTAGAACGCTTCTACCTCAAAGCTCATCAGATTACTGCTCATCTCGCGTACTTCTTTGCTGTATTCCCGCTGACGGCGGATCATAAACCGCGACATCAGAAGCAGGAACGGTGCGCTTAAAAAAGCAATCAGTGCCATGACCCAGTCATAATGCAGGATTACGAAAAAGGTGGCAATAAACCGATACACGGCAATGATAATCGTCGGGAGCCAGCTGATTGCGTTGCCGCTGACCGTTCCAATGTCGCCGTTGAAACGGTTGAGTACGTCACCGTTTGCGTATTTGCTGATTTCCAGCCAGTCCGCATCAACGATTTTGTCAAAAATATCCGCCTGGATGTCGTTGTTGATGGCGATACCAAGCTTCGTTGAAATGCGGTTGATGACACTCTCAAACCCAAGGCTGAACACGGTGCTTCCGATCATGATGCAAAGCAGCAGCAGGAGCTTCTGTATCTGGTATCCGGTGATGATATCGATCAGATATTTTCCTGCCACGCTGCCGACAAGCCCAAGCGAAGTGCTTAAGATACCGAGAATCGTATAAAAAACAATCGCACCCTTATAGCGCGCGCTGTAGCCAAAAATCCATTTCCAGTCATCGATGATTTCCGAGAACGTTCCGTTTTTCCATCGCTCCGACAGAATGCGGAGAGACTCGAAGGGAGCGTCTTTACTTTTCTCTTTGGATTCTTCCTGCATGCGCGTCTCCTCTCTTTTTCCCGTCTGCGGTACGGATCATATCGTATTTCCTCAGCAGCTCGACACGTCCCGCACCCACTTCAATGCTCGATTTCTGTTCTTTTTCTCCCTGCCCCAGCCATTTCAGGATTCGCTGCACGTATGCAGCCGGGAGCAAAAACGGATACCTCGCCGCATAGAGATACTTGTTTTTCATATAGGAAGCTTCCGGAACCAGCGATTTCCAGATTCCCCCGGCTGTGTGCTTTTCCGCCCCGGTCTCTGCCGCATACAGGGTAATGTTTGCACTGTGGATCCGTCCCGCACTCGATTTTCCAAACGAACCGGCATCGAGAATATCGATCAGAAGCGCTTCGGAATCCGGGTGAAGCTTCTTTGCGGCACGGACTGCCCCACTTGCTTCATAGGAAAAGCCCAGATAGCGCTCGCCGATATCCAGCAGATTGATACAGAAACACGTCATGTGATACTCTTCGCACAGCTGCCAGAACATTTCCCAGTCTATTTTTCTTCCATATACACGAATCATCTGTACCATGTCACAGATCTGACGGATCCCGACACCGCCGTGAAGAAAGTGCTTGAAGCTGTGACAGAGAAGATAGAAAAGATGATGCGTTTCTTCTAAGGTAAAGATGCTCTGCCCCTGCACTTCCACTTTGGATGGATGCGCAAAAACATCGGAAAATGCACGATTCAGATAACCATAGGCAGAGGATTCTGTGCTGAACAGCCTGGTATGTATTTCATAGAAGACCCCTGTTTTCGGATGAATGTAGCCCATCTCTTCCGGGGTATCACCATCTTTGGCACCATTTGGCATTGCGGTTTCTTTGTCCCGCACAAAGCCCTTCCTCATAAAACAGGCATCTACTGTTGCAAAATCCTTTGCCGAAATCAGAAGATCCTCATCCCCGGACGGGCGCAGATCTGGTTTCGGGTAGAGACTTCTGCACACAATTCCTTTCATCACCAGCGGCTGCACGCCCAGATGCTCCAGCTCCTTTTCATCGGAAAGAAACAGCGCTGTACGCGAAACCTGCTGCAAAACACTCTGCATTGCCTGCGTTTTTACCTGTCTGCGAAGCTCGTCCGGAAGCTCTGCAAATTCCGGTGTTTTTCCCACAACATCGTAGACCGCTGACAGCAGCGAATGCTGTGCCGCGAGGACAAACAGATGATTCCATTGTTTTTCTGTCAGCCCCTGAATTTCTGCCGACGATGCTTTTTCTTCTGTCAAAAACGCACGAATCACCGCAAGGAATGCGGTTTCTGTTTCTGTAATCATCTTCTTTTCCTTTCATTTTCTCTGCACGCATCATTTTTCTTTTTATCCACACTGAATAACCGGGCATATCCATGCATCAGAATCGGACGAAGCGGGATAATGCGAATCCAGACCTGTGCAAAAAACTCCCACCAGAACGTTCCCGGTACAAGTATTTTTCCTTTTCGTTCCACTTTTGTCACCCGTGCAAAGATCTGCTTCCGTTGCACATGATGCTCGATTTCCGTCTGTGCATCCCCGATTATGTCATAACCGTCTGCATGAACGCGGCAGATCCGATGCACGACAAACTGTCCGCCCGGCCGCTCGTAAAATACGATATCACCTTTCCGAAGTTCCCGCGCCGGCGCTCGGAAGAAAATACTGTCGCGTCCATGAATCAGAAACGGCGCCATGCTGCTCCCGGAAATCACCATACGCACTTCTCTGCCCTGCTCTACAAGTTCTTTCAGCATTCCGACATAGGCACGTGTATCCATCATTTTCATGCATGTTTCTCCCTTTTCTGAATCATGTTTTTGTGCAGTGCAGCTGCATATGTTTCACTTTCGAACGAACCGGTCCCGATCTCCTGCTCCAGCGTTTTCACCGCATCTTCTGAAATGTCGCACGCCAGATGATACACCGGAACTTTTCCAGCAAGCTGTTCGAGAAGGTCGAGACTGTGTACCAGTCCCTCCCTGTCCCAGCGGTTCATGGTGATCTGTCCGTACAGACTCGTAAATGCCTCTGCCGGACGCAGCCGCCACGCCTGATTCGTCTTTGCCTGGCTCAGCATTACAATGCATCCGACCGGGAGCTTTTTGTTTTCGCAGACTCCTGATGTTCCGCAGACCGGCCAGCCGTTTGCTGTCCACGCTGTGCCGTCATATTCCAGCAATGCCTTATCCCCATTTACGGTACGGCTTTCCCGGTACTGTTCCCAGAGTCCCGCCTGCGTGGTTTTGCCCGTTCCCGATGGTGCAGAAAAGAGCATTGCTTTCCCCTGATACTCCGTGTATGCACAGTGCAGAATCAGGCACGGCTGCTCTGCCAGACGGCGCTCCAGGGCAAGGAGGGAAAGAAAAACAACTTCATACTTTTCAATTTCTGCCAGATACCACCTGCCGACGAAAACCTCCGCACGATTTTGCGCAATCTCACGGTAGAATGCATAAGGACGCGCTTCTCCTTTCACACCGATCCGGCGGCTCTCCAATCCTTCTTTTGTATGAAATACCTGCAGATCGACCCGATCCACAATCAGCTCTCCCTCCGCTTCCGGCAATATGTCGACGTCCGTAATGATATATGTATAATCCACAGAATCCGTTTCCACCAAAAATTTTTCCATATCCACCGGAAGTACCAGCTCTTCCGAAAACTTCAGCCGGAAGGAAAAACTCCCTGTCTGAAATGTTTTTTCCATCAAAAACTCCTCTTTCTCCCCATGATCTTCCCTTCTCTCCGCAACGTATCACGATCCCTTTTTCCGCATTTATAATAACAAAAAAAAGAGACTCCGTCAATCTTCGGAGCCTTTTTGTAATTAAATACGTAATTTTATTTTTGACTGATCTGCAGCGTTTTATAGCCATGCCGGAAATACAGGATCTCCGCCGCACTGGTAATTCTCCACGAAAAGATATACAGCAGATACAGTGACGGAATGGTATGGAAATACGCGAAAATCGTGTACACCAAGATCACACGGAACACACAGGAACCGAGAATAATGATAAAAATATTCTTCCACAGCGAGTCTTCATCGTTGTATTGCAGAATGGAAATCTGCTGATTGCGTTGATATACTCCTGGGATACTTCGCGGTTTGGAATGGATACGTTTTCTTTTTCGTTATCGTATGTCAGATCTTTCATTACCTGTATCAGATTCTTTTCATCACGGAAGCGCACCTGACTGTACTGCTCTCTGAGATCAAAAATCAGATAGTCGTTCAGCATGCGCAGCATTTCGTCAATGCCGCTTGTTGCGCTTAAAAATTCCTGCATATTGGTTTTTATTACATCATACTGATTCCGATGTTTTTTATATGTTTCACTTCTGCCGATTTTTAAATTCCGAAATAGTGCATCGATATCTATGCTTCTGTCATAATAAGCCGCCAGCATATCCGCTGCCATAGATTTTCCAAATCGTCTCGGACGGCTCACGCACAGATATCGCTGGAGTGTCCGCACGCAGCGATTTGTTTTTCGTTTTTGAGCAGATTACATTCCCATCTTTTTCCAGTTTTTACTTGACTTTTCCTAGTTCTTCTTCTATAATCTTTTTGTAATGATAAATGTAATTTATTTCTGCGAACATTCTACATATTTTTCTTGCTGACTGCAGAAATACTTTCTGCCTGAAAAGGCACAGCATTTTGCAAGAGGGGAGTTTGTGATGGAACCGATTGCTTCTCCGACCCGGCCGGATTTGTTACAAAAGATAAATGAAAAAAAATATCGTGTCAATTCCGATTATCTGCTGCGTGAAATTGCAGGGGAATATGCGATTATTCCCGTTGGGACTGCCTGTCAGATTTCGAATGCAGTGATGGTTCCAAACGATACCGCCGCATTTCTCTGGAATGCTTTTCAGCAGCCACGTACCATTTCGGAAGTCGTTGCACAGGCGTTAGAGGAATATGCGGCTGCGGAAGATACGATTCAAAATTCTGCTTTAAATTTTGTGCATGATACTTTAAGGTATGCATTATTAGAGGAGGTTATATCGTTATGAAGAAAGAGTGGATGGAACCTGTTGTTGAGGTTCAGGAATTTGCTGCAAATGAATATGTGGCGGCCTGCGGGGATAGCGGGAAAGTTTATAAATTTGTCTGCGATGCTGGACAATACGGTCATAATTATAATGTTTATTATTATGATGGATCTGGGCAAAAAAAATATATCGCAAAAGAAGGCTCATGGGGAGGCTGGGGCTCTCAAGCTCAATTTTCTGGATATCATCCTTGTAACAAGACTCATGAAGCGGAATCTGATAGTGGATTTATCAGTGGTTTTATAGATGACCAGTCTACCCGCGATGATGAAGCAACCCCCGTTGTCATCTGGACCGAAAATGGTACAAACGTTCATTGTACTACCAGATTAGACATCAATACTTGGGAAACCGCCAAATCCTGATTTTTCCACTAAATAATAATTTTTCAAACCACAGCAAAAGGATCGAACCCACTCGTTTCGATCCTTTACTATACCTATTAATAATTGGTTCATCAAACCACTTTTTTCGGAGGAACCTTTATGAACTACATGGACGACACTTCCACCTTCGAGCGTTCTTTTCTCCAGAAAGCGCGCCAGCAGCACATTCCTATTACCGGCGCGCTTGAACTTCTGCCACTCTGCAATATGAACTGCGACATGTGTTATGTCCGTCTGTCCCGTTCAGAAATGGAATGTCAGGGACAACTCCGCACAGTTGATGAATGGATTCTGCTTGCACAGCAGATGCAAAAAGCCGGTACACTTTTTCTTCTTCTGACCGGCGGTGAACCACTTCTCTTTCCTGATTTCAAAACACTATATCTTGAGCTTCGAAACATGGGCATGATTCTTACCATCAACACCAATGGAACCCTGCTGGGCGAATCCTGGGCTGATTTTTTTGCTGAGTACAGGCCGCGCCGCATTAACATCACGCTCTACGGTGCCGATGCCGCTTCCTATAACCGTCTCTGCCATTACCCCCAGGGCTTTGATCAGACCGTCCGCGCCATCCGTCTGCTCCGCGAACGAAACGTTGATGTCAAAATCAGCTGTAGCGTCACTAAAAAGAACGCGCATGATTTTCCAAAAATCTTTGTTCTCGGAGAAAAGCTTGGAGTCCCCGTTCATGCCGATCACTATATGATGCCCGCCGTCCGGGAACGCTCCCTTCCTTTTGATGCTCAGGTCCGCCTGAACCCGGAAGACGCCGCTGCGCTTGCCCTGCAGACACTGAAACTGCAGCTGACCAGCGATATTTTCCGGCAGTACGTTCATGAATCCATCCACCGCGTCAACAATCCGTCTTTTCCACGGGGCAATGGTCATATCTCCTGTCTTGCCGGAAACTGCTCCTTCTTCATCAACTGGCAGGGCTTTCTTTTCCCCTGTGTGATGTTATCCGAAATCTCCGCCCCTGTTTTTGATCTTGGATTTATTTCCGCCTGGGAAAAAGTTTCCGCCGCTGCACAGAAGATTTCCCTAAGTTCCCAATGCTGTCAATGCCGTTTGCAACCGATATGCCGCACCTGCGTCGCAGCCGCGTTTTTAGAAACCAGTTCTTATCGGGGAATGCCTGGTTATCTCTGCCGCTATTCCGAGCATTACTATCACCTGCTGCTGGCAGAAGAAGCTTCTTTTTCCTCCATCGCCTTATAGTCTTTACATATGCTGAAAACGCCGGACAGATTTTTCTCTGCCCGGCATTTTCTATCTTCATGTTTATGATTCAAGCAGCTGCAATACCGCATCCAGCATAACTGTCTCACCTTTTTCCAGTTTTACCGCTTGACGCATCTCTCCATACACAACTTCCCCTTCATACGCCTGATCCGCCGTAACCGCACACCGTGTCAGTTTTCCATTCTCCCACGCAAGTGCAATCGATGCATTTCCAACCAGCCGCAGGCCTTTCACTTCTCCATGATCCCACGCCTTCGGCAGCGCCGGAAGGAGAATGATTTTGTGTTCTCTGCTCTGCGCCATCGCGCGCTCCAGCTTTTCGGTAATCTTCTCTGCCTCTTCGATCACCAGAGTATGACCCATGGTATACACACGGCCGCCCGTTGCTTTTGCCGACAGGCACATGGCCAATTCCAGGGCATTTTTTCCTAGGTTTCCGCTCAGATAAATCGTGTGATCGTTGACCTTTCCTGTACGGTCAAAATATTTTGCACGGTTCAGCATCACCTCAACCGACACTTTTCCCTTCGGTGCACGAAGATGCAGCACCATACAGTCCGCCGGTCTGGAAATGAAGCAGGTTTGGCAGATTTTCAGCGATCATCGCACCAAGCCGTCCATTCTGTCACCAAAAGAGGGAGGCAGACGATTCCACCTCCCTCTTCGTTTTTCAATTTCTATCTAATACTTAATACTCGACGTTCTCTTCATTTCCTTCTTTTCTGACCGTCAGAATCTCTGTCTCACGTCCTGTCAGCGCGCGGCTTCTTTCGCCCGGCTGCTGTCCGCCGATGGAGATTTCATACTCGCCCGGCCGTACGACACATCCGCCGTCCTCTGTGATAACAGCAAAATCTCTTGCATGCAGTGTCACGGAAACCTCTTTTTCTTCTCCTGCATGCAGTTCCACGCACGCGATGCCTTTTAACTGGAAGCCTGGCTCACCCGGCTGTGCGTTTTTGTATTTCACATAAACCTCCACGCTCTCATGCAGCGGATATGCACTCTCATTCTTCACCTTCGTGCACACGGTCACATCGTCGAGCACCGCGCTCGTCTCCTGCTCCGTTTTTGCGCCGCTGTAGGAAATTGTTCCATACGTCAGTCCATATCCAAATGGATACAGAATATTTTTATCAGTATAGCGGTAGGTTCGTCCTGCCATGCTGTAATCGGTGAACTCCGGCAGATTTTCTGTTCCCTGATAGAAAGTCACCGGC
Source organism: Fusicatenibacter saccharivorans (assembly GCF_015557635.1). Lineage (GTDB taxonomy): Bacteria > Bacillota > Clostridia > Lachnospirales > Lachnospiraceae > Fusicatenibacter > Fusicatenibacter saccharivorans. The sequence continues at coordinate 21,644 of NZ_JADNOP010000017.1, forward strand.
AGTTTTCCGTTCGGTGCATAATCGCCGAACAGCGCCTCTGCCACGGCTTTTCCGCCGCGCGCACCCGGATACCAGCTGTCAAGAATAGCCGGTACATGCTCCTCGGCCCAGGACAGGTCGATGGCACTTCCTGCCGAGAGAACGAGGACTACCGGTTTTCCAACCGCTGTGATTGTCTCAAGCAGTTCCTCCTGTAAGCCCGGCAGATTGAGGCCCAGCTTATCGCCGCTCGCGTATTCGTTTCCGGCATCGCCTTCCTCGCCCTCAACAGTTGCATCAAGTCCAAGGCACAGAACGACAACGTCTGCGTGCTCAGCGGCAATGACAGCCTCTTTGAAACGGTCTTTGTCCTCGCCGAGTCCTTCGACTTTATTTTTATACAGATGGCAGCCCTCTGCGTATGTCACTCTCACATCATCACCGACATACTGCTGAATTCCTTCCAGCGGTGTGATGTATCTGGACGATGTTCCCTGATAGTTTCCAACCAGCGCTGCTCTCGAGTTCGCGTTCGGTCCGATCACGGCGATACTGCGGATCTTCTTCACATCGAGCGGCAGCATGTTGTTTTCATTTTTCAGCAGAACCATACTTCTCCTCGCTGCCTCGACGGACAGATCAACATGCTCCTTGCACTCGACTAGATCGTAGGACAGATCTTCGTACGGTGACGGATAGTCTTTCATCATACCGAGGCGGATGCGGATTTCCATCAGGCGCTCAACTGCCGCGGTGATTGCCTCTTCGGATACCAGGCCATCCTCGTATGCTTTCGGCAGATGCAGGAAAGCAACGCCGCAGTTCAGGTCACAGCCGTTGTTGACGGCACGCGCTGCGGACTCCTCTACATTTTTGGTCACTCTGTGGTGCTCATGGAAATCTATGATTGCCCAGCAGTCGGAGACAACATGGCCTTCAAAGCCGAACTCATCGCGCAGGATGTCCTTTAACAATGTCTTGCTTCCGCATGCCGGTTCACCGTTGACACGGTTATACGCGCCCATGACTGCCTCGACTTTTGCATCCTTGACACAGCGTTTGAAGGCATACAGATAGGTGTCATACAGATCATGTTTGCTGACTCTTGCGTCAAACTCATGGCGGATCGCCTCTGGGCCGCTGTGGACGGCGAAATGTTTGGCACACGCCGCTGCCTTCGGGTGATCCGGGTCCGGTCCCTGTAATCCGCGGATGTAGGCGCATCCGAGCTCACCAGTCAGATACGGGTCCTCACCATATGTCTCATGGCCGCGGCCCCATCTCGGATCACGGAAAATGTTGACGTTCGGTGCCCAGAAGGTCAGACCTTTGTAGATGCCGCGGTCGCCTTTTCTCGAAAACTCGTTGAATTTTGCACGTCCCTCGGTAGAAACAACATCACCGATCTCCTGCAGCAGCTCTTTATCAAACGTTGCTGCAAGGCCAATAGCCTGCGGAAATACCGTTGCCACACCAGCTCTTGCCACGCCGTGCAGCGCTTCATTCCACCAGTTGTATGCCGGAATGCCAAGACGCTCGATCGCCGGTGACTGATAGACCATCTGGCTCATTTTTTCTTCCAGCGTCATCTGGGAAACCAGCTGTTTTGCATACTCTCTCGTCTCTTTACTCATAGGTAAAATCCTCCCGAAATTTGTTGCCTCTATTGTATCGCCACGTTTCCCGTTCGGCTAGTCAAGTATTGCTCTTTGCTTCTCATTTTATGCGATTTTTGCGAATGACACAGGGGAACATACGAGGAAATCGTGTATGCGTAACCATCCGATATACACGCAGAAACTCCCGGCAGAATTTCTCGTATAAGATCTTCCGTCGGGAGTTTCCCTTATCTATTCCTGTGAAATTTTATTTCTGATACTCTTCCTCGATATTTTTTACCGCACGGAGCTTGTTCGCGTATTCCAGAATCTCTTCTTTGGAATATTTCTGTTTCCGGCACCAGGTGAGGATTTCTTCTTTTACTTCCTCCGGCATCTTGTTGTTCATGCGCAGACAGTCACAAAAGGTTCTCTTCGGAGAATAATATTTGTAGGAACCAAACTCTGTCTTTTTCTCACAGATTTCGCCCGGGACATCGGCATTCTGGAAATAAAAACGTCTGATTTCAAAATTTTCCAGATCCATTTTTTTTCGGTCTGTCCGTGCTGTTGCAACTGCAATCGTAGCCGGCTCTTCTTTCAGCATTCCGGCAAGCCATGCAGCACTGTCCATGCAGATGACTGCGCGTGGGTTTACTTTCGCAATTTCAATATATTGATAGTCTTCCGGTTTTTCATAACCACAGTCCTTGCACCAGTACCAGCCGCGTGCAAATCGTTCCAGACTTCCTTCCTCTTCCATTTCTGCCAGCTGCAGTACGGTCACCTGATGATCTCTGAGGTCTGCGAAGCTCATATATCCATGATGTTCTTTAAATAACGTCGTGATCTTCTGGTATGTTTTAAAAAGCATATTTTCTTTCCCCTTTCAGGATGTGATACATCTTTTTTCATCTATAGGCGTTTGCACATATAATATTCCAATTTTCATGGAATGGCAAGCACTAATTTGTAAAAACCATGTTTTTTCTCTGTTTTTTTCTTATTAGCTGCTGCTAACATATTTCTCTTTTCATCACTTATAAGTATACCTTTTTTACCTGAAATATGCAACCTGCTGATCCGCTTTTTCTGTTCTCATACCAGCAGAAAAAGACCGGATTTTTTACTTCTCATCCGGTCTTTTTCCCTTTCATTCTATCTTTTAACGTTTACCGTAAAACCTTTTTCACTCTGCCGCTTTCTGGGCACAGACATTCAGGTTCCAGGAAGCGGAACATTTCCGCATGATTCCAATCAGCTCTTCGAAGCCCAGCGCATAGCCGACACGAAGGCCTGCCATCGCATAATATTTGGAAACGGTGCGGAGAACCAGAATCGGTTTTTCCGGATGCGCTTTCATATAATCGACCATACTGCAGCAGTCCGGCTCGGTGGCAAACTCCATGTATGCCTCATCCATCACCAACAGAACGTCCTCCGGAAGGGTATCTGCGAATGCTTCCAGCTCCCCGATCGGCACATACGTTCCAGTCGGGTTATTCGGATTGCAGATCACCACGATTTTTGTTTTTTCACCAATTTTTTCTTTCATGGCAGGGAGATTAAATTTCTGCTCTTCGGTAACCGGTACACCGCCGTTTAAGTATGCCATATCGGCAAATGCCCGTAGGTCGGAGCGGAAAACAGCACCTCATCTCCATCGTCCAGAAAGGTCAGTCCGATCATATCGATCATCGCACTCGATCCGGCGCCTGTCAGTACATTTTCTGCTTTTAATCCGTACTGCTCCGCTACCTTCTGTTTCAGCAGTACTGCTGCAAAATCAGGATAAAAATGGCTACCCGCCCTAGAGTCCTCCAGCGCCGCCTCCTCCCCGGAAACTGTGATTTTTGTTTCATCCATACATTCCAGCCAGCATCTGCAGCAGTGCGTCTCGCTGTAGGTTGTCACCGGAGAGGCCTGTACCTCACAGATCTTCATAGTGTAAGGACAGCGGCTCATAAATGCACAGCCCTTCGGAAGCTTTAAGAGGTCCGGCGGTGTTCCCGGAATCGGAACGAGCGGCTCGTCGTTATCCTTTGCCGAGTTGTTGATACTGTTCAGAAGACCTTTCGTGTACGGATGATGCGGTTCGTAGAAAATCTCATCGACGGTTCCCTCTTCTACGATCTGGCCGGCGTACATAATGGCGATCCGGTCGCACATAGAAGCGACAACGCCGAGGTCGTGGGTAATCATGATAACGGAGGTTCCTTTTTCCTTCGTCAGCTTTTTCAAAAGCTCCAGAATCTGTGCCTGTACGGTCACATCCAGTGCGGTTGTCGGCTCATCTACGATAATCAGCTCCGGATCACACGCCAGAGCCGTCGCAATGATGATTCTCTGCCTCATACCGCCGGAAAATTCGAACGGATACTGATCGAGCCGTTTTTCCGGACTTGGAATTCCGACCTGCCGCATCAGCTCAATGGCTTTCGCTTCCGCCTCTTTTTTGGAGCAATTCTGATGCTTTCGAATTCCCTCTGTCATCTGAATTCCGATTTTCAGGATCGGATTCAGAAATGTCATCGGATCCTGGAAAATCATGCCGATGCGGTTTCCGCGGATCTGCTGCATTTTCTTTTCATAAGCCCGTTTTTCTTTCCGGTCCTTCGTGTGCGTCGGGGAAATGTTTTCTCCGTCGAAAAGGATCTCTCCTTCTTCCACTCTGCCGTTCGATGCCAGAAGCCCCATCAGGGTCAGCATGCCGACACTTTTTCCGGAACCGGACTCGCCGACAATACCAAGTACCTCGCCCTCTTCCAGATGGTAGGAAACATCGCGGACTGCGCTGACGGTTCCCTGCTGCGTTTCAAATTTTGTTGTGAGATGGCTGATTTCGAGTAAACTCATACGCTTCACCCCCTGGTTTTCTTTGGATTAAAGGCATCGCCGATTCCCTCGCCGAGGAAGTTCAGGGAGAAAATGGTGATACAGATGCAGATGGTCGGCAAAAGCAGCTGTCCCGGGTGCATGGTAAGCACCTGACGGGCATCCTGTGCCATGGAACCCCAGCTTGCCATCGGAGCGGAAATGCCGATTCCGATGAAGCTTAAGAAGGCTTCAGTAAAAATGGCATTCGGAACAAGGAAGGTAATCTGTACAATGATCGGTCCGATGGCATTGATCAAAAGGTGACGGAAGAGAATTCTCGCATCACTTGCTCCGATGACGAGTGCTGCCATGGAAAATTCCTGCTCCTTTAAGGCAATCAGCTGGCCTCTTACCTGACGAGCCATGCCGATCCAGCCCGGAATGCAGATACCGCGATAGAGAGAAGTCCGATGCTTAGCGTGTACGGAAATCCTCTTGCGATCAGTGTATTAACAGAAACGTTCTTTTTATAGGAAATGCCGAGATCTCCATGCATCAGATTTTCCATGTAAAGAATATACTGTTTCCACATGGGTTCATCCAGTCCGTAGGTCGATTCGAGCTGTTCAATCGCGCTCCGGGAAAGATTATCCGCCTCGAACGGGCTGCCCGGCATAATCCGAATCAGGAAAAAGGTAATGGTGATCAGTGCCCAGATTGTCACCACTCCGATGAATAAACGTTTTATGATGTATCTTACCATGCAGCATTCCTCCCGTTCCGGCTTTTTTAGCTCAGAAGAGGCAGCCGAACGATCTGCTCTGGCTGCCTCTTTGCACCTTTTTACTGTCTTTTGTTTTTATAATGCTTCCTCGCCGCGCTGGCCGGTACGAACCCGGATGACGTCTGCCACTTTCTCGACAAAAATCTTTCCGTCTCCGATATTTCCGGTACACAGCTTCTTTTCCAGAAAGCCTTTTAATACTTCAATTGTCTTATCGTCACCGACGGTCTCGAATTTGCATTTCATCAGTACATTCGGTCCGCTCATGGTTCCACGGTACATCACCCGGTAACCCTTCTGGTTTCCATATCCGGTGATATCCGTTTCCATCACGCCGTACACGGCACACGATTCCATGATGTCGATGACATCCTCCCGGTTCGCGGGTTTGACAATAACTGTCAGCTTTTTCATATCCGCACCACCTTTTTTATTGATCCTTTTTTATTTATCATTATGGAAGTGGAAGTTTGCATAAGCGCTGCATCCGTGCTCGTGCATATCCAATCCGTCGATCTCTTCCTTCTCGGTTACGCGAAGTCCGATGGTCTTTTTCAGGACGAAGAACAGAATGAACGCCAGGATCAGGGTATATGCTGCAACTGCTACAAAACCGATCATCTGGGTGATAAAGCTGCATCCCTCGCCGAAAATACCGGTGAATAAGGTTCCGAGTGCTCCACAGACACCGTGTACACTGATTGCACCAACCGGGTCATCGATTTTTACGACTTTATCAAAGAATTCAACTGCGAATACAACGACAACACCTGCAACTGCTCCAATGAACAGTGCCTCGTAGTCGTTCACTACATCACAGCTTGCTGTAATAGCTACCAGTCCGGCCAGTGCGCCGTTCATTGTCATACTGATATCCGGTTTTCCATAACGTACCCAGGTAACAATCAGGGTAACAAGTGTTGCTGCTGCTGCCGCAAGGTTTGTAGTCATGGCAATGTCGCCAAGGCTGTAGGTTGCTGCTGTGGTCGATCCACAGTTAAATCCGAACCAGCAGAACCAGAGGATAAAGACGCCAAGTGCTCCAAGCGGAAGGTTATGACCAGGAATAGCAACCGGTTTTCCCTCTTTTGTGTATTTTCCGATACGAGGTCCGACCATTTTTGCACCGGCAAGGGCACACAGACCGCCGACCATATGAACTGCAGTAGATCCTGCAAAATCATGGAACCCGATCTGGCTTAACCAGCCGCCGCCCCAGATCCAGTGTCCGGTGATCGGATAAATGAAAACGCTGATGGCTGCGGAGTAAATCAAATAAGAGATGAATTTGGTTCTCTCTGCCATAGCACCTGATACAATCGTGGCCGATGTTGCACAGAACACAGTCTGGAAAATCATAAATACGCCGATCGGCAGTCCGTTGAACATGCCGTCTGCATCTGCCAGCGATTTCGGATGAAAGAAACCTGCTGTTCCGATAAAGGCATTGCTTCCTCCGAACATCAGCGCAAATCCGATGATAAAGAAGAAAATAGAGCCGAGCACGAAATCCATCATATTCTTCATCAGAATGTTTCCGGAGTTTTTCGCTCTTGTAAATCCTGTCTCCACCATGGCAAATCCGGCCTGCATAAAATACACCAGAAAGGCTCCGACCATGGTCCATACGATATTGAGTAATACCTGTGTGTTTTCCATAATAAGTTCCTCCTCATTCCCATCTTACCTGTTCCCGTCTGCAGATCTTCTGAAACGGTCATCTCTGAAACGGTAGCTTTCAGATTTTTTAAAGTGCCTGTTCGCCGTGCTCGCCCGTTCGGATCCGCACTGCATCTTCAACATCGTAAACGAAAATTTTTCCATCGCCGTAGTTTCCGGTTGACAGGTTTTTCACAACAAAATCAACGATTTTCGGAACCTTGTCATCCTCCACAACGGTTTCCACTTTAACTTTCGGAAGCATTTTGGCCACGATTTCCGCTCCGCGGTACATCTGACGATATCCCTTCTGATTTCCATATCCAAGGATATTTGTGATCATCATACCGTTTGCCTTCTGCTCCTCGAGGAGTAGCTCCAGGTTTTCGAGGCTCTCCGGACGAATTACAATTTCCAGCTTTTTCATGATTTTCCCTCCCTTTCCGAACCGGCTCCTGTACAGCTTCTGATTTTTCCGGCTGCGGATTTCTTTTTTATCCGCCTTCCCGGTTTTCTCTTCCATTCATTTACCGGCTCTGCTGCTTCTATATAGAAATCTGTTTTCTGACAGATTTTCTAACCTCTTCTTTCATGCCTGGACTGTTCCGCAGCTCTGCTGTTTTTACAGTTGTTTTTACAGTCGTTTTTTTGCAGCTGTTTTCACAATCCGCTGTTTTTAATTAATCACACTCGTCGGCATTCCCTCCAGGTAAGACCGGAAGTTTTTCACCGCCAGATCTACTGCGCGGAGTCTTGCTGCCTTCGGCTGCCAGGCGATATGGGAAGTAATAAAGGTGTACGGCGACTGCATCAGCGGAATCTGATACTGCGGCGGCTCGTTTGCAACAACATCGAGTCCTGCCATATAAACCTTTCTCGATTCCAGCGCCTCAAGAAGCGCCTCCTCATCGATGATGATTCCCCGCGCGGTGTTGATAATGATGACACCGTCCTTCATTTTGGCAAACGCTTCACGGTTCAGCAGATTTTCCGTTTCCTTTGTATGTGGACAGTGGATCGAGATTGCATCCGACCGTTCGAAGATTTCTTCCATGCTGACCTGCTCGATGCCGTCATACTGCGGCCCCGTCTTTTTGTGACGGCTGTTTGCGATGACCTTCATGCCAAAGCCCTTTGCCATTCTTGCCGTCCAAAGGCCGATTGCGCCAAGTCCGATGATTCCCATCGTTTTCTGGTAGAGCTCAATCTGCGGCACGAACAGTTGATTGTAGCTTGCCTGCGGATTCGTTTCTTTTTCTTTCCAGTACCCTGTTTTGGTGTAATTGCTCTGTACCGTCACGTTATGACAGATGTTCATGAGCAGTGCCATCGCATACTGGGCAATGGTGACATCGCCGTAAATCGTATTCGTTATGGTCACGCCCCTGCGTCTTGTCATTTCCACATCGAAGTCTTCAAATCCATGTCCCAGCGTTGCGATATATTTCAGATTCGGATGCGCTTCAAAGAGCTTTTCGTTGATCACTCCTTTGTGGACCCAGATACCAAGTGCTGCGTCGGCGTTCCCGATCTGACTGCTGTAATCTTCGAAGGTGTACCTCTTTTTCTCCTGATGGATGATACGGAACTTTCCGATCTGTGGTACGGTCTGCAGCATTTTGTTCCACTCTGCTTCTATTTCTTCGTACGTCAGATCGATGGTTCCCGGGTCTCCCTGAAAAACGACTACCTCATAGTTTTCTTCTTTCATACGCCTCGCCTCCTGTTGTGCAATCAGTCCGCAGATCATAACGAGCTGTTCGGCTGCGTGACACGCTGTTTTCTTATCCCCGCTTCCGAGGAACTGTGCTCCGACAACGGAACCGCCGCTTGCCATCGATGTGAAAATCACGATCAGCAGTACGCAGATCGTATTGACAAGTGAGATTCCGGAAACAGCCGTTTCACCGGCCCCGGATACCATCACCATATCTGCCATACCGACGGTAACGGCCAGCACCTGTTCCACAATCAATGGTACGATCAGCCGGACCAGACGCTTTCTGTCAAATAAGACGTTTGTGTTTTCCATCGGACTTTCTCCTTTCCGGTAAAATCAAAAAGCGACCTGGAAATTCTTCTTCCAGATCGCCCCATTGCGAACTCTTTACTGACGTTTCTCCTTTGGATTGAAAAACGCGGCACGAAGCTTTCCCTTCGTACCGCGCCTTCGCGAATCCATTACTTATATGGAGTTTATCTTGAAAAACAGACAGAGCGTTTTCCGGTTTTCTGAGAGTGTTTTTCGGGAGAAATAAAACCTTGGAGAAAGGGAGAAAATTACAAACGGAGCGATTCTATTCCCAGAACCGCTCCGTTGCGTTATCTTTACTCTATTCTTTTTCTCTGCTGTTTTTCAACATAGGCACATTCTAGCGGAATTCCCACTTTTTGTCAATCCTTAAATTTTTCGATGATTTCCGGTCTTTTGCATCAGTTCTGTCAATTTTGCGCAATTTCACCGATATTTTTTCGGCTGTTTCTGAATATTTTTCTCATAAACCTTTGAAATTTCTTTGTTTTCTTTTAAAATCGCGGAAAAACTCCGGCAAAATTCTGTGAAAATTCAGAGCGAACGCCAGACTTGGCATTCATCAAATATCCGCTACCTGTCTGGAGCGTGTTTGAAAAAAGCTCTGTTATGTCAGATCCAGTCAAAATCTCCGCCGGTAATCGCAAGACTTAAGAGTGCATCCATCTTTTCCACTTCCTCTTCGCCCTCAATTTTTTGCAGCAGCACTGCGGTGTCCAGCACATCCTCCAAAGATTCGCCAGGTCCGATTTCATAATCCACCTCCGCCTCGCAGTCCGGGCATGGGATTTTTTCCATCGTCTGAAGGGATAAAAAGCGGTTGCCGCATTTCTTGCATTCATAATAACCACATGTTTTGGTTCCGTCTGGTACGTAATACATCTTTTCATACTCCTTTTTATTTTTCATACTTCTCAATGATACACTGATGTTCTTTTACCGCATCCGTGAACTCGCTGCGGATTTCTTCATTTGGAATGTACGCCATCTGTTCTCTTCGATCGTATGCCAGATAGCCTAAGTGAATCAGTGCAGTTAAAACGTCATCTTTATTTTTAAATGTCACCATATCATTCTGATACGATTTCGTTTTTACTTTCACTCGTTCCCCGGACATCATCGTAATAATGTCTGTTATAATATGCATCCAATTACGTATCGGATTCTACATCTTAATTCCGCAGTATTCCCATGTCACTGTATCGAGCAAGAGGAACTCCTCTGTTCCAATCGGCTTTCCATCTCTGTAAGTTGAAAACACATCCGTGCTAATCAGATTTCCCTCTTTCGTAATTGCATCCATAGGTGTATGACCTACAACCTGCAACAACTTACGTGGCTTATATAATCTCATTTTTGAATGCTGTGGTCTCAGCCAGATCGGCGATGCATCATTCCACATCTCGATTCTTCCGAGCTGATTAATCGTCTCTAGCACAGCATCCACATCATTATATTTTGCCCGCGGAACATATTCCTCTACAAAGAAATTCAGTACGCCTCCATGAGAAAAGAGAACATTGTCTATTCTCTGAACATATTTAATGGGATTATCTTCTGGAACAGCCTCTCGCAAATCCAACAACTTTCTTTGCACTGTCATTGAAGCCATGGAGCTATAACCGCTCTCCAGACAATGCCACAGATAACTCAAATCGTGATTCCCGTAGCACCAGGCTGTTTCCGGAAATGCTTTTGCAAACCGAATAGCCTCATCATAAGTTTCTTCATAAAGTCCGACATTATATTGCTTGTCCCAATCATCAGGGATGTCCATCAGACATACCGCTCGATCAGCAATTCCCTGATGCATAAGAGCTGTAGCCTGTTTAAACATCTGCGGTTTAAGATGAACATCAGGAATTACTAATATCTTCATACCATCATACCTTCTTATACTATTCTACTGGATATATCACCCTTTGTCCGGATATCTTCCAACTGATACCGCATTTGCAATGTCTTAATCCAATGAACTGCTGTTTCATAGCACCACCACAGACAGGACATCGTTTTGCTTTTGATCTCATCGCTTACCATGCTCAAATTAAGCTTCTCTTCTCCATTTACCTGAGGTACAGGTGATCAAGATGCCGAAGCGATGACACAGCCGAACGTTCTGGCAAACAAAACTTTCTGCACATCATCGGGGTAGAATTTGACCCAAAACATTACAAAGGAAAGTGACCCTGTACGCCAAAAACATTATACAACAAAAAACACTGATTGGTAGACTTCATCAATATTTTTTTCTACAAATATTTTTATATTATATCATCCACACATGAAATCAAATACATAGCACTGTAAAATCAAAGTAAATATTTCGATCAACAGAACCTTTTATGACAACATCTCTTTCACACAAGTACTTCGATAATCACTTGGTGATATTTTATATCTTTCTTTAAATACTCGGTTAAATGTTCTCTGACTTTCAAATCCACTATCCAGACAAATGTTTGTAATAGAATCACTCGTATTTTCCAAACGATGGCATGCATAGTTCAGCCTTGCATCGTTAAGATATTGATTAAAGTTTCTATGGAATGTCTTGGAAAAGAGTCTGGATAAAACATATTTGCTCACGCCCAGGTCTTTTGCCATCTCTTCCAACGAAAACTTCTTCTTGAAATTTGCTGATATATAGGAAACTGTCTGGTAAATAAGATCGTTGCTCCCCACACTGCTCTTTTCTACCAAATTTAATTTTCCTATGCAGCGTGCCAACACAATTTGAAGATATGCCTGTGCAACAGTAATATCCGACTGTTCTGTCTCTAAAATTGCATTTATAGCCCTATATACCTCCGGTTCAACCTTTTCCGCTTTGATGATTGGGTATTCAGGAGCCATGGATTGCATGATATCTGCAAATTTAGCTATCGTAAATGGCGATGCGATCAGATAAGTCGCTTTATTTACACCGGGTGTCAGTACCTGATAGTGATGAATAACATCTGGAAATACAAAGCCTATATCTCCTTTTTCCATATGGTATAGTTCCTGTCCGACACCAAGTTCTAATGCTCCACTTGTTACACAAACGATCTCCAGTGCATTATGAAGATGTGGTTCAATATGTTTTGACTTCCTATTTATTGCTATAATCTCCTCTTTTGTGTCAACATATTTTAACTGCATGAAATACTCCCCTTTGCAACATTTGTCTATATCTTCTTTCGATTTGGCAAGCAATCCTTTTACACCTATCTTATAATCAACTTGTAAATAAGGAAAGGAGGAATTGCAAATGAGCAACCTAAAAAAATATCTGAATGACCTTTTAGTATTCTACGCTGAATATTTTGAGCATCCTTACCATGTATAAATACTAAAAGGACTATTTTGTGAAAACTGAATATTTTCTTAAGGCCATTTCACAAAAATGAAGTGGTCCTTTTTTATTTTCAAAATACAGTTCTATCACTTTATATATAGAAAAAAGCACTGTCTCATCGAGCAACGACCAGACAACGCTTTCTCCTGTCAATTCTAATTTATGTCTAATGCATCTGTTACTTCATCTGCAGCAATTCCTTTTTCTGCTTTCAGTTTTTTATTTGCATCTTCTACATTCATTCTTGAAAGTGCAAACATAATCAATACATCAAAGATTAACGGAAGCCAAAGATACATGAACTGCATCATATCAAGTGCAGACTGTGGCTGAGTTGCATTTGTTCCGACATATCCACTGAACTCAAGCATCCATCCAACAACAGCGGTTCCAATACCTCCACCGATTTTTACACCAAGAGAAGTACAAGAGTACATCGTTCCGTCAATTCTCTTTCCCTGCGTAAGATAAGTGTATTCAGAGCAAGATGCGATAACTGCATTCATATCTCCCTGCCATGGTCCCTGACCTAAAGCTGCAAGAGCTGTAAATGCCATCATCAGCGGAACACTGCCCATATATCCGGCAACAACAACAAGTGCTCTACCGATGACTGCTAAGACGTAACCTCTTAAGTTCAGTTTATACATACCTTTCCACTTACCAACTAATGTCGGTGTGAAAATCAGGGCAATGATCAGTGGAATATTTACTGCCCATGCAAATTGTCCAAACAAATTCTTATTTTTCAGTACCCATGTCATGTAATAAATGCCAGCTCCAATCATGGCACCATATAACTGCTGTAAAATATATGTTCCACAAATCATCATGTAATATTTGTTTTTAACAAGAAGCTTGAATGCCTGTACCATTCCGTACTTTTCATTATCATTCTTTACTTCTCCTTCATTAAGTTCTTCCTCCGGAAGTTCCTTAACAGAAAGTGCTGAAATCGTATTTACGACCAGACCAATGATTGCATAGATAATAGCAACCGTTCTCCATGCCGCAGCATCTCCACCACATTTATCTACAAATCCAACTGTAATCGCCTGAATCAGAAGACTTGTTGAAAATGCAAAAATAAAACGGTAAGATCCCATCTGTACACGCTCTTTGCTGTTCTTTGTAATCAGTGACGTAAGTGCTGAATAAGCAATATTGTTTGCTGTATAAAACACACCATTTAACAGTGTATAAGAAATAAAGAACCATGCATATTTAGCCGTTGTTCCAAAGCTGACTGGTACTGCAAAGCAGCAGACCAGCGTAATGGCACAACCAATGTATCCGTATAGCATCCAGGGTTTCGCTTTTCCCATTTTACTGTGTGTTTTGTCAATCATTGATCCAAAAAATATATCCGTAAAACCATCAAATAGTTTTGATACGGCAATCAGGGTACCCACGACACCTGCAGCAAGTCCTACCGAGTCCGTCAGATAGACCATCATAAAAGATGTCAGGAACGCATAGACTACATTACCTGCAACATCACCTGATCCGTATCCAATTTTGTTATACCATTTCAAATACTTTTTTTCTTCCATCGAATTTCTTTGCTCCTCATCTTCATCGCACTTAGAATTTCAATATGTCTAACCGTATGATGTCTAATTCTGTTTTTTTCTCTGTTTTTGTCTGATTGCTCTGTATATCCGGACTTTACATTGCAATCAGACTATCCTTCTTTGTTTACGGGTTACATGAAACTTTATTATCCCTTTACATACGGTATCAGCGTAAACTGGAACCGGAATAATACATCATCAAATCGGTACTGATCTAATACAACTGGACCACAACTATTAGAACCAATGCCATTTAATGCGTAGTCAACACAGAATACTACACTATCTGATTCTATTAATTCATAATTATGCGTTTTCTTCTCAAGTTCTTCCTGTGTATAATAAGAAGCATTGAATGAAAATGCCTTTTCTGCAGATGCCACAATTCCATATCGGCTGTTGTTAAGCTCTACATATTCACAATCATAATGGCTTCCATTTTCCTGTGGACGGATATAGTCCTCATGTAAATCCCCTACATCTGCCCGGTATAAACCGTGGCTCGCAGCCTGATGTTTATCACAATAACTTTCCTGTGGTCCCATTCCAAAGTATCTTACAGCTGAAAGTTTTTTATCCAGGAACATCCTCACACCAAATCTCGGAAGATCCGGGAATTCATCGTCTTTTGTTACTGCAATATCTGCATCAATCTTTCCAGCAGCTTCTATTTTCCATGTAATCGTCACATCAAGAATCTTCTGCACTGTCTCTGCCACAACGGAAGCATGGCTTGTAATCTTCACACCATGTTTTCCCTGCACAACCTCTGTCGTATAGGCTCTTGTGTAAGCCTTATCATAGTGGGCTTTCTTCCATTCAGACTTGATGTACATATCGTTATCTGTTGGAGCTCTCCAAATATTTAATTCCATCGGATGGTTCAAGTATTCCCGCCCTGCGAATTTCATCTCTGTAAAGAGTGCAGTACGTTTGTCTATGGTATAAGCAAATTCACGCCCCTTGATATGAATCTGTGTATCATTTTCATTTACCTGTAATTCAGAGTCCACTACTGTTTTTGGTATCCATTTCTCTGCAAGTTTACATTTTGTATCCTCTTTACTTACCTCAATTTCATCAAATCCAAGAATATGGTCTTCATTCAACAGTGGCAATTCTTTTTTCAGATGGTAAATAAGTTTTAAATAACATTTCCCATTCTCTGGAACATTGATCTTCAGGTTTGTTTTTCCTTCCCCGTGTGGTGCCACAAAAAACTCCGGAAGTATGCCTTTGCTGATCACAAGACCATCCTGTGTCAGCTCATAACTAATCTTCACATAATCTTTCAAGTCATCAAAATCCATGTAGTTATGAAGCACCAGTTCTCCGCTTTCTTTGTTATAGGAAATAACTCTTGCCGGGCGATAAACATTCTTGTATTCCAAAAGTCCTGTATGTACCGTTCTGTCCGGATATACTAATCCATCCATACAGAAGTTGCCATCATGAATTTCTTCGCCATGGTCGCCCCCATAAGCATATATAGTCTTTCCATTCTCAGCAGTTCCATGAGCAATCGCATGGTCACACCATTCCCAGACAAAGCCGCCGCACATTTTATCATTATCCTGAATCATCTGGAAGTAATCTTCAAAATCTCCAGGTCCGTTTCCCATGCTGTGACAGTACTCTACCAAAAGGAAGGGTTTGCTTCCATCTTTATCCAGATATTCCTGAATTTCGGAAAGCGCCGGATACATCCGGCTGTACACATCCAGATTGCTGTAATCATATGTTTCATCATAATTACGGTATCTTGCACTCTCATATTGTGTAATACGGTCTGGATCAAAATTCTTTGTCCATTCCAGTGCTTTTTCAAAGTTGCAGCCATAAGCACTCTCATTTCCCATTGACCACATAACAATACAGAAACGGTTTTTGTCACGTTCCACCATGAGTTTTACGCGATCAACGATTGCCTCTTCCCATACCGGATCATCTGCAATCTTCTCATTCCATCGTTTGAACCGATTGTAATCAGTGTCTTCTTTTCTGTAGATCATAAATGGACCATGAGCTTCAATATCTGCTTCATCTATCACCATGAATCCATACTTGTCACACATTTCATAGAAAAATGGTGCGTTCGGATAGTGGCTGGAACGGATCGCATTAAAATTATGCTGCTTCATTAACGTAAGATCGGTTGTGAGCTGTTCCAGACTGATTGTAAATCCAGTAATCGGATCGGAATCATGTCGATTGACACCACGGAATTTAATCTTCTGTCCATTTAGGTAAATGACCTGGTCTTTAATCTCTATCTTTCTTAATGCAATGTGATCTACAATTACTTCATTCTCTGTTTCAAGAATCAGTTTATATAGATATGGATTTTCTGTGTTCCAAAGTTCCGGACTTGCAATTTCTAATACAGCTGTTCCTTCTTCAGCAATACTTCCTAGTGCTACAACTGCTCCGTTTCTATCTTCAATCGAAATTTTTACATTTAAGGGAAAGTAGAATTTCATTTCAATTTCTACTTTCGCAAGCATATCCTCAATTCTTGTTTTAATATGATAATCACTGATTGCCTGTTTTGGGCGTTTCAAAATGTACACATCCCGGAAAATACCACTCATACGGAATTTGTCCTGATCTTCCAAATAGGAACCATCACACCATTTCATTACCAACACTGCCACCGTATTCGTTCCATCCTGAAGTACATCGGTAACATCAAACTCACTGGTCATATGTGAAACCTGGCTGTATCCTATGTAAGAGCCATTGATCCATACATAAAAGCAGCTGTCTACTCCTTCAAAGTTCAAAAAAGCTTTTGATGCTTTCTCATCTCTGCTGTACTCAAAATTATGTACATAAGCTCCACACGGAATATCCTGTGGCACATATGGTGGATCAAACGGAAACGGATACCGGATGTTTGTATACTGGTGTGTATCATATCCTGCCATCTGCCATACACTTGGAACCTGAATCTCATCAAAATTTTCTGTATCATAATTCTTCTCAAAGAAAGAATCCTGAATGTCATAGATGCTGTTAAAATACTGGAATTTCCAAGTTCCATTCAATAACTGCATACGATCTGATTCTTCTCTGTGTTCCACCAAGTTATCCATTCTTTTGGATGCCGGAATATAATAGGCTCTGGCTGGCATTGTGTTTTCGTGCAGTACGCTTAGATTTTCATAATAACGTGGTACGATCATAAATAACTCTCCTCCAATACATATACTTTTTTGTTCTTTGTTTCCCTAAAGCAAACCTTATACTTTACTTTTTTGTTTACGTTCCTTAGTTATGCTATATATATATAGCTTATCCTAATCCGCAAAATATGTCTATAAATTGGATTAGACAAAATATGCACTAAATGATACAATGATAAAAAGTGCGAAAAGAGGTGCTGTCCTATGTATTTGAACACCGGTTATTTGAACCACTCACATATGGATTTCAAAGACAAAAGTTGTCCGCTGATTGTAGGTAGCTGTGGTACTTACCGTCTTTCCAGACATCCCAAACTTCCTACCTACCGTCCAAGGGGTCGTCTGGATTATCAGATTATATATATCACTGCTGGTTGTGGGCATTTTCATTTTGATAATGTAAATAACGAAACGATTGTTCCAGCCGGCAACATTGTACTGTACAGACCGAAAGAACTTCAGAAATATGAATATTACGGAGAAGATAAGACAGAAGTATACTGGATTCACTTCACAGGAAGCAATGTGAAAAATATCTTACGTCAATATGGGTTTCCGGATAAAGAACGTGTCTTTCAAGTGGGTACATCTAATGAATATGAACAAATTTTCAAACGTATCATTATCGAGCTCCAACGCTGTCAAGACAATTATGAGGAAATGCTTGTCCTTTTGCTACGTCATCTTCTGATCAGTTTCCACCGGGAACTGACAAGAGAGCACATATTAAAAAATGAATACCTTGATCATGAGATGGATAATGCTGTTACCTTTTTCAGTGAAAACTACAATCAAAATATCAATATTGATGATTATGCTGCCTCACGAGGCATGAGTGTCAGCTGGTTTATCCGAAATTTCAAAAAATATACCGGTTCTACACCAATGCAATTCATTGTGGGAATCCGCATCAACAATGCTCAGATGTTACTTGAAACAACAACTTATTCCATCAATGAGATTTCTAAGATTGTCGGATATGATAACCAGCTTTATTTCAGTCGGCTTTTTCACAAGTTGAAAGGATATTCGCCGAGAGAATACCGAAAGCTGAGAAACAAATTCTGAAATCCACAAAGAGGATACCACCGAATTATCAAAACAATGATTTGTAATATCCTCTTCTCACTTTTGCTATTCTTATTTTACAAACTCAGCCGAATAATAATACATATACTCATTATCTGTATCTATGTATTCTCCTGTAATGTCCTGTATCGGCAACGAACTCACTCCCTGTTCGCCATAGATCAGTGCTGCCAATCCTTGCTCTGTTCCGTACTCTATCGTGCTTTTGTTCTCTATAGAGGTCGCAGATCTTCCATAATATTCTCTGTTTGCAACACCTTCCAAGATTGGCATTTCTGTCATATATTTTGAATATTCATCTGCTGCAATAAGCTTTGCAGTAAAATTATCAAAATCCGGAGTGATGACAATCAATCCATTTTTTGCAGATTTCACGTCCTCATAGAAAAGTTCCAAAACTCGTTTATGAGAAACTCGTTTTCCAGAATGATATTCTGACAAGTAAACGTATAATGCTTGAAATGTATCTTTTGAATTGTATCGAAACATCATGGTTCCATCAATTCCGGACAACAATTCAGCCGTTTTCATTTCTACACTATCCGGATCTACTGCTTCTATATAATTTTGTGGTTGCCGCAATTTATTACATACCATGATTCCAAGAGTAATAGCAAATACTCCCACAGCAATAAGAAGTACAGCAATAATCTTCTTTAAATAACGCTGTTTATGACTACTATCTTTTGATATCTGTATCAGTGTATCTTCCGATTTTTTTTCTACATTAGTTACCTCAATATCTTCACCTGCCAAAAATTCATTTAGACTGATGCCTAATATTTCACATAATTCTAAATACACAGACACATCTGGTAAACAAATCCCACGTTCCCATTTGGAAACTGACTTATCACTCTTACCCAGTTTCTCAGCAAGCTGTTTTTGAGTCATACCAAGTTTTTTTCTTTTTTCTGCAATATAGCTTCCGATTTTCACAAGGTCCATAAATACTTCCCCCTTTCAGAATTATAGTATCTATTTTGTCCCAAAAAGTACACCCCTTAATGGTAGAATCGTATTATATAGGCAGAATCTCATCCAATTTCATAAAATAAAAAGGACGCTGTATGCTCTCGTTTCTTTCGGGGCTGCAGCGTCTTTTCTGCTTTCACGGCTCGCGCAGACCGCAGGGCAGTCAAACAGATTTTTCAGCAGACATAGTTTAAGCCCGATCGATTCTTTTTTCTCTCGACCGGGCTTTTAATGAATTTCCAGTAATTTCATTTTATACACCTGCTGCTTTCATTGATTTCGGGGTATTTCGTTATGTTCCTTTTGGACCGTACCTCCTGGATTTTTTTGTTTTTATTTTTTCCCTATGGGCCTCTGCCTTTCATTGGAATCATCTCCTTTAGGTTCTATATGTAAACTCTTCAGAGATTTTTTTGATGTTCAGATTAACTATGCCATTGGACTGTACCTCTTACTTTCTTAGATTTCGTCTTGATGTTTCTTTTTCGTTTTTATTTTTGTTCTCTTTTCTTTTGTTGATCTTATATTAACTCATCTTCTCCGTTTTGTCAATACTTTCTTTTAATTTATTTTACATTTTATTATTTTCAGAATATTATGACATCAAGATCGAAAGATCAGAAACCTGATGCAGTCTCACTTACAAAGAGGCGGCCGCAGGCTTTCGCAAAATTCAACCCCCGGCTTTTTTTGACCCACCGCAGGGCGATCCTGCTCCCTCCGGAACTCCACAGAATCTTCTTTCCAAAAGAGGAGAACGAAAGACTCCGCTGTCTTTGCCTTTCGCAAAGTCCAGCGGAGCATTTTTCCCATATTCTTTCTTCTCTTCTTAATTTCTTATTTGCAGAGTTCTTCGGCCAGTGCCTCGATCTCTTTTACGTTCTCTTCCTTCACAGCGGACATTACTTTTACATTATTCTCTGTCCAGGTGATATTTTTGCTCTTCTCAAACATGCCTTTCATCACTTTCGCTGCGGTCGGTGCCCAGCTTCCGTTTTCGATCAGACCAATGGTGCGGTTCTGGAAGCTGCGCTCTGTCAGACGGTTGATGAAATCCTGCATGAACGGGTAAATACCTGCATTGTAGGTCAGCGTTGCGAGAACCAGCTTACTGTAACGGAAAGCATCCGCTACGGCGGCGGACATATCGTCTCTTGCCAGATCGTAAATAACAACATTCGGACAGCCTTTTTCTTTCAGCTTATCTGCAAGCAATTCGGCAGCTTTTTTTGTATTGCCGTAAACAGAAGTATAGGCAACCACAACGCCTTCTTCTTCCGGACGATAAGAAGACCAGATATCGTATTTTTCAATGTAGTGGCCAAGATTTTCCGTCAGAACCGGACCGTGCAGGGAACAGATTTTCCGGATATCCAGCGTACCTGCCACTTTCAGGAGCTTCTGTACCTGCAAACCGTATTTTCCGACAATACCGATAAAATAACGGCGTGCTTCGTCATCCCATGGTTCCTCGCGGTCGAGTGCACCGAATTTTCCAAAACCGTCTGCTGCGAACAGAACCTTGTCCGTGCTGTCGTATGTAACCATAACCTCCGGCCAGTGTACCATCGGAGCGAACACGAAGGTCAGAACGTGTTTTCCGAGCGTAAGGGACTCACCGTCCTTTACTTCCAGTTTCCTTCCGGCGAGATCCATCTTTGGGAAAAAGTTTTTCATCATGGCAAAGGTTTTTGTGTTTGCAACAACGGTTGCTTCCGGATATGCTTTTACGAAGTTTTCAATATTCGCAGAGTGATCCGGCTCCATATGCTGTACGATCAGGTAATCCGGTTTTCTGCCATCCAGTGCTTTCGCAACATTTGCCAGCCATTCATCCGCAAAGTTTGCATCTACGGTATCCATAACTGCCGTTTTTTCATCGAGAATTACGTAAGAATTGTATGCCATGCCGTTCGGCACTCTGTACTGACCTTCAAAAAGGTCTACCTGATGATCGTTGACTCCCGCGTAGATAATATCCTCTGTAATCTTCATAAAAATCCATATCCTTTCCATCTTGTTTTTTCCTGCCCGGAACCTGCTCCGAACCGTATATTTTTATATTATCCTATGATGGAGAAAAAAGCAAGTAAAAATAGTAAAGATTACTATTTTTACTTGCTCTCCTCCGTTTACACACACGATATCCCTTTTCCACAGCTTGCAAATCATCACAATACTTCTATTTTACAGGCATGTTCTTTTGTTTCTTTATCATAACTGATTCCAACCGCCAGTATGCGCCCGGTATATCGTTCCCTTTCCGCCATCTTTCCCTTGAACCGCAAAGCATATTCTTTCTCTTTAATCTGCGCAATCGCTTCTTCCGGTGTATGATCTACCATAAGTTCCGTTCATAACAGTTCTGTATTTATCGTATGGTTCCCTGCTGTTTAAAAACTGTCCCATGTTTTACGGCCTCCTTCTTATGCTACATGTGCTTTCAGAATCTTTCTGTGCTTGATTTTGTGAGATGCTTTTCCGTCAGTCACAAAAGCAAGTGCAGAAAGATTTTAAGAGTACATGCTGATACTATGAGTATAGTCTTTTTCTGTGGGAGGCGCAAGAATGGAATCCCGTTTCTCACTTCTTATTTATTTTCCGGGAAAACAATCTCTTTCTCTGGTACGCCTTCTGATTTGATGACGTAGCCGTCAACATCATCAAAATGAATCTTGTACTGATATTCGCTTTCACGTCCCTCTTTTGCGTCATCGGCATCAGCGTAATAGGTAAGGCGAATTTCGAAAGTATTTTTGTTTCCTTCGCGCCAGGACTCATCGCCGATCAGCCAGTCGTTTTCGAGGTTTTTGTTTCTTTTCAGCAGCACCTCGGCGTACTGCTGTGCGCCGCTCCAGATTCCTGTGTTTTTGTACCGGTTCTGCATGGTGTTCTGATACTGCCACAGTGTTACAAACATGATCGTCGCCATAATTGCCGTGAAAAGAACGGTTTTGTATTTCTTTTCTTTTTTCTGTCTCTGCCGGCGGATACATCGAATGGTTCCGATCATCATCATTACCAGAACAAACAGATACCACAGGGTCCAGAAGATCTGCTCTTTTCGTTCCAGACCGCCGGGAATGAATTCTGCCAGCTGATCGCCCCAGACGAAATTTACCAGGGATGCCAGAATGCCGATAGACAGAATGGATGCTGCCCCATAGATTTTCAGGCTTTCTTCATCATCGAGGTTCTGGAAGAAATACCACAGCGATACAAACGCTGCTGCCACCAGACCGCCTAGAATCAGGCCGCCGCCCACGTTTACGATCTTTGCCGCCCACGCTGCCGCTGCCACACCGATCACCAGAAATCCCGCGATCACGTTTGCGTTCCGGTCCTGTTTTTTCTGCTGCCTTGAAATGTCACCTGCGTTCTGCAGCATTTCGGCCACCTCCTTCTGAGTATACTGAATTTCCGGCGCCGCCTCTTCCTTCGCCTTCTCCTGCCGTTCGGAGCGCATCAGTTCCAGCACAGAAATCCCAAGTGCCTGAGCCAGCGGCTCAATCGTCTGGATATCGGGAAAGCCAAGTCCCCGCTCCCACCGGCTGACGGCTTTATCCGTCACATGAATCTTTTCCGCAAGCTCTGCCTGCGTCATCTTTTTCTCTTTTCGCATTCCGGCAATAAACCGCCCGAACTCTTTCACTTCCACGTCGTGTCCCTTCCTCCTGCTGTTCCCGCACCGCCTCATGTTGCCCAGCGGAGCGTTTTTACAGTCTCAGAATAGGCGAAAATAGGCTGTTTTGTCAATCTACGAATCCTTTACCTGCGTTTTTACGCCAAAAAATCCCCGATTCAGCACAAAAGTGCCAAATCGGAGATCTTGTATTTTCCTGTATTTACAGCCCGATCATATTTGCAAACAATACGATCAGCGGAATGGCAATGATGGTTCTCTCCAGAAAGATCACCAGCAGTTTCCAGAAATTCAACGGAATTTCACTTATAAATGCCGGGGCGGGAACTTTTTGTTAAAAATATCGGAATCTGCCGAATTCTGCGATCCCCCCTGTTTCTTTCGTTGCATAGGCAAACAGTCCCACTCTGCATCCTGTGAAATGATCCATTTTGAAATAGAGCTGATGCCATGGTCCGATCTGTTTCCATTTTTCATCGCTCCAATATAAAAACCGGACTTTATCGTGCTGGTTCTGGAAATCCGCTTCCATCCGGATTCTTATTTTTGATGATTCAACCGCCACTGCTTCCCATTCGATTTCTTCACTGTTGCCCTGGTTTCCTTCTATGCTGTCATGTTCCGCTTCGAGAGATCTCATAACCAGAAGCATCTGTCCATCACGCTTTGTAACGGCCGCCATGCCGTAACATCCCTGTAATGCACACATTCCTGCATAATCTCCGTCCTTTATTCCTTCCGCATCAACGGTTACTTCTGTTATGCACACCGGAAACTTCATTCTCTGGGTGATCGTATTGACTGCCTGCGTGACATTTTTGCACTGCTTTCTGCAGACCATTCTAAGGCATCCTTTTTCTGCATCATTCTCAATCCAGGAAAGTTCCGGTTCGTGGTTAAACTGCCAGCAGCTCTTCCATCCAAACGTTCCAAACAGCCGTTTCTGTTCCGGATTCCATTCCGAAAAATCATCACTCTCCACAAGCGGATGATATTGTGCATCCGGTCTTGTGCTTTGTGTTTCCACTTCACAGAGTGCCCTTCCCGAATCACCCAATACCGGATAATTCTCTTTTATGATCTGCTCTTTTTGTTCGCCCGGCGCCGGCATACAGGTAACTCTGACATTTTTCTCCCATTTTACTGGCACAAGAACCGGGATTCTGCCGACGGCACCTCTATCCTGAAAAAGCACGGCATACCATTTATGGTCCGGCGTATCCACAATTCCTCCCTGTGCAACGCCCTGCCCACAATATCCCATAGTGTCACACAATACATCTCCGCCTTTAAATTCTCCCGTCAGGCTGTCTGATACATAGCACGCCTGCGTCCGCATCCACCTGTCCGGAAGGGAATGAATCAGGAATAAATAATACATTCCATCGATTTTATAAAAATGACTTCCTTCAAAACCAAGCCCCGGATTCCGACTGTCACTGACCAGAATCCGATCCAGTCCGCCTTCCTTTGGACCGCTCAGATCTTTTTTCAATTCCTGCAGACGAATATTTCTATTGCCGGAAACAATATAAACATGATCATCCTCAAACAAAAGTGAGCAGTCATGATAAAAGCCTTCTATGATGCGTTTTTCCCATGGTCCTTCGATATTATCAGCAGTATAAAGGTATGTTTTTCCGGTATCATTCGCCACAAAGCAAATATAATACATCCCTTTATGGTATCGGAGCGATGCAGCCCACATGCCTTTTCCATAGCAGTTTTTCTCCCCGACAAGTCTCTGTTCCTCTGTGCTGTCCAGTCTTTCATACACATAGCTCAGATGTTCCCAGTGAACGAGATCATAAGACCGCAGGATTTCACACCCCGGCACAAAGTGCATTGTGGTGCTTACCATGTAATACGTATCGTCTACCCGGATGACATCCGGATCCGGATAGTCCAGCCCTGTAATTGGATTTTTTCCTATTATCTTCATATAGTCTCTCCTCGTATGATATTTCAGGGTCATACTATAGCAATCTAATAAATTATTGCACATAATTACACGAATGAAACCACCCTATGCAGTCCGTTGGACGAATTGTTAAAAATCCTTTTGAAATAGCTGATGGTAATTCCGATGCCATCCGTATCTTTTCTTTCCTTAAAAATGCTTTGAGTTTTGACCACATCTTTTCAATCGGATTTAGATCCGGACTATATGGGGTAAATACAGATAGGTTACTTTTGAGCTGTCCAGTAGCTGTTTCACGCATTTGTTTTTCTAGGCGGTAAACAGTACTGGTATTCACAGAAAAACACTCTGCGATTTCTTTTGCATTGTGCGTTTTATTCCAAGCTTCAATAAGTAGTTTTCGTGTTTCATCATGTAACATAATAATCACCTCTTGACTCTATCATAGGCCTGTTATCAAGAGTGTACAGTATTTTTTTGGAGTGCTATAGATTGAAATTCTGTTTTCGATTCTCTTCTTTTTAAAATTTCTTTTCCTCTTGTGATATCCGTTTTACTGTATTATGATAATATCAAATTTACAGCAGTCCTGCGGAGGCAATATTATGATTGAACATTTAGACGGGATTCATGAAACCGTAACGTATAAAGAAAACAGCAGTCTGCGGCTTTTTGTAAATACAGACTGTGAAGATTATCCCATTCACTGGCATACTCCCATGGAAATCATTATGCCTCTGGAAGGAACTTACACAGTCTTTCTTGGGGATAAGCACATTCTTCTTCAGGAAGGTGATATTATTTTCATCTGTCCAGGAGTCCTCCACTCTCTTGCAGCACCGGAAAGCGGAAAACGAATCATTCTGCAGATTGAATGGTCTGTTGTCTCAAAAATCCGTGATCTCAATTCCATTCTCTCGCTGATTTCCCCCATTCTCACCCTTACACCACAGACTGCTCCTGATATTTATTCCGATATTTATCATCTCATCTGCCAGATTCTTTCGGAATACGAAAAGGATTCCTTTCTTTCGGAAGCCGTTATCTATGCGCGCATGCTTGATATTCTTTCTCTGATCGGCAGATACCAGGCCTTTGCATCCTGCCGTTTTGATGCCGGACCGCAAAAACAGAAAGAATATCTAGATCGTTTTCTTTCCATCTGCAATTATATTGATGAACACTGCACGGAAGATCTTTCCCTTGATCACGTTGCAAAAACAGCAGGCTTCAGCAAATACCACTTTACCAGACTGTTTAAGCAGTTTACAAATACCACCTATTACAAATACCTTAATCGCAAAAGAATTGATCATGCCATGATGCTCTTATCCGATCCCGATATTCCTGTCACGGAGGCAGCACTTCAGTCTGGTTTCTCCAGTCTTTCCACCTTTCTTCGCGTCTTCCGTTCTGTCAAACAATGTACGCCTACGGAATTCCGCGATATGTATATTCATCCGGAAAAACTGCAGAAAAATCCCTAATTCCTGCTGCTTTCATTTCTGTTCCTTTGATACACGTTACAACACGAAAAACTTTCTGTTCCTGCTTTTTTGCGATTTCCATCCTCAAATGATTCTCATGATTCTGATAAAGAACCAGACCTGCTGTTTCCGCTTCAAAGCGATAGCTTTTCTGCCGTAATCCAAAATAGGAGCAATAGGCTGCTTCTGCAATACTTTCTTTTCGATGATACAACCGTAGCATTCCCTCTTTTTCTTTCAGCGAATAAATCATGCACTTCCGCTTCTGTAAAGCCAACATACGGTGCCATTCTTCCGGCATCCATCATGCACCACTGGACATCAAAATGAATCACATCATACTGATTCAGATGTTTTTCAAAGGACTCCGCCTTATGAATCGCATAGTCCGCAAACAGTTCTCTGGAATCACTGCCTGATAAGCAGCGCCCGATAATCCTCTATGATTTTCTCCATCGTAACAGACTCCATGCTGGAAATCACATCTTTTTTTAAGGTATCATACGTTTGGCTCAGCACGGTTCCGATATTTCTGCCGACCGGGCAGAAAGGGGATGGGGTTCCATGTATACTGATCATTTTCTCAATGGCTGCCGGATCTACAGCATGGCAGATCCGATACAGCGAAATTTCGGAAAGTGGAACCGCAAGGGTGGCTCCTCCGGTTCCTGATTTTACTTCTATGATTCCGTCTTTTTTCAAGGCACTTAAGATATTTCGTATGGTTACCGGATTGCATCCCGTAGATAATGACAGCAGCTCACTGGTCACTTTCTTTTCTGTACCATATTCAAAAATAAAAATCAGACAATGGACCGCGATCGAACATTTATTACTGATATGCATAATTTCAATCCTCCATTTGCAATTTTATCATATCCCATTTCCGCTGTAAATATTGACACCATCTCTTGATGCTGTTATACTCCAATTATAGCTGTAGTTTTATTTTTTACATCATAGGAGGAATTTACCATGCATGCTTATGAAATTCTGTTCAGTCCAACCGGCGGTACCGCAAAGGTTGCCGCCGCCCTCACCACTGACTGGTCTTCCGTTAAAACCATCGATCTCTCTATTCCATCCACCCATTATGAAGATATTTGTCTGGAAAGCGATTCTTTAGCCGTAATTGCGATGCCGGCTTTTGGAGGTGCCGCGCCACAGCTTGCACTGGATCGTCTCTCCCGTATCCATGGAAACGGAGCTCTCTGCGTGATCGCTGCCGTCTATGGAAACCGTGCCTATGAAGACACCCTGGTTCTCCTGGAAGATTATGCACAGACAGCTGGTTTTCAGGTTATTGCTGCTGTTTCAGCAGTTGCAGAGCATTCCATTATTCACCAGTACGCTGCCGGAAGACCAAACAGTGCTGACTGTCAGGAGCTCGCCGCATTTGGCAGGCAGATTCTTCAAAAGGCAATTTCCGGCAATCTCTCTGTCCCGGAAATTCCCGGTAACCGCCCCTCGAAACATTCTGAAACCGGCATGGTTCCAAACGTAAAGCACTCCTGCACTTCCTGCGGTCTGTGTGCACAAAAATGTCCTGCCGATGCAATTCCTCCGGACAACTGCAAAACCACGGACAAAACCAAGTGCATCTCCTGCATGCGCTGTGTATCCCTCTGTCCAGTACACGCAAGAGAAGTAAATCCTGTTATGACTGCAGTTGCCGCAAAAATATTGAAAAAATCCTGTACGCAGGAAAAAGCAAACGAGCTGTTTTTGTAAAAAAATACCGCCGGACTCAAGTGTCACCGACAGTTTTTTACATAAAACACATCAAAAAGCAGAACAAAATGTTGAAAGTGAAATGCTCCCTCCTAAATGACAAGTTTTTCTTCTTTCACCTGTCTGTTCAGAAGGGAGCATTTCATTTTCGTTCTGCTTTTTTCTTTTACAGTTTTGCGCGGAAGAATGCACAGATTTCGTCCCACACTTCCTTCTGGAAGAAATGGAGATCTGCGTGGTCGGCATCCTCGATCGAAAGCAGTGTGACGTCACATCCCGCTTTTTCCAGCTCATCGTGCAGTTCCTCTCCCTGTCCGAACGGAACGGTATGGTCATCCTCTCCGTGGATGATCAGAAACGGCGGTGCGGCTTTTGTCACGAAGCTGACCGGACAGCATGCGAGTGCTTCTTCCGGATGGCGCATCACGTTTTTGCCCATCAGAAGGGACTCCGGAGATGCCGCACACTGCTCCGGATCACTGTACTGGAATCCGCGGAAATCGGTCGGCGGGTACCACGGGCAGGCGGCCTGTACGGCACTGGAATATTCCAGATTTTCACCCACATCATAAACGGGATCTGTCGCAAGCGCTGCCATACAGGTCAGATAACCGCCCGCAGACTCTCCCATCACACCGATGCGGTCCGGATCAATATTGAAACGATCGGCATGTGCACGCAGATAACGGATTCCTGCTTTCACATCCTGCAGCGGTGCCGGAAATTTTGCCTCATTGCTTGTGCGGTATTCTACCGATGCAACAACGAATCCCTGCTGTGCCAGTACGGACAGATAGGCAAGATGTGCCGAGCGGTCCATCTGGATCCAGGCCCCTCCGCAAATCCATACCACACACGGATATTTTCTGGTGTTATCCCGTGGGTAAATCAAATCCAGCTTCAAATCCTGCACCGTGTTTCCAAACCAGGCATCCGCCTGTGCAAATGTAATTCCTGTTGTAACGCAGAATTGTGGTTTTTCTGCTTCTACCTGAATTCTTCTTCTCATGTAATAAACCCCCATATTTCTGTTTTCCTGACCGTTCGTCGCAGCCTCCGGCCGGAAATCACCTTTTTTGTTTACTTCTCATCCATTGCCTTTTTGATTGCTCCAAGCAGCTCCTCATACGTCTCATACGCCGGAATCTGCGGATAGTCGGCTTTGATTTTATCGGTCGAGCGGAACAGGAAGCCTGCCTTACTTGCCTGAATCATGCCGAGGTCATTATAGGAATCGCCGCTTGCGATCGTTTCGAATCCGATAGACTGCAGTGCTTTGACCGTGGTGAGCTTCGACTGCTCGACTCTCATCTTAAAGCCGGTGATCTCTCCGTCGTCTGCGACTTCCAGAGAATTGCAGAACAGGGTCGGATAGCCGAGCTTTTTCATCAGCGGTGCGGCAAACTCCGTGAAGGTGTCGCTGATCAGGATCACCTGGGAGAAGGTGCGCAGCTCGTCAAGGAACTCTTTTGCACCCGGCAGCGGATCAATTTTTTCAATCGTAGCCTGAATTTCTTTCAGTCCAAGGCCGTGCTCTTTTAAGATTCCAAGTCTCCATCTCATCAGTTTATCGTAATCCGGCTCGTCGCGTGTCGTTTTTTTAAGTTCCGGGATTCCGCTTGCCTCCGCAAACGCGATCCAGATTTCCGGTACCAGTACTCCTTCTACATCCAGACATGTAATATACATTGTTATGATCCCCTTTCCTGCGCTGCCCGCCTTGTTTGCCGACGGGGTTTTGTTTTTTTTCACAGCATCACTTTACCACACTATATCATAGAATCCATATCACTGCAAATTAAAATCACGTTTTATTTTTTTATACGTATATATCTCTCTAAAATTACATTCTTTTTACAAAATCGTTGTTTTTTACAAATTCATATATTTATTTATATGTTTTTTGACTATTGATTTATTTTTCATATATTTATATAATAATTACAAGCATTTTTATTAATTTTCTATTTTATCATCCATATTAACGAACGAATTTACTTTTCAGATAGTGCACTAATCTAAGGATAAATAAAAAACTAAAACCATCCAACAATACTTATGAAAGGAGACCACTCATCATGAAAAAATTAAAAACATGTCTTGCATTTTTTATTTGTTGTATTCTGTCCTTAAATATGGTAATTTGCAATGTAAAGGCAGATAATAATGTTGTTCTATCTAACAAAGCATATCTATTAAAAACCGGAATGCCACAAAAGGAAATAGAAAAGCTGGATGATGACGTCATGCAGTTCATTGTGGATGACTTAAAAAGTGGAGGTAAACATTTTGAATATATTAATTCAAATATCGAAAATCAAATATCGATACTCAGTAGCGAAACTTTAACCGGTATTTCCTTTACTGCATCAGCTTTTAAAAATGCATCAACCATTTATATCTATCCAACATACGAGTTTACTTCTAATAAACAACCTCGCGGAAAAGACAGTTTTTCTTTTCAATTAGGCGCTGCTATGAGACCGTATGAATATGGTGGAAAATTATGGTACAAAGATAATACTATGAACGATTGGAAAGTCGGTGGAACTCTTACTGCAAATAATCAGCAATTATCTGGTGCTGAATTTTCAGGGAGTCAACTAGGAACACCCGACTATGCCATGAAGCTTAAAGGTGTTACATACTGTCACGCTACTGCAGGTAATAGCAGTGATAAAAGAATTGTAATGGGATACTTATATAATCCCCAGAAAACCGGCTACAGTATCTCTTTTTCCTACAACGGTGGTGGAATTAGCTACTCTCCATCAGGAACAGCCTATACTGCATATAAAACAATGAACCTAAGTTATTAAACTTTCATTCACCACATACAAGTACATTTAATTTCTAATTACTCTTTCAAAGTAACAATTTGCCTATCCAGAAGCACAAATTTCTCTGATAGGCAAATTGTGTTTAAGGTATTTTCAAGTAATTTAAGTAAAATCATGAGCAAGTCGCCATTACTCGTAGAAAAACGGGCAGATTATGAATGTTTTAGGAATTGCAGGAACAAAAAGTACAGAACAACCATTCAAAAAAACTTTTAAATCCGGCATCAACTGAATAAAGCCATAAATAAGAGGTAACTCATTATGAAAAAAATCAAATTTTTATTTTTCACCCTGTTATTCTGTTTTTCTGTTCCAGTCAAAGCAGACACTGCATTCGAAAATGACGATACGGTATTGTGCTCTTTTTTAAAAGAAAACGTACCAGAAAATGCTTCGCCAATAGAATCCAGTTTAGAAAACGAGTATCGAAAAACTTCTTCCAAACCTATCGATTTCTATTTTTTTAAACGATCTGAAAAGACAAAAAGTTTCCAAGATCTGTATGCCGCAAATGTACTCACCTATCAGGAAAAATCAGATCGTTCTTTGTTATATCAGACAGTTTTCGATTTTCAAAATATAACCCAGGTAAGAACTGCGAAAGAAGACTTTATCCGTCTGGAGACAGATCCACTGATGTATCTTTTTGAATTAGAAAAAGCAGAATTGTGGACTCGGAACAGCACGGAAGAACCCTGGACGCTGGAACGGAAAATCACAACGCCTGGAAACCCAGATTTTTATCTTCCTTATAGCCAGTTTTCTTCTGATAAAAAATATTTTCGAATTCTGGCATCTTTTTCCTGGAGCCCGAGCCCTGCTGAGGAAAGCGAAGTTTCTTCGCCAGAATATCATTGCATTTATACCTCTGTGTATCCGGTATATCAGATTCCGGTGAAAGTACTCGTTTTGATATGCGGAGGCGCAGCTTTCTTCTTTCTCTACCGGAGACACAAAAAAAATCATATCTCCCAAAAAGATGTTCCGTAAGCTGCGCCTTTTCAACATGTTTTCGTCACTGTTCAGAGCCAACTTCCAAAATGCTACGCATCTCATCGGTGTGGCTTTATCTGCTTTTCATCGCATCCCGAATCCGCTCCAGTGCCTCGGTCAGGGTTGCGCGCGGGCAGGCGATGTTGATCCGCTGGAAGCCGCGACCGCAGTCTCCGAAGATCTTGCCGCTGTCGAGCCACAGCTTCGCCTTGTTGATGATCAGGTCTTCCAGTTCGTCGACAGAAAGCCCCGTCTCGCGGAAATCGAGCCATACGAGATATGTTCCCTCCAGGTCGATCATCTTCACGCCCGGAATCTGCTCCTCCACATACTGCCTTGTAAATTCTGCATTTGCCTTCACATAGGAAAGCATTGCCTCATACCACTCCTCGCCCTTATTATATGCCGTCTCGCATGCCACCAGACCCATCACACCAAGCTGGCTCGTTCCGGCTGCATCGAGCTGTTTCCGGAATTTCGCACGGAGTTCCGGGTTGGCGATAAAGATGTTTGACATCATCATACTTGCCAGATTGAATGTCTTACTCGGCGCGGTGCAGGTGATCGTGATGTCCTCGTACTCTTTTTTGATCGCAGCAAACACCTGATGCTCGCCCTTAAAAATGAAATCTCCATGGATCTCATCACTTACAACGGTCACGCCGTACTGCACGCAGAGATCGCCGATCGCCGTCAGCTCCTCTTTCGTCCAGACTCTTCCGACCGGGTTGTGCGGATTGCAGAGGAAAAAGAGCTTCACGTTTTCAGCTTTCAGCTTCTCCTCGAAATCCGCCACATCCATGTGATAGCGGTTATCATTGCCGAGCACCAGCGTGCTGCTGACAACTCTTCTGCCGTTATCCGCAATGACTTCCGAAAATGGATAGTAAACCGGTGACTGGATCAGCACGGCATCCCCAGGCGCGGTGTAAGCTTTGACTGCCATCGCAAGTGCAAATACAACGCCCGGCGTTTTGATCAGCCATTCTTCTTTCGGCTCCCAGTTGTGATGGCGTTTCATCCATCCCGCAACGGCCTCAAAATACGGAGTCTGCGCATCGCTGTAGCCGTAAATGCCCATTTTCGCACGCTCTACCAGCGCATCCTCGATGTAGGAGGATGTCTCAAAGTCCATGTCCGCCACCCACAGCGGCAGCACGTCGGCTGGCATACCGTGTTTTACTGCGAAGTCATATTTTAAACAGTCTGTATTTTTTCGGTTGATGATTCTGTCAAAATCAAGATTTCTTTCCGTCATTTTTCTCTTCCTCAATTTCTGCAAAAACCTTCTCAAGCTCGCCGATCAGGTCCTCGATATTTTCAATTCCAACAGAGAAGCGAAGGGTGCTCTCCGTAATTCCGTTCCGCTCACGGATTTCCTTCGGCACATCGGCATGTGTCTGCGTCGTCGGATACGTAACGAGTGTCTCCACGCCGCCGAGGCTCTCTGCGAAACGGATCATTCTTACCTTTTCCAGAATGGCAAGGGCAAACTCTTTGCTCTCGAGCTGGATTGTCAGCATGGCACCGAAGCCTCTTGCCTGTTTTTTCATAATCTCATGGCCCGGGTGATCCGGCAGTCCCGGATAAATCACTCTTGTGACTGCTTTCTGCTGCTGCAGCCATGCGGCAATCTGTTCTGCATTCTCCTGGGAGCGTTCCATGCGGATGCCAAGCGTCTTCATGCCGCGCAGTACCAGCCAGCAGTCAAACGGAGCAAGGCCTGCACCTGTTGTCTTGATCAGGAAACGCAGTTTTTCCTGAATATCTTCGCGGTTCGTCACGATAAAGCCTGCCAGTGTATCGTTGTGGCCACTCAGGTATTTCGTGCCGCTGTGAATCACAACGTCCGCACCGAGATCGAGCGGATTCTGAAAATACGGGGACATAAAGGTGTTGTCCACAATCAGAATCAGGTTGTGGCGTTTTGCAATATCCGCCATCTTTCGGATGTCGGTTACGTTCATCATCGGGTTCGTCGGAGTTTCGATGTAGATTGCTTTTGTATTTTCTTTCACATAACTCTCCACGTCATCACGGCAGCAGTCGATGCTGGAAAACTCGACGCCGTTTTTCTCGTTGACGTTGTGGAACAGACGAATGCTTCCGCCGTACAGATCGGAATCCGCAATGATGTGGTCGCCCTGGCGGAACATTTCCATCAGAAGAGAGATCGCTGCCATGCCGGAGCTTAATGCAAACGCATCAATTCCGTTTTCCAGTGCAGCCACCATCTTCTCCAAATGCTCTCTGGTCGGGTTCTGCAGTCTGCTGTAATCAAATCCGGTGCTCTGTCCTACGCCCGGATGCGCATACGTTGCGGTCTGATAAATCGGGTAGCTGAGTGCGCCGTAGTGGCTACACTGTCCTTCGTCTTCTTCTAAATGGATACATTTTGTGTCAATTCCTCTTGCCATATGAATAATCTCCTGTTATTTCGTAATTTTTCTTTCTATACTAATCTGATAGGTTTTGTAACGTAACCTATCATAACAGAAAATGCGGCGTTTGTATATTCCCTTTTTTCTTTGACTTGTTATAAGTTTTTCCTATAACTATCGTAAAAAAACGCCGCCAGAAGATTTTTTCTCCCGGCGGCCGCCTCTTGCATCCATATTTTAAATAAGTTCCGCACAGATCGGATAATGATCAGAAAGGCACACACCGTCCTTCTGCTCCGTCCATTTTTCCACCTTTTTCAGTTCCCAGTCCCCTTTGAGAATGATGTAGTCAATCGAGCACTGCGGATCATTCGGATCATCGCGATGATAGTTGTGGAAGGTAATGCCGATTCCTTCCGTCGCATTCACAAGACCGGCAGTTTCCCTCAGCGGTTTCATCTCTTCGCTGTCCGGCTCGGCATTGAAGTCGCCGCTAAGAATCACCGGCACATCGGCAAATGCTTTCTCTGCTCTCAGATGTGCGAGAATCTGCTCCAGGCCAAGCTTTCTCGCCCCGGCGCACTCGTGATCCAGATGGGTGTTGATGACGCGGAACACTTTTCCGGTCTCCATATCCTCAAATACCACATCCGTCGCAGTACGCGGGCACATACTCTGTACCGGATAGCGGGATCCCGGCACGTACGGTGTCGGTGACAGCCAGAAGGTTTCCAGGCTCACACTCTGAAAACGTTCTTTCCGATAGGCAATGATCATTGCCTCACCGGTCAGATCCTTTTCTCTTCCACATCCGGCAATGTAATATTCCGTCAGATTTTCCTTCAGCCAGGCAGCCACATGCGGCAGTACCTCCTGAAAACCGATGATATCCGGCTTTTCCTGTCTGATTTTTTCCAGAATCAGCGGTCTGCGGTAGATAAAATTATTGGCTCCATCCTGGCCAAAATCACAGCGAATATTAAATGTTACAAATTTCATGGTAAAATCCCTCTTTTCATTTGTTTTCCTAACCCTTATTTTTGCTGGAAAGCGCTGTGCTTTCTCTTCTTTTTCTTCGTATTCACACGGCGCAGACACGCATAGCGCAGCTTCAGCCGCATTTTCCAGCTGCAGCCCGGTACCGGCTCCATCAGCTTTTCCAGAAAATGGTTCAGCGTACGTTCCTCATAAGGAGACAGCAGAATCTCACCGTAGATATGTTTCTCGATCAGATGGCAGACACGCGTATATTCGCCTGGCTCGACCGCCGGAAATCTGCGGGCGAGTTCTGCATCGGTTGCTGCTGTTTCTTTGCCGCCTGTCCAAGGCAGATGATCCGCGCCGCCTCCGCCGCAATCACAAGCAGCGTCAGCAGAATCAGAAGCACGCCAAGCAGCCCGAGAAGAAACAGCGAAACACTGCGCAGTACCGGAAGAACGGCTTCGCCTGCCTTGCTCTTTCGGTTTTCCACACCGGTAATCTGCTCCGCCGACAGCGAATTGTTCTCCAGCACCACATTCTTCTGGACAGAATCTGGACTTCCGACCATTTTCTGAAGAGATGCAACATTATACAGGAACAGTTTGTTTTTTAGGTATTTTCTTTCACTTGTTTTTCTGTTGCTCCTTCCTCCATTTTTTGCTCTGCCTTAACTTCTAAAGACCATCCCAGAAAAACGCAAGTATTTTTAGTATTCCAGATACGCCCCTTTCATCGGGCTTGCTGCGTGGAGGCTGAAAAGACGGAGTACGCCTTTTTTGTATTTCGGCTCGCGCGGTTTCCAGTTCCGGCGGCGTTCTTTTAAGATCGCATCAATTTCTTCCAT
The DNA here is from genome assembly GCF_015557635.1 of Fusicatenibacter saccharivorans. Lineage (GTDB taxonomy): Bacteria > Bacillota > Clostridia > Lachnospirales > Lachnospiraceae > Fusicatenibacter > Fusicatenibacter saccharivorans. Next base: position 57,497 of record NZ_JADNOP010000017.1, read on the forward strand.
GGACTTGCGTTCTCCTGCGATTCCGATGATGTTAAGTTTTCGTTCCTTCACATCAATCTCAATCAAATCCCCTTCCTCGACGAGTGCGATCGGGCCGCCGTCTACAGCTTCGGGACTGCAGTGGCCGATGACCGGGCCGGTGGAGGCGCCGGAGAAACGGCCGTCGGTGATAAGCGCGATGCTCTTTCCAAGCTCTTTGTCGCTGCTGATTGCCTCGGAAGTATAGAACATCTCCGGCATACCGCTGCCTTTCGGGCCTTCGTAGCGGATGAAGACGGCGTCGCCTTTCTGAACCTTATGTTTCAGCACGGCATCGAGGCACTCCTCCTCGCTGTCGAACGGTCGGGCACGGAGGACGGCGTGGAACATTTCTTTCGGGCAGGCCGTGTGCTTGATGACGGCTCCCTCCGGCGCAAGGTTTCCGCGCAGAACAGCGATGCTGCCGTCCGTTCCGATCGCCTTGTCATACGGGCGGATAATATCTTCTTTTGTAATCGAAGTTCCATACCGCTCATTAAATTTTGCGAGCCATCCGCTGCACTTCTCATAAAATCCATTTTCACGAAGCTCCGCCAGATTTTCACCCAGTGTCTTTCCGGTCACTGTCATCACATCGAGATGCAGATGATCTTTGATTTCTTCCATAATCGCCGGAACGCCGCCCGCATAATAGAAGCACTCTGCCGGCCATCTTCCCGCCGGGCGGACATCGAGCAGATACCGCGCGTTGCGGTGCAGACGATCGAATGTGTCGCCGGTAATCTCGATGCCGAACTCATGCGCAATGGCCGGGATGTGCAGCAGGCAGTTTGTGCTTCCCGAAATTGCCGCGTGGACAAGAATCGCATTCTCAAAACTCTCTTTCGTCACAAGATCGCTTGGCCGCATATGCTCCATCTGTGCCAGTTTTACCGCCTGGCTGCCTGCCTCCTGTGCATATGCCAGAAGATCCGGGCTTGTCGCCGGCATCAGAGCGCTTCCAGGCAGGGCGAGGCCGAGTGCCTCCGCCATGATCTGCATCGTGGATGCCGTTCCGATAAACGAACAGGCACCGCAGCTCGGGCAGGCATTGCATTTCGCCCAGTCGAGCTTCTCCTCGTCGATCTCACCGCGCTCAAATTTTGCGCTGTACATGCCAAGCTGCTCCAGTGTCAGCATCTCCGGTCCCGCATTCATCGTTCCGCCCGGCACAACAACCGCCGGAATATCGACACGCGCAAGGCCGATCAGATTGCCCGGCATACCCTTGTCGCAGCTCGACAGATAGACGCCGCCGTCAAACGGTGTCGCATTCGCGTGGATCTCGATCATATTGGCGATCATCTCGCGGCTCGCAAGACTGTAGTTGATGCCGTCCGTTCCCTGGCTCTCGCCGTCACAGATGTCGGTGCAGAAATACCGCGCCCCGAAGCCCCCCGCTTCCGCAACGCCTTTCCGCACTTCCTCGACCAGCAGATTTAAGTGGCCGCTTCCCGGGTGGCTGTCCCCGTACGTACTCTCCACCATAATCTGCGGTTTTTCAAGATCCTCTTTTTTCCATCCTGTTCCAATCCGGAGCGGATCCATCTCCGGTGCAAGTTTCCGCATTTCCTGACTCTTCAGCATTTCCTTCTCCTCCCGCTGTTTTTTAGGTATTAAAAATACTCTTTCTGCTTTTCACTATAGCAATCCCTGTATTTGATTGCAAGACAAAAAAGCTGCAGTCTGCAGGGATTCCCCACAGACCGCAGCCTCTCTGAACAGCTCACAGATTTCTCTGTTTTCTGTTTGCCTGCTTCCGCAGATAATTTCCAATGCTTGTAAAACTAAGCAGCGTCACAATCAGAAAAACACCCGGGATCATAATGATCCACCATGCCTTTGTCATCAACGCTTTTTCCGAAAGTGACAGCATGCTGCCCCAGGAAATCACCTCCAGCGGAAGACCGATTCCCATAAAACTCAGTGTGGATTCTGCTACAATCGCACTTCGGATGTTCATAACCACCATAAACATAATAGACGAAAAAAAGTTCGGTGCCAGATGGTGCCATAAAATATAGAAAAAACTGCCTCCCATACAGCGCGACGCAATCACGTATTCACTGTTCCGGATCTGCCGTACTTCGGTCCGCACAACCTTTGCAATGCTTGTCCAGCTTGTCATTCCGATCACGGCAGAAATCGTAATCACATTGGATTTTCCCGCAGCAGCCAGAAGAAAAATGACAAGAAGAAGATTCGGCACCGACAAAAAGATCTCGGTCAGCCGCATCAGAAGCGCGTCCAGCCACGCCGGTGCACATCCGCTGACTGCGCCGAAGAGAACGGCAATCACAGTGGAAATCAGCGTAGAAAGCAGACCGATCGCCAGCGATATTCTGCCGCCGTACCAGATCATCGAGAAAATATCTCTTCCCATCGTATCGGTTCCAAACAGAAATTCCCGGCACGGCATGACGGAACAGTTTTTCAGATCCATATACGAGGGATCCTTCGTCATGATCTGCCCACAGAAAAGGCAGCTCAGCACAAGAAGACCCAGAAAAAGCTCTGCTGCCACCGGCCGGTCCTGATACCATTTTTTCTTTTTTTCTGCTTCTGTTTTTTCTGCAGGCCTCTCTCCTGCAAATTGAAATAATTGTGTTTTTTCTGTCACAGCATCATTACCTCCGATGTTTCTGCCGCTTCTTTCTCCCGCATCCGCGGATCAATTCTCTCGTTGATGATCTGTGCCGCCATATTGCACAGAATCACAACGATTCCGGACATCAGGCAAAGCAGCATCAGAAGATTGTAATCTTTGTACCGTGCGCTCTCATACGCCAGCGTTCCGATACCGGGATACGAGAAAACCGTTTCTACAATATAGGTTCCCCCCAGCACATGCGGAACAGAAATGGCCATGATGCCAAGATACGACGGAATCGTATTCCGCAGGCAATGCCGGAACAGAACCGTCTTTCGTTTCAGCCCCTTGGCTCTTGCCAGAAGCACATACTCTTCCCGCACTTCATCCAGAATTTTATTGCGGATCATGTATGCGTAATACCACAAATGACTCAGCACTACGACCGTCATCGGCAGGATCAGATGACAGACACGGTCAGAAAAATCTGCCTGTTTTCCAACAGAGTAGGCACCGGAACTCGGCAGCCATTTGAGCTGCATGGAAAAAACAAGAATCAGAAGCAGCGACAGCCAGAATTCCGGAATACATCCCGTGATGGTTCCCACCTTACAGATGATGCGGTCCAGCCATGTATCTTCCTTCCATGCACAGAGAATTCCAAGAAGCAGCGCGAGGGTGAAAATCAGCAGAAATCCAATGCCGCCAAGCACCAGCGTATTTCCAATTCTTCCCTCGATCACGCGCGTTACATCCATTTTATATTTGTACGAAATTCCGAAATCCCCATGCAGCGCATTGCCTGCCCAGCGGATATACTGTACGGAAATGGGATCCTTCAGTCCCAATTTTTCTTCGGCCCACGCTCTTTCTTCGGGCGTCATTTTTTCCACGCGGTCTCCGTAATATGATACCAGCGGATCTCCCGGCGCAAGCCTTGAAATATAAAATACGAGCACAGACAGCAGCAGAACACTTGCCAGAAATGCCACTGCTTTTTTTCCATAGTAAAGCACTTTGTTCCGGCTTTTCATCCTGCATCGCCTCCCTCCATCAGCACAAAATGATCTTTTTCCACTTCCCGCAGTGTTCCCGTCCGGGAAAATTCTGTATTGGAAAAATCCGGTACAGCTCTCGCTCTTTCCCTTCGCGGATCCGGAATCGGAATGGCCGCGATCAGTGCTTTCGTATACGGATGCAGCGGATTTTCAAACACGGCTCGCGCCGGGCCGGTCTCCACCAGTTTTCCATGGTACATCACACCTACTCTGTCACACAGAAATTCGACCATATCCAGATCATGCGCAATAAACAGGAACGAAAAACCGTGCTCCTTCTGCAGATGACGGAACAGATTCACAATCTGTGCCTGTATCGACGCGTCCAGCGATGCAATCGGTTCATCCGCCACCAGAAGCTCCGGCTCCATCGTCAGTGCCCGTGCAATCGCAACGCGCTGCCGCTGTCCGCCGGACAATTCTCCCGGATATTTTTTCAGATATTCCGGATCCAGCCCCACGTATTTCATCTGGAATCTGGCTTCCTCCTCATAGCTTCCCCGCAGCGGCCGGATTTTCTGCACGCGCATCGGCTCCTCAATAATGTCGCGGACCTTCATCTTCTGATTCAGACTGGAACCGGAATCCTGAAAAATCATCTGGCGTGTCGTCTGCAGCATTTTTTTATTTTTCCGGAACTGGCCTCTGTCGCAGGTATCAATCCCTTTATAATAAATCTGGCCGGCATATGGCTGATAAATATTCATCACACAGCGTGCAGCGGTAGATTTTCCGGAACCGGATTCTCCTACCAGTCCAAAAATTTCTCCTCTTCGAATCTGAAACGATACATCATCGACTGCCTTGACTGCTGTTTTCCGGGACAGTGGAAAAATATGGGTCAGATGACGCACATCCAGCAAAATCTCATGTTCCATCTGTGTTTCCTCCTATCGGCGGCACAACCTTCGGTGCTCTCTCATCCAGCAGCCATGTTGCCGCATAATGGCTGTCTGTGACCCGGAACATCGGCGGCTCCTCCTCAAAATCAATTTCCAGCGCATAAGCATTGCGGCTGGCAAAGGCATCGCCCTTCGGCGGATGGAGAAGAGACGGCGGCATTCCCGGGATAGACGGCAGGCTTTCTTTTCCCCTCGAAAACGCCGGTATGGAACGCAGCAGTCCCCACGTATACGGATGACGGGGATCATAGAAAATCTCATCCACGGTTCCAATCTCTACTATTTTTCCCGCATACATGACCGCTACCCGGTCTGCGATCCGCGCTACAACGCCAAGGTCATGTGTGACAAAGACCGTCGCCGTTCCCAGTTTTTTCTGAATTTCCCGAAGCAGGTCCAGAATCTGTGCCTGAATCGTCACATCCAGCGCTGTCGTCGGCTCATCAGCAAACAGAATTTCCGGATTGCCCGCCAGCGCAATCGCCAGTACGATCCGCTGCCGCATTCCGCCGGAAAAGTGATACGGATATGCCTTTTTCCGCTCTTCTGCCTGCTCGATTCCCACCAGCTGCATCAGTTCTGTCACTCTCTGTTCCACTTCTTCTTTTCCCATGTCTTTCTGATGCGCCCGCACTGCCTCTGCAATCTGCGCTCCGACTGTCATCGTCGGATTTAAGGAAGTCATCGGATTCTGGAAAACCATCGAGAACAGTTTTCCCCGCAGTTCCCGCATTCTTCGCTCCCCGTATCCTGCAATTTCTTCTCCATTGACCAGAATTTTTCCGTTTTTGATCTTTGCATTCTCCGGCAGCAGCTTCATAATGCTTTTGCAGAGCACACTTTTTCCGCAGCCTGACTCGCCTACAACAGCGAGCACCTCACCTGCATTCAGGGAAAAGCTGACATCGCGGACCGCCTGCACTTCCCCCTCATCGGTAAAAAAGCTGACGGAAAGATGTTCCACTTTTAATCGTTCCTTCATTCCGTTTTTCTCCTGTACAGACAAAAAGGAGGTAACCATACCTCCTTCGTCTGCTTTTTTGTTTTTATTCTTCGATTGTCCAGTCCTGAATATTCCAGAAAATACCAACGCCGTGGTGGCCCAGCACCGTGTCTTTGGAAATTCCCTGAATACCGGAATCTGCCACATAATTTGCATCAATATAACAGATGAATGCATAGGCCGGATCTTCTGCCAGTTCTTCCTGGAATTTTCCGTAATATTCTTTCCGCACTTCCGGATCGTCACTCTGACGGGCAAGAGACAGATACTCATCTACTTTTTCATTGGAATAGCTCGAATAATTCGCCCCTTTGTCCGTGCCGAAAACCTTATATGTATGATCGTCCGCATCGAACGGGCTTCCCCATCCGATCAGGCATGCCATCTGTCCACCCCAGTCCATCTGTGCCGGAATTTCCACGGTACAGTTGATTCCGGCTTCCCGGAGCTGCTGTGCTGCTGCCTGGGCAATATCAATGCGGTCCTGCTCACCGGACATCACGCTGATGACAAAACCGATTTCTTCGCCGTCCCGCTCATAGAAACCATCGCTGTTTCTGGTGCATCCGGCCGCTTCCAGAATTTCCTGTGCTTTTTCCGGATTGTAATCATAATGTTCTACGTTTTCGTTATTGTAAATGTTCCGCTGCAGCGGACTGTATGCCGCCATTCCCTCGCCAAGAAGCACAGAATCGATAATGGCCTGGCGGTCAATCGAATAACAGACGGCCGGAATGATGTCCCTGTTTTTCGTCCAGTAATCATTCGCAAAGTTAAATAAGATTCCGCGGTAATCTGCCGTTGTCATGTCATAGCAGGTAAAACCGTCTTTTTCTTTGAAATTCTGCGCATTTTTCGGGTCAAGCAGCGCCAGATCCAGTTCGCCGGATTCCAGCTGCATCGCCTGTGCATTATCATCTGGTACAATTTTGAAAATGACCTTGTCAATCTTTGGTGCCCCAAGGTAATAATCTTCATTTTTTACCAGAACAATCGACTGGCCTTCGTCCCAGCTCTCCAGTTTATACGGGCCGGTTCCAACCGGTGCACGGAAGAAATCCGATTCCTGCATGTTTTCACCTTCCAGCAGGTGCTTCGGCAGGATGGCCATCGTCATGTATTCCAGGAAAGCCACGTTCGGCTCGGAAAGGCGGAAGGAAACGGTGCTGTCATCTATAACTGTAATCTCTTCTACATCCTCATAATTTGGTGCATTTTCAGATCCGTTTTCCGGATCCATGATCGCTTCGATGGTGAATTTCACATCATCCGCCGTAAATTTTTCTCCATCATGCCATTGGATGCCGTCCCGGATATGAAAGGTGTAGGTGCAGGTTTCTGCATCGTACTCCCATTTTTCTGCCAGACCCGGAACAATGTTGTCATCCGCATCGTGTGCGGTCAGTCCGTTGAACAGCAGCAGATTAATTTCACCGTGCTCATCCATCGCCGGATTAATCCTGGTATAATCAGCAGAACCGTAAACCAGGGTCGTCTCTTCCTCCCCTGTCTGGCCGGAAGAAGCTTCCGTCTCTGTTTTCGACAAATCTGTATTGTTGCTGTTTTTCCCGCTGTCCTGACCGCATGCCGCAAGGGATGCTGCAAGAGACACCATCAGCATCAAAGATAATATTTTCTTCTTCATCCTTTTCCTCCCATTTTCAGACCGTTTTTACCCGGACTGACCGCTTTTTTGCTTTGTACTCCCATGATCTGCGCGCCTGATCCATGTACTGTTCGTTCATTATATTTGATATTTCAGGCTCTCACAAGCCGGGTGGGGGGATATTTTTTTCTTTTCTCGTAAAGTTAATCGTCTCATGCAGAGGGAACTGCTCCGCATGCCAACATAAAACATGACCTTGATCAGGGGACTCTTCCTCTGCATCAAGGTCATGTTTCTTTTCCTATGATTTTAAAATTTTACAGCATATTGATAACAAATCCAGCCAGCATCGTGGACAGAACCGTAATAACCGTAATTCCTCCCACGACATACGGCACGTTTAAGGTATCTTCGATAAACGCTTTCTCCTCCGGTGTCTCTCCGACCGCATCGCCGACCTCGCGGCAGATGACCACGTTGCTCGGGAATCCGAGGAACTGCTCGACACCGATGCCGACAGCCAGATCCTTGTCGCCGACAAGTTTCCAGGTCGGAAGAACCCATCCAACCAGTGCAACACCGATCAGAGCCGCGGCAAACAGAACGATGGTCTGGAATGCCATGGTACCGAGATCACTTAAGGAAACCTTCGCCAGAGACGGGATGATGGAGCCAAAGACAGCAACCATCATAAGGCCGTAGGAATTCGATTTCTGCAGCGGTTTTGTCGGAACGAGTCCGGAAGCGGCACAGACAACACCGAGAAGCAGCGCCCAGATGCTGTAGTTGATCGGAGTCAGATCGCCAAGGATGTGGGCAACCCAGGAACCGGCTGCAACGAGCGCCATCATGACGTTGGCGGAATACCATTCTTTGTGTTTATCTGCAAAGGAAATTTTTGCGGAAGCACCGTTTCCGGTCTCCTGCTTTTTAAACTGCGCCGGATTCTCGCGGTATGCTTTCAGCAGTTTTTTTCCGTAACGGATACCCATGGCAGATGCGATCGGCGCACCGACGAATTTCTGTACGGAATAGATGACTGCACAGAGTGCTGCCGCCGTTGCCAGTCCTTTTTCTGCTGCGGCGCTTGCCATCAGCGAAGTTGCCATTGCCGCACCGTTGATAACCGGCATGCCGACGAGCACAGTGTCAAATCCGATGATCGGGGATACCAGAAGCATCACAAGGCAGGACGCCAGCATACAGAGTGCCGCCATTAATACGGTTCTCCACTCCTCGATCAGCTGTTTCACGTTCAGGGTAGTACCCATGTTGAACAGTACCATCGCAATTGCCAGTTTTGATAACGCCGTAAGGCCTCCCTGGTCGATGATGTCCGCCGGGATCAGTTTCGTCAGAAAGCCTACCAGGAACAGGAGCATGACGACCATCATTCCGGACAGCTTTCCTTTTGTAATTTTACCGACAATGTCGCCAAGTGCAAACACGATCAGAACAATCATGAAGCTGGAGAACATTGCGTTGTTTGTTAAAATCTCAGCCATTTCTTTTTCTCCCTTGCTCTTTTTAATTTGAAATTATACATAATTTTCTTTTATTTTGCAAGTTTTATCCAGTTTTTATTTTATATTTTGCATATTTATGCAATCCTTCCAATTATCCGCGCCACAAGCTCTCCGGCATGATAGAAGTCATCGAGATGCAGATATTCTTCGGTCGAATGATTCTTGAAATATCCTGTTGCGATACCGACACAGGTGATTCCCTTCTGATTGAAAATATTGCCGTCCATACCGCCGCCTCCGCCGTTGATCTGCGGTTCGATTCCCATCTCTTTCAGGGATTCCGTGACGATCTGAATCATCTCGGAATCCTCCGGGATGAAGAACGGCAGGAAGGTGTTTTCTCTTTTAAATTCCACACGCGCACCGCGCTTTTCTGCGATTTCACGGCAGTGCGACTGGAAATACGCTTCATAGCGGTCGAGTTTTTCTCCCGACCGGCTCCGCATCTCTCCGCGCAGGATTGCGTGGTCGCAGACAACGTTCATTGCCTCGCATGTTTTGGACCAGAGGTGAGAAAAGTTCGACGTTGTATTTTCATCCAGTCTTCCCGTCTCCATCGTTGCGAGCATTTCCGCCATAATTTTTGCCGCATCAATGCCTTTCTCCGGCTCATTTCCCGCATGGGCTGCCTTGCCGAAAACCTGTGCTTCCAGAAGGGCACGGCCCGGCGCACCATTTACAATTCGGCCGATGCGTCCCGGGGAGTCGAGCACATACATCGTTTTTGATGTCAGCAGGCTTACATCGAATGCTTTCGCACCGTACAGACCGGCCTCCTCGCCGACCGTAAAGAGGATCTCCAGTTTCGGAAGCGCCTTCCCGGATTCAATCGCCTGACGCACGCCCTCTAAAATGGCTGCCACACCGGACAGATCATCTGCCGCCAGAATCGTGTCGCCCGAAGAACGAAGGATTCCATCCTCCTCCACCGGTTTGATTCCAATGCCGCCCGGCACACGGTCCATATGGGAACAGAAACAGACAACACCGTCCCGCTCTCCTTCCCGAACCGCCAGAATATTGCCGCACACGCCGCCAAACGTAGCCCCGGCCTCATCCCGCGTAATCGCAAATCCCATCTGCTCCAGTTTTTTCACCAGATGCTCTGCAATCTCCGTCTCCTGACCGCTCGACACATCAATCCGCATCAATTCGGTCAGTTCATCTAACATACGTTGATTTTTCATTTCTTTTCCACTCTCCATTCTTGAAAAAAATTTTCAAAAACAATTCTTCTACATCTTACCATTTGCCTTTCGTCCTTAATAGGTGTAAAATTATGCCATAATTCATTTTTATGTCTTTAATTCTCGGAAAGGAATTTTATATATGAAAATCGGCGTAACAGGTTCTGACCATATCTGCGACAGGATTCAGAAAACGCTGGAGAAGCGCATGCCGGACCTTGAAGTGGTCTACCGGCGTTCCAACGATTACCGGTACGGTCTGGAAGCGGCTGCCCAGTTTCAGAAAGGGAAAGTATCCGGCATTATTTTTACTGGGCCGACCAACTATCACTATGCTTTAAAGCGGCTGGAGCCAAACGTTCCCTGGACCTTTCTTCCGCACAATCAGGCTTCCATCTTAAAAGCGCTGGCGGAATCTGCTGTCCGTTATTCCTGCGTGCCGGATGTCATCAGTATCGATATGTATGAGGAACAGCTTGTGCAGGAAACGCTGGAAGAGATCGGCATTTCCAATGGCCGCGTCCTTGTGGCACACGGCTCTTCTCCCGATCAGGGCGATTTTCAGGATGCCCTCACGGATTTTCACCGTTACAACTATTTTCACAACGGGGCAAAAATCTGCTTTACCAACATGGAAAAAACGTATGAGGCACTGTCGGCAGAAGGCATTCCCTGCATCCGCATCTCGGTTTCCGAGGATGTAATTCTGGAACAGGTTTATCATCTTCAGTTTCTGGGAAATACGGCGCAGAAGAACCGCGGGCAGAGTGCTTCCGTGCAGATCTATTTTGATTATTCCTTTGATCAGGAGACGGATCTTTCGCTCCGGGAATGGGAGAAGATTCATTATCAGAATGAGATGCGCGAGCTGATCTACTCTGCCGCCCACCGCATGGGGGCTGCTGCGTTCTCCGAGGGCGCTTCTATTTTTTATATCATGTCATCCCGTCCGGTTCTGATGCGGGAATTTATTCAGAACGGGGAATATCTGAAGATTCTGTTTCACGGACAGCAGACGCCGCACAACCGGCTGTGGATCGGCATCGGCTACGGTGATACTCCCATGGAGGCGAAATCCCGCGCGGCGATGGCGCTCAACCACTCGATCGCGGACCGCTCCGGCGCGAACTATATTGCGGAGGATGAGCATCAGTTTACCGAAATTAAGATCAATGACCCGACCGATCACACGGCGTATCTTCTGCACCGGCTTCACATCAGCAGCAGTACGTATGAAAAACTGAAAGAGATTCTGCGGTCACATGATCAGGTAATCACTTCCGCACAGCTCGCTGCAGATATGGGGATCACGGAGCGGAGCGCCAACCGGCTGATTCTGCGGCTGGAACAGGAAAACTGTGTGACCACGATCGGCAAAATCAGCGGCGGCAGGGGACGGCCGGCACGGATTATGAAAATCACTTTATAAAACATAAGAAATGGAGAATGTTTATGGATAAAAGAACGGAACAGGCATTTGCCTATCTCGAGAAAAACGAACACAGTATGATGGAGCTGCTGAAAAATCTTGTCTCCATTGAAACGCCTTCGGCTGATCGCGAGGCGAATGAGCGGATTGCGGCGCATCTCGATACGTACTGTGATGCGCTCGGCATGGAGCGTCAGATTCATCACTTTGAGAAGGCTGGCCCGACGTTTGCCGCGTGGACCCGGCCGCAGGAAAAGAAGCCGATTCTTCTGCTTGGGCATATGGATACAGTTCATGCGGTTGGAAAGTTCGGCCCGGAACCGTTTCTTGTGAAGGATGACCGCGTGTACGGTCCAGGCGTTTATGACATGAAGGGCGGCGATGTGATCGCGCTGTTTGTGCTCCGCGCACTGAATGCGGTCGGGTATGAGGACAGACAGATCAAACTGGTGCTCACCGGTGATGAGGAAGTCGCCCATGCATTTTCCCACGGCGAGGCCGGAAAGCTTGTCGAGCAGTATGCCAGCGGCTGTGAGGCGGCTTTTAATCTGGAATCGGGCTACACCAGCGGCGAAGTGACTACGAGAAGAAACGGCGGCGCGATCATTCGCGTGAAAGTAAAGGGCAAAGCGGCTCATGCAGGAAAGGAGCCGCAGAAAGGCGCGAGTGCGATTCTGCAGGCGGCGCGCATGATTACAGAGATTGAGAGCCGCTCGGTGTTCGGCTATCTTTCCTTCAACTGCGGCCGTATTTCAGGCGGAACCGGAGCCAATGTCATCCCGGATTCCTGTGAGTTTTCCATCGGTATCCGATACGCGGCAAATGCGCAGTATGAAGAAGCCATCGCTTTCTTAAAAAATCTCTGCGAACACGTCACCGTTCCTGGCACAAGCTGCACCATGGAACAGAACGGCTACTACCCCGCCATGGAAATGGTCGACGGTGCCGACCGCCTCCTCTCCCTCTATCAGGAAAGCTGTAAACTCCTCGGCGAACCAATCCCGCAGGGCATCCAGCAGAGCGGCTGCTCCGACACCTCCTTCGTCACCCGCATCGGAATCCCCGCCCTCTGCAGCCTCGGTATCCAGGGCGCAGGCGCACATTCACTTGATGAGTATGCGATTCCGTCCTCACTGCTCGTGCAGTGCAAGAAACTGGTGGCCACGATTTTGGCGATGTAAAATGCTATGCGGTTCTTGACAAAACAGGAAAGTCATTTTAGCATAAAAAAAGAAACGGGTTTTTTGTCCGGTAAGCTCATCGTGAGCCGAGGGAGTTGCTCGTTTCTTTTTTATTATCTTATTTTCTTTACCCTATCACATCCGTAACCGCATTCACCGCTTTCGCCACAAAGCTGATCGTCTTTTCATTGAACACTTCCCCGTCTTTTGAGATCGAAACGTGTGCGAGTCCGATCTCATCTTTCTCGCTCGCTTCGGTGCTGCCCATGAGGGTTGTCCATTTGATATGGACATCGTCGGCGGTGATGGCGTGGTCGCATGTTACGATGTACTGTGCTTCATCGAACAGCGGCGAATTGGATTCCGCATAGACGATGATGTCGTTGTTTTTTTCCTGATAGACGCGCACGGTGTAATTCACCAGGTCTTTTTCATCCGTGATATAGTCCTTATTCGGCGATACGGTTTCTTCGCAGATCAGGCTGGCGTCTTTTGGAATTGTATTGTTCTCTTTCTTTTTTGTCATCCCGATCATCAGCATACAGTTGCAGAGTGCTGCGATCAGAACTGCAAGCAGCAGGATTTTTATTCTAGGTTTCATTGTTTTCTCTTCCTTTTCCCATGTCATAGTTTGTCACTGATGTTTCATTTCCATTATACATGATTCCCCCAAAATAAGAAACGCAAAAATGCATCCGCCCCCGTAAAACCTTTTTGAAAAAATTTCTCAATGAAAAAGTTTTCTATTTTGTTCCAAATATGTTATGCTATACTGTCTGTTAGGCAATTCTAACTCGATGTACTCTCGTAATAAAGGAGGAACTGCATGCCTTTAAATTTAACCGATTTCAATCAGTTTTACGTCATCAATAAAATCTGCGGCCAGGAAAAGCAGCGTCATTATCTGGAGTCGCTTGGGTTTGTTCCCGGGGCCAGGATTTCGATTCTGTCGGAGCTTCACGGTTATTATCTCGTCATGGTGAAGGGCAGTAAAATCGGGCTGGATAAGAGTCTGGCCAAGAAAATTATTGTGTATGCCAGCTGAACCGATGGCAGGGTTCACTTTTTGCATACGCATTTAGAAAGTATGGAGTATTATGGAAAAGAACAAAAAAATCATCAAACTGTGCTATCTGCAGATCGCATTCTATGTCGTCTTTCTGACATCGCTGCTTCTGCATTTCAAGCGTGGGCTGGATCATCGCGCCTTTGCACTTCTGATTATCCTTACGCTGCTCGGCTGCGCCTCTGCACTGACGCTTACCGATTATCTGAAAAGCCTGATCCGCCGCTCCGGCTTTGATGTCGCCGGCGTGCACGATAAAAAGTCGCTGGAAGAAAAGCTCCTCCAGCTTCAGAACGCGGACGATACACTCGATGTCGGCGTGATGATGTTTGATATGAACAATTTAAAGATGATCAACGACACGTACGGCCACGAAGAAGGCGACGTCTTTATCCAGACCTTCGCCTCCTATCTGACCCGCATTCTGACCGAGGACAGCTTTCTGGCGCGGTTCGGCGGTGATGAATTTGTCATTGTGCAGAATCATGCAACCTGGAACCAGCTGGAGCAGATGAATCTTCAGCTGCAGACGATGATCGACACCTACAACCAGACGGCGGATCACCCGCTGAGCTATGCCGTCGGATATGAGCTGAGCTGCAAAAATCATTATTATCTGATCATGGATCTGCTGCAAATGGCGGACGAAAAAATGTACCAGGACAAGCGGTATAAAAAACAGCTCCAGAAAAACGGACCTCTCGCCGCCCGCCGCAGTATGCTTGCTGAGAGCATTTCCACGGATTCTTTAAAAGAAAAAATTTTTACGCTTCTCAATAACAGAAGCGAAGAAAAGCAGTACGCCTTTCTGATGACGGATGTCGACAATTTTCATCTGATCAACGATTACTGGGGTTATGAGATGGGTACGAACATTCTGAATTTCATCCTGAAAAAGCTGGAACTCTTTCCGCAGACACTCTTTGTGAACCGCTATCACTCCGATATCTTTGTCGGCATTATCGATATCACCGGGCAGGATCCGGCCGTGGTGCGGGAAAAGATTTCCGCCTATCACAAGCAGGCGATCCGCGAAGTGCTGGAATCGTATCCGCTGAATTACATGACGCTGAACACTGGCGTCTATTATCTGAATGACACGGACACACCAGCGGAGGAAGTCATCTCTCATGCCAACATTGCGCGGCGGCGTGCGAAGGAAACTTCCACCTGCGTCTTCGAATACAACGCCGAGCTTTCCAGCACGGAACAGAAGCGCGCGGAGACCATTCATTCCTTCCAGAATGCCCTTGCGAAAAAAGAATTTCAGATTTATTTCCAGCCGAAAATCAGCGGAAAAGCGCAGGAAATTGCAAGCGCCGAGGTGCTGGTACGCTGGCTGCGCGAGGACGGCACGCTCTGGTTCCCGGACAGCTTTCTGCCGATTCTGGAGGAGACCGGAGAGATTGAGTCGCTCGACTATTATGTGTATAATGCTGCTTTCCAGTGGCTCGCTGACCGCCGGGAAAACGAACTTCCGCTGCTGCCGCTCTCGCTGAATGTGTCGCCGGTTCATTTCCGCAAGATCGATACGTTCACACAGCGGATCACACAGCTGCTCGATCATTATCAGATTCCTTCGAAGTACCTGGTTTTTGAGATCACAGAAACAACGTACATTCATAACATTGATGCCGTCAACCAGATGATCCGCTTTTTCCACGACCGGAATATCCGCATTTCCATGGACGATTTTGGGTCTGGATATTCGTCCTTAAATTCGCTGAAGGATATTCTGTTTGATGAAGTTAAAATTGACAAACATTTCCTCTCGGCGGGCCTCTCCGAAAAAGGAAAAATTGTGCTGGAAGAGATGTTCCATCTTTTA
The DNA here is from genome assembly GCF_015557635.1 of Fusicatenibacter saccharivorans. GTDB lineage: Bacteria > Bacillota > Clostridia > Lachnospirales > Lachnospiraceae > Fusicatenibacter > Fusicatenibacter saccharivorans. Next base: position 72,891 of record NZ_JADNOP010000017.1, read on the forward strand.
AAACGCACAGACAAATGGATTGTCTGCGAGGGTGTGGAGACGAAAGAGATGGTAGATTTTCTGATCGCCGAAGGATGCGACGAGCTGCAGGGATTCTATTATTATAAACCGATGGAACAGAAAAAATTTGAAGAGCTGATCGCTTGACAAAGTCCGAATTCTATACTATGGTTATCTTACCCGGTAGTTACTACCGAGTGAACCTCACATGACTAAAGTCACGTGCTTCCGGCCGCTTTAGGCGGCAGACCAAATATCGGCGGATACGCCTGTTACTTAGATTTTGCACAGATATGTGCTTCTTCCATGCCGGATACGGCAGGTTTCCACATAACAGGTAATCCACTGCATATCTGCCTGTGTTTATGCTGCTTTACGCAGTTCCATTTCTGAAATCAGTTCTCTCAGATCTGCATAAACACATGAGGTTCTACGCTTTACTGCAGGAACTTT
>NZ_JADNOP010000018.1 GCF_015557635.1 Fusicatenibacter saccharivorans
TCTGGTTGGCTAAACCTTGGATAAACCGGAATCCCACCGGCTTGACTACACACCCTTAGCTGGGCGCACAACTGGAATTTATATAATTATCTCTCTAACTTTCCCCATTTTATAGGCTTTCCCGCCTGTCCATTAGTGAAATGATATGTAGTTTCCCTTATTTTTACCCTTATGAGATAATCACAAGGGAAATAAGGGAATTTTTTTAATCATTGCCTACCACTTTATCAAGAAGCCTAACTGATTTTCGTTTCGCATCTCTTGTGGAGTGAGCATAGACATTCATTGTGGTACTTACATCTGAGTGTCCTAACAGTTCCTGCACATCTTTTGGGGCAGCTCCATTTGCTAAAAGGTTGCTTGTATAGGTGTGACGTAACTGGTGGAAATGAAAGCCTTCAAATCCCTCTAATGTTTTTGCCACCTTTCTACAAACAGTCCCCAAAGTAGTTGGAAGTTCCAGACAACCATCCGGTCTTAAACAGACGAAAGAAATTTCTTTATAATCTGCCGGGACTTCCTCTGTTCTGTCTAAGCAATAATATTCGTAGTACACTCTGTTTTTCTCTTTGACCGCTTTGTAGTAGTTCGTGTGATAAAGTTCTCCGTACTGCATTCGATTTTTTAACTGCTCTTTCCGGGCATTACGGAAAATCTCTACCAGCGTATCTCCAAAATCAACAATCCTCACTTTTTTCCGCTTGGTTGGTCCGATGATATATTTGCGCTTTGAGCCATCGTATCGGATGCTACGTCTTATGGTAAGGCATTGTTCTTCCAGATTTACGTCCTGCCACGCCAAACCGCAGGCTTCTCCAATACGAAGCCCGGCATAATAGGCTATCTGGATTGGAAGTATTGCGGCTGGGTTCTTTTTTTTCAGATAAGCAAGCAATCTTTCATAATCTTCTCGTGAAATTGGTTGGATATTTCCGTCCATGTCCTCGTCTGAAAACAAATCAACTTCATCCGTCTGATACCGCAGTTTAATATACTGCATGGGATTAAACGTAATATACTGTTTTGGAAATACTGCAAAGCGGAAGGACTGCTGCATGACTGCGGAAAAAGAATGAATGTAATCTTTGCTGTAACCCTTTCTCTCTTTTCCGTCGGGATGAACTCCCCCGAAGGAAAGCAAATCAAAAAAGGATTGCAAATGCTCAGAGGTTACATTTTTTAATTTCCGTTCTGCCAGCGGATGTTTCTTAATATTTCGGATTGTTCCGAGGTAATTCTCCACAGTACCATTGCTGAGCGTACCTGTTTTTAATTCCTCCTCTGCCCACACATCCAAAAGTTGTCCGACTGTGAGATTTTCCGCTTTGGCAACAAATTTCTTTTTCTCATAATCATCCATTGCCTGACGGAGCAGTTTTTCAGTTTCACTTTTGCTTTCTGTTCCAACGCATTCTTTCTGAACAAGATTGCCGCTTGCGTCCTCTACATAGAAGCGGTAGTACCATTTCTTTCCTTTTTTTCTTACAGATCCTTTTGCCATAATCGTATGTCTCCTTTCGATATTAGACAATCGGAACTGATGAAATGCTTCGTGCGTGTAAGTATATCATAACTCCGGTTGTCTTACTATACCGATTCGGAATCTTCGTATAAGACTTCTGATAAAAGATTTGCAAGCCTTTGTTCTGCTGTTTTTGGTTTCTTGGAATAGAGCCTTACGATGTCTGCCATCTCATTAAAAGCATTGATGGTGTGAGTGATTTCCCTTAAGAACATAATCTCATTATATTCATCATTCGATTCAAACCCTATTGTTTTGGCAATATCCGTCTGACCATCATTCCCCTTGAAGTTTTTGCAGGCGAACTGAAAGGAATCCAAAAACAGACCATATTGTTTTAACATCAGCAGTAATAAATCTTTTGAAAAAGCATCTTCTTCTTTGGTAAGGGCAAGTGGTAACTGTTCCAGAATATCTCCCATCGCATCACGAATCTGTAATTCTCTCTTATCCGTAATATCGGTTTCATATTCATCTGTTTCCCCTTTGAGCCATTCCACAGATACATGGAGTGCTTCCGAAAGACCTTCCAACACCATTTTTTTCGTATTGTCAATCGAACCATTCTCATAACGCAGGATTGTAGAAGCGGTAACACCCATCTTTTCTGCGACATAAGGCTGTGTCAGATTCAATTCCAGACGGCGCTGTTTTACTCTGCTCCCTATCAGCTTGCGTAATTCTTTATCTTTCATGCTGACTGCCTCCTTTTTCGGTATGTATGAATTATAGCATTGTTTTTCTAAAATTGCAATATGCAATATAAAGTTTATTTTTAACATTTCGTAACGCTTGACAAAAAGATGTGAAAAGGATATACTTACATCACAAGAATTGCATAATGCAATTTGTAAGGAGGTGATTATATGACGCAAAGAAAAATTGCATTATCCATCGAAGAAGCTGCTGACTATACGGGAATCGGCAGAAACACCTTAAGACAGCTTGTAGAATGGAAGAAACTTCCAGTATTAAAGGTTGGTCGCAAAGTCCTGATTAAAACCGATATTCTGGAAATGTTTATGGAAGCGAATGAAGGTCGTGATTTGAGGGATAGAGGAAATGTAAAAGCTGTAACAAGAACTGTGGCAAATTAAAAAGGCGGCTTCCAAAGAAACCGCCAAAGGTTCTATCAGACCAAAGCCATGATATACCTACACGCAAGAAGATTATACCATGTGCTTCTTCTGATACGCAACCGAGAACTTATGTTTGCAAAAGAAAGGAGAATGTAATAATGGCAAAATCAACAAAAAGTTATGAAGAACGAATGCTTGAAATGGAAAAAAAGGAACAGGAAAGCCTTGAAAAAGCAAAACGATATGCAGCACAGAAGAAAGAACTTCTGAAACGAAAGAAAACCGAGGAAAGTAAAAAACGAACCCATAGGCTCTGTCAGATTGGCGGTGCGGTGGAATCCGTTCTTGGTGCTCCTATTGAGGAAGAAGACATCCCAAAGCTGATTGTTTTTCTGAAAAGGCAGGAAGCCAATGGGAGATTTTTCTCAAAAGCAATGCAGAAAGAAACCAATACCGATATGGAGGAAGTGTAATGGCAGAGGGGATGAGTTTTTCATTCCCTTCATTGCTTTTTCATGAAGGGCGCACTTATGGACAACCAGAGGTCGTCCCAATAAGTTTGCCACAAGTGGCAACCGGTCTTCGCTCACGCTTGCCGGGCTCGTTCCGTCGGCGGGGCTTTCAGCCAGACCTGCTCATGCCGCAGGAGGCACTCTTCGCCAGAGGGGCGCATTCCATGCAGGCTGCTATGCGCAGGGCACTCTTACGCAGAGGGCGTTCCGGCAATGCTGCTTTTTCTAAAACTGAAAGCAATGTTGCCGGAAATCTATGCCGGATACGTCAGAAAGGAGGAATCCAGACATGGCGATCTTTCATTACACAATCAAAATAGTCGGACGAAGTAAAGGGAAATCTGTTATCTCCGCTTCCGCATATCTCAATGGGGATGTGATGAAAAACGAGGAAACAGGGAGAATCAGTTATTACACTTCTAAAAAAGAAGTGGTCTACACCCGGCTGATGATGTGCGAAAACGCACCTCCTGAATGGCAGATAGTACCAGAAGAAAATATAAAACGCTTTCAAAAATCTGTCCGATACAAAAGGTCAGAAGATAAAGAAGCTGCTTTAAAAAAATTCAAAATCACATTTCAGAAACAGAGGTTATGGAATGAGGTATTGAAGATTGAAAAAAATGCAGATGCCCAACTTGGCAGGTCATTTGAATTTGCCCTCCCCAAAGAATGGAGCAGACAGGAACAAATTCAATATACAACCGACTATATCCAAAAAACTTTTGTAGATAGAGGAATGTGCGCTGATTGGAGTATCCACGACAAAGGGAATGGCAACCCCCATGTCCATCTGCTTCTAACTATGCGTCCTTTTAACCCGGATCATTCTTGGGGAAAGAAAGAAGTCAAGGATTGGGATTTTGTCAGAGATAAAAACGGAAATATCGTGATTGATGAATCCCATCCGAACTGGTGGCAGGATAAGAAAAACCCTGACCGTCATGGAATCCGTATCCCTGTATTAGACGAAAACGGAATTCAGAAGATTGGAGCAAGAAACCGCCTGCAATGGAAACGGGTGCTGACCGATGCTACTGGATGGAACAATCCAAAAAATTGTGAACTGTGGCGGAGTGAATGGGCAAAGGTATGTAATGAACATCTGCCTTTGCATAATCAAGTTGATCATCGTTCTTATGAAAAGCAGGGAAAACTCCAGATTCCTACCATCCATGAAGGAGCTGACGCAAGAAAGATTGAACAAAAGTTTTTTGCCGGGCAGGAAATAAAAGGCTCGTGGAAAGTAGCGGAAAATCAAATCATAAAACAACAAAACACGTTATTGCAAAAGATACTAAACACCTTTGGGAAAGTATCGGGTGCATTATCATTATGGAAGGAGCGATTAAATGACATTAGAAGAAAGCCGGGAAATTATACCCTTAATGGAGTCCATGATTGGGCAAATCGAAGAACAGCAGACCTTAATGGCAGAAATGCTTCTGGAAATGCAGAACCGGGACACCCAACTCTCTCTTATGCAGGAACAGAATCAGAAATTGCAAAAATTAAACAGCGAGTTATCCGAGCTGCTCAACATTTTGCCAAATACCGAGGAACTACTTTCCAAGATGGAAGAACAGAAAACGAAGATAGAACTTTTGGAAAACGAAAATCAGCAATGGCAGATATTGGCACAGAAGCTGAACAGCGAAAACAGTTTATTACTGAAACAGAACACCGAATTGCTGAACTGGAACAGCAGGTAGAGAAAGGACGTGATATAGATGAACGAATCCAGAGAATTAAAGAACGCCGAACAGTTGGAAGAACTTCTGCTCTTGACCGAGGAGATACAAGAAGAGTTGGAACAGAAAGACCAGCTTATCGTGGAACTGAAGACGCAGCTCAACGAATCTCTGACCTTGAACGAGAAATTAAACAAAGAGAACAGAGCCGGGAATATTCAAGCATTAAAGAACGACTTGAAGCTGGCAGACAGAGCATTGCGGAGCGAGAAAGAGAAGCTGCGAAGCGCAAACGTCACGATAGAGGAATGTCAAGATAAAATACGATGCTTAACACAACAACGGGATTATGCCCGGACACATCAGAAAATCGTAGAGATACCGGTAGAAAAGCCGGTACTCTATAAAAAATGCGAAGCCTGTGACCGGACAGCCTATCAGAATGCAAAAGCAAGATACGAAACACAAAAAGAGCAACTTGCAGGACAATATAAAGCAAAAACGGTAATGTTCCAAACAACCTTGTTCCTTCTTGCATGGTATTCGCTGACAACCACTCTTTTTCAGGCAGTACAGTCAGATGTGTTCCTTTCCGATTGCAAATCATTCTTCCATGATGCAGCATCATTCATACAAACTTTTATCGGTTGGACGATTGATGCCGGGCAATCTGTGGCACAAATCAGCACAAAAATTCCAAATGAGATTATAGCCGGAATCATATATTGGTTATTGATGATATTGGTTGTTGGAATATGTGTGGCAGGGACAGGGATACTGGCAATACTGATAGAAATAAAGGTTATAGAATTATATAAGAAAAACTGTTGGGATGTTATTACCCTACTGATGATACTGACAAGTGCGGCTGTCATCATTTATTTTGGAGAAGTAATTAAAAAAGCATTATCAATAAATCTGTTGTTCTTTTGGTTAATTTTACAAGGAATATATCTTACAATTCGACGCTATATAAGTCAAGATACTGATTGACTAGATACAAAATATTTGATAAAATATAAATAGAAATACAGCAGATCAAAGGAGGTAAAACTTATGAGAGCAAAGAAAGTGATTGTAGGGGTAGCTATTAGTGCAATGTTAATTTCTTCATCAATTCCAGTAATGGCATTTTCTGTTACAAACGGGAATAAGACATTTGATAAAAAGTGGGAATTGAGCACTACATCTGATGGCGGAAAAGGTGTTTTGACTTATGGTTATAATACTCTTGCTATTAATGAAGATTATGCACACGCATATCATTCAACTAAAGATCATTACGCATATGTCAAGAATGGAAATGGTTCTTTTTCGGGTTCAAATGTTGGTAAAGGTAATTGGTCTAAAATTGAGGTTGCTCATAAAGGAAATAGTATTACCTACGGTAATAGCTACTAAACAAAGGTTCGGGATAATGGCTGAGTGGTTGGAATTCCAACCACTCTTTTTTGTGGAGTGTATATAAATGAAGAAAAAAATAAAATATATAGGAATTGTTTTGGTTATTTTGTTCTGTTGCTATAATTTATTTTGGTACTTCGGGAGTTATAAACCATATAACGAATTTCAGAAAGACTTCCCTGAAATAGAAGAATCTGGAGTAAAAATTTACACAGATAAAGATGGATTCCAGTATAGTGTGTCTGTCCCTGATTATTTGCTTTGGAATGGAAATCTTGCGATAGCTGAGTCAGATGTTCGATATGCACTAATTATTTGGATAAAACCATTTCACCAAGGAATAAGTCAAGGCGTGCTATTTAATGACTATAAGGATTTGAATACTCAAATTATGTTGTCAAGTAGCAAAAAAGCTGAAGATCAAGAAGATCAATGGATTGTTGATGAAAATAGCACAATATTGACTACGATATTTGAAAAAGCAAATAAAGTATGGAATCTGGGGTTGAAATAAATGAAAGCAATTAAAAACTTATGTTTGTTTTGTTTCCTGATTTTTGGAATACTTATGCAATCTGAAATATTTCAAGATCAGCTTTGGAACTTTTCTACAGCATATTTTACGTCATCACGCTATGAAGTTGCTAGTGAAGATATGTCGCAGTTTCTGAAAGATGTATCAGAAACTGCAACGGAGAATGATGTACATATTTTTTCTCAGTACAATGAAATCAATAATAAATACCTTTCAACACTTCATATTTATGGCGATGATAAAGTAATCAGACAAACATTAAAAAATACTGCAAACATAGAAGAATCAGAATATACCGCTTTAGTTTCCGGAATTACGAAAGTAAAATTTCATAATCTCTCAGAATTGCAAAGTACCTCTGTGGGTTATGAAAACTTTATCTCATACATAGGAAATGAGGACAATATTATCTCTGCATATCAGAAATTATCAGAAAAATATAGCTTAACTTATCCAGAATATTGGAATTCTACGGAAAAGGACATGATTTTTATTATATGGGGTATGATTATTGCATTGATGATTGTTCTAAATGTAATTGAAGTGGTTAGGCGAAAAAAAGAGGTTGTTGTACGAGTTTCCTTAGGAGAAAGTGCTGGTTTCATAGCATTTAAGGCTGCTTTATTCGATGTAACTTTTGACATTGCATTATTTATTGTTGCAAAAATATTGCTGTCAAATTATATATCGGGAGCATATGAGAATAGACTCGTCACAATTTTATATTCCATTGGAATTATTCTTTCCACTATTCCATATTGTTCTTTTTGCTTTTTTGATATTAGAAAGGCATTCGCAAATGCAACACACAAAAGAGGAGTGGATTTTTTAATTTATTCGTTAAAATTTATAGCAGGGGTAGCCGCTGTTTTTACAATTACCACTAATATTAGTAGTATTCATAATAACCTATTTACAAATGAACATTTGTTAGAAGAATATTATGATGCAAATTATTTTACCGTAAAGACTACTGATTTTAATGCTGAAAAAGAAGAAGCTTTTTGGAATAAACTATACAAGAATGAATATAACACATTAAAGCCTGTAATATGCTTGAATATTTTAAATGATAAAAATGATGTGATATATGTAAATAATCATGCAAAAGATATGTTACAAGGTTTTACGAAGCAGATAAATGCAGTAGAGAATGAATCTTCTGATTTGATTATTTTCATTCCAAAGAATAGATATTTTGCTAAAAACAAGCAATTAGCCTATGACTCCTTGAGCCATGTTTTAAATCATGATAATTTACAACAATTAAATATTCAGTACATAGAGTATAGCGAAACAGAATACTTTTCCTATTTAGATACAAGTAGAATAAATGGTATCGAAAAAAGCAAAAATCCGATAATTATTTATCAGGCAAACAAAGATTTAGCAGTCAATGGTGGGTATCTTGAAAGCTATAAAGCAGGAGCAGTTTTATTTCAATGTGATGAAAAACAGCTAAGAAATATCAGCAAAAAGTATGAAGATATGCTTGGAAATTATCAGCTAGTAATTACAAACGTACATGAACAGTATTTATATAATCACACATTTTTAATAAAACTCGTGGGATTTTTAAGTTCTCTTTGTACGATTGTATTGCTTTTAAATATTATGATTATTGTTACAGTAAGTAGACTAGAGTTCCGAGAAAATGCAATGAAAATTTCCTTGATGAAAATCTTTGGATATAGTTTATTTGAACGGCACAAAACACTTCTTAAAATGATTGTAGTGGAAAATTTTGTGATATTAGTAGGTATGCTTATCTATTCTTTATTATCGGTACAGACTGAAGTAGGAATTAGCATTCTTGTTAGTTCATTTATGGCACTAATAGAATTTACAATTATTTTCTTTAATATCACAATTGTTGAAAAAACAAACATACCGAAATCATTAAAAGGAGGTTGCTTATGATAACAATTGAAAATCTATGCAAAGCATATAATGATAAAATTTTGTTCAAAAATTTTCATTTGGAAATTCCAGATAGCCGTTTTTTGGTAATTAGTGGCGAAAGTGGATGCGGAAAAAGTACTTTACTTAATATGATTGGAGGTATTGAAACTCCTGACAAAGGTTCTATTATTGTGAATGGTTTTGATGTGGCAAAAAAAGGAAAAAAGCAGAAATATTTCAAAGAAGTTGTTGGATTTTTATTTCAAAATTTTGCCCTTTTGGAAAACAAAACAGTAAAAGAAAATCTAGAAATAATAAAAAAATCAGGTAGAACGGATATTTCAATAAATGAAGCTCTTGAAAAAGTTGGTTTACAGAAAGTAATTAACAAAAAAGTCTATCAATTATCTGGTGGCGAACAGCAGAGAGTTGCGTTAGCTCGTTTAATGCTAAAGAAATGTTCGATTGTATTAGCAGACGAACCAACTGGTTCCTTAGACAAAAAAAATAGTGAGATTGTTATGAATATATTGCATGAGTTAAGTGAACAGGGAAAAACAGTTATTGTTGTAACTCATAGTGAAGAAATTGTAGCACAAGAAAAGCATGTTCTATATTTATAATTACCCATAATAGAAGAATATGTTCTTTCGGGAGACACCTCCTCTAAGAACATATTCTTTTGGTTAAAATTGATTATAAAGATACTTTTATTTCAGTATATTCGCTATATTGATGGGATATATATTTGCATATTATTTATATGGATAAGGATTATAACTCTAGTGAGTCTTCTGCATCTACCCACATCTGTAAATTACCCTCAAGATATAATCTTGCATATTCCAAAGGCTCATCCACAGCCAATGAAGTAAGCGCACATTCTGATCCGTATGTGGTTTTTAGATTTTTTTCAGCTTTCCAGCAATCAATGCGAAGCATATATCCGGCACTTGTGTAAACATCAATACTATCGTGATTTATGTTGTATTCTGCATAAATTGTTCTCATCGTATCTTATCTCCATTTTCTTTTAATAATCAGTTATAGAGTTAAATATCGAAAACATTTCAATCAGTTCACCATGTCGTTATTGTTATACTGTGTTATGAAATTTTCTTTCCCTTATTTTTTCCCATATTAAGGTTCATGAAAACCAATGTGAGAATATAACACAAGGGAAAGAGTAAGGGAAAGCTCACTTGCTACAAACTTAGTATTTTCAAGGGTTTGCGAAGAATTTGATAATTAAATATAACAGTTATTAAATTTCCTAAAATATGTGAAATATCAACTGGAATTTATTTTTTACTTGTGGTTATGCGAAGTAACAAGCATCCCATCAAAAATCCAATGAGAGTCCCACAAGTATTCATAATCACATCATCTAACTGTGCAAACCTTCCAATAAATGTTTGCAAAAATTCTATGCCAATCGAAAATACTGCTCCAAGTATAACGCCATTCCACCAATGCTTGTAGATATTCTTAAAAATAAATACTGGCAAAAATCCATATGGAACGAATAGACATATATTCAAAATAGTTGCCGCATTAAATCCATCTTCAAATAATTTAAAACTAATATAACTATCAAGAGGTGACGATATTCCAAAACTACCACCAATAATTCCTGTAATTTTTAATATTGATACAATTATCAAAATCCACAAGAATTGGCATAAACAATTTAAAATCCTAATTTCTATTTTCTTCTTTTGGATAAATTCAATACCCAGTTCGATAATCATAACACCTGCGAAAATAATAAGTGCCGTTGGAAGTAACCTCACTAATATCCATATTCCAGTCCATATTTCCATTGTAATATAACTCACTATCATTCCTCCATAAATTCTAATTTGTTGCTCAAATCATATCACATTTTCAAACATATCTCAATTCCAATTGTCTCTGCCCCCATCTATTGCATTGCCTTTCGGCTTGCTTCTGTAACCAGCATCCGGTTAATCTTTTCTTGCATGGTTTCCTTTGCATCTTCATTGAAATGATAGCGGACAACATATACTGTCTGCCCGATTTTCTTTGTAAATGTGTTTCCCTCTGTTTTTTTATTCATCATTTTTTCCATAATCATCTATTTCCTTTCTTTCCTGTGCCCGACAGAGAGAGGTTTGCTTCTGTCCCTGCCGGGAGTTTATCGGCACGCTGACAACGCAAGTGTCAACATAGGGTTTGAAACTTTTTTCGGGTAGTTATTTCTGTTTTCCAAAATACTATTGAAAAGTTTTTTGAATGTTCTTGTTGACACCTGTTAAAAAGTAGCTGAAACACCGGTAAATACAAAGGATTTTGGTGTCAACAAAAATGTCAACAAGCAGTAAATTTCCGGGTAATCAGTAGCCTTTCGGCATCAAAATCAGCCTTTCTCTCTGTCGGGCAGATCAAATGGCAGCTCCAACTGTTCTGCTTTCGTCAGCTTTGTAAATCCATCTTTATCCGGTTCGTTGCCACCCTCTTCTTCTGCTCCTTCCCTGATCCAGCTTCTCTGTCTGCCATATCCTTCCTTTGAAAATCTGTGGACTCCGGCTCTCTTCCAGCCAGTGATCTGCGTATCCATAATGGAACAGATCTCATTTGTCTCGAATTTTTTCGGCTCCCGGTCAAAATGGTCAAAGGCTTCTTTCCAGATCTGGACGGAACATACATGACTACCTTTATAAGCGTCCAGCCAGCCTTGTATCATTCCTGCCATCGTATCTTCCTGTGTGAACTGTTTTCGGTATTCACTGATCTCCTGCTCCATTTCCTTTGAGAACTTCAACAGGCTGCTCTTATTCTCCGTTGACCAGTAGATTTCCATTACTTCTGCCCACAACTGGTCAAAATAGGATCTGGCTTCTTTTTCATCATCGAGGATATGCTTCTCTGCCTTACTGCTGTCTATAGCAATCGGCAGGAACCGTCTTGCCCCGGTACGGTCAAAAGGAATGAACTGCCTTGTGTTCGTTGAACCTGCAAAGATACACTGACGCTTCCGGTCTTCCTCATATTTATCATAAGGGTTCCGGTAAGTGTCTTTCTGTCTGGTCAGGAATGACTTGATTTCCTCATTGCTCTTTGCACTGATTGCAGCAATCATCTCCGACATTTCCATAATCCAGTGTCCCCGGAGATGCTCGTATATCTTACTGTCATTCAACTGCTTCAGATCATCAGAAAACCAGTCATCGTTCAATGCAAGAAAACGGAAAAATGTGGATTTTCCGGCTCCCTGCTGACCTACCAGACAAAGCATTTCATCTGCTTTACAACCGGGGCGGTAGATTCTGCTTAATGCTTCCATCAGGAAGTGCTTCACAACCTCATAGACAAAATCCGAAGCATCTGCCCCCATATACCGTTGCAGAACATAACGGATTCTCTCCTGCCCGTCCCACTCCAGTTGTTCCAGATACTCACAGATCGGGTGGTATGCCCGGCTGTTGGCTTCTATGCGAAGTGCCTTATCCATACATTTTTCACTTGTGAGTTTGTAATAGCGTTCAAAGAAATAGTAGAAATAAGTCCTGCCATCATCATCCAGCTTGCAGACTTCCTCATTCCACCAGAGTTTTTTTACAATATCAATCCTGCCTGTCAGCTTGTTGTATTTCATACTCTCACGCACAAGCGGATCATTTCTCAGCACAACCATATAATTTCCAACCGTTGCTTTCGCAGTTCCTTTCTGTGTATATTCCAGCATCTGTTTCACTTCATCGACTTTGCTTTTATCTACCATCCGGAACATTTCTTTCATGGCATCTTTCTGTTCTTTTGTGGCGATCTCCTTTATCTTCTCTTTCGCATTGCTCAATCCGCTCCACCTCCTTCCATTTTTCTTTTACAAGTGCTTCCTTATCTGCCCTGTCCCCAAAGAGCAGGATATCCAGATAATACTCAACAACTGACAACTCCCTGAGAGCAGTCATAAACTTTTCATGCCATTCTTCTGTCCGTGTTTTTGGTGCATACTGTTCTTTCCATTCCAGAAGCAGGCTCAGATAATCCAGATAGGCTCTCAGGCATCTCAGATGTTTTTTCTGCCAAAGTTCTTCTGGTGTCGGCTCTGGCTTTTTTGCTGAAACGCTTCTCCTGTTCTGCGGTGATCCCCTGTCCCTGCCGGAATAAGGAATCCCAAAATCATCTGCCAGCTTCATGGCTGCATCTTTCAATCCAATGTCAAACAGTTGTGCCGTAAAATCAATGGCATCTCCTGTACAGCTACACCCGAAACAATAATATCTCCGGTCAACTTTCATGCTGGGTGATTTGTCATTATGGAAAATGCAGCGGATCAGTCCGCTCCTGTTGGGCTTTAACCCATACCTCTCCGCAGCCTGCCGGACGGTCACATTCTGTTTTACTTCATCAAATAATCCCAATTCGTTTCCTCTCTTTCTTAAATCTGCTTCCCAAATCTGGGAAGCAAGTTTTCACAAAAAACAAAAAAGCACTTTGTCCTGTCCTTACGGAATCAACAAAATGCCCTTATAGTTCCAGATCACTGGAATGTGATCTTCCTTTATTCAGTTGTTTTCTCTCTGCCTCTTCTCTTTGAATCTTTGCTACGTTCAATGCAAGTTTTTCTCTGATTGACGGCTTCACTTCTTTTTTGATTTCTTCTACAACGGCTTTTTTCTTCTCTGGCTGTTTTAACTGACGGACAACCCTCACAACAGCTTTTTCCATCGCATATTCGATTTTTTTAATCAGACCGTCCAGCCTGTTTATCGCATATTCCTTTTCTTTTCGTGATGCCTTACGTTCCGGACTCTGAATCCATCTCTTAGAATCTTCCGCAAGACGAATGTCATCTTTTCTGGTAGCCCGCATTGTTTCCTCTGCGACTTTATCCACAGCCTTGTCATAGGCTTCACTGGATACTTCGTCAAGCAAGGTTTCCACATCTTCAATACGGAGGGTAAGCTGTTGCAGTTCCTCTCTCTGTTCTTCAATCAGCTCGCCCTGACTTAGAATCCGGTCAGAATTGGAAATGAAATTTTCTTTAAATTCTTTTTCCTGCTGTTCTATTTTTTCTTTCTGTGACTGGATAACCTTTTCATTTGCCCTGACATGGTTTGACTGCCTTGCAAGTTCCAGATGATTCGCATTGACCTTATCCCTCTGCTGATTGAGCATTTCCTGCTGAACCGCAATCTCTTCTTTCTGCTTCATTCGGATATAGTCCTGTTTCTCCAGATACTGCCTTCCTCCATAGGACGGTTCTTCGTCAATTTCCAGTCCATGACGTTTACAGATATCCAGGAACATTGTCCGGCAGGCAGAATCAAAAACAACCTTACGGTTATTTGTCTTTGATCTTTTCTTTTCCGGATTCGGAAGTTCAAAGCCAAGTTCTTCCAGTGCCGCTTCCTGTTTCGGTTCAATCTCCCCATACCGGTTCGTAGCATCGAATACATGACGCTCATGAATATGCGGAGTCGCTTCGTCCATGTGCAGTGACCAGTCAATGATATGCACATTAGAACCAAACCGCTCATCGAACTCTTTCTTGAATTCATCAAAAACCAAAACCAGCGTTTCCACAGAAGCGTGTTCATCTATCGTCCCAAGCTGATAGATACTTTCTTCCGGACAGGTCTTTTTATTTTTCAGAACATCTTCCACCCCTTTACATCTGTCGGGGTGTCTTGCTTTCTCATGACGTTTATTCTGGTTAATCACATAATCGCTGTAATGATCCACATAGTATGCCATCTCAATCTGGTTAAAAGAAAAATTATCCTCTTTTCCCCGGTCTGCCATTGTGGTATATCCCTGATAGCAGTCCCAGTAAATATTCTGACGGACACGTTCATTGTCAATATGCTCACTGTGTTCCGGGTCAAATCTCCGGTCATTGTGAAGCGGATTGTAAACACCGTCTTTCCCAGATCTGCCGTTATGCCTTGTGCCTTTCAATTCACATCTCTCCTTTTTTCAAGTTGTTTCCCCGGAGGGGATTGCAGCGAAGCTTCCAAAAGTCTCTGTCCCCGTTACAGACAGTACCCAGTACCATATGGCGAAACGCCATATCACTGGGCAATGGCTGCCGCCCTTAACCTGCTAAGGGCTTTGCCCCTTAACCCCAGCAAGATGCTGCCGCTCTTTGCAATCTGGGCACAAAGGACTTCCAGCCCTCTGTACTCCCAGCAGACAAAACGTAACTCCTGCCGCTGTCCCTTCAGCAGGATCTCCGTTCCGTCTGTTTTTCAAAAATCCTCTGCATCGGATTTTGTGAAAATATAAAAATGGGTAAAACAAAGGGCACTAACTTTTTACGGTTAATGCCCTTTCCTTTACTCATTCACTTTTCAGATAATTCCTGTATGTATCATTCTGATAATTGCTTCAGAACCATTTTAACATTCTTCCTAAGTTTCATTCCGTCCCTCAGTCCCAACCGGTAGAAAAATTCTTCTGTCTCTGCTCCACTGTTAAATATCTGGTCGCAATATTTTGTAATGGCCTCTTCCTGTTTCTGTGGAAGTGTGGCAATCACTTTTTTATATTCTTCCTCAACTTCATCTGGTTCTGTCACAGACGGCTGGCTCAGTTTCCAGTCTGCATACTCTTTTCCCATATGCTCCGTTATGGTCAGGTTGATAAATTCTTCAATCTCTTTTGTAATCTTCATTTAAGAATCCTATTCCTTTCTCCAGTGGTCTACTTCATCAATCTGATTTTGATTGTTTCCAGCCACACCACTGCCCAGCCAGAAAGCACAGCAGGATATAAAGTATAAAACCTGCCACAAGCATCCTGACCGCTTCTGTGCCTGTCTCCTGTCCGAATCCATACCCTAAAACTGCTGTAATGCAGATGATCCCCGACAGGATATGAAATACCGTTGCCGACAGCCATGTGAAGAACATAACTACCAGTTGTATCATTGTCAGGCATATACGCACTGGCAGTAATACGATTTTCACAATAATTCTTACAACAACCATGACTGTCCACCCCTTTCACTGTTTCAGATAACTACGATAGCTGTCTATCACAGAATCTGTCACACCGCTTTTGTAAATCTTTCGGATATCAACGATTTTTTCATCTTTCAAAAGTTTCAGCCAGTCCAGTAAATCTTTTCTGCTGTTTGCAAAATTACAACATCTTCCGTCTGCATATTCAATCCAGTATCTCATAAGTCCCTCCTACACATACACCAGTTCATTTAAAATAATTTCATCTACCCGGCTTCTTGCATTGTTTGCCCGGCTAACCCATTCCATCTGATCTCTGCTTTTCAATTCTTCCGTAATGCCTTCCTGCTCCATAATCTGTTCCATGAGGAAATCCCTGCGTTCCAAACACTGCTCATTCAGATCTGCGAGATACGTCCAGAGCTTACCACTCAATGTCAGATAGGAATACAAGCCACTCTTGTAATCTTTCAGATAGTTTCTGTGAAGACTTCCATAAAAACCAATCTCTCTTTTCTCTTCGGGTACTGCGATCAGTGGCAGATAGATTTCCCCGACAAGGATATAATCCAGACCATTACTGTTATCGTGAATGATTCTTTCTAATTTGCTCATGCTGATGCAACTCCTTTCTTCGGTTCTGCTGGGGGAAGCAGTGATAGCGGAATGAACACACCTTTTGCAATATCTTCCTGCCGGATCTCTTCTTTTTTTGCATCCAGTTCGGCTTTCTTTTTTGCCTTTGTCCGTTCATAGTATTCCTGCTGCTTTCCATTTGCTTTTCTTCTCAGGTAATTCTGGTGAAGCCTGTCTTTTCTGGCTTCCCGTTTTTCCATTTCTTCAATTTCTTCCGGTGTCATTTTCACCTCACCGAAATGTGGCGGTAAATATCTGCCGATGAAGTTAAAATAGATTTCCACTTCCTGTGTCGTCTCAACGCTTCCTTTCCGGTCACGCTCATGCACCACAATCTTTTCTACAAATTCATTCAGCATGTAAGTGGTCAATTCCTCAAAATTTTGGTATTTATCAACCAGAGCAATAAACTTCTCCGCTGATCTGCGACCTTCTTCATAGCCTGATAATTCAGCTTCCATATCTGCAATTTCTGCCGACAAATCTTTCTGTTCTTTAGAATACTGTCCATCAAGAATCGCATAGCGTTCATCTGGCAGCTTGCCAAGAATATTGTCCTCATAAATTCTGCAGATCAGTTTTTCCAGTTCCTGCACACGCTTTTTTGCCTCTGCCAATCTGCTTTTCAATCTTGTGATCTCACTGGACTGCTGTGAAGTCTGTGCCTTTTTTACTGTCTCCAAAAATTCTTCACGATTCAACTGTGAATACTCCGCAACAGCCTTTAAAAGTTCCTTAATCAGCTCCATAACCACATCAGCATTAATTCTGTGCTGTGTCTGGCAGAGTGTTCCAACCGGAACTTTAGAATATGCAGAACAAGTATATTGTGGTACTCGCTTGCCATTATTTACTCGATGGACATACATTTTGGAACCACAGTCTGCACAATACATCAGACCTGTCAAGGGGTGGGCTTCTCCCCATCCATCTGGATATCTTCTCACATTGCTTCGGATTCTCTGTACATTGTCAAAAGTTTCCTGATCTATAATGGCTTCCTGCGTGTTCTCAAACACCGTCCAATTATCTTCAGATACGTAATGGCTTTTCTTATCCTTGAAATGTTTTCTGGTCTTGAAGTTCACTGTATGACCAAGATACTCTCTTTTCTTCAGAATGCCTGCAACAGTAGAAGAGCCCCAGCCATAAGGATCTTTGATTTCTTCTACTCTGCCTTTCCATAATCCGGCATCTTTCTTTGCCATATGAACCGCTGGTATCTCAACCTTATCCTCTTTCAGTGCCTTGGCAATCTGATATGGTCCGTACCCATCCATTGTCATGTGAAAGATTCTCCGTACAACTACAGCTGCTTCTTCATCAACAATCCATACATTCGGGTCATCCTTGTCTTTCAGATACCCATATGGTGTTGTACTTGCCACATGCTTGCCGGATTTTCCTTTCGCCTTGAAAGTGGATTTTATCTTTTTACTGGTATCCCTTGCATACCATTCATTCATGATATTTCGGAATGGAGTAAAATCATCGTCCTCCCGGAAGCTGTCTACATTCTCGTTGACTGCAATCAGGCGGACATTCTTCTGTCGCAGCAATTCCATATATTGTCCGACTTTCAGATAATCTCTTCCCATTCGGCTCATATCTTTAATCAGAATCGTTCCGACTTTCCCCGACTCTACTTCTTTCATCATGGCAAGAAAGCCTGGGCGATCAAATCTTGTACCGGAGATACCATCATCAGTAAAATGAACAAGATTGGTAAATCCATGTTCTTTTGCATATTGTTCCAGCAGTTTCTTCTGGTTTGAAATACTGTTGGATTCCCCGTTTAATTCATCATCACGACTAAGACGTTCATACAACGCTGTCATGAATCCCTGTTTCTCTGTCATAGTCAGATGTCCTCCTTCCTTTGTTTATTAATTGCCTGTTCTCATCCCATATCCGTTCCTGTACCGGGTTCTGATGTTTCCGGGACGTATTAACCAAAAAAGACACGCTGAATGCCTATTCAGTTCTGGTATCACTACGGGCAGGCTGTTTCGTTTTCAAGGTTCGTGTAAGAAGTAAAAAAGATTCTTACACTAAACGAAATGCTCAGAGGTCTTTTTACAGCCCCCTTACTGCATCTTTTTTGATTTCGTGTCATCTTTTTAAAGTTCCTTACACAATCTCTGTACTGACGAAACAAAATACGGACATGTTTTGAAATTGTTTTTTACAAAATACAATTTTGTTCTTTAAGGTAAAAAAATAAGCCTCAAGAGACTTTTTAATCATTTTGGAGCTCCAACTCTTTAAATTTGATTGATTAAGAAGTCTCTTCAAACTTACTACACCGCTGGCCAATTTGTACTTTTTATACTGTTTGACCGCGAAGCAATCCGGCTTGCGCTTTTCAAGCCCGGCAAACATATAGTCCACCGCGTTCATAAAGTCCTCGTCATCCTCCTTGACCTCCATGCCGGAAATCATATCCACAAGGGTATTCATGTTCCGATCCTCGGCAGGCCCCTCGAAAATGATGTAGGCAATCAGGGCACAGTACAAAAGCGTTTCCGATTTCGTCCAGAATGGATCGCCTTCCTTGCCTTCGCCCTTTGTGTTGGAAATCAGGGCATCCACGAATTTCAGAATATCGGCCTCATTGCGGATATACGCCAGCGGGTTATAGTGCATGGATTTTGAAAAATCTATGCTGTTGAATACCTTGATTTTGTACCCGCGTTTTTGCAGGAAACCCCCGACCTGTCCCAGCACACCGCCTTTGGGATCGACCACCACATAAGAGGAATGAGCCTGTAAAAGCTGGGGCGTGAGCCAGAAGCGGGTTTTGCCGGAGCCGGATGAGCCGATAATACAGCAATTCAGGTTTCGGGCATTTGCGGGGATTTTAGGGCGGGTGTTCATCGTGAGAAACTCCGTCCCGGTCAAAATCATGTTGTTTTCAAACTTCGGATCGACAAACGGTTTGATGTCTTTTTCCGTTCCCCATCGAGCGCTGCCGTATTCTGCATCCCGCCGAAACTTCTTAGCGTTCTTGCTTTTGAAATAGATCAGCAGCCGGAAACCAACTGCGCCTACAATACCAACAAGCCAATCCAGCGGGGCAAGACCGGGTGCAAAGTCAGCAAAGGCCGGGCCAATCGTCTGGCCCAGTCCGATGAGCTTATGTGCAAAATCGTTACCCGCTGCCAGCCGGTAGGCCGTTCCCAGCTTGAGGAACGCCCACAGGATGAACAGATAGGGAATGTTCGGAATGAGATATTTTCTGATCTTATCTGTCCTCATGGGCCACCTCCTTTGCACGTTCTTTCTGCTTCGGCTTTTCTTTGGAAAGCTGATCTGCCGCCTGTTGCAGTTGTTCCCGGATGGGAACACGGTTCGATTTTGCTTTGCTTAACACTTTCCGGGAATACTCAGAAAAGCAGGCGGTCATTGCGTCTGCCTGTCCAGCCTTGAAAAACAGCAGGTATTTGTCCGGCCCGGTTTTATAGAACGCATAGTCTACATTCCATTTCCGGGCCACGCGGTCAAAGGACTTGGTATCCCCGGATAGCTCAATGCTGTTGGTGGCTGTACCGTGGGCCATGAGCTTTCGCACACTTTGTTTTCCATGCGGTACTTGCCGCCCACGGTATGCCTTGCGGATCTTCCGGCCCACCATGCCCAGCACATACGCCAGTCCCCGCGCCGTCAGCTTGGTTGTTTTTACGGATATGGCTATCGTGCGCCGGGAAATATCTTCATCAATCAGTTACACCGCCTCCTTCCTTGGGACAATTTGTCTCGAAGTGCCATCACCGATCCCCACGGTCTTTTTTCTGCATTTGACGGTAGCCCTCCAAAGAAGAACCGTCTATGATTTCCTGATAAACGGCCATTTGCTCCCGGATAGAGAGCTTCGGGAAAGAGAATACCTTATGCTCCTTGGGAATATCCTGCAAGCCGTGATACACTTCCACGAAATGATCGCTTTCTTTGACAACATAGCCGCCCGGGGCAAAATGGCCGTTTTCGTGGATGCAGGCATCCCGGCCATACGCCTCATAATCGAAATACGGTTTTACCTGATCCGGCACATCCAACATTTCCAGATCGTCCACATAAATACGCCCCAGCGTTTCCTCATCGGATACGCCGGGGTAAAAGCCGTAACAGTCCAGATTTTGTGTCAGATTGATGATGTCCCGCACCGAAGAACAGTGATCGCCGCTGTCGAGGACGGCCTCCAGTGTTTCCAGCTCCGATGAGGTAAGCTCGGAAAGCAGGCAGGCCAGATGATTAAGCTCGTCCAGATTTTCATACTCGCTCAAATGGTCATAGAGCCCCAACACATCCCCATCGAAAGAGGTAATAAAAATTTCCTGATAGCGGACGCCATCCACGCCGATCCGTTTCAAGAGAGCCTCCACCTCCTGGGCGGTTGTGGGAAATTTCAGTGTTTCACCCACAAGCTGGCCCTCGCTGTACTTTCCGGCGTTGGTAACGTAGGCTTCAAACAGGGTTGCCATCAGCGGCGGCCCTGTCCCTTGACGGTCAGGATGCCCTCAAGGGTTGTTGCCGTAATTCCCAGCCGCTGGGCCACGGCGATGTCATTTTTCATGGCTTCGGTCATACTGTGCCCGCAGACAACCAGCACATGGGAACGGCGGAGCAGGTCACGGCTCATGTCGATGCCGCTTTTATGCTCCTCGGGAACAGCATCGTTGAGAAACAGGGGCAAGTACAAAGGCGGACAAATAGGAGAAAAGCCTGCCTCATACACGGTGCGGCAATACTGCGCCGCCAGTTCTGCATTTTCGCTATCGCCGCCGAGCCATGCAGCGGTGATATAAGCAAGGGGTCGTTTCATCGTTCATACCTCCGATATTTTAATAAGAAAGTTCAACCCAAACCCCACGCCCTTTCCCAGTCTTGGGAAAGGGGCGGCTCTGGAGGATATACCCCCGCCGCTTGCCGGGGAAATAGCACAGCCGGGGCAGACCGTCAAGGGCGAGCCGCCGAAAACGGCGGTGCGCTGCACCCTTGACGGCCCACTCCCGGCTGTACTAAAAAACAGGCGGCGACGGGGGATATATACCACCAGAGCCTCTGCGCGAGGGCGGGGCCCTCGGGACAAAGTGTCTCGAAGTTGTTACTTGTCAAGTTCCTGCTTTTTCGGGGCTTTTGCCAGTTCCGGCGGCTGTTTTTCTTTCCAGTCATCCAGCAGGGACATAATCTGTTCTTTCATTTTGGCGGGAGTGACCTCCTTGCCAAAATACTTTTCCAGTTCCGCAGTAGAAATAATCACGCCTCGATCCTCCTTTTTCTGTTCTGATAAGATACCGTCAATGACATCGCCGTTAAGCTTGCCTTCCTTATCCAGCTCCCGAAGCCGTTTAGCCTGGGCCAGCGAGGGCGAAGCCTGCTCCCCGTCAATGGAAACAGCAATAAGCCTCTGATTTTTCGGTTTGATGTAGGAAAGCTCCACGGCAGGCATGAAGCCCATCTTTTTATCGTCTACCTTATCCAGAAACTCCGGCACAAGGGAGTTGAGCCGCAAGTAGCGCATGACCTTTTTATAGTTCATTTCATGCGCCTCGCCTACAATCTCAACCGAGCGTTTCCCGACATCACCTTCCGCAACACCTTTCAGCCGCCCGCCCTGATGCTTGATGTCCTCAACCTCGAGTTCCAGCAGCGCGGCCAATTCGCTGGGGAGCATCCCGTCACGCTGCTTGTTGCTGTCCTTCATGGCCTGTACCGCTTCGTGGTCGGTCATTTCACGGACGATAAAGGGCATTTCCTCCAGTCCAGCCAGCTCACTGCCGTGGGTACGGCGATGGCCCGCTACAATTTCATAGCCGTTTCCATCTTTCTCCGGGCGGGCAAGACCGGGAACCATTACACCGTTTACGCGGATAGAAGCAACGATTTCCTGCATCTTCGCATCGTCCCGTACCTTAAAGGGGTGCGGACGGAATGTGTGAAACGGATGAACCTCGGAAAGTTTCAGATAAACCAGCTTGCCTTCCTCAACCGGGCGGGGCGGTGTAGTCGGCTCGGGAGCCGTCTGTTCCACAGCGGCAGTTTCCTTCAGTGCCGTATCCTGTGCGGGCTTAATGGGCTCCTTGGCATCCAGGGCCTTTCCATCGCTTCGGGACACTTTGTCTCGTTTGGACGGCTTGGGCTTGTCAGGGGCCGCCTTATCCGCCTTGGGTGGGCGGCCCTTGCGGGCCCCAGCCGTTTTCTCCGCTTTCTGATTTTCAGTCGCAGCCTTTTCCGCTTTCGGCGGACGGCCACGGCGCGGCTTTTTCGGTTCCTCCGTATTGGCGGGCTGCGGTGTTTCTCCGGGGGCTGCCGCCTCTGGCGTTTCGGGGGTTTCCGCCTTTTCGACTTCGGCGCGGGCGTTCTGCCTCTTTTCCGCCATAAGTTCATTGATTTTGTCAAAGGACACAACCACATCGCCGGACTCAGGTATGGCAGGCCCGGTCTGTTCCTGCTGGGGCTCAGACGCTGCGGCCTGTTCGGGTGTGATGATAGGCTCGGCGGCCTCCGGGGAAATATTCTCCGCAGGGCCAGTATTCAATTTTTCATCGGCCATTTACGATCCTCCTTTTCGTTAAAGTTGCACAAATTTGAACGCTAAAATTTTGTAGTTATTTTTGTGCCTCCTTTCCGTCTATCCACGCAAAAAAGCCGCCCGTTTTTCATGCCGGACGGCTTTTTGCGTAATGTGATAGATCAAATATTATTTTTTCTGGTTTGCAGGCTCCGAAAAGCCTTGTATTTACAGTGTTCCTAATAGGAAGTAATCATATGGTACTTACAATTCCACGTTGTATGTGATAAACTATTATTGTCCATTTGGACTACCTTTACAATCCTTTTTACAACAAGTATACTTATTATATCGAAAAAATAATATGAAAATATCTGCAAAAATTATTAAAATATTGCCAAAACATAGCTGACTTTTACTGCTGTGAAGTATTATCCACAATTTTCGATGCTCTGGTGCATTTTTCTAAAACATACCACCATCCCGGAGCGCATTTCGGAAAATCCCGTGTCAATCCGCATGCGAAAAATGCTGGAGTTTATTGAACGCCATTATGCGGAAGAAATCTCCCCGGATGCCCTGGCAAAAAGTGCAGGTATCAGCTGTTCTGAAACCATCCGGTTCTGTTCTTTTTATTTCGCTGCGGCACTTGCCCAAAACGCTCTGTTTCTTCCCGCAACCCATTTATTTTCTTTCACACAGTAGTTTCCTCTTAAACGAATATCTTCTGAAGAACTTCCGACCTCTACTGCATATCGTCCTTTTTCCACTTTCCAGTGCATATCAATGTCCAGAAAAGCCATTTGATCCGTTTTCACCTCAAAGCATACCGTTTTCTTTTCGCCCTTTCGCAGGTGAATGCGCTTAAAACCTGCCAGTTCTTTTACTGGTCTTGTCAGGCTGGCATATTCATCTCGTAAATAAAGCTGGACGACCTCATCTCCTTCACAGCTTCCCGTGTTCTCAACAGCGCAGGAGATCTGAACCGTATCTGCTGCCTTTTCATTTCCCATCGAGATATGTAAATCCGAATATGTAAATGTTGTATACGACAGTCCGTATCCAAAATAATATCTCGGTCTGTGCGGCATATTCACATAATTGGCAAAACCGATACTGCCGCTCTGATCCCAGGAGGAACCATATGGATGATTGTAATAAACCGGAAGCTGTCCCACTCCATAAGCAACGGTAACCGGAAGTTTTCCTCCCGGATTATATATTCCGGTCAAAATATCAACTACTGCTTCTGCTCCTGTTTCCGATGGACTCCATGCTTCCAGAATAGCATCTAAATATTCCTCTGCAGCATCACTGGAAATCGGTCTTCCATCAAAGTGAACGCCAACCAATGGTTTTCCAAGCTGCGCAGCCTTGCGAATAAATGCATCCTGACACTTTGGAAGGTTAATATCAGTACTGTCAATTCCTTCTCCCATTGATGCCATGGAACACGTTCCGTGCTTACCGCCAAGCGTCAGTATCACAATGTCTGCCTGCTTTGCTGCCTGCAGCGCTTCTTCAAAATGACTTTCGTCGTTTCCTGCAATCGGATAGCCATATGCATATAAAATCTCACTTTCCGGAAAGCGGATTTGTAATTCTTCATACAGATTTCTGCATTGCGGTTTCTGTCTTTTCAGGATCTGATCAAACTGCTCTGTCTCATCAGACTGAATATTGGTTCCCGGAACCGTAATAATCTCATCTGCATCTGCCTGTACAACTCCGCTTACACCTGCAATAGAATTGGCAATCGCATAGGTAGACTCCATCATGCACATATGTGTGTATCCACCAAACATTTTTCTGGCATACCCGGCATGCGGTCCGATCACCGCAATTTTTTTCCCTTTTTCCGCAATCGGCAATACGCCGTCATTTTTCAGCAGTACCATGGATTCTCTGGCCGACCGCAGGGAAGTGTTCCTGTCTGCTTCCTGCATTACAAGAGCATGAAGCTCTTTTCCTTCCAGCGCATAGGGATTTTCAAATAAGCCCATTCTGAATTTTCCCTCCAGAACCCGCAAAACCGCTGTATCCAAAATATGGATATCCAGTTTTCCACTTGAAAACATCTCTTTTAATTTCTCATTATAGCCAGTACAGGACGGCATCTCGATATCCATTCCCGCATGAAGACACATCGCACCGGCTTCTTCAAATGTTTCTCCAATATGATGTACACTATGCGCATTTCCCACTGCACCGTAATCGCTGATGCACATGCCGTCAAATCCCATTTTTTCCCGAAGCAGTTTCGTAAGCATGTTATGAGAAGCAGATACATCTTCTCCATTCACAGAGCAATAACAAGGCATAATACCTTTCAGATCTGACTCTGTGATTGCTGCCTGGAAAGGTTTTGCAAACACTTCTTCTAAAAGTCGCGTCGGCGTTTCGCTGTGTGTTCCATGAATTCCACCCTGCGAATTATGAAAAGCCACAAAATGTTTTGCCACACTTTCTGCTTTTCTTGAAGCAACTGTATTCTTTTGTATTCCTTTCGTATACGCTGCCCCCATCGCACTTACAAGGGAAGCATCTTCTCCATAACTTTCTCCAAAACGGCCCATACGCGGATCTCTTGCCACATCCAGAACCGGTGCCAGTATATGGGTAATGCCACAGGCCGTTTCCTGTCTGCTCACAATTTCTGCAATCTGTTCTTCCAGCTTGGGATCAAAGCTTGCTCCCCTGCCAATCCCAGACGGAAAACTGGTGGAATCCTGAATGAAGGCCCCGCACAATCCTTCCATATGAAAGATTGCCGGTATTCGATGGGCACTGTTTTCCATCACAATCTTCTGCACTTTTCTCTGCCATGCAGCCACTTCATCAAGTGTCTCCATCCTGCGCATTTCCAGCGTGCTTACTTCTCCCATTCCGTATTTTGTCTCCTGCTGAATTTTTTCAAAGTTATAGGCATCCTGATCAAAAGGAAAAACACAGTTAATCTGTGCCATCTTTTCGTCAAGGCTCATTTCTTTGAGCAGAAGAGAGGCTCTTTCTTTTGCACCCAGTGTATGATCCCTATATGATTTCATTTAAATACGCTCCCCTTTCTCAAATAACTTCAGAACATGTAACAATCTTGCAACACTCCTTTCCAGATCTTTTCTGGTAATCCGTCTCTCCTGATAGGCCTGCAAAATCTGCCGGATCACCGGCGGGCCACCCGGCATCACGATATCATTTCCCGCTGCCACAGCATCGCCGCCATCTGCGACAATATCCATATCGCCCCAGTCAGTAACGACAACACCATCAAAGTTCCATTCTTCCCGTAAAATATGCGTACACAAATCTCGATTTCCAGCTGCAAGAACCCCATTAATTTTATTAAACGATGTCATAATAAAAGATACTCCGGCATCTCGAACCAACATTTCAAAAGGTTTCAGATAAAGTTCCCGCAATGCACGTTCCGTAAGGATGGAATCTACCGCATCGTACCGCTTCTTCGCACTTCCTCTTCGATACGTTTCCTGTTCATTCACGGCAAAATGTTTGGGGCAGACGCGGACAGGATGATTTTCCTGAACGCCCTTTGTAATCTGGACCGCACAGATTCCGGTCAGATAAGGATCCTCCGAAAAATATTCAAAATTTCGCCCGCAAAGCGGATTCCGGTGCAGATTGACTGCTGGTGCCAGCCATACGTCAACCGCTTTCTTTTCGCACTCTGCGCCAACCGCATTTCCAAACGCTTCCCACAGTTCTTTATTGAATGCGCAGGAAATCAGCATAGCCGTTGGCCAGGCCCCCGTTCCCACACCTGCCGGTCCATCTTTATAAAAAATGGAATGAATACCTTTTTCTGGCATAGCCGGGGAGACATATCCTTTTGCTCCGACTGGATGATCGTTTTTGGTCATTGGATTTCCCTGACCATCCAATATAGTTTCCGGCTGTTCCTGTTTGCTGAACGCTGCAAATGGAATTCCAGGTCCATACCCCACACACAATGCAGCCAGCTGTTCGATACTGAAATTTTTTACTTGTTCCATTTCATCCCGTAAAAGATCATATCTTTCCTGCTCTTTTAAACCATCGGTCTCTTCTTTTTTCTTTTCATGCATTCGGACCTTTTTTCGTCCTTCTCTTGCAGATAGTACCTGCAAATGCTCTACATTGCAGTTTTGCACGCAAAGACGATTCACACATTTTTTAATTACGTAATCTTCTCTTATCTGGATTTCTCCTGCAAAAATTGTCTCACGGGATGAATTTCCGATAAAAAACTGATATTTTCCCTTTTCCAGGATATATGATGCAGATGTCTCAACATATCCTGCCAGATCCTGCATGGATATTCGGATCGAAATATTCTGCTTCTCCCCCGGAGCAAGAAGTCTCGTTTTTGCAAAGCCTTTTAATTCTTTTTCCGGTTTTTCCGACTCTGTACCAGAGCAGGACAAATAAAGCTGTATCGTTTCTTTTCCTGCATAATTTCCGGAATTTGTTACCTCCGTAATAAATTCCACCTCTTCTTTTTCCTGTTTCATCTCTTTCGGAAGAATCGTAAACGATGTGTAAGACATTCCATATCCAAAGGGGTACAATACCAGTTTCCGAAAGGTATCAAAATAGCGATACCCCAGATAAATGTCTTCCTGATACACCGTTACCGGGCTTTTCGTATATCCTGTACTTCCATTTGCCTTTGCATCCAGTCCATAATTTTCGTAAGTTAAAATTTCATCTTCCTGTTCTTTATTCCAGGTGAAATTTTCTGCTGTCGGGTAGTCTTTGAAAGACTCTGCCATGGAAAAACTTAATTTGCCAGATGGATTCACAGCCCCCGTCAGAATATCAGCTAATGCTCCGCAGCCTTCTTCGCCCGGAATTCCCAGAAACACCACGGCCTTGATTGCGGAATAGGCGTTCACCCACTGCATATCGATCATTCCATTAATATTCAGTACAACGATCACATGTGGAAAAACACAGCACACCTGTTCCAGCAGTTCTTTTTCGGATTCGGTAAGTTCATAATCACCTTCGATGTGTCTGTCACATTCTTCCCCACCGGCATTCCTTCCCAGCACAAAAACAGCGGTATCGGTAAACTCCCTGGCTTTCTGCATCAGCTGCCCCGGAATGTGATACTCTGTCCACATCGGCTGATATTTTCCAAAGATCTCATACATAAAACCACAGTTCATATTTTCTACATTTGTGATATCAATACCGTCAATCACAAACTTTTCCGATTCGTTTTTTTGATGGCTGGTGTAAAATTGTTTTAACCCTGCTTCTGCACAGATTCCTCTTTTTTCACATTCACATAAGAGATTCTTGTTTGCAAGGGATTTGGATGCTCCCGAACCGTTTCCCGAAAAAATGGTTTCTATCTGTGCCCGTCCCAAAAAAGCCACCTTTTTTTCTTTTAATGGCAAGATCTGCTCTTCATTTTTCAAAAGAACAATTGATTCTTCCACAAGTTCCTGAAAAATACTTTTTTTCATCTCTTTTCCTTTCTTTCTGCTGATGTCTTCCTAAACAAGCCTCTTTTGTCTATTTACGCAATATAACATGGACTTCATGCATTTTTCCATCCTTGAAATCAGGCAGCACAAACCCATCTGCTTTGTCGGACATATCGCAAACTGCTCCATCTGTCTTAATTTCAAGCACTCCTTTTTCCAGATGATCTGGATTTTCGATGATTACATGATAATCAGCACCTCGAAAATGTCTGGTCACTTCTGCCTTTTCCCATTCTTTCGGCAGACACGGATCGATCCGCAGTCCATCGTAATCCCGTTTGATTCCGAGGATTCCTTCGTACACCCCCATCATGCACCACGCAGAAGTTCCCGTTGTCCAGGACTGGTAGGATTTTCCATAATATCCGGGATTGGTAGAATAACAGTTTGTAAAAACATATGGTTCTGCTCCGGATTGCATGGATGGATTTTTATCACTGTCCGGCATAATTTTTTTCAGTGTTTCGAATGCTTTGCTTCCTCTCCCCACCTTGCAGTCCATCAGAATTTTAAACCCTGTAGCATGACAGTATACACCACCATTTTCAAACAATCCTGGCAGCATGCCGGACATTCTCCCTACATTTGGCGAATACTTCTGATACGGCGGAAGATTTAACGGAAATCCAAAATCATGCTCCATGGAATCCACTGCTTTTAATATCTTTGGTAATTTCTCTGCATCTGCAACATCTCCTAAAACAGCCCATGTCTGCGCGTTCAGATAAATTTTGCTTCCTTCGCTGTTTTTGGAACCAATATTCTCCACATCACTTAACGCCCGCATGTACCACGCTCCATCCCATGCATATGCATTAATGCTGTTTCGTAAGATACGATATTCCTCTGCTATTTTTCCGGCATATACCTGATCGCCTTTTTTCTTCAGTAATGCTTCTAATTCCTTCAGTGCCAGGCAGAACTGATGGGAAAGCATTACGGATTCCGCATATTCATCCGTTGTAACATTGAGTGCATCATTCCAGTCCGCAAAATAAATCCGTACCAGTCCATGCTTTCCTTTATCCTGCAGCAATCGATTCACAGCCGCTTTCACATGATCCAGAACAGCCGCCTTCCCTCCATCCTGCCATTCAATCTCCAGATCCAGGATAGAAAAGTCTCCCGTTTCTTTTATCAGCTGGCAGACAGCCCATATGATCCAGAACGGCTGATCGGAATACCGGGTATCATCATAAGGATACCACGTAAGAACTCCATGACCATCCCGAAACTGATGGCGAAGACATTCCAGAATCTCTTTTTTTGCTGTTTCCTGCCGATAGTTTAACAGGCCAACCGCAATCTGAAGATTATCGCGGACTCCTTTTTTCCCGACAATGCAAAAATCCACCTGTTTTTTCACCCAGTTATTCATCATGTGATTGATTTTTTCATCCGGCGTTTCCACGGTCAGCGAACGATATTTTTCCAGATAATGCGTTTCTGCTTTTTCAAGTTCCTTTTCCACAGCTGCAGAATTGGAAAACTTTTCCGATACCGCCCTTGCCTCTTCAAGTGATTCACTGATTCCAAATACAAACTGTAATTCTTTTTCTTCTCCTGGCTGTAGCACAATTTTATGCTGCAGCACACCGCCCAGAATAAAAAGGGCCGCTTTGGAATTTGTACAGTCTTTTCCCTTTACGACAATGTCCGGTCTCTGGAAAAGCGCGCTTGCTGATGCATCCAGCCTTGTTATGGTACTGGTTGTCCCGCAAAATGCTTCCAGATTTCCATCATATGCGTATGCCGGCTCTGATGCTGCCAGAAATGCGTTGTATCTTTTGTGCGGTGCGAAAGGATGTGCGGATCTGCAATATACACCCTTTAACTTTTCATCATAATCTGTTTCCATACAACGATACATTTCATAATATCGCGGATAAGAAAAGCCCTCCAGATAAAAGCTGACTGCTGAAAATATGCTGAGATGGCGCTGTCTTTCCCCTGTATTTTTTATTTTCAAAGTCCACACTTCCTGGTATCCTTCTTCCGGTACAAACAGCCGCCAGGAACTTGCAATATTCTGATAAGAAGACTGGATTCTGGAAGATCCAATGCTGTGTACGCACTGATAATTTTCTACTTCCGTATTTAATGGACCTTCGCCGATATTCCAGCATTCTTTGCTTTTCTCGTCTCTTAGATAGATATATCTTGCATCGTCCTGATTCATCATACACATATCTGCTTTTTCACTGAGGTAATAGCTGCGCCCATGTCCTGTCTGGGAAATCTGCGCACAGTAATGATTTTCATTCCACAGATAATTATACCAGTATCTTGGTGTTCTGGTTTCTGTTATAATGCAGGAATTTCCATCTTCTGAAAATGTATAAGGTTTCTTTTTTTCATTGCATGATGTATCGCTCATTTTCAATTCTCCTTATTTTTAACCTACAGAGCCTGCCACTGGCAGTTTCTGTAAATTGAATGACAACTGCAAAGTCGGTACAGTCTTTCCTGTACCGACCTTGTAGTTTCTCCGTTTATTTTTTCTCTTTTCTCGCAAGTACTTCTTCCCGCATCTTTGGTAATTTTTCTTCCAGATCAAATCTGGTAAAAATCAGGAACATAGCCAGGTTTACAACCAGCGGAAGATAGTTGGAAAATCCATAAATCGAATATCGCATGGAAGCAGTTGCACTTTCCAGCGATGCCTGATATCCGCCAATGGCAAGAAATGCGGATAAGATAACAGATCCAAGGCCGCTTCCCACTTTACTTCCAAATCCTATGGCTCCGCCCGACATTGCAACTAATTTCTTTCCATATTTCCATTCGTTATAATCTACCGTCATTGCTGTTAATACGCCGTACAGACACATCAGTGGAATCTGGATAAAGCTCGCCACAAGGCTGGTTGCTGCATAAACCATAAAGTTTTCCGGAATAAAGCAGCGGATCAGGGATGGAATGGCAGCTCCCATTAACCCAAGCTGAATTGTTTTTGTAACACCCAGCTTCGAAATGATCGGCTTGGAAACCACAAATCCGATTACCGTTGCCAGCATACCTGCCGCTCCTATGACTGCAACAAGATTATCGTTGCCAAAAATCCATTTTGCATAGTATGTACCCGAAGCTGCTGCCACTGCAGCGGTAATATTGGTAATCAAATTGAACAGAAGAACGATCACCCAGTATTTATTCTGCAATAACATTTTTATAGCATCTTTAAATGGAACTGCTTCCTCTTCTTCTGTTTCTGTCGGTGCTGTTTCTGATGCGTTTTCCGATTCGCTTTCATAATCCGAAGCAAATTTTGCTTTTCTTCCATTGTTGTAGCAGATCAGGAAAAGTAATAAAACGCCAAGTGCAAGCGCAACACCATATTTGATCCATGCACTCTGTGTACCACCCAGCATATTGGTTACCGGAATTGTGATAATAGCAATGATTGTTCCGGCACCGTAGTTTCCGACTGCACGGAACAGCCCCATATTGCTTCGCTCACTCTGGCTGTGGGTACGCACAATCATAACCGCTGAAAACGGTGTGGCAATCATAGTATAAATAACTGCTGTTAAAAGAAGATTGGTAACCAGTACATAAATCAATGCCACTGTCTGTCCTTCCTGAATCGGGACCGTAAACATCATAATGATGATGACTGCTGCAGGAATCGCCATTTTCAGCATCCAGGAGTAATATTTCTTATTTCCACCTTTGGAGTGGTCAATCATATTTCCCACAAGAACGTCCGTCAGTGCATCTATAATCTTAGCGATCATCATCGCAATTCCGACTCCGCCTACCGCCATGCCGACTTTATCTGTATAAAAGTAAGTAAGCTGACCAACCAGATTGGCCATCACGCCTATCGCTAACTGACCTCCCATATCAGCCATATAATCTCTTTTTCTCATAACTCTTCTTGCCCCGTCTGCATCATAGAGGACTTTTTGTTTCTTTTTTCCCATATCTTTTTCTCCCATCGTTTTTTACAGCCGCTGTTTTATACTTGTATTCTATCAAGTATTTTGTTTCTTTTATTACATATAGCAATTTAATATTATATATTTGGGCATTCTTTTTTTATTTTTAAATTATATTGAACACTTGGAAGATTGCCTGACAGAAGAAAACATACTCCTTTTTCTGTCTCTTTTCCTTCTATTCTTCCAATTTCATTTCCCATTGGATCTAATGCTGTAAGAACGGCCTCCTTAGCTTTTACGTAGATTCTTCCTTCCAGCGTTTCGGCATATAATTTTCCCTGAAAGTGTACTGCAGTAAACGGAAAGCCCATCATCTGTGCACCTTCCTGATACGTTGTCTTGTCCATTCCCGTTGTTCCCATCGCAGTGATCACAAATTCCTCTGCCTGCTCCAGTTTTTCCTTTCCCACTGGAAGAAGTGCCAGCGTAATCCGCTCATTTTCTGACTGGATCTCAATTTTTTCAGACAGCCGCAGACTTTCTGCTGGGCTTCCACTGAAATATCCGCAATACGGTGTATGAATTACGAACCGGGCATGTGCCGGATCAAACACCAGCTCTTTTGTATCAGAAATCAGTTTTCCATCTACCAGACCACATTCCTCCGAAAGTATCTTCCATTCTTTCATTGCCCGGTCAAGAATTGCAGCAAATTCACGATAATCTCCTGTGCCTGCGATTTTCTGAATTTCATCAAAGACAAGTGCCTGTGCTCCCAGATACACGCCTTCTCGTATCTCTTCTGCATTCTTCGCTGCCTGTTTCAGCCTGTTGTGGTCTTTATATTTCCGCCATGCGTCACGATACGGTGACCATGCATAATACACACCGTGTTCTGCCTCCGAGAGATCTGCCCCGTTCAAAAATCCTGCGTTCACTGCAACAGCCGCGTCTCCCTGATAGGTATCCCCTCCGTCCAGGAATACATTTCGCATACATGTGATGTAAGGTAAAAAAGTAGTTGGCATTGCGTGCATTTTCGGCAGTGTTTTCAAATCGTTCTGTGTATATACGACATCTACACGATTTTTAGCCGCCGATACCAGCCCTTTGAGAAATACAGATGCCATAAATCCCCACTGACAGATAACCGCCGGATCATTATATACATCAAAAACACTCCAGATTTCATCGTCCGGCTGATCGTCCGCCTTTTCCGACGTATGATAATTGTATAAAATCAGTCCGTCCCAGTCGTTCAAGCATGCATAGGCAACCGTGTGCACATATGCTGTCGAATGGAAAGGATGTTCCCCATATTCGTTCCACTCACTGAGCATGAAAGGCTTTCCTTTTACAATGGCAACGGAAGCAAGATTTAAAAGTGTTGTTGCCATAGAACCAACTCCTGTCTGCATGGTCAGCGGGTTCGTTGACACATATTCGGCCGGCCCTGCAACCAGATAGGTATTTGCCTCCTGGATCGGAAGCAGCGGGTGATTAAAATAGCTGTTATTTTCCATAAAATCCCCGTCGGTATGGCCATATACATCCGCTGCACCGGCAACCAGATTGCTTGTCACGATCGGAACTTTTACTCCAAGGGAATGAAGATAATCTTTCATATCCTGATAAAAATTACGATTCATCGTAATGCCAAATTCCATAAAATCAGCATAGCGGGCCGGACTTTCATTTTCTTCCCATTTTCCCAAAGGGTCGCATTCCGGCTGATAGAAATTACCTGCGGTTCCTTGCACAGTTCCTTTCTCAGGATCTTCTTCCTCGCCAAGCGCACATTTTCCTTCAAATGTCCATGCTTCTTTCAGACGCTCTCTTGTTCCATATTTCATCAAGAGGAAGCTGTTAAAACGATTTTGTACCTCATCCCGATATGGCTGCATCTCTTCCCGCTGATCCGTTTCCATCGTTCCTTTAATCGCAGAATCTTCATTATTGATCTGAACCGTGATCACCGCCGGATCGTCAATCAGTGCAAGACCTGTATAAGGATTCACATGACAGAGAATCTTTCTGGCATATTCTTTTTGCAGCTCTATCATCCGTTTATTGTACATGGGAAAACGTTTGATGCAGCTTCCCGCATTTCCTGGGTAGTCCAGCCCATCTCCTTCTACAAAATCTCTTGCAACGATAAGATCAATGTGAAAGTAAATACCCCGCTCTTTCAATTTTGCGACAAAATAGTCAAATCGATCCAGACCTTCCGGATGAAATTCTCTCCCGTTTCCTTTTTCATAATCTAAAAGTGGAGCTTCTTTACAGCTGGACCAGCTGCGTGGTTCTTCGCTGATTGGGGCATCTGCTGCATGGAGCCGAATCACATTCACGCCCAGGCTCGCAAAACGTTCCGCCAGTTTCTCTGCGGTTTCATGATCCGGGGTATTTGATCTTGCAGCCACATTAAACCCAAGAAATTTTGCCCTTACACCATCTTCAAAATAAAAATGGCCATTCCTTGTCGTTACAAATCCATGTTTTCCAGCTGGTGCATCCAAAAGATAAGAATAATCGAGAACACCTTTATTTGGATTCGTTTTATTAATTTTAATCGGTTGTCTCATACGTATGATCCGCCTTTCCTTTTTTCTAATCGCACTTTATCAAAAATGAAAGGAAAGATATTACATAAAAACATACAAAATTATATGTTTTCGTATTGTTATTTTTCTTTTTCCATTTTATACTTTAAATTTGGAAGTGAAGGAATCGTGAATTGCTTTGCAGAAACTTTCAAACGAAAATTTGATCCACTGCATCCCACAGATACCAGGAGAATATCATATGAATTATGTTACTTTTTGTAAAAATTACTATGCCGTTACAGGAATTCCTACGAATCTAATTACTGAAGCAGGAGCTATTTACTCTGCTTTATCAGAACAGCTCCACATCTCAACAGAGAGTCCTTATCCGCTTTATCCATCCGATTATAATCCCGAATTTCGTTTTGCATCTCCCGACATTGTATATGGCTCTGTCCAAATTGAAGCTACTGGTGAATATATCATCTTAGGCCCGGTTTTTTCCGTTCCTGTGACAGATGAGCTCGTCCGCAGTTATATGCATGACTCTGCCACGCCTCTGAAGTACAAGGAAGTAATCGCTGAGGCTCTCGCCTCCATTCCCCGGTTATCACATATCCAATTTTGTCAGCATCTTGTTTTCCTGCATCAATGTGTGAACCACAAGGAAATCAGTGTGTTGAAATTATTGGGACAGCGTGCACCCCAGCAATTGCGGCAGAGCCAGCAGCATTTGAAATCCATTACAGAAAATATGGAAAATAAAAAGATGCATAACACTTACCAGTTTGAATGCGAACTTTTTCAGTTTGTTCAAAACGGAAATGTAAATGCTTTGCAGAATTTTTTGAAGAATAATACATTACAATTAGAAGAAGGCAGACTTGCAAAAACCCCGATTCGCCATGCCAAAAATCTTTTTATCGTGACAGCAATCAAAACCGCTGTTCTTGGTGCCATTCCGGGAGGAGTAGATATTGAAAAAACATATCAGCTTCTGGATCTTTATATTCAGGAATGCGAGGCACTGCAGTCACTGGAAAAAATCCAGGCACTGCAATACTCCATGATTCTGGATTTTTGTCAGCAGGCAGGTGAAACCAAAATCCCTGCTGGAATCTCAAGAGAAGTTTATACCTGTATGAATTTTATCCGTACACATACAAACGAATCCATCTCTGTGAATGATGTCTCGGATTCCATTCAGAAAAGTACTTCCTACACGATGAAAAAATTCAAAACTGAGCTCGGCTTTACCATAGGTGCTTTCATTACAAGATGTAAATTAGAAGAAGCTAAAATGCTTTTAACCTACAGTACAAAAAGTCTGGCTGAAATCAGCAGTTATCTCTGCTTTTCCAGCCAGCCTCATTTTCAGAGTTTATTCAAAAAACAGTATCATATGACTCCTTTAGAATACCGGAAAAAATCCGGTGTAATGGATACTATACGGCTTTAGTTTATCCTTTCCAGAGGCCCATTACAAAAACCTCACCTGCCGTTTTATCTTTTGTATGAAAACAGCAGATGAGGTTTTTGCTAAGAATGAACATCAGTGCAGATGATAAACCAGTTTCACAAACGCCGGATCATCATGGTTTACAATTTCACTGTGTCCGAGATCTTTGTAAAACAGAACATAAAAAAAGCTTTCAATCCTTGTTTCAATCCCTCTGAGTTCATCATACAATCTGTCGTTTCACCCCTTATTTTCTGACATTTCTGTGGAAATATACTTTTTTCTTCCTCCTTCATTGCGAATCTTTCCGGGAAATGCTATAATAGCCAAAGTTGAAAGCGCGAAATCCGAAGCATTTGCAAGCTGCTCCGGAAAAAAAGACCATCCCCCGGACAAAAAGAGAGGGGATATGTCCATCCTACGGGACATAAGAAAGGAGTTATTCTATGCCTTATGATGACGTACAAAAATTTTCAGAGGCAGCCGTAAACAAAGCAAGGCTGCTGAAAGAACACCCGGGGAAATACTTTCTCCGTGCAGTCATGGCCGGTTTCTTTATCGTGGTTGCCATGATTTTCTCCAACGTGGTAGGCAATACGTTCCAGAGTACAGATCCTGCCTGGGGAAAACTGCTTGGCGGTATTGTGTTTGCCATTGCGGTTCTGCTGATCGTTTTTATCGGTGCAGAGCTTTTCACCGGAAACAATCTTGTTATGGCATTTGGGGCCTATGACAAAAAAGTCTCCTGGGCACAGGTTGGAAAAGTATGGCTGGTAAGCTACATCGGAAACTTTGTCGGATGCCTGATTCTCTCCGTAATTTTCGTACTGGCAGGTGCTTCCGGTACTGCCGATTATTACGCAGGATTTATTGGAAATAAACTTTCCATTCCTGCCGGAGAAATGTTTTTCCGTGCCATTCTCTGCAACTTCTTCGTCTGCCTTGCCGTTGCCTGCGGCATGAAATGCAAAAATGAAGTTGCCAAATTTTTCATGATTATACTTTGCATCACCGGATTCGTTGTTGCCGGTTTTGAACACTGCGTTGCCAATATGGCCACCTTTGTTACCGCTGCACTTCTGGTCCCAGGCGGCATTTCTCTGACTGCCGCATTGAAAAGTATGGTCATTGTAACTATAGGAAACGCAATAGGAGGCGGTGTGCTCCTTGCCTGGCCGCTTCGAATGATGAGTGCAGATAAATGACAAAATCTTTATACATTGCGGAAAAACCGAGCGTTGCTCAGGAGTTCGCAAAAGCGTTAAAACAGAATATGCAGCGCAGGGATGGATACTTAGAGTCGGATCAGTCCGTCGTAACCTGGTGCGTCGGTCACCTGGTTACGATGAGCTATCCGGAAAAATATGATCCTGCGTTAAAAAGGTGGAGTCTCGAGACCCTGCCTTTTTTGCCTGAAAACTTCAAATATGAAATTATCCCGGAAGTAAAAAAGCAGTTCACCATTGTGAGTAACCTGCTCCACCGGGAGGATATTGAAACCATTTATGTCTGTACCGACTCCGGGCGTGAGGGAGAATACATCTATCGTCTCGTCGCGCAGATGGCCGGTATCAAAGACAAGAAACAGAAGCGTGTCTGGATCGACTCGCAGACAGAAGAAGAAATCCTGCGCGGTATCCGCGAAGCGAAGGACGAAAGTGAATACGACAATCTTTCGGCATCCGCTTATCTCCGCGCCAAAGAAGATTACCTGATGGGCATTAACTTTTCCCGTCTTCTCTCGCTCAAATACGGAAGCGCTGTCGCATCGTATCTCGGCACTAAATATCAGTCTATTTCCGTCGGCCGTGTTATGACATGTGTGCTCGGCATGGTCGTACGCCGGGAGCGCGAAATCCGTAGCTTTGTGAAAACACCATTCTACCGTGTCATCGCCGGTCTTTCCTTAAATGGACGCAATTTTGAGGGGGAATGGCGCGCCGTAAAAGGCAGCCGCTACTTCAACTCTCCGCTTCTCTATAAGGAGAACGGCTTCCAGAAAAAAGAGGACGCACAGAAACTGATTGAGGAATTAAGCATGCAGAATCCTCTGATCCCGCATGTCCTGAAAATGGAGCGAAAAAAGGAAAATAAAAATGCGCCACTGCTTTACAACCTTGCGGAGCTGCAAAACGACTGTGCCCGCTTTTTCAAAATCAGCCCGGATGAAACGCTGAAAGTTGTTCAGGAGCTTTACGAGAAAAAGCTGGTTACCTATCCGCGAACCGATGCCCGTGTGCTTTCTTCTGCCGTTGCCAGGGAAATCAGCAAAAACCTGCGCGGCCTGCAGCAGTACGGTATCTGCAGCGGCCTTGCAAATGAAATTTCGCAGGGCGAAAGCTGGAAAAAGATTGGTTCCACCCGCTATACAAACGATAAACAGATTACCGATCACTATGCGATCATTCCGACCGGACAGGGCCTTAACAATCTGCGGAACCTCTCGGAACTCTCCGCAAAAGTTTATGAGACGATTGTCCGCCGTTTTCTCGGTATCTTCTATCCGCCGGCGGTCTATCAGAAAGTTGCTCTTGTCACCGAAATCGGCGGCGAGCAGTTTTTCTCCAACTTCCGTGTTCTCGTGCAGGAGGGCTATTTAAAAGTCATGCAGTATTCTTTCTTCCGTAAGAAAGAGGAGGACGACGAGGGCAGAAAGGAGGACGAGACGACTTGCGATCCCTCTTTTCTTGCAGCGCTGTCCCAGCTGCAGAAAGGCAGCGAGCTGAATCTTCTCGGCCTTTCTATCAAAGAAGGAGAAACCTCTCCGCCAAAACGCTACACCTCCGGTTCGATGATCCTTGCAATGGAAAATGCCGGACAGCTCATTGAAGACGAGGAGCTGCGCGAACAGATTAAGGGAAGCGGCATCGGAACGAGTGCGACGCGTGCTGAGATTCTGAAAAAGCTTGTCTTTATCAAATATCTTGCTCTGAACAAAAAGACGCAGGTTATCACCCCGACACAGCTTGGCGAAATGATCTACGACGTCGTACACCAGTCGATCCGCCCGCTTCTGAATCCGGAGCTGACGGCAAGCTGGGAAAAGGGACTTACCTATGTAGCGGAAGGCTCCATTACCTCCGAGGAATATATGGGAAAACTGGAAAACTTTGTGACACGCCACACGGTAAATGTGAAGCAGCTGCGGAATCAGTTCCAGCTAAAGAGCAGCTTTGATGCGTCCGCGCCGTATTACAGAAAAGCCTCTTCCACGCGCTCCCGTACCGGGAAACGTACCGCTGCAGAAGACTCCTCTGCAAAGTCCTATTCCACCGCCAGAAAAAAAGGCGCACAGAACTCCTGAAATGTGGTAAGATAAACAGGAACTAAAACAAGAAAGGATGAATCACGCATGAAAGATGCAACCATTTCTGAACTTTATGATTTAACCCAGACCATTGCCGCAAAAATCTTTGAAGGCAAAACGTATCCATGGGAAGTGCTTCCGCTCATTAAAGATTTTATTCTTGAACTCGGCGAAACACTCGATCCGGCAGAATACGAAAAACGCGGCGAAAATGTCTGGATCGCAAAAGATGCCGTGATCGCACCGACCGCTTCCATTAACGGCCCATGCATCATTGGAAAAGGCGCTGAGATCCGTCAGTGTGCCTTTATCCGCGGAAACGCCATTGTCGGCGAAGGCGCTGTCGTTGGAAACTCCACCGAACTGAAAAATGTCATTCTCTTTAATAAAGTACAGGTTCCGCATTACAACTATGTCGGCGACTCTGTTCTTGGATACAAAGCCCATATGGGTGCCGGTTCCATTACTTCCAATGTAAAATCCGATAAGAAGCTCGTTGTTGTCAAAGGCGCAGATGAACAGATCGAAACCGGGCTGAAAAAATTCGGTGCGATGCTCGGCGATGAAGTTGAGGTCGGCTGTAACAGCGTATTGAACCCGGGAACGGTTGTCGGAAGAAATTCCAACATTTATCCACTCTCCTGTGTTCGCGGCGTGATCCCGTCAGGTCATATTTTTAAGAATGCGAAAGAAATTGTCAAAAAAATCTGATAATTAAAAAAATTCTCTTTTATCGAGAGAAAACCAAACCGATTGATTTAAAAGACCGCCGGAAATTTTATCGTTTTCCGGTGGTCTTTGCAATTTTTTATCAAAATATGCTGGACGAATGACCAATTTTGTGAGACAATAACCATAGGTCTGTGAACAGGCTGGAAACAGTCCGTTCGAAAGACAAAAGCTCAAATAAGTACATATTTGAAAGGAGTTTAACAATGACTTATTCACACGAAGTAGAAATGATGTGTCCGGTTGCCCAGGGCGTGCATCACGGTGCAGCTCCGATTCCGGAGGAAGCAAAATGGGTAAAAGCAAAAGAAATCAAAGACATTTCCGGATTCACTCACGGTATTGGCTGGTGCGCACCGCAGCAGGGTACCTGCAAACTGACTCTGAACGTAAAAGAGGGCGTTATCCAGGAAGCTCTCGTTGAGACCATCGGATGTTCAGGAATGACTCATTCTGCAGCTATGGCATCTGAGATTCTGCCAGGACTTACCATCCTTGAGGCACTGAATACTGACCTTGTGTGTGATGCTATCAATACTGCTATGAGAGAGCTCTTCCTGCAGATCGTTTACGGAAGAAGCCAGAGTGCATTCTCCGAGGACGGACTGGTTGTAGGCGCAGGCCTGGAAGACCTTGGTAAAGGACTTCGTTCCCAGGTTGGTACCATGTACGGAACTCTTGCAAAAGGACCTCGTTACCTGGAGATGACCGACGGTTATGTAACAGGTATCGCTCTGGATGCAGATGATGAGATTATCGGTTACAAATTCATCAACTTCGGAAAGATGATGGACTTCATCAAAGCCGGCGATGATGCAAACACAGCTTTCGAAAAAGCAAGCGGACAGTACGGACGTGTTGCTGATGCTGTTAAGATCGTTGACCCGAGAAAAGAGTAATCAGATAATTTAGGAGGATAGGAAAATGGCTTTATTTGAATCATATGAAAGAAGAGAGAAACAGATTCTGGCTAAGCTTGCTGAGTACGGAATCAACTCCATCGAAGAAGCTGCAGAAGTTACAAAAGCTGCTGGCCTTGATGTATACAAAATGATCGAAGGCATTCAGCCAATCTGCTTCGAGAATGCAAAATGGGCTTACACTGTAGGCGCAGCAATCGCAATCAAAAAAGGATGCCGCAAAGCTTCTGAAGCTGCTGCAGCAATCGGTGAGGGACTTCAGTCCTTCTGTATCCCGGGTTCTGTAGCAGATCAGCGTAAAGTTGGTCTTGGCCATGGTAACCTCGGTAAAATGCTTCTGGAAGAGGACACCGAGTGCTTCGCATTCCTGGCTGGACATGAGTCCTTCGCAGCTGCTGAGGGTGCTATCGGTATTGCTGAAAAAGCAAACAAAGTACGTCAGAAACCTCTGCGTGTTATCCTGAACGGTCTTGGAAAAGACGCTGCTCAGATCATCGCTCGTATCAACGGCTTTACTTATGTAGAGACTGAGTATGACTACTACACCGGAGAACTGAAAGAAGTATTCAGAAAAGCATACTCCGATGGACCGCGTGCGAAAGTTAACTGCTACGGCGCTAACGACGTTCGCGAAGGCGTTGCTATCATGTGGAAAGAGAACGTTGACGTTTCCATCACCGGAAACTCCACCAACCCGACTCGTTTCCAGCATCCAGTTGCAGGTACCTACAAAAAAGAGCGTATCGAAGCTGGTAAAAAATACTTCTCCGTTGCTTCCGGCGGTGGTACAGGACGTACTCTTCACCCGGACAACATGGCAGCAGGTCCTGCTTCCTACGGTATGACCGATACTATGGGACGTATGCATTCTGACGCTCAGTTTGCAGGTTCTTCTTCTGTACCGGCTCACGTAGAAATGATGGGTCTCATCGGCGCAGGAAACAACCCAATGGTTGGTATGACTGTTGCTGTAGCTGTTGCTGTTGAAGAGGCAGCAAAAGCTGGCAAATTCTAAGATTAGCCAAACCTTGCGTAAATAAAATTATTTGAGCAAAAAAGAAGCGCCGCGGGATTTTCCGTATGGCGCTTCTTTTTTGCTGCTTTCGATATCCTGCAAAATTTGGCGTGCAGATTGCAGGAACGATGTTTCAAACACATGCTATGTTATTTTGATCCATGCACAAAAAACGCCTCTGAACCCAAAACGTTTCAGAGGCGTTTTTTATATCATTCTAAGCATTATTTTGCAGCGATAAACTTCTTTGCAACCAATGTCTCTGCACAAAGTACTGCTCCGCCTGCTGCGCCGCGGACCGTGTTGTGGGACAGACCTACGAATTTCCAGTCGTAGATGGAATCCTCTCTTAAACGGCCTACGTTGATTCCCATACCGTTCTCGTAGTTGACATCCAGTGTTACCTGCGGACGGTTATCTTCTGTCATGTAACGGATGAACTGTTTCGGTGCGCTTGGCAGATTCAGCTCCTGCGGAAGGCCTTTGAAGTTCTCCAGTTTTTCGATCAGCTGCTCTTTCGTCGGTTTCTTGCGGAATTTTACGAAAACAGCTGCGGTGTGTCCGTTTAATACCGGAACACGGATACACTGACAGGTGATCTTCGGCTCAGTTGCTTTTACGATCACGCCGTTTTCAATTTTACCCCAGATACGAAGCGGCTCCTGCTCGCTCTTCTCTTCTTCTCCGCCGATGAACGGGATGATGTTTCCTTCCATCTCCGGCCAGTCTTTGAAGGTTTTTCCTGCTCCGGAAATTGCCTGGTATGTGGTTGCAACCACTTCATATGGCTCGAACTCTTTCCATGCCGTTAATACCGGTGCATAGCTCTGGATTGAACAGTTCGGTTTTACAGCGATAAAGCCTCTCTTGGTTCCCAGACGTTTTTTCTGAAACTCGATAACATCGAAGTGCTCCGGGTTGATTTCCGGAACTACCATCGGAACATCCGGTGTCCAGCGGTGTGCGCTGTTGTTGGAAACAACCGGTGTCTCGGTCTTTGCATATGCTTCTTCAATCGCTTTGATCTCATCTTTCGACATATCAACAGCGGAAAATACAAAATCTACGGTAGATGCCACATGCTCTACATCATTTACATTCATCACAACGAGCTTTTTCACTGCTTCCGGCATTGGAGTATCCATTTTCCAGCGTCCGCCGACTGCTTCCTCATATGTTTTTCCGGCACTTCTCGGACTTGCTGCCAGGGTCACAACTTCAAACCACGGATGGTTCTCCAGCAGAGAAATAAATCTCTGTCCTACCATACCGGTTGCTCCTAAAATTCCTACTCTCAATTTCTGCTCCATTGGTTTCATCTCCTTGTTCTTCTGTGGCGTACATTTGTGCGTCTCATGTCATACTATACCAATTTTTTCAAAATTGCAACTGTTTTTTCAATTTTCCTGTAAATATTTTTTATTCTGCTCGATGACAGCCTGCATCGCATCTGCTCCCGGCGCACCGATCGTGTTGCGTCGTTCTACGCAGTTCTTCATGCTGATGGCATCATAAATATCATCCTCGAAGACCGGGCTGATCGCTTTGTACTCTTCGAGTTTCATATCATCAAGGGAGATTCCTTTGTCAATGCAGTACAGAACGAGACGGCCGACAATGCCATGTGCATCGCGGAACGGAACGCCTTTTCCAACAAGGTAATCAGCTGCGTCCGTTGCATTCGTGAAACCGTTCTTTGCACTGTTCTCCATGCGGTCTTTTTTGAAGCGCATGGTAGAAAGCATGCCATTGAACAGAGCCAGGCATCCTTTTACGGTGTCGATGGCATCGAAGGTCAGCTCTTTATCCTCCTGCATATCTTTGTTGTACGCCAGCGGGATTCCCTTCATAGTGGTGAGCATTGACATCAGAGCTGCGTAAACGCGGCCTGTTTTTCCTCGAACAAGCTCTGCGATATCCGGATTCTTTTTCTGCGGCATGATACTGCTTCCGGTGCTGTATGCGTCGTCGATGTCCACAAACTGATACTCATTGGTATTCCAGATGATGATCTCCTCGGAGAAGCGGGAAAGATGCATCATAATCGTAGAAAGAGCACTGAGGAGCTCAATGACATAGTCACGGTCGGATACGGAATCCATGCTGTTTAAGGTCGGGCCGTCAAAGCCGAGCAGCTCTGCTGTGTAAGCGCGGTCCAACGGATACGTCGTTCCAGCCAGCGCACCGGAACCGAGCGGACAGTAATTCATTCTCTTGTAGATGTCTGCAAGGCGGCCTCTGTCGCGGCGGAACATTTCAAAATATGCGCCCATGTGATGTGCCAGTGTGATCGGCTGTGCTTTCTGCAGATGGGTGAATCCCGGCATATAGGTGTGAATGTTCTCTTC
Organism: Fusicatenibacter saccharivorans; assembly: GCF_015557635.1. Classification (GTDB taxonomy): domain Bacteria; phylum Bacillota; class Clostridia; order Lachnospirales; family Lachnospiraceae; genus Fusicatenibacter; species Fusicatenibacter saccharivorans. Next base: position 44,425 of record NZ_JADNOP010000018.1, read on the forward strand.
CATGATTTTTTCGAGTGTTACCAGCACCTCTTTGACGAGTGCATCAATCTCGGTGATCTCATCGCGGACATAAAGTTTCATATCGAGGGCTACCTGGTCATTGCGGCTTCTTCCGGTGTGCAGCTTCTTTCCGGCATCTCCGATGCGGTCAATCAGGTTTGCCTCCACGAAGCTGTGGATATCCTCATACTCGCTGGTGATTTTCAGTTTTCCGCTCTCTACGTCGGCAAGAATGCCTTCCAGTCCTTCCAGAATCTGATCTCTTTCGTCTTCTGTCAGAATGCCCTGTTTTGCCAGCATCTTTACGTGTGCCATGCTGCCTTTGATGTCCTGTTTATAGAATTTCTGATCAAAGCTGATGGATGCATTAAAATTATACACTAACTTGTCGGTCTCTTTTGTAAACCGTCCGCCCCATAACTGTGCCATTTTCATTCCTCTTTTCCTGTAAGTTTTTTAAATTATCATGTATTATTATACAAGACTCCCCTCTTCCTTTGCAAGTCAAATCACCTACTTTCCCGAATTTCGGCGTTTTGTGTAGTTTTTTTCCAGCCAGCCCAAGATGCCGTACAATCCTGCCGCAACGAGGCAGAGGATCAGGATGGACAGGATTACCCAGTCAAGTCTGAACAGATTTGCCCACCTTTTTGCGGCAGAGACGCTCGTCAGCCGCCCGATTTGCCTCTATCCAGAGCTCTTCAGAGACGATAGCAGGAATTTTCCCCGCATAGACGTACTGCCCGCCCGGCGGTGTAGGGAGCGTTTTTCCGGTGTTAAAATCGTAATGCTTCCTGTTCATGACTACGGTGCCTTTATTCATGGGATTCCGCACCATGCGGATAATGTCTGTTCCAGAGAATGGTTTTCCGGCGCGGCTGCGGACGCCCTCTGCTGCCAGAACCGCCGCAATTTTCCGTCCGCCGAGACCGTCTGCACAGAGTTCGTACATACGGCGCTTCACTGCGGCCTCCTCCGGGATGATCTCAATCGCTCCGTCTGCCGTCCGCCGGTAACCATAACTTTTTGAGGTCAGCACCGGCTTTCCATTATTCTGCTGCCGTTTCTGGTGCGCCAGATTCATCTTCTTGCTCAGCTCCCGGCTGTACTCCTCCGCCAGAATCGCCTTAATGCCGGTCAGAAGCGCGTCTTCCGGCGAATAGAATGTGTTCTCCAGATAAAAATACAGCCGCTTTCCGGCGCAGTTTAAGCGGTCTGCGAACAGATACCAGTCCCGCGTGTTCCGCATCAGGCGGTCCTGCGACTTGATTACGACGACATCAAACCGGTTCTGCTCGAGATCCTCGTACAGGCGGTTATATTCCCGTCTGCCCTTCCGGCTCGTACCGGAGCGGCTCTCCACGTAGGCATCCACAAGCCTCCATCCTCTTGCCCGGATTGCCTCTTCCGCCTCCGCCGCCTGCCTTACCAGCGCATCCTTCTGGTTTTCCTCCTCGGTGCTGCACCTTGCATAATAAACCGCACGCAGCTTCTCCTCTTCCATCTCCTGTCTCACTTTCCAGATGCTTCTCTTTACTATATAGAAAAAAGGACCGGAAAGTTCCGACCCTCTTTTTGTAATTTCTTTTTACGGATTGCACCGTCCGCACGGCTCATAGCCTTCGGCGATCAGGTCCTCGCGCGGTCCCTGATATGTCGCCTTGTTTTCATCCTTAATCGAGCTGACGCTGGAGCATGACGGCAGGTGGAATTTCATGCTGGATGTGTTCATGACATATTCCTGCTGATCCGTCATCGTTCCGCTGCTTTCGCTTAACGTGCTGTCTCCCGTTGCATAATTAATCGAGATGCCCGGCTGATTGTTGTATGCGAAGATATGGAAGGAAATGCCCTCGCCGTCATCTTCCATGGAAAGTGCCTCCATCTCCACACCGTCCGCTACAAGGTCGTCCCCGGTAAAAATTGGTGTAACGCGGTACAGCACATGGTTTCCGGTCTCTTTGACGTAGTCGGCAACCATGTTTTCAAACGGCAGCATGCCCTCGACATTCAGATAACGTGTTCCAGTGATCAGATTCTTCTCGTTTGCATTCTCACCGGTCAGCTGGTATCCGATCAGATGGCAGCGGTTGTACAGATATTTACCTTCCACCTGATCGTATTTTACCGTATGCCAGCCCGTCGGCTTTACCTGGCCGATCGCGCCGCGCTTCTCCGTCGGCATCAGATCCTGGCCGATATTCGCCTCTGCCACGCCGCACCGTCCCAGGCTGTCCAGATTGCTGTAATGCTCGTACGACTCGGTCGTCTTTTCCTCATCGGTAAAATCCGGCTCATTTCCGTTTAAAACGACATACGGTTCACCGGAAAACTCCGGAACATCAAGAACTGAAACAGCCGTCGGTGCCTGATCAGTAATCTGGGATTCCGTCATCGTATAAGCGGCCGTAACCTCCGAACCGGAATCTGCTCTCTCCGTCGAGAGAAGATCCTGCGCCTCACAGCCGGTCAGTATCAGAACAAGAAGCGCCGCCAGCAGCAGAAGCTGTTTTCTTGGTTTTTTCATTTCTCATATACCTCTTTCGTTATTTTCTCATGGGAATAGCCTGCAAACTCCTCCTCGGACACTTTATTCCATTTGGAAAGATCCAGGTCGAATTTCCGGTCAGACGGATAATGCCGGTTCCACCAGAAAACGATGATTTTCTCTATCTTCGCTTCCACAGCCTGCAGTCCCGTATTCTCCACAAAGCAGTATTCTCCTTCGCCTGCCTGCTCCAGAAAATCTGCCGCCGCCTGAAGTGTTACCTTCCCACTCTCCTTCTGCTCCGCGAACAGCTTTTCCGAAGCCAGATTCATCCAGAGCGTTTTCCCCTCACACAGTTCGCAGATTTTTTCCGTTACCACGCGGTCCCGCGAAACGCGTCGTCCGCCAAACTGCATTCCTCTTCGTTCTTCCAGACATACGATTCCAATCATCTGTCATCCTCCCTTCTCTTGCGTGTGCATATCTGAACACCTGACTGCCGTAGATAATCAGATAGCCAAGCCCCTCTCTTGCCCCGATAAACTCTCCGATTACAACACCGACGAGGCACAGGCCGATGTTGACCTTCCACACGGCGAGCAGCCCCGGAAACGACCACGGCAGCACGACGCGGAACAGCATATCCTTCTTCGTTCCGCCGAGTGTTGCAATCAGGCGGAGCATATCCGGCTCCACACCCTGAAAGCTGCTGTAAATGCTGATCACCGAGCCGAATATCGCAACGGAAATGCCGGCCGTGATGATCGTTTTCACGTTTGCCCCCATCCACACAATGAGAAGCGGGGCGAGCGCCGATTTCGGCAGGCTGTTCAGGACTACCAGGTACGGCTCCATCACCGCAGAAAAGCGCGGAAAGAGCCACAAAAGCACAGCGAACGCCATGCCAAGTGCCGAGACGAGCAGAAAGCTGATTCCCGTCTCATACACCGTGATCCCGATATGGCGCAGAAGGTTCTGCTCCGTCAGCAGGGTCACGAACGTTTTTCCCACCCGCACAGGGCTGGAAAAGATAAACGGATCGATCCATCTCAGATCCGCCGCCACCTCCCATAATACCAGAAAACTTACGAGAAGCAAAGCCCGAAACACCCGCACCTGCTCCCGTTCTCTTTTTTTCTGCCGGAGATACGCCCTCTGAAAGCTGCTCTCCGGCGTTTTTGCCTGCTCACGCATTTTCATTCAGCTCCTTCCAGATGGCATTGAAATACGTTTTAAATTCCGGCGCACTGCGCGCTTTCATCGGCGTGCGCTCCTCCATCGCAAACCGGATCGGAATCTTTTTTTTCACATATGCCGGCCGTGCCGCCAGAACAATCACACGGTCCGCCATGCTGATGGCCTCCGAAATATCGTGTGTCACGAGAATTGCTGTCTTTCCCTCTTTTTTGATGATCTTTCCGATATCATCACAGACGTTCAGCCTCGTCTGGTAGTCGAGAGCGGAGAACGGCTCGTCAAGCAGCAGAAGATCCGGCTCCATCGCCAGTGTACGGATCAGTGCCGCCCTCTGCCGCATACCGCCGGAAAGTTCGGACGGACGGGCATTGGAAAAGGATTTCAGGCCGTATGTCTCCATCATCTCCCCGACTTTTTCTTTCCGCTCGGGTGTCAGCGTGCGCGAAATCTCAAGGCCCAGCAGAACGTTGCTGTAGATGGTCCGCCATTCAAACAGGTGGTCTCTCTGCAGCATATAGCCGATATGGAGATCCGCCTCCGTGATCGGCCGTCCGCGGCTCAGCAGAGTTCCCGCCTCCGGCTTTAAAAGACCGGAAATCAAGTTCAGGATCGTGCTCTTTCCGCAGCCGCTCGGTCCGACAAGAGCAACAAATTCCCCCAGGTTTACCGAAAAGGTCAGATCGCACAGCGCCGGTGTTTCTCCTTTCATGGTGTGATAGGACAGTGATATATGCTCTAATGACAGGATTTGATCATCCATTTTTTTGCATCCTCCTCTATCTATAAGATATCATATGCAGCTTGCATCCCAGCCGCGCTGAGGCTATAATAGAAAGGATTGAAAGATACCAGGAGGTTTGAAGATACATTATGGCCAATAAAAGAAATTACCAGAAGGAGCTGGATGCGAAGATTGCAGGACTTCACGGTGAAGTTCCGACCTTGCTGCTGCACAGCTGCTGTGCGCCGTGCAGCAGTTACGTGCTGGAATATCTGTCGCAGTATTTTTCCATTACGCTCTTTTACTATAATCCCAACATCTATCCGCCGACGGAGTACGAGCACCGCGTGGAGGAACAACAGCGTCTGATCCATTCTCTTCCCGCCGTGCATCCGATTTCCTTCTGCCCCGGCCCGTACGATTCTGACCGGTTCTATGAGCTGACACGCGGGATGGAAAATGTGCCGGAGGGCGGCGAGCGCTGTTTTGTCTGCTATGAAATACGGCTCCGCGAAGCGGCCGAAATGGCAAAGCAGCTCAAACTCGACTATTTTACAACAACCCTCTCCATCAGCCCGCTGAAAAACGCGGAAAAGCTGAATGAAATCGGAGAACGGCTTGCCGCCGAATACGGGATCCCATATCTCAATTCAGATTTCAAGAAACGGGGCGGCTACCAGCGTTCCATCGAACTTTCCCATGAATACGGCCTCTACCGCCAGGACTACTGCGGCTGCGTCTTTTCCCGCCGGGAACGCGACGCACGGGTGGCAGCACAGGAAAATGGCAACAGCTGATGTGCTCTTTGAAGTGCCTGGCCAAAAGCTCCGTCAGGATATGCTGTACGAACTGATTTTCCTGAAACTTGTAACAGCAAACGCCCTTTGCAGCAGATCTTTTTCCTGCAAAGGGCGTTCGTATTTCTGTCATATTTCTCATGATACCAGAAAACCCGCAGAACCTTACGTCCTGCGGGTTTCTAAAGAATAAGCCGAAAATCAGATTCGAACTGACGACCCCTTCATTACGAGTGAAGTGCTCTACCGGCTGAGCTATTTCGGCCTGTGAAATTCATTTCCTGAATGACACAATCATTATTATACCGTATTTTTTTGAAATTGCAAGCATTTTTTTGAAATTTATGAATCTTTTTCTAAAATTTGTTCCGCCCCACTGATTTCCCGCCGTTTCCATCCCTGTTGTTTTCACCTCCCTGGCGCAAATTTTATGCATAAACTTTGTCCTTACTTTCAAAAATCAAGGAAAACCATCCCTTTTCCTTATAAAAATTAATGTATTTTGAAAGAAAAGCATTGACAACCGCCAAAAAAGTAAGTATAGTTTTTAACTAAAGGAAGAAAGGGGCTGTTGTCATGACCATGCAATACGATAATCTGGAAGACAAGCTCAGTCAGCTTGTAGAGTATACGAAAGATTCCGGAAAGATTGATTTATCTTTATACACTGAGTACGATGTAAAACGGGGACTGCGTGATTCCACTGGTAAAGGTGTTCTCACCGGCCTGACCGAAATTTCCGATGTTATCGGCTTCGATATTGATGAGCGCACCGGCGAAAAAGTTCCGACCGATGGCCGTCTCTATTTTCAGGGCTATAACGTCGCAGATCTGATCAAAGGTATGGAAGGACGACGCTTCGGTTTTGAAGAGATTACCTATCTTCTTCTGTTCGGTTCTCTTCCGACAGAACCGCAGTTAAATGATTTCAACGAAATTTTAAGTATCTACCGCGAGCTGCCGGACACTTTTGTCCGCGACGTTGTCATGAAGGCAACCAGCAAAAACATGATGAATACTCTGCAGCGCTGTGTGCTGACCCTGTATTCCTACGACGAAAAGCCAGATGACATTTCCATTCCGAACGTCCTCCGCCAGGCTTTGAGTCTGATCGCCAAAATGCCGCTGATCGCCGTTTACGGCTACCATGCATACCGCCACTACCACGAAAACCAGAACCTGATTATCCGAAATCCGAAACCGGAGCTGTCGATGGCTGAAAACATTCTGCAGATGCTTCACCCGGATGGAGATTACACTGCTCTGGAGGCAAAGGTTCTCGATGTTGCGTTAATTCTTCACGCAGACCACGGCGGCGGAAATAACTCAACATTTACGACACACGTTGTCTCCTCCTCCGGAACCGATACCTACTCTGCTGTTGCGGCTTCTTTAAGTTCCTTAAAAGGACCGCGCCACGGCGGTGCCAACTTGAAGGTTATGGAGATGTTTGAAAATATTGAAGAGAATGTTACAAACTGGGAAGACGAAAACGAACTGCGCACCTACCTGACCAAAATGCTTGATCGTGAAGCATTCGATGGAACTGGTCTTGTCTACGGTATGGGCCATGCTGTTTATACCCTGTCCGATCCACGTTGTGTGATTCTGAAAGAATATGCAAAGAAGCTTTCCGCTGAGAAGCACCGCGAGAAAGAATTTGCTCTCTATGAGTCTGTAGAACGCATTGCCGGCGAGTGTATCGCCAAAAAGCGCCGTCTGCTCAAACCAGTCTGTGCAAATGTTGATTTCTACAGCGGTTTCGTCTACACAATGCTTGGCCTTCCAAAAGAGCTCTACACCCCGATCTTTGCTATCTCCCGTATCTCCGGCTGGTCCGCACACCGGATCGAAGAGCTTGTCAACGAAGGAAAGATCATCCGTCCGGCTTATAAATATGTCGGTCATCATCGTCCGTACGTTGCCATTGAAAGAAGAACCCCAAGAAAGACTTCCCACAGTTTTTCAAATAACTAAAAAATTATGCAAAAAGGACACCTGCCCGTACCGTTCTGGTATCGGGCAGGTGTCCTTTTATTGCCAAGTGATCTCTCGAAAAACCCGCGGAGCGTGCTTCTCATGGTTATAAACAAAACTCTGCGTTATACCCGGATCTTTGTTCCCTTGGTGTCTCGTTTTGCCAGCTTAATCTTCGCTGTCAGAGAAATCTCTTTGTCGTGATACGTGATCGTGTAATCCATCCGGCTTGCCAGCAGATACGCATGCTCTACCGCGTCGTCCTCTGCCATACGGATACCACGCACACCAACGGCTGCTTTTTTCTTCTCCGGCACTTCACTCGTAAGGAAGCGCAGAAAGACACCGTTTTTCGTCTGCAGAACCACATACTCCTGCTCCTGGCAGACCTCGGCAAGAATCAGACGATCCTCCTCGGATGAAAGCTTCGTCGCCGCGATCGTTCGTTTTACGACATCAAACTCGGATCCATCGACAAGTTTTACCATACCGGCCGCGCTGACGAACAGCAGCTTATTGTTCTTGATATTTTCCAGTGCATCGACGTAAATCATCTGCTCCTTCTGGCTGCTGTAATTTCCAAGGTTGTCGATCGGCGTTCCCTTGTCACGGAATCTTCCATACGGGATGTCCATTACTTTGATGCTGTGCATCATGCCAAGATCCGTAAAAACGCAGATCTTATCGGTGTTTTTGCACTGGAACACATATTTGTTCTCGTTGTGCACAGCCTCTTTGTTCCGCTCGTAAGCAGACGTATCGATCGTCTTCGCATAACCGAAGCGGTCCATCAGGAAGACAACATCCATCTCCTCGACCTTCGGCTCCTCAAGAACAATCGCCTCAGCATTCTCAATCGCCGTTTTCCGCTTGTGGCCATACTCTTTTTTAATCTGCGTCAGATCTTCCATAATAACTTCCGACATCGAGTCGTAATGATTTAAGATATCCTCGTATTTCGTAATCTTCGCCACAGTCGCCTCATGATCTTTTAAGAGTGCTTCCATTTCCAGTCCGATCAGTTTCTGCAGACGCATCTCCAGAATCGCCGTTGCCTGGCGTTCCGTAAAGCAGAGCTGTGCTGCCATACGCTCACTTGACTTTGATTTGAAGCGGATACCATCGGTCACACCCATAATCAGACACTCTTTGACCTGCTTCTGTGTCTTGCTTCCGCGCAGGATCTCAATGATCAGATCGATCACATCGCATGCCTTGATCAGACCTTCCTGCACCTCGCGGCGCTCCATCTCTTTGCGGAGAAGGTTCTGGTATTTGCGGGTTGCCACTTCAAACTGGAAATCAACGTGATACTCGATCACCTGTTTAAGGCTTAACGTCTCCGGTCTTCCATCTGCCACGGCGAGCATGTTGACACCGAACGTATCTTCCAGACGTGTTTTCTTGTACAGCAGATTCGTGATCCGCTCCACATCCGCGCCTTTTTTCAGTTCGAGCACGATGCGTGTTCCTTCTTTCGAGGACTGGTTGGAAATGTCGACAATTTCCGGCGCTTTCTTGCTCTCCACAAGCCCCGCCACATCGTTCAGGAACTTTCCGATGTTCGCACCGATCATCGGGTACGGAATTTCGGTGATCACAAGATACTGCTTTCCGTTTCTGCCTTTCTCCACTTCCACCTTTCCGCGGATTTTAATCTTTCCGACACCTTTTTCGTAGATCGACAGCAGGTCATCCTGATTGACGACAATACCGCCGGTCGGGAAATCCGGTCCTTTGATGTATTTCATCAGACCTTTGACGGTGATGTCATTGTTTTTCATGTAGGCCTTGACCGCATCCACAATCTCACACAGGTTGTGCGGCGGAATGCTTGTTGCCATACCGACAGCGATACCGTCTGCGCCATTCAACAGAAGGTTCGGCACGCGCACCGGCAGAACAGACGGCTCTTTTTCCGTCTCGTCGAAGTTCGGTACGAAATCGACAACGTCTTTGTCGAGATCCTTTAAATAGACCTCCTGTGTAATTTTCTGCAGTCTCGCCTCGGTGTATCGCATTGCAGCGGCACCGTCACCCTCAATCGATCCGAAGTTTCCGTGACCGTCCACAAGCGGCTGCCCTTTTTTGAAATCCTGTGCCATTACGACAAGAGCATCGTAAATGGAACTGTCGCCGTGCGGATGGTATTTACCCATCGTATCGCCGACGATACGCGCGCACTTTCGGAACGGCTTGTCGTACTGGATGCCGAGCTCATACATGTCATACAGAGTACGGCGCTGTACCGGCTTTAAACCGTCCCGCACGTCCGGAAGCGCTCGGGAAATGATGACGCTCATCGCATAATCAATATAAGATTTCTGCATAACCTCAGAATATTCGGTCCGTATAATCTGATCTTCTGATTTTTCTCTCATCTTCCTTTGTCCTTCCTGTTAAATATCCAGCTCTGCATCGGTTGCATGCTCATAAATAAATGCTTTCCGCGGCGGAACCTCGGTTCCCATCAGTACTTCCGTCACATCGGAGGCCATACGGGCATCCTCGATCTCCACACGCTTCAAAAGTCTCGTCTCCGGATTCAGCGTCGTCTCCCAGAGCTGCTCCGGGTCCATCTCGCCAAGACCTTTGTAGCGCTGCAGCGTAAATTTTTCTTTGTGTGTCTTTCTGTATTTTTCCAGTGCTTTGTCGTCGTACAGATACTCTTCTTTTCCGCGGGACGGCATTGCCTTGTAAAGAGGCGGCATCGCGATATAGACATGTCCCTCGTAGATCAGCTCCGGCATGAAACGGTAGAACAATGTCAGCAGCAGCGTTGAAATATGCGCACCGTCGACATCGGCATCTGCCATGATGATAATTTTATCGTAACGGAGCTTTGTGATATCGAAGTCGTTGCCGTAACCCTCGGAAAAGCCGCAGCCGAATGCATTGATCATGGATTTGATCTCGGCATTTGCCAGAACTTTATCAATAGAAGCCTTCTCTACGTTCAGAATCTTACCGCGGATCGGCAGAATCGCCTGGAAATTACGGTCACGCGCCGTCTTTGCGGAACCGCCCGCAGAATCTCCCTCGACGATAAAGATCTCGCACAGCGACGGATCCTTTTTCTCGCAGTTTGCCAGTTTTCCGTTCGTATCAAACGAATATTTCTGCTTGGTCAGCATATTCGTCTTGGCTTTTTCTTCGCTTCTGCGGATTTTGGCAGATCGCTCAGCGCAGGCAAGAACATTTTTCAGCACTTCGAGATTGCGGTCGAAATACAGCGGAATCTCCTCGCCCGTTACTTTTCCGGCGGCCTTTGCCGCATCCGGGTTGTCCAGCTTCGTTTTTGTCTGGCCCTCGAACCGCGGATCCGGGTGCTTGATCGAAATAACAGCGGTCATACCATTTCGGATATCCGATCCCGTAAAGTTATTGTCTTTTTCTTTTAAGACACCGATCTCTCTGGCATAGCTGTTCATAATCGTCGTAAAGGTCGACTTGAAACCGGAAATATGGGTACCGCCCTCAGCGTTGTAGATATTATTACAGAAGCCGAGCACGTTTTCCTGGAATTCGTTGATATACTGGAACGCACATTCCACGGTAATGCCCTCAGATTCCCCTTTGAAATAAATCGGATCGTGGATTGCCTCTTTGTTCTTATTCAGATCGCGCACAAAACCAACAATGCCGTCCGGCTCGTGATACGTCAGGTGCTCCTCTTTTCCATCGCGCAGATCGGAAAAATAAATGGTAAGCGCCGGGTTCAGATATGCAGTCTCATGGAGACGGCTTTTGACCTCTGTTGCGGAAAAACGTGTTTTCTCAAAGATTTCCGGATCCGGCAGGAAGTTGATGCGGGTTCCGCTGTTCTTCGTTTTTCCGATCTTCGGCAGCAGCCCATCCTCATCGAGTTCCTGTACGGCAACACCTCGTTCGTAGCGGTCGTGGTAAACCCAGCCGCCTAGGCTGACCTGTACGTCAAGATAGGTGGAAAGCGCATTGACAACCGAAGAACCGACACCGTGCAGACCGCCGCTTGTCTTGTACGCATTGTTGTCGAATTTACCGCCGGCGTGCAGGGTTGTAAAAACGAGACGCTCCGCCGGAACGCCTTTTTCATGCATGCCGACCGGGATTCCGCGGCCGTTGTCAGTCACGGTCGCCGAGCCGTCTGCTTCAAGTGTTACGTGAATGGTGTCGCAGTAGCCCGCAAGATGCTCGTCCACCGCATTGTCTACAATTTCATAAATCAGATGATTCAGGCCTTTCCGCGAGGTACTTCCGATATACATACCAGGGCGCTTACGCACTGCTTCGAGACCTTCCAGCACGGAAATACTGCTGGCATCATACGTTTCTTTTTTTGGCATAACTGTTCTATCCTCACTTATGTGTTACTGTCTTTTTCTCTTAAAAATACTTCTGTCTGTCCCATTTTGGGGCACAGTATTTTATTATATCATTTTTCTTCCCGGAATAGCAAGATTTTCTTTAGAAGAAAGAATCTCCTCCGTTCATCAGCTCCTTAAAAGAAGTCACGTAGCGGTCTGCTTCCTGCTCCATCTTTGCGCGGTTTCCTTCCCCGCTTCTGTCATACACGCCCACAGCCGCAAATCCGCCCATTTTGGCGCCGCGGATTCCCGTTAGGATATCTTCATATACCACACACGTTTCCGGCGGAAGAGACAGCTTTTCAGCCGCTTTCTCGTAGATATCCGGAAAGCCCTTGCCGCGCTTTACTTCCGAGACGGTGACAAATGCTTTAAAATACCCATAAATCCCATTTCTCTTTAAGGCCGGCTCATACAGCTCCGGGCTCGATGAGGTAGCAACCGCCATGCGGATTCCTTTTTCTTTTAAATAGCGGAGATATTCTGCTGCCCCGTCTTTTAACTCCACTTCATACGTATAGGCGTCGACCGCCATCTGATGCCACTCCTGAATCAGCTCTTCCGGCGTTTCCGGAAAGCCGAACCGTCTGATCGTGTAGCGAGCAGCCTCCAGAAAGCCGAGCGGTGTAATCGCTTCCTGATAATCCGGCGGAACCTCAAGTCCTCTCTTCTTTAAAAATGCAACATCGATGTCATCCCAGACCCGCATCGAGTCGAGCAGTGTTCCGTCCAGATCAAAAATGGCTCCTTTGTACTGTTTCATTTGTCTTCTCCTTCTCTATTCTAATCTTTTTTCTTTCTTTTTAGAACGTATTTCTGTTTTTTTAGAACATTTGTTTGTTTTATCATACCATAACTGGCAAAAAATGCAAGTAAAATGCGAATTTCGCTACTTTTTGAAATTTTTTAAATTTTTTTCAAAAAAACACTTGCATTTTCTCCAGACATCGTGTATTATAAGCGAGTACGGTTCGTTGGTCAAGAGGCTAAGACGTCGCCCTCTCACGGCGAAAACAGGGGTTCGATTCCCCTACGAACTGCTGAAGGTTTTGCAGAATCCCTTCTCTTTAAAAATTCTGTTCTATATCATACGGTTCGTTGGTCAAGAGGCTAAGACGTCGCCCTCTCACGGCGAAAACAGGGGTTCGATTCCCCTACGAACTGCTGAAGGTTTTGCAGAATCCCTTCTCTTTAAAAATTCTGTTCTATATCATACGGTTCGTTGGTCAAGAGGCTAAGACGTCGCCCTCTCACGGCGAAAACAGGGGTTCGATTCCCCTACGAACTGTTGAAGGTTTCACAGAGTTCCTTCTCTTTTAAAAATTCTGTTCTATATCATATGGTTCGTTGGTCAAGAGGCTAAGACGTCGCCCTCTCACGGCGAAAACAGGGGTTCGATTCCCCTACGAACTGCTTTTAATCGGAGCCTGCATGGCTCCGTTTTTTGCTGTGCTGATTTTTTTCTTCCTATCATAAACGCCAGCAAAAAAGCCCGGCAGTTTTCTGCCGGACTTTTCCTTTTTTCTGACAACTCTTTTATTCTGCGTAGATCTTAACCAGTTCTTTCAGCATTGCCATCGTCTTTTCCATCCCCTCAACAGTAATGTGCTCATACGGTCCATGGCATGCATATCCGCCGGTTCCGATGTTCGGGCACGGCAGACCCATGAAGCTTAAGCGTGCGCCATCTGTGCCGCCGCGGATCGGAAGAACGATCGGCTCTATGCCGGCTCTTCTGGCTGCCTCTTCGGCATTCTCAATCAGATGGTAGCAAGGACGGATCTTCTCAGCCATGTTGCGGTACTGCTCTTTGATCTCCAGTTTTACCGTTCCCTCGCCGTATTTTTCATTCATTGCTTTTTCAATCCGGCGCAGATTCTCTTCTTTTGCTGCAAATTTCTCTGCATCGTGATCACGGATGATGTACTCGGACTCGGCATGTGCCACATCGCCGGACATACTGGTCAGATGATAGAAGCCTTCATATCCTTCGGTATTTCTCGGGGACTCTGCTTCCGGCAGAAGAGACTGGATCTCGCTTGCAACAGCGATTGCATTGATCATCGTGTCTTTTGCTCCGCCTGGGTGGATGTTAAATCCGGTCACCGTGAATTTCGCTCCGGCTGCATTGAAGTTTTCGAATTCGATTTCTCCCTCTGTGCCGCCGTCCACGGTATAGGCAAACTCTGCGTCAAAGCCTGGAACATCAAAAAAGTCAGGGCCTTCACCGATCTCCTCATCCGGTGTAAATCCGATGGAAATCGGACCGTGCGGGATTTCTCCGGCAAGAAGGGCTTCTGCCAGTGTCATAATCTCTGCCACGCCCGCCTTGTCATCTGCACCGAGCACCGTTGTTCCATCGCTTGTGATCAGCGTTCTTCCGGCCAGGGATGGAAGATGCGGGAATACTGAAACTTCCAGTGTTCTTCCGCTGTCAGCCAGCTTCAGATCCTTTCCGTCATAATTTTCATGTACGATCGGATTTACCGCATGATCTGCAAAATCAGATACCGTATCCATGTGTGCGATAAATCCCAGTTTTGTCTTTCCTTCGTATCCTTTTGTTGCCGGAATTTTTCCATAGACGTAGCATTTATCCTCTACACGGACATCCGATACGCCGAGCGCTTTCATTTCTTCTGCAAGCTGGTCTGCCAGGACTCTCTGACACTCGGAAGACGGATGGGTTCCGCTCTTCTCATTGCTCGGTGTCGGCACTTTAACATAATTCAGTAATCTTTCATATGCTTTCATTTTCTTCTTCTCCTTCTTATTTCATCAGCTTCTGGATGGTTTTGCAGAGCTCATCCACGGCGCCTTCTTTTCCCTGCCGGATATCCTCCACAACGCAGGATTTGATGTGGCTGGAAAGCAGTACCTTGTTGAAGCTGTTTAATGCAGACTGGATCGCGGATACCTGGGTCAGGATATCGACGCAGTAGCGGTCGCTCTCCACCATTTCCCGTATTCCGCGCACCTGGCCTTCAATTCTCGAAAGACGGTGGATCAGATCTTTGTATTCTTTTTCGTCCCGCACTTTTTTCCGGTCGCATTCACTGCAGTGTGTACAACATTCACCCATGAGGTTTCCTCCTTGTGTTCCGTCACTCTATATACCCCGTCTGGGTATAAATTTATGATACTCTTTTGCCCAGGCTTTGTCAATCTTCGATTTTTGCCGCAAGCGCGCCGTACAGCTTCTGGTTTACCAGACTTGCCGCGCTGCACTCCGCCTCCGGCGCGTTCGCCGACGGCTCTCCGCAGAGATCGACCGCGAGCACCTTTCTCCCCGCAAGACAGTCCTTTGCAAGGGACAGCAGCTCATCCACACGCACATTTCCCTGATCCCAGTTCGTATCAAGCTCCTCCTTTGACAGAATGTCCTTATCGACCGACAGATATACCGGAAATGTTCCCGCATGGGATGCAAAAACCTCTTTGATCTTCGCCGCTCCGCTTCCGTCGTCGAGCTCTTCCTGTGTCACAAACCAGACATGCTCCATCGCTTCTGTTTCCCGCACCGACGCCTCCGGCGGGCCGATCACACAGATTCCTTTGATGTTTTGATACGCCCCGGCAGCATCCCGGATCCAGGAACCGCAGGAGAGCACCGGAAGAAGCGCCGGCGGCTGCATATCGGTATGGTGGTCGAATACGGCTAAAAACAAATCTTCTTTTTCAAGTCCCAGCAGCAATTTGCTCATATAGTGATAATTGCCGGAATCCAGAAGGCGGATCCGCGGCAGCTCTTTCGTTTCTTTTTTTCGGCCAAGTTCCGCTTCCAGAAACTGCTCCGTCTCTGGATCGAGATAACCGTCAGTTCCCCGGAGCTCTCTCAGATCCCAGATCTTTCCCGCCTGCTCCCAGGCATATCCTTCGGACTCATAAATTCCGGAAAGGCTAAAACAAAATGGTTTCATCTTCTCTTTTACTCCTGTTATTTATTTAATGGATTCAGCTTTCTTCCCGCCGTCACAAGAAGAACGGCTGATATCAGAAGCTGCAGAACGGCACTCGCCTCCGGCAGATAATGGATCAGCGGATTCTGTCCGTAATTTCCAAGCAGATAGCAGAGCTGTTCCATCTCTCTTCCATTCCCAAGCTGGCGGCTGATGATCCCCGCAAACGAGGTAAACGGATTGAAAAGAAGAAGGTAAATTACACCTCCTACATCGATCTGCTGATAAGCTGCCGTCATCTCCTGCTGCAGCAGTCCTGCGTAGTAGGCAAGCCCCGTGCAGGCGCATATTCCTACGACCAGAAAAACGACAATGACATAGGAAAGAACGGTCGCCAGTGTGGTCCGCTTAAAAACAACCGAACAGAAAATGCCGATACTGCCGACAAAAATTCCGGTCAGAAGAAGGCCTCCCGCCATCAGAAGCAGTCCGCCAAGGCCGATACCGCCGAACACCACAACAAGGGACAGCACCGGCAGTGCCGAAACCGTCAGTATCAGAACAACGCCAAGCGATGCCTCCAGCTTTCCCGTAATGATTCTCCACGGGTTCAGGTTCGTCGTCAGCAGCACATCCAGCGTTTTTTTCTCACGCTCCAGCGAAATGCTTCCTCCCGCAACCGCCGGAACTGAAAGGACGACGAGAATAAACAGAAGATACGTCATCAGAATATAGCAGTTCATCGGAACGCTGTAACTGACCGGTGCCAGATAGCCAAGCTGGCTGCTCTCCCCGAAATAGCAGACAAACGCAACCACGGCAAGCAGCAGATTGCAGACAAAAATAATCCAGGAAATCCGCGATGACCGCGAGTTCCGCTTCATTTCTTTTTCAAATACAGGATTTAACCGCACGTTTCGTTCCCTCCTTATCCGATCGTGTTTCCGAACGTTTCTGTGTTTCGGCTCTTCTGTTCCGTTTCCCCGGTCAGATGGAAGAACAGGGACTCCAGGCTGTTGTGTTCCCGTGCAAACGAAACCACAAGGATTCCGGCATCCACCAGTTTCTGCAGCAGATACGCCTCCTCCTTCCGGCTTCCCGAAAACCAGGCCGCAATCTTGTTTTCATCCACAGAAAGGCGGCTGACCTGCGGATCCTGCCGCAATAGTTCCAGCGCCTTTGGCACCTGGTTCAGCACAGTGATGCGCAGCGGATTGGAGCTGTCGATCGCAAGCATAATGTTTTCCAGCTTTCCCTGCTGTACCATGACACCTCCGTTGATGACACCGATGCTGGTGCACAGATCTGCTAATTCCGAAAGAATATGGGAGCTGATCAGAATCGTATAATCCTCCCGCGCCAATCGCTGCAGGAGAAGCTGAAAATCCTTTCTCGAACGCGGATCCAGACCGGAATTCGGTTCATCCAGCACCAGAAGCTTCGGTTTATGGATCATCGCGCGCGCCAGACAGAGCCGCTGCTGTATGCCCCTTGAGAGCGAATCCACCATCTGCTCCTCTTTTTCCGATAGTTCGACCATCTCCAGCACTTCCCGCGCACGGACGGTTCCTGCCCGCCCGTAAATTCCATACGATGCGGCAAAAAATTCCAGATACTCTATCACGCTTAAGTTTTCATAGACGCCAAAGAAATCAGGCACAAAGCCGATCAGGCTTTTCTGCTTCAGAATGTTTTTTGTCGTCCGCACGCCGTCCAGCCACAGATCGCCGCCGTCGCTCTTTAAAAGCCCTGAAATAATGCGCAGCGTCGTTGTTTTTCCCGCACCGTTCGGTCCGACAAAGCCGTAAATATCGCCTTTTTTTACTTCCATATCAAGACCGTTCAGGGCATATGTTTTTCCGTATTTTTTGGTCAGTTTCTCAATTTTCAGTATCGGCATTTGGCTCCTCCGCTAACAGGTTCTCCAGATATTGCTCCGGTGGCATCTCTTTCGCCTTTACGATCAGATTCGGTGCCTCATAGTATCCATAATTTTCATGATACTCTTCTCCCTTTTCCTCTTCGGAAAGACGGTACCGCACACGGATCTGGTTGTCCGCATTCACATACTGCGCCTCCAGCGCAGGATCACTCGCAAAATCGATCTCCCAGTCGGAAATTTCATCATACGTTCCCGTCTGAAAATTGTACAGCTCAATGATTCCATTGAAATTCCGGATCTTGGTCCCATCCTCCGTGCGGGCTTTCTCGAAAGCAAGTGAAAGAATGGTTCCCCGTTTTCCTCCCCCGCCGGTTTCTGCCGCCTGGATCTTATCTTCTAACGCCGTCATCGCATACGGCCAGAATGCAGGATCATAGATTCCCTCGGAATCCGGCTGCATCACGCCTTTAGCATACATTCCATACAGACACCAGATGTTGTTGTTTTCAAAGACACCGTTCAGATAATACGTTACTTCTGTTTCCTCTTCCGAGATTCCGCCGGAATTCGGTCCCATTTCAAAGCTTACCGTGTTTCCGCCGTCCCATCCGCTGTACTCCTGCGCATACGGACAGTACACAACGCCGGCCTCTTTCATGTCCACAGACACTTCCTGATAGTAATACGAGATTCCATACGCTTCGTATCCGCTGTCAAGCTGGAACGTATCGTCATTGCCTGCCAGCTTTCCAAAGAAAAGGCAGTTGTCACTCCGGTTCGGCATGTGATTATAGATGACGCCGTCCAGATAATTTTTCTCTATCTCCGGCAGATCTTCTGCCGCACTCCAATTTCCGAACTCCCGCACGCTGTCCGATTCTATTCCATCCAGCGTGATCGTCTCCCCGTTTTTGATGTCTCCAATGAGGGCACAGTAACCTGGAACGGCAATCACACATCTCTCCAGATCATAGCCTGTCTTGTTTTCCACGGTTCCGCTGATCTTCTGATTCCAGAAATGAAACGTGCCTTTCAGTCCTTTGCCTTCGTCCAGCGTTTCCATCCGCTGCATGCCGAACTCATTCAGGGCAAATGCAGCCTGATTGGAAATTTCTGCCCTGTTTTTCTGTTCTCCGAAACTGATCTCCGTCTTTTCATATTCCGCATCCTCCGTTTCCGGCTGTGCCGTGCTGTTGGACATATAGTCCATACGGTTGTACGTCACCAGATCGTAGGACGGATCCAGATACAGCTCATAGGAAGCATTGTACGGCGCCTGTGCACAGAAATTAATGTAATCTTTCTGGTATGTATCGTACTGCCAGATTTCTCTTACATACGTCAGCACCGGGGCCTTGAGCCTCGTGCTCTGGCCAAACAGACTGATCAGCATAACAAAGACGGCCGAGCAGGCACAGATCGCCCCCCAGAGATACTGACGTTTTCCTGTTTTTTTCAAAAAGAAATACAATCCCGGCCCTGCCAGAACCAGATAGACCAGAATCAGACCGCCGTACAGCACCGTATTCGGACGGTTCCGGATCTTAGTGTTTTCCAGAAGATCGGAAATCGTATAGTATTTCTGATAATTCGTATTTCGTTTTGCCAGAAGGCGGCTGGTGGTCTCTTCGTCCAGAATATTTTTCAGAAAATCTACCGGCGCTTCTTTAAACGCACTGCGCTGGCTTTCCGCAAATGTCTCGTTTCCCGAAAAGGTAATCAGAAGACCTCCCTCTGCCTGCCAGAGATCAATTTCTTTCTGGATTGTCTCATCCAGTTCTTCTTTGGACTGCTCCAGAAGGATCAGCACATCCGGCGAATACGACTCCGCAAGCCCGACAAGCTCCTCTGCCCGGACAGATGCAGCTTTCACCTCATAAATCCCGTCGTTCAGCGTAACTCCATTCAGCTGCTGCCCGTAATTAGTTTCTTCTTCCACAACGCAGACTTCCACCTTGGACTGGAAGAAGCCTTCACTCGAAATCGTTTCTTCCCGACTGTACACCGTGTCCCTCTGGCTGTTCTCCAGGCGCAGGACACAAAAAGACGTATTTTCCACCAGAAGCCCTGCAGAAAAAGTCTTTGTAACGGTTCCGTTCGCCGGAATATAGATTGGAAAACGGTACGTAAAAAGGCTGTTTCTTCCATCGCCCGACCGCTTGACCCCCGGAAACAGTTTTGAGAGAATGCCTTCTCCACTGTTTCCGCGGTAAATCGATTCCGCGGCGTTTTTTATCTGAAAAACAAAGTATCCTTCAAATTCAACAGCGCTCTCATTTGTGATTGTCACACGGATCGGTACGTGATTCCCATCCTGATAGTTTCCTTCGAATCCATAAGAAAAATCAATCTGGTATTCCCCTGCGTAGCTGTTGGCAAGAAGCTGCTTTTCTTTCCCGCCGCTTCTTCCGCCATCCGACGGCGTGTTCTGATAAAGTTCTGTCCGCGTTGTCATCGCAGACACCCTCTGAACTCCCGCCAGAAGCAGAATCAGCAGCAAAATACCGGACAGACAGCAGATTTTGCTTCTTCTTTTCCTGTTCATCGCTTTTCGTCCTCTTTCTTCCCCTTTGGCATTCCGACCGGCAGTTCCACCTCAAAGACGGTTCCCTGCAGATCACTTTTTACCCGCACCTGTCCGTGATGCAGTTCCGCAATCTGCTGTACAATCGCAAGTCCAAGTCCCGTCCCGCCGGTATCGCGGCTCCTCGACTGCTCTGTTCGGTAAAATTTCTGGAAAATATGATCCAGTTCCTGTTTTGGAATGATCCGTCCGTAGTTAATGACACGCGTGACCACATATTCGCCCTCTTTTTCCATTGAGACGCGGACCTGTTTTCCCTCTTTTCCGTATTTGACAGCATTGTTCAGCAGATTTCCAAAGAGCCGTGCCAGCAGCTCACCGTCCGCCTCGAGAAAAATCGCATGTTCCGCATGCAGAAATTCCACCTGAAGCTCATTTTTCACAAAAGACGGCGTCATCTCGTCGAGCATCTGCTCCATCAGCTGCACCAGATCAAGTTTTCCGAGATGCAGCTGCATCTCTTTGTGCTCCAGCTTGACGAATCCAAACAGCTCGTTCGTGAGCTGCTCCAGACGGAGTGCTTTCTGATAGGCAATATCGATATAATGATTTCTCGTCTCCTCATCCAGATCCGTCCGCGTGCGCACCCAGCCGAGATAGCCGATAATCGAAGTCAGAGGCGTACGGAGGTCATGTGCCACGGATGAGACGAGATCATTTTTCGTATGCTCCGCGATCCGTTCCCGTTCCATAATTTCCTTGATATTCTGCTGCATCGTATTTAAGTTCTCCGCCATCACAGAAAACTCGTCATTTCCCTTTACCTCGATCGGATGATCAAAATCCCCTGCTGATATCTCCTTTACCTTTTCCAGAATCTTCCCAATGTATCGGATGGTTTCGCGCATCAGGAAATAAAAGGTCAGGCAGAACGAAAGCAGCGCAGCCGCCGTCAGAATCATCGTCCGCACCGATGGGCGGAGGCCTCCCGGTCCGATCCAGGCGCTCCGGTAACCGATGTTCATCAGTCCATTGCCGAAAAAGGTCAGAATCCCGTCGGTAAGCGTCACTACAAACACCGTGACAAGTGCACTTACAATCAGATCAAAGACCATCCTCTGGCTGAAGTTTTTTATAAAATCAGGCTTCAATTTTGTATCCCACTCCCCAGACTGTTGTAATAATCTTATCTTCTCTTGTGTCGTCTTTCATTTTTCCGCGCAGACGGCGGATATGTACCATAACCGTGTTGTTCGCCTCATAGAATTTTTCATGCCAGACACGCTCGAAAATTTCGTCTGTACCGAACACGCGGCCCGGGTTGGAGGCCAGCAGATACAGAATATCAAATTCGATCGGTGTCAGCTTGATGCTTTCTCCGTAGCAGACAACCTGATGGGTTACCTTGTTGATTTCCAGATGCTTTAAGGAAATCACTTCCTGGCGCTCGTGCGGCTTCGACGGATTCAGTTCGCGGTAGCGGCGGAGCTGGGATTTTACACGCGCCATCAGCTCCAGCGGATTGAACGGTTTTGCCACGTAATCGTCTGCTCCCGTTGACAGACCGACGATCTTGTCGATATCCTGCGTTTTGGCACTTACCATGATGATCGGAATGTTGTTCGTCTCCCGGATGCGGCGGCACATCGCAATACCGTCCATATCCGGCATCATCACATCGAGCAGCACCAGGTCGATTTTTTTCTCCTCCAGAATGCGGAGTCCCTCTTTTGCACTGTACGCTTTTAATACCTGAAATCCATCGCTGATCAGATAAATTTCCAGCAGATCCGCGATTTCTTTTTCATCATCCACAACTAAAATATTTGTTTCTTCCACGTCGTTTCCATCCTCTCTGTTTTTAACTACCGTAATGGTACCATGAATATTCAAAAAAATCTTTACTTAATTCTTACGTCTGTATTATCTATTATAAAAAGAAAAGCCGCCTTCCACAAGAGGCCGCTTTTCTTTTCTTCTTATATTTTTTATCTTCGTACTGCGCGGCGGTATACCACAAGAGAAACCGCTGCGGAAATGACCTCTGTGATCCAGAAGGCGTGCCATACGAAAACGCCGCCTCCCAGATGGGACAGCAGGTAAGCTGCCGGGAGAATGACAATGACATTTCGGCAGAGGGAAATGATCAGGGAAGATCCGCCTTTTCCGAGTCCCTCCAGCGCACCGGAGGATGTGATGGAAACTGCCGAAATCAAAAAGCCCGCGCTGATGCGTGTCAGTGCCTGTCCGCCAAGACGGATGGTCTCCGGATTGCTGCTGAACAGTCCGATCAGCTGTTCCGGAATGGCAAGGCAGATGCCTGTTCCAATAAGCATGATCACCGCACACATAATCAGGGTGATCTCATAAATCTTCCGCACACGCTTATGCTCGCCTGCACCGTAGTTGAAGCCGATGATCGGACGCATGCCCTGTACAATGCCGTTTGCTGTCAGATAGATGAACGTCTGCAGCTTGTAGTAAATGCCGAGCACGACAACGTAGCTCTGGGAATACACGGCCAGGATTCCATTCAGTGCGGAAATCAGAAGAGACGGCAGCGCCAGGTTCAGGATCGCCGGGACGCCGATCGCGTACAGTCTTCCGACCAGATTTTTTCCTTCTTTTAAATATTCCGGACGGATTTTGACCGAAATCGGGCGGATCTTGTAAATGATCCAGTAAATCACGGCCGGTGTCACCTGACCGATACCGGTTGCAAGCGCCGCACCCTCAATTCCAAGACGCGGAAACGGTCCGATTCCGAAAATAATGAGCGGATCCAGAATGATGTTGACAATACAGCCGATCATCATACCAGTCATCGTCACTTTCATCCGGCCGACTGCCTGAAAAACCTTTTCAAAGTAAAGGTTTGCCATGATTGCTATGGTAAACAGAAAGATAATCCGTGAATACCGGACACCAAGATCGATGACAGTTTCGGAAGAAGAAAACATCCGCAGGAAACGCTCGATGACCAGAAGGCTTCCGATCGTTAAAATAACCGCATGCAGCATGGTAAGGGCAAGACCCTGCGTTGCAGCACAGCCGGCTGCCTTTTTGTCACCCGCTCCCAGATAATACGAAATCACCGCATTCAGTCCGATTCCAAAACCGATGGCAACGGCATTTACAAAATTCTGTACCGGATAAACCAGGGAGAGCGCCGTCATGGCATCTTCGCTGATCTGTGCGACAAAGAAGCTGTCCACAATGTTATATAAGGAATTGACCAGCATCGAGATTACCATTGGAAGCGCCATCGAAACCAGCAGTGGAAATACTGGCTTTTCTTTCATAAAGTTTTCGTTCATTATTACCTCCATTTGTGATCTTTTCTGTTGGTGGACTTACGTGCAGGCACGGACTTTGCTTCATTGCCCACAAAAAAGCCACGCAATTATCTGCTTTCGATAATTGCGTGGCGAAAAGAACTTTATTACAAGTTGAAAAATCCACACCAAGTTTGAGAGCAATATACCACACTTTGCCCGGGCTTGTCAAGATTTCTCCTGTAACTTTTTTTATTCTGCATTTTTCAGTGCCTCGTCCATCGGAATCTTTTGGATGTGGCGGAACTGCAGCACAGCGATAACAGCATACGCCGCAAGGCCCATCAGATACATTTTTCCGTAAATTGCCGGATCAATATAGTATGTCAGCCAGCCGCTGTACTCGGAAAGCATAATGACATAAATCAGGCGGATCAGCGCGGAGGCAATGATCAGGCTGACACCGATTGAGATGATCACAACCCAGGTTGTCGCCGTCAAATACAGACTCAAAATTTCCCTGTTCTCGTAGCCGAGAATCTTTACCATCGAAATCGAAGTCGTATTCTTCTCGATGATCAGCTTCGTCAGCAGATAAATCAGCAGCATGAACAGTACAATCGAGAAAACATTGATCAGCTGGAACATTTCTCCCATCGACACATTGAGCTGTCGTGAAATCTTTGTCATATCATCTTCCGTAATTTTCGTCGCGATATACGATTCCTCCAGGTCCGTGATCGGCTCGTTGGAGAAATAGCCGTTAAAGTAGTCCTCTGGATGATCGAATTTCTCGCAGAAGACATCCATCGGCAGAAATACCGCAAGGGCTCCCGGGTAGGCATAAATACTTTTTACTTCAAAGCTGTACGTTTTATCCTCATACGGCTCTTTCAGTTCCAGTGTATCGCCGACTTTCATTCCATATTTTTCGGCATAACCGTCGGAAATCGTCACGCCGTTCTCAAACAGTTCAGCGGAAACATATTTGCTGTCTTTCTGAATTCCATATACCGAAATGCTCTCGCCCTCCCGGTTTTTCGGAATATTCTTCAGCGATGTGACGGCAAACGTTTCCACGCCCTCCGTATTTGTCTTCAGCGACGGCGTCAGAAGCTTCTGCACAATTCCCATCAGCGTGTACTCATCATCCTCATCGATCGGATCCGGGACATTTAAAATATACTGGTAATCTGCCAGCATATTTTCCACCGCCTCCGTCTGGTAATGTGACAGCAGCGGTTTCATCATCATACCGAACAGCAACAGAATATTGGCAAATACGATACCGAGAAACAGGGTAAAGTAACTCGATTTGTTCTGCAGCAGGATCCGCAGACGAAACCGCGAGAAGAACCGGAAGTTCGGAAGACGCACCGCATGGCTTTTTCCTTTCTTTGCAAAATCGTGGCGCAGAAAACGCAGCGGTGACAGACGCAGACGGCCGGAAATCAACACCGCGTTGATCACAAACATCAGAATTGCCGGAATTACGGTCGTGAGCAGAAATGCATTGGCATTCCACCGCGTCTGATACGTCGGCAGACTGTAACTTCCATAATACATACCGGCGCAGATATCTTTAAACACGGTGTATCCCAGAATATTTCCAATCACCGCCGACAAAATCGTAATCAGTACCGGCAGGGACAGATAATGCAGCAGAAGTTCCCGTCTCGTATAGCCGGATGCGCGCAGCGTTCCGATCACCGACGCTTCTTTTACAATCGTATTGTTTGTCGTAACTGCAAAAATGAACGCCATGATGGCAATCAGGATGTACAGCAGTATCTCCACCATCGCCTTGTCACCGCCCATATCGTCACCGGTAAATTTGATTGCCTGATTGCCGTAGCGCGGCAGATAACCCGTCAGCGAGGAATGAGCCGCCAGAACCTCGACGAAATCATCGGACCATTCTTTTTCCTCGTTTTCATCTTTCGGTTCCGTATCGTATTTCCAGGAATAGCAGTATTTGATATGGTCATCGGTAATGGCATCATACCCTTCTTCGGTCATGATTCCCACACCGAATTTAACCGCATCGAACATCATGTCACTTGAATTGCTGAACAGCGCACTGTAATCCGAAAGTGCCACAAGACCGGTAACCGTCAGTTCTTTTTTATCAACCGAGATCACATCACCGACCTGCAGGCCATTATTGTCCGCATACATACGGTCAATTGCAATTTCATCCTTCTGCTGCGGCATTTCGCCTTTCATCAGGCAGACCAGATTGACCTCTGTTCTGTTTTTAAAAAGACGGATCGTGCTCTCTGGTTCCGAATCCAGATCCGTGTCGGCATCTTCGTCTTTATAGAAATTCTCGTAAATCGTTACCTTCTCTTTTTCCAGCCGTGTTCTCTGGTTGTCTGTGAGCTTCTGTTCTGTTGTAAAATTTCCGTTTTCCACGTTGTATTTTTCAAAGCTTTCATCGTAAGCATACAGCATGCTCTCATCCGCAACGAGAAAACCGGACACAAAGCCAATCGTCGCCGTCATAAACAGAAAAATAACGAGATATTTTCCAATATCGTTCTTCAGTTCCCGCAGCAGGCGTTTTCGTAATGGATTTTTCATACTTCCACCCCGCTTTACCAGTCCAGATCGCCGGCGGCGATTTTGGTCTCATTGACGTAGTTTTTACGGATCTGGCCGTCGCGCAGACGAATCACGCGGTCCGCCATGTTTTTGATCGCATCATTGTGTGTTACCATGATGACGGTGTTGCCGTACTTCTGATTGACGTCCTCGATCAGCTTCAAAATTTCTTTTGAAGTATGGTAATCGAGTGCACCTGTCGGCTCATCACAGAGCAGAATGCTTGGATTTTTGATGATAGCTCTTCCGATTGAAGTACGCTGCTGCTGACCGCCAGAGAGCTGGTTCGGCAGCTTGTTGCGGTGGTCATAGAGCCCCAGTGTCTTTAACAGATCGTTGATGTCGAGCGGATGATCGCTTAAGTATGCGCCGACTTCCATATTTTCTTTTACCGTCAGGTTTGGAATCAGATTGTACATCTGGAAAACGTATCCTAAATGTTTTCGTCTGTACCGTGTCAGCGTTTTTTCATTCATATCCTCAATTTTTTCGCCTTCAATCACGATCGAACCGCTGTCCGCCTCGTCGATTCCGCCGATAATATTCAACAGTGTCGATTTACCGGAACCGGATGGACCGAGGAGAACACAGATTTCACCTTTTTCCACAGAAAACTGGATTCCCTTTAAGACCTCCACACGGCTTTCACCGGTTCCAAAACTCTTCTTCAGGTTATTAATCTCAAGAAACATAACTTTCCTCCCTGCATCTTTTTTCCTGAGTGTGTAAGAGTCTGTTTTGTGTTAGACTCTTCTAACCCCATAATACTGCTTTTTCTGTGAAATGAAAAGCGCTGTTAATGAGTATTTTTTCTCATTAACAGCGCTCTTTCTTTTATTTTTTAACAGCCAAAAACCATCGGATCTCTCCGATGGCCTTTCCGATATACCTTCAAAACCGCATACACTACACATCTATCATTCCATTTCTGTGAACACAACCATTCAGGTCAAGCCCTCGACCGATTAGTAACAGTCAGCTCCATGCCTTACGGCACTTCCACCCCTGCCCTATCTACCTCGTCGTCTTCAAGGGGTCTTACTTCTTAAAGAATGGGATATCTCATCTTGAGGGGGGGCTTCACGCTTAGATGCCTTCAGCGTTTATCCCTTCCCGACTTGGCTACCC
>NZ_JADNOP010000019.1 GCF_015557635.1 Fusicatenibacter saccharivorans
AGGCTTTATTTTGTTATCCTCACCACTTCCGACTACTCTATTCTCCCCAGCATAGCTGGGGGATTAGACTTTTCATTCATCCGAAATCACCGGTCTGTTGTGTTCTGTATGCCATGCCCGCCTTACCGTCAGATATGGAGTATCCGTATCCAGATATACTGAATCCCATTGCAGAGCAAGAATTTCTTCCCGGCGCAGACCCGCATACAAACCGATCATGACAAAGACATAAGGCGGCAAATCTCGGATAGCATCCAAAAGTCGCTCCACCTGTTCATCTGTCAAAGCCTGACGCTCCTCTTGAGGAACACCGCCACCTTTTGTTGTCAGATAAATCGTTGGGTTATGGTCAATGATCCTGCTTTCCATCGCTGCGCGAAAGATAGACTTGTAAAGGATCACCACAGATTTATAAACCGATGCAGATTTCTTGGAAACCGGAACAAGGGCAAGTTGAATATCATCCAGACTAACCTCTCCCATCCGTTTATCTCCCAATTCCGCTATAATATGCCGCCTGACCTTTGAGGTGTAATCCGTCAAGGTAGTGGCTCGTACATGAACCGACTGCATCAGCAGCCACTTTTCACAATACTCTGCAACTGTGGGCGTTTTCCGATGAAAAGTAGCATTCTCAATCTGTTCCAACGCAAGCGTTTCTTTGTTATATAGTTCTTCAGGCGTTTTTGCGTAGATAGCTACGAGCTTACCATTCGCGTCTTTGATTCTGGTCCTATAATATAGGACACCTCTTTTCATGACTGTGCCATATTGAGGAAGTATTATTTTTCTATTTGCCAATTCCTCCACCTCCTAAGAATAATCTCCAGCGCTGTATCTTTGTTTTATCAGACCTCTCTGATTCCATCAAGGATACGGACCGGCTCACGATCTTCCGCTTCGAGGTTTACGGTAAGTTGCGCTTCTCTCAACTGGTTTTGCTCTGTGCGTGCATTTTGCGATATACTCCTGGAGACCTGCCGCAGTAAAATACACACAGCCATTCTGAACATACTGCACATAAGAGATCAAGCCGTTGTTACGGGCGGCATCCAGCGTTGCTATGCTGATTCCTAAGATTTCAGCAGCTTCTTTTCGTGTAATGAGCTTTTCCATAGACTATATTCCCTCCAATCTGTCAAGGTTATCATCGTGCTTTCAAAATCACATGAATACGCTGGCAGCCGAAACTGCCAGCGCATGGTATCTGATTTTGAATAGAAAGCGGCCACCCAAAAGAGCAGTCGCTTCCTATTTTAATATGACTCAATTCTCGTCACATTTGCCACGCAACCCTGACGATGGGAACATAACAGGTCTCCGCTGGCGCGGTTGTCATAACTCCGCGGCGTCGTTTTACTCGTGCGCCGCAGGGTTCCCCCCAAGTCTTTGGCGGGCCGTGAGGAAGTATCTTTAAGCCCCCATGCAGTCATCGCGCCGAATCTGCCACAATCCGTTTTATGAAATCGTAGATCGCTCCGAAGCAGTTCTTTCATCACCTCCCTGACTGCTCCATCTTCGCGGCGTTTCATATTCGCTCGTACATGGGTTATGTACCTGTTGTGCTGTCTATTCGATTGTCAATGTACTGATGAAGGAGGAAAACTTGTCCTTCTTATTAACACTGACAAAAAAGGCAAAAAACAGGCGTATCAAATGAAATTTTATCAAAAATATTTTACAAGCTGCTTTAATCCACGGCGGATACTGTCTCGGACACGGCTAGGGTCTACACCTTCTACTTCGGCAATTTTATTTACCGTCATTCCCAGATAGTATCTGGCATAAATCCTCTCTGCCTGTTTCTCCGGCAGCTTCATCACAGCGGCATAGACCTGCTCCTGAAACTGTTTTTCCTCCAGAACCATCTCCGGTGTCTGCGGCTTCAACAACACCGCATTTTCAATGCCATTCTCGCAATCCAGAGAATACTGTGCTTTATAACGATACATCTTTCGCTCATACGCAGCCTCCGCACGTTCAGCTGCTCGAATAGTCTCCATTACTTCCTCTGTCACATCTACAAAAAAGTCTGTTGTATAAACATCAGGATAAAGTTCCCGAAGGTTAATTTTCTTCATTATGTACCTCCATTTCGATTCACGGGTGATTGACGGGTGAATCGAATGGAGGTGGAGACCGACACCGGCAGACAACCGGGTCATCTCCGAAAAAATGGCAACAAAAAACGCCAGATTTCCGTGGGGGAAAACTGGCGCGCCAAGAACAGCCATTATTATACCGAATTACATAGAACGATAATGCCGATACAATATTATACTTGCCCGGAGGAGGAGCAATGCTTTTTTTAACTGATGTAGATCATGTGAGCTTTGAAAAAGCAAACGGGACACGGTAAATTAACCTCCAATCGGCTACCGTGTCCCTGCAAGTCGTCATTGGTTTGTGCAATCGCAAAGAAACGGCGGCTCTGAAAATCAAAGCCGCCGTTTCAAATGGGCGTGTTGATAGGCTGCTGTACGACGGCTTTTTTTCTTTTGCCGTCGTGCGGCAGCTTGTTCCTTTTGCGCTTATCTTAACAAGCAATCCTCACAGAAATGTCACTGACACACGCTGTTTCGACAGAATAATGGGCTGAAATCTCACGAACCTGTGAGATTTGAAAAACCGGGAGAATAATCTCCCGGTTTTCATCGCAAATATTTAATTCTGCCGCAGTCTCTCTACAACGCTTTGCTTAACATTTTGCATGAAAGTTATGACGGGGGTTGCCAAGCAGACCAGCAAAACAATAGCTGCGACAACCAACAGAGAAATTACAGGATAGTGAAAAGCTGCATAAGGAACCATTCTTCTAAAGGCTGAGTATATTGGAATATATATCGCTGTTCCCAGTGTGGCAAGCAGTAGGAAAGAAATACTCCAATAATACACGCCTTCCCAAAGCAATACATTTCTAATTTGCTTTTTCGTCATTCCTATACTTTCAAGTGTTGCAAATTCATGTTTCCGAGTATTTACACTAACAACCATTGTGTTAATGAAATTCATAATTCCTATCAGCAAAAATACAGCGGACAACCCTGCGGCTATAATCCTTGAGGTCAGCAAATATCCGGCCATTTCTTGCTGCTTTTCATATCGTGACAGAATCGTAATGCCCGGTGACGAAGCAGTAATGGATTGAAGCTGCTCCATAATCCCTTTGTCATAACTGCTATCAATCGTATCAAAAGCAATCCGAAAGATTTTGGTTTCTCCAGACAACTTCTCTATTGCCTGCTTACTGATATACAAATCAGGGGCAGTACCTCTCTCATTTCCTCGACCACTCTGAAAATCAGCGTCCAGAAAGCCAGTTGCCACTGTAAAGACCTGTTCCCCGGACTCACCGACAACGGTGATTGCTTGCCCTGGCTGAATCAATAGGTTTCCCTCATCATCCGTCATAGCGGACAAAACCACCAACTCTCCCTTTTCAAAGGCGGTTAAGTCAATAGGCTTATCAAGCGTTTTATTAAGTTCTTCGATATATCTGGAATCTATTCCGTAAACGCCGCTCCAAAAATTATCTGTATAGTTTTTTCGTGTTTCCGCATTTGAAAAATCAAGACCTGATACGCCATCCAAGGAATCAATATATTTCCCGAATACATTTTCGTCGTAAATGACATCCATAGTGGGCCACGGTGAAGCAGAATAAGTGACGCGCAGATTTTCAATTCCCTGCATTGTTTCAATTTGCTGCAACATTTCATCAGAGAGCAGGTTTCCTTCTTCGGAAATGCTGTAAGTCAATGCGAAATCACTTTCTCCCCATTGATTTACAAAATTGTCGGGACTTAGGCTTGATAGTAGACCAGCAGAAACCAAAAACAATATTAAGCCTAAAAATAAGGACGCAAAAGTAAGGAAAGCGCTTTTAGGGTTTCTAAAAATATTATCTCGTGCCATCCGAGATAATTTTGTTCTATGGCTCTTATGATCTCGGTAACTCCTTGTATTTGCCTCCGTATAGCGTGAAGCCGCAACAGGAGAAATACTTGCAGCTATTTTCGCTGGTTTCATGCTGCCGATGATTGCAGTAAAAAATGTGAAGATTGCGGCACCCGCAAAAATAATGGGGGAAAAGGACACTATCTCCCCAAGGTCTGTATCGCTTGAGTACATCATATTCATGGCAAACGGAACAAGTCCAAGCGAAACAATACCACCGACAATCAGGCCGCTGGGAATACCGATCACCGCCGTTCTGAATATTTGAGAACGCACGATCCGCTTGATTTGTCTTTTTGTCGTGCCTATCGTTTTAAGCTGTCCATAGAATTGTGTATCTCTTGAAATTGAGATATACAGAATGTTATAAATCAGCAAATAGCCGCTGATAATGATAAAGACGATAATAGCAGCCAGTGGAAGAACAATGGTGGTGGAATTGCTCTGAGCAATAGGTACAATTTCAAAGGACTGACTTTCTGTAAACGAAATCTTCCGTTTTAGTTTTTCACAGGATCGCAGGGCATTACTGTCATCAGAAAAAGAAATCATTGCGGTAGACACACTATCAAAGGGAAGCCCTGTTTGTGTTGCAAAAAGCTCCGAAACATAAGCGGCACCACGGTTGCCTGCACGTGAAGCCGAATAATCTGTATAATAGCCCGACAAAACAAATTCATCGGAGATATATTGATAATCTGTTCCGAGTTGATAGGAAAGGGAAATATTCATCCCTATCTGTGGATCATCAATCCCCATTGCACGCAAAGCCCATGTAGGGAGCATAATTTCATTTTTTGCTTGCGGATAATCTCCGTGTATATCCGAAATTGTTGGTACACGGTGTTCTTGCCATTCTGTTTCGTCTATCCAAGTAATACTCAGCAGGGCATCGTCCATTCCAGATGTATCAATGCTGCCCAATCTCTGACTGACACCAACTACGGATACCAAGCTGGATCGGCTCAATTCTTCATATTGTTCTTCTGAGAGACTTGTAATTGCCACATCCGCAGTCGTGCCCATCGCACGAATTTGCTGCATTTGATAGGTTTCAAAATAACTGCACCCCAAACTAAATACAGATGTAATCATAAAGGCGGTCAAGAATAATGCGATGGTAACGAAAACATTTCTCTGCTTATTAGCGCGGTAGCTTCTTTTGGCAAGACGATTGATTGTTGCCTGATTATTGTTCCCAAATAAAATATCATCCATCAATGTCACCCCCTGTCACTGTGCGATTTTTCCGTCCTCAATACGGATAATTCGGTCGGCAAGCTGGGCAATTTCATTGTTATGGGTAATCATTACAAGCGTTTGATGGAACTTCTGACTTGTAACTTTCAGCAAACCAAGAACATCACTACTTGTCCGGCTATCCAAATTGCCTGTCGGTTCATCTGTAAACTGTACCCCTATCCCTTTATGCCTTGAAAATAGGGGCTTTAACTGTATGCACACTTGTGTACTGTGTACACTTTCCTTCTACGATAAAAGCAAGCAGGTCTTTTTTTCTAGAATTTCCCACTTGCTTTTATACTCTTAATGATACCTATTTCCGTTGCATGCAACAATACATTTTTGTTTCAATTCGCGTCCTATTTCGAACCGTTCATAATATTCATCTGATTCTGTTTCAAATGCATATTTATATACTTTCACAACTTCTTCGCAGTTACTTTTAAATTGTTCCTCTTCAACTGTTCTGCTTCCATCTCCAATCAATCTATTAATAAATCTCTTGTAAATTTTCAGTTCTGGCAACACATTTGTAACAAACTCACTTTTACCTTCTAAAAATTTTTTCTTTTCTTGAATATCAATAATGTCCAGTAATATAATACTTGCTACGAACAGCAATACAAAATATGATTCTAAACTCGTGTATGTTCCTGTAGTAGCTGGTACTGCTTCAATACGACTTTTGTAAATTAGTTTATCTCTTAAAGATAAATGATAATAATCACTTAGCTCTTCAGCTAATTTATACAACCAAAATTTTCCTTCTGTTTGTTGTTCAGAAAATTCTAAGGTCTGTTTTTGATATTTATCCATTGCTGGAAGATTTATATTCACATCAAAAAACTTATTCAAATATCTGGTTGCATCAAACCCACTTCCATAATAATTTGTTATGGTATGTATTAACTGCTCCTTATTAAGGGACACCACGAAAATCACACGCTCATCATCAAAATAGTGTTTGATTCTCTCCAACATTTCTATGGCAAAAGATGGTCTGCAGCGATCCAATTCATCAATAAATATAACCAGTTTCTGCGCTCTTTCTACGATAATGTCATTGAAGATTCCTTTTACTCTCTCCCGAATCTCTTCTTCTGTTTGTACAAGCGATAAAATGTCCATACTTTTCCCTTGCAACTTTTCAATTGCGGTGAATGGATTTGCTTTAAACTCCCCTAGTGATATGGGCAATGTTGCCAATGCCTCTACTAGCTTTTTACTTATCTTTTCGGAATCTATTTTCGTATCATAAACTCCCCTGCAAGTCTTTGTCATGACTAACAACAGGGACATAAGTGGATCGCTATGATTATCATACATCCATGCATTATAATAGATTGGCAAATAAGAATGCTTCAAATCTATTTTAGCCATCATTTCATTGTCCTTCAAATATTCATAAGATGGAAGTTTCTCAATCGGATTTTCTTCATCTGCCCGTTGATTTGCCAACACATATTTTAACACTTCTTCAATCTGTCGGACAAAAAATGTCTTTCCATCTCCCCATTTCGCATCCAAACTGATGCAAGCACTCTCATCTATGAGTTCTAAACCATCTATAAAATCTTTTATATCTTTATTTCTTCCAAAAGTATTGTTTTTTATAGATGTCCAAATATTTTCATCCGTTGCTTCCTGAACATATTTTTTCATATATTGCATTCTCCTTTATCGTGAGTACCTATTATGGCTGAATATAATTAACAGCTTTATTGTCTCACACAATCTAAACATCAACAATACCCTTTTATCCCCACAACCACCAGCAGGCACGTTCTTCACGCCCCTGCCAGTCGCTGATTGTTTTCTTCTTCACTAAAAATTCTTAATCAGATTCAAGTCTCTTTTATTCAATGCCTTCCGCATTGCTTCACTTTCTTTGCGTAATGTTTCATTCTCTCTTTTCAGTTTCGCTACCTGTTGCTCCAGCTGCAGGATACGGTTGTCCATTGCCATATCTAAAATCTTTCTTCTCTTATCTACCATGCCAGCCTGTAGCTGCAAGGCACGATCTACTGCCTTTCGCACTTCCGGGTTCTTATAGAAAAATCCTCTGGACAGTCCGGTCTTTTGCATCAGTTTTGGAACGGTCACTTTATCCTCTTCTTCGATCATTTCCTGGATTTTCAGTTTTGCCCTCTGGATTTTCTCCACGCTCTGCTTATGGTTTACTTCCAGCATCTTGTCATATTTGCTCATACTCTTTCCCCCATCCGGCCAGATTCGCCCGGATCATCCGGCTCATCTCTGCCCTGATTTCTCTTGTTTCATCTGCGATGATCTGGAGGCTCATCTTCCGGTAAAATTTCACATTCTTTACAGATGTATGCCCCAGTAGTTTTGCGATGGTCCAGTCATCCAGATGCAGTTCTGTTAAGCGGATACCATATACATGGCGGAACATATGCGTTCCAAATCCAAACAATTCTCCATGATCGTCCCGCAAATCTTTTTTCTGAATCAGATCCATCACCTTGTTTTGAACGGTATTGTACTGCATAGGTCTCTTGCTATTTTTCTCATCCACAAAAATGTAAACCGTATCTCCATACATTTTTCTAGTATATTGGATTGCTTTTTCAATCAGCAGTTCCAGTTCTGCACTGATAGGCTTCACAAATGTAGTTGTTTTCATCTGCCGGATCTGGATCATAGGATGTCCGTCCTGCCGATACAGGCAGTCTGTCTGCAGAGTAAGGGTATCAGATATCCTTGTTCCTAACATCTGGTGGATGACCATAAGCCGCTCCATCTGCTCATCCAGCTCCGCAAGCGCTGCATTAAAACGAATCAGCTCACTATCTGAATAGGATTTCAATTTCGGCTGCACCTGTCTGGGCAAGTCACTGGCCAGAAATAAAATTTCTAAATGTGGATACCCATATAATTTTCCGATGGTTTCCAGCAGTCCCCGGAGGTTCGTCAGATCTGCCCGGTAATTATTTACGCCCTCCGCTTCCGTTGCAAGGTACGTCAGATATTCTTCCAGCAACTCCCGATTCAGTTCTTCTGCCGAATGGATATCGGGATATGTTTCTTTCAGATATTTGGATAGTCTCCGGATGGCTGTCAGTTCTTTGATAATTGTTGCAATCGCTTCATGATGTAAATGTTCATAAACTGCCTTTTTTGTTTCTTCCCGTAAGTCATCCTGGATAATCGCTGTAAAATTCAAAGTCTGCACATTTTTAATCGGATTCTTTTTATAGGCAATGTCCAGATTCTCTAATATCCAGATATCTTTCTCAATCTCATCCCGTTCCTCTTTGGCTTCTGTAAATCGATATGCCTTCCGCACATAAGTGATGAGGTTCGATGGCACTGTCTTTTCTTTCCCATATACGCTGATTCCCTGCATGGTCAGTTTCTGCCCATGTTCCAGAAGCCAGCTTCGGATTTTTAGCAGCCATTGTTCCCACTCCAGTTCCTGCAGGCTCTCTGCCCGGATGTGCTTATCCTTTACCATTCTGCAAAATCTCTGATAGATCACTCGTTCCTGTATCATCGTTGCCAATGCACATTGTCGGCTTCGATTCTCAATAAAGGAACGGAATTCATTTTGAAGCCCTTTTGTTGGAAGAAGTCCGAAATCAAAGCAATGGGGTTCTTTTACCTTCTTTTTCTCTTTTTCCTCTGCTCTTGCATAGCAGTCCAAATCGATTAGATATAATTTTTCATCCATGGAACCCTCCTTTCATCAGTTCCGCCGCAAAGCTGTGGGTTTCTTCCTGGAAATACACTTCACTGGCTTTTTCTAGTTTCTTCGGCATATAGTCCACATACTGCCTGGTCATTTCTTCATATTCATGCCCCAAGTAATCCCGTACCGCTTGGATGGAAATACCATTATCATAATAAAGCGTAGCCAGGTTATGTCGGTAATCATGGGATCTGAAAATATATTCCCCGTCTGCAATCTGATTTTTCTCACAGTATTTCAACATTTGATACCGTAATGTAGCATACTGGAATGCTCCACCTTTTTTGCTTTTAAACAGGTATTCTTCTGGTCCGATCTGATATTTCTTTTTGTACACCTGCACCAGATCGTACAATGCTTCCGGAATGGGAATCCGCTTATACGTTTTCATTTTCACCTGATACACTTTCAGCCAGTAATCTCCATTCTTTTCTTCATAATCGCCACCTGTCAGGGTGCATACTTCACTTCCCCGGATTCCGGTACACCATAAATGTAGGAACATCAACCGCAGATGTTCCGGAAATTCTGCCAGCTTCGATAAAATTTCCGTATAGATTCTTTCCGGTACACTGCGGTCATTATAGACATGCACTTCTTTCTGCATATAATACACATGACGGAATGGAATCTTCTTCAGATATCCTTTGACTACAAGGAAATTGTAAAACTGCAAAATCATAAAGATTCTTCCATTTGCTGTTTTTTCACGGGTATCCTGTCTCTGAACGGATTCCAGATATCTCTGAATCTTCTCTGCCTCCACTTCATAGATCGGCTTTTCCTCTCCATTGAAGTGTACCAGGAATGTACGAAGTTCCAGCAGCTTGATTCGGATGGTACTGATAGATAAATCTGTGATTCCAAACAGATACCGCAGATATTTTTGCAAAATCTTTTGATTTTCCAGGTTGGTCACCTCTTTAAAGGATACCCATTCCACGGGCTTGCTTGGATTCATTCGTTCTCTGGAAAAATGGAAACGTTCCAAAAACCACACATTCGCATTCCAATGAATTTCCGGTGCCTGTAAAAATAGGATTTTTCTGCTCATCCGCAGGATGCCAAACATAGTACTTCTCTTTTTCCCTCGAAACTCTTCCGAGAGTTCCTGCTCAAATTGCTGTTCTTTGGTCAGTGTCATTATCTCAATATCAGCCACTTGATGCTTCGCACAGAATTGGTAGAACCTTTGCAGTGCCAGCAGTTTCTCTTTTCTGTAACAGCCTTGGTAGGTATGGATTACTTCTTTCAGTACTGTAAAAATCTGCATCTTCAAATTTCTTGGGCACTCCATGGTAAAATTCCACAACAGTTCTTTTCCATCTTTACTTGCTAGAAAGGATTCCGCAATCTCAATCTCCGGATAATGGCTAAGGCACATCCACTGTTCTCGATACTCTGTAGTATAGTTTCTTCTCCCTGCCAGTGTCTGCAGTTCTTCTTTCATCCGATGAATCACGATTCCATCAAATCCCCGCAGGCAAGTAATCGGTGCAAGAACGGTTTCGTTCCTTTCCAGATATTCTTCGTAGAGGACCCTTAGGACTGCGTCCAACTCTGAAATATCAGTAATCCCCTCTTCTATCAGGAATTTCTTTACCCTGTTTCGTATAGTTCCATTTACCTCTGTGCAGGCATCCACCTGTTCACAGATTTTTTGTTCCAGTGCTTCCCGCTTTTCCTGAGCTTCATATACATATAATTGATAAGCGGGCATGTTCTTCACCTCCTACAGGAGTTTCTCCACATCATAAAGAGCAGAATGTTTTGCATAATATTGGTCACTGGCTTCCATAAGCTGGTCATCTACAAGGTTCAGATATTTGATGGTCGTGTCGATGTGCTTATGTCCATACGCCTCACTGATCATTTCCAGCGGCCATCCAGCATCCCGCCTCATATTTCCGAAGTATCTCCGCAGCATATGGGGCGTCGTATGGATGCCTGTCTTTTTCTCCATCCGCTCCAGCATCCGGTAAACTGCGTCCACCTGCAGTGCCTTTCCTTTTGTCTCTCCTTCGATGTTTACAAACAGCATCTGCTGGTGCTGTAAAAATTCCCGGTACTTGGACAAATAGAACAGTAAAAACTGGAAGGTGGCATCACTGACTTTGGATCTTCGGTATGCCGCATTCTTCGCCCTTGCCTTGTTTTCATTGTCATCCCGGAAGAATACCCGGATGGTGTGTCTTTCATAATCAATATCTCTGGTATAATCTACCCCTAAGATCTCACCGATCCGGTATCCGGTCTCTGCCAGAAGCATGATCAGAAGCTGGTCCCTGCAGTTGGTACACTGCTTCAGAAGTTCCAAAATCTCCTGATGCTCTGCCGGACGGACGTTTCGTTCTTCCTCTTTCAGATAGCCGTTGAATGACCGGAACCGCAGCTTCCGTTTTACACCGATGGAATCATGGGTAGTAAAGCTGTCATAATATAATACCTTTAGCCTTTCCATATCTGCTTCCAGCTCTAAAAAACAGAAAAACCTGAACACGTCTTTTAAGTACGCATTGCAGGTTTTATTGCTTGGCAGTTTCTCTTTCTTTTCATGCAAATGGTTTCCGGCTTTCAGCCAGTGGAGAAATCCCACATAATGTTCATACTGTTCCTGGAATTCCAGTTCCGCTACCTGGGACAGTTCCATCTCTTTTTCATCCAAATATTCCAGATAGAACCGGATGGATTTTGCCCTGCGGCCAACGGTATTCGGGGAACGGTTTGCTCGAATCAAATGCGTCAGATACTTGGACGGGAGCAGCACCATCTGCCAGCTCTGATGATCCCGGATCAAGAAATATTCCTGTTTTCCTTCCCAGATATGTTCTACTGCATATCGTGCCATTTTGCTCACCGTCCTTTCCTCTAACGCTATACACATTATACCCACTTCATGTTCAAATAGCTATTCATCAATACCAACAATCTCTCCAAAACCGCCCCAAAACTGTACTAAATTTTTCCCTTAAAAGCGCCTGGAAAATAAGCACAAGCAACAAGGCTGGAAAGCAGATTTTTCCTATTATAAATAATACTCTACACCTTTCCGGCTGCGGATGAAATCCTGTACCTCTTTCAACTCTTCTGCTATCCGGCAGGGTGGAAGCGCACACATCACATCTTCGTGATACTTGCCGCCTTTTACCGCCCGTATATCTAAAATAGACACCACGCAGGTATCGGTTTCTGTCCGGATGGCTCTCCCAAATCCTTGTCGCAGTTTCTTCTGCATATCCGGCACAATAATAGACTGGATATAGGATTCCAAAGAGTCATACGTCTCCTTCTCTGCTTCGCTGATCGGATCTGGTACTGCAAAGGGTAGCTTCACAATAATCAGCGAAGATACCATATCTCCCGGAAAGTCTACCCCTTCCCAGCAGGAGCCGGCTGCAAACAGCACCCCATTCTCCATGGTCTTGAACCGCAAGATTTCTTCCTGGGAATATCTCCATACTTCCACCATGGGAAATGGCAGGCTGTCTCTTAAAATCTGGTACACACTTCCCATCAATGTATAAGAGGTAAACAGTACCAGCGTATGTCCGTAAGTGGAACAGATCAAGGAATGGATCTGGTCTGCCACCATTACTGCCTCTTCCCTGCTCCCTCTCCTGCAATGTTCCAGCGTCTTTGGCAGGTATAACAGACAGTTCCTCTCATAGGAAAAGGGGGACTCTGCCACATATTCCTGCACGCCTGCTCTTCCTTCCAGCCCGGTGATCTGCCGGGTGCGCAAAAAACCTGCGCCTGCCTTTAGCGTTCCGCTGGTTAAGATGGCGGATATCCATTCTTCCCGATCCCATAACATCTTCCGAAGTAATTCTGGGATTTCCCGGCTGGCTGCACACAAAACAGGAAGCTGCTCTGTATCGAATCGCAGATAGCGGACATATTTCTCATCGCTGCTGCAAAAACACTCCAGCACTTCTTTTGCATCCTCCAGCCGATTCCGTATCCACTTTGGAACACTTCGCTCCAGCTTTTCTAAAAGAAATTCCAACATTTCTATTCCTTCCCACAGAGAAATCACACTATTTGTTGTATGACGGAATGTTTCCCGGATTCCTTTTCCACTCTTCTGTTCTGCACCAACAACATGCAATGCATCATACAGGACGGTCCGCAGGATTCTTACCTCTTCCGTCTGATGTTCCCGTTCCAGATAATACGCTACCTCCCGGATATCATCCATGCATAGATTTTTCCCAAACATCTGCTTTGCCGCTTCCGGTAACTTATGGGCTTCGTCTACAATCACGGTCCGGTAATCCGCCAGTAAAGGCTTGTATCCTTCTGCTCTGTGATACGCATCTGCCAGTAAGTAGTTGTGATTGCAGATTTGAATAAATATATCCTGCTTCCTGGATTCTTCCAGATACCTCTGATAGCGGCACATCTGCCTGCCCGGACATTCTCTTGGGCAGAACTTCGGCACACAGACCAGCCTTCTGTCAAACCCGCTCAGATTTTTTACGCTATCCATGTCATACTGTTTTCGTAGAGACAGCAACGCTTCTTTTTGGGCAGCATTCTTCTGTTTATGGCGAATCGCTTCGATTCGTTGTTCCAGCCTGTTGTCGCAGACAAAGTGTTCCTTCCCTTTCCGCACCACTGCCCGAAGAGGTGACTGAATGATCCCCTGCTCCAACAGCACTCTGGATAAAAATGGAATATATTCCGTCAATATTGCTTTCTGCAATGCAATGCTGGAGGTGGACACCACTACCGGACGCTGCTCCAACGGATTTCCTCTCCCAGTCAGCATGGAATACTTCCGCAATAATACGCAGGCTACCAGATAGGCATAGGTTTTTCCAATCCCTACCCCTGCATCACACAAGGCAATCTGTTCTCCCAGCAGAGCATCCAACATTTCATGGCAGAGACGGATCTGCTCTTCCCGGACTGCCAGTCCCTGTTCCGGAAATAGCACCCGGAAGATCTTCTCTACTTCCTGATGCGCTCTTTTTTGATATTCAACTTTATAAAACATAGTACTTCTTTCCGCATGGCGTTAATACCACAAGAATACGGCTGTGACATTTTCTCACAGCCGCATGTATCTGATATCAACGACACACTCTTTTTTGATTTCTTATCGTTTCTTTTCTTCTTTGGCACCGTATTTGTCCTCGACTCCCCGGCTGCCACACCACCTTTATGGTAGGGAACATTACAGGCGGATGCTTCGCTTCGCACCGCTCGCAGATTTCCTGAAAGTCTTGCTGATTACAACTTAGAGTCCATCCTCTTCTTTTTTGAGAAGAATTTCGTATCATTATCCCCCTCCGATGATCCTGGCGAAAGACCTGCAAAAGTCCATTCACAGCTATAAGGAGTCGCTCAGAATGAGAACAGGCACTGACAGTTTTCTCACGAACTGATCCGCCATAGTCTTTGGACAGACCTTTCCATAACAATCCTGCAGTGCTTGTTCCCATCCGTCCTGGCGCTTATGCTGTCACGCTTCTATCTTTGGGAACGTACCTGTAATGCTGGTATGCGGTTATCAAGGAACAAAGGGCTATTACCCCTTTCATATATAGAGCCGATGAGAACCTCCATTTTTCTTCACTTCCTCAAAACTTTTTTAATTTTTTTCTTCAATCGCTCCATCCGTGTATAAATGGTCTTTTCCGGCAGTCCCATCTGACCCGCAATCTCACGAACAGAAAATCCCCACATCTTCAACAGTAAAATTTGCAATGTTTTCTTATCTGTTTCCATCAGAATCTGTAAAAGCTGTTCGTTCTCAATACTGTCAAGCAGCTGTTGGATATTCAGTGCAACTGAAGCTTCTTCTTCCGTCTTTTGCGTATATAATTCTTCCTGGTTGGAAGAAAAATGTTCCCAAAACCTTCGATCCGCATTAAAATCCTGCCAATCCAATTCCCGGATTCTTTGGATTACCTCTTCACTGACTCCGGATTCTCTTAAAATCTTTTCTTCCTGTTCCTTCCACTGTTTCCATTTATATTCTTCTTTTGCTTTATGAAATGTCACCTTTCTTTTCCTCCGATCTGAATTTTTTGAAATCAAATCGGAGTGGCGGTGACCTTGCCTTTTTACAAGAAAAAGACTGTGTTAGCCAGAATCTTCTCCACAAAAAGAAAGATGCCGCAATCCTGTTTTGAATTGCGACACCACCAAACGCTGTATATAAAGTTAAATTTTTCTCTTTTGTAGCTCTTTCCGGCACATACACTACTCCTTTATGTCATGGAACGAATCCCATTCTTTACATAAAGAAGTAGTATACAAAACCAAGCTGTCATCAGACTGTCAGTTGTCTGTCAAGTAACTGTCAGTTTTCGGTTATTTCTTTTACAATACGCCCCCAAAATCTTCCCATACAAAAAGCAGGCTCCATTTCGGAAACCTGCCTTCTATGATTCTTTCTATATTTTTAAACAATATCCAACCTCTTTTACACTGATGATTATATGTTCTGCATTTACATCTACATTTTTCAATTTCCGTTTCAATCGATGTACCATGCAATAAATAATATTTGTAATATCCCCATGTGGGTACTCCTGCCATACCAGCTGATAGATCTGACTGTATGTATATACTCTTCCCGGTGTAGACGCTAACAGATATAGGAAATCAAACTCCCTTTTTACAACGGGGATTCTTTTATGCTCCCATTCTACTGTTCTTTGAAGTGGAAAGATTTCCAGTTTCCCGACCATAACAGGAATTTCTTCTTTTCTTTCCGATTTCCACTCTGTATAGCGACGGATCAATGCATATGCCTGCAGACTGATTTCTTCTATACACAGTTGCGTCAATACTACATCCGCTCCGGACTGAATGATCTTATTTCGCATTTCAGAATGATCCGGCAATAAAACAATCACAGGTGTTATCACCATCTTTCGGATAGTTTCTACAAGTTGGCATATAATTTCCGGTTCTTGCTTTACCGCAATTAAAATCAAATGATAAGAAAATACTGTCAAGTGGGAAAGAGCGTCCTGAATATTTTTTGCTAGATAAATCTCTGTCTGTTGTTCCGGCAAAATCAAACTTTCCCATAGCACTTCTCCTTCATCCGCAATTACTATAATTCTGTTTTTCTTCACACCCCCATCTCTCTGTTCCTCATATTACAATTCCTCCACATGATTTTCCGAATAATGATAAAAAATAGTTTCCAGTTCTTTACAACACCGGAAGAAATATTCACTACACGTTACATGAATGGTTGCCTCATCCGTCATGAGGCTCACTTTTTCAAAACATGGTCTGCCATCAACTTCCAACTCCTGCAATTGATGCTCCATAATCCAATAAATATCTCCACTTCTAAAAGGTCTATGAGAAATATAACGGTAAACAAATCCTTTCTTTCCTGCATTCGAATTTAAGACCTGATGTGCATATTCCTCATACTCTCCGGGAATCACTTCCCATAATGGAATTACAACTTCAGCAGTTTCACTTGCCCTTATTACTTTCAATATATCGCGCATAACAAAAGGTGGCATGATGCACATATCTTTGATTTTATTGCGCGCAATGTGTCCTCTTCCATCATTCCCTGACCACTGAACCACCCTATCACAGATTTCATACCCTTCTGAGGATGAACTGAGCAGAATTACATTCGTATAAGTTGACATTTCTGCTATTACTCTTGCGGCGCTTTGAACTTCGTTTTCTTTCATATCTTGAAATAAACTTTGAAGTATATATTTCTCTGAAGTATCGGCAACAAGTTTTATTAAAAGCAGTAATTTTTTCTCTCCCAATGTTAATTCTTCTATTCCACAATTCTCTTTCATTTCCAAATCAGCAAGTTCCAGCATCGCTTGAATTGCAAGTGGATCATTTTTTAATGTGGGAAGATTAGAAAAATATTCCCTTACCTTTCTACCTCCCCCCCCCCAAAAAAAATCAGTAATTTTTGCAAAGTTTTCAATTTTACAATCCAATACAGCGGATAAAAATGAACATTTTTCTGCTTCTTTTTCTGTATCGATCACAATACCAATAACTTCATACTTTCTTTTCATTATAAGAACACCTCTTTTCTATAGCTTAATTGTAAAACACAAATGTCACAGAAATGTCCTAAAACATAATAATTATCACATTTATTGAAATTTCATATCAAATAAATTTCTATAATGGCACACAAGAACTAATTGATTCCTTCCCATTTTTTATTTATAAGACTTTCTTCTTTTCTTCTATATCTTAAAAATACTTATTCAACCGTTTCAATCGAATCCACAATATTCATTTTTGAAATTTTCCGCAACGGAATTGCTGTTGCCAGCAAGCAAGCTCCTACTGCCAAGAGGGTTGCTTCAAGAATGGGCATGACAGGGATTGCAACAAGTTGGATGGTGTCGGTCGTGGCCGCCTCAATGAAGATCGTACAAACATATCCCAGCACGCTTCCAATCACAGAGGCAATAATCCCGTAATATGCACCTTCCCAAAGAAAAGTTTTATAAAGGCTACCGGCGCTCATTCCAATAGCCCGCTGCATACCGATTTCTGTTACTCTGGTGTGAATATTTGTGTAAACGGTATTGATGATATTAAGAATACCGATCAGGCCAACGAAAAGGATCAGCCCCCATGCCAACATTTGAATCTGTGCAAAGCTCTCTTTCAGTTGCTGGTCGCTTTCTTCATACGACAAGAATGTTGTACCCGGCGTCCTATCACAAAATGCCTCGATGAATGTATCAAAAATTTCCCTGTCTGCGCCCTCGTTCAGCGTAGGCAAAAACTCTGAATAGGTATCTTTTCCCGTCAGGCGTTCATAGATAGCATCATCAACGATCACCTGAACACCATTTGTGAAACCGCCATTTCCAATACCAAGATAACCGTCATAGCCATCCAAGGTTTTCAAAACATTCAGCTCCATTCCCGCAACACAGATGT
The DNA here is from genome assembly GCF_015557635.1 of Fusicatenibacter saccharivorans. Taxonomy (GTDB): domain Bacteria; phylum Bacillota; class Clostridia; order Lachnospirales; family Lachnospiraceae; genus Fusicatenibacter; species Fusicatenibacter saccharivorans. The sequence continues at coordinate 17,822 of NZ_JADNOP010000019.1, forward strand.
TTTCTCCGGCCTCTATATTTGTAAATTCAAGAACATCTTCGCTATAGCTCATGGGAATAGGATTCCTTACTATACAGGCGTTCCCTGATTTCAGTTGTCCAAGCTGTTCTTCTGGTAATTGATCCCCCATAAAATAATCCCAATACTCATCGTTCAATCCGACAACCTGAAAAGTTTCGCCGGGTTTCAGTTGAAATTCAAGACTGATTTCATCGAGCAGCCCATTTTCATTTTGTTCGTAAAGCGAAAATTGTATGGCGGCTACACTTTGCACAGCTTCATTTTTCCGCAAAGTGTTCAGATCATCTGTGGTAAATCCAACACCTTCATTTGTGATCTGATAATCTCCTAAATGGTTATCTTGCAGTGCGCTTGCAGCGTTCAGGAGAGAGGAAAACCCTTGCAGGGCAATAAAAACCGTGATACTCATAACAAGGGACAAAATTGTAATTACAGTACGACCTTTATTTCTCTTTAAGTTCAGGCGGGCGTAGTATGCTTCAAAATTATGGATTTTCTTTGTTTTACGCTTTCTGCGGCGAATTTTTAGATTTGTTCCAGACATAGCCATAATGGGAGATACCCTTGCGGCTGATCTGGCTGCTGGCAATGCTGCAAACAACGCAAACGCCAAAGTGATTGCTCCGCTTAAAACCAGTAAGGTTCCATTCAAAGAACTGTTCTCTGCTATTAGAGTTTTCAATTCAGTAGCATCCTGAACCAAGAACAATTCAGGGGAAACCAAGCCGGTAGCTGCCTCTAAAATTCCTCTGGCACTTAGGAAGCCAAGGAGCATACCAATAGGAATCCCCATCAGGCACAATAGGATTACTTCAATTACAATGATCTGATAAAGCTGTCCTTTTTCGCCTCCAATAGCCCGAAGTGTTCCATATCCCTTTATCCGTTTTGATACAGATATTTTCAGAATGTTGTAAATCACAAGACCAGCAGCCAGCAAAATCAAAGCACCCACTAATATCCCTGCGACTGTCATAAAAGAGAATCCCTTATCATTAGCGCCCTCGGAATTTGCAGTATAGGAAATTCCCAAAGCGTTCAAATATACAATATTGTAGCTGGTATCAAGCTCATGGATGTTCAATTCCTTATTGATGTCATCGACAACTGCTTGAAAATTCTTTTTATCGGCAGTCTGAATATCCACATTGTAATAAATATAAGATTCCGGTAGAAGTTGTTCAGCAGTTCCTTCCCCTACAACTCCCGTAACAGTGCCGCTTGTATATCCTAAGTAGTTATTTTTCAATATCCCTGTAAGAACAAATTCTGCTGTATAGGAATAGCTGTCCGCGATGTTGTGGCGAAGATTTTTTTGCAGTAAAAGTGTAATCTTATCTCCAATACCACCCTCAAAGCCAAGGTATTTCAGAATATCTTCCGAAAGAGCTATTTCCATCGGGGCTTCTGGCAGACGACCTTCTTCTACACTGGTACTGGACGGATAGATAGCGGCATTGTCATCCAAATATTCCATCAAACCAAGGGTAAGAGATGGGGAGAGTTCTAAACTTCCCATATAAATAGATTTCCCTACATAGGAAAGACGCTCATCCTGTTCCAGTGCGTGAAGCTGATCTGCATTCATCTGCAAAAAAGTGGCATATCGGTTTCCTCCGATAGCGATGGCCTGCTGTTCCCGCATTGCACTAAGTACGCCAATGGATTGTCCTACAATGGTTGTCATCATAGTAGACAGCACAACGGCAATCAAAATAAGAATAGAAGTGACTTTTTGGGACAGTAGTTCTTTCAATGCTAATGTACGATAAGATTTCATTTCGCTGTCACCTCCGTAAGCACACCATCTACAATCTGAAACTGCCGGTCTGCCATTCGTGCAATACGGCTGTCATGGGTAATGACAACGAGAGCTTTCCCCATCTTTTTCCATACATTTTGAAGCAGTTCCATGACTTCGCCGCCGCTTTTGCTGTCCAGATTTCCCGTAGGCTCATCAGCAAAAATTACATCCGGCTTTGCAATCAAAGCGCGGGCAATGGCTACACGCTGCTGCTGGCCGCCGGATAACTCATGGGGCAGATGTTCCAAGCGGCCCTGAATGCCAAGCAGTTCTGTAAGCTGTTTCAGGTATGCTTCATCCGGTTTTTGTTTATCCAGCAAAAGAGGCATGATAATATTTTCTTTCGCCGTCAGAACTGGAAGCAGATTAAATTGCTGAAAAATAAATCCAATCCGTTTACGGCGGAATGCCGACAATTCCTTATCGCTGTAACTGTAAATATCTTTACCATTGTAGGTCAGCGATCCGGAAGATGGCTTATCCAAGCCGGAAAGCAAATGCAGCAGGGTACTTTTTCCGCTTCCCGATGGCCCCATAATGGAAATAAAATCGCTAGATACAATTTCGAGATTTGCACGATCCAAAGCCACCACTCGGTTTTCACCGTCACCATAAATCTTTGATAAATTCTTTGCCTCAATATTCATAAAAAACACTCTCCTTATTTGTGGTATAAGGAGAGTGTAAATGATAAATCTCAAAAATCGCTCAAGGATTACACAAAATGAAAAATAGCCGTTGCGGATGCACCGCCCCCGGCCCGATTTTCCAAAATCAATCGGCCACCATGTTTTTCACATAAAATTCTGCTGCTGTAAAGCCCCATTCCAAAATGTGAGGAATTACTACTTGTCGTTTCAAAGGGGGTTGGCCCATTCTGTACGAGAGACAGCGGATAACCAGCACCATCATCTTCTACATTCAAGGTCATAGAATCATTTTGCAGCGTTATTTGAATAGAGATTGCTTTTTCTGCAAATCGCACCGCATTTCCAATCAGATTTTCCGCTACGGTAAGAAATAGCCCGTGATCTATACAAACAGTTCCGCCTGATGGGACTAAAACAGAAACTTTTTGGGATAGCGCCAACAGTCGTGCTGTTTCCTGCAATTCACTCTGCAAAACGGATAGTCTGATTTCTTTTGGCTTAACAGAGAGTTGTTCCAACTTTTGAACACTGCTCATAGCTTCTACATACTGCTCAATCCGTAAAGTGTAACTTTCCAGCCGGTCTATGGTCTGTTCGTCCTGAATACCTTGCCGCAAAAGTTTTACACTTCCTTTTAATACCGTAATCGGGTTACGCAGATCATGGGAAAATGCGGCATTGAGCCGTTTGCGTTCCTCGGCCTGTTGCCACAACAGCCGATTCGATTTCAGAAGTTCACTCCGCATTTCTTCAAAGGCAGCACATAGTTGTCCCATTTCATCGTTAGACAAAATCGGCAGCGAAAAATCCAGATCATTATTCTGAATCCGCATAATGCCATTTTGCAGGCAGAAAATAGGCTGTTTCAATTTGAGATAATAAAAAAGAAAGACTGAAACAATCAATCCGCCGACTGGAAAAAGAATACAGGAAACCGTCTGCACAATGTTTAGGATAGCCAAAATACGCTGTTGTGACACCGTAGGAGATGGCAAAGGTACAACAGAGCCATCCGACAAGATTTCTACACCGCCTAAAGGATAATGGTTTTCAATGCCTCGACATAGGAAGATAACTACCCCAAGCAGGAGAAATGCCACTGCCAAACAGGAGAGGGATAATAGCAGGAAAGATTTCTTTAGTCCCATATTTTTTAGGCGTTCCACCGATAACCACACCCCCAAACCGTTTCAATGTAATTATGCAATGTATGTACTGCAAATTTAGCGCGTATTTTCCGAATATGCTCCATAATTGTATCGCTGTTTCCGTCCCCATCCAAGCCCCACACAAGCTCATAAATTCGCTCACGGTCAAAAACCTGTCCTGCATTGAGGGATAAAAGTTCTACAATCTCAAACTCCCTCTTAGATAGCGGGATGTTCTGATTATTGATTGTAACTGTTCGGGCAGAATAATCCAGTATCAATTCACCAAAGAAGCGCGCTGCTGAATTATTTTGGCGTCGCTGTTCCCGGCGCAGATGTGCGGCAATACGCGCCCCCAATTCATCCAAATCAAAGGGCTTGACGATATAATCATCCGCTCCGGCCTGAAATCCAATGATCTTATCGCTGGATTCAATACGAGCAGTCAAAAAAAGAATGGGACAGGCAATGTGTTCCCGTATCTGCTGGCATACAGTCAGACCATCCATTCCCGGCATATTGATGTCCAATAAGATTAAATCTGGTTTGCAGGCTACTTTTTTGAGTGCTTCTTGTCCGCTATAAGCAGTCAGAATATCATATTGTGTTTGAAAATAACTCTGTATCATATCAACAATACCGCGTTCATCATCAACGATCAGTAATTTAGGATTCAAAATCATGCACCTCCGTTCTTTATATGATATATGGTAAATCTCAAAAATTCCTCAACTTTCTATGAAACCACAGCCGCTACCATACATTATACGATATTCAGAACAAGCATTGAAGATAAAGGGATTAAAAAAATGGCGGGCAGTATTTACAAAAGTTCTTTTGAAATATATTTGCCCGCCAATCTCATGTAATAATTATTCCGTCACTCTGATCTGCTCTACAAGAGATTGTTTTCTCAGACTCCCCGTTGTATAAGAAATCAAGATAAACTGCACAATCAACAGGATTGCCAAATATAGCAAGATAACCAGCCAAGGGAATGAATAATCGAAATATACTGCCCTCTTCCTCTGATCTCATCACATAAATGCAGACCGTTCCCATCCGGCAGATTAATATCCAACAGAGCAATATCAAATTCACTCTTTTTCAATCGTTCTACTGCATCCTGAAAACTGTATACAGAGGTTACTTCATAACCATCTGCAGTAAGATTATAAGCCAGCGTTTTATTTAATACTTTGTCATCTTCTACAATTAAAATCTTCCTCAATCCAGATTCTTCCTTTCCCATCTTCTAAACTTATCGCTATTTTAAACCTCAAATGTTACAGAAATGTCCTAAATACCGTTTTTCTGATGTTCATCCTTCCAAAACATAGATTGATTATATCCTATTTTCTTTCAGAAAAAAATGTTTTCCATAAAAAATGCTTTTGCCGAAATATTCCACACTTTTCAGCAAAAGCACTGTTGTCTTATTCCATTGCCCGCATTTGTTCAATCAGGGATTGTTTTTTCTGTCTGCGGATTGTCCAAACGGATAAAATAAGCTCTACTGTCACAAGTACTACTACATATACTCCCATCTGCAACCAAGGAAATTCGTAAGGAAGGATTCGTCCAGCGTAAGCACTGATACTGAATTTTCTCCATACCAGAAGCGTAATTGGCAGTCCAATGGCAAGCATAAGCAAAATACTGCTAACCACATACCCCATTCCTTCCCATACCGTCATTTGCGCTAATTGTTTCGGCGCTAACCCGATCGAACGCAACACGCTATTTTCTTGTCTGCGCGAATATTGATTGGAAAGTGTGGTATTGACAAGGTTGATCACACCAAACAAAAAGATGAACCATGAAATCACCTGCATTATGCCATATGCTACATTCATATACCCAAAACTATCTACTCGATCCTCAAAGGTATCTAAACCAATATCGGTATGCGAAATAGCAAGATTCTCCAAAGCCTTTCCCACTTTTTCCGATTTATCCGGATCGCAGACAATGTCCCAGGAGTAATCAAAATTAGTTACATCCGGTATTAATTCCTGAAACAGTTCTTCCGGCAAAAACATCATTGGTCCGTCCACTCCGATTGGACCATGTCCACTGGCAAAAATAGTTTTTTCCGGATTAAAAAAACCTGATATGGTTACAGGAATTGTTTTCTCTCCCAATGAAAGTTCTATGGTTTCCCCCAATTTTTCCTTCCCATCAAAACCACTATAATCGTATGGCAATAAAATGCCATTGTCCTCAGGCATACTTCCCTCTAAAACAGCTTGTGCCAGAAGTTCCCTATTTTCTTTGGTGATCATATCACAAGTACCATGCTCAGTAATTTCATGGGAAGTGGCTTCAAAACTTGCTGATTTCCTTGTGACCAGAATCTCTTCCACTCCATCAATATCCAGGATTTCCTGTTTCAATTCTTCATTCAATGGATTTCCCTGTTTGAGAATATCAATATGTTCCTTATCCGAATCTATATAAATCTTATAATCCCCATTTTTAAAGTACTGTCTTGCCAGTTTTTCCGGCGATTGCAGAATCAGCAAAGAACTAACAGCCAAAAGCAGAATCCCGCCCAAACTTAGCGAAAACACAATACTGACTGTTTTCTTCCAATCCCTGCGAAAGTTCAGCATTCCGAGAGAACAAGGGCTAATCTTTTTTCTCTTCGCCCGATTTTTTATCTTCTTTTGAAGGGAAGTAAAACGAACTGCTTCAACTGGTGAGATATTTGCGGCTAATTTCACAGGTTTTCGGATAGACAGACAAATCATGATCCAGCAGATCAATACTGTACATCCCATCACGATAAGATATCCTGAAAAAGAAAAACCTTTGGGAAATAACAAAAGTGTCACTCCTAAACCAAGTAAAATCCCGATAGACATACCTTTCCATCCCAAAGAGTGTCCCTCTTTTTTTACAATACGCATAATCTGCTTTTTGGTAGCACCAACAGTCCGGAGCTGACCATAGCTTTTTATTTTATCAATAATGGAAATACGGAAAATACTTTGAATTACAACACAGCCACCTACCAAAACAATACCGGCAAAAGCCATAAGCAGCAAAACGTTCTCCATGGAAATGTCTCCGTCAATATAACGGAAGTACGCATCATGAAATCCGACTCCGGGTATCTGCAACTCCTCTTTAATCTTCTGAACGTCAGCTTTGATAAGTTCTCCGTCTAACTGATCTACATGCTTCAGATGTACATAGGCAAAGTATCCGTCAGGTTCATACTTCGTACACTGCTTTAGCATTTCTTTGGAGATCAGAAAAGAGTACATATTTTGCTTCTCTTGCCCTGTTGTATCTAAGATGCCTGAAATAGTATATTCACCTGAAAAACTTTCCGTATCCAAGGTAACCGGATCACCGATATGACAGTCAGGGAAGAATTTTGAAAGCCATTCTTTACTTACCGCAATCTCATTTTTCTCTTCCGGTAAGTCTCCATCTGCCAAATTCATTTGGGAACGTGCCATATACAGGGTTTCCTTATCCGTATAAGCAAAGAATCCTTTAAATCCCTGTGCGGAAACTTCCTCCCCGTACCTATAGTATTCTCCCACACGTGCAAATTCCGGCACTTCTCTTAACTCTTCTATATGCGTTTCATCAACCTGTACATAAGTTGCTTCGTAAGTATCGATCACTTTCTTCTTTTCTGTTTGCATCAATGAAACTCCAGTCAAACCGGAAAGACTGATTAAAAAAGCAGATAAAACTACCGATACTATTACCATAACATTTCTTCGTTTTTCGCTTTTTAGATTTCTCTTCGCCAGATTCTTGACAATTCCGTTTGTATTATTTTCAAAAGGCCAAGTCATAGCCTGCCACCTCCTTATTCCACGATCCTGCCATCCTCAATCCGGACAATCCGATCTGCAAGCCGGGCGATCTCATTGTTATGTGTAATCATTACCACCGTCTGGTGAAACTCATAACTGGTCCGTTTGATCAATCCCATAACATCTGCACTGGTTTTCGAGTCGAGGTTCCCTGTAGGTTCATCGGCAAGCACAATCGCAGGCTTTGCAACTAAAGCCCTTGCAATCGCAACTCTCTGCTGCTGTCCTCCTGAGAGGTTATTCGGCATATTCTTTAGTTTATCTTCCAGCGCCAGCATATGAACCACCTCGTCCATAAATCCCTGATCTACCGTATCTCCATCCAGTTCTACCGGAAGGACAATATTCTCATAAACATTCAAAATCGGAACCAGATTATAATTTTGGAAAATGAAACCAATATTTCTTCTCCTGAAAATCGTCAGCTCTTCATCGTTTTTCTTTGCCAGTTCTTCTCCCCGTACAATAACTCTTCCGCTGGTAGGAGTGTCCAAACCTCCCATCATATGAAGCATCGTGGATTTTCCGGAACCTGAAGTGCCTACTACCGCTACAAATTCACCTTCTTCCACCGAAAAATTCACACCGTCTAAAGCCTTTGTAATATTGGGTTCTGTGCCATAATATTTTTTTAAATCGATTGTCTGTAAAATACTCATATTCTATAAGCTCCTTTCTGCCTTTCTTTGTGATGACTCTATTATAAAATACAAATGTCACAGAAATGTCCGAGAAAAGAACAAAATTCAAGGAATTTCAGCCTGAATTGTTACAAATCTCGGACATTTCAAAAAATTACAAAAGATGCCAAATATGATATTCTGCTGTTCTTGATTTTATCTGTGACTATAATTCTATTTAAAATATCACAGCAAACTGCCTTTTAATCCTTTTTTGAAAACCAAGACAGCTTTTTCAGCTCCCCAAAATGACATAGTTACAAGTTTGTAGCTTTGTTTTTCCATTTCTATAAGTTTAGCATTTATTTTTTCAGTTACATTTTCAGTAGTAATATTTTCTATTAAAACGGTTTGATACATCATTCAATTCCCTCCAATTATTTAGTATCCGCTTTTCCATAAAACTTTTTTAAGAAAATTCCTGGTACCAGAATACTGCCTGCAAGTAAAATCATCAGTAGAGCAACCATTTCTTTCAGCGGATAATAGAATACAAAATAAGAAATCTTTGTTTTCATATACCATCCAATCCCGCCTGTCAACAGCGTTCCCGTTGTTACCAGAAGAGCACTCAGCAACAGCCAGGTAAACATTCCTTCCGCAAGGAACATCCGCTGCAACTGCTTTCTGGTCATTCCCACACGATTCATAATGGCACATTCTTTTTTTCGAAGTAACATATCCGTTACCCTTACATTTAAAAAATTCATAATCCCGATAAAGATCAGGCATCCACTGATTACCAGAAGCAACAGCCTGCTGGTCTGAATATACTCCTGTTCTTTTAATAAAAGGTCTGACCGACTCTCCATCTGGAATAAATTTAATTGCTCCGCATATCCGTTTTCAGACTGAAATTCCATATTTTCTGTTTGGATCATTCCCTTTAACCTGTTTTTGCAGCCGGATTCCTGTTCCTTTTCTACAGAAAAGCTCATTTCAAAGGTCTGTGGGGTCAGATTCTCTGACAGGTTTTCAAAGGTTTCCTCTGTTACAAGAAGAAGATTGGTATTTCTGCCATCCCAGCACAACTCTAATTCCGGAAATCCTTCCTTTGTAATATCCAGATACCCGCAATTTACCAGTGTCTCTGGAAGCAGATCGGACATATCGGTTCCCACCGGAACCAGATCATACACTTCTATTGTATTTCCAAGCTGCTCCAATGCCTGCTCTTCTGCATATTCTGATACTCTGTGATCATGGAGAAGAATCGTTCCGTTTTCGTGTGTAAATGTTTCCCAGTCTGCTGTTATCTCCTGCTCTTTCAAAAATTCCTGCAGTTTTTCTTTTTCAGAAGAAGAAATTTTTTGGATTACAGTCGGAACGGTTTCCCCGTCATTTAATAACTTGATGCTATCCCGACCTTGTTTCCCGATAATAGGGTAAAATCCCTGGATCTTTGTTTCATCCTGCAGGCTGTTTCCGGCAGTCTGCTTGATGTTCTCCAAGAATTCTTTCGGGAAAAAGACCATATTTTCTGTATCCGGGGAAGTTTCCATCAGTGTGCTGCAGGCTTCCTGTGTGATACGGATTTGAAAATCAGGTTCTTTCATAAACTGGTTTTGCAGATCTACTCCCTTTACAATCACCGAAGATCCAAGCGCTAAGCCGCAACCTATGGTCAGAGAAATCATGGTGATGAAAAAAGCCTTTTTATTGTAAAACAGATATCTTCTGGCCAGATAAACTTCCGGCTTGTTTCCAAAACTTTGGAAAACTGCTTTCTTTTTCTTTGTTTGTTTCTTCTCTGCAACATTCCCAGTTCCATAGTTCATACATTCCAGAGGACTCAGGATTTTGATTTTTTGCTTTACCAGAAGTATCACAACACCCAAAGTCATTGCCACTGGCAGAATGGCTATCAGAAAGAACACAGGCTGATAGAAAGAAATCCCCTCCAGTTCTTCTGCCTGTCCAAGATACAGTTTTCCAATGACAGAGGGCAGGATTCCAAGTACCACCAGACTGCCTATGGCAACGCCTGCAAGGCTTCCCTTCAAGACAACTTCCATCATCTGCCGAAATATCACTTGTATAATCTGATGCTGCTGTACCCCGACTACTTCCATCAGACCATATTGCTGTAAATCTTTTCCTAATGATAAATTCAAAATATTATAGATGAACAAAAACATACACAGCAGAATCAGGAAAGAGAACAAGGCTGCAAATCCATAGCTTCCCAGCATTCCTTCCACTGCCCGGTATGCAGCCGAATCCATGCTGACGATCCGCTGCCCTTCTTTCAACCGGATATCTTCCTGCAACTGTTGTTCCATCTGTATGCCACTGACAGAATCCTTTTCCGGTTTCAGCAGTATCCTGCAGGGATTCCATCCAGCTCCGCTTTCTTTCAGTTTCTTCTCGGATAAAAATGCAATGGAAAAACTTGCCCCCTGATTCTGATATTCTGTAAAATATCCGGAAAGCTGAAACGTCTGTTGTCCGGTTCCTTTTGTTTGGAAAAGATCATTCCAATAAAAATCCAGCTTTAATTCCATTCCCACCTTTGGATCCGAAATTCCCAGATACGTTAAGGTTTTGGTGGAAAGCATGATTTCGTTTTCCTGTTTGGGATACGTTCCTATGATCTGTGTATAGGCCGGACAGAGCATAGTTTCAAATGCTGTTTCATCTGCCACAACACAGTCGCAATATTTTATCGTTTGATCGCATAGTTTTCCGGCAAATTTTTCTTTTCCCGTTTCTGCTATGTAGGAAAGCGTATGCAGCTGTCCTGCCATTTCTTCTGTACCATTTTCAAGATACGTTGACACCGTCATTCCATCTGTCCGGATATGTTTCTGGATGTCCACCTGGATCTTCCCATAGGCAAAACTTATCATACAGAAAATCACTCCAACGGTAAGTGCAACTGCCAGAAACAAAAGGCGGTTTTTGTTCCGGTTCTGCTTTCGATAAGAATCCAAAAGCACTTTTTCTGCCGGACGGTGATAATCATAGTCTTTCATCTTCCACCACCCTTCCGTCTTTCATGCGGATGATCCGATCTGCCATGGCAGCGATTTTTTCATCATGGGTAACCACAAGCATGGTCTGCTGATATTGCCTGCTGATCTTTTTTAACAGTTCCATAACAGAGGCGCTGGTTCTGGAATCCAGATTCCCCGTCAACTCATCCCCTAACAGAATGGTAGGATGGGTGTAGACAGCTCTGGCAATGGCAGCTCTCTGTTGCTGTCCTCCCGATAACTCATCCGGCATCTGAAAGAGTTTCTCTTCGATCCCCAAAGTTTTTGCCAAATGGAAAACCTCTTTTTCATTTACTGTCCTCTCCAGTAATTTTGCCGGAAGCACGATATTCTCAAACACATTCATGGCAGGAATCAGATTATATTTTTGAAAAACAACACCAATGTGCCATCTGCGAAAAGAAATCTGTTCTTCTAAAGATAATTGCGTCAAATTTACATCATGCACATAAACACATCCATGGGTTGGCTTTTCCAATCCGCTGATTAAATTTATCAGGGTTGACTTTCCGCTTCCGGAAGCACCAATGACTGCAATAAACTCCCCTTCTTTTATAGAAAAGGATACATCATCAACGGCTCTTATATAATTTTCTCCATTTTGATATTCTTTTGTAAGTGAAACTAATTTTACAGCTGCCATAGTATCCTCCATATATTTCTTTATCTCGGCAAAAAAATAGAAAATGCAGATCCCTTTCCCACCTGTGATTCCACCGTAACGTAGCCGCCCTGCTGTGTCACAATTTCCCTGGTCAGATAAAGACCGATTCCAACACCCGGCTGATTATGAATCTCTTCTTCCCGGTAAAACCTCTTGAAAATAGATGCCTGATTGCTCTCTGAAATTCCTTTTCCGGTATCAGATACTTTTATCTCCACATACATTTCCCATTGCGCTACAGACACATGGACACTTCCCCCTGTCGGGGTATATTTTACCGCATTGTCCAACAGATTAAAAATCGCTTCTTCTGTCCACTTACTGTCATGGGACACACGCACATCCTCCGGACATTCCACAGATACATGGATCTTTTTTTGCTCTGCGGAATATACGATTCCGCTCATAGCCTGCGCTAACGTATCATATATAAAGTGATCTTCTTTTTCTAATTGAATCACCCCGGTTTCCAAACGGGAGGTTTTCACCAATGCCTGTATTAAAAAATCCAGCTTATTGATCTGTCCTCTTACACTTTTCAGAAACTCATTTTGCTCCTGTTCTTCCAGGGATTTTGTCAAAAGTGTATCTACAATCATTTTCATGTTGCTCACCGGAGTCCTGACCTGATGGGAAATATCTGACACCAGGGACTGTAATTCCTGTCTCTCTGCTTCTACCTTCCGGTTGCTTTCCTGCAGAATATTATACAGACGCACCAGGCGGTGATGGATACGGGCAAAAATCGTCTCTCTGTCGGATACATTTTCAGGTTCCTGACTGCGGTTCATCATGTCATCCAGGATCTGGCACAGTTCAGAAGTAAAATTTGACAGTCTCATTCCCAACAGTTGTACCATAAAAAGCATCCATAGTGCAGCGCAGACTGTTAATGCCAGCCCAACCCATAACACTGCGATATTTTTGGTCAGAAAAAAGGAGACCAATATGATTGCTGTCATTGAGAGTACCATGCCGGCAGTCAGCCAAAAAAACATCTTTTTTACAGAGGTTTTCTTTCCTATCATGCTGTTTCACCTCCGGTCCATTTATATCCCATGCCATATACGGTTTTGATATATACCGTTCCATCTGTCTCAATCTTTCCCCGGATGCGGCTTAACGTTGTCGTTAACGTATGCTCGTCCACATAATTTTCTGTACAGTCCCATATTTTTTCCAACAACTGTTTTCTCGTTAATACACGATTGCGGTTCTGACAGAACAGGTTCAGCATCCGAAACTCCAAAGTAGATAAGGTCAATGGCTTCCCACCCAGCATAGCTGTCTGCTCTGCAAAATTTAAAAACAACCTGCCATCATCAAAGACATCCTGCATGGACACATGATGCCCCATCATACGCAGTACATTTTCCACTTTTCTCTGCAGGGAATAAATGGAAAAAGGTTTTGTGATATAATCTACTGCTCCAAGTTCATACCCCCGGATCTCATCACTTTCCCTGTCATTTGCAGTCAAAAAGATTACAATGGTATCGCTATATTTTTTCCGGATTGTTTTTGCAATCGCATATCCATCTCCATCTGGAAGATTGATATCCAATAGTACCAGATCAAACGGTTGGCTCTTCAGCACTTCCATGGCTTCTTTTACCGTTTCCACCGAAACAATCCCATAGGATTCTGACTGTAGGTTGTAAACTAACATTTTATTCAAAAGTTCATCATCTTCTACGATTAAAATCTGTTTCATTCCTTTTCATCCTTTGCAACAATTTTGCTAGCATTTTCATTCTTATTTTACAACAGAAATGTCCTAGAAATGTTACAGATTGAAAAATTTATGATTTTCTTTTTGAAATCTTAAAAATCTTTTGAAACACAAAAAGAAGATGCATGTCACCACACACCTTCTCGTCACTTGCTAAAATCACTTTATACCTCTTGCCTGACTTTAAAACCAATGAATTTTTTCTTCTCTGAATTGGGGCGTATCACTCTTTTGATACGGATCGTAGTTATGAAGATTACAGCCGAATTCCTTCAAGGATTGAATTTGATCCTCTGCTGACCATTCAATCAATGAAATTCCATCAAATTCTTCAATATCCCCATTATCCATCACATTTTTAAAATACCATTCAACAATGGTCTGATTTTCTTTATGAAAAAACTGTTTGATATCCCAAGCGATTACACTCCCCCTCATATTCCATTCCTGAAACCAATGCTTTACGGTTTCACGATTGCTATAACATGGTCCCCAGCTTTCTGTATAACTCACGTTCTCTGCAAAAATATCATCCATTCCCAAATCTTTCTTTTCCAGCCACATAGAAAACCATAACCGGATCATCTGTTCTCTCTTGTCCATAATAGAATCCCTCCTATATAAAATTCGTTACAGAACCTCTAAACTCAATCCTTTTTCCCATCTATCAAATCATAACTCATATCCAGAAAATCTAAGATTTTTGCCTCACTTACACTTCCATCTAACAACATGGTGATCCAATACTTCTTATTCATGTGATACCCTGGCAGAAAACCGTAGGTCTGTGTCAGAAGTCCAACCATATCCGGTTCACACTTCACATTGATGATATCTACGGTTCCTTCCTCCTTCAAACCCAGTTTTGATTTTTCAACTCGCAGAATAGCTGCATACCACTTTCCATTTTTATGCCGGAGTATTGCACTCTTAGGAGAACTCTTCCAAAGATATTCCGGAATTGTTCCATATTGTTTTTTTACATATTCAAAAATTTCTTCCCGTTTCAAATATTCCACTCCCCAATGACTCTATTTTATCAATCTCATGATTGTACTTTTCGTATTTATCACCAGGCAGGACGTGCGCCCTGCCTGCTTCCCTATTATAGCATTGTTCCTTTGCTCCTACAATGCAATCTGTTCTTTGATTTTTTCTCATTTTTTAGTAAGCAACCAGTCCATATCCCAAAATGGACTGAGAATTCACCGTATAGTTGTTCTGCTTTACTGCATCTCCGCTGTTTCCCTCAATCGTATGTACCGTAGTTCCATCGCAGCTTTCCACGATTCCTACATGGTCACTGGCTCCGTCATGATCCCAATCAAAAAAGATGATAGTCCCTGGTGTCGGAACACTTCCTCCACTCTGCCATTTCCCCTTTGCCTGAAACCAAGCTACACCATCCGTACAAACAGAAAACTTCGGTACTGCTTCCTTTTGAATGAGCCCTGCCTGATCCGCACACCAGCTGACAAAGCAGGCACACCATTCTTGTCTCTCTGTAAATCCCCACCATGACCAGAACTTCTCTCCGCCTTCATTTCCAAGCTGGCTTTTCGCAATGGTAACAAGCTGTCCGTTTCCAAATAGGCCGGCAAACCAACCTCCACCGGAATAATACCGCATCACATGAGGCACATACTCTGGATCGCCATAACCAGACCAGCCATGGGCGGCTGCCTGTTCCTGGGAAAACTGCAACGCATTGGCTTCACTGTAACCGCCAAATTTTTCCAACGCCCATGAGATATAGCCATTGCCATAATTGTATCCCTGCCAACTGAGTTTCAGCTTGTCCATATCCTGGGGACTTTCACATCCGGCTTCCCGGACGCAATCTGCATAATACTGTATCCCCACCTTGATGGAATAGTCTGCATCCTGAATCGCACCGGGAGTATTGGGATACTGGGTATTATAAGGACACTCACTAGCCTGCATGGGATCGGTTCCCCTGCCTCCGCTTTCCTGCATCATAATGGCTTGGATTGCCGGAACATATTCCGGGATTCCAAATTCACTGGCATACTTTTGAATGGCGGGCGTATGCGCCAACACTTCCGCACTTAACGCCTCACTGCTCTGGGAATTTCCCAAAAAGGCTGCACCGCCAATAATCCCTACAATCAAAATCAGAACAACCAGAACCGCACCACCGCCTGCCATCAGAGCCGCAAATGCAGCTTTCACTGCATGAGCGGCAGCTTCTGCCATGGCTTTCAATCCTCTTCCAGTTGCCTTTGCACTTTGCTTGGCAGTCTGAACCGAGTGCATGGCAGCCCGTTTTGCTTCCCTGGCTGCTTTCATGGATTTCAGTGCTTGCTTTTTCTGTAAGACTGCCTGGGTTTTCACTTTCTGGGAAGAAACCGGAGAGGCTTTCACCACACGGGGCGCTATTTTTACCGTCCGATTTCCAGCTTCCTTAATTGTTTTCTCGGCTTCCGGCTTGACCTTAATGCTTCTTGTGGCTTCTGTTCGCCCTTTCTTTGCCATTGTCTGTCCTGCCTGGGTAAATGTGTTACCTCTTGTATTTTCCTCTCCCAACGAGGGTGTCGCGGCTTCTCTCTGCTTTTGTTTCTGCGCCTTTATCTTCTCATAGGTTTTCACCGCCAGCTTCTTACCGCCACGATAGGCTGCCGAAGCACTTTCTCTTCCCATGCGCTGTTCCACACGCTGGATGCGGTTTCCGGCATATTCTACCGGGGATTCCTCCCCCGTTTCTCTTCCGATCTTATCTGCCATAATGCTGGACTTTTCTTTTGCTTCCAGCATCGCAGAACGCACCAGTTCCTTCGGAAGCCGGGAGGCAGGATTACGGATCTTCGGACTTTGCCCCCGCACTTTTTCTTTGATCTCTTTCAATCACACACCTCCCATCTTTTGTACTTTCTAACGTTCCCTTCCTCGCTTTTTTGATTTCTTCTGCTGGCTCTCCAGCTGTTCCAGTTCCTTTACCGCTTCCTGCACCAGCGGATGATTGGCATAATAGGGAACATAGGACAATAACTCTTTTCCCTTCTCCCCGGTCGCCAATGGATATTCTCCCTCGTTATACAGCGGATCGTCTGCATGGTGGAGGGAAAACTCCAAAGACGGAACCATGTGAGGGAAACGTTTGCAAAATCTCTGGTAATGCCGGAATGCTTCTTTTAAAGATGTACATTCAATACACTCTCCCATTCCATGAAACTCCCCGCATTCAGATGCAAAAAAGGTAATCGTTGTTTCTTCTTTCATAGTTCTCACCTCTCTCTGAAAATTTTCTCTTTATCGAACTGCCGCCTTCTTTTTTTCTTCTTTGCCAGGCTTCAGAGGATGTGATTCCTGTCTCAGTTCCTGCAGGGTATCTTTCAAAGATGTCGGTTTCCTTTGTCTTTCTTCCAGTTTTCCAATCTGCTGTTGCAATCGTTCTGTTTTCTGTTCCAGCCGATGGATGCTCCGCATGGATTGGAATAACACCTTCTGAGTTTGAAAGATCATTCCCTGTTCCGGATTTCGCTCTGTGATTTTTGCGGTATCTTTTCCGTTCATTTCCAAAAATGCGTTTTTCAGATGCCCTTTGGCAACTTGCAGTTCTTCCGCCATGCTCCCCAGACGGTCAATCTTCTGATCCATCGACAGCATCACCGTATGCAGAGACGATTGGATTTTTTGCAAGCCTTGGGTAAGGTGCATTCCCTTTACCGCACAGGCAAGGGCATCTTTCCCCTTTTCTTTAAAATCAACTACTGCCTGTTCTGCCCGTTCCACAAACTTTCGTTTCCATTCTCCCACCTGAAAACGAAGTGTTTTCACCTGATGTTCTGCTTTCTGGATTGTATTCACCGCAAAGAGTTTGACCTTACTTTCCTGCATCACACCCAGTTGCTTCTTCACCTCTCCCAATTCTTTTAAGACGGCTCCCAGTTGCATTTCCATGGAATCAATATAGTCTGCCATACGGAGCACATCCCCTTTTTCCTGATTCATGCCCTGTTGTTCCAACAGCTCCAGCAATACCCGGATACTGCCCTGCTCCCGAAGCGGTTCTCTCGTTTCCTGGATTTCCACTGTTTGTCCTTCTTCCATTTACATTCCCTCCTTCCCAAAAGGATGCTGCCAAAGAAATTCCAACAGCACCCTAAAAAATATCTTTTCGACTAACACTCTCCCGGTTTCGTTGTCATCAAGCGGTACAGCTTCGTATTCTTCGGAAAGCTGTTCTCAAATGGCACCAGATTTCCGGAACACCGGATCAGTCCCTTTCCTGCGCCTACATTTGTGATATAGGATAACTGGTTCTCGGAAATATTCAAAAGGGAAGCCAGTTCATCCCGGTCTGTGGTCGCCTGGTTTAAAAGGATCAAAAATTCACTGTTTGCCAGCATCAGTCTTGCAGTATCCGATTTCAAAAGTTCCTCCACGTTCTGCGTTAAACCTGTCACAAATCCCTGGTATTTACGAATCCTCTTGTAGAGGCGGTAGAAAAAGTCAGCACTGTACTGATACCGGAACAAGAGATAAAACTCATCGGCAAAGATCCAGGTAGTTTTTCCTTTCTTCCAGTTCTGGATTACCCGGTTGAAAATACTGTCCAAGGTAACCAGCATACCAAGAGGCATGAGCTGCTCTCCCAGTTCCCGGATATCATAGGCAATGATACGGTTCTTCGTATCCACATTGGTTTTCTGTGCAAAGGTATTGAGACTTCCATTGATAAACAGTTCCGAAGACAAGGCAAGCCCTCTGGCCTCTTCTTCCGGCTGGAGCATGAGCTGGCGGTACAAGTCTTTCAAGGTCGGCACTTCGCTTTTATAACCGCTTCGGATATAGTCCCGGTACACATCTGCGGTACAGCGGTCCAGGATGGATTTTTCCTTTGCCGACAGATTGCCAGCCCCCACTAACTGTTCAAACAGGGACAAAATAAACTCTGACTTCTCAATGAGCGGATTCTTGTCGTTTCCATAGGCAGAATCCATATCCAGTGCATTCAGATGAGTATGGGACGTTGCAGAAATGGAGATCACTTCTCCATTCAGCGCTTCCACCAGCGAACCGAATTCTGACTCCGGATCTAAGATAAGAATGTCATCTTCCGTAGACAAGGCCAGATCCACAATCTCTTCTTTTGCCGAGAAACTCTTTCCCGAACCGCTGACACCAAGACGGAAAGAGTTTCCATTCAATAGTTTCCTTCGGTCTGCCACCAGCATATTTTTGCTCACCGCATTCTGCCCATAATAAATACCACCCGGCTGCATGATCTCCTGGGTATGGAATGGAATCAGCACTGCGGTGGACTCTGTGGTCAGGGTACGCAGGGCATTGATCTTTCGGATGCCATAAGGCAGTACCGTATTGAGTCCATCCACTTGCTGCCACTTCAAAGTTGCCATCTGGCACAAATGTTTTCTTGCCACGGATAAAATGCTCTCCGTATCCGAATCCAACTGTTTCTTGCTGTCTGCCATATGCACCATGGTAAGGATGCCGAACATCATCCGCTGATCCCTGGTCGTCAAATCATCCAGCATTTCTTTGGTCTCTTTCCTCTGTAGTTCCATATCATAGGGTACAATGGCGGAAAAGTTATTGTTGGCATTCTGGCGTCTCTGCCAGTTGGTCACGTTCGTCTCCACACCGAGCAGACGGTTCTGGATCTCACGCACTGCTTCGTCTGTTGGCACCGGGAGAATGTCAATGGACAGCATCAGATCCCGGCTCAAATCACATAACTCCGAAATCATGTCATCCTTGACATAACTGGCATAATCCTGCATATACAGCACCCGTCCATATCGCTCGTTGATCTTGAAACAGTCTTTGGAAAATTCCATGGACTGGGGACAGATCCAGTCCTTAAAACTGCTCCCCCGTTTGGCAAACGCCTTCATATCAAATGGGAAGCACTGAGGCTGGTCTGCCCTGAAAAAATCCCGGAAGATCTGCAGGCGCTGTTCCGCATCCAGCTCTTCTCCAATGGAGGACAGCTTGCTCAGATGGGTGATGATATCCGTTCCCACACGGGCAAAATAGGTCCTTGCCTCATCAATGTTCTTCTTATGGACACTGACCGTCAGATACCGCTCCTGATAAATACTGTTGTTGGTGCCGCTGACCTTGGATAACAGCATTTCGTTGTATTCCTTCCGGTATGTATCCAACCCGTCCTCTTTCATCGGCAACAGCAGGGAGGCTTCAAACTCTTCCTTATTGATTCTTCTATTATTTAGGGTAATCTTGGCAGATGCACCGGAATCCAACGCATTTAATAGTTCACTGTAATCTAAGAACATTTCCGTTTTATCTTCTTTACTTGCAATGGCATAGTTGATATCCGAAAACCGAAAGGATTTGGAAAATTTCGTCCCGGACTGGAACACTCCATCCGGCCAGATCCGCTGGATGGGAATCGCCTGCTGGACAGACCTTGGGACTTTGAACTTCTCCCGGTCCATTTTTAATGCCTGCTGTAAGGTTTTAATCAAACGCACCACTCCTTCCTGACTTCTTTTTCTGCTTCATCTGTTTTTTCCTTGCCCGCTGTTCTCTTTTTTTCATAAGGGCTGTGCCATCCCCTTTGGACTTTTCTCCCAAGGCCAGCGTCTCTTCCATACAGGCATGGTACAGATCCTCGCTTTGAAACAGCAATCGCTTGGGGTATAAAAATTCGGACTTGATATACGCCCAGGCAAACTGCTCCGCATTCATGCCATGGTACTGGAAGAACCCACAGGCTGCGAACGGAGCAGCGCCTAAGATACACAGCCACCCGGTCATTTCCTGCCCTACATAGTCTCCCAGACCAAAATAAATCCCTACCGCCACAAGAATGGCAAACAGGGAAAAGATGCACTGTCGCAGGTTCAGTCCCATAAACATAGACTCCTGATAGTTGCGGATTTCTTTATTCATTTTTACTTCCATTTTTCTCGCTCTCTTTCTTTTATTTTTCTATTCCTATAATCCCATCATTTCTTTCACAATCCGGTCAGATGCTTTTACCGCACCCACCAGTACCAGCAGATTAAACACCAGTTCCCCTACATAATTCCACACAATGGTCACCGCACTCAAAGAGGTATCCCCTACTGCTGGCGGACTGGCTGCATAGACAGAAAAGATGATACAAGCTAGTGCAATGATCGCCCCTTCCAGACACACTCCCGCATAAGACTTGATAAAGTTTTTTCCCACCGACTGGGAGGGTTCACCCGCAAAGGTGGAAATGGGAATGGGTGCAATGGCAGTGTACATATACAGCTTAAACATCCTTCCATATACCGTAAGGATCATAATGAAGGACAGCACTGTAATCAAAAGGCTTCCCAGCAAGGTCACAATCCACAGAGGAATGGATTCCAGCATGCCCACCGCTTCAATCTTCTCCACGATCTCTGCTGGAAGTTCTGTCACGCCACCATTGGTCATGCCTGACTGTGCCATGATGGTAGACACAATCCCCTGAACAATGGAAAACAGCGCTGTCATCAGTTCCATGCCATACATGATGGCGCCTTGCGCCAGGGCAAAGCGGATAAAGGCTTTCAGGGCATGCTCCGGCTTCTTCATGTCCGTAAAACTGCCACAGGTCTTGACAATCCCGGCAGCAAAAAACAAGACCAACAACCCATATCCAATGGCTGTCAGCGCTCCGTTAATCCCGGTGATGACGCTCCAAATATCCCCGCCCTTAAAAGATTCCGGGCTTTGGGTAAGCAGTGTCCAGATTTCTGACAGTTTCTCATTCCAGGTGTTCAGTGCAGAGTTTAGGTTCTGCACGATCCAGTTATCACTCAAACAGCTTCACCTCCTTTGCCGGGGCAGGAAGAGTCTCTCCCTACCCCTTTCCATTTCTTCCTGCTACCCAACGATCAGGTCCAGGATCTCTTTTGCAAAGGTGATGATGACGCCTCCTGCCAGAGTCAAAAATCCATTGGCTCTCTGGCTGGGATCGTGACTTTTTAAGCTCAATCCCACCTGCACCACACCAAATCCCAATAAGATCAGACCAATGGCCCGGATCAGGGAAAAGATAAAGGTGGACAGGTTATTGATGACCGCCAACGGATCTCCGGCGGCAAGCACCGGAGCTGCCCCTACGGTCATGGACAACACCAGAGCCACATAAAAGGCAAAGGGATATTTAGGTCCTTTTCCCATAACTTTCGGTACTGTGGTATGGTTTCCTGTTTGATTCTTTGGCATTTCATTTGTTTTCTTCAATGGCATTCCTCCAATCAAAAAGACTGCTCCCCTCCGAGGATTTCCTCAGCTGAGAGCAGTTCATAATCATCCAGTCTCCTGGTATCAATGGTTACATCTTCATGAGACAGCGGTGCTTTCGCATAATCATAGGGAGGCGCACCGCCATCCTCCGTATATTTCACATTCACATGCTTGTGCAGATCGTATTTCTCATCCAAAATAGGACGCTCCCCACGCACCAGCAGCACCGCTTTCCGGTTATCCAAAAGCCGCACTTCATCCGGGGTGAGAAGTTCCCTTCCAGACTGTTGGAAATTCACAGAATAACTTCCGCTTCTTCCTTTGGTCTGCCCATAGGTATTGGTATCCAGTGTTTCTTTTCCCAGTAGTTCTGAGACATATTTATGCCCCTCTTTTTCATTGCCGCCCAAGTATAAAAATTCATCGCAATTTCCTATCAGACTTTCCCAGCTGTCCTTAAACAAGGCTTTCATCTGGGCAATGTTCTGGATGATGATACTGCAGGAAATTGCGCGCGACCGCATGGTTGCCAGCAACTTATCAAAGTCATCGGGCAATGCCACGTTGGGCCACTCATCCATGATGCAGTGTACCGGAATGGGCAGTTTCCCATGGTATTTCCGGTCTGCCACATAGTAAAGGGTCTGGAACAGGTTACTGTAGATCATACCCACCAGATAGTTGAGACTGGTATCTGCATCCGGGATACAGCAAAACAGCGCCACCTTTTTCTCCCCGATGCTGTAAAGATCCAGTTCATCGGTGCAGGTTAAATTGGCGATCTGTTTTAAGTTGAACGCTGCCAGACGGACACCTACGGAAATCAGGATGGACTTAGCAGTTTTTCCAGCCGCCTGTTTGTAAATGGCATACTGCTTGACTGCAATACTTTCCGGATTGCGCATCTCCAGTCGTTCAAACAAAATATCCAAGGGTGACTGGTATTCCTCATCGTCCTCTTTCACCTGGGCAGAGCCTAACATTTCCATAATCATGGAGAAGTTCTGTTCTTCCGGCGGCGCTTCATGTAACAGATACAGCATAAGCGCCTGCAGCAAGGCAGTCTCACTTTTCTCCCAAAACGGATCCGAACTCTGCGCTCCCTTCGGGGTGGTATTGCGGATCAGGTTGTTGATGAGTTTTAGCACATCCTTGTCATCCCGCACATAAGCAAAGGGATTATAACAAAAGGACGTTTCCGGATTGATGAGATCAAACACCCGCACTTCATATCCTTCCCGCTCCAGTAGGCCTCCGGTTTTCCGCAGAAGCTCTCCTTTGGGATCGGTGATCACCATGGAACAGTTACACTGCATGATATTGACTACAGCATATGCCCGGCTTTTTCCTGCACCGGAACCGCCCACCACAAGGACATTCAAATTTCGTTTATGCTTATAGCAGTCCAATCCCATGCGGAAGTTTTGGGTTAAAATGAGATTCTGGGTGTACCGCTTGTCCCGGTAACGCTTGCAGATGGAAGCTGCATCGCCCCATTTGGCAGAGCCATGCTCCACCCCTCTTCGATAATTTCTCTTTTGGGAGTAATAAATACCGATGCCTAACGCATAGGCGATTGTGAATGTGAACACACACCGCAGTGTGTACGGTGTATAAGAAATAGAAAAGGGCTGATCCAGTTTTTCGGTCAGCACTTGTAAGATCTGTAACAGATTGGTATCTGGTTTTATGGCACAGGCAGTGATAGCTCCCGCCCACCAGACAACTGGCAGAAACAGCAGCCATACCCAAAGATCCGCACGTTTCCATGCTACCTCTGCGGGCTTCGCTCCTTCTTCGCTTTTTCACGCTTCGGCACTTCGTTTGCTGGTCCGTCTATCCTATGAAAAGAATCCTCTCCGGGGATCAAGGCAAGGCTTCTCCCGTTCTCCCAGTGCATGTGTATCTGTCCGGCATCGTCAATAAACTCCACTGTTCCTTGTAATCCCGGCGACATCCCCGGCTCATCCATAAAATCCAGGCAGAGCCTTGTTCCTTTGGGATACCGCATTCGTAATTGTTTCACTTGTTTTTGATCATATATCCTCATAGACATCCCTCCCTTCTGCTACCAGAAGAAGTGCCTGCTGGTGTTTGGTTTCATGACCTTTAAGATCACGCTGTCAATGCCATCACTGTACCTGCCCATGGCCAGATACTTGTCCCGCAGCCGGTTGAGGGCATTGCGAAGTTCCCGCTGTTCCTCTGTGGTGATGGGAAGCCTTTTCTCAGAAAGTTCATAGTCCCGGACTTTCTGCAGCATGGCTTCTGTAGCCGGACGAACCTTTCCCATCTGACTTTGGGCTGCCAGTTCGTCTTTTAATGCCACCGTAAACATATTTTTCATGATATTGTCTGTTTTCAAATAGTAATCTGCCATCTTGGGCACCTCCTTTGTTACACCCAACATACCACAAGAACCTTACAATAGCTATCCCAACAGCGGAACTTTTTCAAGAACTTACCGCTCCGGCTGTTTCTCTTTTTTCTCCTTCTTCGGTGTCTGCTTTGGCGGTTCCTCAAAGGAAAAATCATCCTTTGAAAAGGTCTGCTCCTGTTCCCCGAAGTTCCGTTCCATATGGTTGCGGATGGTATAGGCTGCCTGACGCACATCATTTAAAAAGCCACGCAGTTCCTGGGGATCTTTCTGCCCGTTTGCCTGCATCTCTGCGATTTTCCCAAATTGAAAACCGGACACGTCTGCTCCATACCGCTTGCCGATCACATAGGCGGCGCAGTATGCCTGTGCATTCACTTTCTTTCTCACATAATTTCCATCATGCTGGTCTAATGCTGCACACGCCAGTTCCCGGTTCACTGCATGGAATGTTGTATTCTCCTCCATTCCGTTTTGCACATAAACCGTGCGCTGTTTTGGGATATACTGTGCCTGGATGCCCTCCGGCAGATTGTCTGCGATCTGCATCTGCACTGGCTGATCTTTTAACACTGCATGGATCAACTCTTCCATGGAACGCTGTGGACGTTCCTCCAGCGGTTTCCCACTCATCTGGCTGATGTCAAAGCCCTTACTGATGGTATAGCCTGTCCTCCGCTCGCCGTCTTTTTCATATTCGGTGCTGACCATATAGGTGTAACCATGCACCCCGGCTTTTGGAGAACGGTGTTCTTTTTTCCAGTAATCATAGGATTTTACCACCGTTGCCTGCGGATTCTGTCCGTAGATCAACAAAAGGTTGGGTGTTTTCTGGGTGTTGCACTGTGCCATAAAATCCAGAAATCCTTTTAAGGACTCCCCATTTTGGAACACTGCCTGCGCCTGGACATCAACCTCTGCCCACACTTCTTCCCTCTGCTGTTTTTTCATGGCTGCATACTCTTCTTTTGACAGCCGCTGTTCTGGAGCCTGTTCTTCCCCCGCTCCACCTGGGATCATATTCTTTAAATCCATATCGCCTTACCTGCCTTTCACTTTTGTCTTTTTTCGCTGCTGGTTTCTCGGTTTTCTCCGGCTCTTCTGTGCCTGCCTGCGCTGTCTCTGCTCGGTTTCAATCTTCTTTAGTTCCTGCCGGACAGAAGGCTTGCGCCCTTTCCAGCTAGTTTCCTGCCCGGAAAAAGAAGCGCTGTTGTGCGAGGAAGGTCCGGACAGATTCCCTGCCTTCTCCGCCTGAGTAAAATTTTCCCCTGTAGGAGTAACTTCCCCCACATCAAACAGATGCTCTTCTTCGTCTAATTCAAATTCAATGGTTCCTTCCGGCAGTACCACCTTTTCGGTCTTTACCGGAAGCTCCTCCTTTCCTTCGGTTTTCTCGGTAAACTCTGCATCGATCACACGCTCTGCTTCCCGCACCGGTGCTTGCTCCACCACCGCTTCTCCGGCTTCGGATTTGACAAAGTCCAGATTCATCTTATCCAGCACCCGGTTCACCTTCGCTGCATCATCGGCAAACACCATGATCTCTGCAGACTTGGGATTCTTTTTATCCCGGATGACCACATACAACAGCCCCCTGGATTTGGCTTCCCCGGCAAACTCCCGCAGCCTGTCATGAGGAATGGTGAAAAACTTCATTGCCCGCTGTTCCTTTAACATCCGAAGCAGGTTGGTCTTTCCCCGGGTCTTTTTCTGGTCCTTCATCACCGCTACGATCAGCACCGCCAGATTTTTTGCAATGCTCCCACTGATTCGTAAGGTATGTTCCATGCCTTCCATGGAATACCGGACAATCTGATCCGCCGCATCACCGCCATAATTCATACGCTCTCACCTCCTTACCGATTCCGTTCTGCCTCTCTTCGCTGTTTCCCTGACACTTCCTGTTCCTGTGCCTTTGCCTGCCTTAACCGCTCTTCCATTTCCAAGGACTGTTTTTCAATCTTCTGACTTAAGCGGATCTTCTTTCGAAGTTCTTTTAATTCCCCATTGATTGCCTGAATGCGCATACCGCCTGGTGCTTTCCGGTATAATTCCCTGCGCTCTTTCATCAAAGAAAGTACCTGTTCTTCCAAGGGCTTCCGGTATGCTGCCAGTTCTTCCCTGGTTGTGATCCCTTCCTTTTGTAGAAATTCCATTTGGCAGATCCTTTGGTCCAGCCTCCGGATATCGGAACGTACTGCATAGGGAATCCGCTTGGGCTTCTTTGGAAATACCCCCATCTGATATAAATAAGAATAATACAGTCTCTGAAGTCCGGTGAGTTTCCGTCTCGGAGATTGCATCTGCGTGTTTCCATACACCTGCCGGATCTTTGGGCGCAGAATCTTCTCCCGGATTTCTGCTTCTCCATATCCTTTTCCCAAGGAACGCAGGCGGATATACCGCTCCATTCCCGGTGTCTTTAAGGAGGGATACTTCCGGTTCAGCTTCCACGTATAACCCCGCTTCTCCATTTCTTTGACAAACTGACTCCAGGAAAAACTCACACCAATGGCCTCCCGGATATCCAGGCGGATGGCTGTCCTCCAAGTAGGCTTCCCTTCCGCTTCTGCTTTCCACTGGGCATAATGCATGGCTTTTCCCTGATTCGTCTGGATCACCGAGAGACCATATTTTCTGCATAATTGGTCGGAAATCTGACGTACCTCGGTAAAATAACTTCTGGCATTGCTGTGGTATTTCTTTCCGTCCACCATGCTCACTGAATTCCATACCAGATGGTTATGGTAATGACTGGTATTCAGATGGGTCGTGATCACCACCTCATACTGTCCTTTCAATAACTGCTCTGCCAGTTCCTGTCCAATAAGATGTGCCAGTTCCGGGGATACCTCCCCTTCTGCAAAACTCTGTACCAGATGATATCCCTGCACCCCGTCTTTCTTATGGAAACGCTCTTTGGTCTTTACCATGTCCACGTAAGCATTTTCACAGGTACACCCCATGGCATCTTCAAAAATGGTCTGTTCCGTCTTTTCCCGGTTCAACGCATAATCAATGGCTTCTTCCAAGGAGCCGGCACTCTTGGTGGTCTTTGCCCGGTCTTTCACATAATCAATGGAACGGTCCAGGCGGTGGACGGGGAGGACGCTGGTATATGCCATCTACCATTCCTCTTTCACCAGACGCCAGGTCTCTTTGGAAATCCGGAGCATTTCCTGTATGCTGGCTTCCCCTGCCATTCCTGTGCCATTGGCGACATGGGCAAGCTGGTTGGCATTATTGCAAAGCCCCGCAATCTTTCGAAGAAGCTCTGCATGATGCTCACAGGGCTTTGTCTGCAGCTGTGCGCCTAAAATCAGGGAACGTAAGAATTCCTCCCTGTTTAACCCACTCTTTGCTACCTGCCCGTCCAGATGCCGAAGTTCTTTCGCATTCAGACGGACAGGAACTACATGGTTTCGTTTTCTCATTCAACCACCTACCTTTTCTTCTTTTCTGCTGTCTCTAAGGGATACACCTGAATCCCTCTGCGTTCCATCTGCCAAAGGAATTCCCCGATTTCCCAGACCTGCCCATTCACATCTACCTGCCTTTCGTCCACAAAGCGGCAGATCCCAATCTCTTTCGTTCCGTCCTCTGCTATCATGCAAAGACTTTCCCCATCCAAAAGGGAGAACCGCTCCAACCCTTCCATATCTCGGAAATGGATTGTTTTCAGTTCTCCCTGTTTCTTTCTGCGTATCCGCATCTGCTCCATCTGCTGATCTTCTCTCTTTCCGGCAACCACACAGCACATCACTCCAATGCCAAAGGCTGCACCTGCCATTGCTCCAAGAGCCATTCCTGCAAAAAACATGTTTCTTTTCTCCTTTCTCGACTGCCGGGGGATTGGGGGTTCTCCCCAAAGTGCGTTTGGATATCCAAACGCTATGCTTGCAAAACCAGTTCCACCGATTTCCATCGACTCCCCCATGCAGAATCGATTATGCTTCCTTTTCTTTGATCTTGATCAATCCATCTAATGTGGTACAAATGATATGCAATCGGTCTGCGGTACTAATATCTGTGTTCATCGTTCCGGTGACTTCTTTTCCACAGACCACCACCATCCGACACCGCTTTAAGATCAAGTGGGACATCCGGTTGTATGCCTGCAAATCCTCAGCTTCCCCTTCATCCAGAAAAGGAAGAAATCCAAACCTCGGACAAATGGGAACATATCCCAACTCATAAATCTTCCGGCAATATCGCTGCACCTTCACTCTGCTTTCTTCTGCCGGACAACACACATAGGCCATCGCCTGTTCCATCGCCTCACCCCTTTCCTGCATCCAGGTGGATGCACTTTTCTTCTTCTGAAACAGAGTTGGACATCCATGTGGATGCCCTTGCTATTTCTCGCTCTCTTCTTTTTCCTTTGCTTCCAATGCAAACTTTACACGGTCACTGCCCAGCTTATAATAAGCATCGGTCACTTCAATGCCTACTGTCTCATAGCCTTCTTCCACCGCCGCAAGGATGGTTGTTCCTGCTCCGGCAAAGGGATCTAAGATTCTACCACCCGGCTCACAAATCTGAATGACATCTTTCATCAGCTGCAACGGTTTCTCTGTCACATGAATACGGTTCTGGGGATTTCCATAACGGAACACACCGGGAAGACAGGAAACCGGGCGGTTGATTGGCATCGGGCCATTACTGCCCCACACAATATACTCAGCCTGCTGGCGAAAACGTCCTTTCTGCGGACGAGAGTTTCCCTTATCCCAAACCGCAGTTCCTCTCCAGATCCAGCCTGCCCACTGGAGTGCATCGGTAATAGAGGGATATTGTCTCCAGTCAATAAACAGGCAGATTGGCGCACCAACTTTACAGGCTTTCCGCGCATCGTAGAGCCACTCTGCCATCCAATGGGTCCAGGAACGCTGATCCTTGTTATCCCCATCAAAATCCGGCAGTGCATTCTCTGCCTTCATACTGCTGTATTTCTGATTAGTCGTGCGGTTTCGCTCATTCTGTTTTGTTCCCCCAGACGCATAAGGCGGATCGGTAATCACTGCATCAAAGATCC
This sequence comes from Fusicatenibacter saccharivorans, assembly GCF_015557635.1. Taxonomy (GTDB): domain Bacteria; phylum Bacillota; class Clostridia; order Lachnospirales; family Lachnospiraceae; genus Fusicatenibacter; species Fusicatenibacter saccharivorans. Next base: position 46,982 of record NZ_JADNOP010000019.1, read on the forward strand.
CCGGCTGAAATGCTTTCACAAGTTTCAGCGTATCTCCATGTAAAATTGTCCAGTTTTTCCCTCCGGTATATTCCTCCGGGTATGTTCCTTCTTTCAATAAGTTCCCTAACTGCAGGGTATTTTCCATAGGCATCATCCTTTCTTATCAGCGCTCCGGCTGTTTTTTACTTTTTGTTTTTTTCTTGCTTTCATTCACTTTATGAATTGAATCACCTCCCCTGAAAACTAACAGCTCCTGTGTCTGATTCTCCACACTCCGGCTTGGCAGAACATTTCCTCTCACCAATACTTTCCCGCATACATTTCCAAAAACCAAGCTATTTCCGAGAATCAAAGGTGCATCTCCTGTTTCCTTTGCCGCAGTAATCTTGGCAAATCCTCGAATGTGTGCCATATTCCAAACCTCTCCAGCTAGAATACGGCAGGATTCCTCTGCAATACTCGTTTGATACATCACTGCAGTTCCCGTAAGAAGGGCATCACCCTTGGCAATCGCTTCTTGGAACAGTCCTGCACTCCTTTCCACTACCGCACGTTCACAGCAGATAGCCTGGTCATAAATCCAGCATGATCCTTCCTGGGAAAGATTTTGCTCATATTCTACAAAGCCACCCAAGGTTCCTTTGGGAACCGCTTCATTTACGTCTACCAATGCTCGGATTCTATGCAGCCATGGAAATTGTGGATGGGCTATGGAAGTGATTTCATATTTCTTCTGCGTTTCGCATTGGACTTCTTTTTGAGAGAACTTTTCTTTTGTATCTACTGAAAAATCAAAAACGACTTCTCCTTCCTCTACGGAATAGGTACGAATACGTGAGGTATCAAAAATTCCCCCTTCGTACTGCCTGCTGAGAAAGTTCTGGATCGCTTCCAGTTCCTGCTGTGTAAGAGGCTCTATTAATGCAAGGCTGGCACAAACATACAAACCATCTTGTTCTTTTTTCACCTGGATATCGAGGTTCTGCACTTTCTCCTTTACAGAATCATCCGCATCATAGTAATCCATCAGATTGAATGGTGCCGACTTTTTTCTGTAATACAATTTTTCCTGCTCCAGTGCCTCTTGGATGGCAGTTTCATAAAGAACAAGATCCTGTCCCTTCAAATCTACAGATTCCCCTTCTTTTGTGGCAAGCCATCCCCACACAGGACTCCATAATTGCAATCTTTTTTCCATAAGACCTCCCTTGTCAGTGTTCTGGCTGTTTATTCTCTTTTCAATCTGTTTCTGCTATTTTTTCTTCCCACATCTCCTTTGATGTGACAAAAGATAACTTCATCGGCATTCTTCCTTCCCACGTTTCTTTGGGGGCTTGGTATCATTCTGAGAAGATGCACTCAGTTCTGTTTCCACATATTCACTGATGATATGAAGTGCCTGATAATAGTTCTCTGATTTCTGGACACGTGCAATCATTTCTTTTGCCTCTTGTCCCTGCCCATTTTCCTGAAGCAGTTTACTTGCCCTGGCCATAATCGCAAACACATTTCCATCCATTCCCAAAAGCTGCATTTTCAGGCGTTTCGGAACATTTACCGGATTTTCTTGTTTCTCCGACTTTTCTTTTGAGACTTCTGATTTTGCCTGTTGAAATTCAAAATCTATGGGGCGCCAAAAGTGTATACACAGTTCACCACCCTCTACCGGAATCTCCTGCTGTTCAAAGCCTTCTCCCCATCCATCACTATATTGTCCGGTGAGATATTCACACAGTTCCGATAATTCTTCCGCCTCCAGATACTCTTTCAATTCTAAAGTTGTACAGCCATATAACACACCATCCGATTCTTTCACCGATGGAACTGCAGACACTACTTTTTCTTTAATGGCAGCACTTCCGTCAAAATAATCCATCAGATTATCGGTCCTATCATCGTCATGTCCGACACGGTTGTATTCTGCAATCTTTTCCTGAATCACAGAAGCATACTCCGTTAAATCATCTCCTTCAAAAAATACCTGCTCTTCTTCAAAGTCATTGTAATCCTCTTCTTCCCAATCTTGTTCCATCTCATTTGGAAGAAAGGTTCCTGTCAGCGGTGTCAATAATTCTATTTTGATCGTATCTTCCATTTGCCTCACCTCCCTCGTTCCTTTTGCTGTTTCTTCTGTTTTTCCCCTGCCTGTTTTGCCAGGTCTCCATAGTCTGCACCTTCCATCTGTGGTAAGTTACAAACTACGGTATATTTTTCTCCATACTGCTCTTTTAACTGCGCACACGCCCATCGCCCGGCAAAATCGTTATCGGTGCAGATCTCAATTTCTGTCACCTCCGGATGCTCTTTTAGGAAATGTTCCAATGCATCTGGACGTTTCATCTTCTTCGTTGCTCGTTCCGCTCCTTCTTTTGGTGCTGCAATGCCCCCTAGAGACAGACGGTACTTATCGGTTCGTCCATCTTCCAGCGTCATATGGGCAAGGGCGTCAATACAGGCTTCATATACTGCCACCCGACTGCTTTTCCTCAAAGGCGGAACACAAAAGCTATACTGTTTGTCGCTTCCTTCCTGTTCCATTTTAAAATTCTTTCCCCGGCTGTCATAAATCCCACGCAGAAACGCATACTTTGCCTGCCCTTGCTCATCCAGTCCAACAAAAACAGCGTTATGGTACGGGGCACTCTCATACAGGATTCCCAGCTGCACACAGTAATCCAGAACATCATCCCGAATTCCCCTTTGGTTCAAATATCTCCGCACCCGGTAAAAGCTGTCATTGGGCAGGGGCAGGGAAAAGAGCTTCTTCCTGGGCGCTGGTTCTGCTCTGGGAACATACACAGGCGTCTGCTCACACAGGATTTTTACGGCTTCCGTATATCCCATGCCATCTACCTGCATCAAAAACCGAAGGGCAGACATTCCACCGATATCCCTGGATTTCCAATGCCATTTACTTGTGATCTCGTTGATCTTAAAACTGTCATGGTCCTGAAGCTGCCATTCGTTTCTTGTCCTTGTTTTCTTCAATCTCCCCGGCTGGTATGTCTGCAGATATTCATAAGCTCTCACCTGCTTGGCTGCCTGATATTCTTCTTCGGTAACCCAAGCCATCAGATTACCGCATTGCGAAGAGCCTCGACCTTATCGGTGCGCTCCCACGGAAACTCTTTTCTTCCGAAATGCCCGAAAGCTGCTGTCTGTCGGAAAATCGGACGGGTAAGGCGCAGGCTATCCACAATCTGCTTCGGAGTCATCCCAAACACCAGCGGGATTGCCAGCTCCAGACAGTCATCGGCACACACCTTCCCCGTACCAAACGTATCCACCTGCACCATGACCGGCTGTGCTACTCCGATTGCATAAGCCAAAGACACCTGACACTTGCTGGCAAGCCCGGCAGCCACAATGTTCTTAGCGATATATCTGGCCATATAAGTTGCCGAACGATCTACTTTTGAACAATCCTTCCCGGAAAATGCTCCACCTCCATGGGGAACCATGCTGCCATAACTATCTACCATTAGCTTCCTTCCGGTCAGTCCTGTATCCGCATCCATGCCTCCGCAGACAAAACGACCTGATGGATTGATAAAAATTTTTGTATCTTCATCTGGCGGAAGGAGACGAAGTGCCGGAAGAAGCACCTTTTTTCGGATCTCTGCTTCCAGTTTCTTCAGATTCTTGTCCTCCGTATGCTGACAGGACACTACCACACTGTCCAGTCGAACAGGCTTTCCGTTTTCATACTCTACCGTCACCTGGGCTTTCCCATCTGGTAAGATTCCCTGAATATAAGAGCTTTGTCTACAGGCAGATAATTCCCTGACAATCCGATTGGCCAGCACCACAGGCATAGGCATGAGCTGCTTCGTTTCATCACAGGCATAGCCGATCATCACACCCTGATCCCCTGCTCCCTGGAACCAGTCTATCTGATTGTCAGACACTCCTTCCCTTCGTTCTTTTGAAGTATCGACTGCCCCTGCAATATCGGGACTCTGTCGATGGACAAAAGTGTCCATTGCAATCCCTTCACTGGAATAACCCACATCAGATAGTACCTTTCGCACGACTGCAAACACATCCGGTTCATAGGTGCTGGTGATTTCCCCTGCCACAATGATCGTTCCTTTCGTAGCAAGCACCTCACATGCTACCCTGGACTGTTCATCCTGTTTCAGACATACATCCAGGATAGCATCTGCAATCTGGTCACACAATTTGTCCGGGTGTCCTTCTGTTACTGCTTCTGCTGTATAAAATTTTCTCATATGAATTTCCTCTCTTTCATGCAAAAAAGGCAGGATACCTTCCTTTTTACGGGAACATATCCTGCCTGACGTTTCATATTTTCTTTTGATTTTATCATCTAACCTTTTAATCGGCTTTCAATATCTGATGCACTATATAATACATCTGTTACAATCACTTTATCTCCCTGGATTACAAAAAAGACCGAATAATTGTCTACCAACAATCTTCTCATCTCTTTGCTTCGTTCCGGCTCTGATTCCATAATACGGATTCTCTCAGCCATAGTATCCAATGTTAAAATAGCGTCTGCAATCCGGTTGTATTGATCCATCGCATTTTCTGGTGCCTGAAGAACATAAGCGATGTGATTATATAACTGCTCCATATCAGCCAATGCTTCATTTGTAATCTCAACCGTATAGTGTTTCATATCAATGATTCTCCCTGAATTTTGCGAACGCTTCTGCTGCATTTTGCACTCTTCCTGCAGCTATATCATTGTAACCTTTTTCCAATTTCTGATGGATTTCTTCTGTTGTCATGGCATCTGCATGAATCGATACTGGTGCTTTTGGTAAAGAAACAGAAAATGGAATTCCACCTGTAAGAGAAATTTGATTCAAATACATATCAATCGCTGTTGACATAGGAACACCTAACTGAGACAATACTTTTTCTGCCCGCTCTTTGACAGTTGGGTTTACTCTTAAGTTTAATGTTGCTGTTTTTTCCATGATCACACCTCCTTGTTTCTTATATTGTAACGCTTTTGTCGTTACAATTCAAGCACTATTTCTCACATTTTCTAAGTTTTATATCCGATTTTACATTTTCATTATACTCTCAGATTTTCGCTTAAAAAACACATTCCAGATAGATGGCAGATACATCCAGATAGCTGCAAAAGTCCCAGTCTTTAAACACTTTCTGACACTACATCACGCCACATTTCGTTGTTCATCCTACATCCTCGAACACTTTTTTCTATGATAGTACTGTCTTTTTCATGCAACCTTGTCTCACATTCTGCACTTTTCGGGTGCTTTCAAACACTTCCAGGCAACTTCAGTTCCAAAAAGCCACCAAAGAGCTGGAAAAGCGCCCATCTTCGAACACTTTCCCAACACTACAAGACTACACAAGCCGCCACGATCCGTTGCACATCCCTTAACTTCGAACACTTTTTGTTCCGTAGTGCCGCTTCTTACCTGCAACTTGTCTCACATTCTGCACTTTTGGGGTACTTTTGAACACTTCCTGACACTACTGACTTCGAAGAGTACTGGAGATACCCAGAGACCGGAAGAAAGTTCCCGTCTTTGAACATTTTTCCCCTTTAAGACCCCGCTTTTACTGCCACAAGAATATTCCGGGCTTGCTTCCACTCATAAGAGCAGGTCACCAGCGTCAGAGTTTCCTCACAACCTATGCCATCTACCCCTGTTTCAAACAATGCTACCTCTTTTGCCTGCTGTACATAAGCCTCCAATTCCTGTGGACTCTGAAAAGATGTCCTCTGAAAGTCGAACATGGACACATCGGCTTTCAAAACTGCCGCTATCCGGTACTCCTCCATTCCTTCCGGTGTCTGAAAGAACACCCTGGGATGTGCTTTCCAATACTCATAGGAGGAGTACTGATCCAGATTCCCGAACATTGCCCCGCTGTTCATGTTGTGACCGTAGATGGTCAGATTCCCCGATTCTCCCAGAATACAGTCTGCCTGGAGGAACAAACTTCCATTGATGTCGTAGTTTCCCTGGTAATCCCTCCGCAGATAATACTCCGGTTCTTCCGGGCTGCTCTGCAGTACCGGATAATCGATGCCACTCTCTGGGATCGTAAGCCAACCCCGAACATCCGGATACTGACTCTGGAGGGAGCGGAGGTCAACGGCAGACACTTCCGGTTTTCTTCCAGCCTGTTCCTCTTTTTGTGTTGGAGAACCCCCACCCGGAGGAAATTCCTCCGGGAAGTGGGATTTTAAGTCCTCCACCAGTTCCCGGTTCTGCCGGGGGATGATAACAAAGTCATAACAAAGCAACGCTACACTCATTATGCAGATGACACACAACATCACCTGCAACATCCACAGACTACTCTTCTTTTTTCGCTTCATCTGTTTTTTCTATTTTCCCATGTTTCTTCTTATAAATCAGAGTTGCTATAAGTCCGATTGCTGATGCTCCCAGAGGAGCAAACAGGAGGATTGGTTTCCAGCGGTTGTCTCCAGTCTGCGGCACACCCGGAGTTTCCGGTGTCCTTGCATCCTTCATTTCCACCTTCTGAACCTCCATGGTATCTTCCAATGTAAACTTCACATCTTCTGCAATCTCATACCCTTCCGGGGCTGTGATTTCACGCAGGATCAATTCTTCTCCTACCGGGAGCTTCTCTACCAGATGAGGCTTTCCATCCGTTACCCACTCTTCCAGAATCTCACCCTCTTTATTTAAGATCTGCAGCTTGGCACCTTTCAGTTCTTCGCCTGTGGTAATATCCGTCTTGGAAATTTCTACTTTGGAATAATCATCCTTCATCTCTACCTTGGTCACACTGCCATCTTCTTTTACTTCAAACTCGATATCTTCTGCAGATACATAGCCCTCTGCATAAGGCGGCAGTTCTTCGTGAAGGATATACGTTCCTTCTGGCAGTCCATAGACTATGTGCGGTTCTTTTGTACTGATCCACTCTTCTACGATGTTGCCCTCTTTATCGATGATCTGAAGCTTCGCACCTTCCAGTTCTTCCCCGGTTGTTGCATCGGTTTTCGTAAATTGGCTCTCAGTCGGCTGGTTTTCCACTTCTTTTGTCAGCTTGATTTCTGCAAGGTTCTGATCTGTGTAAGAGGCATCCACCTCCCAGATTTCTTCATTTGGAAGATATCCCGGTTTTCTCACTTCCTCTTTTACATAATATTTTCCATGATATAGGTCGCTATCAAAGGTAAGTTGACCGTTTTCATCCGTTGCTTTCTTCTCCAAAAGCGTATCTTTTTCTACAAGAACCTCACCCTGCTGAGACAGAATATCTTCTTTTGCGTACAATCCGAAAATCACGCCTTCCAGTTTTTCTTCTGTGACTGCATCTTTTTTCTCTACAGAAATGGAAATCTTCTGTCTTTCATTTTTATAGGCAACGCCTTCATAAACGACAGCCTGCGTATCATCCTTTGCAGTCAGGGTAAATTCCTTCTGTTCCGGGTTCAATACGAAATGGTCGCCTGCCACCGTTTCTTTCAGATAATAAGAACCCAGTGGAAGATTGTTCACTACTGCTTTTCCTTCTTTATCTGTGACCAGGGTTGCTACTAAATCATCTTTTTCATAGCGGATGACCGGATTGCCCTGTTCATTTTTCGCACCATCTGGAGAGTAAATGGTATCCTTGGCATACAATTCAAAAGTTGCCCCTTCCACGCCGGATTCTTCATATACAAAGTCATGGAACACACCGGTATCGGTATCCTCTCCGGTCACTGCATCTTTGATCTTTCCTGCCAGTCTCTTTGCCTTTGCAAGCAGGGAATCTCCCTTCACTTCTACTGGCTGTTCTCCAGTTTTCGTTAATGTCAGGCTTCCCACCTGTTCATCATTTGGCTGCTCGACTTCCACGATGACTGCTCCGGTATCCGGATCGATTTGATGAGCAGTATCCGAGGAAACGGTGATCACAATTCCTTCTTTGGAATTCTCTTTGTAAGTTCCTTTTCCAGTCACTTCCAATGGAGAAATCACAGTTTCCCCTTCATATAAGGACATTTCATACCCCTGTCTTACAAATCCTTCTGGTGCTTTCACTTCTTCAATCCGATAGGTAGAACATTTCAGTTCTTCCGGTGTTACCAGATAGCCTTCCTCATTAGTCTTGAAAACACTGATGGTCTCTTTCTTCGGATAGAATACGGTCTGCTCTACATATTCCTCTTTTTCCATATCAAAGATTTTATAGGAAGCGCCTGCTTTTAAAACCGGATTGCCTGTCTGTGCATCTTTTTTTACAATCTTTAATAAAAATTCAAATGGACGGTCATCGAACACACGCCACACCATCGGCTCTCTGCTGTCCTCATCTACCTTTACTAAAAACGGAGCAATGGCTTTCAAATTCTCCGGCACCGTACTTTCTTCTACCACATAAAGACCATACGGAAGTTCCGGGCTGAGGGCATATCCCTTTTTATCGGTAATCAGTTCCGGTACCGGAACTGCCTTGCCATCCACGTAGGTCACTGCCACCTCTTCTTTACTGAAATCATAGCCACGGAAATCTTCCGCAGTAAACTGCTCCCCATTGGATGGCTGTAATTCCCCGCTCTTTACTTTAGACAGGTTGCTGACTAAATACACTTTAAATCCTGCCCCTTCCACAAGGTCTGTCTCTGTCTGGTCTCCATCTTCACTGATCTTGATGAGCTGGAACGCCTGCTTTTTCACCTGCTCTTGTACAGTCAGATCTCTGGTTACCTCTGCCACTTCCTGACCTTCGTAGGTAAGGTTCACGTCATATTCTGTCGTATCCACCGTATAGCCTTCTGGCGGAGTGAGCTCTTTCACATACATTTTTCCCAGATACAGTTCAGAAAAATCTAAGGTGCCATCTTCCTTGATTACCCCCTGCGCGATGAGGCTGTCTTTTTTGAACAGAATCCCCGTCTTTCCATCCGGGTGGACAATATCCTCTCTGGCATACAGACCATACACGGCTCCTGCAAGGGAACTGTCTCCCTGTGGAAGAAAGTCCTGTGTCTCCTTATCAATCTTTTTGATATGGACAGCGCCTTTTACCCTCTCATCGGTTGCAGTGATCGTAACCGTCTTTCCGGCTTCCACATCCACCTTATGAATCACATCACTCTGCGCATAGCTGTCTGGAGCCTTAATTTCCTTCACATATACGGTTTTAATGGCAGCTTCAAAGTAATCACTGACTGCCTTTCCCTCTTCCCCGGTGGCTGGCATTTCCATCAACAGATGCTCACACTTGCTGTCTGTATAAATGCCATAGACTGCACCATCCAATGGGTTCTTGGTATCTGCATCTTTTTTGAGAAGTTCAATCCTTGTCATTTCCATCCAGTCTACGGTAAAACTTACCGGATTGGCTTTCTCCGATTCAAAGACTCCAATGTCCTGATTGCTGTTTCCTGTGGATAACACCAGCGTTCTCCAAGTCTCTCCCACAGAGCCATGCAGTTCTCCGGAGGAATAGGTTCCGGTATAAAGCATCGGTGCAGTCAGATAAAACGTATCCCCGCCATAAATCTTTAACGCACCATTCTCTGCGGAAGTTCCCTTTGTCTTGTTATAAATGGTGATGTCTTTTGGCACATTGACAGAAATATAATTTCGATGATCCCCGGACAATGTGATATCCGGTGTTTTCTGCACATTTCCGTCACGGACTGCTTTTACGGATGTTTTAGAAAGAGAAATCTCCCCTTTCGGCGGTTCTTCCATAGCAAACAGATGATCAATATAGGCAATCACCCCTGCTTTTACCAGATCCTCATACTTGCATCCCGTAAATCCTGCCTCACCTGCGTAAGCATAGCTGGCTGCGATGTGGGTATACACATATTTCTCTTCTGCGCTTTTCCCTGAAAGATAGCTGCCTGTAATATCCCCCGCACCGCCATAGCCATAATACAGCACTTTCTGCAGGTTCTTATTGCTGTCCAGCACCTGTGCCACATAGTCTCCACTTGGCGGTGAAGAACGATGGGATTCCAGACAATAGGCAATCTTTCCATTCACCGTAAACCAGCAGGTCAGATAATTTCCAATATAACTTGGATAGTAAATGGTCTCTCCTTTTTCCAGATGTACCGTTTCTCTTGCAGTAAAGGTATTTTCTGCACCGGAAAACATCATCACTTCCCCATCCTCAATCTTTTCTTCCAGTTCCCTTGCTGCCTGTGCATCTGCATCTTCCCCGGATACCGTTACTTCCACATCCGGGATCTCCTGCACAGGCGTCTCCGAATCTTCTTCGGATTTCGTATCCTCTTTCTGTTTCTGCCCACCGTTTTCTTCTGCATGGGCCTGTCCTTCCGTATCCGTCAGGATAATCTTACGAGTAACTGAATAGCTGGCACGCGCATCTTTGGGCACAACCCAGTAGGTTGCAACATAAGTCCCTGCCTGGTCTGGATGATACGCACTGCCATCCTCTGCTTCAATATGTTCCAAAGTCACATCCTCTTTTTCTGGATCATACTGAATCCCTTCCATGCAGGTCTCTGCCATAAATTCCTTGTCGGAAACATCTTTGGTGATATCCTCTGCAGTCACTGTCTGCTCAGAAATTTCCGACACCGGATGCTCCGATTCTGTCTTACTTTCTTTTTCTGTCACAGCATTCTGTGAAATTTCACTTTCTGCCGCATGGACATCCGCTAAGTTCCCAAGCGGACTAAGACCCATGAGCAGTGCAAGCCCAAAGGCTGCAAGTCTTGTTTTGATATTCCTGCTCTTCATTGCATTCTCCTTTTTTCGTTAAAAATACCGCAGAGGCTTTCCCCTGCGGCTTTGTTATCTGCTTACTTCTGTTTTCTTTTGACTGGTTTTTTGTCTGCCCACTTCCTGTCTTGTACGTTTTAACGCATCAGTCACAGAGCGGCTGGAAATCCCATTTTGATGGCAGCCTTCCACAATCCCCATAAAATAAAGATCAGAAGGAATCGCTGGTTGATCCTTATACGGAGCATTCATGGTATATGCCATGACTTCCCTTTTCATGCCATCCTTGCCATGAACAAGAACAGGCTCCTTCCCATAAAGATGGGGATAACCTTCATAAAAGTCCAGGCTCTTTTCACACTCCGGTGTAATCTTCCAAAGCACCCCTTCCACCTGGCTGCCCTCTTCCGGCAAAATGGTGGCAACACCGCTTCCTTTCCCTCTGCCACAAAAGGTCAGGCGGTATCCCTCCAGCCGGACATTCTCCACTACGGAAGCTGCCGGACAGCGGTACGCCATCTGGTCTAAGTTCATATTGCTGCCATAGGCAAAATAATAGGTTTCTTTCATCTCTTACCTCCTAACGGGCATCCTCCGCCCGATGATTTCGATTCAAACATTCATAGGTACTGCGGTCATACCTCCATGCCCTGTCACCCTCCAGATTGGCAAGCAGATGTTCCCGGACATTTTTATATTCTGGTCCAATCAGCCCTAACCGCAGTAAAAAGGTACGGAATGTAAATGCAGGATTCTCGGTAATCTCTGTTTTCCGCATCTGGGTACATTTCTGATTGATGGCCTGAGCGGAAATGGCAAGGGCCAGCGTGATATTTGCCCGTACTTTTCCTGCATGGAGGGTACTCTCAAAACATCTCCACTCCAAAGTTCCTTTGGAAAATACTGCATGAAGGTTCAACGCATAGTACCGGGTATCGTCATAATGATCATGGCTTCCATCCCTGCCTCCATACCAGATCTGTTTCAGTTTTTCCATGGAAATGGTGTTGTTTTGCATTCTACGGATTTTTTCCAGCACAATGGGGCGTACTTTCTGACAATAGTTGCTTTCTCTGGAAGTCTGCACTTTCAATGCCTTGAACAGAATATCCTCTTTGGAATACATGATAGTCATAGCATTTTTGAGGCTTCTTGGGGTGTGATTGGAAGCGTCCACATGAACATGCTGCCCGCAGGACTCATTTACCTTTGCCCCATGGTGCCTCAAACACCGCACTACTTCCTGCAGCTTCCCCATCTCTCCATAGGAAAGTTTGGGACTGACCATTTCAGTGCTGTATTCACTTCCGGCACGGACCATGCGTCCACGCTCCCTGCGTTCCGTATAGATACTGCCATCATACATAAACTTCCACTTCTTCCCTTCCTGATCTGTCACAGACCAGACTCCATAATATCCACCATCACAAACTGCCCGTGTTCCAAACATCTCCGCGACTACCTCCGCAGCCCTCTGCCTGGTAATGCCTGTCATCTCAATCTCTGTACCGAAGTACTGATCCTGAATTCCAATTGCCATACTGCCTTACCTCTTTGTCTTTTCATCCTCTGCCCGGATTTGTGCATCTGCCTGCCGAAGAAGTGTTCCGATGGCTTCGATCACGTTGACGGTCACTCCGTTTCCAGCCTGCTTATACAACTGACTGTCGGAAGTATTCTGTTCGATACGGTCAATCTGCCAGTCATAAAAGCCTTGCAGTCTCAGACATTCCCTTGGCACCAGTTTTCGGATTCTGCCCCGATAGGCAACTCCATGGCGGTCTGTGGCAGTAATGGTGAACATCGGTTCTTCCGGTTCCTTCATCCTTCGGCCATTCTGCCGGGTTTCTTCCCTTCCCGGGGTCAGCACTGCCCTGGCGCCTTCCTCTTTTAAGACACCGGAACATTCCCCTTTGTGATTATGGATGCCGGACTGTCTGGTATTCAGACATCTGCAATGCTCTGTGACAAGAGGCGGAGGAGACAGATCCACAAAATGCAGTGTCCCCTGCTGGATTCCGGTGGTCAGGGTATGGGCAATCTGATGCCCCACACGCCCTCTTCTGGTATTCATGCCTGCATATCCCAGGTCAATGCTGTCTCCCGTATATGCCATCTTATAACCCTGCTTGGTATTCTCTTTGATAGGCACACCAACCTCATATAATCCGGTTTTTCCACCAACGCCTCCTGCTCCGGAAGTCAGGGTACAACTTAATCCTTCGGCTTTGTAAATCCGTTCCCCCTGTCTGCCCGTCTGGACTTGAACAAGAGGCGTTCCATTTGCTGTTGGGAAAGGTAATATTTTTCCGGCACATCTTCGATCAAGATATCCGACAAGATACACCCGTTTTCTGGATTGGGGGACTCCAAAATCCTTGCTGTTAAGCACTTTCCATTCCACACCGTACCCCAGCTCAGATAACGTACTGAGGATGGTGTGAAACGTCCTGCCTTTGTCATGCGAAAGCAGTCCGGGAACATTTTCAAGGATGAAATACGCAGGTCGCTTGTCTGCAACCAGTCTGGCAATCTCGAAGAACAAAGTTCCTCTGGCATCTGCAAATCCTCCCCGCTTTCCGGCGATAGAGAATGCCTGGCAAGGAAATCCTGCACACAAAAGATCAAAGTCTGGCATTCGGTCTGTTTCGATTGTTCTTGCGTCATTACAAAACCACTCCCCTTCTGTGTCGAACAGCAATCGGTAGTTCTTATCCGCATAAGCATCCACCTCGCAGTGCCCCACACAGGTAAAACCGCCTGCACGTCTTAACCCTTCCCGGAATCCCCCGATCCCGCTGAATAAATCAAAAAATCGAATGGTTGCGGCTATCAACCTCCTTTGCTGAGAAAAAGCAGGCGGCATGGTTTCTTTTCCACACCGCCTGCAAGTTTTATGGTTCTATTTGTTTGGCATTATGCGATCTCTCCGGTTTCTTCCTCGGATTCTGGCAGTTCTTCTTCCTCCTCTGCATCTTCGGGAAGTTCTGAATCTGGTTCTCCCTCTTCTAATTGTGCAGATTCCTCGAAGTTCTCATTGTCTGGTTCTTCCTCCGCAGCTTCCGTCCCTTCGATTCCCTCTTCGGCAATCTCTTCTTCACTGATCTCTTCTGCTTCTTCCAGTCTGTCTGTTTCTACGGTTTCTTCTGGCTGCTCTAACTCCTGCCATTTGGCTTCTACCTCTTCCACCGCTTTCTCGATGATGCGGATGATAAAATCTTTCTGTTTGATGCCTTCCTTCGCGACTACCCATTTGACTCTCTGGAATAATTCCTCTGTAACCTGTACTGCTAATGTTCTTTTTTCCATGCTCTCTTCTCCTTTGCCTTCCAGTCTGTTAAAGTGTTCTTCAATCACCTGCCGGATGAATATCTGTGTACTCGTTTCTTTCTCTTCGATCTCGGCTCTTACCTTCTCATGTAATTCCACCGGAATCTTTCCGCATATGTTCTTCATCTCTGCCATCTGCGTTTCTCCTTTCGTTTTGTTATACACAACATACTCCAAAGTTTGAAAGAAAGCTATTCACAATACCCACTAAAGAATCCATGTCAAATGTATACAAAACCCAAGCAGATCCAACAATGCCATATTTTCTTTGTCCATAGGCCTCACCCCCTTTACTCCTGCTCCATCTGAAATAAAAAATCCAGCATCTGATTGGGAATTTCTTCCTTTTCACATGCTGGCATTCGTTCCATACCGCCACTTTTCAGTTCTTCCCGAACAGTCTCCTGAATCAATTTCCGTAAGGTTTCCCGCTCTTCTTTTTCTAAGATCACATCCACCAGATACTGATTCCTCTGTCCTGCCGGAACTTCCATCAAAAGCCGCCACGCTTTTTCATGCTCCGGGTTCTTAATGTTTGGGCGAAAGGAAAAGACCGGGCGGCTCACAGCGCCCTCATCTGCCCCACAATCCGTTCATATCCGGCTGCGTTTGCATGGATGTCTGTGAGGTAAATCGGGCGGCACAGGCGGTCCTGGGTACTTACACGGTGCTGAAAAATAGCAGCCCCGCCTCCCATGAAAATGGAAGGAACTGCCCGCAGATCAAAGCCTGCCTCGGTGATCGCAGACAATATCTTTTCAATGTAAAGCCTGCCCTGTTTCTCGATCAAAGACACCACTTCCGCAGGCATGCTGCAGGACTTCCCCTGTAAGATGCGCTCAACCTGTGTCTCTGTTATGGACAGCCCGGTGTTTCTGCGCACCTGTTCCAGAATCTCATCCATACAGCGAATGACACCCAGTTCCAGACTCCTGCAGGTAGCTGCATTGGGAACAGCGTTATCAAGGCGCATCAAGTCCACCGTCCATCCCCCGATATCCACAAGAAGAACAGAGGGTTCATCTTTTAAGTATTCCGGGTAAAGAGCCAGAGCCGAGTATCCCTGGGGGAACAGTTTCACATCCTCAATCTGGATTTCATAGCGTTCCCCTTCGTAGAAAAAGCGGACAGGCTGTTCCTTCCGAAACAGATATTCCTTAAATTTCTGTTTTTCCCTTCCAAACCCAGCAAGGGGAAGCCCGGCTGCAAGAACAACCTTGGCTGTTCTCTCTCCTTTTCGTTTTCGGATCTCCTGTGCCAGTGCAGCCAGCGTTAAAAGATAATAATTGTCATTGACAGTCTTATCCTTTACTAAAGTCTGCCGCCCCGTCCCACACACATAATAAGCGCCTCCATATTGAAGAACATTCTGCATGGTATAAGGTTCATAGGTGTACCGCATCAGCCCTGTTGGGAAACACACCTGCTTTGTTTTAATAGCATAATATCCGTGGTCGATTCCAATGATCATCGCTTACCACTCCCTTCTTTCTCGTTCTATAAAAATTTCCAGTGAAAGAGCTCCCGGACTCGGAGCCATGCTCCTGCAAAGACTTTTTCTTTTCCAGCCTTTTAAGCTTCCTACTCCCGGAAAACTGCCGCTTTCTTTCATGAAACTTCTATTTTTATCTTTCCTGCTGATGTTGCTTCCTTACAGATTTTTGTTTTTCACAACTTCGTACAGGCTGTAATCCTGCAAACAAGGTATCCATAATCCGTTTCATCTCTTCAAATGATACCTCTTCCGGCATGGTGAACATAATCATCTTTCCATCCACTTGTTTTCTCCCATTTCTTGTATGAAAGTAGGTAAAGGTATTTCCCCAACAACCATCTGCTCCCGTATGGAATTCTTTCCATCGATCATCAATTTCCATGATATATCTTGCAGTATCTACCCCGATTTCTTTTTGCTCAATCCGCTGATCTGCATACATTTTTTCTGCAGCATAAACATCTACATCCTTTCCCGGCGCTAAATAAATTTGTACTGCATTCGTCTGATATACTCCAAAATCATGCATTTCGTACTGAGACAATACCAGTCTGGCCTCATAAGACCTAGGCGGTATATAATCGACCACCAGTTTCTTTAATCGCTCTGGCGGTTCTGTTTCAAAATAATAAGGATCGCCTGCCACAATCCGCCTCGGACACTTTACACGGAAAAGTTCCCTGCGTAGTAACTTTGGTTCTAACTGTTTTTCTTTTTCCATTTATTTCATCCTTTCTTTCAGCTTTTTCCTGCCCTAGTCGTAGAAACATGTCTGGGCAGGGAGATAGTGAAGTGTTCCTTCCACCACAAGCGCCTGCTTTTGAAAGCGCAGGACTCCCTGATTTTGCAGGTCAACCAGTTCACGATAGGCTTCCTTGGTCAAAAAATAGCGATGATACTCTCCCTTTTCCTCGAACCCTTCCTTTTGCTCTAACACCAAAAACTCCACCATATATCGAGTGTCCGGTGCAAAACGTTTCTCACACAGGATGTCATCCCCCTTCACTGCCTTCACACCTTCCGATTCCCTGGCGACTGCCAGTAATTCATGGATACTGATACTCACGTTTCCTATCACCTCCCTTCGAAGTCTTTTTCAAATTTTCTGCGAAAAAAAGACAGGCACCTACACGATGTCTGTCTCTGTGGGATCTTCCATCCCTTTTTCCTGATACTGTTGTTTTATGATCTGTTCCAGCTGTTTTCGAATTTCCTTATCCGGTACCTGGATGCAAAACCCCTGAAGCCAGCGGTCATGCAGATGCTCATCTGCTTCTGTTACATCCCAAGATATAATGCTCATGTGCGATAAAGTAACATGATAACTGAATTGATAGTCAGTCCCATTCCGTAAAATGCAAGTTTCCGAAATGTTTCCGAACTTTCTTCAGCCCATTGCTACAAAAAGCAGGAAATGTTATAATTCAAAACGAACAACTGAATAAAAGTGTCTTCGGGGCAGGGTGAAATTCCCGATTGGCGGTAAAGTCCGCGAGCGTAAAACGCACGATTTGGTGTAATTCCAAAACCAACAGTATAGTCTGGATGAAAGAAGATATGGTTAGATTCCGCAGATTTTGAGAGTGTTACTTTCTTTTCTGTGACCTAATGATAATGCTAACACCTGAAAGACATTTTCTTTTGGGTGTTAATTTTTTGCCACGGAGGGAAGCAATTATGAACAGTAAAACAAAAAGAATCACAGTTATTGGTATGCTATGTGCGATTACTTATGTCACTATGGTTGTTGGCAGGATTCCTATTATTCTATTCTTAAAGTATGACCCATCAGATGTTATTGTAACTTTAGGTGGTTTTATTTGGGGGCCGATGACTTCCTGCATTGTATCTGTTATTGTAGCAACCCTTGAAATGATTACAGTAAGCGATACCGGAATATTAGGTTGTATTATGAATATCGTACAAACACTATCTTTTGCGTGTACGGCATCTGTCATTTACAAAAAAAAGCACACTTTATCTGGTGCAGTGATTGGTCTGGCATCGGGATGGCTAATAACGGTTATCGTTATGCTGTTGTGGAACTATTTGGTAACGCCGCTTTATATGGGGTATCCAAGAGAAGCAGTTGTAGAATTGTTACTTCCTGCCTTTCTTCCATTTAACTTATTGAAAGGTGGGTTAAATGCGTCCATTACATTTTTACTGTATAAGCCCATAGTTACCGCTTTGAGAAAAAACGGATATGTTGCTACTTTGGAAAATGAAGCAAGACAAAAGCATACTGGTCTGCTTATACTGGCAAGTTTTATAATAGTAACTTGTGTTTTGATTATCCTGTCAATGAATGGGATTATATGAGGAGCAAAATGAAAGAAAATATAAATAAGCCTATTTATACACTAACGGGAATTGTTATACATGGTCGAGGTATTGGAAAGCATGTAGGGACACCTACCGCAAACATAGAAATAGCCAAAAATACATTTTTGCCAAAGACAGGGGTGTATGTGGCAGATATTCTTTTAAGTGGCAAGATATATTATGGTGTTACCCATATTGGAACGCGCCCTACGCTTGACAATGATAGCTTTGTTTCAATCGAAACACATATTTTTGATTTTGATAAGGATATATATGGGTGTACGATAACTGTCAACCTATATAAGAAATTGAGGGAAGTTAGAAAATTTAATGAATTATCCCTGCTACTCGAACAAATTACAAATGACCGGATAATGGCACAAGAATTTTGGGGATTAAAGCAAACAAATCACACCTTACACATTGATATTAACCGGCATTGTGTAATATTAGAACAGCAGGAAGTTTATTTATCAACAAATGAATTTGAAGTCCTTTATTTGCTACTGCAATCTCCTCAAACCACATTCACAAAAGAACAGATTTATGAGCAGATTTGGCATGAACCTACAAATAACCATTTGCACGCAGTAGAAAACACGATTTTTCAAATACGGAAAAGGTTAAAACCTTATTGTAAGGGACATAGGTATATAAAAACAGTAATTGGCTATGGTTATAAATTTAATTCCGAGTAACAAACCCAGCCGAGCCAGTCAACGGCAAGTGAATGGGCTTCGCCCACCGTTGACAGCCCCGCCTGTCCTTGCTGGTGAGTAATCAAGGGGCGACAGCAAAAAGTGCTGCCGCTCTTTCCCATAATCGAAGAAAGGAGGATTTTCCATGACTGAATACGAAGCCTATCAAGAACATATCCGCTATACCCATGATACCTATTGCCGGATTGTTATTCGCCATGCGTCCTTTGACGCTGCCCGTATGCTGGCGGCGAGGTGGAAACGGGAAATCTCCCTTGAATACTTGACCGAAGAAAAGTTTGTCCCACTAAGCACCACAGACGAGTATTTTCAAGTGCCGGACTATGGCGAAACTTATCCGTTTTCCGGAATATATTCTAATTTTTCTATTTGTGCATAAGTATATCTTCTCTTTCTTGCTTCACTATATGACAAAAGACCATATTCCGTTTTGTATGCCGGAATACGGTCTCTTTGCATCGCTTGTAACGCTTCGATCATATTTTTATAATGATGCCTGGATTTATAAGCATCTATCTGTCCTCTTGTCATTCCTATGACAGCTGCAAAATCAGCCAGACTCTTATAAAATGTTCCTTGAACCTTTAATCTACTACAATATATTTATGGTTAATATCCCTTACAGCCAGTAAGGAATTATCCATCTTGTTGCTTAAGCTGTTAA
>NZ_JADNOP010000001.1:0-161488 GCF_015557635.1 Fusicatenibacter saccharivorans
TCATGTGTTTATGCGGATTTGAGAGACTTAATTTCAGAAATGGAACTGCAAAAAGCAGCATAAACACAGGCAGATATGCAGTGGATTACCTGTTATGTGGAAACCTGCCGTATCCGGCATGGAAGAAGCGCGTATCCGCGCAAGATCTAAGAAACAGGCGTATCCGCCGATATTTTGTCTGCCGCCTAAAGCGGTCTGAAGCACGTGACTTTAGTCATGTGAGGTTCACTTTATGTATGATTTTTTACTTCCAGCTTTTCAGTTTGTCCGCTTCTGGAGTCTGCAGCAGAATTTCTTTACAGGCCAAAAGAGAAGGACTCACATAATCACAAAATGGAAAAAGCTCTTTTGTATACGGTGTCAGATCCGGGATCATGCAGGAGATGGCACCAGCTGCACGCGCGGCCTTCAGACCATTGATGCTGTCTTCGGCTACTATGCATGCAGCAATCGGAACTTTCAGAAGAGACGCTGCTTTTAAGAAAATTTCCGGATCCGGCTTGCTGTTGATTACCTCATCCCCGCAGACTGAAGCATCGATATACTGGTCAATGCCAGACTGTTTCCAATAGTCTTCCGCAACGCGCCGCGTTGTAGAAGTAGCAACGGCAACTTTGATCGAATGCTCTTTGAGCCAGGAAAGAAACTCATGAAGCCCTGGTTTTTCCGGGACACCGTTGCGTCGAATATAATCGTTTAGATACGCCGTGCGGATTGCGCGTCCTTCATCGTATGTCACCTGTCCGTGAAACCACTCCTCAAACAGCTTTCTGCTCCGCGGAAGCGCACTGCCGCGCATCTGTGAGAGATGTTCCTCCGTGAGCGTAAAATTCAGCTCCCGGGCAGCTTTTTGCCAGCCCTCTTTCATTATAATCTCGGTGTCAAACAGGATACCATCCATATCGAATAATACTGCCTTTATCATAAACATGACCTCCAAAGCACTTCTGTATTTTCAGTTGCTTAAATACTATGTTCAGTATACGAAAAATCCCGAAAAAAGACAAGTCCATGAGACAAACAGAAGACCACAAATTATACTTGACTTCAACCTGGCTTGAAGTGATATGCTGTCAAAAAACGACAAATCAGGAGGAATGACAAAATGGAAAAGTCAACGGTTTATTTTACCGACTTTCGATGTCCGGTTGGAACGAGTCAGCTTGACAAGCTGAAAAAACTCTGTATCGCTGCCGGCATCAAAGATATTGATATGGAAGGGAAATTCGTCGCAATCAAAATGCATTTCGGCGAACTAGGAAACATGGCGTTTCTTCGCCCGAATTATGCGAAAGTGGTTGCCGATCTCTGCAAAGAGCAGGGCGGTCTTCCGTTTCTGACAGACTGCAATACGCTGTATCCAGGCAGCAGAAAGAATGCGCTGGAACATCTTGACTGCGCAAATCTGAATGGATTTAATACCATTACGACCGGTTGTCAGATTATCATCGGAGACGGTCTGCGCGGAACCGATGAAGTAGAAGTTCCGGTTGTCAACGGAGAATACTGCAAAACAGCATTGATTGGCCATGCGATCATGGACGCAGATATCTTTATCAGCTTGAGCCATTTCAAAGGCCATGAGGCAACGGGCTTTGGCGGTGCACTGAAAAATATCGGTATGGGATGCGGAAGCCGCGCCGGAAAGATGCAGCAGCATGCCAGTGGAAAACCGGCGATCAATACGGATGTCTGTCGTGGCTGCCACCGCTGTGCAAAAGAATGCGGAAGCGATGCGATTTCTTATGTAGATAAAAAAGCAGTCATTGACTATGATAAATGCAAAGGCTGCGGCCGCTGCATCGGTGCCTGCAGTTTTGATGCGGTTTACAATCCAAACAGCAGTGCAAACGAGCTTCTCGACCGGAAAATGGCGGAGTATGCGCAGGCTGTCTGCTATGGACGTCCGTGCTTCCATATCTCGCTGGTACAGGATATCAGCCCGAACTGTGACTGTCATGGGGAGAACGATGCTCCGATCCTGCCGGATATCGGAATGTTTGCAAGCTTCGACCCGGTTGCTCTTGACCAGGCGTGTGCCGATGCCTGCCTGAAGGCAACTCCGATTGAAAACAGTCAGCTTGGCGAGCACCTTGCACAGCCGGGATGGCACTGCCACCACGATCATTTTAAAGATTCCAACCCGAATATTGAATGGGAGGCAACCCTTGATCAGGCGGAAAAGATCGGCCTTGGTACGAGACAGTATGAACTGAAACGAATCAAATAGTTTCTCAAACAGAAAAAGCGCTGCGTCACACTCCTGTGCGGCGAAACAGCAGCGAAACACAATGAGAAAGCTCCAGCTTCAAAGAGAAACTGGAGCTTTTTACGATCAGATTTTTGCATTGCTTTTTGAGTCTGCTATTGTTTTATCCGTCTTATATCATCTTCAAAAACGCCTTATGAATCCGCACATCCGGGTCGAGTTCCGGGTGGAAGGAGAAGGCCATCTGGTTTTTGTGTTTTACACCGACGATCCGCTCTTCCACAACCGCGAGCACTTCCACGCCGTCCCCCACAGATGCGATATACGGCGCACGGATAAACGTCATCGGCACTGTTCCGATGCCTGCAACCTGTGCTTCTGTGTGGAAGCTGCCTAACTGACGGCCGTAGGCGTTCCGCCTGATGCACATCGGGATCGTACCGAAATACTGCTCCGGCTGTCCCTTAATCTGTCCGTCGATCGTTTCTGCCAGAAGAATTGCACCGGCACAGGTTGCGAGGACCGGCATGCCGTTTTGAATCTGGCTTTTGATCGTATCGAACATGCCAAGCTCTTTTAAAAGCTTTCCCTGAACGGTACTCTCGCCACCCGGCAGTACAAGTGCATCATAAGGCTCAGAAAGATCACGGTCCTGACGCAGTTCGATGCATTCGGCGCCAAGCTGCTCTAATACTTTTTCATGTTCTGCAAACGCACCCTGCAGTGCAAGCACTCCAATTTTCATTATTTTCCTCTTTCTGCCATCAGTAAAGCGATTTCCTGCTCGTTGATGCCGACCATAGCCTCGCCGAGATCAGCGGAGAGTTCTGCGATCAGTTTCGCATCGGTGTAGTTGGTAACGGCTTTTACGATGGAAGCCGCACGTTTTGCCGGGTTGCCGGATTTGAAAATACCGGAACCAACAAAAACACCCTCTGCTCCAAGCTGCATCATCAGTGCTGCATCGGCAGGAGTTGCCACACCGCCGGCTGCAAAGTTGACAACCGGGAGACGGCCGTTGTCATGAACATACTGAACAAGGTCGTACGGAACCTGCAGGACCTTGGCTGCCTCAAACAGCTCATCCTCACGCATCGAGGTCAGTTTCTGGATTTCGCTGTTCATTTTTCTCATATGGCGGACGGCCTGTACGATATCGCCGGTTCCCGGTTCACCTTTGGTACGGATCATGGATGCGCCCTCATTGATCCGGCGGAGTGCCTCACCGAGATCCTTTGCACCGCAGACAAACGGTACTTTGAAGCTTCGTTTGTTGATATGGTAAACATCATCTGCCGGAGAGAGAACCTCACTCTCATCAATGTAGTCGATTTCGATGGCTTCGAGTACCTGCGCCTCTACAAAGTGCCCAATACGGCATTTTGCCATAACCGGGATAGAAACGGCTTCCTGAATGCCGCGGATCATCTTCGGATCACTCATACGGGAAACGCCGCCGGCTGCACGGATGTCTGCCGGAATCCGCTCCAGTGCCATAACGGCACAGGCACCAGCTTCCTCGGCAATATGCGCCTGCTCCGGAGTGGTAACGTCCATGATCACGCCACCCTTTAACATCTGTGCCAGTTCTTTGTTCAGTTTGTATCTCTCATTCGCTGCTGTCATAATAAGTTCCTCCGTGTCTGATAAATTTTAGTTCCTGTTTTGGCTTTACTTTTGCTCTGTCTCACAGTATACTGGTAAAGTGACTATAAAAAAATTGCCAAAACAAATATATTCAGTAAGGTCAGATGAGAGGAGAACGGTCGGATGCTGACGTATAATTTTGCGAATATAGGGTCAGATTCCCTGTATGAATATTTATATAAATGTATCAAAAATGACATATTGCTGGGAAATATCCGCCCTGGAGAGAAGCTGCCGTCGAAACGGACGTTCGCGAAAAATCTGGGTATCAGCGTCATTACCGTCGAGAATGCCTATGCGCAGCTTGTTGCGGAAGGCTATCTGTATTCCATGCCAAAGCGCGGATTTTATGCAGCTGATCTGGAAATTGAGGATTCCATGCGGGATGCGGTGCCAAAAGAGATCCTGCAGGTGGCAAACGGGGAGACTTCCTATTTTGCGGATTTTTCCAGTAACCAGACGGACAGCGAGATTTTTCCGTTTACAATCTGGACGCGGACGGTGCGTGCTGTCCTGAATGACAACCGGATCCAGCTCATGATCAATTCCCCGTGCGCCGGGATTTTAAAGCTGCGCAGTGCGATTGCAAAATATCTGCGAGAGTTTCGTGGAATGCAGGTGCTGCCGGAGCAGATTATTGTCGGCGCAGGAACGGAGTATCTGCATAACCTTCTGATTCAGCTTCTTGGGAACGATCTTGTTTATGGAGTAGAGGATCCCGGGTATCACAAAATTGCGCGGATTTATGAGAGTATGAAGGTGCGGTACGAGCCAGTGCCGCTCGACCAGGACGGTGTTTCGGTGCAGGAGCTGGAAAAAAGATCGGTTGATATTATTCATACATCCCCGTCCCATCACTTTCCAACCGGGACAGTCATGCCGGTCAGCCGCCGTTATGAACTGCTCGGCTGGGCGGCAAAATCAGATCATCACTATATCATTGAGGACGATTATGACAGTGAGCTGCGTCTCGGCGGAAAGCCGTTTCCAACGCTGCAGAGCATCGATGTATCGGATAAGGTCATCTATATGAATACGTTTACAAAAACACTTGCTTCTACGGTACGGATCAGCTATATGGTGCTGCCGCAGACACTGGCAGAGAAATTTTACCGCGAGCTGTCGTTTTATTCGTGTACCGTTTCCAACTTTGAGCAGTACACACTGGCAGAGTTTATTGAGAACGGCAGTTTCGAAAAACATATCAACCGGCTGCGGAACTATTATCAGAACAAACGAGATCTGATTTTGCAGGCGCTTGAAAAGAAGCCGCTCGGTGATTACGTAACCATCGAAGAGGAAGAAGCCGGCGTCCATTTCCTGATGCATCTTTGCACAAATTTGAAAGAAGAGGCGATTGTGTCGCAGGCGAAATCCCGTGGCGTGAAATTGAAGCCGCTCTCCGGCTATTACGCAGACACAGCGGAGGCGGCAAAGCAGGAAAATACGTATGTCATGAATTATTCCTCCATTGATCCGGCAGCAATGGAGCGGGCAGCGGGAGTGCTGCTTCATATTCTGCAGATACCTGGCAGATGATCTGCGAAACGAAAAGAATCGGAAGGATTGGGTGGCCGGATGCAGAGAATGATAGACACTGTTTCCAAAATGGACATGTCTGCGCATCCCCAAGTTACTGAACTGATAGAATGGAGAAAAGCATATGACGAATCGTGAAATGATGGAGATTGCCATGAGGCAGTCTGCGGAAGATATGGGATGCCGCGTGGAAGATTTCAAGGCGGACAAAAATGTTGTTGTTCCCATAAAATTAGGAAAGAAGGCCCGCAAATATTTGAAAGAGCCT
The DNA here is from genome assembly GCF_015557635.1 of Fusicatenibacter saccharivorans. Lineage (GTDB taxonomy): Bacteria > Bacillota > Clostridia > Lachnospirales > Lachnospiraceae > Fusicatenibacter > Fusicatenibacter saccharivorans. The sequence continues at coordinate 5,664 of NZ_JADNOP010000001.1, forward strand.
ATTACCTGCAATCTGGTTTCCTATGGAAATAATATCATGGCGGCTTCCATACCGGAGACGATGGATCTGGTATCTGCGTATGTAGACAAATTCGAATTTTACCACTGTTTTGAGACACCAAACATGCATTGGCTGAATGAACGTTTAGCTGAAAAAGGTCACAAAATATGTTTCATGGCAGAATACTATCTGCCGGACATCAGCCGGATACCGACTCTTTCCTGCGCCTATGAGACACGAGTATTGACACAGGAAGATTTTGCGGATTTGTATCGACCGGAATGGAGCAATGCGCTTTGCGAAGATCGGAAGAATCTGGATGTACTTGGCGTCGGCGCATATGATGGAAGTACGCTGGTGGGACTTGCCGCCTGTTCTGCCGATTGCGACGATATGTGGCAGATCGGTGTGGATGTCTTGCCGGAATACAGACGACAGGGGATTGCCTCTGCACTGACAAGCAGACTTACAAAAGAGATCATAAACAGGGGAAAAGTACCTTTTTACTGTACCGCCTGGTCTAATGTCAGATCTGTAAGAAACGCTGTCAAAAGCGGTTTTATACCGGCATGGGTAGAAATGACTGCAAAACCGGCAAATATTGTTGATGAGATGAATTTATGAAGGAACCTTCCCTGTCGATTCCCGCTGAATCAGCTGTGCATGCAACAAATACGTACTGATTGGGATGTGATTGAGAAGACTTGACAATGCAAAAAATCCACTTTTTCCGAGCTCCAGCCGATCTTGTCTGATGGTTGTAAGGGGCGGTGACGTACAAGCAGCAATCGGCAGATCATCAAATCCGATAATGCTGATATCATCAGGAATTTGGAATCCCAGCTGCTGACATTGCGTGAGCGTTGCACTAGCAAGGGTATCCTGGTTGCAAATAATAGCAGTGATTCCGTTCTCCAGAAAACGGGGAAGATGCTTTTCCATACATTCTGACAGATAATAAGAACAGCCGATCGCAGCAGGAGAAGTCTTCAGTCCATGCTGGTGCATGGAACGGAGAAAGGCAGCATGGCGTGCCTGGAGAACCCGGGCACCGAGGGAGCTGCTCAGATAGGCGATCTTCCGGTGTCCAAGTCCGGCAAGATAAGAGACGGCAAGCTCCATTCCCTCCTCATTATCAATACCTACATAAGCGGTGGAAGGATTCCCTACTATATAGTTGTCGAAAAGAACAGCCGGTGTGCGGCTGATTTTAAAGTCTTGAATCCAGGGATCGCTCAGGGAAAAGCCGACCACAAAAGCTCCTATATAATCATGCTCCAGCATAAAAACATCATAATGCTGGTTTCTTTGGGTCTTAATATCAACGGGTACAATTTCAACATCAAATCCGGCAGGTTCTGCCATCTGACGAAAACCCACCAGGATATCATAGGCAAAATGATGCGGTTCCTGATACCGCATATTTTCTTTTTCTATTATAATACAGACTTTTTTCGTTGGTTTCTTATAACGCCGCAGCTTCGTATAACCCAGAGCTACGGCAGTTTCCAAAACCTGTTTCCGTAAAGCATCGCTGATATCAGGCGCGTCATTGAGCGCTTTGGATACCGTGCTCTTGGAAACTCCCATTTTATCAGCAATATCCTGAATGGTAGTCATAATCGGCAATCCTTTCACAAAACAAAAAATGTAAACTCCCAGCTATCATGATGGAGTTCTTTTAACGCTATTATATGAAGATTGCGGGAGTGCAAAGCACGTAGCAATCTGGTATCAAAGGGGTCAAAAAACCTTTTGCCCCCGTATCATTATATAAAAACATAAGATAAAAAGCAATCCATACCGTGAAAAAGAAATGTTTCGCTAAGTTTCGAAAAAAGAAAGCATCCTGCACAAAAATCATCCTGAAAATTATCTGAATTTTACGAAAGCGCAGGGAAAAATGGAAATTGATTGACGAAGAAATAAAAAAGGCTTATAGTAAAGTTACGAAACAATACGAAACAAAAAGTGATCGTGTTTCTTACAAGGATGCAAAAAACAGCTTTAGAGCTATGCGGGAGGAAAATGAGATGGAATTTAGCGGTGTATACCATAAAACTTCAGAACAGATGAGTTATGCCCTGGATGAGGACAGACTGATTGTCAATATCAAGACAGGATATGATGTAAAACAGGTTTTTATCCATTACGGAGATCCTTATGAAGCCGGAATTTTGGGCGGAAAAGAAAAGTGGATCGGAAAAAGAGAGGAAATGATATATAAAAAACGTCTGCCTTATCAGATCTGGTGGACAACAACGCTTCTTCCGGAATACAAAAGATGCAAATATTATTTCGAGCTGCGGACGGAAAAGGAAGTCTGGTATTATTTTGAAGATGGTTTCCTGACAGAAGAACAGCTCCGGATGGATGGCCGTATGCAGCAGTGCTTTATTGTACCCTGGATGAACCCGGCAGATATCAATCGCACACCGGCATGGGTAAACGAAACGATCTGGTATCAGATTTTCCCGGATCGGTTCTGCAACGGGACACCGGAAAAAAACGGAGATGATATCACGCCCTGGAGAAATCACGGAACCGTAACAAACGAAGAAAAATTCGGAGGAAACCTGGAAGGGATCCGTCAGAGATTATCGTATCTGCAGGAACTTGGGATTACCGGTATTTATCTGAATCCGATCATGAAAGCAGAGTCCAACCACAAATATGACACGACCGATTATACAAAAATAGATCCGTCTTTTGGCGATGCGGATACAATGAAAGCGCTTTGCAAAGAAGCACATGAAAAAGGAATCCGCATTATGGTAGATGCAGTGTTTAATCATAGTGGAAGAAAATTTGTGCCGTGGATAGATATCCTGGAGCATGGAAAAGAGTCTCGTTATGCGGACTGGTTTATGGTAGAGGACTGGGAACAGGTTCAAAAAAGGGGAGACACCAGAGACCGACGGTTCTATTCCTTTGCATTTACAGACGGGATGCCAAAGCTGAATACAAACAACGAAGAGGTGATACAGTATTTCTGTAAAATCTGTGAGGACTGGGTACGGGAGTTTGATATCGACGGAATTCGTTTCGATGTAGGAAACGAAGTGTCGCACAGGTTCTTAAAGCGGATAAGGGAGCATTTAAAAACGATAAAGCCGGATATTTATCTTCTGGGGGAAATCTGGCATGATGCAAGCCAGTGGCTGCAGGGAGATGAATATGATTCTGTCATGAACTACCCGCTGCTGAGCGGAATCCATGATTTCTTTCTTGATAAAACAATGAAAAAAGAAGAATTTGAATATATGGTAAACCGTTGCTATACCATGTATATGCAGCAGAATAACGATGTACTTTTTAATCTCCTGGATTCCCACGATACCGAGAGGCTGATGAACCGTTTTCACGATCTGGACAAGTTCTACCAGCAGCTTGCAATCCTTTTTACGCTTCCGGGAAGCCCCTGTATTTATTATGGAACGGAGATCGCAATGGAAGGCGCTCATGATCCGGACTGCAGAAGATGTATGCCTTGGAGTGAAATTGAAAGCGAAGAGAATCAGAAAAAAATTGCAACGATGCGGAAACTGATCATGCTTCGAAGAAATGAAAAAGTGTGCAGAAGCCTGCATTTCCATTTTCCGAATGGCTATGAAAATGATCGGTGTGTAGAGTATATTAAACTAGACGAAGAGGGAAATAAAATCGAAGTTCTGCTCAACGCATCAGATGAGGAGATAAAAGTAAAAGGAGACGGGGAAGTACTTTTCGCCCGGGAATTTGACGGAGAGATACTTGGTGTAAATGGAACGTTAATTCGCAGGATGTAAGGGTTTCACCTGTTAGAAATATGTGCAGACAGGCACAAAAAAAGCATGTTTTCTGGAAAAGCCACCGGAAAACATGCTTTTTTGATCTCTTGACTCGCCAAAAACATAAGTAAGGAGCCATTTTTCGAAGGAAAATGAGCGGATTACGAATGTTTTTGAAGATTGCGTGAGTGCAAAGCACATAGCAATCTGGTATCACAGTGATCAGACGTTTAAAATACCGAACGACTGCAGCAGCAGTGCGGCAAGGAGCACGGGTGCAATAAACTTCACCATGACGATATACAGTCTCTTTCGACCGAACTTATATCCTCCCAGCGTCACCTCATCGATGATGACCTGCGGCTTTACAACCCATCCGATCAGAATACAGGAGAGAAGTGCGACAAGCGGCATCAGAAGGTTATTGCTGATAAAATCCATGACATCCAGGATCTGAGCCGTTGCGCCATTTGGAAGCTTCAGTTCAAAATAAAGCGCATTGTAGCCGAGGCATACGATGATACCGACGAGACACGCATAAACCGTTACAATCACAGTGCTCTTCTTTCTGCTGATGTGAAATTTGTCGATCATACAGGAAACAATGGATTCCATGACCGATACGGAAGATGTAATGGCTGCAAAGGAGACCATAAGAAAGAAAATGGTTCCGATTACGCCGCCTGCTGCTCCCATGGACTGAAAGACCTTCGGCAGGGAGACAAACATCAGACCAGGGCCGGCAGACATACCCTCTGTCCCCATAAAGGTAAATACGGCAGGAACGATCATCAAACCGGCGAGCAGCGCAACAATGGTGTCGAAAATTTCGATCTGGTTGATCGATTTCATCAGGTTTGTTTCTTTTTTTACGTAGGAACCATAGGCAACCATAATACCCATCGCTACACTGATCGAAAAGAAAAGCTGTCCGAGTGCGTCGACAAAGACGGTGAAAAATTTCTGCGGCGTCATTCCTTTAAAATTTGGAACAAGATAAATTTTCATACCCTGCAGTCCCGTACGGACGACACCGTCTGCATCGGTATGGGTCAGTGTCAGCGAAAAAACAGAAATTCCGATGATTAAAATCAGAAGGATCGGCATCAGAATTTTGCTGTAGTTTTCAATTCCCTTATTGACACCACGATATACAACGAATGCGGTAAGAAAAAGATAGATTCCCAACCACACAATCGGCTGCCATGTACCGGTAATATAGCCGGTAAAGTAACCATCCTCGGCAGCAGCAGTGCCATGTCCGGTGAGAAACACAGACAGGTATTTTAATACCCAGCCGCCAATGGAGCAGTAGTAAGGCAGAATGACAACCGGCACGATACTGGCGAGAAGGCCAAGGCCGTTCCAGCCCGGGTGAATTTTTCCATAAGCGACAAGCGGACTTTGTCCCGTTTTTCTGCCGATGGCAATATCAGTTGTCAGCAGCGTAAATCCAAAGGTCAGAGCCAGTACGATATAAACTAAAATAAAGGTTCCGCCTCCGTCTTTTGCGGCAAGATAAGGGAAACGCCAGATATTTCCCAGTCCAACCGCGCTTCCTGCGGCAGCAAGCACGAAGCCGATCGATCCGGTAAAGCTGCCGCGCGTATGTTTCTTTTCCATATAAGATACATCTCCTTATTGATAGACTGACTGTTTTTAACAGCCGAATACTTCTATTATAAAGTTCGGACGATACTTCGTCAACCAGAAGATCTATAGATTGACAATTTCGATTAGTTGTACTATCATCTAATTAGTTGTATATGCATCTATTTGAAACAGATTGAGAATGGACAGGAGGAACAGAAAAATGGATCCAACAGAACGGAAAATAACAAAAATAGCGCGGGAAGCCGGGAAATTTACGGTTCAGGCAATGAAAGAAGAGGGCATCGGCACAGCAGAATTTGACTTTATCCATCTGGTGCGCCATCATCCGGGCATCACGCAGACGGAAGTGCGCGAACAGTTAAAGATTGATAAAGGAGCCGCTGCAAGACGCGCTGCAAGCCTTGAGGCAAAGGGATATCTGATCCGGAAACCGAATCCGTGGGACGGCAGAAGCCAGCTTCTGTATGCTACGGAAAAAGCAGAAACTTTGAAAAATTCCAAAGCAGAAATTGAAACGGTTTTTTATGAATGGCTGCTTTTGGAGCTTCCGGAAAAGGAGGCAGAAAGCTTCTGCGAAACACTGGACAAGCTGTACTGGAAATCGAAGAGAGAACGGCAGAATCATTTTGCGGAACTTTCAAAAATTTTAAGTGAAAAAGCAGATAAAACAATAAAAGCAACAGCAGAAGGAGGCAGCAGCGATGAAGGATGAAACCTTTCGCCCGAACCGGGTGCTCTCTTACTTTCAGGAAGAATGGAAAATTCTCTTTTTTGTTACGGTTTCCGGTCTCATCTATAATCTGGGACTTCTTGCAGGCCCCTGGTTTGAGGGAAAAATGACAGGAAAGCTGGTTGATCTCCTGGGTGGCACAGGAACCTTCCACCAGATGCTGATGCTGGTCACGGCCTATGTCGTGAGTATTGGCATTGTGCAGGTTTCCCGCTATTTCAAACGGTTCTATGTCAGAAGATTTGCCAACAACGTCAACCGGCATATGAAGCAGATTCTTTACGGAACGCTGGTTCGCAAAAGCCGCTTGGAGCTGGAAGCGGAAGGTACCGGAAATGTACTGACGAAGGCCATTCTCGACGTAGACGATTGCGTAGAAGGAATGCGGAAATTTACAACGGAAATCTTTGATACCGGTGTTGCTCTTCTCGCCTATGCGTGCATGCTGCTCTGGTACGACTGGAAGCTGGCCCTTCTCTGTATGATTTTCCCGCCGGTTTCCTACGTGATTGCGGAAAAGATGAAGGTCATTGTACAGAAAACAGGTGCCGCCTATAAGGTGCAGTCGGGTGCATTAAGTGCCGCAACCCTGGACCGTGCGGCAAACGCGATCACCTATCGTGTCTTTGGCTGCGAGGAAGACCGAAAAGCTGCATATGAGAAAAACCTTTCCGCTTACGAGAATGCTGCTGTCCGTGCCAATATCTGGAACACAGCAATGCCGCCGATTTACCGGATCATCTCGATGGCGAGCATTCTGTTTATCCTGTACTTCGGAGGCAGAAATGTTCTTCATGAGGGCTGGACACCGTGGACTATCGCCGTATTTACGACGTTCCTGTCCTGCTATACAAAGCTTGCTACTAAATCATCGAGTGCGGCAAAGCTGTTCAACGCGGTACATAAAGCACAGGTTTCCTGGAAACGAATCAAGCCGCTCTTGCAGAATTCCGAAGCAGAACCAGAGCTTCCGGCCGCAGCGCCTGCAAAGCTTTCGGTCGATCATCTGCATTTTGCCTATCCGAACGGAAAAGAGATCATCCATGATCTGTCGTTTGAAGCAGCTCCGGGCCAGATCATTGGTGTGACGGGACCGGTTGCATGCGGAAAATCAACGCTTGGAAAGACCTTCCTCTGCGAATCACCGTATGAGGGAAGCATCACTTTCGGCGGAAAAGAGCTTGGAAAAATGGAAAAAACAGACCGGAACTGCATCATCGGTTATCTCGGCCACGATCCGGAGCTGTTTCATGGAAGTGTGGAAGACAATATCCGCCTCGGCGGAAAACAGGGCGCGGAGGAAATAATTCGGATTGTCTGCTTCGAAGAAGAGACAAAAGCAATGGAGGACGGCATTCATACCCTGGTCGGAACAAGCGGTGTCCGTCTCTCAGGCGGCCAGGCGCAGCGCCTTGCCCTTGCGAGAACGTTGTATCACAAACGGCCGGTTCTGGTTCTCGATGATCCATTCTCGGCACTCGATAAAAAGACGGAAGCACAGATTTTTGCAAACGTAAAAGAGCTGGCACGAGATTCCATTGTCATTCTGATTTCTCATCGTCTCTATCTGTTCGATCAGATGGATCAGGTGATCTGGATGGATGAGGGACATACGAAAGTCGGCACACATGAGGAGCTCCTCGCAGAGGTTCCGTCCTACGCAGAACTCTGCCGTGATCAGACGAAGGGAGGCAGTAACGATGAAAAATAAAGAATCTGTATTGCAGGTCATCAAAGAGACGGTCCGAAAACACGGTGTTTTGTCCGCCGGACTTTTTGCAGCCGTCTGCGGTGCCGTTATTTTCGCACTGCTCCCGCCGCTTATTCTGGCACAGCTGATTGACCGGCTCACCAAGAATCACACCCTCTGGACGGGCGGAATTCTGCTGTATTTCGGACTGCTCGCCCTGACTGGTTTTCTCGAATCCGCAAGGGAGAGTCTTCTGACGGTATTCGGCCAGAGAATTACGCATGCACTCCGGAGCAGTCTGATGGAAAAGTTCGGACGCCTTTCTGCCAATGAACTGAACCGCCAGGAGCCGGGTGCCCTGGTATCGAGATTCGTCGGTGATGTCGATACCGTGGAAAATCTGTTCACCTCCGGTATCATCAGTATGTTTGCCGATGCGTGCAAGATTTTAAGTATTCTTGTTGCCATCTGGGTGACAAACCGCGGACTTACGATTGTTCTGATTGTTCTTCTGCCGGTCCTGTTCCTCTTTACCCGTTACGTACAGAAAAACATGCTGGCATCCCAGATTGCCAACCGCCGCGCGGTCAGCCGTGCTTCCGGCCACGTTCCGGAGACGCTGCACAACATTCGGACCATCCACTGCCTGCAGAAAGAGACGTATATGGAGCAGCAGTATGCGCGCTATATCGATGACAGCTACAGTGCGATGGAGAAGACCAACTTTTACGATGCCGTCTATTCTCCGGTTATTCTGATTTTAAATGCCATTGTTGTTGCTGTTGTCATGCTGCTTTCGGCCTCCGAAAATCCGACCGTTTTAAAGCTGTTCGGCATGTCCGCCGGAACCGCCGTTGCTGTTATAAACTATATTTCCCAGATCTTTACTCCGGTCGAAAGCCTTGGTATGGAAATCCAGACAATTCAGTCTGCGTTTGCCGGTATGGAAAGAATCAATGAATTTTACAGCCTGAAAGAGAAGAAAGGGCCGGCTGCGCTGACTGCAAATACAGATTACGGCATGGCGGCTGAGTTAAAAAATGTGACGTTTGGATATGACGAAAGCCAGGTCATCTTAAACGATGTGAGTCTGCAGATCAAAAAAGGCGAGCGGGTAACACTTTCGGGACGAACAGGTGCCGGAAAGAGTACCATTTTCAAACTGCTGCTCGGTTTATATGAGCCACAGAAAGGAAAGGTTCTGATTTGGGGCGTTCCATCTGTCGATCTGACGGATGCGAAGAAACGAAAGGTTTTCGGCTATGTGGAGCAGTCGTTCCATATGGTGCCGGGGTCGGTAAAAGACCAGATTACACTGTATGATTCGAAGATTTCGAATGCGGATGTAAAAAGAGCAGCAGAACTGACCGGACTTGCAAAGACCATCGAGGCGCTTCCGTACCAATATGATACGATCTGCACACAGGATCTCTTCTCACAGGGTCAGTGGCAGCTTCTCTCGATTGCACGTGCAGCCGCAGCGGAGCCTGAAATTCTGCTCCTCGATGAGATTACCGCAAACCTTGATGCAGAGACGGAAAAAATGGTATTAAATGCATTGCAAAGAGTTTCCAAAAACCGTACCGTAATTTCCATTTCCCACCGAACTATGGCAGAAACGGGACGCGTGATTCCAATTTCATAATTTCTTTTCGTTCATTAAATTTTTGAAACAAAGCGTGCCGGATGCATTCTGACAAAAAAAGATGCGCCGACACGCTTTCTTTGTCCCGCTAGGCAGAACAAAATAGAGCGGAGGAGCGAGTTTCAATTGACATAAAAAAGGGGAGCAAGTACAATAAAAGTAACGAAAAGAGAGGAGGCGGTATTCAGTTGAAAAAGAGAAAATGGAAATTACGCATCGCAGGCGGCGCTGTCACGCTGCTTGGCATCTATCTGATGGCGGTCGGCTACGGAGAGATGATCACACTCACCATCGCCACGGTTGTCTTGATTTTCGGCATTGCCATCTGGTCCATGGCAACCCCGGAGAGCTACAATTCCATGACGGATATGATTGCCATGATCTCCATGGAGAAGCCGCGGAAAATCGAAGAATTTTATGAGGCTTACAAGAACGTCGATACACCGTTCGGTTCCGCGTGGCTTGCAAAATTCTACACGATGCGGCAGAAAGCACTCGTTTTCGGACCGGACGCCAAGGGAGAATATCTCTACTTCTGGCTGAACAAAGACGGTCATGTCGGTTATTTGGGATATTCCTTCATCGAAGGCTTTATCAAAAAGAAACTCACCACACCCGTGTATCCGATTCATGAAGATGTTGCAGAGAACCTCGCAGACCATCTAAGCTACCATTCCGATCTGATGATGTTCCAGAGCGAATTAAAAGCGAATCTGGAGCATTTCGTCAAAACTGGAACGGTACAGCCGTTTCAGAAGATTTCAGCGTCCCAGATTTACACTTTCACGGAGGATTACCGCCTGACGGGCCAGCATTTCGATCTGGAGGATACAGACGGAAACCTGGTTTACGAGATCGACAGCACCGTGCCGCTGAAAACATTTTATATCTACGATGCGATGCACACCGAAATCTTCCGTATGACGAAGGAACTGCTCCACGCACTACCGACGTACCGCTTTTATCTGTACGGCGAGCCGTATGGTGTGTTGAAAAAGCAGTTTGCACTCGTACGGGATCAGTTCTCGATGGAACTGCCGGAGGGAAAACTGGAACTCCGGGAATATGCCGGCTCCATTGGCCACAATTACTCGGTAAAACTGAACGGAACCATGATCGGCGCCATCGTCGACAATATGGATCTTACCGTCGGAAACATCATGTTCGACAATGCGTTTCTGATTGTCTACGATGCAAAATATCTGCCGCAGCTGACCGCACTCGCTGTGATGGCGGCAAGAGAACTGGCACGCGACAAGGACGGCGGTTTTTCCAACAGGTCCTGACAAAAGAAAGAGAGGGGAATCTATGAGAAAAACGACAAAATTGTTTTTGGGTTTTACAGCAGGACTTCTGCTTCTGTGCGGATGCTCGGCGGCAGAAGAAAAGTTAGGGTATGAAAACGCGGATGTGGCAAAAGAAGCCCTTGCATCGGCTTCGTTCGTCCGCATGCGCTGTGATCTGGATAACGTTGACGCTTCGGGAAACATTTATGCGGATGAAAAGGCTGCCGCGTATATGAAAAACAGCGGTCTCTTTGATCAGACCTGGACGATCTCTATTTCCGGCGAAGAATGGTTCCATATGAAAATTGTGACGGACGAAGAAATCAATAAGATGACAAAATCCGCTACTACCTATGCATTCTATGATCCGGACAACAACCTGCTTGGCTATGCACAGGAGCGCGTGACGACACCGGATCAGATGCCGGAAGCGTATTACATTATTTTTCTCGATGCAGATCTGAACGAAAAACCATATTACGCATCAGAGGATGGACATACCATTTATACAGAGGGCGGAACGGTGATCGGTTCTGCGAAAAAAGAGATGGACTGGTCCGGTTCACAGTGCAATCTCTATGTGAACCTGGAGGATAACGGTACGCAGGTGATGGATTTCCAGGATAAATACGCCTTGCTCGATATGATGTACGATGAGGCAAATGAGTATTACAAAGATAACAAGTAAGGCGGAGGAAAAAGGCAGTTGAAAAAGAGAATATATACAGCCGCTGGTCTTTTTCTTGCCGCCGCTCTGGTGCTTGGCGGCTGCGGAAAAGAAAAAGTGCCGGAATCTGAGTTTGCAACTGCGGATGAGGCAAAAGAGGCGCTTACATCGGCAGAAACCATAGAAATCTACTTTGACCTGTATGGAAGTAAACGAAAGACGAAGATTGTGGCAGACGGAAAAGTGGCGGGCTATCTTCAGAAGAATACGGTCTATATCAACGAGGAGGAGTGGTTTTCGATTGACTATGTGGAGGATGAGCCCATCAATGACAGAGAAGGCTCCGGCACGACGTACGGCTATTACGACGCATCCGGTACGTGTCTTGGCTATGCGCAGGAGCAGTATGTGGATACCTCCTATGGAAAAGATACAAGACTGATTTTCCTTGATGTAGATGAAACGCCGCTCGATTACCAGAGTTCGAGAAGCGGCAGGATTCTGTATGATGAAAATGACGAGGAGATCGGCAGCGGAAAGATCGGGCGATCAGGGGTCAGTCTTCTTGACCAGTGGTACACGAATCTTTACTGTGCCGTCTTTAAGACCGAGACGGACGGCACGCGGCAGATTGATTTCATGGACCGGATGGCGATGCTGTGGCGTCTGGAGCGCGATTACCGCTCAATTGACGACAATCCTGTCAACACCGGCGTGCAGATTTATGAAACGGTTGCCGTTGTTTTTGTGCTGATCCTGTTGATTGGTTCGTCTTTCTCAAAATGGAGACAAAAAAAGAAAAATTAAAGGGAATGCTCGCTTCCTGGACGGCTGGTTTTGAGAAAAAACCACTGACAGGAAGGGGGCATTTTATACGCTTGTGAATCTTGCACAATTTCTGGTTTCATGCTAAAATTGTGCAGGTATGACGTTTGTTATACTTCTTATATTTATTCTTGAGAAAAGGTATGAAATACAAATGAATGATACAGAAACAAAAAACACAGCGGTAAAAGCGCCGGCATTGATGTCCACGCGGCCTGTGACAGCACAGGATGCGCTGGATCAGTGTGAGAAACTTTCGCCTATGATGGTACATTATTGCCAGACGAAGACGGGCTTGACTGACCCGGCTAATACCATTTTGTTTTACCGCTTAGGTGATTTCTACGAAATGTTCTTCGAGGATGCCACCCTGGTATCCAAAGAACTTGAGCTTACGCTGACCGGAAAGGACTGCGGCATGGAGGATCGCGCTCCGATGTGCGGTATCCCGTATCACGCTGCAGAAGGGTATATCAACCGTCTTGTAGAGAACGGCCATAAGGTTGCGATCTGCGAGCAGATGGAGGACCCGAAACAGGCAAAGGGCATGGTAAAGCGCGAAGTCATCCGCGTTGTCACACCGGGTACGACGCTGATCCCGCAGGGACTTGATGAGACGAAGAACAACTACATCATGTCGATCGTCTGCATGGAGGGATGCTTCGGTATCTCTACGGCAGATATCTCGACCGGCCAGTGCCTCGTCACGGAAATGGACAAGCCGCGCCGCCTTGTGGATGAGATCACGAAGTTTATGCCGGCGGAAATCATCTGCAATCAGTCGTTCCTGCTCTGCGGGATCGATGTGGAGGATCTTCGAACCCGCCTTCATATCTGCGTGAATGCATTGGAAGACTGGTATTTCGACGATGATATCTGCCGCCGTACGCTGCAGGAACAGTTCCATGCTACTACGATGGAAGGCCTTGGCATCGCCGATTACAACTGCGGAACAATTGCAGCCGGTGCGCTGTTCCAGTATCTGCACGAGACACAGAAATCGGATCTGTCTCACATGAATTCGATTACACCGTATGTGACAGACAAATATATGCTGATCGACAGCTCCAGCCGCCGGAATCTGGAATTGGTGGAAACGCTGCGGGAGAAGCAGAAACGCGGCTCCCTCCTCTGGGTTCTCGACAAAACCCGCACGGCGATGGGCGCGCGTCTTCTGCGAAGCTACGTGGAGCAGCCATTGATCGACGAGGATGAAATCAATGCAAGACTCGATGCTGTAGAGGCTCTAACGGGGCAGGCGATGATCCGCGAGGAAATCCGTGAATACCTCCGTCCGGTTTATGACCTCGAGCGTCTCGTCGGAAGAATCAGCTACCAGTCCGCGAATCCGCGTGACCTGATCGCCTTTAAATCGTCGCTGCAGATGCTGCCTTACATCAAGCAGCTCTTAAACTCGTTTGACGGTGACGCTTTGGCGCAGATTCAGGAGGATCTCGATCCGCTGGAAGACCTCTATCAGCTTGTCGATGCGGCAATCGTCGATGATCCGCCGTATCTGATGCGCGACGGCGGTATGATCAAGGACGGCTATAACGAGACGGTCGATAATTACCGTCACGCCAAGACCGAGGGAAAACAGTGGCTGAGTGAGCTGGAGGCAAGCGAGCGCGAGAAAACCGGCATCAAAAATATGAAGGTCAAATACAACAAGGTATTCGGCTATTATCTGGAGGTCACGAACTCGTTTAAAGATCTTGTCCCGGATTACTATACGAGAAAACAGACGTTGACGAATGCGGAGCGCTACATTACCCCGCGTCTGAAGGAACTCGAGGATACGATTCTCGGTGCGGAGGATAAACTGTATGCGCTGGAATACGATCTTTTCTGTACGGTGCGCGATACGGTTGCCGGTGAGGCGGAGCGGATTCAGCGCACGGCGCAGGCTCTGGCACGGCTCGATGTGTATGCATCGCTTTCCTACGTTGCCGAGCACAACCACTATGTGCGTCCGAAGCTGAACAGCCGCGGAAAGATTGATATCAAGGACGGCCGTCACCCAGTGGTCGAGAAGATGATTCCAAACGATATGTTTATCGCAAACGATACCCTGCTTGACAACGGTGACCACCGCGTTTCCGTCATCACCGGACCGAACATGGCAGGTAAATCGACGTATATGCGCCAGACGGCCCTCATTGTGCTGATGGCACAGATCGGTTCGTTTGTTCCGGCTTCGAAGGCAAACATCGGTATTGTGGACCGGATCTTTACCCGTGTCGGCGCATCCGATGACCTGGCAAGCGGCCAGAGTACGTTTATGGTTGAGATGACGGAGGTGGCAAATATTCTTCGGAATGCAACCTCGAACAGTCTGCTGATTCTCGATGAGATCGGAAGAGGAACGAGTACGTTCGACGGTCTTTCGATCGCCTGGGCGGTGATTGAGCATGTGGCGAATCCGAAGCTGCTCGGCGCAAAGACACTGTTCGCTACGCATTACCATGAGCTGACTGAGCTTGAAGGAAAGCTTCCGGGCGTGCACAACTACTGTATTGCCGTCAAGGAAAAGGGCGACGATATCGTATTCCTGCGTAAAATTGTACAGGGCGGCGCAGATAAGAGCTACGGTATCCAGGTAGCGCGTCTTGCGGGAGTGCCGGAGTCAGTGCTCTCCCGGGCGCAGGAGCTGGTGGAGCAGCTGAGCGATGCCGATATCACTGCTGCGGTCAAGGATCTGACCATGCAGAAGAAACCGAAGGCAAAGCCGGTTCACTACGACGAGGTCGATATGGCACAGATGTCGCTGTTCGATACGGTGCAGGACGATGATATCATCAAAGAGCTCTCGGAGCTTGATATCTCGAATATGACACCGATGGATGCTTTAAATACCCTGTACCGTTTCCAGGGAAAGGTGAAAAACCGCTGGAAATAGGGGAATACTGGATCAGAACATAAGTTAGAATCAATCCGAAACAGAAAGGAACAACATGGCTACCATAGCAGTACTGGATCAGAATACGATCGATAAAATTGCGGCCGGTGAGGTCGTGGAACGGCCGGCTTCCGTGGTAAAGGAGCTGGTGGAAAATGCAATGGACGCCGGTGCGACGGCGATCACCGTGGAAATCCGCGACGGCGGTATCTCGCTGGTGCGGATCACGGACAATGGAAGCGGCATTCCGGCCGAACAGGTGCCGCTCGCTTTTCTGCGCCACGCGACGAGCAAGATCCGTTCCGTGGAAGAACTCGTGCAGATTGCATCTCTTGGCTTCCGCGGCGAGGCGCTCTCGAGTATCTCGGCGGTTGCGCAGATCGAGATGATTACGAAAACGCCGGATGCGCTGACGGGAACGCGGTATGTGATTGAGGGCGGCGCGGAGAAGGCCAATGAGGAGGTCGGTGCCCCGACCGGAACAACCTTTCTGGTCCGGAATCTTTTTTACAACACGCCGGCTCGTCAGAAATTCTTAAAAACGCCGGTTACGGAGGCGAATGCGGTGACTTCTGTGGTGGAGCAGCTCGCTCTGTCCCATCCGGGCATTTCGTTTAAATACATGGTCAATTCGCAGGTGAAGCTTCATACAAGCGGCAACCGGAATTTAAAAGAACTGGTCTATAATATTTACGGCCGCGACATCGCGCGGGAGCTGATCGAGATTCACTCGGAAAGCCCGCTGATGACGATTGATGGTTTTATTGGAAAACCGGTGATCTCGAGGGGAAACCGGAATTTTGAAAATTATTACGTGAATGGACGGTATGTGCGGAGCAAGCTGCTCGCCCGTGCGATTGAGGACGGATATCAGACATCGATGATGCAGCATAAATATCCGTTTACGCTGTTCTATGTCCAGATGGATGGAGAGGCGGTGGATGTCAATGTGCATCCGACGAAGATGGAGCTTCGTTTTTCCCATCAGGAGGAGATTTACCGCCAGATGCGTGATATGATCTCGGATGCGCTGAATCACAGGGAGCAGATTGTGAAGGTTTCGCTTTCTTCCGACAGGGAACGGAAAGCAGAGGAAAAAGCGGCACGGAAAGAACAGATTGTTGTTCCGGAACCGTTCGAGCAGAAACGGCAGGTAAAAGAAGGCTTTGCACGGCAGTCCCTTCCGGTGGAGCCGGTTTCCAGCCAGAGCAGAAGAATGCCAATTTTCCCGGAGGTGGAACGAAATGGATACCGCGCAGCGAAAACGTATGTGCCGGTTCAGCAGATGACGGGAATGACGCGGGAAGAGGAAGAACTGTTTGAGCCGGGTGCAGGAAACGTGCCAAAGACGGCAGACCTCTCAAACGCGGACGCAATACAGCATCAGCAGGAGCCAGATGCAGCTCCAACGGTATCTTCCATGCCGGAAGAATCCTCATCTGCATCTGCATCTGCTTCGCCTGAGCCAGAAGGCCAGATGCAGCTCTTTGATGAGCAGTTTCTTACCCCGGAGGCAGAGAAATCGCACCGCATCATCGGCCAGGTTTTCGATACGTACTGGCTGATTCAGTACGGCGAGAATCTCTACATCATCGATCAGCATGCCGCGCACGAAAAGGTACTGTTCGAGCGGATGATGAAAAATTACCGGGAAAAGAACGTCACCTCCCAGATGGTGAGTCCTCCGCTGATCGTCTCCTTAACGCCGCAGGAAGCGGATCTTGTGACCCGTTACATGGACGTTTTCCAGTCCTTCGGCTACGAAATTTCCCCGTTCGGCGGAAAAGACTATGCGATCAACGCCGTGCCGCACAACCTGTACGGTATTGCGACGGAGGAGCTGTTTGTCGAGATTCTCGACAATCTTGAGGAGGTCCGCGAAAAGCCGCTGGAGATTTTAAAAGACCGTCTGGCGACGATGTCGTGCAAGGCCGCCGTAAAGGGCAACAATCATCTTTCCTATGCAGAGGCGGAGCAGCTCATTGCCGAGCTTTTGGCGCTCGAAGATCCGTATCACTGCCCGCACGGCCGGCCGACGATCATTTCCCTCTCGAAACGGGAACTGGAAAAGAAATTTAAGAGAATTGTGTAGGTGATTTTTTTGAAAAAACCTTTGATTATCCTGACCGGTCCGACCGCTGTCGGTAAGACGAAGCTGTCGATTTCGCTTGCCAAAGCGGTAAATGGGGCCATTATCTCCGCGGATTCCATGCAGGTCTACCGCCATATGGATATCGGATCTGCCAAAATCCGCCCGGAGGAGATGTGCGGCGTTCCGCATTATCTGATCGATGTGCTCGATCCTTCCGAAGAGTTTCACGTCGTGAAGTTTGTGGAACTGGCGCATGAAGCGATGGAAAAAATATACGCCGCCGGACAGATTCCGATCGTGACGGGCGGCACCGGCTTTTATATCCAGGCGCTTTTAAAAGAAGTTGATTTTACGGAATCGCACGGTGAACTGCCGATCCGGAAACAGCTGGAAGAAAAAGCAGCAACGGAGGAAGGCGCGGCAGAACTGTACCGGGAACTTTCCGAGGTTGATCCTGCTTCCGCGGAGACGATTCACCCGAATAATGTAAAACGTGTAATCCGGGCGCTGGAATATTATCACGAGACAGGACAGAAGATTTCGGAGCACAACGAGGAGCAGAAGCAGAAGGAATCTCCGTACTGTTCTGCTTATTTTGTGCTGAACGACGAACGTTCGATTCTGTATGACCGCATTGACAGGCGTGTCGATCAGATGATCCGCGACGGACTGGTTGATGAAGTTTTCCGTTTGAAAGAAATGGGATACACAAGAGATCTTGTCTCCATGCAGGGACTGGGCTACAAAGAACTGTTCCCATATCTTGCGGGCGAATGCACGCTGGAGGAGGCCGTCTATATCATCAAGCGGGACACCCGTCATTTTGCCAAACGGCAGCTGACCTGGTTCCGACGGGAAAAGGATGTGATCTGGCTGAACAAGCCGGATTTTGACTACGACGAAGAAAAAATATTATCATATATGCTGGATCGCTGGAACGAAATCGTTTCGGCCGATGCAAAGGAAGAAGGAGAACAATCATGTTGACAGAAAAAGCTGCTATGTACAGCACACTTGGCATTTCCAAAGAGGTTTTCGCATTTGGAACGAAAATTGAGGAAGAATTAAAAGAGCGTTTTGCAAAAATTGATGAAATCGCAGAATACAACCAGTTAAAGGTCATCCACGCCATGCAGGCAAGCAAGGTCAGCGAGGCATGCTTATATGGAACCACAGGATACGGATACAATGACCTGGGACGTGATACGCTGGAGCAGGTCTATGCAACGTGCTTCGGCACTGAGGATGCACTGGTACGCCCGCAGATCGCCTGCGGAACCCATGCGCTTGCAACGGCGCTTTCCGGAAATCTCCGCCCGGGCGACGAACTGCTTTCTCCTGTTGGAAAACCGTACGACACCCTTGAGGAAGTGATCGGCATCCGCCCGTCCGTCGGATCTCTTGCGGAATATGGCGTAACTTACCGCCAGGTAGATTTAAAAGAGGACGGCTCTTTCGATTACGAAGGAATCAAAAATGCCATCAACAAAAAGACAAAGATGGTGACGATTCAGAGGTCGAAAGGATATCAGACCAGACCGACGCTTTCTGTTACCCGCATCGGTGAACTGATTGCATTTATTAAAAATATCAAACCAGATGTCATCTGTATGGTCGATAACTGCTACGGCGAGTTCGTGGAGACGATCGAACCGACCAATGTCGGTGCAGATCTGATGGTCGGATCCCTGATCAAAAACCCGGGCGGCGGACTGGCTCCGGCCGGCGGTTACATTGTTGGAAAGAAAAAGTACGTGGAAAATGCAGCATACCGTCTGCTCTCCCCGGGACTTGGAAAAGAGGTTGGCGCAACACTCGGTGTGAACGGTTCCTTCTACCAGGGATTCTTCCTGGCACCGACCGTTACCGCAGCGGCATTAAAAGGTGCTGTCTTTGCTGCAAATGTTTATGAGAAACTGGGATTTGCCGTTGTTCCAAACGGAACCGAGAGCCGTCACGACATCATTCAGGCGGTAACCTTTGGAAAACCGGAAGGCGTCATCGCATTCTGCCAGGGTATCCAGGCAGCTGCCCCGGTCGACAGCTTCGTTTCCCCGGAACCTTGGGATATGCCAGGTTACGACAGCCCAGTTATCATGGCAGCTGGCGCTTTCGTGCAGGGCTCTTCCATTGAACTTTCTGCCGATGGCCCGATCAAACCGCCGTACGCTGTCTATTTTCAGGGTGGGCTTACGTGGCAGCACGCAAAATTCGGTATTCTGATGAGTCTTCAGAAACTCGTCGATGCCGGTATGGTGACATTATAATGGCAAAAAATGTGGTAATTATCGGCGGCGGCGCGAGCGGACTGATGGCGGCAATTTGGGCCTCACGTCTCGGTGCCGCGGTCACCGTTCTGGAAAAGAACGATAAACCGGGCAGAAAGCTTCTTGCGACCGGAAACGGACGGTGTAATTTTACCAATCGTTATCAGGATGCATCGTGCTACCGCACGGGAAATCAGGAGCGTGCATCACGGGTTCTCGAACAGTTTACCGAACAGGACACCGAACAGTTTTTTGAACAGCTCGGCATCCGCATCCGGAGCCGTGAAGGCTGGCTTTATCCGGCCAGCGAGCAGGCACAGTCCGTTCTTGAGCTGCTGATTTTGGAAGCCAGATTCCGAAAGGTAAAAATCAAGACACGGGAAACGGCTGTTGCAGTGGAAAAAGCCGAAAATGGTTATCTGGTGCGCACCGAAGGATGGCAGTACCCGGCTGACAGCGTCATCATCTGCTGCGGAAGCTGTGCTTCCCAGATCGCCGGTTCCGACGGAGATACACTTCGATTTGCCGATCAGCTTCAGCTCGCTTCGATTCCGTTTTTCCCGGCCCTCTGCCCGCTCCGCTGCAAAGGAAACCAGTTTTCCTCCTGGGCGGGTGTTCGGGTGCGCGCGAAGATTACGCTTCTGGTTGAAAATCAGGAGATTCTGACGGAACAGGGAGAGCTGCAGCTTACCGACTACGGTGTCTCCGGCATCCCGGTATTCCAGATTTCCCGGTTCGCTGTGCGCGCCTGCATGCAGAAAAAACGCGTTGAACTTCTCGTAGACTTCTTTCCGGAACTGACGGAATTGGAGCTTACTGCAGAACTTGTCAGACGGCAGGAAATCTGCCCGTATAAAGCGCCAAAAGAGCTTCTGATCGGTCTTCTTCCGGAAAAACTCATTCCGGTTCTGATCGGAAAGAAAAAGACTCCGGAAGAAATGGCAGGCGCCATCAAATCATATCGTTTACAGATCACCGGCCAGACCGACTTTGGAAAAGCCCAGGTGTGTGCGGGCGGCATCACGCTCGACCAGCTTACGGATTCTCTGGAATCGGTACAGCACCCTGGTATTTTCTTTGCGGGAGAAGCCCTGGACGTCGACGGCGTCTGCGGCGGCTACAATCTCCAGTGGGCCTGGTCCAGCGGAAGTGCAGCCGGAAGAGCTGCAGCAGGAGAACATGCATGATTCGGATACAGCAATTAAAGCTTCCAGTCACCCACACACAGGAGGAACTGGAACAGAAAATAAGAAAAACACTGAAAATCGGAAAACACGATCTGCAGGAAATTGAGCTCTTACGCCGCTCAATTGATGCCAGAAAGAAATCCGAATTAAAATACGTTTATCAGCTTGATGTAAAAGTAAAAGATGAGAACGCCGTACTGCGGAAGGCGAAAAATAACCAGATCGTAAAAGCGGAGAAAAAGCCATATGTGTTCCCAAAATCCGGAGAACAGACTCTTGTTCACCGGCCGGTTATTATCGGAAGCGGTCCGGCAGGACTTTTTTGTGCCTATGTTCTCGCAAAGCATGGCTACCGTCCGCTCGTTCTGGAGCGCGGCGAATCTGCAGAACAGAGAAAGAAAAGTGTCGATGCGTTCTGGAAAACCGGCGTTCTGAACCCGGAATCGAACGTACAGTTCGGAGAGGGCGGCGCCGGTACGTTTTCGGATGGAAAATTAAACACTTCGGTGAAGGATCCATCCGGCAGAAACCGTGAGGTACTCCGGATCTTCACGGAATGCGGGGCACCGGAAGAAATTCTGTACGATCAGAAACCGCACCTTGGCACCGATCAGCTCATCGGAATTGTGACAACAATGCGGAAAAAGATCGAGGCATGGGGCGGAGAAGTCCGTTTCGGAGCAAAAGTGACGGACTTTGGGATTGAAAACGGCAGACTCACTTCTGTAACCGTCAATGAAACCGAGAAGATTGCCGCGGAGACTGCAGTCCTTGCGATCGGCCACTCTGCACGCGATACCTTCTTTAAACTCTGCGAAAATAAGATCTCCATGGAAGCAAAATCCTTCGCTGTCGGCGTCCGCATTGAGCATCCGCAGAAGATGATCACGGAGGATCAGTACGGACCGGAGGCACCGGATTTCCTTGGGGCAGCACCGTATAAGCTCACCAATCAGTGTGAAAACGGAAGAGGTGTGTACTCATTCTGCATGTGTCCCGGCGGCTATGTTGTCAACGCATCCTCGGAAGCGGAACGCACCTGCGTCAACGGTATGAGTTATTCTGACCGGGAAGGTAAAAATGCGAACAGCGCTATGATTGTCACCGTAACACCGGAAGACTACCGCCCGTACCATGTAGAGGGAACGCCGGACGTACTCGATGGTGTGGCATTCCAGAGAGCGCTTGAACACGCTGCGTGGGAAGCCGGAAAAGGCAAAGTTCCGGTGCAGCTTTTTGGTGATTTCTGTGAAAACAGAGTTTCTACAGCACTTGGAGAGGTAACCCCTTCCATCTGCGGAGAATGGACTTTCGCCAATCTGCGGGAAGTTCTTCCGACGTTTATCGGAGACTCCCTTGTGGAAGGCATTCGTGCATCTGAGCGGAAAATCCACGGCTTTTCCCGTCCGGACGCCGTTCTTTCCGGCGTGGAAGCGCGTACCTCGTCACCGGTCCGCATTGTAAGAAATGAAACGCTCGAAAGTCCGTCGCTTACCGGTCTTTACCCGTGCGGAGAGGGCGCAGGCTATGCGGGAGGCATCACTTCCGCAGCCATGGACGGATTAAAAACGGCAGAGGAAATTGCAAAAAAATATATGAATTTTTCATAATTCCTATACATCTGCGGAAAGTTGTGCTAGAATGATGGGTGATTCAAACCAATGTATTCCATGAAAATTCCCGGAAGAGTGGTGGGAGGAATACATGAGAAAAAATGGATTACGAAACCTGCCGACGATGGAACAGCCATATGAAAAATGCCTGGAAAACGGCCCGGAAAGTCTTTCCGACGCGGAGCTTCTGGCTGTCATTTTACGATGTGGGGCAAGGGGAAAAACATCCCTGGAGCTCGCAAGAGAAATTCTTTCCCTTTCCGGAAAAGAGGAGGGCCTGTTAGGACTCTATCACTGTACAAGACAGGAACTTCTGCAGATCCGCGGAGTCGGGGAAGTAAAAGCGATCCAGCTCCAGTGCATCGGTGAGCTTTCCAAACGAATGGCCGCGGCCGGAGCAAGAAAAGGTCTCTGCTTTCATGATCCGGCTTCCATTGCGGATTATTACATGGAACGTCTCCGCCACGAGGATCAGGAGGTTCTTCTCTGCATGATGCTGGACACAAAAAATCAGCTTCTCGGAGAAAAGGAAATCACAAGAGGAACGGTCAATGCGACGATGATTTCGCCGCGGGAGCTTTTTCTTGCGGCACTGCAGTTCCGTGCGGTTCATATTCTACTGGTTCACAACCATCCAAGCGGAATCCCGGAACCAAGCGGTGACGACATTACCGTGACACGGCAGATCCGGCGGGCGGGCGAAATGCTCGGCATTACCCTGCTGGATCACATTATTATCGGGGATCACTGTTATACCAGTATGCTGGAACAGGGAATCTGATCCCGAAAATCCGAGGCAGAAATGCCCAAAGGAAGGGAACAAGTTAAAGGAGCACGATGCAGATTCGAAATGTATACGGCATAGACCTTGGCACCAGTACCGTCAAAATCTATGACCTGAAGAAAGACACAATCACAAAAGAAAAAAATATGATTGCCATACGCAACCGCGAACAGGTGATTGCCGTTGGAAATTACGCATATGAAATGCACGAGAGAACGCCTTCCAATATCGAGGTAATTACCCCCATGAGCAACGGACGCATTGCGAATGTATTGATGGTAGAAGCCGTTTTGCACACGCTTCTCCACCGCTGTACGCGCCACATGGGATACCGCCCGGAGCTGTATTTTTCAGTTCCCTGCGATATGACAGAGATTGAACGGCGTTCTTATTATACGATTGCACATAAGGGAGCCTTAAAAAACTGCCGCATGTATCTTGTGGATAAACCAATCGCGGATGCGCTGGCACTTGGCATTCCGATCAACCGCACGAAGGGTTCCATGATTGTCAACATCGGAGCGCAGAGCACAGAGATTTCTGTTATCGCCAACGCGAGAGTTATTTTTTCCAGAATCATCCCGGTAGGCGGAAAACAGTTCAACGAATCGATATGCAATCTGAACCGCCGCAAAAACAATTTCCAGATTGGCTCCAAAACAGCCAAACGTGTCAAGATTGCGCTGGCGGATCTTGGAACAGACAAAAAAGAGGCGCGGAAGGTGCGCGGCGTAGATGGTGCATCCGGTCTTCCAATGGAAGGGATCATTACTTCTTCCCTCGTAAACGAAGCACTCCTTTCCGGTGTTAATGAGATCGGCGAGGAAATCAAGCATGCGCTGGAGCGTACACCGCCGCAGATCCACGATCATATCCAGAAAGAGGGTATTTATATCACCGGCGGAAGCACAAGGATTCCGAACATTGACCGCTATCTTTCGAGACAGCTCGGCTGTCCGGTGCAGCTTTCCCAGTATTATGACCTCTGTACCATCTGTGGGCTCAAGGAACTGATCACGCACGATGCGCTGCATCGCTGGGCTTACACGGTAAATAAAAAGAAGTAAATCTATCAAAAAGGACCCGCTATGAATAAGAAGAAAAAATTTCAGCTAAAAAGCAAACATTTACTTTTCATCATGACGTTCCTGTGTCTCTCCGGCATTTTAGGCAGTGCAGCAGACAAAATGCCGGTCACGCCGATCCGGGAAGCCGCAGGCTTTGTGATCATCCCGTTTCAGAACGGAATTAACCAGATCGGTGCGTATTTGACAGACTGTCTGACCGGTTTCCAGAACGTCAAAAAACTGTCTGCCGAGAAAGAGGAGCTTGAACAGAAGGTCACGGATCTGACTGAGGAAAACAATCAGCTTGTACAGGAGCAGCAGGAGCTGCAGCGTCTTCAGGAGCTGTATCAGCTGGACCAGTCCTACTCGGAATATGAAAAAGTAGCAGCACAGGTCATCTCAAAGGATCCGGGCAACTGGTATGATACCTTTGTCATCAACAAAGGATCAAATGACGGGATTCAGAAAGATATGAACGTTATTGCAGACGGCGGCCTTGTTGGACTTGTTGAGGAGGTAAGTTCCAATTCCGCTACTGTCCGCTCTATCATTGATGACTCCAGTTCCGTGAGCGCCATGACAGCATCTACCTCGGATACGTGTATTGTATCGGGTGATCTGCGCCTGATCAGCGACGGAAAGCTTGCCTTTTCCCAGCTGAATACAACCGACACGGTAGCTGAGGGCGAAAAGATTGTGACATCGAACATCAGTGATAAATACCTCCGCGGTATTCTGATCGGCTATGTCAGTGAAATCACCGAGGACTCCAATCACCTGACGAAAAAGGGATACATCATTCCTGTTGTGGATTTTCAACATATTCAGGAAGTTCTCGTGATCAAAGAATTAAAACAGCAGGGAGGAGAGTAAATGCGCAGAAAAATCACGCTTGCCTTTCTGATTCTGGCAGCTTTCCTGTTACAGACAACTGTATTTCAGTATTTTCAGATCGCGTCCGTAACGCCGAACCTTCTTCTGATTCTGACGTCCGCCTTTGGGCTGATGCGCGGAAAAAAAGAGGGACTGATGGTCGGATTTTTCAGCGGTCTGATGATTGATCTGTTCTACGGCAGCCTGTTTGGATTTTACGCACTGCTCTACATGTATATCGGTTATCTGAATGGCTTTTTCTGCAAAGTCTTCTATGACGATGATATTAAGGTACACATTGTACTGGTCGCTGCCAGCGATCTTGTCTACAGTCTGCTGATGTATGTGCTGCAGTTCCTGCTGCGCGTGCGCCTGCACTTTTTCGATTATCTGGCGCATATTATTCTGCCGGAAATGGTATACACGGTAGTGCTCTCCATTCTGCTTTACCGGCTTTTATTTATCATCAACCGTAAACTGACCGAAAATGAAATGGAAGGACAACAGTCGCCATGGCTAAGAAGATAAGAAAACTTTTCCGCAGACTCGGTGAAAACCGCACCCTATTGCTTGGTGTGGTTTTCCTTGCTATGTTTGCCGTCCTGATCGGAAGACTTTTTATCCTGCAGGTGGTGCATGGAGAAGAGTATGCGGATAATTTTGAACTGCAAATCACAAAAACCAGAACCCTTGATAGTACAAGAGGAAATATTTATGACCGGAACGGAAAACTGATCGCTGGAAATAAGGTTTCCTACTCCGTAACCATCGAGGATAACGGAACGTACAACACGACAAAAGAACGTATTCTCTCTCTGAACGCAGAACTCTATCGTCTCTGTAAGCTGATTCGTGCAAACGGAGACTCGATTGACACCAGCACCTTCCCGATTGAAGTGGATGAGAACGGTGCGTTTGTTTTTACAGGTGAAGAGGGAACGACCCGCGACCGTTTCCGTGCAGACATTTATGGACAGAAGAAAATCGACGATATGACGGCAGAACAGAAGAGTTCCAGTGCCGAAACGCTGATGACATTTCTTGCCGGACCGGACGGCTTTGGCCTGGATGCCTATTCTGACGATGAAAAATACGCATATTCTGCCAAAGATTTTGAAGAGTATGGTCTTCCATACCAGACAGACGAATCCGGAAATGCGGTCCTTTCTCTTTCCAATCAGGAGCGTCTGGAAATTCTGGTGATCCGCTATAAGATGAAACAGACGAATTATCAGAAGTATGTCCGCGTGACAGTTGCTTCCGGCGTCAGCAGCAATACAACTGCATCGATTGCAGAGAATGAAGATGTTCTGCAGGGTGTCAGCATTTCGGAAGATTCCGAGCGTGTATATTATGACGGAAAGTATTTTTCCTCTCTGATCGGTTATACGGGCCAGGCGTCCTCAGACGAGCTGACAGAACTGAATGAAGAGCTGAAGAGCCAGGGAAAAGAAGAAACGTATTCCACGGAATCCATCGTCGGAAAATCTGGTCTGGAACAGTATATGGAGACAATCCTTCAGGGAACCGACGGATCAGAAGAGATTATCGTTAATAACGTCGGAAAAGAGCTGGAAACGGTAGAAGGATCCCTGGTTGAGCCAAAACAGGGAAATAACGTCTATCTTTCGATTGATTATGACCTGCAGATTGCGGTATATAAAATTCTGGAACAGAGAATTGCCGGCATTCTGAAACAGTATCTGAGTGATGTAAAATCCGTTGATACCTCAACACTTGCCAATACGGATGCCGTTCCGATTCCAATTTACGATGTATACAATGCACTGATCGAAAACAGCACGATTGATATTTCCCATTTCTCGGCGGCGGATGCCACGGAGCGTGAGCAGCGGATCTATGCACTGTTCCAGCAGAAGCTCCAGCAGGTGCTTGCCGAGATTACGCAGGAACTGACCGTTGAAACAGCAACCGTTTACAACGACCTTAGCGATGAAATGCAGGAATATGAGACATTCATCGTGGATAAGCTGCTTTCCAGTACGATGGGTATTCTTTCTTCAACAGCAATTGATGAGAAAGACGCCACCTATCAGGCATGGAATGACGGAACGATTTCTCTTCGTGATTATCTGACGTATGCGGCAAGCCAGAACTGGATTGATGTCTCAGCACTGACGCAGGATGATGCCTACCTGGATTCTCAGGAGGTTTATCAGAAGCTGACGGAGGTTATTCTGGACCGTCTGGCAAACAATACAACATTTGCAAAAAAGATGTATCACTATATGCTGCTGCAGGATATGCTCGATGGCTATGATATCTGCAATCTGATGTATGATCAGAACCTTCTGACGAAAGAGGATGACGATTATGCCGCTTATGTTGCAGGAAATATGACACCGTTCCAGCTTCTGTCCGATAAAATCGCCAAACTGGAAATCACCCCGGCACAGCTTGCACTCGATCCGTGTTCCGGTTCTGCTGTCATTACGGACCCGAATACCGGTGCTATTTTAGCCTGTGTTTCCTATCCTGGCTACGACAACAACCGCCTGGCAAACCAGATGGATACCGCATACTGGGCAAAATTGAATACCGATGAATCCAGCCCGCTGTACAACAAAGCAACCCAGCAGAAGACGGCTCCTGGTTCCACCTTTAAACCGCTGATGGCGGTTGCCGGATTAAGCGAAGGCATAATTACTCCGACCAGTACCATCAACTGCAACGGTCTGTTCGGGGAAGGACTTGTCAACGAATCTGACTATGTCCACTGCCATCAGTTGAGCGGCCACGGAGATCTGAACATTGTCGGTGCCATCCAGAACTCCTGCAACGTGTTCTTCTGTACGCTTGGATATCGTCTGGGACTCGATGAGAACGGCACCTTTAAACAGAAGCGCTCTCTGGAAATGATCCAGAAATATGCCGATATGTTTAAGCTGGATGAAAAGACTGGAATCGAAATTTCGGAAACCGATCCGAATGTAACCGATTCCCTCCCGATCCCTTCCTCGATTGGTCAGGGTACCAACAACTATACGACGACACAGCTTGCACGCTATGTCACAACGATTGCAAATTCCGGTACGGTTTATAATCTTTCCCTTCTGCAGAAAGCAACGGATTCGGATGGCAATGACATCGATATGGGCGCAGATTTCGGCCCGACGGTAAATTCAGAAATGGATGTTGATTCCAACATCTGGGATCTGGTACACGAAGGCATGCGAAAAGTAATCAGCGTATCCAATGCGACCATTTTCCCGGAATCCTGGCCGGTAGAGCTTTCCGGAAAAACCGGTACCGCGCAGGAAGACCGTACACGTGCAAACCATGGACTGTTTATCGGCTTCTCTCACTATGAGAGCAGAGACGATATTGCTCTTGCCGTCCGCATTCCGTTTGGATATTCTTCTATGAACGCAGAGTTGGTAGCTAAGGATATCTTAGATTATTACTATGGCCTCTCAGACGATATTCTGTCCGGTCAGGCAAACTCCAACGGTGTTGCAAGCGTGAGAGCAGACTAAGGAATTTTTCCGGCAGAAACGAAGCCTGGGAAGAAAGCTGCAAAAGAGAAAGGATGCGTTTTTAAACAAAGGTTTGGACGCATCCTGCGGCATGAAAATGCAGAACAGTTTTCAACAAGGAGGTTCCAGATGAGTGAAGTCATTGTAATTACATCAGGAAAAGGCGGCGTCGGAAAGACGACAACCGCAGCAAATATCGGAATCGGGCTGGCACAGCTTGGAAAGAAAGTTGTGATGGTAGATACCGACATCGGTCTTCGAAACCTGGATGTCGTGCTCGGCCTTGAAAACCGGATTGTCTACAATCTTGTGGATGTTGTGGAGGGCAACTGCCGGATGAAGCAGGCGCTAATCCGCGACAAACGGTACGAGCAGCTCTACCTTCTCCCGTCTGCCCAGACGAGGGACAAGACAAGCGTAACGCCCGAGCAGATGAAAAAACTCTGCGATGAATTAAAACAGAGCTTTGATTTTGTTCTTCTTGACTGTCCGGCAGGCATTGAGCAGGGATTTGCAAATGCAGTTGCCGGTGCCAATAAGGCAATTGTTGTGACTACGCCGGAGGTTTCGGCCATCCGGGACGCGGACCGCATCATCGGCCTTCTGGAGGCGCAGGATCTGAGGGATATCTCTCTTGTCATCAATCGTATCCGGCCGGATATGGTAAAACGCGGTGAAATGATGTCGGTGGATGATGTACAGGAAATTCTTGCTGTTCCGCTGCTCGGCATTCTGCCCGATGATGAGCAGGTAGTAATCGCCACCAACCAGGGCGAAGCGATCGCTGGAAGCGGTTCCAAGGCAGGAGAAGCCTTTACGAATATCAGCCACAGGATCCTCGGGGAGAGTGTTCCCTACTTGGATCTTGACAGCAAAAAGGGATTTTTCCGCCGCGTATTCGGGCGATAGGAGGGAACTGGTATGGGTTTATTTTCAGGCAGAAAGCCGCACTCCGGCCTCGTTGCAAAAGAACGTCTGTCCAATCTTTTAATGGCAGAACGTCTGAACTGTTCTCCGGCATCGCTTCAGATGCTGAAAAATGATCTTTCTGCTGCTGCAGGAAAATACCTTACCGTTGAGGCGGATGAAATTTCCGTCACCATTACACAAACAACCCCTGTCATACTGACAGCGAAAATACCATTGAAAAGAAACGAGGAGTATCATGTTAAGACGATATAAGCTGAAAAATTATAATTTCCGGCTGGTCATTCTTCTGATTGCCATCAGCATTATTGGTGTGTTTCTGATCGGAAGTGCAGACAGTGCAGACCAGAAAAAACAGGCCATCGGAGTCGTATTGGGCGTAGTCATCATGATTATTGTCTCTTTACTTGACTATAGCTGGCTTCTGAATTTTTACTGGGTTCTTTACATCGGAAATCTGATGATGCTTGGCGTTCTTTATCTCGGCGGTTCTACCGCAAAAAACACGTTTGGTGCGACCCGTTGGATTCAGATCGGAAGCTTTCAGTTTCAGCCGACCGAGCTTTCAAAAATCTTTCTGATCATGTTTTTTGCGATGTTTCTGATGAAGCATGAAGAAGATCTGAATACGGCGAAAACCATTTTTACCGCGATCGGGCTTCTGATTCCGCCGCTCGTTATGATTTACCGTCAGCCGGATTTGAAAAATACGATTACGGTCATGGTTCTGTTCTGCTTTATGATGTATGTGGCGGGCTTAAGCTACAAAGTTATCGCCGTTGTTCTGGTTTCCGGTTCAGCACTGGTACTTGCGCTTCTGCTTGTCATTACGCAGGTGAATTTCCAGCTTCCGGCGGCTCTTGACAAGACGATTGGTTATCAGCTTGGGCGAATTCAGGACTGGTTAAGCGATGATGCCGACAACGCCGACGGCCGTCTCCAGCAGCAGAATTCCATTACAGCCATCGGTTCCGGAAAGCTGACCGGAAAAGGACTCAACAACAATAAAGTTTCTTCCGCAAATAAGGGAAATTTCGTTTCCCAGAACCATAATGACTTTATTTTTGCAGTGGCAGGAGAGGAACTTGGTTTCTTTGGATGCTGCGGAATCATCCTGCTCCTGTTCCTGATTCTCGTCGAATGCATCCGGACTTCCCGGAAAGCAAAAGATCTGTCAGGAACGTTGATCTGCTGCGGTATGGCAGGACTCATTGCCTTTCAGAGCTTTCTGAATATCAGTGTTGCAACCGGAATCCTGCCGAACACCGGTACACCGCTTCCGTTCGTCAGCTATGGACTGACCTCCCTTGTAACACTTTACATCGGAATGGGGCTTGTCCTGAATGTCGGACTGCAGAACCGGGATTTTGTAACCAGAAACTATGAATTACTAAGGAGGAAAACCATCAATGAACATCGGATTGATCGCGCATGATGCAAAAAAAACGCTGCTTCAGAACTTGTGTATCGCCTACCGCTCGGTACTTGCCAAGCATACTCTTTACGCAACCGGAACTTCCGGCCGTCTGGTAGAAGAGGCAACCGGACTTAACGTCCGCAAATATCTGGCTGGACACGTTGGAGGCGTTCAGCAGATGGGTTCTCAGATTGAACAGAATGATCTGGATCTTGTGATTTTCCTGCGGGATCCGGAACAGCCGAAACAGCATGAGCCGGATGTCCATCGGATTATCCGTCTCTGCGACGTACACAGCATTCCGCTTGCCACCAATCTTGCAACGGCAGAAATGCTGATCAAATCATTAGACAGAGGAGAAATGGACTGGCGTGAAATCTACCGGAGAAACGACTAATACTACAGAAAAAGAACAGAAACTGCCTGTAACGGAGAAAAACGGGACTGCTCCGGAAAAAACCGAACATATTTTAAACCGCCTGATCATCGGCGCGGGTGTCTGTGTTGCTGTTATTGCGGTTCTGATCGGTGTGAAACTGTACCGTCAGGACCGCCAGATGGACATTACAGAGCCGTTTGCGCGAAGTATGGTGCTCGCCTCCGATCCGCTTTCGGCAGAAAAACGGTTTCAGGCTGAAACGCTCTCTGCCGATCTCTGTGTCGGTGAGACGAGCGTACCGCTGAATGATATCTCGTTTTCTTCACAGGTAAAGGCCGGACTGTTTGATCTGGATCACAAAAAAGTATTGTTCGCGCAGAATATGTATGATCAGATCTACCCAGCCAGCATCACGAAGATCATGACGGCTCTCCTTGCCATGGAATACAACCAGCCGGATACGCAGGTAACGATCACAGAAGAGGATCTTGCGCTGGAAGATGGATCCCAGATGAGTGGACTGGCCGTGGGCGATACGGTAACGATGGATCAGCTTTTCCATGCATTGTTGATTTATTCTGCCAACGATGCTGCTATGGCGATTGCCCGCCAGGTAGGCGGAAGTGTAGAGAATTTCGTTCAGATGATGAACGATAAGGCAGCTTCCCTTGCCATGACCGGTACGCATTTTGCAAACCCGCACGGTCTTCACAATGAGAATCATTACACTACTGCATATGATGTTTATCTGATGCTGTATGCTGCCTATCAGCATACGGAATTCCAGAATACGATGTCAATGTCTTCCTACACGCTGAACATGACGCATGCGGACGGTACGGCGGGAACGATCTATTTAAGCTCCACGGACAAATATCTGACCGGAGAGAAAAACGCACCGGAAAATGTGACGGTGCTCGGCGGAAAAACCGGAACGACCGATGAGGCCGGTTCCTGCCTGGCACTGGTATCCCAGAATGCATACGGAGAACCGTTTATCTCTGTCATTCTTCATGCATCAACAAAAGTGGAACTGTACGAGGACATGAACACTCTTCTTTCCAATATCAACTCCTGACGTAATCTTTTTGCAATCCCCCGGACGGCGTTTTTTCTGCCTATCCGGGAGATTGTCGTATCCGTTTAGAAAAACAGAGCTCCTTTCCCTGCGAATTAGAAGATTTTTCAGAATTTTTTCATTTTACCATTGAAAACGTTGGTGAATTGTACTATAATTAAACCATGAACTTAAAGGTTTTTGGTGAAAATATCTTATTCTAATCTAAGGAGGAAACTGCTATGGTTCAATTAATTGTAGGCAAGAAGGGAAAAGGCAAAACAAAACAGCTGTTAGACAAAGTAAATGCAGAGGTAAAAACCGCAAACGGAAATATCGTGTATATTGACAAGAGCACAAAGCACATGTTTGAATTAAACAACAAAGTACGTCTGATTTCCGCAACCGACTATCCTCTGAAAAACAGTGATGAATTTATCGGATTTATCTGCGGTATCGTTTCTCAGGACCACGATCTCGCAAGCGTTTATCTCGACAGCTTCCTGAAAGTAGCAAAACTGGAAGGAGAGGACATCACAGATTGTGTTGAACAGCTGGAAGGCATTGGCAAGCAGTATAACATTACCTTCGTATTAAGTGTCTCCATGGATAAGGAAGAGCTTCCGGAAGGCATGCAGGATAAGATTATCGTTGCACTGTAACCGAAACTGTATTATAATAATTGCATAGCGACAAAACCAAAGGACGGCGCTTACGGCACCGTCCTTTTAGCGCATGGATTAAACAATAAAAGGAGCATACATTTTGTCTAAGCAGAAAAAGAACAGCCGCCGGCATTCGAGAATCCGTTTCCCTTTTCCGGCGTTGAATATTGGAAATATCATCTTTGGAGCCCTTTTTTTCTATATGGCAGTTTCACTTTTCTTTTACCTGACCGCCGATCATATCAAATCTTTTCAGGTTGTGCAGGGAACTTTATCCCGGAATGATACCTATACCGCATTCGCCATGCGGACAGAGAGCGTGCAGCTTTCCTCCGGCAGCGGATATGTTCAGTTCTATACCCCAAATGCATCGAAAATCAGCCGCGGAAGCGCTGTTTATGGGATTTCCGCAACAGAAAATGTCGATACCTCTGGTATTGCGGCAGATGCGGCAACGAGAACGTCGCTTCGTTCCTCGCTCGCACGTTTTTCTTCTGATTATGATTCCAGTTCCTTTTCCGGCATTTATCAGCTGAAAACAGAACTTTCCGCAAAGCTGCTTGCCGCTGCCGCTGAAAACGGAGATTCCTCATCACAGACAATATTTTATGCAGATCAGGACGGTGTTGTCGTCTACGGCAGTGATGGATATGAAAGCTATACGGAGGACAGCCTTACGCCGGAGCTTTTCTCTACGAAAGCCTCTGTGGTTTCCTTTGATTCCGGCGCGCAGACGGAGCCTGGAAATGCAGTATACCGTCTGGTGACAGATGAGCAGTGGGAAATTGCCGTTCCGGTGACGAATAAGCAGGTCGTTACACTTTCCAATTTCAGTACGATAAAAGTTAAATTTCTGAAAGACGGAAAAACACAGACGGGAACGCTGAATCTAAAGTCCATTAACGATCAGAACTATGCTGTCATTTCGTTTACAAGCGGGATGATCCGTTATGCGGAAGACCGTTTTCTTTCAATAGAGCTGGTCACAAACACTGGAAGCGGACTGAAAATTCCAAATACTGCCATCACGGAAAAAGATTTCTATAAAATCCCGGCGCAGATGCTCGTACAGGGCGGAGACAGCAATTCTTCCGGTTTCCTGCGGGAAAAGACCGATAAAAAAGGAAATGTCATGCTGGATGATAACGGACAGCCGGTGACAGAATTTGTAAACGCCACGATCTATGAGCAGGTCAATGATGAAAATGATAATCCGGTCGAATATTACGTCGACATGGCCGCTTTTAATGATGGAGATATACTTCGTGCACAGGATTCCGCCACAACGTATCAGATTGGAGAAACGGTTCCGCTGCAGGGTGTTTACTGCATCAACAAAGGATATGCTGTATTCCGCAAAATTCAGATCGTCGATCAGAATGCGGAGTATTCTATCATAAAAAAACAAACGCAATACGGCATTTCGCAGTATGATTATATTGTGGAAAATGCATCCACCGTCAGTGAAGAAGATATTGTGCATTAAATACTGGAGGTTAGAAAGATATGCTGAAAGAGAACTATGAAGAAGTCCAGAAGAAAATTACAGAAGCCTGCAAAAGAGCCGGACGGAACCGGGAGGAAGTTACCCTGATTGCGGTCAGCAAGACAAAACCGGTCGAAATGCTTTCCGAAATCTATGATCTTGGCGAACGCAATTTCGGTGAAAACAAAGTGCAGGAGCTGACAGAAAAAGAGGAAGTGCTGCCAAAGGATATCCACTGGCACATGATCGGTCATCTGCAGCGGAATAAAGTAAAATACATTGCAGGAAAAGTTGCCCTGATTCATTCTGTCGATTCTCTTCGTCTGGCAAAAACGATCAGTGAGGAAGCGGTAAAGCACAACTGCGAAATCCCGATCCTGATCGAGGTAAACGTTGCCGGCGAGGAAAGCAAGTTTGGTGTCTCCGTAGAGGAAACCCTTCCATTGATTGAAGAAATCGCAAAACTTCCGGCAATTCATGTGGAGGGACTTATGACCATTGCACCGTATGTGGAAGATCCAGAAGAAAATCGTCCGGTTTTTCGCAAATTAAAGGAATTAAGTGTTGACATTGCCGCCAAAAACATTAATAATGTACGTATGGCCATTTTGAGCATGGGCATGACCGGCGATTACGAAGTAGCAGTAGAAGAAGGCGCCACTTTAGTACGGGTTGGAACCGGAGTCTTTGGCGAACGGGATTACAGTAAAAGATAACAGGAAGCCTTTCCAAGAAGAGTGACCCCGCGCATTCTGCACGGCTGTCTGGCCAAATGCCACAGGACTAAAAATAGGAGAGTATAAGAATGAGTGTTTTAGACAAATTTCTGGATGCCATCCGGCTGAACGACGATTACGAGGAAGAGGATGCTGATTCGGATAGCTTCTTCGATGAAGAAGACGATGATATAGAAGAAAAACCAAAGAAACGTTTCTTCCGTAAACTGGAGAACGAGGATGAGGACGAAGAGGAAGAGCCGCAGGCGAAACCGGTTCACACTGCACCGCGTAAACAGCCGGCGCCAAAGACCACCGCTTCAAGCCAGGCTGCTGCTGCACGAGCTCCAAAGCCAGCTGCTCCGGTTTCCTCGAAAGTTACTCCAATGAGAAAGAAAGCAGGTGCATTAAATATGGAAGTATGCGTCATCAAACCGGCTTCCATGGAGGATACCCGTGAAATCGCGGATACGCTTCTGGCCGGATGTACCGTTGTCCTTAACTTAGAAGGCATTGATGTGGATATTGCCCAGAGAATCATTGATTTCTGCTGTGGTGCATGCTACTGCATGAGCGGAAGTCTGCAGAAAGTTTCCAGCTATATTTTCATCCTGACACCGTCCAGCGTAGAAATTTCCGGCGACATCCAGGATATCTTAAGCGGAGCTTTTGATCTTCCAAATATCCGTACCGATTATTAAAGAAAATTATCTTTGCAGTAAATTAAAATGGATCCACTGGATCAATTATTGATTTGCTTAGTAACAAAGGAAAAGCATCAGATGCAGGATTCTGATGCTTTTTTCATGAAAGAACATACAGGAGGCATAATTTATGAAAACACTTACCGTTAAAAGAGAAGGCACATCTACTGAATTTTCTTATGAAATTGTCTGGGACGGCAGCTACGAACGCCTCGCCGGCTGTGTGGAGAACTTAAAACTCCCTGCAAAAAAGGCCTGCATTGTCACAGACAGCACGGTTTCAGAACTGTATCTGGAAGAGGTAAAAAATGTACTGTCCCCGCTGTTTGAGACCGTAACCGCATTTGTTTTCCCGGCTGGTGAAGCAAGCAAAAATCTGGATACCGTCAAAGATCTGTACACGCATCTGATTGAAAACCACTTTGAGAGAAAAGACATTTTATTCGCACTCGGCGGCGGTGTCGTTGGGGATCTGACCGGCTATGCGGCGGCAACGTATCTGCGCGGCATTGATTTCATCCAGCTTCCGACGACACTGCTTGCACAGGTAGATTCCAGCGTTGGAGGAAAAACGGGCGTCGATTTCGACCAGTACAAAAATATGGTCGGTGCATTCCATCATCCACGTCTTGTCTATATGAATATGGCAACCTTAAAATCCCTGAACGGAGAACAGTTTGCCTGCGGTATGGGAGAAGTCCTGAAAACAGGTCTGATCCGCGATGAAAAATTCTACATCTGGACCATCAATCACATGTCTGAGATCGAAGAGCGGATTGAGCCGGTATTAACGAAAATGATCCAGAAATGCTGCGATATCAAACGCCAGGTTGTAGAAAATGACCCAACAGAACAGGGAGAGCGTGCCGTTTTAAATCTTGGCCATACGATCGGTCATGCCATTGAAAAGCTCAAAAACTTCGAACTGCTCCATGGCCAGTGCGTTGCACTTGGAACCGTTGCTGCTGCCTATATTTCCTACAAGAGAAGTTATCTCTCCGATGAAGAGTTTTACGAGATTCGTGATATGAACGTCGGTTTCTATCTGCCAATCACCGTGGACGGCCTGAAATCGGAAGATATTCTGGCTGCAACAAAATCGGACAAGAAAATGGAACAGGGTACGATCAAATTCATCCTTCTGGAGTCTGTCGGCCATGCTGTGGTGGACCGCACGGTTACAGATGAAGAAATGCTGGAAGCTATCAATTCTATTAATGGAGATCTGATCGATGAAGAGTAAAAAACTTTCTCCGCTGGCCGTTTATCTGGTTTGCGCGGCAGCGATTGTCCTTCTGCTTGCAGCAGATCAGTATACAAAATCACTGGCAGTGCAGTATCTGAAGGACCAGCCGTCGATCGAGCTCATTCCAGGGGTTTTGGAGCTGTTTTATCTGGAAAACCGCGGTATGGCATTCGGACTTCTGCAGGATCAGTACTGGCTGTTTGCTATGATGACGGTATTGTTTCTGATCGTCATGGTGATCGTCTTTTACAAGCTTCCAAAGACACGCCGCTTTTTACCGCTTTTTGCCGTGCTGACTGTTCTGACGGCTGGTGCGGTCGGAAATTTTTACGATCGTTTTCTGAATCACTATGTCGTTGATTTCATCTACGTTTCGCTGATCAACTTTCCGGTTTTTAACGTAGCTGATATTTATGTCACCGTATCGGTCGCTGTCTTTTTACTGCTGTATCTGTTGTACTACAAGGACGAAGACTTCGCATTTCTGCATAAAAACGCCAAAAAGGAGGAGTCCGATGGCTGAAGAAGAACGGATTTTGGAAGTTACACCGGATTTTGACGGAAAACGGATTGATCAGTGCCTGGCCGCATCTTTTTCGGACTGTTCCCGTTCTTTTCTGCAGAAGCTTTTAAAAGACGGAAAGGTTTCGATCAACGGAAAAACGCAGAAAGCAAGCAGTAAGGTTGCCGCCGGTGATGCCGTTCTGGTGCTTCTGCCGGAACCGGAAGAACTGAACGTGGAGCCAGAAAACATTCCGCTTGATATTCTGTACGAGGATGATGATCTTCTGGTCGTCAATAAGCCCAAGGGGATGGTCGTACATCCGGCGGCAGGCCACAGCAGCGGAACACTGGTCAATGCGGTTCTGTATCACTGCCGCGGAAATCTCTCCGGCATCAACGGCGTTCTGCGCCCCGGAATCGTCCACAGAATCGATATGGACACAACGGGTGCCCTGGTTATCTGTAAGAGCGATTTCGCCCACCAGAGCCTCGCAGAACAGCTCTCTGTACATTCCATTACCCGAAAGTACCGGGCAATTGTCCATGGGAATCTGAAAGAGGACGAGGGAACCGTGCGCGGTGCAATCGGCCGCCATCCGACAGACCGGAAAAAGATGGCGATTAATGAACGGAACGGAAAACCGGCGGTCACACATTACCGTGTGCTGGAACGCTTTGGAAATTATACGTATATTGAATGCCAGCTGGAAACCGGCCGGACGCATCAGATCCGTGTCCATATGGCAAGTATCGGGCATCCGCTGCTTGGCGATGCGGTTTATGGCCCGAAGAAATGCCCGGTGAAAAACCTGCAGGGACAGACGCTGCATGCGATGGTACTTGGATTTATCCATCCACGGACCGGTGCCTATATGGAGTTTGAGGCGCCGATTCCGGAATATTTTTCCAATCTGTTGCTGCAGTTTCGAAAAAATGTCTGAAACCGCTTAAAAAGAATGATATTTTAAAAAGTATATAGTTAATTTGTATAAGTTTTATCAAAATGTTCTGTACTTTCTGTGAATTCTGTAGTATACTGGATGTAACGAAAAAACGCGAGTTACTACATCTGTGAAAGCAGATTATTGTGACGGAATGGAAAGGAGCGGATTATATGAAAACTATCATAACGATTGGACGTCAGTACGGAAGCGCCGGACATTCCATTGGTAAGATTTTAGCGGATGACCTGGGAATTAAGTACTATGACAAAGAGCTGCTGGAGAGAGCAGCAAAGGACAGCGGATTATGCCAGGAATTGTTCGAAAACCACGATGAAAAACCAACCAACAGCTTTTTATACTCTCTGGTTATGGACAGTTACTCCTTCGGCTATGGATCTACCATGATGGATATGCCGCTGAACCAGAAGGTATTTCTGGCACAGTTTGATGCCATCAAGAAGATTTCGCAGGACGGTCCGTGTGTCATCGTAGGCCGCTGTGCAGATTATGCACTGGAGGAAAATCCGAACGTGCTGAGCATCTTTATTAAAGCAGATATGCAGGATCGCATCCGCCGTATCGCAAAGCTGTATGATCTTTCCGATGCAAAAGCAAAAGACAAGATCACAAAGATCGACAAACAGCGTGCAAGCTACTACAATTACTACACCAGCAAACGCTGGGGCGAGGTAGACAGCTACGACCTGTGCCTGAACAGCAGTGTATTCGGTATCGATGGAACCGTAGATATGATCAAACAGGCAATTGAAGTTAAAGAAGCGGGAATCCGCAAGATTTTCAGCACCTGATCAAAACAGAACATAGGAGAAACGACCCTCCTCTTAAAAATAAGAGGAGGGTCGTTTTATGAAAGGATTTTAAAGATGAGAATTGTTATACAACGTGTAAAAAGAGCAAGTGTTTCGGTGGAAGAGAAGGTTGTCGGATCGATTCAGAAAGGTTTTCTGGTTCTGATCGGTGTCGGCCAGGGGGACGATGAAGCAACAGCAGACAAGTATATGAAAAAACTGCTGGGACTGCGTATTTTTGAAGATGAAAATGGAAAGACGAACAAGTCCCTGGCAGATGTGGATGGACAGCTTCTGATGGTTTCACAGTTTACCCTGTATGCCAACTGTAAAAAAGGAAACCGTCCAAGCTTCACGGAAGCAGGCGAGCCGCACAGAGCAGAAGAACTGTATGAATATATGGTCGCGAAAGCACGGGAACAGGTTCCTGTTGTCGAAACGGGAGTGTTCGGGGCTGAGATGGAAGTATCACTGGTGAATGATGGGCCGTTTACGGTGATCTTAGAGGATCTGTAAATAAAATTTTCTTGTTTGCCGAATCGGTAAAACAGAACGTGGTTTGCGAGATCTGTGAAACCTGTTTTTGTCTAGAGATAGTGTACCATCATCGGACTGAATTGTTTGTATTTATATAGTTTACATAAAATGATTATGTGAACTTGTGAAGAGGAGAAAATCTTTTATGCCGCAATTTGACTATCAGCAGCTGTGTCACTTTGTCCTTCCGGAACAGGGGGGACTGTCGGTGGAAACAATTCTAAAACGTTTTCTGCACCTGACACCACGTGAAATCCGCCATGCCAAATATATTCCGGATGGAATTTAGAAAAACGGTGTTTCCTGCCGCACGAATGCAGTCGTTCAGACTGGAGATACAATCACTTTTCGATATGAGCAGAAGTGTCCCCACCTTTCCGAAGATCAGGTTCTGCCGGTATCAGGTGATTCTGCCGGCGTACGGATTCTCTATGAGGACAGTGATCTCTGTGTCGCAGACAAGCCATCCGGTATGGTCTGCCACGCTTCCCACGGCCATTATTCCGATTCCCTGACACATGCTGCCGCATCCCTGTTAAAAACACCGACAGCGCCTTCTGAACTCCGCTGCATCGGCCGTCTTGACAAAGATACATCGGGTCTGGTACTATTTGCAAAGAATCAGCTGGCTGCTGCCAGACTGTCCCGGCAGCGGGAGATCGGCGCGCTGAAAAAAGAATACCTGGCTCTGGTACACCATCCCTTTTCCGAAGAAACGCAAAAAGAAACCATTCGTCTTTCCATGGAGCAAATTCCAGGAGATGACCCTGATTCTTTCGATCCGTCTGGGAAACGTATCACTAAAATGCGTATCTGTAAAGAAGGGAACGGCCTGTGGGCTACTACACACTACGAGGCTGTCCTTCAGGATCCTTTCTGGGCCGTCGTGTGCTGCCGTCTGGAAACCGGCCGCACGCATCAGATCCGTCTTCACATGGCATCTATTGGACATCCACTTTTCGGAGATCCGCTCTACGGAGTCCGCGACGGCGGTACCCGTGCCGCGCTCCATGCCTGGAAACTGCACTTTCTGCAGCCGATGACAGGAGAACCAATTGATCTGGAAAATATTCGAACGCACATGTTCGATTAAATATATTTGAAGTATAAGGAGAACATTTTATGGAAGAACAGAAAGAACACAAACGCCGCGTCCGCTACAAAGGCACACATCCGCGGAATTACAATGAGAAATACAAAGAACTGAATCCGGAGAAATATCAGGGGACCATTGAGCATGTGATCCAAAAGGGAAGCACACCGGCCGGCATGCATATCCCGATTCTCGTAGATGAAATCCTCGATTTTCTCAAGATCGAGCCGGGACAGAACGGACTTGATGCAACACTCGGATACGGCGGCCACAGCTCCCGTATGCTTGCATGCCTGCAGGGAAAAGGGCATCTCTGTGCGCTGGATGTCGATCCGATCGAGATGGCAAAAACAAAAGAACGACTGGCCGCGCAGGGGTACGGCCCTGAGATTTTAACGATTCTTCATCAGAATTTTGCCAATATTGATCAGGTTGCTGCCAAATACGGCCCCTTTGACTTCATTCTGGCGGATCTTGGTGTTTCCTCCATGCAGATTGATAATCCGGAGCGCGGCTTTTCCTACAAATATGATGGACCGCTGGATCTTCGCCTGAATCCGGAGGCAGGAATTTCCGCGGCCGAGCGTCTGCGCACGGTTGCACGCGATGAACTGGAAGGCATGCTCATTGAAAATGCCGATGAACCGTATGCAAAAGAAATTTCCCAGGTTGTTACGCGGGCACTTCGGAAAGGAAAGAAAATTGACACTACGTTTGCACTGCGTGATCTGATCGCTGAAGCACTGGATTTTCTTCCGAAAGACGAGAAAAAAGAAGCCATCAAAAAATCCTGCGCCCGCACCTTCCAGGCACTGCGGATCGATGTAAACAACGAATATG
Source organism: Fusicatenibacter saccharivorans (assembly GCF_015557635.1). Classification (GTDB taxonomy): domain Bacteria; phylum Bacillota; class Clostridia; order Lachnospirales; family Lachnospiraceae; genus Fusicatenibacter; species Fusicatenibacter saccharivorans. The sequence continues at coordinate 47,494 of NZ_JADNOP010000001.1, forward strand.
AGGTTCTGGAAGCATTCATGGAAAAACTTCCGGATGCTCTTGCTCCGGGCGGCAGAGCGGCAATTCTGACGTTCCATTCCGGCGAAGACCGGCTTGTGAAAAAGTCCATGAAGGGACTGTATCAGATCGGTATTTATTCCGAATATTCAAAAGAAGTCATTCGTCCTTCCAAAGAAGAATGCATCCGCAACAGCCGTGCAAGTTCAACGAAAATGCGCTGGGCAATTAAGGCGGAGTAACTTAAAAAAAAGCAGGAGAGAAGTCGTCTCCATAAAAAAGAGGAATCAACGAATGGGATATAATCCCTGTTGATTCCTCTTTTGGTTTCTGATATGTTTTTATTCCTCATGCTCCGGCATGGACTCCCGCAGCCGTACCGCTGTGGCAGCCTGACGGCGCCTTGCATCGTCCATGGCAGCATAATGTTTCTTCGTCGTATTGACATCCTTATGGCCGAGAACATCTGCAACAAGATAAATATCGCCTGTTTCCTGATACAGCGTCGTACCGTACGTACTACGCAGTTTATGCGGCGTAATTTTCTTCGTTGTCGTCACCTGGGACGCATATTTCTTCACCAGATTTTCCACCGTCTTGACGTTGATCCGTTTTCTCTGCGCCGAATAGAAGAGTGCGTGTTCGTGTCCTGCCACAGGTGTAATACCTGCGCGGACTTCGATATACTTTTTCAGTGCCTCGGCAACTTCATCTCCAAAGTAGACAAACATTTCATTTCCACCTTTTCGAAGCACTTTGATGCCATTGTTTTTAAAATCGACATCCTCAATATCTAACCCGACACACTCCGACACACGGATTCCCGTGCCAAGCAGAAGAGTAATGATTGCAAAATCACGTTCCTTTGTTTTTTCATAGTAGGCCCGCTGATGATTGCTCAGCCCGTCGCCGCAGGATTCAATAAAATCGAGAAGCTCCGCAACCTCATTTGGCTCCAGACGGATAATTTCTTTTTCGTGGAGCTTCGGCATATCGATAAGCAGCGTAGGATTTGTCTCAATCAGTTCCTTTTTGAAATAATAGGAATAGAACGTCCGAAGTGCCGACAATTTTCGTTTCAGGCCTTTTTCCCCGTTGGTGGTATAAGATTCCTGGGAACCGATATAAGCCTTTAAATATTCTGTGTATTCCTCAAGATCAAGTGCAGTGACCTGGTCAAGCACATCAACGGACATCTGATCCATGGGAATTTTGGCAAGTTCCGGATTTTCTTTCTGCAGATACTGAAAAAAGATCCGAAGGTCATATGCATATTTGATCCGGGTGCTGGTCGATGTCGTTGTGCTGATGCCGCGGAAAAATTCGGAAGTAAAAGAGGGAAGCGTCTTCAGAACCTCGCGGAGCTTCAGTGTATTTTCCATATCGGTTTGTTCGTGATACGTAATTTTTGATTTCATAACTGCAAATGAGCCTTTCTAAACAGAAAAACCGGGAAAATGAAAGAAGTATTTCTTCTATATAACTATTCGGGAAACGCAGGTTTTTCGAATAGTTGAAGAGTTACTTTCAGAAATCACCGGTTTTTCCTCTGAAACCGCCGAATTTTACAGGCCGATTTCTTGTTCGTTTTTTCGCAACATTTTTTATTTTCTTCTTTTATTTTTCAGGATAAAAATCTTAATACTCCAATTACCTTTCCTACGATCTGCAGATCATTCACAAGGATCGGATCCATCTCATCGTTTTCCGGCTGCAGGCGGAAATAACCGTCTTCCTTGTAGAATGTTTTTACTGTAGCGGAATCATTGACCAGAGCGACAATTTTTTCTCCATTTTCCGCAGTTGCCTGTTGCTCCACAAGAACAAGGTCACCGTCTAAAATACCTGCATTTACCATGCTTTCGCCCTGTACCTTTAAAAGGAACGTTTCTGCGTTTGGCAGACGGTCTACCGGCATCGGGAAATATCCTTCAATATTCTCTACCGCAAGAATCGGTTCTCCGGCAGCTACTTTGCCGATCAGCGGAATCTGTGCAACCTCACTCTGGGATGCGGTGTCTTCCGATGCAATTCCCTGGATTGCACCAAGGCGGCCGGTATGGAATCCTTCATCGCAGATTTCAATGGCTCTCGGTTTTGTTGCATCTCGTTTGATATAGCCTTTCCGCTCCAGTGTTTCCAGATGTGCATGTACCGAGGATGTAGAACGAAGGGAAACCGCTTCGCAGATCTCACGCACAGACGGCGGGAATCCTCTCTGCAAAATTTCCTGTTTTAAATATTCGAGAATCTGTCTCTGTTTCTCTGTCAGTTTATTTTTGTCTCCAGCCATCGTATGTTCCTCCTGTCGTTTCGTTTTTTATATGAATTAGGGTAGTCCCCTCTTTCTATACGATATTTGCTTAAAATATACCAAATAAATTTTACCATAAATCCCACCGGAACGCAAACAAAAGTTTCGAAAATTTGTTCGTATTTCGTATTGACAAACATACGTTCTTTTATTATAATGAACATATATTCGAAAGAACAAATGTTCACGTAGCACAACTACTCTTCTATCACAAATCAAGGGGGAATTTTACATGAGTACCAATGCAAAGAAAAGAAAATCACTGAGAGAAAGACTAAAAATCCAGAGAAGAAAACTGCAGATCCGCGCAGCCGCCGCTCTCCTGTCTCTGGTTGCCATCACATTTCTTTTAATCTTCCACTTCACGCCGCAGAATACGCAGGCAGACAGTGAGCCGAAAGCTCCAACCTACAAATACTACACCAGTATCCGCGTTTCTTCCGGCGATACACTGTGGGACATCGCCAAAGAATACCGTACAGAAGAATACTCCGATATTTCCAGTTACATTGCTGAGGTCCGTGAGATCAATCACCTGAGTTCCAACCAGATCACGGACGGTATGTATCTCTGCATTCCGTATTACTCCGAGGAGTATAAATCATGAAATTCAAGAAATACTTTACATAATTCGGTTATGTAAACAAAGTAAAAAAACAGCTTCCAAAATGCACGGAACCTTCTAAAACAGCATGTTCGGGAAGCATGGTTTACCAAATAAAGAATGAATGTGAAAAGCAGAAACGTCCCGCAAATGAAATTTCTCATCTGCGGGACGTTTCTGCTATCTTATGCTTTTTTTAATCCTCTTCAATATGCTCCTGTCCCTGTGCGATGATTGTCCGTACATGACCATCTGCAAGAGAGTAGAACACCGATTTTCCTTCTCGTCTGCTCTTTACCAGCTTATTCTGCTTCAGAATGCGAAGCTGGTGAGAAATTGCGGACTGTGTCATGTGCAGTGCTTCTGCCAGGTCGCAGACGCATACCTCTGCCTCAAACAGGACAAACAGGATCTGGATCCGCGTGGAATCACCAAATACCTTGAAAAGCTCTGCCAGATCGTAAAGCTCTGTTTCATCCGGCATGGTCTCATTGACAATCTTTACCAGATTTTCATGAACCTCACAGGAGTCACAGCACAGATCAGCTTCTTCCGGATTGATTTTTGCCATTTTGTGTCCTCGTCTTTCTATAGATTTTTCACAAACAGAGCACGAATTGCATTCAGAACCGCCAGAATCATAACTCCGACATCTGCGAAAATTGCCATCCACATGTTAGCGATACCGATGGCTCCCAGAAGCAGGAACAATACTTTGATACCAATTGCAAAATAAATATTCTCATAAACAATGTGAATACATTTTCTGGAAATGTGAATTGCTTTGGAAATCTTGAGCGGATCGTCGTCCATCAGAACGATATCAGCTGCTTCAATTGCTGCGTCGGAACCAAGTGCTCCCATCGCAATACCGATATCGGCACGGGACAGTACCGGTGCATCGTTGATGCCGTCACCTACGAAGGCAAGTTTTTCTTTTTCTGTCTTTGCGGCAAGCAGCTCTTCCACTTTACTTACTTTGTCACCAGGAAGCAGTTCGCTGTAAACTTCATCAATTCCAAGATCTGCAGCTACCTGATCGGCTATCCGCTTGGAGTCTCCGGTCAGCATAATCGTCTTTTTAATACCGGATTTCCGCAGCGCCTGAATCGCCTCTTTCGCATGCGGTTTGATCATATCACAGATCAGGATATGTCCGGCATACTTGCCGTCTACAGCAACATGGACGATGGTGCCGACGCTGTGGCAGTCGATATAATCAACGCCAAGGCGCTCCATCAGTTTTGCATTTCCGGCAGCGACATTTTTACCGTCTACCTTTGCTGTTACACCGTTTCCGCTGATCTCTTCGATATCCGTGACACGGCTTCGGTCGATCAGTTTTCCATATGCTCTCTGCAGACTCTTGCTGATCGGATGGCTCGAAGCACACTCAGCAAGTGCTGCGTATTTCAGAACATCTTCCTGACTGATCGTATTGTGGTGAATACCGGCTACTTCAAAGACACCCTGTGTCATGGTACCGGTTTTATCGAATACAACGTATTTGGTCTGGGAAAGTGTTTCCAGATAGTTGGAACCTTTCACCAGGACACCTTCATGGCTTGCGCCGCCGATACCGGCGAAGAAGCTGAGCGGAATACTGATGACCAGTGCACAAGGGCAGCTGATAACCAGGAAGGTCAGCGCACGGTAAATCCATACGCTCCACTCAGGAGCGGCACTTAAAAACAGCATCCGTGCCAGCGGCGGCAGGATTGCCAGCGCCAGCGCACCGTAGCAGACGGCCGGTGTATAGTATTTCGCAAATTTGGAAATAAAGTTCTCGGATCTTGATTTCTTGGAGCTGGAGTTTTCCACAAGGTCCAGAATTTTGGATACGGTGGACTCTCCAAACTCTTTCGTTGTTTTTACTTTAATCAGACCGGACATATTGATACATCCGCTGATGACTTCGTCTCCCTCCCGGGCGTCACGCGGAACACTCTCTCCGGTCAGGGCACTGGTATTCAGTGTGGTGTTTCCTTCTTCGATCACACCATCGATCGGAATCTTTTCACCAGGCTGTACAACGATGATTGTGCCAACCTCAACTTCATCCGGATCAACCTGCTCGAGTTTTCCGTCTACCTCGATATTTGCATAATCCGGGCGGATATCCATCAGTTCGCTGATGTTCCGGCGGCTCTTTCCGACAGCATAGCTCTGGAACAGTTCGCCGATCTGGTAAAACAGCATAACGGCTACGCCCTCCGGATACTCGCCAAGCAGAATGGCACCGACCGTTGCAACAGCCATCAGAAAGTTTTCATCAAATACCTGTTTGTTCAGGATTCCCTTCCAGGCCTTTTTCAGGATATCGTATCCGATGACCAGATAAGGAACCATAAAGGTTGCAAATCGCACATAGCCGGTTGTCGGCAGTACCGCGCAGAGAATCAGAAGAACCGATGCAACGATGACGCGGATGAGAACCTTTTTCTGTTTCTTATTCATACATATGCCTCCTTTGTTCTTAACGCCGGATGAAAAAATCCAGCATTTCATCCCAGAGATTTACAGATCCAAATCCGCTGCTCCAGAGAGAAAATACTGGATTTTTCTCGAGCTGAACCGCAGACAGGTTTTAGAATCTATTCTGCTCCAGCTTTTTCTTCCATCCGCCGATGAAAGTTTTTTATTTTAGAGGAAGATCTCGCAGTCATCCTCAACTTTTTTGCAGTTTTTCAGAACATCCTGCATAACGCTCTTTGGATCCTGTCCGTCTTCGAACTCAACGATCATTTTGAGCATCATAAAGTTTACGGTAGCATCCTTTACACCTGCTGTGTTTTTTGCAGCCTCTTCCATTTTGTTTGCACAGTTTGCGCAGTCAACATCGATCTTATACGTTTTCTTCATCGCTTTTGATCTCCTTTTTCATTTTCACTGTTCATATGAACATTTATTCATATGTTTGTTTTTATTATAGCACCAGTGATGCAATTGTCAATGGAAAACTGAAAAAAATCAAAAAATCTGCCCGTCGGATTTTTTTGATTCCTGCGGGCAGATAGATCTGTTATTTATTTCTCATAAAGAAACGTTATGTTCTGCTATTTTTCACTTTTCCGAATCACAATCTGTCCGAACCGTGCACATCCGTCCAGAACCTCTATTTTCAGAATGCCTTCTCCTGTAACGGTACCGAGTGTGAACCGTTCGAGTGTGTTCGGTGCTGTTTCATATGCAAAATATGGATGAATATCCGAAGTTACTTTCTCACCGGCAGGAGGCATTACCCCTTCAAAAAGAGTCTCTCCCTGAATAGCTGCCTGTACCTTCACCTCTTTGTCTGCACAGTAAGTTACAGAAACGGTATAGGTTTCTTTTTCACGGATTGTATAGGAAGCATACTCTCCTGCGCCCAGCTGAAGCTGTACATGATCTCTCGGATGTTTGATCGGACCCGGTGCGGCAAACCCGGCCGGTTCAGGATGATATCCTTTTTCATAAACCAATTCAAACCGGTCATACAGACGATATCCTGCAGCATTCGGAAGATCACTAAGACCACGGTGTGAATCCATCGGCAGCGCGTTGTAGCCGATCGCCGGGATCTCAAAATTGCCCTCTCGAAGCAGATAAGGATGATACTGCGTATTTTCTTTGCATTTATCGACCGCCAGGCATTCCAGGTAGCTGTCCCAGATGGCCTGCGCATGCTCGTAGGACGGTTTTGCAGCTCCATTAATTGCATAATCGGTAATCAGATGCCATTCATCCGGAACATTAAAGTTCAGAATCGAAGCACATCCTGCTCCCTCTACCGTTTTCCAGCACCACAGATTATAACCGGCGTGGTACTCGGCAAGAATCTCATACATCGTTGTCTGCCATGCGTGCTCATTTCTTCCTCCTGTCTCGCCCATCCACAGGCAGATCTTCTGTTCCCGGCAGGTACGGAGAACGCTGGCAAGAGAAGCTACCTCCGGAACAACCATCTCATACGCATGAAGACTGATGCCCCAGTTGTGGTATTCCGGGTCAAACTCATGATCAAAGAAATATGTAAGAGAGGAAAACTGTGTACCATTCAGCAAAAATAAGTGTTTCTGGTCGATCTTTCTGCAGCGGCGGATCATTTTCTCGTAAAAATAGACCAGCTTCGGTGTCAGCTCCTCGCGGCGCGGCGTCATGGAGATCGGCTCGTTGATACAGTCATATGCGCCGATGATCCAGCGGTCTTTGTATCTTCTCATAAACTCTTCCATCAGAAGAAACATCCGCTCCATCGATTCTTCATCGTCATACAGATGCTGTCCATTGTCCACGCCGTCATCACACGGAATTCCGGACTGGCCTGCCGTTGCCGCATGGAAATCTACGACAGCATAAACCTGATACGTCTCACACCAGTCGAGAACATCATTCAGCATGGCAAAGGAATCTTCATTATACGTAATCCCCGGCTCCTCATACAGAAAGCTTCCTGCGCGGATCGGCAGACGCACGGAATTGTAACCGCGTCTGGAGAGAAGTGCAATATCCTCCTCCGTCAGATACAGCCGTCTCCAGCGTTTCCAGAACTCCTCCGCATATTTCGTTCCGCAGGTCTCCCGTAGAATCTGGTCCATACTTCTTCCACGGTCCATGCGTCCCATCGGCGCATATTTTCCAGGCTCGAACAGTCCAAAGCCGCTCTGGGTGCCGAGCATAAATCCTTCCGGATTATCCCAGTTTCCCATGCCCCAGCCGCGGAGAATCACCTCTTCTCCGAAATCATTCACAATAATACCGTCCTGATTGTGCAAAAATCCCCTTACACGTTCTTTGTCATAATACCCCATACAAAAATACCACCTTTCCGCAGAAGCCTTCTGGTTCTGCGCTTTTTCTTCTATTATAAAAATTTTGGTTTTCTGTGTCAAGAAATAGATTTTTACTATTTTCAGGGAAAAAACATGATATTTTTTTTAAAATTGCTTGACAAACCGAAAAATGAGACTATAATGCAAAGTGTTCAAAAGAAAAAAGGGATCAGAAAAAAGCAATGAGCAGGACAACATTTTTCGGGTGAGCCTTTGCAGAGAACCATCGGCTGGTGCGAGATGGCAGGTATCCCAAAGAACAATCCCCTGTGAGCTGTACAGACGAAACCAGAAATGGAAAGTAGTCCGGACCGGCCTCTCACCGTTAGCAGAGAAGAGATTCACCGGAAAGTGTATCAAATGGTTTCGGGGATCTTGTCTGAGTGATCGACCAAAAGAAACAGCCGATAATTAGAAGTGGTAACGCGGAGCGTTTTTTGAAAGCTTCGTCTTCTTGCATAAGTCAGGGAGACGAAGCTTTTTTTGTTTCCAAGCATACCAACACAATTGCCTTTTCCCTTTTCTTTTTCCATTTGAAATCCATGTAAACTGGAAATATCATTTTTGAACGAGGAGGAATTTTATTATGAACACGTTGGTTATTGTACTGATCGCCGCCGTATGTCTGATAGCAGGTTATACCTTCTACGGAAGCTGGCTGGCAAAGAAATGGGGCATCGATCCCAAAGCAAAAACACCTGCCGTTGCAAAAAATGACAGTCAGGATTACGTCCCTACCGATGGATGGACCGTATTCGCCCATCAGTTTTCTTCAATCGCAGGTGCAGGCCCTGTCACCGGTGCCATTCAGGCCGCTGTCTTTGGATGGGTTCCCGTCCTTTTATGGATCCTGATCGGCGGTATCTTCTTTGGTGCTGTTACCGATTTCGGTGCGCTGTATGCGAGTGTCAAAAACGAAGGAAAATCCATGGGACTTCTCATTGAGAAATACATCGGCAAAACAGGAAAAAAACTGTTTCTTCTCTTCTGCTGGCTCTTTACACTGATCGTTATCGCCGCCTTTGCAGATATGGTTGCCGGAACATTTAATGCTTACGAAACGGTTGACGGCGTCACAAAGCTTTCTGCCCAGGCAACTGTAAACGGCGCTGCCGGAAGCATCTCCCTTCTGTTTATCGCTTTTGCTGTTGTCTTCGGACTGCTCCAGAAAAAACTGCAGTGGAAAGGCTGGAAAGAAATGGTACTCGGCCTTGCATGCACCGTTGCAGCTTTTGCAATCGGCATGAATGTACCGCTTGTAACAAGCAAAGCAACCTGGACTTATCTGGTATTTGCCTACATCTTTCTTGCCGCTGTCCTTCCGATGTGGCTTCTGATGCAGCCGCGTGACTTTATGACAACCTTTATGTTTGCCGGCATGATCCTTGGCGCTGTTGTCGGACTTGTTGTTGCACACCCGAAAATGAATCTTCCAATGTACACCGGTTTCCACAATGCGGCATCCGGAGATCTGTTCCCGATCCTGTTTGTCACCGTTGCCTGTGGTGCTGTTTCCGGATTCCACAGCCTGGTATCGTCTGGAACCTCTTCGAAAACCATTGCGAATGAAAAAGATATGCAGAAAGTCGGATACGGAGCTATGGTTCTGGAGAGCCTGCTTGCCGTCCTCGCCCTCTGCGTTGCCGGTGCTGCTGCTTCTGCAGACGGTACGGCTGCTGTCGGAACGCCATTTGCGATCTTTTCTTCCGGTGTTGCCGGATTTCTGGAAATGTTCGGCATCCCGGTATACGGAGCACAGTGCTTCATGACGATGTGTGTATCGGCGCTGGCACTTACCAGTCTTGACTCCGTTGCACGAATCGGCCGTATGTCCTTCCAGGAACTGTTCACTGTCGATGATATGGAACATGCTGCCGGATGGAGAAAGCTGCTCTGCAATAAATATTTCTCTACCATTGTTACTCTGCTCTGCGGCTACATCCTGACCCAGATCGGATATGCCAATATCTGGCCGCTGTTCGGAAGTGCAAACCAGATGCTGAGTGCACTCGTTCTGATCACGCTCTGTGTCTTCCTGAAAGTCACCGGCCGTGAAAACAGAACCCTGTTCCCGCCGCTCATCATCATGCTCTGTGTCACCTTTACCGCACTGGTAGAGCGTGTCATTGCACTTGTAAAAGCGTATGGAGCAGGAACCGCTGTCTTCCTCGTTGAGGGACTGCAGCTCATCATCGCCATTCTGCTGATGGTTCTTGGTGTCATCATTGTCATCAGCTGTGGAAAAGAACTGTTCCGGAAGAAAGCGGGACAGGAAACGAAATAATATAGATGTTTCTTCAAAGAGCTTCCTAACGTAAAACGCCGTCAGACTACAACAAGTCTGACGGCGTTTTACATGCCATAGTTTTTTACGAAACAATTGCCGCCTTGGTCGCACCGATAATCGGGGAGCTGACTCCCTTCGCCCATTGCCATGCCAGTGCGGTCATACATTCAGGGCTTCCATTGTTTCCTCAATCGGAGTTTCGTAGTCAAAACGGTGAATGATATACAGATCCAGATAATCTGTTCCCAGCCGTTTCAGTGTACCGTCAATCTCTCTGTGAATGGCTTCTGCCGACAGATTGCCAAAATTTTACTCCGTATAATACTGTGCCTGCGCATTCCAAAGCTCATAGTATTTGCCGTTTGTATCCACAAATCCCCTGTTCCATAAGGTAGCATCCAGATACTTCGGGATCTCCCGGTTGACCGCCATAAAGGTTAAATGCCCCCGGCTGTCCTGCTGTAAAAGTGACATCCTCCACCACCTGTAGAGGTGGTGGAGGATGTCACACTTCATGACCTTATTCCTTCTCCGGAAACATACTCTTCAACAGATGCGTTCCCGCTTCCGTCCGAAATACTTTTCTGCAGAAATTTTCAATCGCCTGTTTTGAATATTCGCTCTCGCCGGCATTGACCAGAAAATCGGCTTCCAGCAGGATCTGGTAATCCATTCCCTCTACATTTGTATAGGTATGATGATGCGTAACCAGCCATGTGATGCGTTCGACATCCAGTTCTCCTGCCGGTACATCTTTGAAAAATTCTGCAACGAGCGGCGCACTTTCCTCTTCCTGATGCTTTCCGCTGGTATTTCCGTATTTTTCCCGACACAGCGGGCAGGCAATATCATGGACAACAGCTGCCATCTCCAGCGTTTCCTGTGTTTTTGGATCCAGTCCTTCCGCCTCGCCGATGTTCTTTGCAAAGGCCCATACCTTCAGAAAATGATAAATATCATGAATATTTCCCTTATAAAAATCTGTCATTTTTTCAATTGCAGCAGCAATTTTCATATCGTGTTTCCTCCTTCGCATCCTGTCTTTCTTCCCATTATATCACATGTTTCACGCATTTGAGTATCAGATTATCATCTGATCTTATCACAAAATATGCAAAAACAGGAGGCAGAACCTGCCTCCTGTAGCTTTTTAACACTATGATGTTCTTTATGCCAGCGGTTTTCCTGTCAGCATCTCATATGCCTGAAGATATTTCTCGATCGTCTTGTCTACGATTTCCTGCGGCAGAGTCCAGTCGTGGTTTCCATCGTTGGCTTTGAGCCAGTCGCGCGCGAACTGTTTGTCAAAAGATGGCTGACCATGGCCTGGTTCATAACCATCTGCAGGCCAGAAGCGGGAGCTGTCCGGAGTCAGCATCTCGTCGCCGATTACGATATTTCCGTTTTCATCAAGACCAAACTCAAATTTTGTGTCTGCAATGATAATGCCTTTGCTTAAAGCATAATCGGCACATTTTTTATACAGAGCGATGGTGTAGTCGCGAAGCTTCTCTGCATACTCGGCTCCTTTTCCCGGGAAGTATTTTTCCAGATGGGCGATGCTCTGCTCATAAGAGATATTTTCGTCATGATCTCCGATTTCAGCCTTTGTGGACGGAGTGTAGATTGGCTCAGGAAGCTTGTCAGATTCTTTTAATCCTTCCGGAAGCTCGATGCCACATACTTTTCCTGTTTTCTGATAGCTTGCCCAGCCGCTTCCGGTAATGTAGCCGCGGACAATGCACTCGATAGGAAGCATTTCCAGCTTACGGCACATCATGCTGTTTCCGTCAAATTTCTCCTGCTGGAAAAATTCCGGCATGTCTTTTACGTCTACAGAGATCATATGATTCGGAAGGATGTCTTCTGTCAGATCGAACCAGAATTTGGACATCTGGGTCAGAACGGTACCTTTTTTTGTTACCACATTGTTCAGAATGACATCAAAACAGCTAATACGGTCGGTTGCTACCATGATCAGGCTGTCGCCGTTATCATAAATCTCGCGTACCTTACCCTCTTTGATTGGCTTTAATTCTTTCATCATGAATACCTCTTCTTTTCGTATAGGATAGTGAACGGAATTACACCCGATCCGGTGAAATTCCTTTGACACCTTTACCCTACACCACTCCTTATAAATTGTCAAGTATTTATTATTAACACTACTAAATAAAACAGGCAAAATGATTGCTGCTCCGGTGCGCAAAAAAGTGCTTCAGGCGTGTGCAGTTCTCCTTTTGCGAAGCAAAACTTTTCATGATGGCTGCGAATGAGCAAATAAAATCGGCCGTCTGCCTTCCGAAAAATAAACAGTTGGCCGATTTCTTTCTTTTATGCGAAATGGAAACGGAACGTATAGCTATATCTTCCCTTGCATACGCGATATTCCGGATGGATGTTTTTCGTCCAGCCAGTATCTCCGCCAAGGCCTGCGTGTGCTGCATCCAGGATCAGCCAGGTTCCTGTCGTCTGCTCCGGAAGTTCTTCCTTATATGCGGCTTTTCGATATTCTGCCATAGAATATGGAAGCGCACTGAAATGGAAATCATCACTGCCTACAATCTGAACGGTATGTGTTCCATCTGAAAGAACGGCAAATCGCGTATCCTCATGGCCACCGCATTCGCAAGGTACTACAAACGGAACGTGCTGTTCTGCTACAGAAGATGTATAAAGTCCAATCAGTGCTGCGTCTTTTCGGTCTGCATACGTCTCCCAGGGACCTTTTCCATACCAGCTGAGCGTATCAAACGCTGCAGGAAGGCAGAACGACTGTCCGACTCTTGCGATGGTCTCAAGGCCGCTGTTGTTTGTTACTTCGTTTTTCAGCTCCATTCCCTCACTGCCGATGCGATACAGAGTATGAGCGGTAAAGAGTACTGCGTTGTCCGGCTCCGCGGTATAGGAAGCCTGCACTTCAAGAAGCACCTGATTTCCGGCACTGACAGCCGATACTGACTGTACTTCCTTTTTCAGACGATCCAGACCTTCCGCGCGCCAGATATCATCGTAATCACTTTCATGGGTTCCCTCATCAATACCGGTTGGGGCACGATAAAATTCATCTTTTCCGCCGTTCATAAAAGAAACGCTCTTTGCCTGATATCTGGTAAATTCACCTGTCTTTTTATCAAAGATAATTTCGGTCTCTTCGCCGGTGATGCGAACCTGATTTTCATCCTCCGCTACGGTCAGTGGTTTCTCCACAATCGTTTTCTCGTCTGCCAGATAAACACCTGTAGTAACCGGAATCTGACGGCGGTATAGTTCTGTTCCCGCCGGGGCATAGAAGGTATCTTGGGCAAGCTCAACGTAATAATTTACATACGCCTCGCCATGCAGTTGTTCCGGAAGCTCCGGAAGCGGAAGCGTCTCTGTTGTTCCGGCTGCCGTGTAAAATGCCGGATAGCTGCCTTTTGCAAGCGTTTCGCCGTTCTGCACAATTTCATAGCGCACCTGCAGATGAGAAAGATCGAGGGTATGGTAGCGGTTTGCCAGCACCCATATAGTTTCGCCGGTATATGGATTTTTCACCTGCTCAATCGTAACCGGGGACTGGCCGTTTCTCACCTCATAGGCGCCCGGTTTATAGGAAAGATCGGCAAAGACAACACCATTCAGACACATATCCGGAACCGGATCGGTCACATCCTCTCCGAACGCTCCGCCGTAGCCGTATTTGATATTTCCGTCCTCCTCGTGGATCGCAATCGCCTTGTCCGCGAAATCCCAGATAAAGCCGCCCTGGAAACGCGGGTATTTATTGACATAGTCCCAGAACTCCTTGAAGTTTCCGTTGCTGTTGCTCTTTGCATACGCATATTCGCACATGATGAACGGGCGGAGATCGGAATCGTCTGCCATCACATCCTCAAGCCAGCTCATCGTCGGATACATCGGGCAGATAACGTCGGAAATATTACTCTTTGGGTTGCCGGACTCATACTGAACGTATCTTGTCTTGTCGTATTCGCGGATCCAGCCGTGCATCGCGGCATGATTCGCCCCGGCACCTGATTCATTTCCAAGGGACCACAAGACGATGGAAGGATGGTTTTTATCACGCAGTACCATACGGGTTGCACGCTCCAGATAAGCGGCTGTCCACTCAGCGGATGCACTGAGCTGTCCGCCGTAACCGTGCGTCTCAAGATTTGTCTCATCGACAAGGTAAATGCCGAGCTCGTCACACAGATCATACCATTTCACCGCGTTCGGATAATGGCTGGTGCGGACGGCGTTGAAATTGAGACGTTTCATCACAGCAATTTCTTTTCGCATCTGCTCCTCAGAAACGGTACGTCCCGTCTCGGCGCAGAAATCGTGGCGATCTACGCCGCGGATCACAAGGCGCTTGCCGTTCAGGGTCAGAACGCCGCGGCTGTTGATCTCCACCTGGCGGAAGCCGACTTTGCAGCTCTCGATATCAACCGTCTCATTCTCGTTGTTCTGCAGCTCGACAACGAGGGTATAAAGTGTCGGGGTCTCTGCAGTCCAGAGTGCCGGGTTCTCTACAGGAGCAGTAACGGTTGCGATGAATTTCGGCATCAGATAGAAGCCGCACTCAGAAAACGGTCTCGAAGCCATCTCGGTTACTTTGTTCTGTTCTTCGTCATACAGCGTCACTTTGGCATGATACTCGCCGTACAGCGGTTTGGAGTTGTCCGGCCAGATCGTGACAGAGAGAGTAGCTTTCGTGTAATCCGGGTGTGTGAACAGTGTCTCTGCCTTGTAGTCCAGGATGTGCTGCACCGGTTTCGATACGAGGCGGACATCGCGGTAGATACCGGACAAATGCCAGTAATCCTGATCTTCCAGGTAAGTACCGTCACAGTAGCGCATTACCTGTACAGCGAGGGTGTTCGTTCCCTCCTGCACATATTCGGTGATGTCAAATTCCGCGTTCACTTTGCTGTCCTGGGAATACCCCACCTGTTTTCCGTTGACCCAGAGATAGAAGCAGGACTCCACACCGCCGAAATCGATGAGAAGCTGTCGGCCGATATAGTCTGTTGGAACCTCAAAGGTTCTGAAATAGCAGCCAGTCAGATTTTTCTCCGGTACGTACGGCGCATTCAGCTCGTAGGTGCCTTCGGTAATCTCGATCTCAAATGCTTCGCCGTTTGCCTCCCGTTTGAACGGATACAGCATATTGGTGTAAACCGGCTTTCCATATCCCTGCAGTTCCCAGTTGGACGGAACCGGAATCGTATCCCACGCTGCGTGATCGAAATTCTCTTCATAAAATGCTTCCACCGCTTCCGGTGACGGATAGATTTTGAATTTCCAGTCTCCGTTCAGATCCATTACAAAGCGTGACGCGTTCCGCTTTCCGGCGAGCGCCTGCTCTACCGTCTCATATGCACCGTACGGCGTATGCATCGGATAACGATTTTTCTGCGTTATATACTGATTTTCCCAGTCTCTTGTCTGTTTCATGTTCTTGAAACCCTCCTTGCCTTTGCTTTCGCATTTTCCGACTGCCTCTCTTCTTTTTATCCAGATTGGTGTTCCTTTTTTACTTTCCTGTGATATAATACATCTGTGGATTTTCAGAAGATTCATGCAGTTATCTTATGATTCAGTATAAAACACTGCACGTGGATGAGAAATAGTTGATCTGGTGTTTCTTTTATCCAAAATGGGAAAGCAAAGGAGAAGTCGTATGATACCGGAACATCTGCTTGCAAAAATAGAAAAGAGCGATGTTATCTATCGCTGTATTGGAAATGAAATGAAGAACGGGATTCTGGCGTGCGGTTTTATGCGGAAAGAGACGGCGGACCGCTCGCAGTATCATTTTTCGAACGAGTATTACAGCTGTTTCGTGCTGCTGCGCGGGAGCGGGGAATATATTGCTGAGGACGGCACCTCCTATCCGCTGCAGGCGGGAAGTCTGGTCCAGCGTCTGCCGGGTGTGCCGCATTCCACACGCGTAGACCCCGATGGGAAATGGCTGGAATTTTTTATCTCGATTGGGAAACCGTTTTTTGATTCTTTCTGCTCGCTTTCGGTTCTGAACCGGGAGCCGGTGTTAAAGGCAGAGCTGCTTCCCGGCGATCTCGAGCGGTATCAGAAGCTTCTGCAGTCGTTAAAGGCCACACCGGACAGTCTGCTGCCTTTGCGGATTCCGGAGATGGAAAAAGAGATTCTGCGAATGTACGGCTACCATGCGCACCGGGTGAATCTGCAGCGGGATCCGATCGAGGCCGCCTGCGATATGCTCTCGCAGAATCTTGATGAAGAAATTTCTCTCGAAGAGCTTGCCCGGTCACTCCAGATCGGTTATGAGACGTTTCGAAAAGTATTTAAAAAACAAACCGGCGTCTCTCCTGCACGGTACCGCACCAGGAAGAAAATGGAGCAGGCCCGTATTCTTCTCGAGGGCGGCGTACCGATGAAGGAAATTGCCGGTCTTGTCGGATATGGCGATGTCTATGCGTTCAGCAAGCAGTTTTCCCGGTTCTTTGGATTCCCGCCTGGAAAGTACCGCGCACGTCTTCACACGGATGCGCCGGATTTAGAACAGTTTTAAGATATCGTCCACGGTTTTACGTTTCGGCTTGTCCGGGTTGATGGCACGGTAGCCGACAGCAATGACAGCACCAAGGAGCTCATTCTCCGGAATGGCGAGGGCTTCACGGATAGCTTTCTCATCACGGATTCCCATAATCAGAGTATCAAGGCCGAGTTCTCTTGCGCGCAGAATGAAGTTTTCGTCATGCAGGCCGAGATCGTAATAGCCCCAGCCGTTTCCGACTTCATTGTCCGGTGTTCCGTCCTGCGTGAAGCCGGAGCGGTCTTTTACGAATGCTGTTACGACAAGTGCGGCTCCCTTTGAACTCTTCTGATTGAATTCTGGAAGGCATTTTGCGGAAAATTCTTCGACTTTCTCCGGTGTTACAAGGGCATAGTACCGTGTTGTCTGTGAGTTTTTCCAGGATGGTGCCTGAATCGCTGCCTGTACGATCTCCTGGATCTGCTCTGCGGTTACGTGTTTCTCCGGATCAAACGCGCGGATGCTTCTTCTTTCTTCCAGCAGTTTTGTAAATTCCATGGTGTATATCCTCCTTTTATTTATAAAGCCTCGTAATCTTCCCGTGAAAAACGGTGATACGTCAGGCCGAATTCATTTTCTTCGACACAGTAACAGTATTCATCCACAGACGGGTCTGAAAAAGAAAATACATGGCCCATCTCATGCTCCTCGGATGCGTTTTCTTCCACGGTAGTATGCATTTTCTCTGCATAGGAAGAAAAGCAGTTTCGAACCTGTTCCATTGTGTTTCCAGGCGTTGTGATCACCTGCAGAAGGTTCTGCAGGAGCTCCGGAACAGGAATTTTCCGCTCGATATAAGAACATCCCTCCTCCGGGATTTCCATGCAGTAGCGGTCCTTGACCGCTGAAATCGCAAGTGTTCCAAGACGCGGCTGTACTTCCTTACAGAACGCGGCAAGTGCCGCATCCAGGTCTTCTGTTTCGTCTAAAGAGAGGGAACGGCGCAGGGACTCCGCCGGGTAGTAGAGCTTCATCGTACCGCCCTCATAGCCGATCTTCACCTGCCATTCCCGAATCGTATCGGTAATATGTTTTTCCAACAGTTTTGCTGTCATGTTTTCTAAGTCACCTCCATTGTGCTGCATGTGCAAAAAATACAGTATTATTATCGCATGAATTGGGTGTTGTGTGAACACTTAATTTTTTGTTTTTTACAAAAAGAAAAGAATCACTTTTTTTACTCCTCGAAACGGCAGAAACCTCCGCCAGAAAAGCTGGAACAGAGGTTTCTGTGATTTCTTATGTCAGAAGAATTTCTCAGTCATTTCGTTCTGAATTACTCTTCGTCGTCGTTTTTCTTTCTGCCGCGGAGTTTGAATCCAAGTCCGCCGGCACCAAGAGATGCAACTGCCATGCTTACCCATCCCCAGATGTTGGTAGCATCACCGGTCTTTGCATTATCGCTCCTCTTGGAAGTAGAGGTATTGGATGCTTTATTACTTGCAAGCGGAGTAGATGTTGCTTTCGGGGTGCTTGTCGGGGTCTTCGTCGGCTGCGTCGTAGGTATTGTGGTAGGAGCAGTCGTCGGGGTTGTTGTTGGTGCTGTTGTAGGTGTAACCGTCGGAGTCTCAGTTGGGGTTACGGTTGGGGTCTCTGTAGGAGTAGGAGTCGGCTCTTCTGCTGATTTCTTCCAGGTGAAGCTAAGATCCTGATATCCCAGTGAAGAAACTGTAATTTCAAAGGAATCGCCCTCTGCGAACGGTGCTGCATCTGTCTTTAAGGAACCATCCTCATTGAACAGTACAACAGCTCCTCTTCCGCTTGCTGCATATGTTTTTCCATTTACAGTAACAGAGGTAATGTTCTTCAGATAATCTGCAAACTCTTCATCTGTTGCATCCCCGTTCTTAAGCAGACCCGGTGTTGTCGTATCTTCGTTAAATGCTGCCGGCATCTCTTCCGTGTAAAGGATAAAGTCTGCGGAAAGATCTGCATATTTACCATTCTTATCGCTGACAGTCAATGTATAAGAACCTTTCTCTGCATTCTTGAAGTACAGAGTATCACCGGACACGGTTCCCGTCAGACCTTCTACTGTATAGACAGCATCGTAATCATCCGGCAGGCCTTCCAGTTTAACAGAAGCACTTCCAGATGTGACAGACGCATTCTCTACAGAAAATTCATATGCAAACTTAACCGGTACATATACATCTGCGTCGACTTCGTAAATTCCCTTGCTGGTGTAGTAGGTAATTTTGTTGATGGTCTGTCCCATCATGCTCTTGTAATGTTCAGAAGAAGTCGGGCAATTATGAACGCTTG
The DNA here is from genome assembly GCF_015557635.1 of Fusicatenibacter saccharivorans. Taxonomy (GTDB): domain Bacteria; phylum Bacillota; class Clostridia; order Lachnospirales; family Lachnospiraceae; genus Fusicatenibacter; species Fusicatenibacter saccharivorans. The sequence goes on from NZ_JADNOP010000001.1 coordinate 66,334, forward strand.
TGGTAAATCCAGTGCTCCAAGCCAGTTCAGACACTCTCCAGATATTCTCCAGATGACGCATTCCGTAATCGTTGCCCTCTTTTGTGCTGACAACAACACCATATACGGTATCTTCGCCTGCTTTGATGGTATCAGTAAGACCATCCAGATCCAGCTGATAATCACCGTATTTGCTGTTAGTGGAGAGCTCTGCTGTTACATTTTCCAGCTTTGTTGCCTCAGCTCCCTGAACAGCACCAAAGGTTACATTTCCGTCTGCATCTACAGATGCCTCTTTGTAATAAGATGGAACTTCATTTAAGGTGTAATATGCATAGCTTGCATTCTCATACAGTGCATCTTTTCCGGTATACGTTGTGGTGGATGTCTGTCCACGGTTGGTAACGGTGATTTCTACAGAATCCTCATCTGTCACTTTCGTGTATTTGCTCAGATCCATATCCCCTGTTACTTTTACTGGGAAGGTGATACCTGTAATATCGCTTCCGTCTGCATTCACATGGTAAGATCCGCCGGAAAGTGAGGCTGTTCTTGTTTTGTTCTTGGTTGCGGAAGTAAATGCATCTACTGGAACATCGTTATGAACCTCTGCCTGATAGAACTCAGCATACGGAATGTTCATTAATACATACTGGGACTGAAGTGCTTCGATTGCTGCATTCAGATGCTCTGTTGCTTCGTCTACGGTTCCCTGGCTCTGTTTTTTCTCCAATGCTTCTTTTGCTTCTGCCAGTTCTGTCTGCATATTATTCCAGGAAGTTTCCATGTAAAGATCTTTATTCAGTGCATCTGCCTTTGCAATTGCCTCTTCCAGTGCTGCTGTGCTCTCTACCGGATCAGCTCCTACAATGTTCGCTTTGGTTGCTTCAAAAGTGTAGGAAGCATCTGCATAGCCAAGTGCATGAATCGTAATCTTCCAATAACCGGTTCCATCCGTTCCCTCCGGTAAAGTGCAGCGCAGGGAATCGGTAAGGCCAAGCTGGATTCCCATTACTTTATGCATCCAGTTATCTGCTGCGAATTTTGTTCCATACGTTGCTTTTGCATTCGTATAAGTGGAATCATCACCGTAATAAGTCCAGGTTACGGTCTGCAGATTAGCAGCCAGATCGCCGTAATCTCCCGTTAAATCTACGCGAAGGAATTCTCCATAAGAACCTTTGGCTTCTTTCACGGTCAGTCCTACGGTCTCAGCATCCGGAGCTGTCTTCAGCGCCTGATCTTTGATTCCGGATTCACTTCCTGTTGTTCTTGCAGAGAAGGAGAAGCTTCCATCTGCATTTTTCACTGCTATCTTCAGACCGTTTGTGTTTTCTGTTACATCTGCAACCAGGCCTGTATAGCTCTGCAGTTTATTTTCAGAAAATCCACCGGAAAGTGTTCCGCCGTTTTCTACCACAACATGCTTTTTGCAGAAATCTTCGTAATCATCTTCCGAAACTTTTACAGGCACATATTTCAGACCTTTTACTTCATAATGATCAATCTGGCTCTTATCGTAAGTTACGGTCTCGCCGTTGGTCAGAACTGCCGTGGTTGCTGCGGTATAATATGCCACATCATAGGTTGTGCCATCTTTCATGTAGATAGTCGCTGCGCACTGGAAGCTTCCTCTGTGCAGTCCATGGTTTGTGGTCGCACGGGTTACAACATCAAAAGCGCCTTTATCACTTTCTTCGCGACTGTCAGTTTCATCCGAACCAGCGTCGCTTCCTGCCGCCTGAACTCCTTCTGCTGCCCAATACTCAGCCCAGGTAAGACCTGCATATACATATTTATATGTTGTTTCTTTCTTCTCATAAGTAAAGGAAAGCGTCTTGTAACCTGTTGCAGTTATTTCGATTTCAAATTTATTTCCTTCTGCAAAAGCGGCAGCTGTCAGATCAAGCGTACCGTCTTCTTTGATCAGAATTGTTTTCCGTTTTCCAGTTGCTGCATATTCTTTTCCATTTACTTTTACGGAAGTAATATTCTTGATATAATCAGCAAAATCTTCTTCTGATGCATCCTCTGCTTTTACAAGCGCCGGAGCACTTGCTTTTTCATTGTAAGCAGCCGGCATTGCATCTGTATATAGGGTAAAGCTCTGTGTCAGATCTGCATAAACACCTTTTTTATCATGAATCGTCAGAGTATACATTCCTTTTTTCGCATTTGCGGAATAAGAAATGGTATTTCCGTCTACTGCAAATCCATCCAGACCATCTACGGAATATTCTGCATCATAATCAGCCGGAAGTCCGGTTACGGTCATCGTTGTCTTTCCAGCGGAAAGAGAAGCGTCTTCTACGGATACACTTGCCTCAAATTTTGTTGGAACAAAAATATCATTCACTGGAATCGTGTAGATTCCTTTGCTGGTATAATACGTAACCTTATTGATATGCTGTCCCATCATGCTCTTGTAATGTGCAGAAGAAGTCGGGCAGCCATGTACCTGCGTTGTAAATCCAGTTGACCATGCCAGCTCTGTTCCGCGCCAGATATTTTCCACATGACGCATACCATAGTCATTGCCTTCTTTCGTGCTGACAATAACACCATAGATCTGATCGGTTCCAACATCAATCGTGTTCTCCAGTCCGTCGAGATCCAGCTGATAATCTCCATAGCTTGATTCAGTCATAAATTCCGGAGATACATTGGTCAGTTCAATTGCAGTTCCAACTGTTTTTCCAAAAGAAAGAGAGCCATCTGCATTTACCGTTGCTTCTTTGTAGTAAGAAGGTGCTTCGCTTAATACATAATATGCATAGTCTGAGTTTTCAAATAAGGCGTCTTTTCCGGTGTATGTCTGTGTAGATGTCTGACCACGGTTTGTTACTGTAATACTTACAGAATCAGAATCTGTTACTTTCTTAAATTTGGAAAGATCCACTCCTGTTACTTTAACCGGGAAGGTAATTCCATTGATTGCACTTCCATCTACATTGGTATGATAAGAACCACCGGCAAGAGTGGCTGTTCTTGTTTTGCTCTTCGTTGCGGAAGAAAATACATCCACTGGAACAGAGTTGTTTACATCTGCAGCATAAAATTCATCATACGGAATGTTCATCAGAACGTAAGCCACCTGCTCAGTTGGAGTCTCGGTCGGGGTCGCCGTTGGGGTTGCGGTTGGCGTTGCTGTCGGGGTCGCCGTCGGAGTCAGTGCTTTAACAAGGCCTTTTACTGCAGTATTCAGCGCATCTTTCGCGGTATCAACAGCGCTCTGGGATTCTTTTGCAGAAAGAGCAGATTTTGCTGCGGTAAGAGCAGTCTGGACAGCTTTCCAGGAGTCTGCGGTGTAGTCAGCTTCCTTTAATGCTTCGGCATCTGCGATTGTTTTTTCAAGTGCTGTGGTGTCTACTGCTTCTGGAGTCGGGGTTGCTTTTTGGGTTGCTGCAAGAGCCGCGGTTTTTACTGCATTCGAAGTTCTGGTTGCACCCGATACAATATCCCATTCTTCAATGTTTTCAATCGTTGCATCTTTTCCAAGAAGTTTCGTTTTGAATCCTTTGCTGTTTGTAGCTGCTTTTTTGAAATATGTGGCATTCTCTGTATTGTATCCAGAGCCAGGCGTTACTGCAATGTCAGAAAATTTGCCGTCTGCAACTGTGATTTTGACATTAACGTCATATTCATCCCATGCATTCTCATCCTCATCGTCTTCTGCTGTTCTGGTAACATGAGCGGTAGACTCATAAGTACCATCTGCCAGCACGCCGCTTGCGGAATCCGCCAGTACGGTTCCCGGGAGCAGGCTCATGGTCATGGAAGCTGCCATTACGGCTGCTAATGATTTTTTCTGAAGTTCTTTTCTTTTGATCATAACTTCCTCCTTTTTCCTTTTCCACAGTTTTGCAGGAAAAACAGGGGCAAAACTGTTATTTATTATTACATTAGTTTATACTAATTAATAATTGCTTTAACTAACTATAAAACATTTTACTAATTTTAGATCGTTTTGTCTAACTCTTAACTGAGTATTTTTTCTCAAACGCGCACAGATACTGTTTATTGAGATTTTTTATTATTAATTTGTATGTTTCTTTGAAATTTGCGGAACGATTTTTGTCTCCGCACAGATAAATGGTACTAGATGTGCAGTACCTACCGAGAAGAACTCTTCCGTCCTTCGCGTTTTACTGCCGAAAGAATGCGGTCAGAAAGGATTCCGATCAGCATTCCGGTAATGACACCGGCTACGAGAAGTGCCGGTAAATAATAGAACAGTTTGCGGTTCTGTACAACGAGAGCCGCCACGCAGATCTGCGCGACATTGTGCGTCACGCCGCCGGCAATACTTACGCCGGTGATACTGAATCCTTTGATATGTTTCAGTAAGAACATCACAAGAAAACTCAGGAGTCCGCCGGCAAGACTGTAAAGAATGGACATTCCATTTCCAAACAGATAGCCCATCAGAAGAATGCGGGCAACGGAAATCATCAGGACTTCCCCGGCAGGAAAGAAAAAGAGACCGACAACGACAACCAGATTGGCAATACCAAGTTTAATGCCGGGAACGCCGAGGTTGATCGGGATCAGTACCTCCACGTAACTGAAAATCATGGCAAGTGCCATCAACATGGCGCATAAGGCAATTTTTCTGCTTGCAGTGCGGCTGTCTCTCATAAATTCCAATTCCTTTCTTCTAAGCTGGTATTATTTTACAATCACATCCGGCGCATCGTCGGCGTCGTCCGTTGTGGATCCGTCACTTTCTACCTCCGCAACCAGCTTATGCGGCAGGCACACGATCGTCTCATTTACCCGGGAAATCGTACCCTGTCTTTTGCAGTAGCCGTCCGGGCAGTCAGCTTCTTCCATATGGACACTTCCGTTTTCAATCACCAGGACATTCGTTCCGTGACCCGTCTGAATTTTCACGGTCTGATTTTCTGCGAGTGAATACGTTCCGTAGACCTCGCCGTCCACCGTGACTTTCATGGTATTTCCATTTTCCGTTTTCGGCAGCCGAAGCGCCAGGGCAAGGATTCCAGCCAGGAGCAGAACGGCGCCTGCCAGAATCAGATCTTTTTTCTTCATATAGTTTTCCTTATTCTGAATCAGATGCCAGCCCATAACAGCAGTGTCAGCAGGAATACAGCACGGAACAGCGTAAAGAGGATTTCATTTCCGTGAAGTTCCTTTACCCCGCAGCGGATATTGCCTTTTGGACACGTATCAATACATTTCTGGCACTGGAAACAGTCGCCGGAGATTTCCACGGATCCATCGGATGGCAGTTCCACTGCTGACGGGCACTGTCTCGTGCAGGCGCTGCAGCCGCGGATGCAGTTTTCGCGTTTCCGGTGCAGAGTAAAGAACGGCAGGATCGGAAGCAGAGAAAAGACAGCTCCCATTGGGCACAGGAAACGGCAGAAAAAGCGCTCCTCAAAGAACATGCCGACCAGGATCAGCACCAGAAGAACAATGCCTGGAATATAAGAGGAAAGTCGGAAATTTCCCGCATGCAGCATGGAAAAGACATCCCACGGGCTTGTTCCTCTTGCTTTCTGATAAACTCCTGCAAAGCAGCAAAGGGCAATCAGAAGCAGAATGCCGTATTTGATCAGTACCAGTTTTTTTGCCAGCTCCGGTTTGATGCATCTGGGCTTCTTTTTACGTTTCTTACAGATTATACCATAAATTGCGTGCATTGCATCCCCCAGACTTCCAAAAGCGCATGCAAAACCGCAGAAAAATCTGCCGAAAACAATCGTAAATGCACAGACAAGGAGCAGAGCCGACACAAACGCGGTCATCTCAATTTTTTCACCCTGTCCAAGCTGCGTAAAAATGTATTTCACTCCGTTAAATGCAGCGGTAAATACTGACGGAAGAAACAGGAAATATAAAAGCTGGATTCCGGCACGCAGGCAGGAAACGATCTGTTTTCTCTTCTTTGCCGGTAATGTGGATAGATCTAAATTTTTCATGTTATTTCTCCGCCTTTTCTATTGCTTCCTGCGCCGCATTTCTGATACCGGTGGAGCTGAATGTTGCTCCGCTGATCGTATCAACATCGGCGGACTGTGCCTCAATAATCTTTGGAATGATCGCCTCCGCGTTTGACAGATACGCACTGTCCTCGCCGTCGGCGGATGTGATGGCAAGATCGGTAATCTGGCCGCCCTCTACGGTTACTTCAACTGCAATGGTGCCGCCGAAGCCGTCAGCCTCACCGTCATACGTGCCGTCCACATACTGCCCTTCTGCTTCTGCTGCTTCACTTGCGGCCGTATCCGCCGTGTTGGATGCAGCTGCTGCGGCCTGCAGATTTTCCTTCTGAAGCTGGGTCGTCTCAAGCTCTGCCGAGAGCCGCGCGATCTGATCCTCTTTGTCTCTTTTATCGAGTACGGTATTGTAGCCGATCAGAACAGCAGCAATGACAGCGACATTCAAAAAACGAACAATCAATTGTCTCATCTGTTTTCCCCTTTATTGTGTTACTTTCGCAGCATCCAGCGCATTCCGGCATGCCTCAAGAATGGCTTTTGAGGAGCAGGTTGCACGGGAAACGGTGTCGATGTTTTCAAGCGTTCCGGTTTCCAAAATCTGAGCGGAAACGCCTTTGATTTTGGAGGTTCCTTCGGATGCGCGGCGGATGTAGGAGGCATTCTGACTGTCTCCGTCACCGGTGATGTTGCTTAACGCTACGATTTTATCGTTTTCAATTGTTACCGTCACGGAAAGCTGATAAGCGGTAAAATCTTCATCTTCATCCGGCTCGCAGACGGCAATCGCTGTATATTCGCCGTCCTGATAGATCTTTTGTTCCGGAGTTTCCGTCGGGGTTGGTGTTGGCGTCTCAGTTGGCTCCGGGGTTTCGGTCGGGGTTGGTGTTTCCGTCGGTGTCGGAGTTACCGTTGGCGTCGGGGTTGGATTTTTCTTTTCCTCAGTTACGCGTTCTGCCTCTTTTAAAGCTTCCTCGATTGCCGCAAGAATTCCCCTGGAGCTGTAGGTTGCGCCGGAAACGGTGTCGACTTCCAGTGTCTGGTTTTTCACAACGTCCTTTGCTGTCTGTTTTGCGCGTTTTAAGAATGCTTCGTCATCTTCACTCTCGGTCACGAGAATTGCCTTGATCGTCTTATCCTGAATGACAACTGCCGTTGTAATGTCTCCCAGATAGCCCTCGCCGGTTCCGTAGTAAATGCCTTCCTCGTATGGGAATTTTCCTTCCGGAATCGTTGTGGTTCCGCCGCTGCTCGTTCCGTTATCCGGAACGGTCTCGCCGTTTGTTGCTTTCTTCGCATTTTCCAGCGCCTGTTTTACTGCGTTCTGGATGCCGCGGGAGCTGTACGTTGCGCCGGATACGAGATCCACATCGGTTTTCTGTCCGTCTACGATGTGGTCCGCTACGACTTTGGCACGGTTGAAGAATGTCTCGTCATCTTCATTTTCCAGAATCAGTACCGCTTTGATCGTCTGATCCTGCAGGGCTACCGCCACTTTGATGTCTCCCTGGAAACCGGCGGCCGTTCCGTAATAAATTCCGTCCTGATAAGGAAAACTTCCCTTGGATGCAGACGAGTTGTTATTGTTCTGGCCGTTATTCTGACTGTTGTTTCCGTTGTTTGTATTGCCCTGGCTTCCTCCGTTTGTACTGGAAGACCCGTTCACTGCCGCCTGACTTAAGGCACTCCGCACAGCTTCAATAATACCGCGGGAGCTGTATGTCGCGCCGGAGACCGTATCCACATTCGTACTCTGTGTTGAGATAATCGTCGAAATCAGAGAGGAAGCACTGGAAAGGTAGCTTGGCGTATCGCTGTTTTCCACAATATCAATCGAAGCAATTTTTCCGCCGCTGACAACAACGCAGACTTTCATTGTGCCGCCAAATCCCGTTCCGGTTCCGTAATACGTTCCATCCCGGTAGGCAGCCGGTTCTTCGATTTTAGATACTGTAACGGTTCCGCCGGCAGAGGCTCCGCCGCCTGCCGCTCCTGATGCGGATGCCGGTTCTGAAGTGTCCTCCTGACCGGTCAGTGCATTTTTCACGGCTGCAAGGATACCTTTTGAACTGAAAGTTGCACCGGAAACCGTGTCCACATCCACACTCTGGGATGCGATGATGCGGTCGATAACTCCCTTCGCACGGTTCAGGAAAGCTGCGTCCTCGCCGGGAGCGCTTACAATCGAGATCGACTGAATCGTTTTGTCTTTCAATACGACAGAGACTGTAATCGTACCGCCAAAACCTGTTCCGCTTCCTTCGTACGTTCCGTCCGCCAGTTCAAAGCTGCCGGAACCGACGGCTGCGACAAGTTCTGCTTCGGTATCGGTTGTCTTTTGGGTATCGTCCTTCTTTTTTGTATCATCTTTCTTTTCCGCTGCATCGGTATCCTGTTCCGGCTCCGGTGTCACCAGTGCCTCCGGCTGCTCTACGGCGTAAACCGGTGCAGTGTAGCCGTTCAGCGAAATACCGGCGCAGGCTGCTACGATAACTGCCGCGAGAGCCGGTGCAAATGCTGTCAGTTTTTTCCATTTTCCCATGGTTATGTATCACCGTCTTTCCTGATAATGTTTGTCTCGTGATCGGATGTGAAATCGTCAGCAATTCCTTCGGTTACATACAGAACGCCGTCCTCATCCTCCAGAATGGTGTCAAATTCATCGCTGTGTGCACGCCAGTATTCGGCTGCCTTGTCCTTTCCCATGATGAAAAGAGAAGTAGAAAGGCCATCCGCCAGTGTTCCGTCAGCACTTACGATCGTCACCGACACCAGACCGTTATTTGCCGGATGACCGGTCGATGGGTCGATGATGTGATGATATTTCACGCCGTCCTGTTCAAAATACCGTTCGTAGCCTCCGGAGGTAATGACGGCACGGTCTGCAGTCGAGAGAATGCCGAGGTAATCGTCCTCTGTTTCCGGACTCTGCACTGCGACGCGCCATTTGCTGCCGTCCGTTTTTGTACCGACAACCTGAACATTTCCACCGAGGTTAATCAGTCCGCTCGTCACACCGCATTCCCGGTAAATATCTGCGATTCTGCCGGACGTATAGCCCTTTGCGATTCCGCCGAAATCGATTTTCATACCATCTTTTGCAAAGCTGATGGACGATTCGTCTTTATCATAGATAATATTGTTCGCGTCGGTGAGCGGGAGAAGATTTTCAATCATCTCATCCGAAGGAACCGTATAGTTTCCGGTGGTAAATCCCCAGGCGTCCATGAGAGGGTAAATTGCGATGTCAAAAACACCGTTCGTACTGTCATACAGATCCAGAGAACGCTCCAGCAGATAGGTGGTATCTTCTGACAAGGTTCCGCCGCCGTTCGCATTGATCTGCGCTACCTCACTCGTCTCCGCACCGGTTGAAAGGAGCGCATCCAGCCGTTCAATCTCTTGCTGTGCCTGATCCACGGCCATCTCCGCGTTCGGACCGTAAGCAGTCACCGTCATATACGTATCCATCGCAAAGATATCCCGACTGCTCGATGCATCTGCGGTATCGGAAGAAGCTGTGGATGATGCGGATTCCTGCGTGGAATTCTCTTCCGAAGCGTCAGAACTGCTCGAAGGCTCCGCAACAGATGCCGGCTGTGTCTGACTTCCGCTGCTCTCCGGCTGCGCTGCTGTCCCCGTACCGGAACATCCGCCGACCGTCATCACCATGGCAAGACAAAATGCTGCAACAATTTTCTTTTTCATAAATAAAACTCCATTTTTTCTTATGTTAGGAAATTCTAACTTTGGTATTATAACATTAACTCGTAACTTACGCTATGAATTACTTGATAAAAGTTTTTCAATTAGCGTTCTGCATCTGATAAATTTTCTCATTTTATGTACTCTAAATCAAGTGGATTTTACTGGAATTCAAGCACCGATATACAAAAAGCCCCCACAGCCGCATTACTGCGGCCGCGGGGGCTTTAGAAATAACATTTTCAGAAATTACATATGATCATGGCAGGTACGTGCAATTACGTCCATCTGCTGCTCTTTTGTCAGGTCGATGAATTTAACTGCATAGCCGGATACACGGATCGTGAAGTTTGCATACTCCGGTTTCTCCGGGTGCTCCATTGCGTCGATCAGTTTTTCGGTTCCGAATACGTTTACGTTCAGGTGATGTGCACCCTGCTCGAAGTATCCGTCCAGAACGTGTACCAGGTTCTCGGTACGCTCTTCGTCGTTATGGCCAAGTGCGCCCGGGTTGATGGTCTGGGTGTTGGAGATTCCGTCCAGAGCGTCCTCATACGGCAGTTTTGCTACAGAGTTCAGGGAAGCAAGAAGTCCGCTCTTCTCTGCGCCGTAAGACGGGTTAGCTCCTGGAGACAGAGGCTCACCGGCTTTTCTTCCGTCCGGCAGAGAACCAGTTGCTTTACCATATACAACGTTGGAAGTAATGGTAAGGATAGAGGTAGTCGGCTCAGAATCACGATAGGTATGGCAGTATTTCAGTTTGTCCATGAAGGTACGAAGCAGCCATACAGCGATCTCGTCTGCTCTGTCATCGTCGTTGCCGTATCTTGGGAAGTCGCCGGTTGTCTCGAAGTCAACAGCCATTCCTTCTTCGTCACGGATAACTTTAACTTTAGCGTATTTGATTGCGCTTAAGGAGTCTACTACGTGAGAGAATCCTGCGATACCGGTTGCGAAGGTACGTCTTACATCGGTGTCGATCAGAGCCATCTCTGCTGCCTCATAGTAGTATTTGTCATGCATGTAATGGATCATGTTCAGAGTTCCAACGTACAGATGAGCCAGCCAGTCCATCATAACGTCGTATTTCTTCATAACCTCATCATAGTCCAGATACTCGCTGGTGATCGGCTGATATTCCGGAGCAACCTGCTGTTTTGTCTTCTCGTCTTTACCGCCGTTGATAGCGTACAGAAGGCATTTTGCAAGGTTTGCACGAGCGCCGAAGAACTGGATCTCCTTACCGGTCTCGGTAGCAGATACACAGCAACAGATGGAGTAATCATCGCCCCATACCGGACGCATTACATCATCGTTCTCATACTGGATAGAGCTTGTCTGTACAGAAATATGAGCTGCATATTTCTTGAAAGCTTCCGGAAGATTCTCAGAGTACAGAACAGTAAGGTTCGGCTCTGGGGACGGTCCCATGTTTTCCAGTGTATGCAGGAAACGGAAATCGTTCTTTGTAACGATAGAACGTCCGTCGATTCCCATACCGGCAACTTCCAGAGTAGCCCATACCGGGTCACCGGAGAACAGCTGATTGTAAGACGGAATTCTTGCGAATTTAACCATACGGAATTTCATTACCAGATGGTCGATCAGCTCCTGAGCTTCTTTCTCAGTCAGGATTCCTTTTTCAATATCTCTTTCGATGTAGATATCAAGGAAAGTAGATACACGGCCAACGCTCATTGCAGCACCGTTCTGAGTTTTGATAGCTGCAAGGTATCCGAAGTACAGCCACTGAACAGCTTCTCTTGCGTTCTTAGCCGGCTCGGAAATGTCATAGCCATAGGACTGTGCCATAACTTTCATATCCTGCAGTGCTCTGACCTGGTCAGCGATCTCTTCTCTTAACTGGAAGTCACCACGACGCATTCCCTGACGATTTGTTGCAGCGAAGTCTGCTTTTTTGCGCTCGATCAGGTAATCAATACCGTACAGAGCAACACGACGATAGTCGCCTACGATACGGCCACGGCCATAGGTATCCGGCAGACCGGTCAGGATTTTATTATGACGGGCTTTCAGCATCTCTGGTGTGTAGATGTCGAATACACCCTGGTTATGTGTTTTGTGATATTTAGTGAAAATTTCATGAAGCTTCTCGCTTGGTTTGTAGCCGTAAGTCTCGCAGGACTGCTCAGCCATTTTAATTCCACCATACGGCATAAATGCACGTTTCAGCGGTTTGTCTGTCTGAAGACCAACTACCTGCTCCAGATCTTTCATGCTGTCATCGATATATGCTGCGCCGTAAGCTGTGATTCCGCTTACAACGTCTGTCTCCATATCCAGAACGCCGCCTTTTGCACGCTCTTCTTTCTGGAGTTCCTGTAATTTGCCCCACAGACGGTCTGTAGCCTCTGTTGGTCCCTCCAGGAATTTCTCATCTCCGTCATATGGAGTATAGTTGTTCTGAATAAAGTCACGTACGTCGATGCCTTCTTTCCAGAGTCTTCCGGTAAAGCCATCCCACTGTTCAAATTCTCTCATTTGATTTGTTCCTTTCTGGTGTTATTTTGTTTCGTCACGCTCCGGCATCTTCTTTGCACCGGGCATGAACACCTCCGCATGGATAATATAACAAATCTCTGCTTTCCGCGCAAGATATGCACTTGAAAAAATACAAGGAAAACCACAAAATCTTGTATTTTTATAAGAACAAAATCTACATGTGGCGCTTTTCTTTTATTCCCCGTATCCGATTTCATATATCTGCTCTGCAAAGTCACAAATAACATATGTTCCATCGGAAAATTCACTCTTCTGTACGCTTCCGTCCGCCGTCATACACTCGTGACGTACCAGTTCCAGGAGTGCCGTTTTTTCATGCAGCTCCGTTACAACGCGGCATCTTTCTGTCATCTCTTCCAGACTGATTTTCTCCCCGTCAAATGCACCATCTGTATTCGGATATGCGCCGTCCCGTACAAGATACGGTGCACCGCCTGCAAGAAGCGCATACAGCATATAGTCCTCGTCTTTTGAAACACGGTCCATCATCCACGGCTCAATTACGCAGTCATGATACACAAGATTAAAGAGCGGCACCGGGATTCCTTTTTTCGGTGTCTCTGCCGGGCGCAGCATAAAGTCGTACGGCGCATAATGGCAGAATACCAGATACGGAACCGCCCAGTCGCTGACCTCCTCGGAACTTGAGAGAATCCCCTGTGAGAGCAGCCAGGCGAAGCAGTTTCCGCGGTACGTATAGCAGTCTCTTCTCGTCATCACATGCTCCGGATTTGCGCACTCGTCGCCCTCGTTGCACGTAAACACATCGAGGTATGCACCGTCAAGCCGGATTCCGTTTTTCTTCAGTTCGGCAAAATTCCGTTTTACATAGAACGGTGCCTGCGTTGCACAGAGATAGCTCTGCGGTCCGCCCGCCCAGTAACTGTGTCCCGGTATCGTTCCGTCCGGAAGGCGGCAGGCATAATTTTCATCGTAGCTCGGCGCTGCATGGTAATAATCGCGGTACTGGTCGTGAATACCGAATTTGTAGCCGAAATCATGCATCGTATCGACAAGCGATTTCATGCCTTCCCATCCGCCGGCCGCTTGGCATGCCGGTGTGTAGTCCGGATGCTGGTTGTCATACCCCGGTTCTGCCCAGCCGTCCAGATGAAGATAGACTTTCTCTACGCCGAGATCATGAATTTCGCGGATCTGCTGTTCGCGCACGGAAAACGGCACTACGCGGTTATTTTTCTCCGGATTCTGCGGATCGAAAAAGCCGGACTCCGGCTGCACAACCGTCTTGATTCCCGTATGAACAAAACACGTTCCCACAAGATCGTGAATGGACGGATTCTGTACTGCCTTTTCTTTCAAAGTGCGCAGATGGCCCTGTTCCCGTACATACTGACGGTACGTTTTGCAGAGGTCGTTATAATCGCAGTCATTTAAAAACGTATAACGGAATACGCGGCGGTAATTCATTGTTCCAAGGCTCGGCTCCAGCCATGCCCCCACGCTGGTATATGGGCCGCCTGCCGGGTGCTCTGCCTGATAACCAGCGTTCCACGGTGTTGTACAGATCGCTGTATAGCCGCATCTTTCCTTCACCTGGCCGAACCACGGCATATAGCCGCCGGAGGTCTCAAATCTGCCGTCAAACGAAAGCTTTCCAAGTTCCGTCTTCCAGGTATTCGGAATCAGAAGTCCCTGTCCCTCGGTAAGGAGTGTATACCAGTCATCGCGCCCGTTTGTAAACTCCATTGCCGTCGGCCACAGCACCTTTACCGGATGCAGTCCCTCCTCGCAGAGCGGAATCCACTCCATCCAGAGTGTTTCATCCACAGCTTCGATCCAGATAATCGTCTCGAAGGCATACGGTGTTCCCGCAAATCCCACATAATGGCTCCGGATGCCGCATCCGACGCCGAAGGAATAGACCTCATGGGAAATCTCCTCTGCATCCAGGAAACGGTATGTTCCCTCTGCAAAAATCAGTTCCGGTGTCTTTTTCGGATCCGTATTCCAGACAACGCCGTCTTTTTCGATCCTAAGTCCCAGCGTCTCTTCATCGAGCATCACAGCAAGCGATCCGCTTTCTATTTTTTTCATCGTGTGATATTCCCCTTTTTCTTTATCATATGTGTTCCAAACACCAGAAAGGCGCAGAGAACCCGTCCGCCTTTCTCTGCACGGTTCCGGATTTTCTGCGCCTTTTTCCACCTAACTTACATAATCTCTTCTTTTTCTACGACTTTACCGTCTCTCCAGATTCTCTCCAGATCGTAGAACAGGCGGTTCTCCTCATCAAAGATGTGGATGACAACATCGCCGTAGTCCATCAGAATCCAGTTTGCGGTCTGATAGCCTTCGATCTGTTTTGGATGTACGCCGGCTTTTCCGAGTACCTCCTCTACGTTGTCTGCCATCGCCTGTACCTGGTTGCGGTTGCTTCCGCTGGCGATCATGAAATAATCTGCCAGAGTCGAAACATGGGTAATGTCCAGAATGCGGACATCCATTGCTTTTTTATCTTCCAGTGCTTCCAGTGCAAGTTTTGCAGTCTGTTTTGCTTCGCTCATTTATGCTTCCTCCTTTGCCGTCCGTCCCCGGTGCAGTGCCTCATAGAACTGATATGCCTGCTCCGTCATCGGATCCATCGTCTTCGGGTTTTCCGACAGATACGCCATACTGTCTTTTAAAATTTCATACATGCATTCGTCGATATCGGTGAATGCCAGCTTCCGAAGGCGGGTAAGGTGCGGTGCCTTGTTTCGTGCCGGTTCGATATAATCTGCGATATAGATGATCTTCTCCAGCAATGTCATATCTTCTTTTCCTGTCGTATGCCAGATGATGGCACTTAAGATCTCCGGATCTTCCACCTTATACTTGTCCTTCGCCAGAAATGCACCGAGCTTGGCATGGATCAAAAACGGATTGTTCCGCTCAAACTCAGTGATTTCAATCTTATTTTTCTCACACATGGTGATTTTTTTCTTATTCGGAATGCATTTTGCACAGTCGTGAAGCAGTCCCGCGACACGGGCTTTTTCGAGATCCTCGCCCCATACCATCGCCATGGATGCTGCGGTAAACATCACACCGAGCGTGTGATGATAGCGGTCTTCATCGACTTCCTTCTGGAGTTTTTTGTCCAGTTTCCATAAATCGTACTGTTCCATCCTGCTCTTCCTCTAATCCTGATAGATTTTCTGCTCCTGAATGTAGGAAATCACAGAATCCGGCAGATAGTATTTCACGGATTTTCCTTCCCGGATCCATTCCCGCAGTTCGTGGGAAGAAACATCCAGATTCGGTGTGTCGAGTTTCAGAAAGGTACCGTGAAGTTTTTTTGCATTTCGTTCCATACAGGCCAGAAGCTCTTTCTCTTTTGCCCGATCCCTGGTCGCCACAAGGATCTTTGCCGCGGCGCAGATCCGCTCTGGATTTTTCCACTCATCAAAATAGAACAGGGAATCCGCTCCAATGATAAAGTAAAACTCCGTGCCCGGATGTTCCTTCCGCATCGCCTCAAGCGTCCGATAACTGTAGGTATAGCCCTCATCTTCCATCTCTTTGGTGCAGAGCACAAAATGCGGATTGGATGCGATGGCACGGCGCACCATCTCGACACGCTGTGCATCCTTTGCCTGTCCCGCCCGGTTCCGCTTATGTGGCGGATTTCCGGCCGGAAGGAACCAGACTTCATCAAGCCCGAACTGCTCGTACGCCGCCTCGCCAAGGATCAGATGACCGATATGAATGGGATCGAAAGTGCCTCCCATAATGCCAATTTTTCTGTTTGTCTTTTCCATACGTTTTCCTCAAAAAGCGCCGGAACTGCAGCGGTATGCTCCGGTCCCGGCGGTTCTTTCCTGCGGATTATTTCGGAAGCTGAATTTTCTTTTTCTCTTTTTTGCCCTCTTTGTACAGCACGATCTTTTTGCCGATCACCTGTACGACCTGGGAATTGGTGCGTTCTGCCAGAACTTCTGCGATCTCTCTTGGATCATCGAGGCAGTTCTGCAGTACATTGATTTTAATCAGTTCTCTCGCCTCAAGTGCCTCTGCTACAGCAGCGGTATGCTCCGGCGTGATGCTGCTTTTTCCTACCTGCAGGATCGGTTCCATGGTCATGGCAAGGCCTTTCAGGTATGCTCTCTGCTTGCTGGTCATACGTCTCCTCCTTCGTTATTTATTCGTTCTATTTATAATAATCAAATTCAAATCCATACATCTTGACGGTATCACCTTCCTGGATGCCGGCCTGCTCGAGTTCGTCTAAGATACCGGTATCTTTTAAGAACCGCTGGAAGAAAGCAAAACCTTTCTCGGAATCCAGATTGGTGTAGCCGAGCATTTTTTCGATCTTCGGTCCCTCGATGATAAAGCGGTGCTCGTCCTCCGGGTCCTGCTCGACAGTGTACGGCAGGTTCTCGGCAAGAAGCATATCCTCCGGGAAGAATTCCTGTTCGAAGACCATACGCTCTTTCGGAAGCTCATCGAGTTTTTTCTGTACGGCATATAAAAGCTCTTTTAAGCCTTTTCCGCTGACGGCAGAAATCGGATAAACCGGGATGCCTTTCGGCTCGAACTCTTTTTTCAGACGTTCCACCGGATCCTCTTCGCCCTCTTCTACATAGATCGCATCGGTCTTATTGGCCGCGATGATCTGCGGGCGTTTTGCGATCTCCGGGTTATAGGCTTCGAGCTCTTTGTTGATCTTGTTGATATCATCCACCGGATCTCTTCCCTCGGTCGATGCAACGTCTACTACATGGATCATCACGCGGGTTCTCTCGATGTGGCGCAGGAATTCATGGCCGAGGCCGACTCCTTCCGATGCACCCTCGATCAGTCCCGGGATATCTGCGATAACAAATCCGCTGCAGCCCTCAAGGTCTACGACACCGAGGTTCGGGGAAAGCGTGGTAAAGTGATAATTTGCAATTTTCGGTTCTGCATTTGTCACGCGGGAAAGCAGGGTCGATTTTCCAACGTTCGGGAAGCCGACGAGTCCGACGTCCGCGATGACTTTCAGTTCCATTCTTACTTCCAGCTCCTGTGCCGGCTGGCCTGGCTGGGCGTATTTCGGAACCTGCATGGTAGCGGTTGCGTAATGCATATTTCCGTTTCCGCCTTTTCCGCCTTTTAATACAACCTGACGGCGGTTTTCACCGGACATATCTGCGATGACTTTTCCGCTCGCAGCGTCCATAATGACGGTTCCTTCCGGTACTTTCAGGACAATATCTGCGCCGTTTCCGCCATGGCATCTGCGTTTTCCGCCCGGCTCGCCGTCGGTAGCAGAAAACTTTCTTCTGTGGCGGTAATCAACCAGTGTATTCAGTCCTTCGTCAACTTCAAAAATAACGTCTCCGCCTTTGCCGCCATCGCCGCCGTCCGGCCCGCCGTTCGGTACAAAAAGCTCTCTGCGGAAACTGACATGTCCGTCTCCGCCCTTACCGGAGCGGATCAGAATTTTTGCTCTGTCTGCAAACATGGTATTCTCCTGTCTTGTTTTATCTAAATCCAAATCGGTCTGTTGGACCTTTAATTATTATTAACAAAAACGGCTTCAAACCTCTTAAGATTTGAAGCCGCACCTTTGTCTTACTCTTCTGTTGCTACCGGATATACGGAAACCTGTTTTTTGTCACGTCCTTTTCTTTCGAAAGCTACGCGTCCGTCAACCATAGCGAATAAGGTATCGTCTTTTCCGATTCCTACGTTCACGCCTGGATGAATCTTGGTTCCACGCTGTCTGTAAAGAATGTTTCCAGCCTTTACAACCTGTCCGTCAGCTCTTTTTGCTCCTAATCTCTTGGACTCGGAATCTCTACCGTTCTTGGTAGAACCAACTCCTTTTTTATGAGCGAAAATCTGAAGGTTCATATTTAACATGGTATTACACCTCCTTGAATGCGATCTCTAAGTATTGTGCTCCATAATCGCGGCGGATACTTTCGAGGCCCAGCAAAAGTGATTTTACAAGAAGTGCGGTACTTTCAGAATACCCATTCGGGAATGAAAAATACACGTATCCATCTCCAGCCTCACTTATAATCAGATCCTCTGTCAATGTTTCCACGGAATTTACGGTGTTTACAATCAATGCGGAGACAGCGGCACAGATGATATCCTGCCCTTCCTCTGCATAGCCTGCATGACCGTTTGACTCCACGGAGATGTACTCGCCGTCAGACTCTGTTACGGTTATACAAATCATAAGACTTAAGCGTTGATTTTTTCAATCTTCACTTCAGTGTACTGCTGTCTGTGACCGTTTTTCTTATGATAACCAGTTTTTCTCTTATACTTGTAAACGATAACTTTTTTGCCTTTACCGTTTCCAACTACAGATGCGGTTACGGATGCATTTTTAACGTCCTCGCCAACTTTCAGTCCGTCATTGCTTACTGCAAGTACCTGATCAAAAGTTACGGTTTCTCCAGCTTCAACGCCAAGTTTCTCTACTCGGATAACATCGCCTTCAGCTACCTTGTACTGTTTACCACCTGTTGCAATAATTGCGTACATATGGCACCTCCCTATCAATTACTCGCCAGATTCGGTGGCCTTTCGACTCTTTTACCTCTCTGTGCGGCATACTTCTACAATATATCATCACGTCTGCTGTTTGTCAATAGTATTTTTCAGGAAATTGCAGATTTTTTTTCGCATGCAATTGCCAGTGCGCCAGGTCCGATGTGGCAGGCAACGCTTAAGGACAGTGGATGCGCATCGACTTCAAAATCCGGGAAGGCTTCTTTTACTTCGACAATCCATCCATCGATTACTTCTTTGTCGTTTGCGGTATAGGCAATGTGAAGTCCCATGATGCCGGCTGCACGCTCTTTTGCGAAGCGTTTGTCCATATCTTTTTTCATAGCCTTGATCATGGCTTTCTTTGCCTGTTTCACACCGCGCGCTTTTTCAAACGCGTCAAGCTTCTCTCCCTGGATCGTCAGCACCGGTTTGATATTTAAAACGGTTCCGATCATGGCTGCTGCCGGCGTAACGCGGCCGCCTTTTTTCAGGTATTTTAACGTATCTACCATAATATAAATACTTGCATCCAGCGCATCCTCTTCCAGAATTGCTTTGATGTCTTTTGCTGCCACGCCGCGGTTTGCCATTTTCTTTGCATCCAGAACGGACTGCTGCTGCGTAACGGAGATTCTCTGGTTGTTGACAACCTGCACTTTTCCTTCGTAGTCCTCGGACAGCACGGTCGCTGTATCACAGGAGGCGGAAAGGCCGCTTGACATCGGAATGTAAACAATGTCATCGTACTCTTCGAGAATTTTGTTCCAGAAATCCATCAGATCTCCCGGAGACGGCTGAGATGTGGAAACAGCCGCATCCTCTGCCAGAATCTCGTAAAACTGTTCCTGTGTCAGGTCGATATCCTCAAACTGGATTTTTCCGCGCATGAAGAAAGGCATCGGAAGGACAAAAACGCCCAGCTCTTTCGCCTGACTCTGTGTAATACCGCTGTTGCTGTCGGTAGCAATAGCTGTTCTTGCCATAGTTCTTATTCCTGCTGTCTCTTTTTCAGAGAAACAGCTTTTCCTTTCTGTAATATCGTGTAACGCCTGATTTGCTGTTATTCTATCATAAATCGTACCTGTTTTCTACCCGGCTTGGACATTTCTGCAAAATTGCCCAAACAGCTTTTGATTCTTTTTACATCATACCAATACCAAGGAAAAACAGTCCGCCAAGGATCAGCAGAATGGTCGGAATTACGATTTTTGCAATGGTCTTTTTTCTTCTCTCCTTCGGGAAAAATCCTTCTCTTTTTGTCTGCTGATACATCAGAAGACGGCTTCCCATATAAAGACCGATCGGCATCAGCGCCGCTTCGATCAGATACATGCCGATGTACGTTTCCGTTGCGTATCCGCTGCCTGCTGCTGCGTTCCCCTGCGAGAACATATAGAGAAAGCTTGCCGCAATGCTCGCCACAATCGTCGATGCGTTATGGACGAAATGGAACAGCGAGCTGTAAAACATGTTGTCGGTCTTCATCCGCACATACGAGAGAACGATTCCCATCATCATCATCGGAAGAAAACGGACGATGCTCATGTGGAAAGCGCCAAAATAAACGCCCATCAGAAGCAGCATCACCCATTTCTTTTTGATTCCGCGCAGACTGTACTGCAGAAGACCGCGGTGCAGTGCTTCTTCACAGATGGCCGGTGTCAGCGCAACGACAAGCAGCTCGCCGAAATAGGAAAGGCCCGCCATACTGCTGTCCATGGATTCCGAGAGGCTTGCGTATTCCTGCGGGAAAATCCATTCCATCAGAAGGAAAAGGGCAAGCACACCGCGGTACGTCACATACCACATCAGAATGGTTCCGAGGATTCCGGCTCCATCCGGCTTTTTTAATGGGAACACTTCTTTTAACGGAATATGAAGTGCCCGTACGACGAGAATGGATCCGATCAGGAATACAATGATCTCGTCCAGCGCATTTCCATACATCCCGCCTGCAAAAACCAGCGGGATTCCGGCGAGATTAAAAAGAACCATCAGAAAGGCAAACACCAGCAGGCCCTGCCATGGTTTCAGTATCTTTTCTTTTTCCGCCGGATGCTGCCGTTTTGCCGGCATCCGGTTTCGAAAGGGTTCGTAAAGATATGGGGTATCATTTTCATTGAGGTGAATCGGTTTCTTTTGTGGTTCCATATTCATTCCTCCTTTGTAAGGTTACCGTCATTTCATCTGTTCTGCCAGCGGCCGGCGGATTTTCTTTCTCGTCAGTTCCACGAGATGAAGCGCCGTCATATCCACAACTTTAGTCGGAACGGGATCTTCCCGCACAAGACCCTGCAGGAAGCCGAGAAGGCGCTCCTCCTGCTCTTTTTCCGGCATGTTGATAAAGTCAACCAGGATCAGACCGGAAATCCCGCGCAGGCGGATCTGGCGGGCGATTTCGCGGGCTGCCTCCTGGTTTACGCTGTACAGAAACGTATTTTTACGTCCGCCGAGCTGCTTTCCGCTGTTCACATCAATCGCGGTCAGCGCTTCGGTCGGTTCGATCACGAGGAATCCGCCGGAAGGCAGATCCACACGTTTGTCGAGTGCCTGTTTTACGTGATATTCGAGATTTTCTTTCTTTGCCAGCGTGGTAAGCTGATCCTCATACCAGGTCAGGCGGCAGTCGTGAAAATCATGGCGCTCCAGATATTCTCTGCAGATCTCATACGTTTCTCTGTCGTCTGTCACAAGTTCTGAAACCGACGGTGCATACCGTTTGACGAGCTCCGGCACGGCATCCGATGCCTGATACAGGCAGGAGTACAGGCTCCGCATCGTTCCATACTGGACAATCCGCGCGAGTTTTTCGGACAGCTCGAGATATTCCTGCCGGATCTCTTCTTCCGAAGCATCAGCGGATGCGGTGCGGAAGATCACGCCAAACGGAAGGCTTCCGCCGGAAAGCTCTGGAAAGATCCGGCTTCCCAGTTCTTTTAACCGTTTTTTCTGCTCCGGCAGAAGGCGTCCTGAGCATGAGATTTCCGGCTTTCCATAATAGAGCGCCAGGGCACTTCCCGAAAGAGAAAGTTCTGCTGTCGCCGACGGAAGCTTCGTTTTCTGCGCTTCCCGCTGGATCTGCACGACGATTTCATCCCCGACATGCAGTTCCGTTCCCGGTGCTTTTTTCAGAAGATACCCTTCTTTTACACGGGACAGATCAAGAAAACAGCTCTGCTGCTCCGCAAACGAGACAAATGCCCCGCGAATCCCGGGCGCCAGTTTTTCCACCCGGCCGACATAGATATTGCCAAGCAGCGTTTCCTTCTCCCTGCAGAGGGCCGTCAGTTCGACCGGTCTTTCTCCTTCCGCCAGCGTGTGTACCAGGTAATCTTTTCCCTCCCACGGCAGATGGGCAATGACAACTCGTTTACTCAACTTCTTCTCCTAATGCTTCCAGCGGAACCAGCTTTCGCTCTTCTTCCGTTCCGATGTCTGCGTAAACTTCCTCGCGCAGAATCGTGTATGCAAACGGCGGCAGTTCAACCCCGCACCATTTGCAGAACGCTTCCATCACGAGCTCAGGTTTCAG
Organism: Fusicatenibacter saccharivorans; assembly: GCF_015557635.1. Lineage (GTDB taxonomy): Bacteria > Bacillota > Clostridia > Lachnospirales > Lachnospiraceae > Fusicatenibacter > Fusicatenibacter saccharivorans. Next base: position 88,531 of record NZ_JADNOP010000001.1, read on the forward strand.
GTTCGAAACACTTCCGGTGGAGAGCTGCATCCAGACACCGCTTTTCTTTGCTTTCATATCGTAAATCCATGGGCGGATATCGGTCAGCTTTTCGCTTCGTTTTGTCTTTCGCATGATCTCAATCTGCGGAAGTGCGAAAAACTCCGGCACTTTCGTTTCCAGATTGATCTCCGGCATTTTTCCCTCACGGAACTGCACGAGATAATCGGCTCCTGCTACGAGAGACATTGCCTTGCTTGCTTTTCCATCCGGCACATGGCGGGCGGAAAGCACTTCCATTCCCTCAACCATCGTCGCATTCAGACGTTTTACAATCTCGTCGGTTTTCATATCTTCCGCGAGCACCATATCGAAATATTCACCGGTGCTGCTGATGCCGACACCGAGCGGAGAAGCAAACGACAGCAGCATGTGCGGGCTGAAGCCCTCGGAATAAGCGATCGGAAGTTCTGCACGGCGGATTGCTTTCTGGAAGTAACGCATCACATCCAGATGACCCACAAATTTCATCACACCTGTTTTGGCAAACTTAATTCTGATTTTCATAGCAGACACCTCCTCCGAATGATTTTGCTCCGCAGCCGGAACACTGCATCTTACAGTTCGGGGTAACGGTTTCTTTCTGTGCCCGCTCCCATTCGCGGATCAGGAATTTTTTCGTCACGCCGATATCAAGGAAATCCCACGGAAGGATCTCATCGGTGCTGCGCTTACGGCAGGCATAGAACGAAACGTCAATGCCGGTCTCTGCAAACGCTTCTTCCCAGGCATCTTTCCGGAAATACTCGGACCAGGCATCGAAAATAGCACCTTTTCGGTACGCTTTTTCGATAACTTCGGCACATTTCCGATCGCCGCGTGCAAGGAATCCCTCCAGAAGGGAAATATCTGCCTCATGATAAATGTAACGGATGCTCTTCTGATTCAGCTGTGCGCGGACCTCTGCCTTTACAATCGCCGCTTTGTCAAGAAACTCCCTCTCCGTGTTCATCGGTGCCCACTGGAACGGGGTGAACGGCTTTGGAATAAAGAACGAGGAGCTTGCCGTAATCTGGCATTTTCCGTTTCTCTGATCTTTCGGAATCTCATAGTAACGCTCTGCGATCTTTTCCGCCAGATGCGCAATTCCTTTGATATCATCCTCGGTCTCGGTCGGAAGGCCCAGCATGAAGTACAGTTTTACTTTATTCCAGCCGCCCTCAAACGCTTTTCCGGCTCCGTCGAGAATGACTTCCTCGGTCAGACCTTTATTAATAACATTCCGCATCCGCTGGCTTCCCGCCTCCGGTGCGAAGGTCAGGCTGCTCTTTTTGATATCCTGTACCTTGCTCATAACATCAAGGGAAAATGCGTCGATTCGAAGAGATGGAAGGGAAATATTGACACCTTTTTCCGGGCAGCTGTCGATCAGATAGTTGACAAGCTCCGGAAGATGGCTGTAATCACTCGAGCTCAAAGAACTCAACGAAATCTCATCGTGGCCGGTATTGCGCAGCATATGGGTCGCAAGTTCTTTTAACTTCTCCACATCGCGCTCTCTTGTCGGACGGTACACCATACCCGCCTGGCAGAAACGGCAGCCGCGGATACAGCCGCGCTGGATCTCCAGAACGACACGGTCCTGTGTTGCCTTGATAAACGGCACGACCGGTTTCTCCGGATACGTTGCCTCGGTCATATCCATGACAAGCTGTTTTTTGATCTTTTCCGGCGCTTCCGGGATGGACGGCGTAAAGGCTGCAACGGTTCCGTCCTCGTGGTACGTTACTTCATAGAACTGCGGTACGTAAATGCCCGGGATCTGGCATGCCTTTTTCAGAAAATCCAGACGGGTTCCGCCGTTCTTTTTATTTTCCAGATACGTGTCGAAAAGCTGGTCGTACACAACCTCACCCTCTCCGATGTAAAACAGATCGAAGAACGGAGCGATCGGCTCCGGGTTGTACGTACACGGGCCGCCGCCGATGACGATCGGGTCCTCGTCGGTACGCTCCACCGCATGCAGCGGGATTCCGGCAAGGTCGAGCGCCTGCAGAACGTTTGTATAACACATCTCATACTGCAGGGTGATGAACAGGAAATCTTCGTTTTTCACCGGCTCCTGGGATTCCAGACCGAACAGCGGAATGTTCTGTTCACGCATCACGCGGTCCAGATCCGGCCATGGGGAATAAACTCGCTCGCACCACATGTCCTCGCGTTTGTTGAACATATCGTACAGGATCTGGATGCCAAGATGGGACATACCAATCTCATACACATCCGGGAACAGGAATGCGCCGCGCAGGGCTACTTTCTCTTTGTCTTTTACGACACTGTTGAATTCATTTCCAATGTATCGCGCAGGCTGCTCAATCTGGAGCAGCACTTCTTCTGGCAATGCTAATTTTCTCATGCAATTCTCTCACTTGTTCTTATTTTTATTTGTCCAGATACGCCGCAAGCAGTTCCAGCGTATTCTTCACGCCGTCCACATGGCTTCTCTCATATCCATGGGATGCGTACACACCGGCGCCGATCAGGGCATGGCGTGCGTCTGCGCCGCCGCGGAGCGTTGCCTCCACGTCAGAGCCGTAGTGCGGGTAAACATCCGCCGCATAGTCGATTCCGTTTGCTTTTGCTGCCGCAATCAGCTCACCGATAAAATCGTAGCTGTAAGGGCCGCCGCTGTCTTTGACGCAGATGGATACCTGATGCTCTTTACACTCCAGTCCGTCGCCGACACAGCCCATATCAACAGAAAGAATATCTGTCACGCCCTCCGGAACGGAAGCAGATCCGCCGTGGCCGACCTCTTCGTATACGGTAATGTGCTGGTAAACCGGGCGGGACGGTGTGACATTTTCTTCTTTTAAATACTTCGCATAACCGAGCAGGATTGCAACGCTCAGTTTATCATCGAGGAAACGGCTCTTGATGTAGCCCTTCTCCGTGATGCGGGTTCTCGTCTCAAAGCAGACGATATCACCAGTCTCGATGCCGAGCGCTTTTGTCTCCTCTTTGGAGAAGACCATCTCATCCAGAACAACCTCCATATTGTCGTAGGTGCGGTCCTGCTGGTCGTAGGAACCGTTGACATGGATCGACGGGTTGTTCATCTGGAAGCAGCCCTCGTACCGTTTTCCGTCTCTTGTGATGACAATGCAGTTTTCCGCCTCCGCATTGTTCGGATTCATACCGCCGAGCGCGGTGAGACGAAGACGGCCGTTTCCTTTCACTTCCGCTACCATGCCGCCGAGCGTATCGGTATGTGTCTCCACAAGGACACCGCCGTTTCCTTCACAGCCTTTGGCAAGCTGCACCAGAAGGCCGCCCTTTGTGGTGATCACCGGCGCATAGCCCATCGCTTCGTACTCTGCTTTCAGCCATGCAACGGCATCTTTCGTGTAGCCGGTCGGGCTGTCGATGGAGAGCAGTTTTTTCAGTTTCTCTGTTATAAAATCAACATAAACCTTTGTATTTTTCATGTTTCTTCCTCCATTTTTGTTTCTGTTTTTTCTTCTTTTTTCGAAACATTTTGAAACAGAAACTGCAGATTTTTTCTTTCCGAAAAAAGATCCTGCCCTTCATCATACCACAGAAATAAATTGGATACAACCATCGGAAAACGGAAAAATGGAAATAAGGAAAATGTAACTGGACAAACTACCCTATGCCATGCTATGTTTGAAGAGGGGGATACATTATTAGCTGTTATTCAAAAAAGTTTCTTCTATAATAAAATAAATGTCGCCTCAAATTCAAATAAAGGAGCAAAAAAATGGGCAAAAAAGAACAGGCATCGCAGCCTGCATTACAAACGTTAAAAGAATATGCTGTCATTACCGCAGCTGTTCTGATCATGGACATTGGAATTTATGTTTTTAAATTCCCCAATAATTTTTCTTTCGGCGGTGTATCCGGTATGGCTGTTGTCATCTGCCGGTTTCTTCCGTTCACTGCCTCACAGATCAACCTTTTTATCAACCTGCTGCTTCTGCTGGTTGGTTTTGCTGTGCTGGGGCGGAACTTCGGCGTCAAGACAGCCTACGTGACCGTGCTTTCCTCGGTTCTTCTGAACATTTTTGAAAAGCTGTTTCCGATGGCACATCCGCTTACCGATGAGATCATGCTGGAGCTCTGCTTTGCCATTATTCTTCCGGCACTGGCGGCAGCACTGCTGTTTTTTGAGAATGCCTCCGGCGGCGGCACGGACATCATCGCCATGATTATTAAAAAATATTCTACAATGAATATTTCCACTGCCCTGCTGGTGACTGACCTCATCGTTGTCATCCTTGCTTTCCTGATTTTCGATACCTTAACCGGACTTTGTTCGGTTCTCGGTCTGATGGCGAAAACACTGCTGATTGACAAAACGATTGAGCGGATGAAGCTGAATAAATTTTTTACGATTATCTCCAACAATCCGCAGCCGATCTGCGATTTCATCACAAAGGATCTCAATCACAGCGCAACCCTTTACGACGCCGTCGGCGCTTACTCCGACCAGCAGCGGACAGTCATTCTCACGGTTGTGGATGTCAAGCAGGCCGTCTATCTTCAGCGGTTTATTCATGATACCGAGCCGACCGCGTTTATTGCGATCACAAAGAGCAGCGAAATTATCGGAAAAGGCTTCATGAGTTATATCTGATCGATTCAAACCATATTTTTCATGCAAAAAATCCGAAGGTTTTTGACGCCTTCGGATTTCTTTGTATATGCTTATTCTGTTTATTTCTCTTCTGCTTCTTCGGTATCTTCTGCCGGTGCTTCTACGTTGTGGGAAGCCATCAGACTTACGACAATGGATTCCGGATTGGTCTTTATGGTGATATCCGGGTCAGCGGCCAGGGACAGATCTTTGACGCGGATGACATCACCGATCTTCATCTCTCCGACATCGACCATTACCTGATCGACCAGGGATGCCGGGTATGCCATGTAGGCAACCTCGTTCAGATCCTCCTGCAGAACGCCTTCTGCGATCTTTTCATGGTTTACAAGGACAATCTCTGCAACGGAATGAACTTTCTCGTTGCTGACCAGTGCCTGGAACTCGATCGAATCGATCTGTCCGGCTACCGGGTTATAATCAACATTTTTGATCAGGACATCGTATGCGGTTCCGTCAACATCCAGCATAATCTGGCTGCCTTTGTGATCTGTCTTCAGCAGTTTCTCGACATCTCTTTTTACCATCTTAACTGGAATGGATTCTTTCATCTCTCTGCCGAATACATTACCGACAACGTATCCTTCTCTTCTGAGTCTTTTTGCCTTTACATCCAAACTTCTCTTTTCAGCTTTTAAAGTATTCATTTACCTTTTCCTCCAAAAATCTGATTCTTAGCAGGCTTCTTATCTTGTGAAGGGTGTTAAGTTTGCTTTGCCTTGTGGCTATGAATAAGTTTCTTGGAACAGGATGTTTGGGAACATGCAAGGAAGAATTGGTTTCTTGTTGATTCCTTTTCTTTGTTCTAGGTGTAATATAATACCACAAACACGATTTGTCAACCCGGATTTTCCGATTTCACAGTTTCTTCACATTTTCAGCACGCTTCCTTATATTCCATCAGTTTCTGGCGTGCTGTGCGGTTCAGACTGCGCGGTACAGCAATCTCAATCGTCGCATAATGATCACCGTGCACGTTCGCATCTTTCATCGATACCATGCCCTTGCCGCGCAGACGGAGCTTACTGCCGGACTGTGTTCCTTCCTTGATTTTGCAGACCACATCTCCGTACAGTGTCGAGACACGCGCTTCACCGCCAAAGACTGCCGTTGTGTATGGAATCTGAATCGTCGTGTAGATGTCCATTCCGCGCCGTTCAAAGCCTTTCTTTTCTTCTACATTGACCTTCAAAAGCAGATCGCCGCGGCGGCCGTTTGATCCTGTATGGCCTTTGCCGCGCAGACGGATGCTCTTTCCGCTCTCGATACCGGCCGGGATTTTAACCAGCAGCGTATTGGTCGTTCCATCCGGGTTCCGCAGGGTAATCTGTTTTTCACAGCCCGATGCCGCTTCCTCCAGGCGGATCGAAACCTCAGCGTGCAGATCGAGATCCTCTGCCATACCGCGGCCGGAAAATGCATCCTCAAACGGATGTCTGCTGCTTCCCGAACGCGTATACCGCTCGCTTCCGAATCCACGGCTTTTGCCATGAAACATCTGATCAAAGAAATCGCCGAACATATCGTCCGCGTTTCCTTCAAAGTGAAATTCGTGATAGCCGCCGTTGTTTCCGCTTCCGCCGAACGGGTTTCCATACGCACTGCCGTACGGATTTCCACCGCCCTGCTGGCTGTACGCGCCGGCTCCCTGGTCGAACGCCGCGAATCCGAACTGATCGTACATTTTCTTCTTTTCCGGATCGCTTAAGACAGAATACGCTTCTGTCACTTCCTTAAATTTCTTTTCCGCATCCGGGTTTCCCGCATTCGTATCGGGATGATATTTTTTCGCCAGTTTCCGGTATGCACGTTTGATTTCTTTCTCGTCTGCATTCCGGCTGACGCCTAATACTTCATAATAATCTCTCTTTGTTTCCATCATCAGGCACCTCCAGTCAAGCCTTTTCCTGATTTCCCAGGTGAACAATTCCTGGCTCTTTTTATCTGTTCTATTCGTACTATAACACGCATTTTTCACACTGTCAATTCTTTTCACGGAAGATTCAAAATTCCTATACGAATTGAAAAACCTGCCGTGCACTGTTACAATAAGAGATATACGATTCTCACGATTTTTTATGGAGGTACTTGATTGATGCATTCCATTTTCTGGTTCCGCACCCGGCAGTGGGTGTTGAGCCGCGTTCTTCATCTGACAGAGCATAAGAAACAGACACTCCTTGCAGCACCGGATGCTGTTCTGCTACTCCCCGCGTTATTCCGGAAACGCCGGATCTCCCGGATTCTCCTGGTGACTACCCCCGGCTTTGTCCGCCGCGGAACACTGACGTCTCTGCTGGATGGCTGTAAAAAAGAAAACATTTCCGTCACCATTTTCTCCGAAATCGCCCCGGATCCGCAGATTGAGAGCGTGGAACAGGGTTTCCGTCTTTATCAGCAGATTCAGGCGCAGGCTATCCTCGCCATCGGCGGCGGATCCGTTCTCGATGCAGCAAAGCTGATCGGTGCCCGCGTCTGCTGTCCGAAAAAGACGGTTCCTGCGATGCGGGGCCTCCTGAAAGTCCGTCGGAAACTTCCGCCGCTGTTTGCCGTGCCGACGACAGCCGGAACCGGTTCGGAGGCAACGGCGGCAGCTGTCATCACAGACTGTATCGACGGGAAACCATACAAATACGCCGTCAATGACCTCTGTCTGATCCCGGATACGGCAGTTCTCGATCCGCGTCTTACGATCAGCCTCCCGTCCTCTATGACCGCAGATACCGGTATGGATGCCCTGACCCATGCCATGGAAGCTTTTTTGAACCTCTTCGCCTCCCGCAGCGTGCAGAATGCATCCATCGAGGCAGTCTGCGAAAATTTCCATGCCCTGCCCGAAGTCTGGCGAGACGGCACCCATCTTGCTGCACGGCAGGAAATGCTTCATGCATCGTACCTGGCCGGTTTCGCTTTTACCAACAACTTTGTCGGCTACGTCCATGCCATTGCCCACGCCGTCGGCGCACTGTACCACATTCCGCATGGAAGAGCCAACGCGGTTCTGCTGCCTGCTGTTCTGCGCGAATACGGTTCCTGCATTGCGCCTAAACTTGCCGTTCTCGCCGATGCGCTTTCTCTCGGCGGAGATACCGTTTCTGAAAAGGCTGAGCGGATGATTGCAGCTATCGAGGCTATGCGCGATTCGTTTGACATTCCATCCACTCTGCCGCACCTTTCGCCGAATGATTACACAGAAATAGCACGCCGTGCTTTAAAAGAAGCAAATCCCACCTACCCTGTTCCGCAGATCTGGGATTCTGAAAAAATCTTTTCTGTGCTCCGCCGTGTACAATCCTAAAGCCGCTGTTTTCTCGAATTTAAATTTGACAGAAGGCAAAAAACATGGTAATTTATTAGAGATATCGCATAGAGGAGTGAATAAAATGAATAAAAGAACCATGAAAAAAATGGCCAAAGCGAAACAGCAGGCTGCAGAAGCTGCAAAAACAGCGGAAACCGTTGTAAAGACAGCGGCACCGGCAAAAGAAGTAAAACCAACGACTGAAAAAACCTTACATACAGAAGCAGCCGAAGGAAAAGCAGAAGCTGCAAAAGAGCCGAAAAAAGCAACCAAAAAAGAAACCGTTAAAAAAACAGTAAAAAAGGAGACCACGGAAACCATGGCAGAAGCAACCAAAACCCCACGTAAAATGACAAAAGTATCTGATACCGTTCTTGAGATCTTCGAGACAAAAGTATCTATGAAAGACCTCGAAGCAGTCATCAAAAAAGAAGTAAAAGCAAACGGATTAAAAGGCGAGATCAAAATCTACCTGAACGCAGAGCAGAGAGCCGCTTACTACACCGTAGACGGACAGGGATCTGACGATTTCAAAGTAGATCTGACCACTCTTGCTGAATAATTTTTCTGTCAGCTGATCTATCAGAACAGACCAAAAGCGGCATGTCCGAAACAAAGTCTTCCGGATTTTGTTTCGGGCATGTTTTTTGCTGTCTGTTCCCAAACCTAAAAAACGACAAGGTATTTTTCTATGAAAACTGTAAACCATCTCGGAACCGACCCGATCGGAAAGCTGGTTCCCCATATTGCTTTTCCGAGCATGCTGGCACAGTTCGTGAGTGTTCTGTACAGCATTGTAGACCGTATGTACATCGGCCACATTGCCTCTGTCGGTGATCTGGCGCTCGCGGGTGTCGGCGTCTGCGGTCCCATTCTCACCATGATCGGCGCGTTCTCCTCCCTCATCGGGGTCGGCGGCGCACCGCTGCTCGGCATCCGGCTCGGAGAGAAAAATGAAAAAGAGGCATCCCGCATCCTGGCTAATGCGTTTCTGATGCTTGTTTCCCTGTCCCTCGTTCTGACAGCCGCTGCGCTTTTTTTTACCCGCCCGATGCTGATGGCATTCGGAGCCAGCACCGTTACGTATCCTTACGCCAGAGCCTATTTTATGATCTACGTTTCCGGCTCTGTGTTTGCGCTTTTATCGACCGGCCTGAACCAGTTTGTGATCTGCCAGGGCTTTGCCAGTAAGGGAATGAAATCTGTTCTGCTAGGCGCCGTCCTGAATCTGCTGCTGGACCCTGTGTTTATCTTCGTTCTGCATCTCGGCGTGCGCGGCGCGGCAATTGCAACCGTGCTCTCCCAGATCGCAAGCTGTCTGTATGTGCTGCATATTCTGTTCGGAAAGACGATTCCGATCCGCATCACCTTCGGCGGGTATTCATTTGCGATCATGAAACGCATTCTGACAGTCGGTTTTACTCCGTTTCTAATCATTGCCATCGACAATGTGATGATCATTGCGATGAACGCCGTCCTGCAGCGATATGCACCCGCCGGACAGGGAGACAGCTTCATCACCTGTGCAACGATCGTTCAGAGCTTTATGCTGATTATTACGATGCCGCTCGGCGGAATCAGCGGCGGAACGCAGTCAATCCTCGCATACAATTATGGAGCTGGAAATTCCAGGCGTATTCTTGAGGCACAGAAAACCATCATCGCACTTTGTGCCGGATTTACTACCTTGATGTTCCTCGTCTCCAATGCCGCCGGAACGCTGTTTGCGCAGCTTTTTACTTCCGATCCGCAGATCGTCTCGATGGTGGTCCGCGCGATCCATATTTCGACACTCTCAGTCATTCCGCTCGGCATTCAGTACGAGATTGTAGACGGCTTTACTGCAATGGGCTGCGTGCGCTATTCGTTTGCACTCTCTTTCTTCCGGAAATTCGTCTACTTTACCGCTCTGTTTCTTCTGCCGCGGTTCTTTGCACTGGAAAACATCTTCTACGTGGAACCTATTTCCGACCTGATCGGGCCGGTTGTCTCAATGATCGTTTACTGGACTTCGATTCAGAAGATTCTGAAACAGCGGGAAGAGGCGGTACGGCTGATGCATACAAAAAAAGCATAAAAAATCTCATATCAAAAAAGCTGTTCTTTTCCGCGGAGTTTTCAAAACTCTCACCAGAAAAGAACAGCTTTTTCTGCTTCTGTTAAAATGTCTTCGGCATCGGAACGGTTTCCTGTACTTTCAGACCGTATTTTGCTGCCAGCTGCAGTGCCTTCTGTTCCGTCTCCGGATTCCAGACGGCTTTCGGCGTATGGGCATCACAGCCGAAAACGGCGGTGTTTCCTTCTTCGCCGGCGATCTTCCAGAACTTCTTGTTCGGATACCATCTTTCTTCCATCAGACCAAGGAAATTGATCTCCAGCGGAATGTTTCTCTTTTTCACCTCACGGCAGAGTCTCCGGTATTCCCGGTCGAACACTGCTTCGTCGCCGTTGAATAAAAAGAGATCCGGGTGTGCCAGATACAGGTATTTTCCGGTATCAATGCCTGCCAGGCACTGGTCCACATACTGTTTCAGGTAGCTTCCGTCTGTTGTTCCATGGCCGCTGTAGAGAATCTTTTCGATCTCATTTCCCAGGCTGTGCTGGCCAAGCACAAAGTACTCAAACGGATAGTCCGACAAAAAATCAATCAGCTGATCCCAGAATCTCGGGAAATACTCTGTTTCGAGTCCGAGATGGATTTCAATATCCTTGTCATACTCTTTTTTCAATGCCAGCACGGTGTCTACATAGCCTTCCACCTGATCGAGCCGCATCCGCATGCCGGAATCGTAGCCGTCCGGGAACGGATAAGGCGAATGGTCGGAAAAACCGAGAATTTTAAGGCCGCCCTCAATCGCGCGCTCCACATACTCCCGCTCCGTTCCGTCCGCATGGCGGCACCGCCATGTATGGGTATGATAATTTGCAATCATGATCTGTAACCTTCTTTATTTTGTATCTTATTCTGCTGCTTCTTTGGAGATATCCGTTCCAAAATATTTTTCCGAAAGCTCTGTCAGTGTTCCTTCTTCTGCGAGCTCGCCAAGTGCTTTGTTGACTGCCTCAAGCAGCGTCTTGGTCTCATCGCCTTTTTTCATCGGAATACCGACTTTTGTGGATTCCGGATCGAGACATGCAATTTTGATCTCTGCATCCGGGTGTGCTTTCATATAATCGTAATACGTTACCTCTGCGTTCAGAGTTGCATCGATACGGCCGCTTAAGAGAAGCTCGAAAGTCTGCTCCAGATCGTCAACACCGGTAACGGCTGCGCCATATTTCTCGGCAACTTCTGCATACGTACTGGAAATGGTGTTCGCGGTGCTCTTTCCGTCGAGATCCTCCATGGACTGGATTTCATCGTTAGCAGAGTTTACGATAACAGCGGTGCGGTTGTATGCGTATGGATCGGAAAAGCTGTATTTCTCAGCGCGCTCCTCTGTGATATCTACGCCGTTTACCATGATATCGTACCGGCCGGAATCGATTCCTGCAAGAAGGCCGTCCCACTCACCCTCTACAAAGGTTGCTTTCACGCCGAGTTTCTCTGCGATCTGCTGTGCCACTTCTACGTCATAGCCGACCAGGTTGTCGTCCTCATCGTGATACGTCCACGGTGCCCAGGTTCCTTCCATTGCCACAACGATCTCACCCTTGCTCTGGATCTGCTCTAAAAGATCCCCAGACGCACTTGCAGAAGATGCTGATGAAGAGGAAGAAGCACTTCTGTTATCTGCCGTGCTGTTTCCGCATCCGGTCAGTAAAAAGGATGATGTCAGGATACCTGCCAGAAATACTGCTGCCATTTTCTTTTTCATAATATTCGCCACTCCTTTTTTGTTTTGTTCTGGAAGAAGCTGCCTTTGCTTCTTCTGTTTTCTTTATTGCAAACTGTCCGGATTCCGTGCTCCGGACAGGATTTGCCGCTTTGCGGGATACCTTACTCGTAATGCTGTTCAATATTCTGCAAAAATGTTCTCGTCCGCTCTTCCCGCGGATTTGCGAAAAATTCCTTCGACGGACCTTCCTCAACGACAACGCCGTTTTCCATAAAGACAACTTTGTTCGAAACGTTTCTTGCAAAGCCCATCTCATGCGTGACAACGAGCATCGTCATTCCCTCTTTGGCAAGCTGGCGCATAACACCAAGCACCTCGCCGGTCAGCTCCGGGTCGAGTGCTGAGGTCGGCTCATCAAAATAGATAATTTCCGGATCGGTTGCCAGTGCACGGGCGATTGCCACCCTCTGCTGCTGTCCGCCGGAAAGCTGATGCGGATAGTAGTCCGCACGGTCCAGCATGCCTACTTTTTCAAGCGCTGCACGCGCTTTTTCCTCCGCCCTGGTTTTTGGCATTTTTCTGCCGATGATCAGGCCCTCGGTTACGTTATGAAGGGCTGTTTTGTTCAGGAACAGGTTATAGTTCTGAAATACAAATGCGGTTTTCTGACGGATCGCCGCGATATCTTTTTTGCTGATGTTGTGGAACGGATATTCTTTCCCGTCAAAAATCAGGCTGCCGCCGTCCGCATGCTCCAGAAAGTTGACACAGCGCAGCATCGTCGTTTTTCCCGAACCGCTCGGGCCGAGGATTGCGACAACATCGCCCTGGTTTACTTTTAAATCTACACCTTTTAACACTTCCAGGCTGCCGAACGCTTTCTTTAATCCTTTGATTTCCAGCATGGCTTATTCCCCTTTTTTCTGATATGTACTCAGTTTCTTCTCTCCGATTCCCTGCAGCTTCGTGAGCACGGTGGAGAACAGCAGGTAGATCAGTCCTACTTCAATATACAGTGCCAGCGGCTCATGGGTGCGCGCTACAATCCGCTGCGTTACCATAAACATCTCCGTTACGGTGATATTTGCGGCAAGGGAAGTATCCTTTACCATGGCGATCAGAGAGTTGGAAAGCGGCGGGAACGCGGTGCGCATCGCCTGCGGAAGGATAATTCTCCGCATGATCTGCAGATACGACATGCCGACACAGTAGCCGGCTTCAAGCTGGCCTGCCGGAACGGCTTCCAGGGCCGCACGCATCGTCTCGGCACTGTAGGCGCCCTCATTCAGGGAAAAGACGAGAACTGCCGCCGGAAACGGATCGATCAGAATACCGGCGCGCGGAAGTCCGTAAAACACAACGAAAAGCTGGACCAGAAGCGGGGTTCCGCGGAAAATCCAGATATAGAAACGTGCAATCTGACGAAGGCCTTTGATGTTTGCAAACTGTACCATAGCCATTGCCGTCGCAATTACAAGTGCAATGGAAAACGAGATTACAGTAAGCGGAATCGTCACCTTAAGGCCCGGCAGAAAGATTTTCCAAAAAGAATCCAGAAGAATATTCCATAATCTTTCGCTCATTTCGATATATCCCCCTTTTTTTACATTTTCCTAGATAGGATAACACTTCAAGTCCGCTTCAAGTCAAGTGTTTTTTCATATACCCCTCCCCCGCATGCAAGAATCCCCGGGAAACACGTTTTTCAACGGCCCCGGGGACTCTTATTTATGATTGGTTTTAAGAGGAAGGATCTTGTCTTTTTTTATGGTATGATGTTATTTACTGCTTAGTCCTGTGTCACATTAAATGCTCTTGCACCAGGGTATACAGCGGCCGTTCCAAGTTCTTCTTCGATTCGGAGAAGCTGGTTGTATTTTGCAACACGCTCGGTACGGCTCGGTGCACCGGTCTTGATCTGGCAGGTGTTCAGGGCAACCGCCAGGTCTGCGATGGTGGTATCCTCGGTCTCACCGGAACGGTGGGAGGAAATTGCGGTGTAGCCTGCTTTGTGAGCCATTTTGATTGCCTCAAGGGTCTCAGATACAGAACCGATCTGGTTCAGTTTGATCAGGATGGAATTTCCGCAGCCAAGGGAGATACCTTTTGCCAGACGCTCAGTATTGGTTACAAACAGGTCGTCACCGACAAGCTGTACTTTTCCGCCAAGCTCTGCGGTCAGCTCTTTCCAGCCTTCCCAGTCTTCTTCATCCAGAGCATCCTCGATGGAGATGATCGGGTATTTCTCTACCAGTGCTTTCCAGTGAGCGATCAGCTCTTTGGAAGTAAATACAGTGCCGGCTTTCGGCAGTTTGTATTCCCCCTTGGTACCTGTCTTCCACTCGGAGGAAGCAGCATCCATCGCGATCTTGAAGTCTCTGCCTGGCTCATAGCCTGCTTTTTTCACTGCCTCAAGAATGGTCTCGATGGCTTCTTCATCGGATTTCAGAGCCGGTGCAAAACCGCCTTCATCTCCAACCGATGTTGCCAGCCCGCGCTCTTTTAAGATGGCAGCCAGTGCATGGAAGACCTCAGCGCACCATCTTAAGCACTCTTTGAAAGAAGATGCTCCAACCGGCATGATCATGAACTCCTGTACATCCAGGCCGGAAGAAAGTGCGTGGCATCCGCCGTTGATGATGTTCATCATCGGAACCGGCAGACGATTTCCGGAAACGCCGCCGAAGAAGCGGTACAGCGGAATCTCAAGTGCGTTTGCTGCTGCTCTTGCGCAGGCAATGGATACAGCCAGAATGGCATTTGCACCCAGGCGGGATTTATCTTTTGTTCCGTCCGCATCGATCATAGCTTTATCTACAGCGTAGGTATCGGATGCATCCATACCTTTTAAGGTATCGTTGATGACGGTGTTGATGTTTTCTACTGCTTTCTGCACACCTTTTCCAAGGTATCTTGCTTTATCTCCATCTCGTAATTCCAGTGCCTCAAACTCACCGGTAGATGCGCCGCTTGGTGCCATGCCGCGCCCTACAACGCCCCCTGCAAGAACAACCTCAGCTTCTACGGTTGGGTTTCCTCTGGAATCCAGAATTTCTCTTCCTTTTACTTCCTCAATTTTCAGGCTCTTCACTTTTCGTGTGCTCCTTTCTCGTTTGTTTCTGGAGTTTCCCGCCTGCGAAGTGTCCAGGATCCGCAGACGGGAGATAACAATGATTGATTCGCTTTGGTTAGGCTTTACTAACTGTAATTCATTATAACTAATTTTTTGAAAATTGCAAGTGGGTAAAGTGATACTTTTTCTCAGAAATACAAAAAGTTTTTCTGTTCTTATTTTTCCTGTTTAAATGCCTCTTCCAGCGTATGCCATCCAAGCACTGCACATTTCACTCTTGCTGGCATGTGGGAGATGTCCTTCAGTGCACCAGCCTCCTCGAGTTCGTCAATCTCCTCGTCGGATGCTTCTCCTTTGATCATGCGCAGAAACAGATTTCCCAGGCGCAGTGCCTCGTCCTTCGTCTTTCCGATGATCATGCCGAGCATAATGTCCGCCGATGCCTGCGAAATCGCACAGCCGTCGCCCACGAACGCACCGTCCGTGATCACATCGCCGTCGACTTTTAATTTCAGCCAGATATCATCGCCGCAGCTTGGGTTGACGCCCTCGAGTACGATGTCCGCATCCGGCAGATCATGCTTGAATTCCGGACGCAGATTGTGCTCCGTCAAAATTTCGTTATAAAATCCTCTACTCTCCATAGCCCATTCTCCTTCTGATTGTGGATACACTTTCGATCAGTGCATCAATCTCTTCCGGTGTATTATAAAACATCATGCTGGCTCTTGTCGAGCTTCGGACGCCAAGATATTCCAGAAGCGGCTGTGCACAGTGGTGGCCTGCCCGCACATCGATGCCGTCAGAAGAAAGAATTTCGCTCACATCGTGCGGATGCACGCCGTCAATCGTAAACGAAACGATGCCCGTGTGGTTGGCCGGATCTTTGGAACCGAGGATATGAACGTACGGCAGCGCGCCGAGTCCTTCCATAGCACGTTGCGTCAGTTCCAGCTCTTTTTTCTGGATATAATCAAATCCTTTTTCCTGCAGATACCGGATCGCTGCGGCCAGCCCCACCGCACCGGCTGCATTTACCGTTCCCGCCTCAAATTTCTGCGGAACCGGTGCAAAAACGGCTCCGTCGCGGTGAACGGAATCGATCATCTCGCCTCCGGTTAAAAACGGCGGCATTCTTTCCAGCAGTTCCCGTTTTCCATACAGACAGCCGATTCCCATCGGACCCATCAGCTTATGGCCGGAAAAGGCGAGAAAATCTACATCCAGCGCCTGTACGTCGACCGGCATATGCGGAACGCTCTGGGCGCCGTCCACAACGACAACGGCTCCCACGCGGTGCGCCATCTCCGTGATTTTCTGGATCGAATTCACGCAGCCGAGCACATTCGATACTTGCGCAACAGCCACAAGACGTGTTCTCTCATTAATGCCCTTTTGAAGCGCCTCATCTGTCAGCTCGCCCTCACTGGTACATTCCAGATAATGGAGCTTCGCCCCAGTCATACGCGACACCATCTGCCACGGAAGCAGATTGCTGTGATGCTCCATGATTGTTACAGCGATCTCGTCGCCTTCCTTTAAAAAGTTCAGGCCATAGCTGTATGCCACAAGGTTCAGGCTTTCCGTTGTATTCCGGGTAAAAATAATCTCCTCCGGCTCTTCTGCATGAATAAACTTCTGTACGGTCTTTCTTGCCTCCTGATAGCTCTCCGTCGCCTCCAGGCTTAAAGGATAGAAGCCGCGCAGAGGATTTGCATTTTTCTGTTCGTAAAATTCCTGTACTGCAGCAAGAACGCACGACGGGCGCTGTGCCGTCGCCGCGTTGTCCAGATAGATCGTGTCCATTTGC
This sequence comes from Fusicatenibacter saccharivorans, assembly GCF_015557635.1. Taxonomy (GTDB): domain Bacteria; phylum Bacillota; class Clostridia; order Lachnospirales; family Lachnospiraceae; genus Fusicatenibacter; species Fusicatenibacter saccharivorans. The sequence goes on from NZ_JADNOP010000001.1 coordinate 105,151, forward strand.
TGCAGAAGCGGGAAATTTTTTCTGATGTTATCTGTTGTCACGGTCAAGCACCTCCGCAAGCTGTGTTTTTACTTTCTGTTCGATGTCCGCATCGCCGATCTTCTGGATTTTTGCTTCCAGTTTCGCCCGCGCCATCGTATTTTCTGCCTGTGTACGGTCCATGCCGCGCGCACCGAAGTAGAACAGTGTCTCTTCATCGAGTTCTCCGATTGCCGCGCCGTGGCTTCCCTGTACGTTTTCCTCTGCACAGAAGATCACAGGAATCGTCTTGTTGACTACATCATCGCCGAGCAGCAATACCTGTTCTGTCTCTGCTCCGACGGAATCTGCCGAACCGCGCACAAAGTCGATTGTGCCGCGGAAGATCTTTTCCGCCGCGTCCATCAGCGTTCCGTCTGCCTGGATCGTGCTCTCGGTTACTTTTCCGAAGTGGCGCACATTCAGATTGACATCAAATTTCTGCTGATTCTGCAGAAGATAGCCGATTTCTGCCTGCAGTGATGCGTGATCCTTCTGCAGTTCGGTCCAGATACCGTCATAGACATCGCCTTTTCCGACAACGACCTGTAAAAGATCCAGTGCACCATTTTTCTCGCAGATGCATCCGACATCATTTAAAAGCTCCTGTCCCTCACCGCGCATCATCACCTGCACGAGCCGGATGCGGCTGTCTTTTTTCGCGTAAAGTTCTGTCCGCACCGCGAGCTGTCCCGCTGCCTGTGCCGGTTCAAATACCTCGAAAACGGTAAGGGAAGCTCCCTCTTCTGCCGCCGCGCGGATCTTTCCGGATGAAACCTTCTCTTTTCCCTGTCCGATGGAAAGCGTGACCTGTTTCGTCTGCCCCTCCTTTGCAGAGACACTCCAGTTTTTCGTCTGCTCCGGTGCAAAAAGGACATCCGTCTCTTTTCCTGCCCCGGTATTCATAGCTTCCGGAAAACCCGTTATCTCATCATCCGCAGACAGCTCTTCCGCGCAGATTTCACACGGCGCACCCGCCGCCCATTTTACTTTTGTATCATTTAATCCCAGCCAGTACCACGTTTTCGATGGAAGCTGGTTGATTTTCATGCTGTTCTGTTCTTCCATGTGTCTGGCCTCCTTATCCAATGCTGCCCTTCATCTCGAGGCGGATCAGATTGTTCATCTCCACCGCGTACTCCAGCGGCAGTTCTTTTGAAACATCATCCGCGAATCCGCTAACGATGCACGCTCTCGCATCCTCTTCCGTCATGCCGCGCGACATCAGATAAAAGACGGCTTCATCGCTGATGCTTCCGATCTGTGCTTCATGGCCGATGTTCGCATCTTTTGTACGGATATCCATCGCCGGAATCGTGTCCGACCGGGAGATATCATCGAGCATCAGAGACTGGCAGGAAACGGCTGATTTCGTGTTCTTTGCCGCTTTTGTTGCAGAGACTGACGAACGGAAGGTGCTGATGCCGCCGTCCTTCGAGATCGATTTCGTGTTAATATAGGAACTCGTATCTGGCGCGCTGTGGACAACCTTCACTCCGGTATCGAGATTCTGGCCCTTACCGGCGAACGTGATGCCGGTAAATTCCATCTTTGCGCCTCTTCCTTTCAGCACGCTCATCGGGTACAGGTAGGAAACGTGGGAGCCGAATGAACCGGAAACCCACTCGATTTTTCCGCCCTCCTCGACCTGCGCGCGCTTCGTGTTCAGGTTGTACATATTCTTCGACCAGTTTTCAATCGTAGAATAACGGAGTCTTGCATTCTTTCCGACAAACAGCTCCACACATCCGGCATGGAGGTTGGCCACATTGTATTTCGGTGCGGAACAGCCCTCGATAAAGTGAAGGTCCGCGTCCTCATCGACAATAATCAGCGTATGCTCGAACTGGCCTGCGCCCGGCGCATTCAGGCGGAAATACGACTGCAGCGGGATTTCCACGGAAACCCCCTTCGGCACATAGACAAACGAACCGCCGGACCAGACGGCTCCGTGCAGTGCGGCAAATTTGTGGTCGGTCGGTTTCACCAGTTTCATAAAGTGTTTCCGCACCATATCCGCGTACTCACCATGCAGCGCACTCTCCATATCGGTATAGACAACACCCTGCGCCGCAACTTCCGCGCGGACGTTGTGATAGACCAGCTCCGAATCATACTGTGCGCCCACGCCGGCGAGTGATTTCCGCTCTGCCTGCGGGATGCCGAGACGCTCAAACGTATTTTTGATGTCATCCGGCACATCGGACCACTTTGCTTTCATTTTCGTATTCGGGCGGACATACGTTACGATATCATCCATGTTCAGACCCTCAATCGACGGACCCCAATCCGGAATCGGCGTCTGGTTGTAGATCTGTAAAGAATGCAGACGGAACAACTGCATCCAGGCAGGGTCTTTCTTCTCATCCGAAATTTTCTGTACAATTTCCGGCGTCAGGCCGGCTTTTACTTTATAGGCATCCTTTTCATCGTCTTTGAAATCATAGATGCTTCGGTCAATATCCTCTACATAACTTTTTTCTCTCACAGCGTTTTCATCCTTTCTGTACCTTCGGTTTTACGCCAGTGACTTTTCGTATTTTCCAAATCCGTCCCGGTTGATCTCCTCTACAAGAGATGCATCGCCGGTTTTGACGATTTCACCTTCCACCATGATGTGGGTCTGATCCACCATCAGTGATTCCAGAATCTTCGTGCTGTGCGTGATGATCAGAAGACTTCCTCCGCATTTTCTGCGGTATGCCTCAATTCCGGCAGAAACGGTGCGGACTGCATCGACATCCAGGCCGGAGTCGGTCTCATCGAGAATGGTAAGGGACGGCTCGAGCATCAGAAGCTGCAAGATCTCGGCTTTCTTTTTCTCACCACCGGAAAATCCGACATTCAGATCACGGTCTGCATACGACGGATCCATCTGCAGAACTTCCATTGCTTTTTCCAGTTCTTTCCGAAACTCAAACAGACGCATCCGTTTGCCGGTTTTTAACTCGACGGCGCTGCGGATAAAAGAGCTTAAGGTTACGCCAGGCACCTCAAGCGGATTCTGAAACGAGAGAAACAGTCCCATTTTGGCGCGTTCATTGACCGGCTCTTCTGTGATGTTCTTTCCCTGGAACCAGATTTCGCCGCGTGTCACGTTATATTTCGGATTGCCGAGCAGCGTATTGCCAAGCGTCGACTTTCCGGTACCATTCGGTCCAAGCAGCACATGCGTCTCCCCTTTTCCAATCGTAAGATTGACGCCGTGCAGGATCTCTTTTTCTTCTACATTTACCGTTAAATCTTTCACTGTTAAAAGATTTTTTCCCATATTGATATCCTCCTTATTTTGCTTCGAGGTTAAAATCTCTGTTTTCGCCTCCGATTGTAGACCTTTTTTCCGAGTATTTCAATCGGATTTATATATTTGAAAAATTTTATCAAAAAACGCACCTGCCGCCGGATCTTTTTTTCCGCACGACAGGCGCGTTTTCTATCAACATTGTTTCAGCCGATTCCGCCCAGCACGATTCCGAGAATCAGAACCAGCACACAGATCGGCACGTAGATATATTTGCAAATCGGATAATACAGATCCGTGAATTTGCTGCTTCTTCCCTTGTCTACCTGGGACTGCACATACTTCTTTCCGCAGATCCAGAAGAACATGACTCCGGCAAGGCCGGCGCCGAGCGGGCAGATGTAGATCGACAGAACATCCATCCACTGGGATACAATGCCCTGGATCAGAAGAGATACGACCACACCGATAACCCCGATCACACCGCAGGCTGCTACTCTTCCGAGATGAAATTTTTCCTGTACCGTTGCAATCGGTGCTTCGTACAGGTTAATCAGAGAGGTAAGGCCGGCAAAAAAGACAGCGACAAAGAAAACGATTGCGATCAGCGCGCCACCCGGCATAGACTTTATCAAATTCGGAAGGAAAATGAACAGAAGTCCAGGTCCTCCTGTATTTAACTGTGCTCCCGTAGTTGCCATCGCCGGGATAATAACCAGCGCAGCAAGCATAGCAGCGAGCGTATCAAAAAATGCTACTCTTCCGGCGGCGGCCGGAATATTTTCTCCATCTGACAAATAGGAACCATAGATCAGTGTTCCGTTTCCGGCTACAGACAGGGAAAAGAATGCCTGACCAAGTGCAAAAATCCAGGTCTTCGGATCTGCAAGTGCTTTTGGTTCCACACGGAAAATATAACGGTATCCATCCGCTGCACCGGGCTGAAAGGCAACATAGATACCAAGTGCAACAAACATGAGAAAGAAAACAGGCATCAGCACCTTATTGACCTTCTCAATTCCCTTACCAACACCAAATGCCAGAATGACCATCGCAACCACAAGAGCTACGATCTGCCAGAAATTGTTTCCAAACGCAGATGCCATGGATTCAAACGCTCCGGCAAAATCCTCTACGCTCACAGCTGACAGTATCTTTCCGGTAAAGGTTCCGATCATGTACCTGAAAATCCACCCCATGACAACCGTATAACCGATCGCCATTGCCAGGGAACCCAGCACCGGAATCAGACCAAGCGCCTCTCCGGCTTTTCGTTTTCCTTTCGTTTCACATGCAAAACCGAACGCATCAACCGGACCGGATCTTGTGGCACGGCCAAAACTCATCTCCCCGCTCACACCGGTAAAGCCGATCAGTGCAACGAACAGGAAATACGGAATCAGAAAGGAACCTCCTCCGTACAAGGAAACCCGGGTAGGGAACATCCAGATGTTGCCCATTCCAACTGCAGAGCCGATGCAGGCCAGGATAAATCCCCACCGACTGTTAAATGACTCTCTCTTTTTCATACTGCTCTCCCTTTTTCTTACTTTTTCTGAAGATATCATGGCCAAAGTACCTTTTGACTCCAACATCTTCTGAATATTTTATCATAAGCTATTGGGAAAAGCTATAGCATTTCTCATCTTCCTGCAACTTCACTTTATATTTTATGCTTTTTCCGCCTTGCTGCTGCCATTCCCGCGGAGAACATCCGCAGTGGCGTTTGAAATAGCGGCTGAAATGAGACAGATTGGAAAAACCGCAGATTTCCGCGGTCTGTCCGATGGAAAGTGCCTGATTTGTCAAAAGATTTTTCGCCTTGTCGAGCCGTACTTCAATCAGATCGCTGTGCGGGGTGCTGCTGAAAAACTGTTTGTAATAAGAATAAAACTGGCTTTTTTCCATATTGGCCATCTGGCAAAGCTTTTCTGTCGTCCAGTCTTTCTCATAATGGCTCAACATCTTAAGGCGCAGCTCCTGGAATTCCTGATACAGTCCGGCCGGCTCCTCTGCCGCTTTCTGGTACAGCCGCATACCGCGCGATGCCGTAATCATCATCTGACGAACCAGTGCTTCCTCATATTCCACTGCGTATGGATCTTTCACAATGTATTCCCTCTGCAAAAGGCGAATCAGCTCATCAATGGCTTCCGTGTTCTGTGGATAAAAAACAGCATTCTGCGGAATTCCATACGTTTCACCCAGATTCTCACCGCACCAGAAATGGACATAGCTGTTGCGAAACTTCTGAACAGCCTGATAATGCTGCTCGTGATCCGGCGTGTAAAAAAGGCAGGCATTTTCCTGTGCAATGAAAAACGCAGTTCTGTCATACACCTTCATCGGCGTTTTAAACAACAGAAACAGATAGTCCCCGCTGCCCTCCGGCCGATATATCGTCTCATAATCGGCGTTGGATCTATTATATTCACAAATATGAACTGAAAATTCCATTCTTCTCGTTTCCCCTTTTCTTTTCTTCTCCCTATTTTACCGCAAAACCGGAAAAAAAGTCAAATTTGCCGGACAAAAATCTCTGGTTTTTTTCTATCTTCCTGCTAAAATTGAAACTATCCAAAGCGAAAGCGAAACGGTGGAATAAAATCATAGACACGCCGGTGATCCTTTATTTTTCTGGATCGTGTCTGAAAACGAACATTTCTTTTAACAGGAGGATTTTTAAGTATGAGAAAAGCAGAGATTATCATTGACAAATATTTTCTTACCGGAAAAGTTGACAAACGAATCTTCGGTTCCTTTATCGAGCACCTGGGACGCGCCGTTTACGAGGGCATCTATCAGGAAGGAAGTGTTCTCTCCGACGAGCAGGGCTTCCGAAAAGATACCCTGGATCTTGTCAAAGAGCTTCAGGTACCGATCGTCCGTTACCCGGGCGGAAACTTTGTCTCCGGTTTTCACTGGGAAGACAGCGTAGGCCCGAAAGACAAACGGCCTGCAAAACCAGATCTTGCCTGGGGCGTGATTGAGACAAACGAATTCGGTCTGAATGAGTTTGCTGACTGGTCGAAAAAAGCCGGCAGTGACATTATGATGGCCGTCAATCTCGGAACCCGCGGACCGGAAGACGCAAAAAATGTGCTGGAGTACTGCAACTTCAAGGGCGGCACCTACTACAGTGATCTGAGAAAATCCCACGGTTACAAAGATCCACACAACATCAAACTCTGGTGCCTCGGCAACGAGATGGACGGACCGTGGCAGATGGGACATAAGACCGCTTCTGAGTACGGACGTATTGCAGCAGAGACTTCCCGTCTGATGAAATTCATGGATCCGACGATTGAAACTGTTGCCTGCGGAAGCTCCAATCTTACGATGCCAACCTTCGGTTCCTGGGAATATACGGTTCTGGACGAATGCTATGATGAGGTGGATTACCTTTCTTTACACCAGTACTACGGAAATTATGCAAATGATACTGTCGATTTCCTGGCAAGCTCCAAGGGCATGGATGATTTCATCTCCGGTGTAGTTGCGATCTGTGATGCAGTCAAAGCAAAAAAACACGGCAAAAAGCAGATTAACCTTTCCTTCGATGAGTGGAACGTATGGTATCACAGCAATGAGCAGGATCAGAAGCTGGAGAAATGGGTACGCGCACCTCATCAGCTTGAGGATGTTTACAACTTTGAGGATGCACTTCTCGTCGGAAGCATGCTGATCACACTCCTGCGCCACGCAGACCGTGTCAAGATTGCCTGCCTCGCACAGCTTGTCAACGTGATTGCTCCGATCATGACATCCGATACCGGTGCATGGCGTCAGACGATCTTCTATCCATACATGCATGCAAGCGTATACGGCCGCGGAACCGTCTTAAATACACAGGTTTTGACACCGGTTTACGAGAGCAAAACGTACGGCGAAGCTCCGTATCTCGATTCTGTCTGCATCTGGGATGAGGAAAACGATGCACTGACCATTTTTGCAGTCAACAAGAGTCTGGATGAGGATATGGAGGTTTCCTGCGATCTGCGTCAGTTCGAAGGATGCCGTCTGGCGGAGCACATCGTGCTGACAAACGACGATATGAAAGCGGTCAACACCGAAGCAGATCCGAACCACGTTACTCCGACCCATTCCGATGCCACCAAACTGGAGAATGGAAAAATGCACACCGTTCTTGGAAAACACAGCTGGAATGTGATCCGTCTTACAAAATAATGGAACCGTATAAGGTATGGCCTGAAAAACAGAACATCTGAATTTTTCATCCAAACATATGCATAAAGGAGTTTTATTTTATGGCACAGGCATATTTATTTGTTCATTTTCGGGAAAAAACAACACCGGACGGCGAACAGGTTTATTTCGGCATCAGCCGCGATGGTTTCCACTGGGAAGCTGTCAACGACGGCGCTCCTGTTCTCTGGGCGTATTATGGAGATAAGGGTGTACGCGACTTTACTATCACTCACAGCATAGAAACCGGGAAATATTATATTTTCGCCACTGACCTGAGTCTTTCTTACGGTATGCGGAATCAGTATCACAATTCCTGGGATGAGATCGGCAGAAACGGCAGCAAGTATTTCTCCGTCTGGGAATCAGAGGATCTCGTAAACTGGAGCGACCAGCGTCTTGTAAAAATCGGTGATGATGACTTCGGCTGCCTCTGGGCACCGGATCTGATTTACGATAAAGAAAACGGTGAGTACGTTCTGCACTGGTCTTCTTCCCATGCAGCAAACGATTACGGTCCCAAAAAAATCTATTACAGCACAACGAAGGATTTTGTTCATTTTTCAGCTCCGCAGGTTCTGTACGAAAAAGAGGACAGCGGCGTGATTGATTCGGCGATCTATGAAGAGAATGGGGTTTATTATCTTTTCGTAAAGAGTGAAAGCAATCCGGCGAAAATTATTCTGCTCCGCTCCGACCATGCGGCCGGCCCGTATGTGCGGATGGAAAGCTTCGATGAGAGCATGAAAGATGTAGAGAGCGGTCTCTATGAGGCTCCGACCGCAGTACAGCTTGATGACAGCAGATGGTGTCTGTTCCTTGACTACTACGGCGTTCCGGGTGCCGGCCAGGGATATGTGCCGTTTGTTGCAGACAGCCTTGCTTCCGGAAAATTTGTTCGTTCTGATGCTTCCTTCTCGTTCCCATACGGCTACAAGCATGGAACGATTCTTCCGATTACAGAGGAGGATTACGAGCGGATCAAAAACCATGACTGGTCAGATCACGGATATCAGTAAAATCGCTGTCCGCCTGATGGGATTTTCATTCAAAAAGAACTGCGGCAGGCTTCCTTTTGGGGAAGTTCCTGCCGCAGTTCTTTTTCGCTTTTCTTTTCCGACAAAACCCATCCGCTTCCTTTTTGTTCTGGCGGACAGTACCTTTTCTGCAGATTGGTAAATGTATCGTTTTGATGGTGTCTGAATTTTTCTTTATCTCTGTGCCTGTGCAGCGGTTCTTGCATGGAACATGCGGAAGACGCCGGTCTGCTCGATCAACTTCGTCAGGCTGTAGAAAATGATGGAATCGATCGGCCACATGATCAGGTTCTTTAAGGCACGTGCCGGAAGAAGCACCATGATTCCTTTTCCATACAGCATGCTGATCCACAGGGTGTTCAGCAGTACGTTGACAGTCAGCATAACGATGAACTTGGCTGCAAGCACACGTTTGATGGTCAGTTTTTTGCGATAGTAGAAGCATCCATACATAAAAGATGCCAGCATCGCATTAAAGGTGAATCCGAAGAAGAACGGGCCGCTCGGTTTCAGGAAGTATTTTACGACATCAAGAATGCCGGAGAAAAGACATCCTGTCACTGGTCCGAACAGGTAATCGACAAGGCGGTTCGGGATTCCGGAAAATCCGATGCGGACATAAGGTCCGATGTCAATCGATGCTACCTGGTTCAGAATCATCGCCAGCGCTGCGAACATGGCACAGGCTGCGAGGGTTGTGACTGCTTTCAGCTCTTTTGCTGACTGCAGAAACATGTTTTTTGTTTCTTTTGCTGTTTCATTTGCATTTTTCTGCATAAAAAAATTACCTCCTTTACAGATATCTGACTACAATAGGAGATAATCTCTTGTCTCTATCTTCTGTTGCAGCGAGATGCAATTCATATACCGCAAGATTTTCTCTTTTCGTCTCCCTGGCTACTCTCTATCCTGGGAGCACTTTACGCATATGAACTTACTCTGCAGTTGTTTTTGTCCTGCTCATTATATAGTAAAATCCCCTTGATTTCAAGAGGATTTTACATTTTTTTCTAATTTTTTACGATCAAATATCAGCCCTGCATTTTACGGTCTTTCCGGTGATAAAACGGAGACAAACGCAAACTTTTTATCCAGCAGTTTTCCCATCAGCACAATACCTTTTCCCATCGTAAAAGCAGCTGCTACCGTTCCATTTCCAAATATTCCGTTGGAGTAACCGCAGGTATTTTTGAAGTCACATAATCTGCTGTATTTCTTGTAACAATATATTGTGCGCAAAATGATTCGGCACATTCCATCTGCAAACAGTCTTCAAAATCTGAAAATGTTTCATTTTTCAGGCCTTTCATTAGTTTTTCTGAATCAATTCCTTCTACATCAAAAATTTCAAATAAGCTAAGGAGAAGTTCTCTTCTTTCTTTTACATCATATGTCTTTCTTAAAATAAAAAACATATTAGAAACAGAGTGTGCGGCAATGCACGCATTTATTTTTCCCTCTGCGCATTTTTCTATGATCTGTTTTGCATCATTGAAAAATGGCTCTCTTGTAAGAAAATAATCCAGCAAAACATTAGTATCTACAAGAATTTTACTTTCCATATTTTTCCTCTCTATAAGATGCCAATTCAGCATCGTCATCCTGAACATTTCCTTTTTTTCTTATTTGCTCCATTCGTAAAAAAGCATCTTTTTTCGATTCAACAGCACCGCTATTATAAAGACTGTTTACACCCTGCATAATCTGAATAATAAACACTAGTTTATCTTCTGGCATTTTTTCCAATAATTCAAATGCTTCTTCTCTCATTGCTGTCATTATGTTTTTGTCTCCTTTCTATGACCGTACCTGTCCATTCCCATATACCACAAATTTAATCGACGTCAGCGCCAGCAGTCCCATTGGGCCTCTGGCGTGGAGTTTTTGGGTGCTGATTCCGATTTCGGCGCCGTAGCCGAATTCGAAGCCGTCGGTGAAGCGGGTGGAGGCGTTGACGTAGACTACAGCTGCATCGATTTCGTCCAGGAATTTCTGGGCGTGGGTGTAGTTGTTGGTGATGATTGCTTCGGAGTGTTTTGTGTTGTAGTGGTTGATGTGTGCAATCGCTTCGTCGATGGAGGAAACCGTTTTAATGGATACGATATAGTCGAGATACTCTTTTCCCCAGTCCTCTTCTGTCGCTGCTTCTGCTCCCGGCATGTATTCTCTTGCCTTCTCGTCTGCGCGCATCTTCACCTGTTTCTCTTTCAATCGTTCTGCGAGAACCGGCAGCAGTTTTTCACGCACGTTTTCATGCACTACGATGGATTCACACGCATTGCAGACGCCGACACGCTGTGTCTTTGCACTCAGAATAATATCAACCGCCATCGAAAGATCTGCCGTCTCATCGACATAGATATGGCAGTTTCCGGTTCCCGTCTCGATAACCGGGATGGTACTGTTTTCCACTACAGTGCGGATCAGTCCGGCACCGCCGCGCGGAATCAGAACATCGACATAGTGGTTCATCTTCATAAACTGTGCCGTTGTCTCACGTGAAGTATCTTCGATCAGAAGCAGCGCATCCTCCGGCACCTGCTCCTCCTTCAGTGTTTTCCGCAGTGAGGCAACAATCGCCATATTTGAGTGGATCGCATCACTTCCGCCCTTCAAAATCACGACATTTCCCGTCTTAAAGCAGAGTGCAAACGCATCCGCTGTTACATTCGGACGTGCTTCATAGATGATTCCGACAACACCAAGCGGAACACGTTTCTGCCCGATCAGAAGACCGTTCGGCCGTTTTTTCATACCGAGAACTTCCCCGATCGGATCGTCCAGCTCGGATACCTGACAGAGACCTTCCGCCATCGCCTCGATGCGACTCTGATCCAGAAACAGCCGGTCCAGAAGACCTTTGGACATTCCTTTTTCTCTTCCATGCTCCATATCCAGCGCATTTGCCGCGATAATCGCATCGGCATCCGCCACAAGATTTTCCGCTGCTTTTTTCAGCACACGGTTTTTCGTCTCTGTCCCCATGATGCGAAGCACAGGTTCCGCCCCACGGGCTCTTGTTCCGATTTCTTCCAGACTTATCATATTCGTCTCCTCCTCGTGTTGTCTTATCGTGATTGGCTGCTAACGGTAAATCTTCTGCTCTGTCACCAGCATCTGCGGCAGAACATCCGTCTCTTCAAACGGCACCGCATCAAACAGCTGAAACTCAAACGCCGCTGCAACCGTTGTAAACCCTGGATGTGCGGCAAGAAAGCGGTCATAAAATCCTTTTCCATATCCGACTCTGTGGCGCGCCGGATCAAAGGCCACACCGGGTACCAGCAGAAAGCCCTCTTCCCGCGTGCAGACCTTTCCGCCGTCCGGCTCCATAATGCCAAAATAGCCGGATTTCAGCGTGGAGAAATCTTTGATCTCATAATAAACCATATCATCGCCTTCCACGCGCGGCACAGCGACCGTCTTTCCCATTTGCAGGGCCTTCTCGATCAGATCCCGTGTCATGACTTCTTTTTTGAAGTCCATATACGCAAAAAAGCAGTCCGCATCCAGAAACTCCGGCAGAGCCGTGATTTTTTCATAAATCATACGGCTCTTTTCCTGAATTTCTTCCTGTGTGGCTGCTCTTCTTCGGGCAAAAACTTCTTTTCTAATGTTTCCTTTTGCTTCCATAGCGCTCCCCCAGATTTACGATTGTTCCGTCTTTCTCCTGCATATCAATATTGTCGAGCTGGGTACGGAGGTTCATTTTCACGGCTGCAATATATTCTCTCCGCAGCTTCTGCTGCTCTTCTTTCTCCGCCGGTGTCAGCCCCTCTGCTTTCGCCTTGCGGGCAAGTTCGTTGATTCTCTGTATATTAATTTCCATTTTCTGTATTTTTCTCCTTTGTTTCAACTCACAGTCGGTATTTTCACAGAGTCTGACATGTCGAAAATAGTTCGACTGTGACTCGCCTCATGTCAGTGGAGGATACCGATTTCTCTCCGCCTGCCACTGCCGTTATGTTTCTTTTAACAATTCATCCCACCGCTTTAGAAGCGAGGTACTTGCTTGATTCGGTTAAATGACCGGATTTTCTTTTTATCTTACCGCAAAACACAGGATCTGTCCAGCCGATCTGAGAAAAATCCTGAAATCCAGCTTTATCACCGGATTTCAGTCTCATCTGCATAATTATCTAAAACAATCAGAACCCATGTTTTTCCAAGATTCAGTTTAATCTCCTCTCCATTGCTGTCCCGGTACTTTGTGACGCCCCACGGATCATCCTTGCTCCATGTCACGTCGATGGCCTTTCCGCTTGTGATATACGTTCCCGTTCCGCCGTTTACCACATCGATATCGAGATATTCCGCATTGTCATCATACTTTTTCCAGGAACAGTACTGCACGATAATGTTCTTCACCGCAAGCTGTTCCTGTGTCATCTCATCGATCTGCGGTTCCCCGAACTGATAACGCAGATATGTGCCGCTCGCCTCATCGTAGGAAAACCACGGATTGTTGTGGAAATATCCGCCCGGTGCCACATAAGTCGCATTTCGTCCCTGTTCCAGCGTTTCCGGTTCTGTCTCGGATGCAAACTGGAAAAATCCGTCATAACCGTCTTTGTAAGATGTCCGGTAGCCGCAGAGATCGATTCCCGCTGCAATCCCGGCCGCATCCAAATACGCATTGTGCGGCGACGGACGATCCGACGTCCGGTAATACACCTGTTCCGAATACTCCATGCCGTTCACATTGTCTATGTGATCCGATTCGAGCAGCGGAATCGCATACGCCGCCTGTCCATAGTGGTAATACAGAGCGTCAAATCCCGCTGCCAGATACACATAATATTCGCGGCAGCTCCGCACCGATCCGATCTTTTCGAGATCATCATAGTTTTCAAACAGCCCCATCAGGCGCGTAATGCCGCCTTCGACCGGCGCTTCATAGATCACTCCCGCACGGCTGATACCGCTCTGCGGGCAGGCGCTGATGATATTGCTCAGCATAACCGCCACCGGGCGCCTTCTTCCCTGTACTTCGGCGACAGGTTCTCCTGTCAGATAACTTTTCACCATACCTTCCGGCAGCGCATCCTCCGCGGGTGTCGGCTCAATCGCTTCCGGAACCAGCGGCTCCGGTGCCGGATCTTCGGTCGGGACCGGTGGTTCCGTAGCTTTCGTTTCTGTCTTGCTTTCCCCTGCTGTCTCTTCTGAGACATAAGAAGTTCCTGCCGATGCAGTTTCCGGTGCCGTTTCCCCAATTTTCCGGCATCCGAACAGCATCATGCTTCCCAGCAGAGCAATCCCCAATGTGTAAAACCCTCTCTTTTTGATAAAGACCCCTCCTTTTCTGCTTTCAATCAGTCTCTTGTGATACCGAGACGCTGCAGCACCTCTTCCTGCTTTGCCTCCATCACGGCTGCTTCCTCCGGTGTCATATGATCATAACCCAGAAGATGCAGCATACTGTGTGCAACAAGAAAAGCAAATTCGCGTCTTAAAGAATGACCGTATTCCTCCGCCTGCGCTCTTGCGCGCGCAACAGAAATTACGATATCACCCAGCATCAGCTCACCGCTGTCCGGGTTAAAACAGTCATCTCCCTCTTCCGTCTCCAGAAAATCGAACGAAGCCGGAGAAGGATAATCTACCATCGGGAAAGAAAGCACGTCTGTCTCCCGGTCAATGTTTCTGTGTTCCCGGTTCATGGTGCGGATATTTTCCGGATCGGTCAGAATCAGTTCTACTTCTGCCTCATACGGGCACGCTTCCTGATCCAGCACACCATTGATTACCGCTGCTGCAACCTCTTCCGGATCAAATCCAAGGTCAAAATCCTGTTCATTTTCAAACGTCAGTGTCATTTATTTTCCCTCCGTTTTCTCGTCGTACTTTTTGCTCTGCCGCTGTGATTTTCCGGCTTTGCTTTCTTTTCGTATTCATCGTAAGCCTGTACAATCTTCTGCACCAGCGGATGACGGACAACGTCCTTGCTCGTCAGCTCGCAGAAGGAAATTCCGTCTACTTTTTTCAGTACCTGCATTGCCACATCAAGGCCGGAGCGTGTACCGGAAGGAAGGTCCTTCTGAGAGGCATCTCCGGTTACAATGACTTTGGAACCGAAACCGATACGGGTCAGGAACATCTTCATCTGCGCCGGTGTCGTATTCTGTGCCTCATCAAGGATAATAAACGCATTGTCGAGCGTACGGCCTCGCATGTACGCGAGCGGCGCAACCTCAATCAGGCCTTTTTCCATGTTTTTCTGAAAGCTCTCTGCTCCCATGATCTGATACAGCGCGTCGTAGAGCGGCCGCAGATACGGGTCAATTTTACTCTGCAGGTCGCCAGGCAGGAAACCGAGTTTTTCACCCGCCTCAATCGCCGGACGCGTCAGGATAATACGTCCTACTTCATCGTTTCGGAACGCGGTGATCGCCATCGCCATTGCAAGGTATGTTTTTCCGGTTCCGGCAGGGCCGACGCCGAAGACGACCATCTTTTCCCGAATCGCATCCACGTACGCTTTCTGACCGAGTGTTTTCGGTTTGACCGGACGGCCTGCGACCGTG
Organism: Fusicatenibacter saccharivorans; assembly: GCF_015557635.1. Lineage (GTDB taxonomy): Bacteria > Bacillota > Clostridia > Lachnospirales > Lachnospiraceae > Fusicatenibacter > Fusicatenibacter saccharivorans. Next base: position 120,177 of record NZ_JADNOP010000001.1, read on the forward strand.
TGGCAGATGCAGTCACTGTCGATTTCAGCAAGGCTGCTTCCGCTGTCCTCCATAACAAGTGAGATTGCATAATTGACGTTCTGTGTGGTGATATCATTTCCGCGGCGTGAGAGCTCCAGAAGCTGTGTCAGACATTCCTTTGCGCGCGCTGCATTCGATGCCGGGCCTACAATTTTTAAAACGCCGTCCCGGGAGATCAGCGTAACCGCCAGGGATCTCTCCAGGATTTTGATGTGTTCATCAAACTGGCCGAATACTTTCTTTTCATGTTCGATGGGCAGTTCCATCTGCAGTTCTATCATGTTGTTATTGCTGTTCATCTACCATTGTTTCCTTTCCATCCGACATCTTCTGCATTTCGCAGGGCTGTGCTTCTACGGCCCGTTCTATCACGCGAAGTGTCCCTTTTGTGATACATGACGTATCGTTAAGTTCTATTGTAACATGATTCTCCGATATTTGAAGTCCTTTTTCTGATAAATTTCTGTGGAATTTCTGATAATTCTGCGAGGCTTTTTCTTTTGCCTCGTGTTCTGAGTAAGTTTCTTTCTGAATTTCAAAAGGAAATTTCTGACGGTAGCCGAAATAAAACGGAAGGGCAAAGTTTTCTGTCAGATAAAGCTGCTGAAGGGATACTTCCTCGTCTGCTCCATTTTCCCTTTTCTCTGTTTTCTGATCCGCCGTTCCGGTCATGCTCCGCAAACTCTCCACAAAATTCTCCGGCAGCAGATTTCCAAGGAAAAATCGGTAAGCAGAAATCTGGAATACCGGCGTTTTTTTCTCTGCTTTCTGATATGTCCGTACCGTATGGGAAAGCGGAAAGGTATCATAATAGTACCACGTCGTCTCAAGGTCAATATCCGCGTCTGCGTGAACATAAGAATAATCATACGTTTCCCCACTGTCATTCACAAGCGGAATCTCGCCCTTTACAAGAATGTCTCCCGCTTGACATGTATCACCGGGGAGCACCTGCGGAATGCCGTTCCGTGTGATAATACGCACGACCGTCCCTTCTTTTTTCGCCACAAGATTCTGCGGATCATCTGCTTTTTCTTCGATCACATAGCCGTCTACGTTTTCTTTTACCGCAAGGACAAGCTGCGTCCCTTCTATTTTTGCGGACACCCAGGTCAGATTCGGAAACTGCTCCCGCAGATACGATGCGGTCTGGCTGCAGTCCACACGTTTTTTCCAGCTTCCATGATGAATCCCGGCCGCGTCAAGGCTGTTTAAGATCGTCTGCGTACTGTTCGCGTAATTTCCTTCCACATGAATATTCCAGATGAACTGCGACAGCGTGTAAAGTCCCGCCAGGCAGAGAAAAATACCAATAAAAAATGCCTTTCTTTTTAAACTTCGCCGGTAAAAGAAAGGCAGTCCCTGTTTTTTCTGTATTCGGATGCGCACACCGCTCTTGCGGCGGATCGGCAGGAGGCGGAAAAAATCTTCCGGAAGAAGGCTCATATCAAAACAGCCCTTGTGTTCTGTCACGTCCCACAGTGTGATGTTATGGTGCCCGCACAGATTGAAAAAACGCTCCGGTTCACGGCCCGTCACACGAATCCGCACACTGCCTTTCCAGAAAGCCTTTCCCCTCTGCAAACGCACACCCCCTTTTCAGCATTGGAATGATTGGAATCATTACACTTATTGAAACGTCACCTGATCGATTCTCCCTTCCACCCGCATCTCCTCCCCGGAATACGAAACAATCCGGATTCCCTCTCCCACAAGGAGCAGCCTGCCATATTGTGTAAGCACGCAGAGGCGGCACGCATTATATTCCAGAATCCTGCGGTAATTTTCAATCTGCACTTCTCTCCCGCCGTAAAACGTCACAACCGGCTCACCAAAAGCAAGATCTGACGGAACCTGCATCGCCGAAAGCACCTCCCCGCCCGGCGGATGGAGTGATTTTTTCTGCTTTTTCTTTTTTCGCATCCAAAACCTCCTCCGCTTTGCGGGTCTGCTTTTTGTTCTATCGCTATTTTATGCAGAAAAAAGCACAAAAATACCCCGCAGCCGCTGGGGTTTCCTGCCCGATCAGGCTGCGGGGTTTCATTTCTCTTTTTTAAAAACATTTTTTGCAGGGTTCATACCCCTGGGCTTCTGCATTTTCTCTTGTCATCTGATATGCCCGATCCGGATTCATTCTGCCGCAGTTATTTTTGTTATGGTACTTCGATCCGGTCTCTGAAATCCACACGAGCTGTCCTCCATACGGATCCGATTCCTGCGGAGCTTCCGTTACCTGTGGTTCTTCGGCAGTCACTGCCGGCTGTGATTCTTCCGCTGCCTGCGTTTCAGCGGTTTCTTCCGCCGCAGCTTCTATGGTTGGCTCAGGTGTCGGCGTCTCGGTCGGGTCAGCCGTTGGAGTTGGGGTAGCAGTCGGCGTTGGTGTTTCGGTCGGTGTTGCTGTCGGCGTTGGTGTTGATGTTTCAGTCGGGGTCGGCGTCGCTTTTTTCGTCGGCGCTGCCGTAACGCTGACGGAAACAGACTCTGCAGATGCCTTCTGTGTTTCCTTACTGCTGTACGTCACAGGTGTCAGCGCACAGGCGGAAACCAGCAGCAACACAGGAAGCAGCACAGGAAGTGCTTTCGCCACATGAAACCGTTTCTTTATCGTATTCCAGGTAACCGGAAGCAAAAAGATTCCAAGCAGCAGCAGTGACAATGCATATGCCTTCTCCTCTTTCCAGTAACCGGCTCCCGCCAGCATCATCAGAATACCGAACAGATACCTGAGAAAATTTCCTGCCTTTCTCAGCATATTTCATTCCCCCTCTTGTGTATTTTCTGAATTTCTTACAGCGAAATCCTCTACTGTAAATACGTTTGAAAGAATGGAAAATTACATCACAGATTACGATTCTTTATAGAAAATCATGCTGAACCATATGACCATATGCTCACCGAGGTAATAATCCATCATGTTTTTTTCAATCAGGTTTGCAACAACGATGCCGTGGCTCTCGATGCATGGATGCATCAGTTCAAGATGGCGGCAGCCGCCTCTCGGGTAGGTACATTTATCGCAGAGCTGGCAGGAATCGGAGGAAAGGGCGAAGGTGAGCAGGGTTTTGTCTTTTAAATGCTGCTCGATTTCGCGTGTGATTTTTTCGTGCTCCGATTTTGTTTTTAATGTCTCATCCATATCCATGATGTTGTCCACTTCTGCGATGCTGGAGAAGAACAGAACGTGATCGTAGTTCATGCAACGCTCCTTACAGACTTCAACAGTGCCGACCGCCGGCGGGCAGGACCAGGAGGCTCCGTAGCGGGAGCACTCCTTTTTGCAGATCTGGCGGACCCGGTCATTGAATTCGATGTCCTCCGGTTTTACAAATGCATACTGATAGATAGGAAACTGGGTAATATATTCTTCGATTTCTGTCTGTGTCATTTTGTCATCCCTTCTCTTTTGTTACAGATCTTTTTCCAAAAAAGCAAATACCATATTCCAGTACGTCTGGAGCATGCGCCCTCTGGTTCCAAACAATTCATGCTTTGCGCCCGGTACTTTTACCATTTTTGCCATGCCGGGACGGCGTTCTGCCATTTTCCGGATCATCCGCTCCTGGGCACGGTTGGACACAAGATGATCGTTCTCCGCCTGAAATAAAAGGACAGGAGCCTCGATCCGTTTCCATCCGCTCCGCATCAGATCGCGGTACAGATGTGCGGCGGCATGGAGCCATCCGTAAGAAGCGGCATTTAGGTGATACAGCGGCTCTTTTTCCCGCTTCTGCTGGTAATAGAGAAAGCGCGGACGGGAGAGGGACGAACTTTGTTTAAAGCTTTCGATTCCCTGGTATGGTTTCTGTCCTACCACATACTGTGTGCCTCGTTCTGTGGCACAGGCAAAAGCTGCGATCCGTTTTGCATCGGCGAACGGCACTTTTCCGGTCAGCGGACGGATCATCGGCGAACTCAAGACCACTTTCCGGAACAGATGCGGCGCTTTGGCGGCCGCTGCTGCTGCGATTCCGCCGCCCATCGAGTGAGAATAGAGAACGAGCGGAAGACCGCATGCCTCTGCTTTTGCTTTTCGTGCAACAAAGAGCAGATCTTCTACATAACGATGGTAGGAATCGACATAAACAAGCGACGGATCCTCCACCAGACGGTAGCTCTTTCCGTGGCCGCAGTGTTCCGGCAGATAAACATGAAAATGCTCTTTGATAAAATAATACACGATCTCTTTATATTTCTCTGCATTTTCCGTAAAACCGTGTGAGATTACAACAACACCTCTCGGGCGGAATGCGCGGTAACGAAGAACATGAATCGGATGACCGCTCTCCCTTTCCCAGTAAAATTCTTCTGCATGAGCGGCGAGGTACGGCTCCACACCATTCTGCATCCGCTCCGCATAATTTTTTTCCTGTAATACGCGTGTTCTCATTAGCAAATCACCTGCTTTCATCCAGATACGAAAGGATATCCTGAAGATTGTCGATGGTACAGTCCGGTGTAACTTCAATTTTGTTCGGAAGATGATCCGGGTTGTACCAGCAGGTCAGGATTCCTGCATTTTTTCCGCCGCGGATATCACTTGTGAGGGAGTCGCCGACGATCACAACCTCATCCGGTGCATAACTTCCGATTTCGTTCCATACCGCATCAAAAAAAGCCTTCTGCGGCTTGTCCACACCGACCTGTTCCGAGATAAAAACGCCGTCCAGAAGCTGATCAAGCCCGGAAAAGCGGAGTTTACGCTCCTGTGCAACAGTGGTTCCATTTGTTACTGCATACTGTTTTACGGTAGCTTTCAGCTGTTTTACCAGTTCATCTCCGTGATCGCAGAAGAAAGCCTTATCGCCGAGGCGGATCTGATATTCATCATTGAATACCTTTACCTGATCCGTCGGCAGTCCTTCCGATTCAAAAAATTCATGGAACCGTCCAAGCATCACCTGTTCTCTCGTAAGCTCTCCCGTCTCCAGCCGCTCCCAGTAACCGCGGTTGATCACGCTGTAGCGCTGCAGCATTTCGTCCGTGCAGGTTCCCATATGAAACTTGTTGAAACAGTAATCAATTGCATATCGTTCCGACATCTTAAAATTCAGAAGTGTTCCGTCGATGTCCCACAAAATTACTTTTATCAAAGAGAAATCCTCCCTTGGTTTCATTTGTATTTTCCAATTATCTGTTTTTCATTCTAGCATAGATTACAAATACGATCAATTGTATTTTAGGCATTGTATCTTTTGAGAAAAAGTGCTACGATAAAAAAGAATTTCCGTGAAAAAGAAAAGGAAGAAGGAAGAAACACTATGAAATTTACTTATCCAGCCGTTTTTCATAAAACCGAACAGGGAACCTACGAAGGTTATTTTCCAGATCTCGCCTGCTGCTATGCAAAAGGGGATACCCTCGACGAGGCGCTGGAAGATGCCATTCACTCCGCCTATGACTGGATCTCTCTGGAACTGACGGAAGAAGAACCTGATTTTCCGCCGGTATCGGATGTGGCAGATCTCGGGAAAAGCGAAGGTGAAATTGCAAGAAATATTGCCGTCAACATCCGGCTTTTTGAGGGATGGGACGAATAAGTTCAAAAAAGAGAAAGAAAACCGTATTGCTGCGATATTCGAAACGCGGCGATACGGTTTTCTTTTTATCTCTTCCAGGTTTTCAGCATCTCTTTTTCTTCTTTGCTGATCCGCAGCGACTCTCTGATTTTCTGAATTGTTTTGTTATGTGTCCAGTCATCGAGACTGTTTTCTTTCAGCAGTTTCTGTGTCTTTTCCGGAAAATGAATATAACAGATCGATACTGCCCAGGCGACGGCCATTTTTACGTAATAGCCATCGTGATGAATCTTTTTCATCTCCTCCAGCACAGCATCGATATACGCTTCGTTGATAAAAAAGTCCAGCAGACACACAACACCAAACCGGATTTCATATTCCCGGCTGCTTTTCAGCCATTTCTGCAGATATCCATACCAATACTCCTGGTCTTTCTTCATAAAATGGCACGTTGCACAGGAGCTGTCACAGATTCCCCAGCTGTTGATCATCGGCACGAAGCGGTCCAGTTCTGCCGTCTGTTCTTCACGGGTCAGCTTTCCGTAGCCGATCATCATTCCGCGGATCAGAAGCTCCTCGTAGACTTCCGGATTAAACTGTTCGGTATAAACTTCATAGTGGTCTCTTGCTGTCGCTTTTGCAATCCGTCGCGAAACCAGAATGCGGACACCAAGAATCCGACAGTTCTGTCCCGGAACAAGAGAGCTGTGAAATTCCCGGTATTTTGCATCTATATTGCTTTCCAGTTCTGCCCGAATGGCCTGCATTACTTCCTGTTCCATATGATTCCCCCTCTCTTTTCTTTCTCTTTAAGATGTTTTACACGCTTTTTACAAATGTTTAACCCTGTTATTTCTGCACTTCTGATAAGATAAAATTAAAGTAAACGATAACATCCACCCTGCCAAATGCCAGATCTTTTCCGGCTGAAAGGTGAGTCTTATGAAAAAGAAATATACATTTTTTCAAAATATACCATTCCTGTGCAAATTTCAGAAGCAGCCAGCCCTTGCAGAAGAAGCGCCAGTTGTTTCCACAACGCTGTCTATTCCGTTTTCCGGACCCGCAGAAAGATCCTTATATTTTACCGAAAACCCGGATTTTACCGCTCCCTCTGCCGGTATCTATTCCCGTCGTTTTCCGGGAAGCCGGATCTTTCTATATTCCAGCGATCCCGAGCACGATCTTGCGGCAGTTCCATCCTCTCTTTTCGATGTGCTGCACCGCTATTTTGCCGTCCATTCACCGGATGATATCATTTTATGGAAAGATGGCATTCTCTCCTTCCAGACCATGGAAAATCAGCCGCAGCCGTTGACTGCTCTTTGTACACCGGATGATGCACGGGATTCCAAAATCATTCCGTTCCCCACACTGTCAGAACGGCAGCGCATTTCACAGTAACTGCTATTTAGCCAAACCAGCAGGAGTATGATGGAAAATACCCCTTTCCGTCATGCTCCATTTTTTACTTAATTCCGAGAATTCCACTAATCCGCTCTTTTGAAAGCCCCGCGCCGATTACAATCAGCACTTCCTGGCTCTCCGGCACTGCCTGGAATGTCATCTGTTCCCGCGTCGCATTGATTTCGCTCCACACAGTTTCGCCCGTCTTTACAATTCCTTTGATCCGAAATACATTGCCGCATGATGGATCCGCAAAGATTGCTTCTGCTGCCTTTTTCAGCGCTTCTTCCGTAATCTTCGGCTCCAGAAAGCAGAGCGAATCAAATGTCTGCTGCTCGCCGAAATCCAGCTTCCGGTAACCCTCCGAACGGTAACTGCATTCGGAGAGCATTTTGAAATCATCCTCTGTCAGATCATCCCAGTTTTTCTGTAAAATTTCTGCATCAGAAAACTGTCTTCTGCAGCCTGCCTGCTCGAGCGTGCGGTTCAGATGGGCAATCGTTTCTTCTTTCTTTTCCTCCGAAACATTCTGTACTTTGCTCAGCACGATTTTACCAGCGTTCGCCGCCTCGGAAGCCAGCAGATACTCTTCTTCCTCCGACAGCTTCTCATCGAGCCCGGCATCCAGAATCGTGATGACGCTTCCCGCCTCATACCAGCGGTTCAGCGGCTCGTCGTACAGCGTGTCAAAGAACTCATCCACATCGTAAATCCCCGACGGTTCCACGAGAATGCGGTCGTAGCCGCTCATGCCCATCGAGATCAGTTTCGTGCGGAACCGTCTGCGGTGTGTCTCTTTGTCGCATCCGCCGGAAATCATCTCCAGCTCGCACTGATCGCCGCGCAGTTCCTGCAGAAGCAGCATATCCACATTGACTGCCCCAAAATCATTCTCCAGGATGCCGATGTTCTTTCCCTGCGCCATCAGATACTTTGCGTACTGTTTCAAAAAAGTCGTCTTCCCTGAGCCAAGGAAGCCTGTAATCAGATCAATTTTAATCATTTCTGCTGTCCTTTCTGCTGTCTTTTTCCGTCTGCAGCCTGCGGAGCTTCGAACACTCTATTTTCGTCTGCGCTCTTTGCCGGTAAATGTATCGATGTCTATGCGCCATACGGCAACGCGCTCCACCATCTCCGGCAGAAAAGCGATCTTCGCCTCCGGTGCGATATGCGCCATGATTTTTCCCAGGCCTTTCTTCTTTGCCCCCGGATCTGTCACCTCCGTGATGGTTCCGTTTCCCATGATACTGCGGTACGCATAGGAATACGCACACGTATAGTCACCTGTAATCACTTCATGGTTGTAATCCATCTCCACCGCCACGCGCGGATCCGCTGCAAATGCAGCCGCCTTCCGCCCTTCTTTTGCCCCATGCAGGTACAGACAGACGTGAAGAGTTCCATCTTCTTCCCGGACATCATATCCATAATTCATCGGCACGATAAACATGCCTTCCTCATCCATCGCCCCGATCCGCACAACCTCGCAGCTTTCCAGAATTTCTCTTAAAATTTCAGGATCTGTAATCTCCCGCTTTTTTAAACGCATTTCACGCATCGCAATCACACCTCTCTTATTCGCAGCTATTTATGATATGGCTCCCCGCAGTTAATGCGGTAGCTCCGGTAAATCTGTTCCAGCAGAATAACCCGCATCAACTGATGCGGAAATGTCATTTTCGAAAAACTGAGCGCATAGTTCGAACGCTTCAGAACTTCCTCGCCAAGCCCTAAGGAACCGCCGATCACAAAAATAATATGGCTCGTTCCCTGCACGCCGAGCGTATCTATTTTCTGGGCCAGCTCCTCGGATGTGAGCTGTTTTCCCTTAATTTCCAATGTAATCAGATAAGCGTCATCCCGGATATATTTGAGAAGGCGCTCTGCTTCTTTATTTTTGATATTCGTCTCTACGGTTTCACTCGCGTTGTCCGGCGTTTTTTCATCCGCCACCTCGATAATTTCCAGCTTTGCATAGCGGCTGAGGCGCTTCGAATACTCGGCGATCGCATCCCGCAAATATTTCTCTTTGATTTTTCCTACTGTTAATATCGTAATTTTCATTCTGTAATCTTAAAACCCTTTCGGATATCTGTCAAAAACACCAAAAGCCATATAGATCACTTTTTGTCCGCGTCTATATGGCTTTTAGTTTAGAAAAGCAATGCCTTATGCATTTTTGCTTTTGATATACTCATCAATTCCTTTAGCTCCGGCTTTTCCGGCACCCATAGCAAGGATAACGGTTGCTGCACCTGTTACAGCGTCACCGCCGGCGTAAACGCCCTCTTTGCTGGTCTTTCCGGTTTCTTCCTCAGCTACGATACATTTTCTTCTATTGACATCCAGACCGTAGGTGGTGGAAGAAATCAGCGGGTTCGGGGAAGTACCAAGAGACATGATAACTTCGTCTACTTCAATTTCGAACTCAGATCCTGGAATCTCAACCGGTCTTCTTCTTCCGGAAGCGTCCGGCTCGCCAAGTTCCATACGGATGCAGCGGATACCGGTTACCCAGTCTTTGTCGTCGGTCAGAATTTCTACCGGGTTGGTCAGAAGGTCGAAGATGATACCTTCCTCTTTTGCATGATGAACTTCCTCTGCACGGGCCGGAAGCTCTGCCTCAGAACGACGGTAAATAACGTGTACCTCTGCGCCGAGACGAAGTGCGGTTCTTGCAGCGTCCATAGCTACGTTGCCGCCGCCGACTACAGCAACTTTCTTGCCGTGTGCGATCGGGGTATCGTAATCATCGCGGAATGCTTTCATCAGGTTGTTTCTGGTCAGGAACTCGTTTGCGGAGAATACGCCGTTTGCGTTCTCACCCGGGATTCCCATGAACATCGGAAGGCCTGCGCCGGAACCGATGAAGACTGCTTCAAATCCTTCATCTTTTAACAGCTCGTCGATGGTAACGGATTTTCCGATGATAACGTTGGTCTCAATTTTAACACCGAGAGATTTTACGTTCTCGATTTCAGCGGCAACTACTTTGTCTTTCGGAAGACGGAACTCCGGAATACCGTAGCTTAATACACCGCCGGCTTTGTGAAGTGCCTCGAAGATGGTTACATCGTAGCCAAGTTTTGCAAGGTCTCCTGCGCAGGTAAGACCTGCAGGGCCGGAACCGATAACCGCGATCTTGTGGCCGTTTTTCTCTGCTGCCGGAACCGGTTTGATACCGTTTTCTTTTGCCCAGTCAGCAACGAAACGCTCCAGTTTACCGATGGAAACAGCGTCGCCTTTGATTCCGCGGACACATTTGCCCTCGCACTGGCTCTCCTGCGGACATACACGGCCGCAGACTGCCGGGAGTGCACTGGACTCACCAATAATTTTGTATGCTTCCTCGAAGTTTCCTTCTTTTACCTGTGCAATGAATGCCGGAATGTTGATATTAACCGGGCATCCTGTGATACATTTTGCATTTTTACAGCCCAGGCAGCGCTGTGCTTCTTCTACTGCTTCGTCTTTGTTGTATCCAAGACATACCTCGTCAAAATTTGTGGCACGTACCTTCGGCTCCTGCTCACGTACCGGTACTCTGTTTAATCCCTTTGCCATTATTTGTCACCTCCGCACTGGCCGCATCCACCGTGATGGGTTGCGCCTTCCTGGTATCTTAAGAGAGCTCTTCCCTCTTCTGTCTTGTACATCTGCTGACGTTTCATAGCCAGGTCGAAGTCTACCAGATGACCGTCAAACTCCGGTCCGTCTACGCAGGCAAATTTTACTTCATTGCCTACCATTAGACGACAGGCACCGCACATACCGGTTCCGTCTACCATGATCGGGTTCATGCTGACAACGGTCGGGATGTTCAGTTCTTTTGTCAGAAGACATACGAATTTCATCATGATCATCGGTCCGATGGCAACACAGACATCATACTGTTTGCCCTGGTTCTGTACAAGGTCGCGGAGTACATCGGTACCCATACCTTTTCTTACGTAAGAACCATCGTCTGTGGTTATGTACAGATTGCTGACAGCAGACATTTCTTTCTCGAGAATAACGAGATCTTTTGTCTTTGCTCCGACAATGGCGTCAGCAGTGATTCCATGCTCATGCAGCCATTTTAACTGCGGGTAAACCGGTGCAGTTCCAACACCGCCGGCTACGAATACGATCCGTTTTTTCTTCAGTTCTTCGATATCTTCGCTGCAGAACTCGGACGGCTGTCCCAGAGGTCCTACGAAATCCATGAAAGCATCTCCCGCTTTGAGATCTTTCATTTTTTTGGTAGATTCTCCGATCGGCATGAATACGATGGTGATAGTTCCTGCTTCTCTGTCGTAATCACAAATGGTCAGAGGAATTCTTTCTCCTTCTTCATCTGCCTTGACAATAACAAACTGTCCCGGGAGGCAGTGCTGTGCTACTCGCGGTGCTTCTACTACCATACGGTAGATGTTATTCGCGAGCATTTCCGCTTCTTGAATCTTGTACATAATATCCTCCTAATCTTGTTAGAAATATTTTAACAAAAGCACGACTTGGATTTTCGCGCATTTTATGTTAATACTTTATCACGTTTCCGGTTATTTGTAAACAACGGACAACGTCTTTTCCCATCATCCGTGTTCCTCCAGATAATTTTCGAACTGTTCCATGGACATCAGAACTTTTCTCGGCTTGGTTCCTTCCTCCGGTCCTACGACACCGGCATCCGCGAGCTGGTCCATGATTCTGGCCGCGCGGTTGAAACCGATTTTCAGCACTCTCTGGAGCATGCCGATCGATGCCTTATCTTTTTCGATGATAAATTTTCCGGCTTCCACGAAGTAATTATCGCGGTTATCTCCGCCGCCTGCGGCAGAACCGCCATCCAGGCTTACGGTGTGAATCCGTTTTTCGATATCCGGATCATAAGCGTTCTCGCCGTAGTGATCTTTTAAGTAGGCAACGACATCGCTGACCTCTTTATCCGAAACAAAGGATCCCTGCAGACGGGCCGGTTTCTGGTAATCCTGCGGCTTGTAGAGCATATCGCCTTTTCCAAGCAGTTTTTCCGCACCTCCCATGTCGAGGATCGTACGGGAATCTACGCTGGAAGAAACCGAGAATGCAATACGGGACGGCATATTTGCCTTGATAAGACCAGTGATGACATTGACGGAAGGTCTCTGTGTTGCAATAATCAGATGGATGCCGGCCGCACGGGCAAGCTGTGCCAGACGGCAGATCGCATCCTCCACTTCTCCCGGCGCAACCATCATCAGGTCGGCAAGCTCATCCACGATAATGACGATCTGCGGCAGTTTTTCCGGTTTTTTGCCGTTTTCATCCGGCGGCAGCTCGGCAACTTTTGCATTGTAGCCTTTCATATCGCGCACGTTGAATTCCGCAAATTTGTTATAACGGTCTGTCATCTCCGCAACCGCCCAGTTCAGAGCTCCGGAAGCCTTTTTCGGGTCTGTGACAACAGGAATAAAAAGGTGCGGAATGCCGTTATAAACAGAAAGCTCAACGACCTTCGGGTCGATCATGATCAGTTTGACGTCTTCCGGTTTTGCCTTATAAATAATACTCATAATCAGTGTGTTGATGCAGACCGATTTACCGGAACCGGTCGCACCGGCGATCAGAAGATGAGGCATTTTCGCGATATCTGCGATGACCGGCTGACCGGCGATGTCTTTTCCGACAGCAAAGGCCAGATTCGAAGAAAAGTTCTTAAACTCCGGTGTTTCAAGAAGATCACGCAGCATCACGGCCGTGTTCGTCTTATTTGGAACCTCGATTCCGACTGCGGATTTTCCCGGGATCGGTGCCTCAATGCGGACATCTGCTGCTGCAAGACTCAGCTTGATATCGTCGGTCAATCCGACAATCCGGCTTACTTTCACGCCCTGTTCCGGCATCAGCTCATACCGTGTGACGGTCGGTCCGCAGCTTACGTTATTGACTGTAACTTTGACACCGAAGCTGTCCAGCGTCTCCTCCAGTTTCCGCGCTACTTCCCGCAAATGCGCATCGGAATCGCCCATGGCACCGCGCATCCCTTTTTTCAGAAGATTCATCGGCGGTGTTTTGTACTCCGGCCGCTTTTCCTCTGCTTTTTTCCCGATTTCCTGACGAATGCCGTCTATATCCGCCTCGATCTCTTCACAGGAAGACCGCGGATTTCTCGTATGATCCGCAGACGTTTTCTCTTTTTTCGCCTCTTCTGCAGCTTGCCGTGTCATCTCCGGTCCTGTCTTTTCCGGCTCTTCAGCCGGCACAGAACCACGGTGAATCGAAAGCTCCGGCATCTCCATCTGATGGGTATCGTCGTTTTCGTTTAAATCAGCCTTCGATTCCACATGAGAAAGAAGGCGGGATTTCTTTTTCTTCCCGGCTTTTTTCGGTTCCTCCACTGGCTCAAGAATCAGCTCTTTTCCTTCCTCTTCCTCCATCGCAGCTTGGCGCGCCAGACGCTCCTGGCGGCGCTCCTCCGCCATCCGGCGGTGGTCATTCGTCTTTTCATGGATCGGCGCGAGAATCGGCTTCTGCGTCATCACGATCACGGAAATCACGATGGCGATCACAATAATCACCCACGCGCCGATCTGGCCGAATCCCATGCCGAGAATTTTCACGACAGACCCTCCTAAGATTCCTCCGCCGAGATGATCGTAGGCGCTGTCAAAATAGTAATCCAGAAATGTCGTATCTCTCGTATAGCCGGACGCCAGAAGCTGCATAAAAGCGCAGAAAAAGACGAAACAGCTGATCGCTCCCCCGGTTTTCCGCACAATTAAAAAGTTCTGTCTGTTTGCTATGTAAAATGCTGTTCCAAAGAAGATCAGAACCGGTGCTGCCCACTCTGTCACGCCGAAAAGGCCGAAAAAGAAGTCGCAGACAGCCTGTCCGATCACGCCGCCCATACCGAAATTACTGAGCATCAGCAGAATCGAAACAGCAAGCACGGAAAGCAGAATAATTTCTGCGCGCACTCCCTCGTCCATCGGCTCACGGACTGTGTTTTTCCTTGTGCCGGAGGTACGTTTTGCGGTACTGCTCTTTTTCACCGTTGTTTTTCTGGCCGTTGTTTGGGTCTGTTTCTTTTTTGCTGTCCCGGAAGCAGAAGTTTTTTTCTTTGTCTTCCCGCTTCCCTTTGTTGTATTTGCCATGCAGAACTTCTCCCCTTTCTCGTATTACAGCAGAAAATATCCTGCAATGGAGAATGTCCCGACAAGAAGACAGTACAAAGCAAAATATTTCAGTTTCCGTTTTTTCACCACACGCATCAGAATGCGGATCGTAAAGTAACCGGCAAGTGCCGCCATGAAAACGCCGACCAGATATACCGGATGAAAAACAATTTTATTTTTTCCCATGGTCGCAATTTCAACGATCGTTGCCCCGATAATCGCCGGAACACTCACAATCAGAGAGTATTTCACAGCGTACGAACGGGTCATGCCGCCGATCACACACGCAGAAATAGTCGAACCAAGACGGGAAAGACCCGGAATCGTGGAAAAGCCTTGGAAGAATCCGGCAATCAGTGCATCTTTCGGCTTCAAATTTTTCTGCGTTTTTTCTCCCTCCGGAAGCATATCTGCCACCACAAGCAGAATCGCCGTCAGATACAGACCAACGCCAGGTGCCAGCAGATTCGAGGAGGTCAGTGTGACAAGGCTCTGAATCATGCCGCCGATTACAGCAGTCGGGATGGTGGTCAGAATCAGCAGGAAAGCAAGCATACGGTAGTTGCTGCCGAGTACCTTCCGGTACTGCTTTCTCTCCTGATGCTGACTGGAAAAGTGTTCCTTTAAATTATGAAACAGATCGATTATGATTCCGCACAGCGCGAGGAAGAGACGTTTCCATTCCTTCGAAAATGTGAGCAGAATTGCAATCATGGAGCCAAAGTGCAAAAGCACATTGAAAAACACCGTCTGCGTATCTTCGATCTTCATAAAATGACGGAAGATAATCAGATGTGCGGAGCTGCTGATCGGCAGGAATTCCGTGATTCCTTGGATCAGGCCCAGAAATAAAGCTTCTATTACTGTCATTTTTTTATCCTGTTCCCTTATTTTTCTCTTTTGTGAAAGTCCGGACAAAACTTCCGTTCGAATTTTCACAGCGAACTCATTCTAACACAAAATCCCCTGAAACACAAGCCGCGCCGTGAAGTCAATTTTCTGTCCCTGCTGCCTTTTTCATCAGCTCATTCAGCTTTTCGAGCGCGCGGGCAATGCCGCCGACCTCGTCGATCAGACCTTCTTCCACTGCCTGCGGGCCGTCCAGCATTGTTCCGACATCCTTGACCAGCATTTTCGTATCGAGCATCAGCTCCTCGAGCCGTTCCTTGGTGATTTTAGAATGGGCCGATACAAAACCTGTGATCCGATCCTGCGTCTTTTCCATATTACGGTACGTCTGTGCAACACCGATGAACATGCCGTTTGTACGCACCGGATGAATGACCATGGTGGCACTCGGCACGATCAGCGAATAGTCTGCTGCAACGGCGAGCGGGACACCGATCGAATGACCGCCCCCTAAAACGAGCGATACCGCAGGCTTTCGCATGGACGCAATCATCTCTGCAATTGCAAGACCGGCCTCCACATCTCCGCCTACGGTATTCAGGAGAATCAGAAGACCATCAATACTTTTGTCCTCCTCGGCACGGGCAAGAGCAGGGAGAATGTGCTCATAGCGCGTCGCTTTCGTGCGCTCGCCGAGTGATTCATGCCCCTCCACCTCGCCGATGATGGACAGCAGATAAATGTTGGTCTTCAGTTCTACAATATTTTCTTTTTCTGTCTGGTTTTTCTGTGATTCTGCCATACGGATTTCCTCTTTTCTGCTATTCCAAAATAGCTTCATCAGTATGCGCAGATTCTTATGATTCTATGTAATTTCCAGTGAAATTACTCGTCCAGGTTGGTGTATACGTACTGTACGTCGTCGTCGTCATCCAGCAGATCCAGGGTACGGTTCAGGTCTTTTAATGCCTGCGGATCGGTCAGCTCTACGTAGGTCTGTGGGATCATGGTAACGTCTGCCTCTGCCATGGCGATACCGTCTTTCTCCAGAGCCTCACGTACTGCGGAGAAGTCATCCGGATCGGTGATGATTTCGTAGCTGTCCTCTTCGTCTGCGAAGTCTTCTGCGCCTGCATCCAGAGCAAGCATCATCAGATCGTCAGCATCCATTTCGCACTCTTCTTTGTCGATGATGATCTGGCCTTTTTTGTCGAACATGTAGGATACGCATCCCGGTGTTCCAACGCTTCCGTTTCCTTTGGTGAAAGCGCTTCTTACGTTTGCTGCGGTACGGTTCTTGTTGTCGGTCAGAGTCTCTACGATGATCGCGATACCATTCGGGCCATAACCTTCGTAGGTGATACGCTCGTAGTTGTCTGCGTTTGCATCTCCGGCAGCTTTTTTAATACCGCGGTCGATGGTATCGTTCGGCATGTTGTTTGCTTTTGCTTTTGCGATAACGTCACGCAGCTTGCTGTTGTTTGCCGGATCCGGTCCGCCCTCTTTGACAGCGATTACGATCTCACGGCCGATGATGGTAAAGATTTTACCTTTTTTTGCGTCGTTTTTTTCTTTCTTATGCTTAATATTGGCAAATTTTGAATGTCCTGACATACCTCTTTTGTCTCCTTTATTTAAAGTATTGCTTTTCTGTAAAAAGGTTTCCCCGAAAAACGGCAGAAGCCCATATAATATAGAATATAGCACGATCTTTCTCATTCGTCAACCGTGAACCGCGCCAAAAATACCCCTTATGTAGGCAGATCCAGGCTGATTTTCAGTGCTTCGTTCACAAGGGCCAGCTGTTCCGGCGTCAGATGACAGATTTTATCTTTCAGCCTTCTCTTATCGATCGTCCGAAGCTGTTCCAGTAAAATAACAGAATCCCGTACAATCCCATAGGCGGACGCTTCGATCTCAATGTGTGTCGGCAGCTTCGCCTTATTCATCCTCGATGTAATCGCCGCACAGATCACCGTCGGACTGTGCCGGTTGCCGATGTCATTCTGAATGATCAGCACCGGACGGACACCGCCCTGCTCACTTCCCACAACGGGCCGCAGGTCGGCATAATATACATCGCCACGCTTGATTACCACTTGTGCTCACTCTCCGATTCTTTCCGTTTTGCTTTCCCATACGATAACGATCCGGCGTTTTACGCCTTTTAAAATCGTTTCCATGTATTTAATATTGCCTGTTTTTCCGGAGGTATTCACAAATTTCATCCGGCACTTCAAAAAAGTCCGCCCGGAGTCCTTTTGAGAACCCGTGATTCTGATCTGCTTTGCTCAGATTGACTGCAATCCTCTGATAATCTCGGATGCTGTTACATAGGAAGCACTGCTTTTTTCTTCCGCAGCCTCTCCCGCCTTTCCATGCGCATATGCCGCCAGTGCCGCTGTTTTGGCAAGGCTGATTTTTTTCTCATTTTTTTCACACTGACGTTTTGCTGCAAAGGCGCCTGTGATTCCCGCGAGCACATCGCCGCTTCCCGCCGTCGCAAGCGCACTGCTTCCGCTTGTGTTTATGTAATACTGCTCACGCCCTTCCTCTGCTGTCACGGTTACGGAATCCTTTCGTACACAGCAGGCCTGGTATTTTTCGGCTGCCTTTCCGGCGCTTCCTGCCGGGTCACGCTGGCATTCTGCAATGGTCATGTGCAGCAGCCGTGCAAGCTCTCCTACATGAGGCGTTAAAATTTTTTCTGCCCGGCAGCCCGAAAGAATCTCTGCATCTTCTGCAATCAGATTCAGCGCATCTGCATCCAGAACAAGAGGAACTTCTGTGTGCTGCACCGTAAAAACGAGCAGTTCTTTTGCCGTCCGGCTTTTGGAAAGTCCCGGTCCCGCAACAACAGCGTCCGCCCAGGCGAGATCCTGCAGCAGGGCTTCTTCCGGAAGCGGCTCATCCTCCTTCCAGAAATCCGCCATTGCTTCCGGCAGGGCACAGAAAAGCGGCGTACGGTTTCTTTCCTCTGTCACAACCTTTACCATGCCGGCACCGGATGCAAGGACTGCCCTGGCACACAAAACAGCGGCTCCGCACATGGCACCGGAACCGGCAAGTACCAGCACCTTTCCGAAGGTTCCCTTATTTCCCATCGGCGTGCGGGTAAGAAACCGGTCCAGATCTTCTTTTTCCACTGAACCGTACCAGGGCGTCTCCTCTTCTCCTGCATCAAAGCCGATTCCGATATCACGGACCAGGACCTCTCCAGCATATCGTTTTCCAGGATCAAAAAGAAGCCCTGGCTTTGCACAGGCAAATGTCACCGTGGCTCTGGCTTTCACCGCCGCATCAAGGACCTCTCCGGTATCCGTGTGGATCCCCGAAGGGATGTCCACGGCAAGAACAGGAACACCGCTTGCGCAGATTGCTTCCACTGCCCTCCGGTACTCCCCTGCCAGCGGACGGGATACGCCAATTCCAAAGATGGCATCTATGATAACAGTATATTCCCGGAAATCCGGATTCTTAACCTCACGGACCCCATAATTTTCCGCAATTTTCTTCTGTGCTCTCATGCCTTCACTGTATTTTTCCGGATTTCCAAGACAGAACAGTTCCGCATCCACCCCTTTCGTCTTTAAAATCCGTGCAATTGCCGCACCGTCCCCTCCATTATTTCCGGGACCGCACACAGCAAGGACTTTTCCTGTATCCCATGTTCCATTTTGAAGCTCCTCCACGCAGGACAGCGCCGCGCGCTCCATCAGTACCAGGGACGGTACCCCCATGGTTTCGATCGTATTGCGGTCTGCCTGCTTCATCTGTGCTGCTGTAAGAATCCGTTTCATCGCTTTTCCTCCTTTTCCTGCCTTATCCGGAAAGTGAACAGAAAAAGTCTCCGGTTTCCCGAAGACTCTCCTGCTTTTGTTTTGGTTTCTTAATTGTTCTTTGGATGCTCCGCCTCATATCTGGTCAGATTGTAGGAGAGACGCATCAGACTTTCGGAAAGATGGACGTTCTCGACGATCACATCTTTCGGAAGTTTTAAGTTTAGATCGGTATGTGCAAAATTCCAGATTGCTTTTACACCGTTGTCCACGAGAATCTCTGCCATCTCTACCGCTTTTGCTTTTGGCAGTGTCAAAGCCGCAATCTCTACATGGTGTTCCTTGATAAATTCCGGAAGCTCGTCCGCCATGCGGATTTCAATTCCGCGCACGGAGATTCCTTTTAATACCGGGTTGACGTCAAAAATACCGACCGTTTTGAATCCGCTTCTTTCAAAGGCCGCATAATTGGCAAGCGCCTGTCCCAGATTTCCGGCTCCGACAAAAATCATATTGTGGACTCTGTCCAGACCTAAGATTTTTCCAATCTCGCTGTACAGATACCGCACGTTATAACCATACCCCTGCTGGCCGAAGCCGCCGAAATTATTTAAGTCCTGGCGAATCTGGGAAGCTGTCACTTTCATCCGCTCGCTCAGCTCACCGGAAGAGATCCGTTCTACTCCGTCCTCCAGCAATTCGCCCAGGTAACGATAATATCTAGGAAGTCTTTTGATAACTGCCCGCGAAATTCCTTTTTCTTCCAAGATAAATTCCTCCTTATTTACACCTACATATATTCATATTATATATGGTTGATAGAAAATTGTCAAAGATTTCTTGAAATTTTGTGTATTACTCTCTATAATAAGGATGGTGTATTATGTCAAAATACAGAAATATGTTATCTGGAGGAACCACATGATTCTTGCATGTCAGAATATCTCGAAAGCATTCGGGACAACGGAAATTATCAAAAATGCATCTTTTCATATAGAAGAACGCGAAAAAGCCGCACTGGTCGGCATCAACGGTGCCGGAAAATCGACGCTGTTAAAAATCATTATCGGCGAAATGAGGGCCGATGAGGGAGAGGTCATCCTCTCCAAAGGAAAGACGATGGGCTATCTCGCCCAGCATCAGGATCTGACCGGACACCTTTCCATTTACCAGGAAGTGCTGACCGCGAAACAGAATCTGATCGATATGGAGGAACGCCTCCGTCAGATGGAAAGTGATATGAAGACAAAATCCGGTGCAGAGCTGGATGAACTTCTTTCCACCTACACCCGCCTCTCCCATACCTTTGAACTGGAAAACGGATACGCGTACCGCAGTGAAGTCGTCGGTGTTTTAAAAGGTCTTGGCTTTTCCGAGAGCGATTTTGAAAAACAGGTGGACTCCCTCTCCGGCGGTCAGAAGACCCGCGTGGCACTTGGTAAACTGCTGCTCACCAAACCGGACATCATTCTGCTCGACGAGCCGACCAACCACCTCGATATGGACTCGATCTCCTGGCTCGAAACGTATCTTTTAAATTACAGCGGAGCCGTCCTGATCGTCTCCCATGACCGTTACTTTCTCGACCGCGTTGTCACAAAAGTCGTTGAAGTGGACAATAAAAAAGTAACAACTTTTGAGGGAAACTATACCGCCTACAGTCAGAAAAAAGCAATGCTCCGTGAAGCCGCTTACCACGCCTGGGTCAACCAGCAGCAGGAAATCCACCATCAGGAGGAAGTCATCGCAAAGCTGAAATCCTTCAACCGGGAAAAATCCATCAAGCGCGCCGAGAGCCGTGAAAAGATGCTGGACAAAATGGATGTTCTCGAAAAACCGACGGAAGTACGCTCCGATATGCGGATCCGTCTGGAGCCGCGCATCACCAGCGGAAACGATGTGCTGACCGTCGAGCATCTCTCCAAAGCCTTCCCGGGACAGACGCTTTTCCAGGATCTGAATTTCGAAATCAAGCGCGGGGAGCGCGTCGCAATCATCGGAAACAACGGAACGGGAAAAACGACGATCTTAAAGATCTTAAACGAAGTCATCCGACCGGATGCCGGCTCTTTTACACTTGGAAGCCGTGTACAGATCGGTTACTACGATCAGGAGCATCAGGTGCTCCACATGGAAAAGACCATTTTCCAGGAGATTTCCGACGCGTATCCGTATCTGACAAACACCGAAATCCGAAATGTGCTGGCCGCCTTCCTGTTTACAAACGACGATGTTTTCCAGCCGATCCACACGCTGAGCGGCGGTGAGCGCGGACGAATTTCCCTTGCCAAGCTGATGCTCTCCAATGCCAACTTCCTGATCCTCGACGAGCCGACCAACCACCTCGATATCGTCTCTAAAGAGATTCTGGAAAATGCATTGAAGGACTACACCGGAACGGTGCTGTATGTCTCCCACGATCGTTATTTTATTAACCAGACCGCAACCCGGATTCTGGAGCTGACGGGACAGACACTCGTCAACTATATCGGAAATTACGATTACTATCTGGAGAAAAAAGAAGAGCTGACCCGCATCTATGCTCCTGCTGCCGATGCCGCCGCTCCGGAAGAAACAGCGGCTCCTTCCGAAGCCTCCTCCACAAAGCTGGACTGGAAAGCGCAGAAAGAAGAACAGGCACGTCTCCGCAAGAAAGAGAACGAGCTGAAAAAGACGGAGAAACGAATTGAAGAGCTTGAGACACGCGATTCGGAAATTGATGAGGAAATGTCGAAACCGGAAGTCGCAACGAATGTGGCAGAGTGTGTGAAATTAAGCAAAGAGAAAGCAGAGATTGCCGCGGAACTCGAAGAGCTGTATGAAAAATGGGAAGAGCTTGCCGAGTAGGCCTGGTTTTCCCCGGAAAAATTCAAAACAGAAAAAGCCGGTCCGGTGCATCCCTTTTTGCGGGAATGCCGGATCGGCTTTCTTTTTTGCTTCGTTTAATTATTTCTCCAGCTCCTCGCGGATGGCCAGGACGAAATCACGGCTGTTTAATACGGTCGGATTTTCCATGGTGGTGATCAGCGCAAGGTCTTTTGTCATTTTTCCGCTCTCGATCGTTGCGATCGTTGCTTTTTCCAGACGGTCTGCAAATGCGGAAAGTTCTGCGTTTCCATCCATTTCCCCGCGTTTTCTGAGTGCGCCGGTCCATGCAAAAATGGTGGCCACGGAGTTGGTGGATGTCTCCTCACCTTTTAAGTGACGGTAATAGTGGCGCTGTACGGTTCCGTGCGCAGCCTCGTACTCGTAATATCCGTGCGGGGATACGAGAACAGAAGTCATCATCGCAAGGGAACCGAAGGCGGAGGATACCATGTCGCTCATGACATCGCCGTCGTAGTTCTTGCAGGCCCAGATAAAGCCGCCCTCTGCTTTCATGATGCGGGCAACGGCGTCGTCGATCAGAGTGTAGAAGTAGGTAATGCCTGCTTCTGCAAATTTCTCTTTGTACTCTGCATCGAAGATCTCCTGGAAGATATCCTTGAAGCGGTGATCATACTTCTTGGAAATCGTATCCTTGCTTGCAAACCACAGATCCTGTTTCGTGGACAGTGCGTACTCGAAACAGCTTCTCGCAAAGCTTTCTATGGAGTTATCCAGATTGTGCATGCCCTGAATGACACCGGCGCCGGTGAAGTTGTGGATCAGCTCTCTTGTCTCGGTGCCGTCCTCAGCCGTATAAACCAGCTCTGCTTTTCCCGGTCCCGGAATGCGCATTTCTGCATTTTTATAGACATCCCCGTATGCATGACGGGCAATCGTGATCGGTTTTTTCCAGTTGCGCACGCACGGCTCGATGCCTTTTACGACAATCGGGGTACGGAAAACGGTTCCGTCGAGCATGGCACGGATCGTTCCGTTCGGGCTCTTCCACATTTCTTTCAGATTGTACTCGGTCATACGCGCTGCATTCGGCGTAATGGTGGCACATTTGACTGCTACACCGTATTTCTTGGTAGCGTTTGCGGAATCTACGGTTACCTGATCGTTCGTCTCGTTTCTGTGTTCCAGTCCCAGATCGTAATATTCCGTTTTCAGGTCAATAAACGGAAGAAGCAGCTCATCTTTGATCATTTTCCAGAGAATTCTGGTCATCTCATCTCCATCCATCTCTACCAGAGGAGTGGTCATCTGAATTTTTTCCATAGTAGGCCTCCTTTTTCTATTCCCGTTTATTGTATAAAGTATCCTATAGCTTGTCAAGTCAAAATTCGCCTGATTTTTTGGCATTTTCCCATAAATTCACACAATTTTTGCAGGATGAGAGGTGTTTTCCTTCATTTTTCTTTTTTTATGCTGCCGCACAGTGTCTCACAGAAGAGACAGAAAACGGTCTGTTTGAAGCATCCCATGCCCCTGACGGTTGCGCGGAAGGCCAAGGTCTCTCGCCGATTCGCAAAGCAGCATTTTCGCCTGGACATTTGTAAGATCCGGAACCCGTTCAAGTGCCAAAGCCACGGCTCCGGACACCCGCGGTGCCGCCATCGAGGTGCCGCTCTTCACCACATATTCCTTCCTGCTTCTTCCAGGCGCGCAGGAAATGAGACGTTTTCCAGGCGCGACAAGATCCGGTTTGCAGACGCAGTCCCGTGTCGGGCCGCATCCGGAGATTCCTCTTCTTGGCTCCAGCAGATCGCCCGCTCCCACGGTGATCACTTTTCTGCTGCTCCCCGGCGCCGTAATACTGCCCGGAGCGGGCCCCAGATTTCCGGCCGCTGTCACAACAGTGATCCCGTCATCCCAGGCGCGCTCCACCGCCTGTACTAGCAGATCATCCACCGTTTTTTCCTGCTCTGTTGTTCCCACTGAAATATTTAAAATGCGGATATTAAGTCTTATTCGCTCTTTGCACACCCAGTCAATCGCCGCGAGGATATCCTGCTTTCTTCCATTTCCCCTTCGGTCCAGAATCTTCACTACGACAAACCGGCATCCCGGTGCCGCACCCTGGTATTTTCCGCCGGACGCTCTTCCACTTCCGCCAAGGATACCACAGACATGCGTTCCGTGTCCATTGTCATCGTAAGGCGTCTCCCGCCCGTACACAAGATCCCGGAAGGCTACAATCCGGCCGTCAAAATCCATATGGGGAAAAATCCCTGTATCCAGCACGGCGGCTGTAATTCCTTTTCCTGTCAGATTTTCCTGCTCTTTCATCCATAAGCCCCTGTGTATTCTTATCTTATGGTATGCAAAAAAGGCTGCCTTTCGCAAAGAACAGCCTTTTTGTTTTTCTTTTCTATACTTAAAACTGAATCTGCTTTTCCCCTTTCCGTTTCCAGAGAGCTGCTGCAAGCGGGATGCCGCAGAGCTCAGCCAGGACAAAGGCGCCCCATATCAGATTCAGGTTTCCAAATCCTTTGAGAAGAAATGCAAACACCAGCGGCAGAATCGCCTGGCGTGTCATGGATATGTACATACTTTCTTTTCCAAGGGAAAGTCCCTGCAACGCCGCCTGATAGATCAGGCCTGGAATCGAAAGCAGATAGGCCACTGCCAGAATGCGGAGCGCCGGAACTCCGATGCGCATCAGATTGTCCGAGGCATCAAAAAGTTTCAGTACAACGCCAGGACAGAATTCCAGCACGGCAAAAAAGATAAGAAACAGTCCGCCGCCGTAAAGAATGCCGTACCGGATCGACTGACGGATTCTTTCTTTTTGCTTTGCGCCGTAATTGTACGCTACAATCGGAATCAGACCGTTTGTGATACCGTGAACACCGACGGTTGTAATATTCTGAATCTTTGTGCACACACCAAAAGCAGCAACTGCCGTCGAAGAAAAGGTAATAATAATCGCATTCATCGCCATATTGACAACCGAGGTCAGGATCTGTACCAGCGTGGACGGAAAACCGACTTTTATAATCTCACGCACACTCACCCAGTCCGGTTTCAGTGTAAAAGCAAACGGAATTTCCGGGTTCCACTTTTTATTGATTACCATTCCGGCAAGGCAGCCCATAAACTGACCGATGACGGTTGCAAGCGCAGCTCCGGCCGTCTCCATCCGCGGAAGGCCGAACCAGCCGAAAATAAAGATCGGATCGAGAATCAGATTTGTCAGCGATGCGGCGGAAAGTGTAAAAATAAAAAGGTGCGCTTTTCCGCTTGCCATAACAAACCGGTCAAAGACCCACTGTCCCATCTGGCCGAGAGACGCGATCATACAGATACTTAAGTATTGGATGCCATACGCTGCGATGGCTTCATTGCCGCCGGACTGACTTTCAAAATAGATCCGGGCAAATGCGATACATAAAATACTGTTTAAAATCCACGAGCAGAATGCAAGAAAAAGCGCGGCGCTCGCTGCATCTTTTACCTTTTTCTGATTCTTTTCTCCAAGTGCCCGGGAAATGACGGCGTTCAGGCCGACCGCATTTCCAAGACCGAGCGATGATACAATGAGCTGCATCGGAGCCGCCAGGGAAATTGCCGTCAGTGCATCCTCAGAAACCCGCGCAACGAACACGGAATCCACGAAGTTGTAAAGCGAATTAATCAGAAGTGACAGCATCAGCGGCAGCGCCATGGAAATCACCAGACGGCTGACCGGGATCGTTCCCATTTTGTTTTCTTCCATAAAAACCCTCTCCTGTTCTTTTGTTTTTGCTGTTTCCAGTGTAGCGTGAATTTCCGGAAAGATCAAATACTTATCTTCGATACAGCAAAATAGTTTTTAGCTATACTTTATAATTTTTTCACCTGCAGAAACTGCCACCGGCAGCTCTCTTCGAATGCAGCGCAGCGAAAAAGGGGAATCTAACCCTTTTTATCGTATGTATCGCAACAAAAACAGGAAGATATCTGCCGAAACGATTTCGGTAAATATCTTCCTGTACTTTTTTCAAAAGCTTTTCAAAACTATTACTTCTGCTGCTCCATTCGCTTCAATTCCGGCAGAACCAGAATCAGCATGGTGATAAAGCAGAGACTTCCGCCGATTACGTTTGATACCGGTTCGGCAAGGAAGACACCGTCCGTTCCCATGTGGAGTACGTACGGCATCAGATAGGTGAGCGGTACAACAATGAATACTTTTCGGAGCAGAGAGAAAAAGATCGCCTGTTTCTTTTTATTCAGAGATTTGAATACGGTCTGTCCAATGTACTGCAGATCCATGAAAATGAATGCTGCAAAGTACTGCTTCAGAGCCGGAACCGCATCTGCTGTCAGTACCGCATCCGAACTGAAAATACCGATCAGCGCATGCGGCGCCAGAACAATCACGCTCCACATCACTGCGGTATAGCCGAGGATCATCGCACTCATGACACACATCGCCTTGCGCACGCGGGCCGGACGGCGTGCACCGTAATTATAGCTCAAAATCGGAGAAGTTCCCTCATTCATTGCATAGATCGGTGTCTCGACGAGCTGACGCACGCTCGATACAATCGTCATAACAGAGATGTAAATATCACCGCCGGTCACAGAGAGTACGTTGTTGCAGCAGATCGTGACAAGGCTGTTGGTCAGCTGCATGATAAATCCCGCGGTACCGAGGCTGACAATATTTTTCGCATAGCCTGCACACTCAGAAATTTCATCTTTCCGCACAAAGCGCACTTTCAGTTCCGATTTTCGGGTCAGGAAATACAGAACGAACACTGCGGAAAGTGTCTGGGAAATCACAGTTGCAATCGCAGCCCCCTGCACACCAAAGCCAAATACAAAGATAAACAGCGGGTCAAGCAGCAGGTTTGCGACCGCTCCGATCGTGACGGAAAGCATGCCAACGGTCGAGTAGCCCTGCGCGTTGATGAACGGGTTCATGCCGGTTGCCACCATCGACGGCAAAGTTCCGATCAGATAAATCATCATATAAGGATACGCGTATACCATCGCATCTGCCGATGCACCGAACAGCGACAGCAGTGGACGGGCAAACAAAAAGCCGATCACCATCAGTATGACAGCACAGACACATACCATGGAATACGACGTATTCATAATACGTTCCGCCTTTTTTTGATCATTCTTTCCACGCTCAATCGAAAACAGCGGAGCGCCGCCGCTTCCAAACAAGTTGCTGAATGCTGTGATGATAACGATCAGCGGAAAACACAGACCGACTGCACCGAGTGCCGCCGTTCCTACCTCCGGGATCCGCGCGATGTAGACGCGGTCTACAATATTGTACAGCAGACTCAAAATCTGAGCAACCAGCATCGGGAGCGCTGCCCCGAGGATGTTTCCGGTTACGGTTCCATGTTCGAAATCAATTCGTTTCATTTGTTCCCTCATTCCCTTCTTTTTCACTTGCTTTTCAGTATAGCATGGCGTATTCTATATGTAAATTATTGTTTTTATATTGAAATTAAATAATTTTTATATATTTTTTTCAGGAGGATTTTTATGGAACTTCGACAACTCGAATACTTCCGCGCCATCGTGGATGCGGGAACCATCAGCGGGGCGGCACGGGTGCTGCATATGACACAGCCGCCGTTAAGTTATCAGATCAAAATGCTGGAGGAAGAGCTTCAGGTTCCTCTTCTCATCCGCGGCACGAAGAAAATCACTCTGACCGAGGCAGGAAAAACACTGTATGAACAGGCAGGAACGCTTCTGATGTTTGCGGATCTCACCAGGCGCGAAGTCGTAAAATCCAGTCAGTCTGCGACACTCCACATCGGCATGACGCCATCCACCGTTTCACTGCTCGCCGACTATCTCCTGCGATTTTCCTGGAAATACCCGCACATCCATTTCGATGTCCACGAAGGTTCTACCTTTGCTTTAAAAGACCAGCTCGAAAATCACATGGTGGATCTCACCACGCTCCGCACGCCAATCGTTTTAAATGGCTGCGAGACGAAGACCCTTTTAAAAGAGAGCATCACCGCCATGGCACTCCCTTCTCACCCGCTTTTTGCCGGGCGTGAAACCCTTTCGCTTACAGAACTTGCCGAGCAGCCGCTGATTCTGTCGAACCGCTACCGGAAATACATGCTCTCCGCTTTCGAGCAGGCAGGTCTGTTCTGCGATATCTATCTCACCTGCGAGGACGCCCGCACGGCAATGACAATGGCAGAAAAAGGCCTTGGCATCGCTCTTCTGCCGGCCTCCATGCTGAATCTTTCCCATAAATTAAAGGCCTGCACCATCACAGATGCAGACCTTACAACCGAAATCCTGCTTGCCTGGCGCAAGGGGCGCCTTCCGTCTGAACTTCGGGCTTTTCTGGAATTGTGGGATGAAAATGACTCCCTCAATAATCAAATTCATGTTCCCCAACCGTAATCGTCTGCGTCAGTTTTTCATTCTGATACGGTTTACGGATCTCAATTAGATTCAGAACGGTGTAACCACGCTTTCTCAAAAATTCAATCATCCTGTGGTTATTGGGATGGACATAGTTGTAAACCGTATCGTTTCCATAAGAAGCTGCAATTTCTTCTGCCTTGCCATGCAGTGCGGCAGCGACTCCCTGCCGGCGGTACTCTTCTCTGACAAAGATGGATTCCACCCACACCACCTCGCTCTCAATACGACAGACAACATAACCTGCGTATTCGCCATGCACCGTAGCGGCAAACACTGGAAATCCTGCTAAAAGGTATTCCTTCATTTCTTCCCGTCCGTCTTCCACGTTCGGTTTTGATGCAATTCCTTTATAGGAACGCAGTTCTACTCGAAACAGCGCAACCATTTCTGCAAGGGCATCGTTTACCTGCCTGATTTCTACCAGTTCTATTTTTTTCATGGTTTCTCTCTCCTGCCACTGTCGTTCTTTTTCCTATTTGCAATTCGTCTCGCTGCTCATATCCGTGATCGAAGTATATCAGGCTTCTTTTCTCTTGCGAAACAAATATTCATCCAATTGTTTCCGAATCGTTTCCGGTATTTCTCTTGCCACCGGGCAGACCGCTGCGTTTGCGAATCTTCCGGTAAATACTGTCAGGAAATCAATATCTTTTTGCAGCTGCTCCATCGACATCACATCTTTGACATCGTAGCGGCAGTGAATCGGGGCGACATTTCCGTTGGCAATACGCGCAAACGAAACAGCCGGAACCCCATGATCGGCAAATGGTGTGGAATCACTGGAATAGACGCCGTTTTCTGCCGCAATTGGAAATCCAACTTCTGCAGCCATATAGCTGATGTAATGGGTAAGCTTTTCTTCTGCCGATACACAGGCGATAAATTTTCCCATATACGTTCCGATCATGTCCAGATTGATGTTCAGTACTGTTTGTCTCAGTTCTTTTTCATGATCTCTGACATACGCTTTTGATCCTAAAAGTCCTCTTTCTTCGCTTCCGCAGAATACAAACCGAAGACCATAATTCAGCTCTTTCCCTTTCATCTGCTCCATGATTCCAAGAAGCCCTGCGCATCCGCTCATGTTGTCATATGCACCATGCGAAAGCGATGTCGTATCATAATGCGCGCTTAAAACGATCCATTCTTCTCTTTTTCCCGGCAATTCTGCAATCACATTATGGGATTCTCCATCGTATTCCTTCTGCCGGATTTCCAGACGGATCTGTTTTACTTTATTTTTCACAAGTTCTACTGCCTGTGCGGAGTGAATCATAGCGCAGAGCACTTTCTTTTCCTCTCCGACAACGGCTTCCCGAAGATCTCTCTGATCAATGTCTGTATGTGGGTAATAGCTGTTTCCATATTGGAACAGAATCGCTTTCGCGCCTGCTTTCATCAAATCCTGGTACGCAAAAAATCCGATTCCCTGCGTATCCATCAGCACAATTTTATCTTTTGCACCGGCAACGGAAACCGGATCGGTTCCCGGCATATAGTAGAGTTCGCCTTCCACGCTTCCGCTTCCGCAGCATGTGAGCGCTTTGCATGGAATTCCCATCCCGTCTGCATACAAATGTGCCTCTTCGATTTCGCCCATTGCAACGCGGAAACTTTCCAGTTCTGCCGGGACTCCTAATGTCTCGCACTGCTCCTTTAAATAATTTGCAACCTGCAATTCTTCTTTTGTGCCGCTTGCATGCACAAAATCTGTCTGGTCAAAAATAGATTGTAATTTCATTATATTTACCTTCCCTTTCTTCCTTTAGTCAAGCGGATATTCGCAATCCGCTTTCGCTACTTGCTCATAACCAAAATCGAAATCCCATTTGTAAGCGCAAGCCAGATTTTCATGATTTACGCTTTTCCATGTTGCGCCCAAATATCAGAGAGACTCCATCAACCCTTTGATTCCCCGTTCTTTATAGATATCTTTATAGTATTGGACCTCATCTTTAATCAATTCATCGATCACCTGCATGCCAAGCAGTTCCACCGGCGCCTGGTCATCTGTGAGGATATAATTTCCTTTTTGATATTCTGTAAGATTTGAAGCAACTTCCTGCATCATATTTTTCAGATTTGCATTTGTAAGTTCGCCTGTATGCTTCGTCAGATTCTTTCCGATGTCCGGATCGTCCGACGCAAAGAGTTCCCGGTTGGATGATCCCGCCACATCGACGATAACCTCGGTAGTAAAGACACTTCCAATCGTATCTGAAAGGTACTGATTGATGTTTCCCTCTTTCGTTCCTCGCATATTCATATTTACCACCATGACGCCATCGTCCTTCAGATGCGATTTCACCAGCGCAAAGAACTCTTTCGAGGACATCTGGAATGGAATTGTGATGTCCTGATATGCATCAACCATAATCACATCATATGCTTTCTGCGAGGCGTTTAAAAACGCTCTTCCATCGTAAGTAGTCACCGGAACATCCTCTGAGAGTGAGAAATATTTCCGAGAGAGATCCGTGATCTTCTCATCAATTTCTACGCCTTCGATATTCATGTCCCCAAAATATTTCCTGCACTGTGTGGCGTAGGTTCCCGTACCCATGCCAAGGATCAGCACATCCATCTGATCTGTCGGCTTGTCTTTGAGCATAAGCGGCGCCGCCATCGCATAATCATAGTACATTCCGGTCAGTTCATCCTGCTTCATATAGACAGACTGTACGCCAAACAGAACATTGGTAGACAATGCTACTCTCTCATCATTTTCGTACACCTGAAGATAGTTGTATACAGACTCTCCCTCATATGTCAGGTTGTTTTCCCAGAATGCGAAGGAATCGGAATAACCTGTTCCACAGCAGAACGCGAAAATAAGTACCGATGCAATCACTTTCTTTTTCCCTGCTTTTTCCATCACAAAATACACGATGGATAACGCAAGTAAAATTCCCGCAAAGATCAGAAAAGTGATCGATGTTCCAACCGCAGGGATCGTAACAAACGTCGGCACAAAGGTACCAATAATGCTGCCGATCGTATTGAATGCTCCCAGTGTTCCCACCGTTTTTCCGTTATCATCCAGATTGCTCACCGAATATTTGACCAGCGACGGAGTTACCGTACCCAGTAAAAATAACGGGAACACAAAAATTACCATACAGGCCACAAACGCAGCCAGGATCAGAAAATTGTTATTTACGGAAAAAATCAGAACCGCAGAAATGCCAACAATGATATATTTTCCGACCACGGGAATTAACGCAATCCATAAAGCAGCTACGATGATACGTCCATAGAGCTTGTCCGGATTGGGCGACTTGTCCGCCGTTCTGCCTCCATAGATATTTCCCAGTGCCATAGCAATCATGATGGTTCCGATGATGATCGTCCATACAATCTGTGAAGAACTAAAATACGGGGCAAGCAGCCTGCTCGCACCAAGTTCTACCGCCATCACAGACATTCCGGAAAAAAATTCTGTCAGATACAAAAATAACTTGTTTTTTTAAGATGCCACGATTTTTTCTTTCCATGTCGACTCCTTTTTTATTTTATCTTTTTGCTGCCATCATGCCGGCAAAAGAGTGAAACATACCGCAAAATGGAACGCACAGAATGCGGAAATGATTTTTCAAACGCGCTCTACTATCATACTATAGACTTCTTTGGAATTTTGCAATATATTTTTCCATGACTCTTAATGTCCAAACAGCCATCCCATAATTTTTTCATCCCGACAGAACAGATAACCGCCTCCGTGCTGATAAGTCACTTTCGTTCCTGCAAAGTAATTTTTCTCTTTTATATCCAGTACCAGCAAATTGTCTATTTCGGATTTTGCTAAACCCTGCTCTGCATACAGCTCATATAAAATCTGATACGCTTCTTTAAACGGTTCTGATCCATAATATTCATCACTTTCGCCAATCACAAAATAGACCGGTGTTTTTGCCTCTGTCACCGGTTCATATACTCCATCCCATTTGGAGCTGCACATGAGCGCTGCAGTAAACAGTTCCGGCTTTTTTCCCAGGATCAGCGCCAGCGTTTCTCCTCCGCCGGAATAGCCGTTACTATATACTTTTCCGGATTGATCTTATAATTCTCAAGAAGATACTACGTCAGCTCGATTGCCTGATCCGCGGATGTCTCACCCCAGTCATTTAACTGCGGTGCTACGATAATTATCTCCGAATTGTATTTTTGTGCCTCAAAACCAAAATCCTCTGTCCTGATATTTTCCCCCACACCTTGAAAGTACAGTCCCTGATAGCCGGGCAGTGTTACATATAATGCATATTCTTTTGTTCCGTCATAAGAATCCGGAATATATACATTATAATGAATATCCCCCTCCTGCTCCGAATGCAGGACACAATCCAGGATAAATCCCCGGTATTTCTCACTTCCTATGGTAACATTTTCCACTTTTTCCGGTTCTGCTGCCCCTTCTGATGCTGCTGTTCTTTCTGTTTCTTCCAGCTCTGTCATTTCTTCTGTATCCTTTGAATCCTCTATCTGTTCAGATCCCGCTGCCGGAACATCCATATTCCTTTTTCCAGCGCTTTTAAAAAACTGTCTGGATAGCAGAAGCGATATAGCAAAAATAGCAAAGCAAACCGTAATCAGCATTATTTTTCTTTTTGTCATAATGTGAATTCCTCCTTTTTTTACTATTTTTAATCATAGCAAAACGAGACCTCCATAAGAAGTCTCGTTTTTTTTCAGTCATAACCTTTCCGTTTATTCTTCTGGTCAAAGCTCTACCACTTTCGTTGCCAGCTTTTTGGCAAACCTTGCATCATGCTCCACGATCAGCATCGTTGGCTGGAACTGCGCAATCAGTTTCTCAATCTGCATCCGTGAAAATACATCAATATAATTCAGCGGTTCATCCCACAGATAGAGATACGCAGGTGTTAAAAGGCTGGCAGCAATCAATACTTTTTTCTTCTGTCCCTCGGAAAATTCCTCCATGTTTTTTACAAACTGTTCTCTGTCCAGATCCAGGCTGCGCAACATGGAAAGGAGCATTGGCTCATCAATTTCCTGCTTTTTGGCAAATTCTTTCAGTGTTCCGGACAGATGCGAGGTATCCTGGTTGATATAGGAAATAACGAGATTTGAGGCAATCGAACAGGTACCCGTTGCCATTATATTTTCGCCGGAAAGATTTTCGCATCCGGACATCGTAATTTTCCGCTTTTCGATTCCGCCATTGGAAGAATTTTGCAGGTTCTGCGTCAGAATATACTTGATCAGGCTGGATTTTCCACAGCCATTTTTTCCTTTCAGAAAAACACGGTCTCCTTGTTTCAGTTCAAAATTCAATCCGGTGATCACATGTTCTTTTCCATCCCGATATTTTAAGGAAAAATCCCTGCATTCGATCAGCCGTTCTTTGTAATGGGAAAGCGGCATAATCTTTAAATCTTTTACCGTTTCGATATCTTTTAACAGCCCTTCCTTTTTCTCGATCTCCCGGTCCATTCTCTCCTCGTACGCTTTGACGCGCGACTGCATTTTCTTCGTCTTTGCTCCGATATACGATCGTGTCGATATCGATCTGTCATGTTCTTTGGCTGGATCATATCCAATCTTGGTATTTTCATTTTTTTCTGCCCAGCGCGAAGAACAGTCGGCGGCTGCCTTTAGTTTTCCAATTTCTTTTACACGTTTTTCATGTTCCATTCTGGCAAAATGATCTGCTTTTTCCTTGTTTTCCCACCAGCTGGAAAAATTGCCGCTCTGTACTTCGATCGAGGCCCGGTTTAAAACCAGCACATGATCGATGCAGGCATCCAGCAGATCCCTGTCGTGGGATACCAGAATAAATCCTTTTTTTGACGCCAGATATTTTTTGATAATCTCTCTGGCGTCCTGATCCAAATGGTTGGTGGGTTCATCGATCAGCAGAAAATCATTTTCACCGGAAAAAAGGACTGCAAGCATAACCCTGGTCCGCTCCCCAAAGCTTAACGTACCAAATGGTCTGTACAAAAGTTCTGCGTCCATATCCACTTTTTCCAATTCACAAAGAACTCTCCAGCTCTCTACTCCCGCTTTCCAGTCTTCCATCAGCTCCGCTGCTGTCCGTTCCAGATCTTTTTGTTTCACCGGATACGGAAAATAATCGAAGACAACCGATCGGGTGATCGCTCCCTGGTATTCGTATTTTCCCAGGAGTAACTGAAGAAACGTTGTCTTTCCCTTTCCGTTTCTTCCCACAAAACCAAGCTTCCAGCTGGTGTCGATTGAAAACGATACATTTTCAAAGATTGTATCATAACTTCCTTCATACCCAAAGGTTAGATTACTGACATTGATCTGTGCCATAAAAACTCCCTTCTGCCTGTTTTTCTTTTTCTCACGGCATAAAAAATTCTGCCTAGAGTATTTAAAAAGCGAGCCCGCTTTGCGTACGCAAAACAGACCCGCATCCTAAACAGACACAGCGTGCATGGCACTGGTGTCGGAACATAACGAATCGTCTAAGTATCTAATTTAAGCGTACACAAAATAACCCGTTTCAAACAGGTCTTACCAAAATACAATTGTGTTTTCCAGCTTAAATTATTTCAGATACATTCCCTCACCTTTACACGTTCATGTTCTTTCTTTTTTCTATTCATGCTTTAAAGCGTCTTCGAAAAGCATTTTTCAAATATGCTCTATGCATAGTTGGACAATATCACAGATTTGCTGATCTGTCAATGCCAAACTAATTTCTCAGCATCTTTCCATTTTACATAAAAATAGTACAAGACCTTCCAAAAATGCCAGATCTCTGGGCTGGAACATCCTTTTCCACTCAGAAAAAATCCCCATGCCGGATCAAATGCCCGGGTTCAGCTACCAGAAACTGCTCATCCCATTCTCCCGACACCAGTTTTTCCAGGATTCGGTTACTTCCCTGCACATAGTCCAACGCTGCATGAATCATATCTGCATTTTTCTGCGCCTGCTCCGCATACGCAAGTTCATAACAATCATTATACCCGGTATCAATGATATCCAGAAAATAATACTGGTCAAACCACATGTGGAACAACGTTTCTTCATCTAGTCCCTGAAATTCCTTGGATGCTTTCCGATAATCTTTCAATAGTGATAACACAGAAAATTTTTCGGGCTCATCCTCATAAAGATACAGATGCCCGCTCTCCTTGCGGTTGGGGATGTACCGGTCATCTGTGGCTAAAAGCAGGGACACACAATCATCTACTCTTGGAATCACAGTCCTTACCTGTGCCCGCACCTGGTCCCAAACTCCTCCGCAAAATCCCATGGCAGCCAGAATCGTATCCGGCTTCCTTTTTCTTTTTTCCAGTTCCTGCCAGATCACCGTTTTCATAGTCGCCGGCTCTACGTGATAGATCCGGTCAATGACTATAATCGGATAATTGGTATGCATCTTCTCCTGTGCCCGTTTCACATAACGTTCCAGCGAACTGCAAGTCAAAATGACGGTTTCTTTTTCCATATTCGTGCTCCTCGTACAATATATAAAAATTGATTTATCTGCGTCGTTTACCGTAAGTTTTTCTTTCTATGTTATACTACAATAGTTTTGATGTTGGGGGCAAAACCATAAATAACTTTGTCCTCTATTTCTATAAAGAGTTTTCTGAAATTCAATGCTGCTATCTTGGAACCGAAAAAGAACTTGCCCCGCTGTTTCCCACGAGGTATCTTTTCCAAGTGGTAATTCTTGCGTATATTCGATGGAACAGTTTCCACTCCATTACGCAGCCTTGCATAATTTTTGAATTCTTTGCTATTCCGTTGGATTTTCGCACGTTCATGCGCTGCTTTGGATGTTACTATTTTTGCAACCTTCTTAAAGATCTTCGGCTTGCATTGATCCTGCTACGGACAGTTGGCACACTGCTCATGCAGAAAGGAAACGGCACACTGATTGCTTGGTTTCATATAAGAACATGACATTTTCTCAAAAAAGATGACATTTTTATCGTCTAAAACCACAGATTTTTTTATAAAAAAGGTAACGTCTCTGAAATATCGCTTCATAAACGTTACCTTGACTTCTTAGCAAAAACAACAAGTCCAGACAGAATATTCTATTTTTTCAACAAAAAGGAATACACAAAACTCTGCGCATCCCCCATGCTGCTTGACTTTTTTCGTCCGGCAGCTTATAATCAAATCAGAAGCAATCAAGGATATACCAGTGTCGGTGGTTGCCTTTCTGAAATAATCTAAATTATTACAAAGAGCAACAAGAGACATAGGCTATCCCCTATTTGCGGTAGGGAATAGCTTTCTTTCTACTTGCGGTGGAAGTTTATGTAAGATAACGCCGCAAAAACAACAAGTAAAAGCGTCAACACTTCCATTGTATTCATTGGCATTACCCCCTTTCTGTTTCCAGAAAAGACAACCACCAGACTATCCCTATCACGTTCTGACCTGATTAGATTCAGTATAACATACCATCGACTATTTTACTACCTCTTCGACATACAAATCCCCTCTCGTAATTCGTCTACGAGAGGGGATTCTTTTTTTATCGGATAAAGTAGTTTGTGATCAAATTATAATCGTTCTCTGTCATACCAAGGACTTCGCCCATTCCCATATCTTGATTCTCCCAAGTAGCTGGAAAGTCAAGATCCTGATTTGCAAATGAGAATACAGCTGAGAAATTCACAATTTTTCTTCCGTTATACTCCTGCGGTTGTCCATACATTACAGCGATTGCTCCATATGCATTATAATCATCCATCTGGTTTGCTTTATGACCTGGAGAGGACATCCAAAGGTTGAAGATCTGGCGGGCAAGATCATCGGAATCTGTATATGACAGACCACCGCCGCAGCCGTTCTGTCTGCCACCATGCAGGGCCAGATTATCAGAAGTTCCGTATCCTGGCTGTGTGATTGATCTCATGATGTGGTATCCGGCAGCGGCAACGCTTCTCGGATAACAATGTTTTTCATCCCAAATCATAGCTGCATGTCCTTCTTTGACACGTTCTTCATTTACCAGGTCGAAAATCTTTCTGGAAACTTCCTGATCGTAAACGGTCATTCCAAGAGCCTCTTCGTTGGTATATGGGATATTAATTTTTACTTCAACATATCTACTTACAGATCCTTGATTCGGTTCTACACCTTCTGCAGATGCATAAATTGTAACTTTTTGCAGACCATTTTTTTTATGAACGGTTACAAGTCCATTTTCATCTACGCTTGCTACTTCTGGATCATCCGAAGTCCATTTTACCGCTTTGTTGGTTGCATTTTCCGGATATACGGTTGCGGCCAGCTGCAGTGTCTGTCCAACTTCAGTTAATTCCAGATTACTGTTCGGTGTAATTGTTACGCTTGTTGCATAAACGGTTTCTGCTGGTGTCTCTGTTGGCTTCGGTGTCTCTGTCGGCTTTGGCGTTTCCGTCGGCTTTGGCGTTTCCGTCGGTTTTGGTGTCTCCGTTGGTTTTGGCATTTCTGTCGGTTTCGGTGTTTCTGTCGGTTTCGGTGTTTCTGTCGGTTTTGCTGCTGGTTTTGTTGTAAGCGCACCGTCTTTTCCGTAGTAATTTCCGTTTACCGTCTGGTCCGTTACCATCTTGCAGTCTGATCGGAAATAATATGTTTTTCCGGAAATCTTCATCTGCATATCCTTGCAGGCTCCGCCCCAGCTCCGGATATAGTATTTTGCTCCGTTTTCTTCTTTCCAGCATCCGGAAAGCATAACTCCGTTTCCGTCCACAAAATACAGGTTATCTTTGTATGTAAAGCTCGTGTTCACTGCCATGGTGCCGTCTGCCTGGAACCAGTACCATTTTCCTCCGGTTTTCAGCCACTCATTCTGATAGGCTGCACCGTTATCATGCAGGTAATATTTTTTTCCGTTCCAGGTCTGCCAGCAGTTTTTATAAGCTCCGCCCCAGCTGCAGAAGAAATAGGTTTTTCCCCCGTCCGTGAAAGATTCATTTGCTTTCATGGTTCCGTCTGCGTTCAGATAGTAACGGTTATTGTCCCAGGTCTGCCAGCCCGTTGCAATTTTTCCATCTTTTGCTAGTTTCCACTGTCCATCCATCACGATCCACTGCATGTTGGTTACATTAGCATTACCATCAAAAGTGTAGGAGCGTCCGTTGATTTTGGCAGATCTGTTCTTATATGCGCCGCCCCAGCTGCACAGATAGCGGATTTTCCCTGTATCATCCAGTCTCCACTCATTGGAGCGCATACTTCCATCACTATTCATGTAGTATTTATTTCCATCCCAGGTCTGCCAGCCCGTTGCAATTTTTCCGTCTTTTACCAGATACCATTTTCCACCTTTTACAACCCACTGGGAACCCTGTACCTTACTGTCTGCACCGAATGTATAACTTCTGCCGTTGATTCTTGCCTTGCAGTTCAGGTAAGCTCCACCCCAGCTGCGGAAGTAGTAAACCGATCCATCCGTATCAATCATCCACTCATTTGCTTTCATGGTTCCGTCTGCATTCAGATAATATTTTTTTCCGTCCCAGGTCTGCCATCCGGTCTGTTTTACACCGTCTTTATAAAAATACCAGGTTCCAGACTCCTGCGTCCATCCGGTTTTTCCAGCTGCCTGTACTGTCTGGGCAGAAACTGTTGGGAACATATTTGTTGCGGCCGGTGTACCTACTGCCAGGCTCAGGCCAAGAAGTACCATTGCGATTCTTTTTCTCATACTTTTTCCTCCGTCCGTGTCAAACATTGACACCGATTTTTCTGTTTGAATTCCATGTCAACGTTTGACACGGGATTCCTTGTTTTGTTATTTCACTTTTTACTCCGGAATTTCTTCCAGAAGTTCCCCGGTATAATCTTCCCGTTTTCCGAGTTTTATGGCGTCGTCCAGTTCGGACTGTTCCATGCATACACTTCCGATCGGGTGGATTCCTGGATCACAAAGAATCAGATACAGATTTCCCTGGTAATCTTCCGCTACATCACCATCCTGCCGGTAGCCAACAAACTCATGCTCAATCGGTATTTCTTCCGGATGCTCCAGATAGAATGGATCAAGCTCTCCCCAGTCCAGTGTGGAAAAATTGAAGTCCGGAAAACGTTCTGCTATTACTTTTTCTGCATTTTTTCGAAGCTCTTTCATGTCCATATGGTTTCTCCCCCTTTTTCATTTTTTGGAATCATATTATCATATTACCTTTCCAATTCCGTAATTACAAGAGTCTTTTGCTATTTTTCATATTGCATTTTTATTACATTCTAATCACCCCTCTGTTTTATTTGCATTTGTTGTTATTGTAATATGGCTTCCGCTGCTGAATGCGGCTTCCATGGATGCCTTCAATGCGTTCAGGATTTCATCTGCACTTTTTGTTCCCCCGTAGAAGCCCGTATTGGCCGTTTCCTGCGATTTTTCTGCATCGTACCGTAAAATGATCGTAAGTCCTGTTCCAGCCGTTGCAGCGTCCGAAAACGAGCTTGAAAGGGTTGTCTTGGATGTACAGGAAACGGTAAGTGTTCCACTCAGGAACTTACAGCCGGAAAACAGGTTCCCGCTATCCGTACAGGAAGATGGGATTTCACCGGTTATGGATTCCAGTGCGGTACATCCGAAAAAACTGCTGTTCATTTTCTGTGCAGACGATGGGATATGTACTTCTTTCAGGTTGACGCAGCCATTGCAGATATTCGAAAGTTCTTTCGCACTGTCCGGAATCTGGACAGATGCCAGAGCCATACAGCCGTAATACATGGAATCCATGTTCTCCAGCTGCATACAGGCTGTTGTATCGGCTCCCTCGATCAGCGCCGTATCACCGTAAAATGCTTTTTTTGCCTGTTTTATATTTCCTGGAAGTTCCATGGCCTTTTCCAGTGCGATACACCCTTCTGCGCAGGATGTAATATCTTCCAGCCGGACCGCACCAGACATATCCGGCATACTGGTCATCGCCGTAGCATTCTTGAATGTTTCCACCATGCTTCTCACTGTATCCGGGATGCGGCACAATGTTTCCAGGTATTCGTCATTTCCTGTAAACCAGTAGTCCATGCTTTCCACTTCTGCCTCCGGATCAATCCAGGTCAGCCGTTTAACAGAATATTTCTTCCATGGCGCAGAATCTGATTTGAAATTCCGGACGCTTCCTTTTCCGGATATTTCTAGATCCCCGTTGGAATACAGGATAGCCTCCACATCATCTGGATTTTCTCTGCCGATTTTATACCTAACACTTTCATCA
Source organism: Fusicatenibacter saccharivorans (assembly GCF_015557635.1). Classification (GTDB taxonomy): domain Bacteria; phylum Bacillota; class Clostridia; order Lachnospirales; family Lachnospiraceae; genus Fusicatenibacter; species Fusicatenibacter saccharivorans. The sequence goes on from NZ_JADNOP010000001.1 coordinate 160,331, forward strand.
CGGTCAATAAGCACTGTTATCTCTGCCTTGATATCCGGATATGCCTTGGAGGAAACCTCTACGGTAACACTGTGGCCATGTGCCGGCACTTTAGCCGGTGACACGCTGTATGTATCTGCATCCAGAAGCTGTTTCTTTTTCCCGGATATTCCGTATACGCGGAAATTTTTTTCTGAAATCCTACTTCCGGCAGCATAGCTTTTCTCTGCAGCTTCCACCTTGATCGTTTCCGGTTTTTCCGGTGCAGCTTCTTTTCGAAATTTTGGCAGTACCAAAAATACGACTCCAACAAGAATCAGCAAAATAACAGCAATCAACGCTATGATCCACAAGCTGCTTTTCTTTTTCTGCCTTTTTTTCGCTGGCTGTTTTTTTGATACGGCCATTTTTACTCTTTTTTCTTTTCCGTATTGTGCAGGCACTTCAGGATATAACAGATGTGATCTTTATCCAGCTTCAGGAACATGCTTTTTACAATCGAAACAGGACGTTCCTTTCCTCCAATCCGAATTGTTCCTGCATCCGGCGGCAGCATTAGGGTTTCTACAATCAGATCAATCAGTTCATCCACTTCCTGCTTGTTATAGATCGGCGGGTAGTTCTCGTAATCAATATTTTTCCGAATCAGTTCCCGGTAGGCAGATATCCGATCCATCATATCCATCCCATCTCTTTTTGTTCCCCGCTTTATATTATGATGTTAGGGTCAAAACCATAAATAACTTTGTCCTCTATTTCTATAGCACCTTGAAAAATTCATATTTTGTAGTGTAATACCGGATTTCTTCGGATATACGCTGGTATTCCCTTCCTTGATTTTATACAAGTACCGGATTTTGAGCGTAATGTCCTAAACCCTTCACATAGTTGAAGAGTTTTCTGAAATTCAATGCTGCTATCTTGGAACCGAAAAAGAACTTGCCCCGCTGTTTCCCACGAGGTATCTTTTCCAAGTGGTAATTCTTGCGTATATTCGATGGAACAGTTTCCACTCCATTACGCAACCCTGCATAATTTTTGAATTCTTTGCTATTCCGTTGGATTTTCGCACGTTCATGCGCTGCTTTGGATGTTACTATTTTTGCAACCTTCTTAAAGATCTTCGGCTTGCATTGATCCTGCTACGGACAGTTGGCACACTGCTCATGCAGAGAGGAA